>NZ_LGCL01000014.1 GCF_001306115.1 Ornatilinea apprima | reverse complement strand
ATCTTCGAATACATCGAGGTTTGGTACAATCGCCAAAGGCTACATTCATCTTTGGGCTATCTCAGCCCTATCGAGTTCGAACTTCTTTCTGGACATTAACCGTGTCCACTTTTTAAGGGATATTCCAACCGGCAAACCAGGCGAAAGGGTTCTCTTCCACCCTTCCCTGCTTTGCGGGGAAGGGTCGCGGCGCAGCAGCGGGGATGGGGTTCCAGCATTTTGGGGATGGTTCGGGGTGGGGTAAAAAAAGCCTCCCTCGGTTCTGAGGGAGGCTGACTTCAATTTTCGCTTACTCTGCCGGCGCCGGGGTGGGCGACGCCGCCGGTTCCTGCGGGCCCATGGTGGGCAGCGGGAACACGAACGGAGAATTACTCGGCAGCAACATCACTTCTACATTGGGTGTGATCTGGTTGATATACTGGTAGGTCAGCAGATCGGGGTTATCTGCCAGCGCCGCGGCAATCAGCTCCAGCGCCTCGGCTTCGGCCTTGGCTTGAATAATGCGCGCTTCCGCGTCACCCTGCGCCGCGATCACCGATGCGTCAGCTTTACCCTGCGCCACCTGGCGCGCCTGCTCGGCCTCTTGCTTCCGCTGCTCAACCACAAACTTGGCCTGCTGCGCCTGCTGCTCGGCGATCTGCTTCTGCTCCACCGAAGCCGCGTACTCATCCGAGAAGCTGATATTGCGCAGCACAAAATCCACCAGCGTCAGCCCATTATCATCCAGGCTCTTGGCCATCTCGTCGCTAATCATCTGCGTCAGCGCGGCGCGCTGGCGGCTGTACACATCTTCCACGCCGAACTGCGAAACCGCGTCGCGGATCACTCCGCGCGAGACCGCCCGCACCAAGTCGGTGGAATAGCGGTCCTGCCAGTTGATGTGCACCTCAATCACCTTCTCGGGGTTGATCTGGTAAATCACCGAAGCGTCAACCAGCACCTTTTGGCCGTCAGCCGTGCGCGCCTCAATCGAATCATCACCGAAAATTTGCCCTTCTGAAGGCGCAATGGACATGGTGTACGTCTGGCGCGAGATGGGGTATTTCACCACCGACTCGGCAAACGGAATGATCCAGCGCAGACCGGGGGTCAGCGCCTGTTCGCGGTAGCCCTTGGGTGCCACCGCCGAAATCACCACCCCACGTTCCTGCGGGTTCACGAATACAATTCCCGAGCTGAGTGTGGTGAGCACAATCGCGGCCACCGCCACTACAATCAGAATGGTGCGCCCGTTTTTCACTGCCTTACCACGCGAGGCCTGCACCACCACAAAAATCACCGACAGGAAAAACGCCAGCCATGCCAGCAATGAGACACCCTGAAACAAACTGGCAACGTTCATTTTTTCTTCTCCTTAAGCAAAACGGTTAAACAAAATAAGAAAATCGACTTTCATCATTGTATACGAAAATTTGTTCAGACGGGTTGTATACAATCTGGAGGTTATACGCAACCTTTAGGTCGCAAGCCTTCTACATCTCCAGCCAGATGGTGACCGGGCCGTCATTTTCAATCTTTACCAGCATGTCGGCTCCAAACTCACCTGTTTGGGTGGGCACGCCCTGCTCGCGCAGCAGCGCGGCGAATTGGTCCACCAGCGGAGAGGCCAGATCCGGCGGGGCCGCCTTCACAAACGAAGGCCGGTGTCCCTTGCGTGTGTCGGCATACAGGGTGAACTGCGAAACCACAATCACCTCGCCTTGCACATCCAGCACCGAAAGGTTCATCTTTCCTTGCTCGTCGCTGAAAATGCGCATCATCGCGATCTTGCGCGCCAGCGCGCTGGCATTTTCCGGGCCGTCTTCCGGCCCCACGCCCAGCAGAATGACCAGCCCTTGCCCAATACTGGCCCTCACCGCTCCATCGATGGTTACGCTACCCTGTTTTACCCGCTGTACAACTGCGCGCATGGCTGTCCTCCTGTGTGGAACTGGAATATTCGTGTATGATTATACTCAATCTGAGTCCTAACACGTTTATCCGCCCCCTCCAATCTTCCATTTTCACTTTATAATAAGCAGCAGATAGCCACACGCTGCCCCTGCAAGAAAGACCTGCTCTTGCAGGCAGTGTTGATCTAATATTTTTTATTAATGGAGAACCTTGAATATGCGACTGCAAAACGAACGCGAACAACTGGTAGCCTACGGTAAAAGACTGATTACCTCGCACCTCACCACCGGCTCAGGCGGCAATCTGTCCATTCTCAACCGCGAAGAAGGCCTGGTTGCCATCACCCCCAGCGGCATGGATTACTTCACCACCCAGCCCGAAGACATCGTCGTCCTCGACCTGGATGGCAATATCGTTGAAGGGAAACGCAAACCCTCCAGCGAGTGGCGCTTCCACCTCGATTTATTACAACACCGCGATAACATCAACGCTGTGGTGCACACCCATCAGGTCTACGCCACCACCTTTGCCTGCCTCAACTGGGAAATCCCCGCCGTGCATTACCTGGTGGGCTTCTCTGGCGACAAAGTGCCCGTAGCCCCCTACGCCACCTACGGCACCCAGGAACTTTCCGATAACATTCTCAAAACCATTGGCGACTATAACGTCGTCCTGCTCGCCAACCACGGCCTCATCGCCGTTGGGCACAGCATGGAGCGCGCCTTCGCCGCCGCCGAAGAAATTGAGTTGGTCGCCCAGCTTTATTACCAGACCAAATGCATTGGCCAGCCCGTTATCCTCAACAATGAACAAATGGGAGAGGTACTGATGAGCTTCCAGGGCTACGGCCAGGGCAGAAGAAAATAATAATTTTGATCCGCTGACCAAATCCGCAGGGTGCGGAAAGCGTTCTGCCGCCCTGCGGGCAACTTCTCGCCAAACGGAGAACAGCCTCCTTGATCCGCCAGCTTCCCGCGCCGCACCCCATCCTGCGCCTGGTCGCCGATTTTTTACTGATCTTTGGCGTGCTGCTGCTCATTCCCTTGGGCATTGCCCTCTTCACAGGCGAACAACAGCAGGCGCTCACCTTCGGTGTGATGGCGGCCGTCTTCCTGGTGAGCATGTTCTGGCTGCGCCAATCCCTGCCCTCGCCGGTGATCAAAGAGCGCCACGCCGCCATCGCGCTGGCCGCCGGCTGGATCCTCTATTCCCTTTTCTCTGCCGTTCCCTTCATCGTCTTCGGCCTGCAGCCGGTAGACGCTTTTTTTGAGGCGTTCTCCGGCTGGTCGGATACCGGCCTCACCATGATCCCCGACCCCGGCATTCTGCCCTATTCATTGGGATTCTTCCGCGTGCTCACCCAGTGGGTCAGCGGCCTGGGCATTGTTATGTTCATGCTCTTCCTGCGCGGCGACTCGGCCCGCGCGGCGCGCGGTTTGTTTGAGGCCGAAGGCCGCTTTGAAGATTTCACCTTCAACCTGTGGCATATTGGTCGTACGGTTACGCTCATTTATCTGGCGTACACGCTGGTTGGCTTTCTGGGCCTGTGGGCAACGGGCGTGCCTGCCTTTCACGCTCTCACGCACGCCATCACCTCGTTATCCACCGGTGGCTTTTCTTCCAACAGCGTGGGCGTGGGTCTGTATGGCGCCGCGCCTTCGCTGGTCGCCATGACCATCATGTTGGTCGGCGGCATCAGCTTCAGCTCGCATCAGGCGCTGATGGTTGGCAAATGGCGCAAAATGTGGAACAACCCCGAAGTACGCGCCTTGCTGGTCATTATCCCGCTCTTCGCGGGGCTGCTGCTGCTGGAATTGCACATTACCGGCAGCAATCCTGGCGAGCAAATTCTCAATGGTTTCTTCTATGTAGTCAGCGCCGTTACCACTTGCGGAGCCGGAACCACCCTGCAATTGTCGCATCTTCCCGACCGGGTGATCTTTACACTGATCTTTCTGATGATGACCGGCGCGGCTTATGGTTCCACCACAGGTGGCATAAAATTGTGGCGTGTATTAATCATTTTCAAGCTCATCCAGCGTGAGATCCGCCGCCCCTTCTACCCCCCTGGAACTCTGCTGCCCATCCGTATGGGGAACAACATAGTCTCCGACCAGACCGCCATTCAGATCATGGCGTTTGTGCTGCTCTACCTGGGAATCGGTATGGTGGGCGCGCTGTTCTTCATGCTGTTTGGTTACCGCGCCCTCGACGCGCTCTTCACCGTTTTCTCGGCTCAGGGTAACGTGGGACTCAACGCCATGCCCAACGCGCTCTATTATGGCATGCACCCGATTCTCAAAATTCAGCTCATGTTGCACATGTTTATCGGCCGCGTCGAAATCTTTCCGCTCATCTATCTGCTGCGCAGCTTCCGCAGCCAGTAAGGGAGGTTTTCCTTGGAAAAGAAACTGAATGTGGTTGTTATCGGAGATAGCACGTTCTCATGGTCGATGGTCAACGCTTTGCGTAAAAAAATCTCCGGGCATCTCTATTTTTTGCTGCCCGAGCGCGACCAGGCAGTAGAAGCCAGCCTGCTCGAAAACGTGGTTGCCATCAGCGGCAACCCGTCTGACCCCGAAGTGCTCGACCAGCTCGATCTGGAAAACTGTCACACCTTCATCGCCGGTTCGCGGGAAGACGATACCAACGTGCTCTGCGCCCTCTACGCGCGCAATAAAGGTGCCAAAAACATCTATGCGCGTGTATTTGAAACCCGCTTCGCCGCCCTGTTCGAATCCGTTGGCATCGTCCCCATCCAAACATCAGAGACGGCTGCCGCCTTCCTTTCCATCCGCATCCTCAAGCCGGATGTTGCCGATCTGGTAGACCTTGCTGAGGGCCAGTTTGACCTGGATGAAATCGACGTGGCGCGCGTGCCCGAACTGGTCGGCTGCCGCCTGGGAAACCTGCAGTCCGACTTCCTCAACACCATCGCCATCGCCAAAGAAGGAAAAACCCATCTGGGGTATAAAACCCTGGTGGAAGAAGGCTCAAAAGTGCTAGTCATTTACGAACGATCCCTGGGTAAAGAAGTTCTCAAAGAGCTGCGCCGCGTGGCGCGCGTGGCAAAAGAACATGCCAACCGGTTAGACCGAGACAATTGGCCCATGCTGGATGAATAGAAAGATGCTGAGCACGCGCTCTCGCCTCAATTATTTATTTCGCCGTCTCATCCATTACCCGCCCCGCCTGGCCTACGCCCTGGGTCTGGGCCCGCTCATTGGCAGGCTGGTGCTGCTGCTCACCACTACCGGCCGCAAAAGCGGCAAAGCGCGCGTTACCCCGCTGCAGTACGAGCAAATCGACGTTGTGTATTATGTCGCCGCCGCCTTCGGCCCCAAAACCGACTGGGTGCGCAACCTGCAAGCCGACCCGCGCGCCCAGGTGCGCGTTCTTCGGCGCCAGTTCTGCGCCCGCGCCGAGCTGATGGTCGATCCTGAACGCATTGCCCAGTACCTGGAATACCGCCTGCAGCGCCGCCCGCGCCTGATGCGCGCCCTGCTGCCTCCCAAGCCCACCCACCAGCAGATCCTCCAGTTCGCGCAGAATCTCGTTCTGGTCGCTCTTTACCCGCCCTCCTAATCTGCTGATCGCGCCGCCCTGGCCATTTGGCCTGTTTTCTATTTTCCCCCTTGCATGTTGTCAGACAATCGATTAAAATCCCCCTCCCGCTCAATCGAATCTCGATTTTGCGGATTTTCATTGTCAAAAAAGGTTTTGAAGGTTCACAAAGAAATATGAATACCCAAATGTTATATGAAATTATCGGCTATGCCGCGTCCACGCTGGTAGCCATCTCGCTCACCATGAGCTCCATCCTCAAACTGCGCGTCATCAACCTGATCGGCGCGTCCATTTTCACGGTCTACGGCCTGCTGATTGGCGCGTACCCGGTGGCCGGGCTCAACTTCTTCATTGTGCTGATCGACCTGTATTTCCTCTACGAAATGCGCGCTGCCAAAGAGTATTTCAAACTGCTGGACGTGCGCCCGCAGAATAATTACTTCAAAGAATTCCTCAGCCATTACCAGCCCGAACTGCAAAAATACTTCCCCGGTTTCGAATTCAAACCCGAAGACCAGCAGATCATCTTCTTTGTGCTGCGCAACATGGTGCCGGCCGGCCTGTTCATCGGCCGCGTTGCCGGTGAAGATACCCTGGAAGTGGAGCTGGATTTTGTCATCCCTGGCTATCGCGACTTCAAAATTGGCCGCTATCTCTACGAGAAAAATGCCGCCTTCTTCCTCTCCAAAGGCATTCGCCGCATTTCCACCCGCGCCGCCACAGAGAAGCACTCCCGCTATCTCAAACGCATGGGCTTCCTCGCCGGGCGCGACAATCAATTCCTTCTTACGTTGGCTAGCTGAGTTCCCCTCCAGTTCATCAGCTACATGGCTTCCCCGGCTTGCCCGGGGGAGTTTTATTTAACTGGCCCAGCCGGGGGCGGGTGTGGTGCGGGCGGCTCATCTCGGCTGCATAACAATCCCATGCTATTGGCCATAAGGCGCAGGACTAAATAGCGGCTTACCCTCAGGGATGGGGTCAATTGTGCGGATGGCTCATCACAGCCACACAGCCAATCCATGCTATTGGCCATAAGGCGCATGGTCAGTTAGCGTCTTACCCCTCCCCAAATGATTTTGGGGAGGGGTAGGGGGTGGGGTTAATTACGCAGACGGCCCTGCCACTTAAAAATTTACCAACGCCGCCACTCGAAATATGCTACACTCATAAAAGGCTGATACTGCTTTCTTCGCGGACCGCCGGAAACGGGAATCGACTGATTTTTCTGATCATCGCGCCTGGCGATATTTAAGGAGGGAGTCTATGTCCAAAAAGAAGAAATAGGAAAAGAAAAACAACCTAGCCGAAGCGCAAACCGTTCAGGAGAAAAAGCCCAAACTGTCCAACAAAGAATACCTTGAAGAGCTGGGCAAGCTGCAGTTGGAGCTGGTCAAGCTGCAGGAATGGATTAAAGCCAGGGGACTAAAAGTGGTGGTCATCTTTGAAGGCCGCGACGCGGCCGGCAAGGGCGGCACCATCAAGCGCATCACCGAATCTCTCAATCCCCGCGTCGTCAAGGTTGTGGCCCTGGGTGTGCCCACCGAGCGCGAGAAAACCCAATGGTACTTTCAACGCTACGTCCCCTACCTGCCCGCCGCCGGTGAGATGGTGCTCTTCGACCGCTCCTGGTACAACCGCGCCGGCGTGGAACGCGTGATGGGCTTCGCCACCGCCGAGCAGGTGCAGGAATTTTTCCGCTCTTGCCCGGAATTTGAGCGCATGCTGCTCCGCTCAGGCATCATCCTTATCAAGTACTGGTTCTCGGTCAGCGACGAAGAACAGGAGCGCCGCTTCCAGGCCCGCATTGACGACCCCACCAAACGCTGGAAGCTCAGCCCCATGGACCTGAAATCACGCGAGTTCTGGGTCGAATATTCCAAAGCCAAAGACGAAATGTTCACCTACACCGACATCAAGCAGGCCCCCTGGTGGGTGGTCAACGCCGATGATAAAAAACGCGCCCGCCTCAACTGCATCCACCACCTGCTCACCCAAATCCCCTACGAAGACCTCACGCCGCCCAAACTTGAGCTACCCCCACGCCAGGAAGACTCTGGCTATGTGCGCCCGCCCATCACCGACCAGACCTTTGTTCCCGAAGTTTATTAGTCCGCCACAACCGCTTACTGCCCGAAAACCCTGAGCTGTTTCAGGGTTTTCTTTTTTAATTTTCCCATTTTGCAACCTTTTGCGCCTGCCTGCGTAAACCCTAATAGAAAGCAACACTAAAAAATAACCGAGGTCCGTATGAAAAATCAATCCATCTTCGCCAGAATTTTTGGCGTTTACATCCAACCCCGCACCTATGGCGGCATTCTGTTCCAATTACTGGCGCTGCCTCTGGGGATCGTATATTTCACCTTACTGGTAACCGGCTTCGCGCTGGGCATTCCGTTGATCATCGTATGGGTGGGCATCCCCATCCTGTTGCTGGTCATGGGCATAGCCTGGGGCTTCACCGCCTTCGAGCGCATCAGCGCCATCGGCTTGCTGGGCGTCAAAGTGCCGCCCATGTCGCGCCCGGCCATCCCTGGCGCCAGCATCTGGAAGCGCTTTATCAACTACCTGGGCAACCCGGTTACCTGGAAGGGCCTCATCTACCTGCTCATCAAACTGCCCATCGGCATTGGCACCTTCACCGCCGTGGTTACCCTGCTCAGCGTACCGCTGGCCATGATCTTCTCGCCGATGGTGCTGTTCATCCCGAATGTGCATATTGATCTTACCTTCTGGCGAATTGACACACTGCCTGAAGTAATCGCTATGATGACCATGGGCTTCGTGCTGCTCACCCTGTCCCTGCACATTCTGAACTTCTTCTCGTACCTGCTCGGTGAGCTGGCGCGCGTCATGCTCGGCAACGCTGGCGCAGCCGCCCCGGCGGCTCCGGCCATCAGCCAGCCTGCTTCGATGCCCATCGAGACCCAAGAACAAACCGTATAACAACACAAACAAATCTGTTTAGGAGAATATGAAAATGGAAAAGAAACGACTTTATCGCAGCCAAAAAGAACGCATGATCGCCGGTGTGTGCGGCGGCCTGGCCGACTACTTTGATATCGACCCCACCCTGGTGCGCCTGCTCTTCGTGCTGCTGTTCTTCCTGGGCGGCAACGGCGTGCTCATTTATCTGATCATGCTGATCCTCGTCCCCAGCGAAACGCTGCCCGCCAGCCAGGCCGTCGTCGACGCCCCCGCCGCGGACCAGCCCAACCAGCAATAATCTGCGCCAAACACAACCAAAAAACCGCCCCGGATTTCGGGGCGGTTTTGCTTTTCTTTTTGTAATCGTCTACGGCAGGCCAATCGCCTGGCGCACATCGGTCATCGTCTCTTCGGCGATCACCCGGGCGCGTTTCGCCCCATCCATCAGCACATCCCACACCGCGTCGGTGTCTTTTTCCAGCTCGGCGCGCCGCGCGCGGAAAGGCGCCAGCGAGGCGTTCAGATTCTTGGCCAGCATCTTCTTGCAGTCCACGCAGCCAATCCCGGCCTTGCGGCATTCGGTGTTGACCATTTCCACTTCCTCCGGCGTGGAGAAAATCTTGTGGAAAGAGAATACATTGCACACATCCGGGTTGCCGGGGTCGCTGCGCCGCTGGCGCTGCGGATCGGTTACCATTTGCATCACGCGCTTCTGGGTTTCCTCGGCGGTGGCGGCAATCTCAATGTGATTATCCAGGCTCTTGCTCATCTTCTGCACCCCGTCGATGCCAATCACCTTGGGAACCTGGGTGATTTTCATCTGCGGCTCCACCAGCACGTCGCAGTTGTAGCGGAAGTTGAACGAGCGCACCGTCTCGCGCGCGAACTCAATATGCGGAGCCTGGTCTACCCCCACCGGAACCGCGCTGGCGCGGTAGAGCAAAATATCGGCAGACATCAGCACCGGGTAACCCACCAGACCGTAATTGACATTATTGGGGTGCAGGCGAATTTTCTCTTTGAATGTTGGCAAATCGGTCAGCTTGCCCAGCGGCGTTACCATCGAGAGGTAGGTGTGCAGCTCCATCACCTCGGGCACATGCGACTGGATGAACACAATCGATTCCTCCGGCCGGATGCCCGCCGCCAGCCAATCCAGCGCCATTTCAATCGTGTTCTGGCGCAGGTTTTGCGTCGTTTCCACCGTGGTAAGCGCGTGCACATCCACAATGCAGTACACGCAGTTGTATTCATCCTGCAGCGCCACATAATTCTTAATAGCGCCCAGATAGTTGCCTAAATGCTGGCGTCCGGTAGGGCGAGCGCCCGAGAAAACGCGACCTTTCTTGTTGCTCATCATCCGCCTTTCCAAAACCATCGAATTTTTCCGCCGCGCCGGCAAAAACGATTTTTACCGGCAAAACATCATCTCCGCGGACAATATTGTCCGTTGCGGCCATATACTATCGCTCTGGTAGATTATAACAACTTCTGGCTTTTTTGGTACAATGCCAGCATGCGTGCAATCTCCCCCGCCAAACGCGCCTTCGACCTGCTGGTTTCCAGCCTGGCCCTGCTGCTGCTTTCGCCGCTGATGCTGGTCGTCGCCCTGCTAATCCTCATGGTTGATGGGCGGCCGGTGTTCTTTCGCCAGCCGCGCCCCGGCTACAAAGGCCGCATTTTCACCCTCTACAAATTCCGCACCATGCGCCACGCGTTCGACCGCCGCGGTCAGCCGCTGCCCGACGCTCAACGCGTCTCCCGGCTGGGGAAAATCCTGCGCCTCACCAGTATCGACGAGCTGCCCGAACTGTTCAACATCCTGCGCGGAGAAATGAGCCTGGTCGGCCCGCGCCCGCTGCTGGTGGAATACCTGGAACGCTACAGCGCCGAGCAAATGCGCCGCCACGACGTCCTGCCCGGCCTCACCGGCTGGGCGCAGATCAACGGGCGCAACGCCATCTCCTGGCAAGAGAAATTCCGTCTCGATGTGTGGTACGTCGATCACTGGTCCTTCTGGCTGGACCTGAAAATCATCTTCCTGACCTTCTGGAAAGTCATCCGGCGCGAAGGCATCAGCCAGCCCGGCCAGGCCACCACCGAATATTTCACCGGCAACCCGCCTGAAGAATCTTAATATCAGAGAACAAGATCAAAACAGCCCCCGCGTCCGCGGGGGCTGTACTTTATCTATCGGTCTATTCCATGGGCGGGTTAAACGGGTAAATTCTGCCTGCCGCCATTTCAGCAATCATCTTCTGCACCTGCTCCAACCGCCCGGCGCTGAGCAAATCCGCGTTTACATCCGCGATCTCCACACTCGCCTCAACCGTCTGTCCGCCCTGCCCGGCGATCACCCCCGGCCACAACGCGCGCAGCGGGGTAACCAGGTCCTCGCGCACCGTCGCCGCCCAGCGCGAGCGGAATTCATCCGGCGGCGTCTGCCCGCCGTAGAGCGTGTACCCCATCGCCGTGAGATAGCTCAACAACTCGCTGCTGGCCGCCTCAGGCGACACATACATCACATACAAATAATTCTGCTGCAGCGTATCCACCGCCTGCTGCCACTGCCCCGCCGCTGTGCCGGCCGGAGCCTGGCTCACCACCGGAAAGCGCACAATCGGTGAATAGGTGGAATTGCACAACCCGCAGAAAAAGCGCCCGCCGTTCACAAAGGTCTCGGCTGCCGTCCCTTCCGCGGGCAGCAGCGCCCCCATGCGGAAATCAAACGCCAGCACCACCCCCAGATACCCCGCCGTAAACGACGTGTACTCTGGCCGCAGGCGGATCACACTCACGTTGGCGCCGGCGGGCAGGTCCGCGCCGCTGGCCGCCACAAACTGGGTCTGCGGGGCCGCCGCGGCCAGCTCAGCCAGGTTGCCCGGCGCCGATGGGAAAACCACCACCTTCCACTCCGCGCTCAAGTCACCCGCCTGCACGCTCTCCCGCGTCTCCACTGTCAAACCCGCCTCAGCAGCCAGTTCCCCCAACGCCGCTTCCATCGCCGGGTACGCCCCGCTGGCCGAGACCAGCACCACCGTCTTGGCCTCCACCGACGCGGGGGTGGGCGCTTCGGCGGTGGGTGATTCCACTGCCGGCGGCGCGGACGTCTCAACCGGCTCGGCCGGCGTATTTTCCACCGGCCGGGCGCAGCCGGCCAGCAGAGCCACAGCCAATACCATCAACCACAATCGCGAGGTTTTCTTCATCATAAGGTTATTGAACGCTCCAGGCAAAAAGCTTTTTCAATGCTATCATAAAAACAGGCAACCTGGCAAACCCCAATCCTTCTTCACCCGAATCAAAAACAGGCAGCCCTATTCAGACTGCCTGCTTCATACCTTTAATCCTGATTACAGCTCCTGTTGTTCAAAAACAGCCACAGAGCCAATCACCAGCATGATGACCAACACCAGGCTCATCGCCACAGCGCCGCCATTGGCAGGCACCGTTTCATTGGACAACGTGCCCAATTGGTTGGCCCAGGCCATCACACCCGAAGGCATCAACCCGCCCCAACCGGGAATATTGCCCAGCAGCAAGATCAGCATGGACGCCCCCAGGCCAATCCCGGCCGCCGCCCCATTCGATTTGGCAATGACACTACCCAGCAAGGTTACCGTCGCGAACACAGACAACCAGATCAACATCAGCACATTGATCAACGCGAAGGTGCCCACATCGACCGGCTTAAACAGCACCGCGGTGTAATACCACGCGCCCAACGTCGAGATGATGAACCCACATGCCAGCATTAATACCTGAGCGGCAAATTTGCTGCCAATAAACACCCACCGCGGTAAAGGTTTGCTCAAGATCACTGCCGCCACACCGCGCTCTTTTTCACCGACCACCCCACCCATGCTCAGCAAAATAACCGTAATAAACCCAAACTGGCTCAAATTCTTCAGGTACTGTGTCACTGCATCCGTTGCGCTGGGTTCGGGGATCAGGTCCGCGAACATCTTGGCCTCCTCCATGTTCTTGATCATCTCGGGCATGAATTTGGCCAGCAGGGGCGACATCACCCCAAACAGGACGAAGACTGCGATAGTTACCAGGAATCGGCGCGTGCGCCACAACTCAGTTACTTCCTTGCGAAAAGCTATTGCAAACAAAGCCAGCTCGCGCGTAAACTTTGAAGTGCGGCGGGTCTGTTCACTCTTGCGCGGACCCCAAAACTTGAGGGTCAATACCACAGCTGGCAGCGCCATAATCGCCACAGGCAACTCTTTGAGCAGCAAGCTGTCCACATTGTAAGCAAGAAACACTGCTGCCGCGTCCGTCAGCGCGTGGTAGAAAACCGTCAGCACGCCGAACAAAATATTCTTCTGGCGGAAAGCCTGCAGCATCATCAATGACAGCGAAACATGCAGCGAGAGAGCCATCAGGCGTTCTACCAGCGGAAGGAATGAAACCCAGGTGAGCTGACCAAATACTTTAGCCTGCAGCTCCAGCGCTTGCATCTGCTCGGGGCTTTTCACCATCTCCAACATTTTCTCGAAGGGCGTCGAATGAAAACTGGAGAAACCAGCCGCCACCAGCGCGCCGCCAAGGAACATCATCTCGATCCCGCCGTGGCCCAGGCCCAGCATAACGCCATCCGCGCCAGAGCGGCGGCGCTTTAGCAGCGTGTAGCTGCCCGCGCGCGCCAGGGCCTCACTTACGCCCGCGGTCAATCCCATGATCAACGCGGTTTGCCATAATGCCGCGTAATTGACATCCCTGGGCAGCACTTTCAACGCCAGCAGTAAATTGTTCAGCGGAATATGGATCGCCTGCGAAACCCCAAAAGCCAGCGCGCCCACCACAAACACCATCCAGGGGGTTTCATAGCGCCGTCGCAGCCAGGTGGCTGCCAGCACCGGCACGAAAATGGTGACCAAAATAATCACCGAAAATATCAAGATCGTAGCCATCACTCACTCACCTTCAGGAAAATCTCTTCCAGGCTTGAGCGAACCCATTCAAACCGGTTCACCACCAGGTGGCAGGCTGCCACCAGCGGCAGCAGATTCTGCCGGGCGGTTGCCAGATCATCCACCATCACACGCAGCACATTCTGGTCTTCAAGAATCCTAGACACCCATTCTTGCTGCTCCAGTTGTTGTTTCACCGCTGCCAACTGGTCCAAACTGGATGAGTCCAGCTCAATTTCAGCCGCGTTGGAAGCGTAATGTTCCAATAATGCTTCACGGTCAGACACCAGCAGCAGTTCGCCTTTATGGATCACCGCTACCTGATCACAGATGCGCTCCACGTCGCTCAAAATGTGAGTCGACAGAAACACCGTCACCTGGCCGCGCAGGCGTTCAATCATATCCAGCACTTCGTAGCGGCCAGCCGGGTCTAATGCGCTGGTGGGTTCATCCAGAAACAGCACCGGGGGGTTGTGAATCATTGCCTGGGCGATCCCCAGCCGCTGGCGCATGCCCCCCGAGAAACCGGCGATCTTGCGTTTGGCAGCTTCTTTCAAGCCCACCTGTTCCAATATTTCTGCCACCCGCGCTTTGCGCTGTTTTTCAGGAATGTTGTAAATTTGCGCGCAATAATTCAAGAATTCCGACGCGGTCATCCAGGTATAAAACGCTGGTTCTTGCGGCAGGTAACCAAATTGTTCACGTGCGCTGTCATCGCCGTTGGTGGTTTCCACCCCGGCTACCCAGGCGCTGCCCTGGGTGGGGTGCGCCAAACCGGTTAATAATCGAATGGTAGTGGTTTTTCCCGCGCCATTTCGCCCCAAGAAACCAAAAATGCTTCCTTCGGGTACGGTCAAATTCAATTGTTTGAGTGCCGCAACATCCCCGTAATAGCGCGTTAAATTTTCGCAGCGGATGGCGGCCTTTCCATTACTTGTTTGCTTGATCATGGTTCTTCCTGCAATTTCTGTTCACCGAGGCAAACAGCCCCTAGCGTTAAGGGTATGGATTACTCGTCGCGGCGACCTACGATAAAGTACACAATCGGGCCAATCATGTTGACAAACACAATAATGATCACCCACAGCCATTTGGGGCCGTTGGTCTTTTCCCGCTTCAGCAGGTCCACCAGGGCAAAAATCAATAAGCCAAGCTGCACCACAAACACGGGGATCAAAAGGGGTAAATACTGTTGAAGTAGATTGAGTGCGTCCATTATTTTGGTTCCTCCAAACCGTTTTTCAATTGACTAATCGGATGCGATATCAAAGCAAATTTGTGTTTATACCGGCCTTCTCCAGCCGGGTTATTCAATAGGGGGATCAAAGCCTCCTGCAATTTTTTAGAGAACTCATCCAGTTCCTCGCGGGTAACATTCAAGATGAATTCACCGATTCCAACCCGGTCGTTAACCAAATCCGGGGCTTTCCCGCTCTCAAGGTAGTCTGAAAAACCGCTCATCAACGACACGATATACATGGTGAACATCTGCCGGTGATCTTCGGCAGTGGCGTGGGCAATATCCTCCGCGTTGATATGCGGAGCCTGCGCCAGCGCGTATACACGTTCTTCCTTGCCTTTCACCACCCGTGTCTCCACCACCTGGACCATTTCTGCCTCCAGCAAAATCTTGAGATGGCGGTATATCGACGACTTGGGTTGCTGCGGTAGTTCATCCGCGATTTGCTGTGTGGTAAGCGAACCTCTGGTCAGGGTCTGCAAAATTTGCAGCCGTAACGGATGTATCACCACCTCAACTTTGGATAACTTGTCCATAGCAGCGCTCCTTCATTCTCATTATCAATAATGATAATATAACGATGTTCACAAAATCACCCTACCCATATGGACAGTCCGTCAATAGCCGGGGAGATAGTTTCCTGGCCAATCGATTACCAAGAGCAACGCTCACCGTCTTTTAGGCTGTCAAAGATCAGTAGAAGCTTGCTCTTTTGTCCCGAATCTGTATCTTTGCGTTACAATCAACGGTGGAGAAGAAACCGCACAGGGGGAAGAAGACGCCAACGCGCCCGATTTGCGCACCTGTATTATAATTACGCCATGATTAGGCTCAATATTCCCGGACGGGACTCGATTACCTTGCGGCATCTGGTCTGCGACGTCAACGGAACTCTGGCCGTAGATGGCATCTTGCAGCCGGGTGTGGCAGAACGGTTTGCGCGCCTTAAAAATTTGATCACCATTCACCTGCTCACCGCCGACACCCACGGCCGCCAGCACCAAATTGATGAGCAGCTTGGTCTGCGCGCCGTGCGCATCTCACCCGGCAACGAAGCCGGCCAAAAAGCGGAATTTGTGCGCCAGCTTGGCGCGCCGTCCGTCGCCGCCATTGGGCAGGGCGCCAATGACGCCGCCATGCTCAAACTGGCCGCTTTGGGCATTTGCGTGCTCTCCACCGAAGGCCTGGCCGTGGAAACTCTGCTCTCCGCAGATCTATTGATGCCCGACATTGATTCAGCCCTGGAACTGTTTGAACACCCGGCCCGAATCACCGCGAGCTTAAGAAAATGACATTACCAACCAGCGAACCGATCCTCTCCGACGAACCTGAAAACCTGCCCCCCGCGCGGCGCAGGCAGCAGCGGCGCACCATCGTCCCGCCCGATCGCTCTGAGCAGGCGCGCTTTCTCGAAGAGCTGGCGCACCGCGTCATCCCCTCCGCCGATTTCTTCCTCTTTACCCTGGTCTGCGGGTTAATTTCCGCCGTTGCCCTGTTGTTCGACGCCCCGGCCCTGTTTGTGCTGGCCGCTCTCGTCGCGCCCTTCATGGCCCCGGTCAGCGGGCTGTCGTTGGCCACTGTTTTCGGATCGGCGCGCTTCCTGCTCCAGGCCCTCGGAAGCCTGCTGATGGGCGGCCTGCTGGTCACCGCCAGCGGGGCCGCTGCCGGCTGGTTGAGCAGCCTGCTGCCACGCCAGTCGCATCTCCAGGCGCTGGCGCACACCCACTTCACCTGGGCTGATCTTTTCCTGTTGGCCGTGGGCGCGGTTCTCACCACGCTCATGCTGGCCCGCGCTCCCAAACAAAAACCGCTCATTCCCAGCGTGGCGCTGGCCTATGAGCTTTATCTGCCCCTGGCCGCGGCTGGTTTCGGCCTCACCAGCCAGCAAAGCGGCTTCTGGCCCGACGGGTTGATCGTTTTTGCCGTTCACCTGGCCCTGGCCGCCCTGCTCGGCGCGCTCACCCTGGCACTGATCGGCCTCAGACCGCGCACCTTGTTCGGCTACACCGTCGGCAGCACCCTGGTGCTGGCCGGTCTGGCGGCCGTGGTGGTCATCAGCGGATTTGGCACCGCCCTCAGCACGCAGGTAGCCATGCCGCCGCCCACCCCCACCTTAACGCCCACCATCACCCTCACCCCCAGCATTACCCCCACCCCGCTGCCGCCCACCGCAACGCTGACTCCCACCAAAACCCTGGTGCCAAGCCGCACACCCACCCTCACCTTCACCCCCAAACCCACCCCCATCTACGCCCGCATCCAAGCCGTGGGCGGTGATGGCGCCATCATCCGCCAGGAACCCAGCACCACCAGCGCGTATATCCGCGTGGTGAGCAACGGCATGCTGGTGGAGGTTCTGCCCGAAAGCACGGAAGCCGGCGCCACAATCTGGGTGCGCGTGCGAACCACCGGCGAAGACCCGGTGGAAGGCTGGATTTTACGCGAATTATTGGCTACGGCTGCCCCCCAACCGGCTGAGTAGCTGTTTTTGAGAGAGAAAATACGACTGTTTGGAGCTTAACGCATGACAATCCACTTTGGAACCGACGGCTGGCGTGCCGTCATCTCAGATACTTTCACGTTTCATAACCTGCGCCTGGTTACTCAGGCCGTCGCCGACGCGGTTGCCTCTCCGCATTGGATGAATGGCAACGCCCCCGAGCCCGCCCCCGACGCGAAAAAGATGGTGGTGGGTTTCGACACCCGCTTCCTCTCTGACCGCTATGCCAAAGAAGTGGCGCGCGTGCTGGCCGCCAACGGCTTCCGCGTCTACCTCAGCCAGGCCGACGCCCCCACCCCCGCCATTTCCTACTCGGTCAAATATTTGGGCGCCATCGGCGGCGTGATGATCACCGCTTCGCACAACGCGCCGCGCTATAACGGCGTCAAGCTCAAATCGGCACGCGGCAACTCGGCCTCACCCGAACAGTGCCGCCGTGTGGAAGTGTATCTGAATGACAACGAGCAGCAGGGCCGCGGCCCCAACCTGATGGATTACGAAAAAGCCACCCAGGCCGGTTTGATCACCCGCTTCAACCCCATCCCCGCTTACTACGATCACCTGCGCGAGCTGATCGACATGGATACCATCTCCGAAGCCAGGCAGCGCGTGGTGGTTGATTCCATGTACGGCTCCGGGCGTGGTGTGATTCGCGGCATTCTGCAAGGCACCGCCTGTGAAGTAACTGAAATCCGCGGCGAAATGAACCCCGGTTTCGGCGGCGTGCACCCCGAACCGATTGGGCGCTACTTGGGCACCCTGGCCGGCGCCATCAGCACCGGGCTGGGCAACTTTGGCCTGGCCACCGACGGCGACGCCGACCGCATTGGCGCCATGGATGAGCGCGGCAACTTTGTGGACCCGCACAAAATCATGGCTCTGTCCCTCAAGCACCTGGTCGAAAAACGCGGCCTCAGCGGTTCAGTTATCCGCACCGTCTCGACCACTCGCATGGTCGACCGCCTGGCCGCCAAATACGGCTTACCCGTGCGTGAAACGCCGGTGGGCTTTAACCACATCGCCGATTACATGATGAAAGAAGATGTGCTGATCGGCGGCGAAGAATCCGGCGGCATCTCCTTTAAGGGGCACATCCCCGAAGGCGACGGCATCATCATGGGCCTGCTGCTGCTGGAAATCGTCTCGGCTAACCGCACCTCGCTCTACGAACTGGTGGAAAACCTGCTCAAAGAAGCCGGCCCGTCCTTTTACGAGCGCCGCGACCTGCGTCTCAGCCAGCCCGTATCCAAACAGATCATGGTGCAAAAGCTGGTCGAAGAAGCCCCCGCACAAATCGGTGGCGAAAGCATCATCAATGTTGGCACCACCGACGGCGTTAAATACCTGCTTGCCGACGAATCCTGGCTGCTCATCCGCCCCTCCGGCACCGAGCCGGTGCTGCGCGTTTACGCCGAAGGCCGCTCAGAAGAGATGGTCAAAGCGCTGCTGGCCTACGGCGGGCAGATCGCTTCCAGCGTATCCTGATCCCTCTCCACGATCACAAACCCGGCATCCCCGCCTCAGCGCGGGGATGTTTTTTGCTCACTGCCACAAAGGGGTTAAAACCATCTCCCCCATTTTCGCTGGGCTTGCCGAAAATGGGGGAGATGCCAGAGGAAAACCTCTACAAATATTCTCTCAACTGCCGCGCCCGCCGTGGATGGCGCAGCCGGCGCAGGGCTTTGCTCTCAATCTGGCGGATGCGCTCGCGCGTCAGGCCGAATTTCTGACCCACCTCTTCCAGCGTGTAGGTGCGGCCGTTCTCCAGCCCAAAGCGCAGCCGCAGAATGCGCGCCTCGCGCGGCGGCAGGGTGTCCAGCACCTGCTCAATCTTCTCACCCAGCAGCTTGGAATACGCGCTCTGCATCGGCGTGGGCGTTACCGTATCTTCCACGAACATGCCCAACTCAGCTTCTTCACCGTCGTCATTGATTGGGCTTTCCAGAGATAGTGGCACCCACGAAACACGCAGCATCCAATCCACCTTCTTGATCGGCAGCTTTAACGCCCGCGCCAGCTCGTCTGTGTTCGGCGCGCGCCCCAATTCCTGCTCCATCTCGTGCGACTTGCGGTACAACTGGCGAATGCGGTCGGTCATGTGCACCGGAACGCGAATCGTACGGCTCTGGTCGGCAATCGCGCGCGTAATCGTCTGGCGAATCCACCAGGTGGCGTAGGTTGAAAAGCGGAAACCGCGCCGGTATTCATACTTCTTCACGGCTTTCATCAAGCCCAAATTACCTTCCTGAATCAAATCCAGAAACGGCACGCCGCGCCCAATGTAGCGCTTGGCAATGCTCACAACCAGGCGTGTGTTGGCCTTAATCAGATGCTCACGCGCCTCCTGCCCGTCAAGAACCACCTGCTCCAGTTCCACGCGCATTTCGGGAGTGCAGTTGCCATTCAACCCTTTCAACTGCTGTTGGGCTTCTTCGCCGCCTTCAATGCGCTTGGCCAGAAAGATTTCTTCATCCACCGAAAGCAACGGAACGCGGGCCATTTCTTTCATGTACAGCCCAACCGTGTCGCTGGTTGATATGGCGGTCATGTCCACATACGGATCATAATCCGCGCCATTGAACAGATCACCCTCATCATCCGCGAGGTCATCATCCACCAGTTCAACCCCGCGCCGGCGCAACGCGTTGATCACTGTATTCAACCGCTCGCTGTCTTCCCCACCTTCGGGGTAGATCTGCATCAGGTCATCCATCGTCAGGTAACCAACCACATCCGCTTTTTCCAGCAGAATATGAATAATATCCCCCATGCGAGTGCGTTTACTTGCAGTTGCCAATCTACCCCTCCTATCGCTCAACCTACTCGCGAACGCTGCACACGTACGGCACCTACAGCACGTATGTTTTCGGCTTCAATCCTGGCTGGAGCTTCCATGCTGGTGCTCACAAGTCGATGCATTCCAATCTTCCCCACAGATCGGGCACAGCCCCTTGCAGTCTTCACGGCAAATAGGGCGGATCGGAATTTCAAGAATCAGATACTCCCGCACCAACGGTCCTAAATCAATATACCCATCGGGCGGCACCAGCAAATTCGACTCCGTAATACTGCGCTGATCAAACGCGTACAGCTCGCTGAACGTCGTTTGAAGAGGTTGCACAAACTCTGCCAGGCAGCGCACACATTCAGACGTTACCATTGTCTCAAAATCCCCCTGCACAAAAAGCCCTTGCTGAGTGCGGGTTACCCTGGCTGTTCCCTTAAAATCATGAAACTCCTGGTCGGGATGATAACGAAGCGTGGGAAGTTCAAACTCAAAATCCCGGTTCGTTCCAACCGGAGCGTTAATCAGAAAACCAATATTGATTCGCAGCGGGAAGCGAGAAAAGTTCACAGGCAGTTTGTAATATAATGATCAGTATATAAGTGCTCACAGGCATTATAGCATAGTGGAATCATCTAGTCAAGTTTATATGATTAAATTGATAAAAATGGAGGATTTTAACAGTGCCTACCCCCCTCTTAATCGCCACTTCAAACCCCGGCAAACTGCGCGAGCTGCAAGCCCTGCTGGTTGACCTGCACGACCAGATTCAGCTCCTCTTGCCCGCCGACCTCAACCTCTCCCTGGAAGTGGTTGAAGACGGCGACACCTATCTGGAAAACGCCGTCAAGAAAGCCCTCGCCTACGGGCAAGCCAGCGGCCTGCTCACCCTGGCCGATGACTCCGGCCTGGAAGTGGACGCCCTCAACGGCGCCCCCGGCCTGTTTTCCGCGCGCTACTCCGATAAACCCGGCGCCACCGACGTGGACCGGCGCATTCACCTGCTCGACAATCTGCACTTCCACCCTCGCCCGTGGACGGCGCGCTTTCGCTGCCTGGTGGCCCTGGCCAGCCCCAATGGCGAGCTGCGCCACAGCGAAGGCATTTGCCCCGGCGAAATCATCCCCGAAGAGCGCGGCAATAACGGTTTTGGCTACGACCCCATCTTCCTGCTCAGCGAGCGCGGCAAAACCATAGCCGAGCTCAGCATGGCAGAGAAGAACACCCTCTCCCACCGCGCCCGCGCGGTTCACGCCGCCATCCCGCTCATTCAAGAGCTGATCAGCCGCTAGCATTGGTTGGTAAGTATTAAAAGAGAAACCCATTCTTCGGTAGGGTGTGGGAGTCAATCACCTTCATGGGTAAGGTGGGTGGAAGGCGGGAAAACCATTTCAAAGGTAAACCAGCGTATTGGCCCGCCTGAAACCCACCAATGGATTGATCAACGGCGGGTTTCGGGCGGCTTCATAATGGTTTTACCTTAATGCCCGTTGACCCGCCCTCTACACCGCCCTACAAGAAAAACCCCAATAGAAAAGGCCTGGCTTCCGCCAGGCCTGAATCGACATTCCTTCCCCGCTGACCAGAGAGGAGCAAAAATAAGCGCTATAGCGCCAGTTAACTGGCCGCCGCGCGCAGCCGCCGCGAGAGCGCGATCACTGCCACCAGCAGCACCGCCACACCCAGCAGGCCGGGCAGGCCCACCTCATCCGCGAAACCCGTGGTAGGCAGCGCGGTGGGTGTTTTGGCCGCCGCTGTTTGTGTGGCCTGGGTGGCATTCGGCGTGGTGCCGCCCCCGGCCGCCAGCGTCAGCAGCGCAGAAACGGTTGCCGTGCGCGCGTTCAAATCGGCTCCCGCGCCAATGCCGTCTCCTCCAGCCTCCGGTTCGGGCGTCTGGGTCGAGAACACTACAACCGGCGTTTGCGTGGCCGTCCCCGTGGGCGAGGGCACAAACTGCGCCGTGCCGGTTGCCGCCATTGCC
The DNA here is from genome assembly GCF_001306115.1 of Ornatilinea apprima. Taxonomy (GTDB): domain Bacteria; phylum Chloroflexota; class Anaerolineae; order Anaerolineales; family Anaerolineaceae; genus Ornatilinea; species Ornatilinea apprima. The sequence goes on along the minus strand of NZ_LGCL01000014.1, from coordinate 36,353 downwards.
TGGGCGAACGCGCCTTCGGTGGCCGCCACCGACGTGGCCGTATTGGCCGCGTTGATCTGGGCAGCCTGTTCTGCCATAGCCGCGTTGCGCTGCGGTACAATGATCAGGGCAAACACCGCCATGGCAATCAAAATCAGCAAAAAGATCGCCCCCAGCACGCCAACCGCAATCACAAACGTGCGGTTCTGGCCGCGCTTGGGCTGGGGCGGCTCCTCGTCTTCAAAAACAGGTTCGGGCTGGTTCGAGGGTTCTTCTTCGAAATCATCAAAAATATTGTCATTGAAATCGCTCATCGCTGCTTCTCCTTCTGGTACAGAAATCAGCCTGTATCGTTTGCTCTGGTTATTCTAGCACATCCAGGTTTACGCTGGGTACTGTGTGAACTTCGCCATTTTCCAACCGCACACGCGCGGCCGGCGCGCGCAGCCCGTTGGGCAGCGCCGTTTGCCCCGGCAGCATTTGCTCAATCGACCCTACCGCCCCCACCCACGGGGCGAGCGTGAGGCGCACTTTTCTGCCGGCTTGCAGAGCGGCCAGGTCTTGCGCCACTTCGCCCTGCGCCGGCAGAGGGATGACCAGTTCGGGCCGCTCACCGTGGAACGCGTCCCATCGCGTGGCATTCAGGCACACCTCGCGCTTTTCGCTGGTCGATAGAATGCGGAAGGCCGGCGTGCTGATGGGAATCTGTCCAAACCCCTCCAGAACCATCACCGGAAATTCCAGCTTCTCGGCCAGCGGGATGAGGTGCGCGCTGATGCTGCCCAAAATCAATCCGCGCAGGTGAATATCGCGCGCCATCTCCAGCGCAGACGCCTCGCTGCAGGTTCCAGCCAGTAAAACCGCCCCACGCATGCTCACATCCAACAAACTGCTGGACAGGTCATCGGCGGGCGATTTCGCCAGCGAAATCAGCAGCCCGTTGCCAATCTGGTTATTGCCCCATACCCCCTGAAGAAGCGCCCCGTGCGTTTCGATCACCACACCCTGATCGGCAATCACTTCCGCCACGCGCCCATCAAAACCGGCGAAAATCTGCGTTGGAGGAGTAACTGCCTCGATCAATACCTGCCCGCCCATCACCGCCAGAATCACCCCGTCTTCGGGTGAGACCAGCACGCGCTTGAACAGACCGCCCTTTTGGGCAATCAGATCGCCCTTTTGTATTTTTTCCCCCACTTTGCGGTCGAACACCTGCTTCAGGTCTTCGTCCGCCGAAAGCTGCAACGCGCGCCGCACATCCAGCAAGACATGCCGTTGGTGGCTGGCCGTCTCGGCTACCACGTCGGCAGCATGCACTTCCTGACCGGCGCGCACCAGCACCTTCCCCGGCGCGGGCAGCAAGCGCACGCGGCGGATCAAGGTAAGGGGTAATATGTGGGTAACTGGCGTCTGCATCTGGTTTGCCTCTTAGAATATTGGATGCAAATTTCGTACCAGCATCCTTAACGCAATGCCGCGGACCATTTCTTCAGCAACTCAATCCGCTTGGTTTCATCATCGCTCGTTGGCAAAGGCCGGCCGCGGGCGTCAATCACCGCCCCGCATAAGCCGCCCACCACTTTATAGTTGGATGGAACGCGCTGTCCGCGCGCGCCCAGCTCAGCCCGGTTCAAATGATCTATGTGCAGGCGCGCGGTTTGCCCGCTCTGCAGCGGAAGCTGCGTCAGGCTGCCCTGTTTTACCTGCAGACGGATTTCTTCTCCGCTTTCCATTTCCAGGCGCGCGTTCATAATCACCGTGCCGGCTTTGGCGCGGCTGGCCGGGCAAATCACTGTTCCCAGCACCTGAAACGCGCCGCTTTCCATTACCTGTACCGGCAGCATGCGATCCACTTCGGCAATCGCCCCCAGCGAAGCCGCCAGGCCGTTGGGGTCAATCACCAGCGTGGTTACACCCACCGGCTGCAGGCCATCCAGCAGCATCATCAGGCTCTGGGCTGGCGTCGCCGCGCGCGCCAACACCGATCCGCTGGCCAAAATCGGCTCAAAAGACATCCAGCGCCCATCCCAGCGCTCTCGCAGTTGCTGCATGCCCTTGCGCAGAATCTGGCGCGCCACCGCCTGTTCCACCGCCAGGCTTTCTTCCGTCATGGGTATGCCGGCCGGGGTAACACTCTTTTGATACAGATAATCGCGCAGCGCGTTGGGGGTCATGGAAAACGGAATAAACCGGATGATTTCTTTCAGGTCTTCTTCGGCCTGCATGGAAAGAATCGCCCGCCCCAATCCCTGCGGCAGCACTTCAACGGTCAGGTGACCGGCCTGCGCGGCCGCCACGGCAGTCGATTCCGCGCCCACATCCACCCCCAACACCCCGCGTGAATGGTCATACAAACGGCTGAAAAAGCGGATCATGCGCCCAAAGGCGTGCGCGTTGGGCAGGGGCGGCGCGGAGCATACCTGCGCCAGCGAGCGAAAACCGCCCATTTGCTGACCGCGCAGTTCGGTAACTACTTTGGTTAGCTCCATCTCCGCCGCGCCCAGGCTTTCCACGTCCACACTGGGGCGCACATTGGCCGCGGTGTGAACCCGCGTGTATTTTTCCAGTCCGGCTTTGATCTTCTTGGCCAGCACCGAATTGCCCGCGTACAGCACCTGCGGGCGCTTGTCTTGCGGCAGCACCCGGCAGGCCATCGCCACCAGCTCGGCCAGCTTCAGCACCGAGCGGTTGGCCCCGCTTTCGGTTCCGCCCGCCAGAATCACCAAATCGGGTTTCGCTTCCAGAATGGCATCCAGGCGTGCGTCTGTGCGCCGCCGGTCATTCAGCCCAATTGCTTCCACCACCTGGCCGTATGTGGTGCGGATCAAATTCCGCGCGCTCTCCAGCGAAACGTCTGGCAGCAGCCCGGCCGTCACCACGCGCAGCTCTGGCCCCGCCGAAAAGGTCATCACCAGGCGGTCTACCCCGCTGCCGTCCGGCTTGCTGGGCAGAATCAGGCTGGCGTCTTTGTCGGTGAATACCCGGCCGGTGATCTCCTGCAGATGATCCAGCGCCTGGTGCACGCATTCGCCCGCATCGCGGAACGGCGCGTTCACCGTGCTGCGCGCCGTGCCCACCGCGATGAAATGATAATGGCCTTCCACCATATCAAACAACAGCGCGCGGGTATAGGCGGACCCCAGGTCAATCGCCAGAACAGAATCGGCATCAACGATGGATGAAGTCATAAGCGCTCACTTAACAATCAGCCTATCAATCCTTGAATCACCTGCAATATAAATTCCAGGCGGTCAATCAACGCGCTCAGCGCCGCCGCGTATACCCCCGCGAACAGCGCGCCCAGGGTAATAGCAATGAACACCTCGCCAACTCTGGCCAGTCCATTCACCCAGGCCGGGCGCTGCGCGGGCTGGTTCGGTTTGGCGCGAGCCGTAAACTGAAAATAAGCCAGGGTTCCCACCGTGCCGGTCAGCATGACCGCCGCTTCGGCAAACTGCAAAACAGGATTCTGGCTGGGGGCTGCCGCGCTCAGGTCAAACACCTGGATCGCGCTCAGGGTTTGCCGTACCAACGTGCCCATCACTGCCCCGCTGATCATCACCGCCGCCCCCGCGCCCACCAGATAACCCATCGGCAGGCTGCCTACCACCGCCAGGCGCGGAACCAGGCGCGCCAGCAGCAAAACGCTCAGCACCAGCGGAATCACCGCCAGGGCGCGCTCTGCCGGGCTGCCTTCCAACAAAGGCCACACCAGGCGCGGCAGAATCACCTGGTAAACCAGCATCACCGCCGCGAAACCGGCCGACACGCCCACAAACAGGTATGAAACCAGGCGAAACAACGGGTTATCGCCCAGCAGAAAGCTTAAAACCAGCACAGTGAGTGCAAAACTGGTAATCGTCCACACCGGGTCAAGCATTTGCATGGTTGCTACGCCTCACGTCGCTTATTGGATCGAGAAAAGACAGTGGTCAGCAGCCCCAGCGCCATTCCCAGCAGTAAAATCACCACCGCGGCGAACATCCCGGCCTGGTAGGCGCTACGCACCGCCCGCGCCCCGCCCGAGATCTGCGACAGCTGCTCATACGCCATGCCGCCTTCCACCCCAGAGATCAGCCCATCCACCTGCCCGGACTGTACATACGGCGCCAGCATCGGCGCGGATTGCGCGCTGCTGACCACCAGCAGCGGCGCGCCGCTGAGCGCCGGCTCCACCTGTTCCACCCAGGCCCGTCCGCTGTCCACGCTGTCGGTCATCACCAGCAGCAGGTCAAAATCATCCAGGCTGTCTTTGCCGCTCAACAGTCCGCTGCTCCACACCGGCTGCCCGTCGAGGGCCGAATTCAGCCCATAACGCGCGGCTTGCTGCGGGCGCGCGGCAAACTGCTGCAGCGAAGTGATTCCGCCCGGCAGGTAGCCCATGTTCACCGATTGGGCTTCCGCCGCCAGCGGGATGCCCGGCAGGCTGGCGGCCTGGGCAAGCAGGTCCTCGCCCATCACCGGCCCGGTGGAAAGCGTTGAAATCAGCGCGATCTGCGCGTCCTTCTCCAGCAGGCGGCGCATCACCGCCGCGGCGGCGTAGCGCATTTCACCCGCGTAGCCGGGGGCGTAATCCACCGCCACCAGCACCGCGGCGCCGTCTGGAACGGCCTCCAGCGCGGTGTGGAACTGGGCCGCTTCCGCTGGAACCGCCACCGTTCCCATGGTGCTGCCAGGGGCCACAATCAGCATGCCCACCAGCACCGCGGTCAGCAGCGCCGCCAGCAGCAGGCGCACAAAGCCACGCGGAGCGCGCGCGCTTTCGCGTTTAACCGCCTGGGGTTGGCGCTCGCTGGCAATGGTCTCTTCCAGCAGCGCGGCCTGTTCGCGTTGTTTATCATTGGCTTTCAAACGCGTGGAGTAGATGGGCGGTTTGCGGTAGCGCACGGCCAGGTTCTCGGCCGGCAGAATACCCTGCAGCCCCGCCAGCGGACCCATCGACTCGGTTCGCGCTTCTTTTTCTTCATGCGGCTTCTGCGGGGTTACCGCTTCCACCGGCCGCATCGCCTTCAGCCAGCCCGGCATTTCACCAGGGGCCAGCTCGGCCTCTTCCGCGGCCGCCGGGGCTTTTTCGGCTCCCTCATCCGGCGCGCTAAAATCATCCTCACCCAGCCAATCAGGGATATCCTCACCTGTGAAGGGCAAGGCCGCTACGCTGGATGGTTCCATTTCTTCTTCAGGAATTTCCATGATAAACGGCTGGGGGGCTGTGCTTTCTTGCCCGCCGGCCGCTGGGTGCGGTTCAGGTTCCAATTCTGTAAAGACCAGGCTGCCCTGTGCTTCTTCCTCCACGCCCTGCGGAATTTCCGCCCCAGACGGGACAGGCTCGCTGGCCTGCAGTTCAGCCTCGTCCATCTCAGCCAATTCGGCCTGCAGGTTTTTCAACCAGTCTTCTTTTTGCTCTTCCACCGCTTGCTGCGGGCTGCCGGGCTGCTCTTCTTCCCCGGCTTCGTCTGCCAGGCCAGCCCCGGCCAGCAGAGCGGCCAGGCCGGCGCTGATGGCTTCTTCCGCTTCCAGCGGCTCCGACGCGGATTCTTTTTTCGTGAGTTCGCCCAGCCAATCGGGCAAAATGGATTCTTCCTCGCCCGCTTCCCCTTCAGGCGCGTGGCTCAGGCTTCCTGTTTGATCCAGCCAATCGGGCAGGCCGCTGTCTCCCTGCTCGAACGTTTCTGCCGGTTCGGTTTCCGGGAGGTCCAAACCGTGATTCAACCAGCCAGGGATTTCTTCGTCGGCCGCGGAAGCCTTCTCCGCCGGCGTGCTGGCCAGGCTGGCCAGCCAATCGGGCATTTCTTCAGCTTCCTCCGCCGGTTTCTCCTCCGCCGACAGCAGAGAATCGGCCCGCTGTTCCCAGGTCTCTTCTTCAGCGCCGAAAAATGGTTTTTCTGCCCCGCTTGGTTCGGGCTCCAGGTCGGTAAACGCCGAAAGGCGCTGCGATACGTCCTGCTCGCCCAGCGATGGCTCAAAAGGCTCTTCCGCTTCCGGCTCCGCCGGGCTTTGCTCGCCTTCACCGCGCAGCATATCCAGCCAGCTGGTCTCATCTTCACGCGCTCCGGCCAGCCAGCTCTCCATGCCCATCGGCGTTTCGGGTTCAGTTGGCTCAGGCGTCTGGCTGCCCGGCTGCATCGAAGCGAGCTGCTCTTCCACCCGGTCGCGCTGGCGCAGGCGATTCAACCAGTCCGGCGTGTCTTCGGCTTCCTTCGCCGGCTCCTGGCCGGGTGAAAAGGCATCCAGGTCGCGCAGCCAGTCCAGACCTTCGTCTGGTTTTCCGCCCTCTGCCGGCGTCAGGTTAACCGGCTTGAGCTGCGCCTGGCAGTGCTGGCATACCTCTGCGCCGGCAGGGTTTAATTTTCCACACATTGGACAGCGAATTTCTTCTGCCATAATCACCCGCTATATGGGCGGTCGGCCCCCAGTAAAATGCGCAAACCGGTCATCACACTGCCGGCCGCTACGCCCAATAAGATCCCGCGCGCGCCAGCCATCGGCAGGCGCTGGAGAAAGCCAAAAACGTTACCCGCGGCGGGCAAAAATCCGCTAAAGAGGAACAAAAACACCACCGCGCTGATCACGAAAATTACTGACATCAAATCCCTGCGGCGCTGCAGCAGGCGCAGGCTGGCATAAGCCAGGCTGAACGCCAACAGAGCCAGCAGACTCATCTCCACCGGGGCCTGAATGGCTGTTACCACGCGCTGGTAATCGGCGTTGGCCGGTGTCAACCACAAACCAGCCGCCAGCGTAACCACAAACGCCAGCAGCAGCGCCAGGCTGTACACATCGCGCTTCCCGGCGGACGTCAGCTTGCGCCAGTGCGCGCTCACCAGATTGAGAATCGCCACCAGCCCGGCCACGCCAGCCAGAATGGCCGCCCAGCCCACCAACACTTCACGCAGATTCTGCAGCACCGCCACCGGGATGAAAAACCCCAGCAGCACGATTAACCCCACCGCAATTGCCACAGCCGTCGATACAGGTGACTTCATTAGAAACCACCTCCCATCACAGCCAGCGCCAGCCTGGCCAGCGACCCCAGCACCAGCACGCCAATCAGCACCCAGCGCACCACATCTTGCGCGCGCACGCTGGCCTGGTGCATCGGGCCAGACTGCAGATACGCCGGCAAAGCGAATAATTCTTCTCCAATCAGCGGCTCTTGCGCGGCGGCAAACAGCGCCGCCTGGGCGGGCAGCGAGTCGCTGGCGGCCAGGGAAAAGCCGTCCACACGCTCCACTTCCTCGCACATCAAGGCCGCTTCCGGCCCAAAGTGGCCGACCAGCACGTTGGTGTACACCTCTTCACCGCGAATCACCGGCAGGCTGCCGGCGATATAAGAAAAATCGGTTGGCCCGGCCAGGCGGCCCAGGTCGCGGTTATACTGGTCGAGCTGGTTGCTCTCGCGGTACACCGCGCGCAGGCTGTCCTGGCTTAACAACGCCAGGCCGCCGTCGCCGCTGGTGGCCACCGGCGGCTTATCGCTCACCGTGCTCACCTCGGCCAGCCGCTCTAAAACACTCAAACCCACCAGCGCCGAAGCGCTCTGCGGGCTGACAATACTGGCTTTTCCCAGGGAGATGTGCAGGCGTTTTCCATCTTCCACCGCCAGGCCAATCGCGCGCCGCAGGCGCTGCACCCCGGGGATGGCGCGCAGCCCGTTCCCCGGCCGTTTCAGCACAGAAAACAAAAAGATCAGCGCCGCGCTGAGAAAAATAATACCCAGGCCAATCAGCTTGTCTACGCTCAAGCGGATCACTCCTCCCTTAAATATTGAATAAACGAACGGCTTTCCCGTTCATCTTCCAGCAGCAGAGCCAGCGCATCCCACTCTCCGCCGCTCATCGAGCGGCCTAAAAACGGCTGGCTGAGATACACACCCTGCGCCGCCAGCACCCGCAGCGGACCGCTGGCTTCTAACAGTGTGGCAACAAATTCTTGCATCTTCCAACGTTGCAAGAAACGCGCCCATTTATTCCAGTATGTGTGTCCCTGCATAGTATCAGTATAGCACAAACAGTCTATTTTTTAACATTCGCGCGCCACAGCCGCTTTCCCCCATCCGCGTACCAGTACGCCTCCAGGCTCACTCGCATATCGCTTTCACTTTGCCAAAACGTGCTGATCTGCGAACGGTACGCGGCGATCGCGGTCTGCCAGGCGCTCAACGCCTGCGCGCTGACCGTGTACGTCACTTCCGTCCAATCTGGCGAGATCAAGCTGTCCATCGCGCCAGGATGGCGCGCCGTGTACGGAAATTCAGGGTAATACCACAACTCATGCGGCAGTCGCTCGGCGATGGCGCGAGTCATACGGTGATCGGTGTGCCCGCCCACCCCCATCGGGCTGACAACGCGCGCATCCGCGGGCAGTTCGCTTTTCAACTGCCCGGCCAGCAGCGGCACCAGATTCTCTTTATAGGGTGAAAGCGGCCTGAACAGGTCTTCATCCGCGCGAATCTGAAAATCTCCACCCGGCTGGCGCCGGTAGATGATATCGGGCAGACCAAAATGCTGCCATTTCACCCCCAGAATCTGGCAGGCCTGCTGGTCTTCTTCGCGCCGCGCCGCCACCGGCTCTTTTAACAGCTTCCAGCGCGCGTGCAGTTGTGTCGCGTAGGTAGAGATCTTCCCCGGCGGCGGGTCGCCAGCGCACAGCGTCCAGACTTCCACATCTTCTCCCGCGCTGCGCTGCTGCCAGATAATCCCGCCGCAAGAAAGAACTACATCATCCAAATGAGGCGAAAGGTAAATCCATTTCACTCTTTTGTTGTACCATAAACGGACACAAAATATTCATCGTTTTCGCGTAAAAATCCAACGGCATGCCGGGCTTTACAATATTGAAAAGCAGCCACCGGTTTTATGGTACACTTTTCTTATCAATGCCTGTCTGCCAGGAGGGTTTGCATCATGGGTTTTTTAAGTGATCTATTGTTCCCCCCCATCCCCAGCGGCGCGCGAGAGGAAGTGGAGCGCCTGGTAAAAGAGCTGGTGGAAATTGGCCCGCGCGACGATTTTCTCTCCGAGCGCCCCGGCCGGCCTTTTAATAACCAGTGCCGCCACATCCGCGGGGTGGAAATTGGCAAGCGCCTCAACGACCTGGGTGGCTATAACCTGATGGACTATGTGCTGCGCCGCGTGCGCCGCAAACTGGGCAAAGAGCTGGCCGCTCACCTGGAATACTGCTGGATGGGCATTGGCTCCTGGTTAAGCTGATCCACTCCCTTATCCATTATCCAAATAAAAACTCGCCCGCGGACCTTTAAATCCGCGGGCGATTTTCTTGCTCACTTCAGCGGCTGCTGGGCGGCCTCCCACACCTGGTTGGTGAAGACCGTTTCCACATCCACCGCCGGCATGGCCTCGAACTCGGTCAGCATATCTGCCAGGCTCTGCCACTGTTCGGCGGTCTGCCAGCCCACCCCCTTCCACTCCGGCGCGGAAGAATTCGCCTCGGCCAATTCACTCTCCAGCATATAGCGCATGTGATCGGCGTCCGTCTCCGGCCCGGCGTATTTCAGCACCACTTGGACCGCCTCATCGGGGTGCGCCTGGGCATATTCAATGCCCTTCAACGCCGCCCGCAGAAAGCGCGCCAGCATTTCCGGTTTTTCTGCCAGCACCTGGTCTGAGGTTACATACGTCAGCCCCAGCGTGGGCACGCCAAAATCGGCCGCGTCCCACAGCGTCACCTCATAGCCCCACTGGCGCAGCAGATAAGGCTCGTTGGACTTGTACACCGGGTACACATCCACCTTGCCTTCCGCCAGCAGGCGCGGGTCAAAGCCCACATTCACCAGTTCCACCCGACTTTCATCCACCCCCGCCAGTTTCATCAGCGCCAGCAGATCCGGCGGCGGCGTGCCTTTGTAGCCCACCAGGCGGCCTTCCCAATCCTTCGGCGACTGCAAGCCGCTCTCCGCCAGCGCCGCGTAGGCCTGCTGGCCGCGCTGTCCGATCAGCGCGAAAGACACCAGCGGCAGGCCGGGATCGGCGCGTCGTTTGAGCAGCACCGCCGCGTCCTGGGTGGTTACGTCTACCTTGCCCGTCGCGGTGAGCTGCAGGTGCTCACCGCCGCCCGGTGAATGCTCAATCCGCACGGTCAGGTTCTCTTCGGCAAAAAAGCCCTTTTCCTGGGCCACATACACGCCCACAAAGGGCAGGTTGGCCTGCGGCTTGTAGCCGGCCATAAAAACCATCTCCGCGGGGGGCGGCGTTTCTTTCACCGGCGCACAGCCGGCCAGCAGTCCCAATATAACCAGAAGGAAAGCCCATCTTTTCATCATCCCTCACCTTGGTTTCAACGCTTACAGCGCGGGTTCGGCCAGCCAGAAAACCGCCCGCCGCTCCGCCCAGTCCAACAGCCGGTAGGTTGCCGCGCCAGCCGCCGCCAGAACAAAGATCGCCGCGAACAAATAGGGTAAATTCAAATTGGAATACGCCAGCCACATCGTGCGTCCCAGCCCGCCGGAAGCCCCCGTCCATTCCGCCACCACCGCGCCAATCAGCGCCAGCGGCGCGCTGATCTTCAGCGCGGCGAAGAGATAGGGCAGCGCCGAGGGCGCGCGCAGGTGAAAAAACTGTTCCCGCTGGCTGGCGTTCCACGAGCGGAACAGATCTACCAGCGCCGCGTCGGTGTGATTCAGCCCGCTGAGAATATTCACCAGCACCGGGAAGAACGTCATCAGCGCCGTGATCAGCACCTTGGGCAGCACGCCAAAGCCAAACCACAGCGTCAGCAGCGGGGCAATCGCTACCAGCGGTGTCGATTTGACCAGAATCGCCAGGGTCATCACCCCGCCTTCCAGCCCCGGCCGCAGCGTCAGCAGACTGGCCAGCAGCGCGCCCGCCAGCACACCAAGAATCAAACCGGCCAGCGCCTCGCCTAGGGTGATCAGCGAAGCGCGCGCGTACAAACCGGCGTTCGCAACCAGCACCTGTGCCACCCGGCTGGGGGCTGGCAGCAGGTAGGCCGGCACATCCAGCACGCGCACCGCCGCCTCCCACACCAGCGCGAAACCAGACGCCATCAACAGCGCCGCCCGCCCCGAGCCTGTCCGTGCCGCGCTCACCGCGCCTCCAGCAGTTCATCCGCCGCGGGCAGGCCCTGCAGCGCGGCGCGCAGCTGCCGCAGCAAAGCCTGGTAGGCCGCGTCGCTCTCCACGCGCGGGCGCGGCAAATCCACCGCCACATCCGCGCGCAGCCGCCCCGGCGCCGGGCTGAACACCACCACCCGGTCGGCCAGGCGCAGCGCCTCGTGGATATTGTGGGTTACCCACACCACCGTCGGGCGCAGGCGGCCCCAGATCTCGGCCAGCTCCAGCGTCAGCCGCTCGCGGGTCAGCTCATCCAGCGCGGCAAAAGGCTCATCCATCAGCCACAGCGCGGCTTCCTGGGTCAGCAGGCGCGCCAGCGCCAGGCGCTGCTGCATCCCGCCCGACAGCGCGTGCGGATAGACCCCGGCCGCGTCCGCCAGCCCCACCATCTCCAGCGCCTCCCGAGGAGAAAGCCGCGTCTCGCGCTGCACGTTGTGAAAGCGGCCGGCCAGCTCCACATTTTGCAGGGCGGTCAGCCAGGGCAGCAGGGCCGGGCTTTGCGCCAGCCAGGCGATCTGCCGCTGGGTCACGGCATGCGCCGGGGGCTGTCCATCCAGGGTGATCTGCCCGCGCGTGGGCTGCAGCAGGTTGGCGCACAGGCGCAGCAGGGTAGACTTGCCGCATCCGCTCGGCCCCACCAGAGCCACAAACTGCCCTTCCTCTACCGTCAGGCTCACCCCCTCCAGCGCCGGCCGGACGCTGCCATTTCTGAACTCATGCGAAACAGACATTACCTGCAAGCGCATGCTACCCTCCCGCCTCGCCGCCGGGCAGCCCCTGGTAGCCGCTCAGGCTTTCCGGCGCGACGCGAAACACCTGCCCAATCTGCCCGGTCAGTCCAAAAGACGGCTGCCCCAGGTAGCGGCGGGTGAGCCGTTCCACCAATCCTTCCAGTTTGCTTTCGGAGAGGGAAACCTGCTCCGCTCGCCCGCGCACAACCACGCGGCGCAGCGGCGGCCAGGGTTCATCCACCGTCAGCGATACGCTCGGGTTGTTCAACACAAACGCCGACCACTGCGAACCGGCCCAGGCAATCATTAAAAACGCCTCGCCGTCCCATTCCTGCCACACCGGAATCACATGCGGGTGGCCGTCCGGGCGCACACAGGCCAGCCGCGCCGCCCAGGGACCCTGCAAAAAGGCCTGAATTTCTTTCGGCTCCAAAGAGCGTTTGCGTTCCACACGCGGCTCGCTCTGTTCCTGGTACGGAGCGTAGATCACCGCCCCCAGCTGGTAAGAGATGTGCGCCGCCGAGCGGCGCAGCTCATCCAGTTCTTCCTCCAGCAGCATTTCGGGTGGGCGACGAAATCGCGGCGCGCTCAACACCAGAGCCGCATGCGCCTGCCGCCCGTCGCGGCACACCGGCAGCGCCAGATCCAGGCTTTCGCCGCGCGCGGCCAGGGTGTAACCGTTGGCGCGCGTCTGCGCGTCGGGCGGGTTTGCCAGCACCATCCGCGCCGCTTCTAAATCCGCGTACAGCTTGCCCGGCGTCAGCACACTGCGCACCGCCTGCACGCTCTCCACCTGCGCCAGCACCAGGCACTGCCCGCCTGAGAGGGTAACCAGCGCCAGCGATTCGCTGCGCGCTGTCCGCCCGGCCTCCTGGTAGAACGCGCTTAACAGGTCATGCGCCGCCGGAGAGGGCTGCGCCAGCCGCCAGCTTGCCAGGCGCTGGCCCAAACGGTAGCGCCCGCGCCGCTCCAACTGTTCCACATAACCCAGCGTCTTCAGCGTGCGCAGCAGCAAAAACAGCGTGCTGCGCGGAATCGCCAGGTGCGGCAGCATCTCCTGCGGCGACAGTCCCTCAGGCTGGTCGAGCAGCAGCTCGATAATTTTCAGCGTGTTCTCCGCGGTGGGAACCAGGTTTTCTTCCGCCATCATCCTCTCCTTTGGACTATAGTCCAATATAGCAGACGAAGAAACAGCCGTCAATATGGAATATTGATCTGCCTGTCCGCAACACCACCTTACAGCAGAGTCTCGTTCTTTGTAGGGTGCGGCGGCGCCGCATCGTTTTCGTCAAATGGAGGGGCATCATCTCAAACCCAAGTCACCTCCCCTGGCTTGCCGGGGGAGGCCGGGTGGGGGCATTAGAATCACAAACCTTGCCCGTCAATGATGAAATCGTCGGCTTTCGGGCGGCTCAATAGACACCCCCTCCAGGAACTTCACATGCCCCTTCAACGCCGAGACAGTACGTCCACTCAACCCCAAGTCACCTCCCCTGGCTTGCCGGGGGAGGCCGGGTGGGGGCATTAGAATCACAAACCTTGCCCGTCAATGATGAAATCGTCGGCTTTCGGGCGGCTCAAAAGACACCCCCCTCCAGGAACTTCACATGCCCCTTCAACGCCGAGACAGTACGTCCACTCAACCCCAAGTCACCTCCCCTGGCTTGCCGGGGGAGGCCGGGTGGGGGCACTGCCGTACCGTCTTCGCCAAGTTGAGCAAGCCGCGGGAACCGCTTAAACGAAAAAGAGGCTGGTTTCAGCCTCTTCCATTTCTCAATTTCAACGAATCACTTACAGCACAAACGAGAGCGCCACCAGCACCACAAAGAACACCACGGCCAGTGTACCAATGCGCTTCAGGTCTTTGATAATATAGCTGTAATCGGGGTTAAACTCGCTGCTCACCGAAACGCGCCCGCGGCTCGCCACCGGCGCCGCGCTTTCCTCAACCCGCGATACACTGCGTTTTTCTTTTTTCGCCATACCTGTCACTCCTCAAAGCTATGATGCCGAATTATAACTCAACTTTCCGCTTTTAGATACGCGCTGACCACAATTCGCTGGTTGTCCACCAGATAGGGGTAGCACGAAATCAACGTAACCACCGGATCGGCCGTGGGCGCCATCACCTCCACCTGGGTCGGCTCAACAATTTTCGTCTCTTGCACCACATAGGTATAAGTGCGCTGGTTGGTGAACAGCACCACCTCATCACCCGGATTCAGACGGTCGAGGTCGCGGAAAATTTCACCAAACACATCATTGTGCGCCGAAAGCACCATATTGCCGGTTTGCCCCGGGTTGGGCGTGCCAATGTGCTGGCCCACCCCCTTCTTCAACTGCTCCCAGCCGTCGCCCTGCACCACGGGGTGATCCACCCCGATGGCCGGAATTTGAATGCGCACCGCCTGCTGCGGCCCCGGCGTGGGTACCGGAATTTCTGCCATACTCTGCACCAGCGGGCGCAGGTGTTCGGGAATCTCCGCTTCGTTGGGCTGCACACCACCCGCCGAGTTCGGCGGGGTATGCCCCGAAGGCAGCACCACTGCGCTGATCAGCGGGGTGGGCGTCAGCGTGGGTTGCGCCATTGCCGCCGAGACTTCTTCATTCAAAGACCGCACCAAATTGGCCCCGTTGAACAACACAAAGATCAGCCCCGCCACCGCCAGGCCTTCCACCAGCAGCAAAAAGCGCGAGAGCCAGGTCTGCCGCTTGCTCGGGCGGCGGGAAGGCCGTTCGTCTTCTGCCTCTTCCTCGAAAATCGGCGCGCTGCGCAGATCCACCAGTGAAATCGGGCCGCCCGCATTTTCTGCGCGGATCACTCGCCCGGTGCGCCGGTAATGGTCCATCCGCCCGCGCCGCTCTGTCCGGCGTTTTTCCACCAGCAGTTGGCGCAGTTCACTGACCGTCAGGTCCTCCACCGATCTCTTGCGTGCCAATCTCTTCTCCCAAATGCTCAATTCTTCTGAGCCTATTATAACATCCGTGTTTCATTCAGCGTTCAGGCCTGCCCGGCCAGCCGCTCCAGCTCGCTCACCACCAGGTCTAATTCTGCTACCAGCTTGCGCGGACCGCGCTCGCGCGCCAATTCAACAAAAGAGCGCAGGTACCACAGCGTGCCGTCTTTCCCGCCGCGGAAGCGCGGCCACAGCGCCTCACCCTGCTCGCGGTAGTCGGCCAGGTAACAGCGCGCATTGTGCAGCTTATCCGCGCTGGTCACCAGCAGCACCGAGCCATTCGCGCCTGCCAGGTGCTTCAGGTGCGCCTCTTTACGCTCGCGCCAGGGCGGCTTGGGGCTGCCTTCGCAGTCCGAACAGCCTTTCACAATCTCGGCCACCCGCGCGCCAAACCCGCCACGGATCTGTTCCAACACCTCATTCCCCCCGCGATCTTCCACCGCGTCGTGCAGGAGCGCGGCGATGGCTTCATCCTCATCCCCGCCGTTTTCCAGCACCAGGCTGGTAACCGCCAGCAAGTGCGACAGGTATGGAACGCCGCTGCCCTTGCGTGCCTGGTCTTCGTGCAGCCGCGAAGCGAACACCAAAGCGAGCCTGAACCGCTCTCCCAGTTGAATCATGCTTGCCTCCGCGAAATAATCAGGTGATACGATTATAGTATGTTCAGCGCAAATTCCCTACAGCCAGTTTCATGCGGATGCAGTACAATAGGCGCAAACTTCGTTAGGGATCACAGGAAAAAATCTCTATGAGCGCGAAACCTCAAATAACATCCCAGGCGGCTTTACAGCAGCTTCAAGAAGGCAACCGCCGCTTTGCCGCCGGAACACCTCTTCACCCCCATCAGGATGAAACCACCCGTCAGCGCCTGATCAGCGGACAGTCGCCCTTTGCGGTTGTTGTAGGCTGCTCCGACTCGCGCATACCGCCTGAAATTCTCTTCGATCAGGGTTTGGGTGACCTGTTTGTGGTGCGCGCCGCCGGCAACCCCGCCTGCGACATGGCCCAGTGGAGCGCCGAATATGCGGTGGATCATCTTGGCGCGCCCTTGCTGGTTGTGCTGGGCCATTCTGGCTGCGGCGCGCTGACCGCCGCCGTGCAAAATGCCGCCGCTGGGCAGCCCGCCAGCGGTCTGCTGGCCTTATTCGATTCCGCTGTGCGCGAAGCCCAAACCCGCTCCGGCGACCTGCTGGAAAACGCCATCGAATGTGAAGCCTGCCAGGCAGCCCAGCAGCTCGCTGAAAGCGGAACCATTCTACCGGCCGCCATTCAGGCTGGCAAATTGCTGGTGAAAGCCGCTATTTATCACCAAGACAGCGGCCTGGTCGAGTGGCTTTAGCGCTTCTCCTCGCGCCTGGCGCTGTTTTCTTCATCAATTAATTTCATTCCCACGCTGGACGATTCCAACGCATGTGTGATATACTTCTCCCGCTTAAAACCATTTGATTCCGCACGCCCCCCGACTGGCTTCTGCGTGCCGCAGACCGCTGTGGTGTGAAACCGGGCTGACAGGGGCGGAGGGTAAAAACGCAAAAGGAGATTTTGAAAATGGCTAGTGTAGTTTCTATGAAAGCGCTCTTAGAGAGCGGCGTCCATTTTGGTCATCGCACCAATAAATGGGATCCGAAGATGAAACCCTTCATCTTCACCGAACGCAACGGCATCCACATCATTGACCTGCAACAAACCGTCAAACTGCTCAACGACGCTTACAACGTTGTGCGCGACACCGTCGCCAACGGCGGCTCGGTTCTCTTTGTCGGCACCAAGCGCCAGGCGCAAGAAACCATCGCCGAAGAGGCCATCCGCAGCGGCAGCCCCTACGTTACCGAACGCTGGCTTGGCGGCACCCTCACCAACTGGATCACCATCCAGCAGCGCATCCGCGAGCTGGAACGCCTCGAGCGCATGCAGGAAACCGGTGAGATCAACCAGCTCACCAAAAAAGAAGGTCTGCTCATCCAGCGCGAAATCAACCGCCTTAAACTGCGCCTCAGCGGTATTCGCAACATGCGCAATTTGCCTGACCTGATCTTCGTTGTCGACATTTCCCGCGAAATGACCGCCATTCACGAAGCCAATCTGAAAGGCATCCCGGTCATCGCTCTGGTCGATACCAACTGCGACCCCACCAACATCGACTATGTCATCCCCTCCAACGACGACGCCATCCGCGCCATTAAACTGCTGGTTGGGAAAATCGCCGACGCCGTCATCGAAGGCCGCTCCATGCGTAAAGAAGAAGACATGGAAGCTGAAGAAATGGCTGAACAGCCCAAAGCTGAAGTTGCCCGCCCGCGCCGCCGCCTGGTCACCGAAGACATGGAAATGGACGACGATGATCTGCTGGGTGAATCCACCCTGGCCAAACTGGGCAGCCGCGAAGGTGGTATGGAAGAAGGCGAAGACGAGGAATAATTCCTGGCTTCGATAGAGAACTCATAGAATTTGAAGGGATTTGGCATGGCTATTACAACTGAAGACATTAAAAAATTGCGAGAGATGACCGGCGCCGGTATTCTGGACTGCCGCAAAGCACTCGAAAACGCTGAAGGCGACTTTGACAAGGCGCTCGACTTCCTGCGCGAAAAAGGCCTGGCCACCGCCGCCAAGCGCGCCACCCGCAACGCTTCTGAAGGTGTTGTGGAACTCTATAACCACGGCGACGGCCGCGTGGGTGTGATGGTTGAACTCAACTGCGAAACCGACTTCGTTGGCCGCTCGGCTGCCTTCCGCACCCTGGCCCACGAAATCGCCCTGCAGATTGCCGCTGCTTCTCCACTCTATATCAACGAGACCGACATTCCTGAGAGCGTCATTGAGCACGAAAAGGCCATCGCTGTCGCGCGTGCCAAAGAAGAAGGCAAGCCCGAGCAGATCATTCCCCGCATTGTGGAAGGCACCATCAAGAAATTCATGGATGAGACCGTCCTCCTGCGCCAGCCCTACATCCGCGACGACTCCATCACTGTCCAGGAACTGATCAACCAGAACATCGTCTCCATTGGCGAGAGCGTTGTTGTGCGGCGATTTGTCCGTTGGGCGTTAGGTGAAACCACCTCTTCAGAAGAATAAAACACTCCGAAAGGCCAACCAGACGGTTGGCCTTTTTTTTAGCCCAACATTCATGGTACAGTATTCAACAGACACGGGGGCACAGCTCCCTCCTGCCGCATGCCGCGCAGTTGGATAGTGAAACTGGGAGATCAAACATGGAAAATATTAAATACCACCGCATTTTACTCAAGCTCAGCGGCGAAGCCCTGGCCGGGCCGCAGCAGTTTGGCATAGACCCGCACCGCGCCCTGCACATTGCCGAGCGCGTGCGTGAAGTGCGTGAATTGGGCGTGGACGTGGCCATCGTCATTGGCGCCGGCAACCTCTGGCGCGGCCGCGAAGGCCTGGAACTGGGCATGGACCGCGCCACCGCCGACTATATGGGCATGCTCGCCACGGTGATGAACGCCCTGGCCCTCATGGACTCGCTTGAAAGCCTGGGCGTGGTTACCCGCGTGCAGTCGGCCGTTGAAATGCGCTCCGTAGCCGAGCCTTACATCCGCCGCCGCGCCATCCGCCACCTCGAAAAAGGCCGTGTAGTCATCTTCGGAGGCGGCACTGGCAATCCCTACTTCTCCACCGACACTGCCGCCGCCCTGCGCGCCATGGAAATCGGCGCCGATGTGCTCATCAAAGCCACCAAAGTCGATGGCGTCTACGACTCGGACCCCAAGAAGAACCCCAATGCGGTCAAATTCGATCACCTCACCTACATCGACACCCTCAACCGCCAGCTTAAAGTGATGGACAGCACCGCCATCTCACTCTGCATGGAGAACCAGCTCCCCATTTTAGTACTGGACCTCTTCGACGAGAGCGCTCTGCGCGGCGCGCTGGTGGGCCAATCGGTGGGCACCCTGGTCACCGCCAGCTAGACAACCCCGCAACACACAAGCGAACAGGGCAGGCCGCGCGGCCTGCCCTGTTTTTTATGAACCTTAAAAACTCTACTTCACAAAGCTGTAGGTCGGGAACGAAGCGTCCACGGGGCCTAAATCAGCCACTTCCACCGGGTCAGAGCCGATCCGCGTGGTGAACATCTTCCACGACTCATCTGTGCGCTGCAGGTATAAAAAGCTGCTGTCGTCAATCCAGGCGAAACCAATCGGGTCATCCACTCCGGCCAGTTGCATGCGGCCCGCCCCCACCTGGCCTAGCATGGTTTTGTCTTCGCCATTGTCGCGGTACGCGAAGCGCACGCCGTCCGGCGCCCAGGCGATAAACTCTAAATTGCCGGTGGCAAACACCGCGTCTGCCATCGAACCCGGCGCCAGGCTGGTCGCCAGACGCAGCTCGCGGCGGTTTTCGCCTTGCGCTCCGGCGTTCTTCAGGTAAGCGAACGCGTTCAATTGTTGGTTAAACACCGCCGCCGAAAGGAAATAGGCCGGAACGCTCTTAATTTCTTGCGCCTCACCCGCCAGGGTTAAGAATCCTGTCCAGGTGTCTTGCGGGTCTTCTGCCAGAGAATCCTTGGGCGGAATGGCCGCGGCAGCCAATTCGCTGTCGCTGCGCCACTGCACCGACGGATAATACATATACTCGCTGTAGGTCAGCACCGGCTCAAATTCTTTCACCACAGACAGCCCGCTGCCGTCCGCGTTCATCATCAGAATATTTTCGGATGTCGCGAGCATCACCTTCTCACCGTCCGGCGAGAAGTACGGCAGGCCGCCTTCTCCGGCAGCCAGCAGCGCGCGGAAATCGCCCGTTTCGGTATCCACCATCCACAAATCATCATTTACCACCAGGCCGGGGCCTTCAAACACCGGTGAAGTGACAAAATAGGCCTGCTTCTTGCCCGGAACCCAATCGTAAACAAACGGCTGGGCCGTAATCGCGTTTTCGTAGGCCTTCATGTCTTCGAACTCATCCGCACTCACCAGCTCTTGCGGACTGCCGCCATCCGCACCCATCACCCACAGGCTGTAGGCAGCATAGTCCAGCGAGCGCGCGAATAAGAGCTGCGCCCCATCCGGCGAGAGTTTGACATCCACCACGTCGCCCGTGTCCAGCACTTTTACCGGCGGCTCGCCCTCATCCCACACCCACAGGTCGCGGTTGGCGTCGCTGTAAGCCACCCGCAGCCCTTCCAGCGCGGGCGCTGCCGGCTCGCTGGTAGCCGTTACCACCAGTTCAGGGGTGGCCGTTGGCGCGGCAACATCTCCAACCGCCTGCATCGTTTTGGCCACCTGTGTAGCCACCGCGGCATCCGACAGGGTTGGCGCGGCAGTCGGCGGCATATGCCCCGGCACATTACAGGCCAGCGCGGCCAGCACCAGGCTGGTCAGCGCCAGGCTTATCATCAAACGGTTGTGCTTCATCGTCAGCATCTCCATTTTTTCATCCACTCAATTTGCATCCATTATACTGAAAACTGCGCGAACTTGCTTTACGCGTCTTGCTGCCCATCACGATCCGCCGCCGCATGGACTAGCGGTGCAAGGTTCGCGCCGGGTTGGTCTGTCCTTCAACACTCAGTTTCACGCCGCGCTGAAAAGCCTTATAATCTAATCAGCATAACTGTTAAAGGAGGTTTACCATGCACTACCGCAGACTGGGGCGCTCAGGCTTAAAAGTATCCGAAATCTCATTGGGTGCCTGGATTACGTTTGGAAAACAAATTGAAACCAACACCGCCGCCGACCTGATTCACGCCGCCTATGACCAGGGCGTGAACTTCTTCGACAATGCCGACGTGTACGCCGACGGCCAGGCCGAAACCGTGATGGGCAAGGCCATTGAAGGGCTGCCGCGCGAGGCGCTGGTCATTTCCAGCAAGGTCTTCTGGCCCACCATGCCCGGCCCCAACGGGCGCGGCCTCTCGCGCAAGCATATGACCGAATCGCTGCACGCCTCGCTCAAGCGTCTGGGCACCGACTACGTTGACCTGTACTTCTGCCACCGCTTTGACCCCGACACCGGCGTGGAAGAAGTGGTGCGCACCATGAATATCTTCATCCAGCAGGGCAAAATCCTCTACTGGGGCACCTCCGAGTGGGAAGCCCAGCAGGTGATGGAAGCCATCGGTGTGGCGCGCCAGTACGGCCTCATCCCGCCGGTGGTCGAGCAGCCGCAGTACAACATGTTCCACCGCAAGCTCGTGGAAGCGGAATTGATGTCCGTCACCCAGCAGCAGGGCATTGGCCTGGTCACGTGGAGCCCGCTCTTCTACGGCATCCTCACCGGCAAGTACAACGACGGCATTCCCGCCGGCAGCCGCGCGTCTTTGGACGACATGAACTGGATCCGCGACTATATCACCCAGGAGCGCATTGAGAAAGTGCGCGCCCTCACCGAGCTGGCCCGCGAGTTGGAAGTAACCACCGCCCAACTGGCCATCGGCTGGCTGCTGCGCCGCAAAGAAGTAACCAGCGTCATCACCGGCGCCACCCGCCTGGAGCAGCTCGATGACAACCTGGCCGCCCCCGCCGCCCTGGACAAAATGTCCCTCGAAGTGCTGGAAAGAATTGAAGAGATTCTGGATAACAATCCAGTGAAGTAACATTCACCTTTTTTCTGGTATGGAATCGGGGTGGATGAAGCGCGCATTGTGCCTCATCCATCCCGAAACCTTTTTCATAAAGGTATAATTGCCGTATTGAGGCATACCCTTATGCAAACCTCCCAACGCCGAACCTTCTTCCTGCTCCTCGCCGTCGCCCTGGCCTGCTTCCTCGCCTTTATCCCCTTCAACCGCACCGGCGCGGCGGACCCCAACATGCTGGCCGTGTTCGAAATTGACGAATACGCCCAGTACCCGCACCTGCTGCGCATGCTCACCCCCGGCGACACCTTCTACCAGTCGCTGCGCAATTTTGTGGTCTATTTGCATTACTTTTACGGCTATGTCTTTTACTTCTTCTCGGCCGTGTTGATTCTGCCGCTCAAGCTGGCCCTCGGCCCCGAATGGGCCGACCAGACCCGCCTGCTCGTCACCGTGCTGCGCCAGGGGATCAACGTGCTGCCCATGCTGGCCGCCAACCTGCTGCTGGTGTGGATGCAAACCCGCTTCCGCTCTTGGTGGCGCGCGCTGGGCTTGTTCCTGCTGCTGCTGGCCGCGCCGGCCGTGGTGGTCAACAACCTGTGGTGGCACCCCGACAGTCTGGTGCAGATCTTCATCGTCCTGACCCTCTTCTTCCTCGACCGCGACGCCTTTCAATATAAACGAGACTTCCTGCTGGCCGCCGTCGCCTGTGGGCTGGCCATCGGCACCAAGCACCTGGGACTGTTCTTTGTGCTGTGCGTGCCGGTCTACCTGGGATGGGGCGTGCTGCGCCGCGCCATCACCTGGCGGCGCGCGGTTGGGCTGGGCGCGCTGTTCGTGGTGGTGATGTGCGCCACGGTGGTGATCAGCAACCCTTTGCTGCTCCTGCCGCAGGAACGCGCCGCCATCCTCGCCACCCAGAGCAAGCAGATCGTCGAGACCTCCACCGGCATGTTCACCGCCGGCAGCGCGCCGTTCTTCGCTGGCGGCTACCCGGCCGACCTGCGCGTGCATTACGGCGAAGCCGCCTTTGTGCTGCTGGCCCTGGCCGGGCTGGGACTGGGCATCGCCAACCCGCAGCGCCGCCGCCTGAACGTGCTCATTCTTGCCTGGATGATTCCCCTGACGGTCGTCATCATCACCTTTGCCACCCGCCGCACCCATTACTGGCTGCCGGTGCTGCTGCCCGCCTTCTCAGGCCTGGTTAACTTCTTCCCCGAAACCGGCGAAGAATTGCCTTTCAAACTATCCATTAAACTGCGCCGCGTCCTGCAGGGGCTGGCCGCCGCCCTGATTCTGGTGCAGTTTGCCCTCTTCCTGCGCCAGGACGCGCAGATTCTCTCCACCCACCTGCGGCGCGAGGAACAGGCCCCGGCGGTGCAGTTCTTTAACCGTCTAGAAAGCGAATGGCTCAGCCAACTACCGCAAAAAGAGCTGGTCGTCTTCCGCGACTGGAAGGTCTACTACCCGGCGCGCGCCGCCCGCTCGGTCGAGATGAGTTGGTCCATGCCCACCCTGCAGATCATCGCCGAATCCAACCCCGACCTGATCGTGCTGGAGCAGGCCAACCTGAATCTGTTCAGCGACCCGGCCATCATTGAGCGCGCCATCGACCCCGGCGACATGCAGGCCATCCAGCAGTTCTACGCCGCCGCCCAAGGGGACGCCCTGCCCGGTTACCAATTGGTGCTCAGCGACTCCTTCGCCGCCGCCTACCTGCGCGATTCTCTCGCGCCGTAAACCCATCTTAAAACCGCCCGAAACCCGCCGTTATTGCATGTTCGCCGCACCCTACAGAAGAACCCCAACCCCAAGGCACCTCCCCTGGCTTGCCGGGGGAGGCCGGATGGGGGCATTCGAATCACCATCCTCGCCCATCAACGATTAAATCGTCGGCTTTCGACCAGCAAAAATGACCACCCCCCGGCGCTCACCAAAATACCCGGTTTTCAGCCACGGGGATGAGGTATCAAGCCAACCCCAAGGTACCTCCCCTGGCTTGCCGGGGGAGGCCGGGTGGGGGCATTCGAATCACCATCCTCGCCCATCAACGATAAAATTGTCGGCTTTCGACCAGCAAAAATGACCACCCCCCGGCGCTCACCAAAATACCCGGTTTTCAGCCACGGGGATGAGGTATCAAGCCAACCCCAAGGCACCTCCCCTGGCTTGCCGGGGGAGGCCGGGTGGGGGCATTCGAATCACCATCCTCGCCCATCAATAATTAAATCGTCGGCTTTCGACCAGCAAAAATGACCACCCCCCAGCGGTTTTCAGTCCCTTCCCTGCGCAGCGGGAAAGAGGCAGCGGCGCAGCCGCGGGGATGGGGTATCATCTGGTGGTGAGGGAATCAAAAAAGCTGCCCCAAACGGAGCAGCTTATTACATCTTTCAATCCTATTGGTGGGTTTCGGGCGGAAGCTTCAACATTGCCAATACTATGCGCATAATCCACCCTCCACCACACCCTACAGGGTATCTCTCTATTCACCCTAACTGCGGATTTTCGCGCCCAACTCGCGGTCCAGATTCTTAATAACCTTCTCACGAATCTTGAGCGCCTCTTTCTCATCCAGCGTATGATCAGCCGCCTGGTAAGACAGGCTGTACGCCAGGCTCTTCTTACCCTCGCCAATCTGCGCCCCGCGGTAGATATCGAACAGCTCCGCGCGCGCCAACAGCTTGCCGCCGCCGCGCCGCAGTACCGCCTCTACCTGGTCGGCGGGCACGGATTCATCCACAATCACCGCCAGGTCTTCCAGCACCGCCGGGTAAACCGGCACGGGTTGAGCTTCAAAGCGTGTCCCCATCACCGCCATCACCGCTTCCAGGTCCAGGTCAGCAACCAGCACAGAAGCTTTGGGCAAATCGTATTTCTCTTTCACCAGCGGGTGCAGATCACCGAACACACCCAGGCTTTGCTCGCCCACCCACACTTCCGCACACTTGTTGGGGTGCATGGCGGGGTGCTCGCCGCGCCGGTAGACCGCGCCGCTGATATGCAGCGCGTCCAGCAGCGCCTCGATCACACCCTTCAAATCGAAGAAATCCATACTGGTGGTTACGGGCTGGTCCCAGGTGGGCAGCTCGCGCAGACCGCTCAGGCCCAGGCACAGGCGGCGCGCCTCTTTGGGCAGCGTCTCGCCCACTGGCCAGAACACCGGGCCGGTCTCGAAGAAGGCCAGGCGCTGCGCCAGGCGGCTGTTGCGCTCCAGAATTTCCAGCATACCCGGCAGCAGCGAGCGGCGCATTACCGAGCGCTCAGGGGCAATCGGATTGGCCAGGCGCACATACTCGGCCTCATCCGCCATCACACCTTGCGGATGGGCGCGCGCCTCGCGCTCTGGCGAAGTGAGACGGTAATTGATGATCTCACGCAGGCCCAGCCCGGCCAGCACGTCTTTCACCCGATCTTCCAGGCGCACCGGGCGATTTTCGCGCTGCACCGGCAGCTCGCAAGACAACCGCGTGTAGGGAATCTTATCGTAGCCGTACATACGCGCCACTTCTTCCATCAAATCCGCGCGGCCGATCACGCCCTCGCCAATATCCAGGCGGTGCGGCGGGGTGGCGGCGCGCACCGTGTCGCCCTCCACCTCACAGACAAATTCCAACCGCCGCAGCAGATTGGCAATCTCATCCGCGCTCAATTCCACGCCCAACCCACGGCTGACGGCCTCGGCGCTGAGGGTTACCACCGGGTCCACCGGCGGGTTGGGGTACTCATCCACCAGGTCGGCGGCAATTTCGCCGCCGCTCCAGGCCGCCATGCGTTCCAGGCAGATGCGCACGCCCTGCTCAGCCAGCGCCGGGTGCACCCCGCGCGCGAAGCGATAGCCCGCCTCTGAGTTGATGTGATGGTAGGTGGCCGTGCGGCGCACGTTGATAAAGTTCCACGCCGCGCCTTCGAGCAGCACGTTGGTGGTGTTCTCATCCACTTCGGTTTCTTCGCCGCCCATAATCCCGGCCAGCGAGAGCGGCCCGGCGGTGTCGGTCACCAGAATGGTGTAGTCTTCCAGGGTATGCTCCACGCTGTCCAGCGTGGTCAGCTTTTCGCCGTTTTCCGCGCGGCGGGTGATGATCACCGGCATTTTCCCATTGGCACGCGCTTTGAGCTTGTCAAAGTCGAAGGCGTGCAGCGGTTCACCCGCTTCGAGCATCACATAATTGGTCGCGTCCACAATACTGTTAATCGGGCGCATGCCGGCCAGGCGCAGGCGGCGCTGTACCCAATACGGACTGGGCAGCGGTTTGGCACCGCGCACCAACCCCAGCACAAAGCGCGGATTCAGCTCTGGCTCGCGAATATCAATCGAGACCTCGCCGCGCATCGACGGGCCGGTCATGGCCACCTGCCGCGCGGGTTTGCGCAGCGGCTTGCCGGTAACGGCGGCGATCTCGCGCGCCACACCGATCACGCTCGCGTCGCGGATCATATTGGGCAGAATCGAAATCTCGAACACCGCATCACCCATGTAATCCACCAACGGCATGCCAGTCGGCGCGTCGTCATCGAGGATGATAATGCCTTCATGCTCATCCGAGATACCCAGCTCTTTTTCCGAAGCCACCATCGAATCGGACTCCACGCCGCGTATTTTGGTCTTCTTCAGCGTGGTCAGCACATAGCCCGGCTGGTGTCCATCGTAAAGCGTAGCGCCCAGGCGCGCGTAAGCCACCTTGAGCGGTTTTTCCAGCGGGCCAATGCCTTTGTAGTCGTACAGGTTGGGCGCGCCGGTCAGCACCAGCTTTTCACCCGCGCCGTCTTGCAGGCGGCACAACGTCAGGCGGTCGGCGTTGGGGTGCGGCAGCACCTCGTCAATTTGCGCCACCACAAACTTATCAAGCGCCCACTCAATGCCGGTGTACTTGAAGCCGTGCAGGTCTCCGGGCGGCATGGGCAGGCCCACCAGTTTAATTTCATCCACTTCCAGCCCCACCATCGTCAGGGTGTAGGCCAGTTCCTCGAGATCGAGGTCAATGTCTACATATTCTTTAAGCCAACTCAGCGGTATCTTCATGGTTAGAACTGCTCCAGGAAGCGAATATCATTCGACCAGAAATAACGAATATCTTCAATGCGGTGGCGCAGCATGGTGATGCGCTCAATGCCCAACCCTGCCGCGAAACCGGTATACACTGTGGGGTCATACCCGCCGTTCTGCAAAACCACCGGGTGAACCATGCCGCAGCCCAAAATTTCCAGCCAGCCGGAGCGCTTGCACACCGGGCAGCCTTTGCCGCCGCACACAAAACATTCCACGTCCATCTCGGCGCTCGGCTCAGTGAAAGGGAAGTAGCTGGGGCGCAGGCGGGTGCGCGCGTTGTTGCCAAACAGGCGGCGCACAAAATCTTGCAGCGTGCCTTTCAGGTCGGCCATGGTGATGTTCTTGCCCACCACCAGCAGTTCCACCTGGTTGAATTGAATCTCGGAGCGCGCGCTGATCTGCTCGTAGCGGTAGACCATGCCCGGCAGCACCACCCGCACCGGCTCGGGATTGCGCTCTTCCATGCTGCGAATCTGGCCAGGCGAAGTATGCGTGCGCAGCACCACACCCTTCTGCAAAATATGGAAGGTATCCCACATATCGCGCGCAGGGTGATAGGAAGGGATGTTCAACAGTTCAAAGTTGTACGCATCCGTCTCCACCTCAGGCGACTGGTACACCTGAAAACCCATATCGCCGAAGATCGCGAGCACGTCGCGCAGCGTTTGGGTCACCGGGTGCAGCCCGCCGCGCGCCGGCTGGCGGCCGGGCAGGGTTACATCCACGGCGTCGCGCTCCAGCGCGTGCTGCAGGGCAGCCTGCTTCACCGCTTCGCCGCGTTCTTCCAGCGCGGCTTCCAATGCCTGCTTCACCTCGTTGGCAGCCTTGCCCACCAGCGGGCGCAGTTCGGGGGGCATTTTGCCCATCGAGCGCATCAGCTCCATCACCGGCGCGCTTTTTCCCAGATACGCGCGCCGCCATTCCTGCAAAGCGTCTTCCGTGTCGATTGACGCTAGCGCAGAAAGGGCCGTTTGCCGGATGGTTTCGAGCTGCTGCTCCAGCCCCTCTCGATCCATAACATCGCTCATTCTGCCTCCAAAAACAAATTATTGATTGCAATGGTTTTTAACAAAAAAATCCCATCCCAAAGGGACGGGGTTGTCTCCGCGGTACCACCCTTTTTGGCCGGCCTGCGCCAGCCCGCTCACGCCAACGGCTCAAAATTGAGCGATTAGCTGCGCCGGTAACGCTGCGCCTGCGTCCCAAACTACTGGCCCACATGGGCGTTCCCCTGGGAGGCTCGGGAGGGAACTTCAACCGGTTGCCGCCGCGCGCCGCTCTCAATCTCAGGCCGCGCTTCCCTGTCAGCTTTCGCCGGGTTACTTTTCTCCGTCAATGCCTTTGCTTGCTTGTAATTAAGTCTTATTATGCCAGAAACAAGGCGATTGTCAAGAGCAATTTAATTCTCTTTCTCTTCCACCAGCGGCAGCACCACCGAGAAGGTTGTGCCCTGCCCCTGCTTCGAATCTACCCAGATGCGCCCCTGGTGATTTTCCACCACCGATTTCACAATCGAAAGCCCCAGCCCGGTGCCGATCACGTCGCTGTCCACGTTGCTGGCGCGGTAGAACTTATCAAAAATATAGGGTAAATCCAATGCCGGAATGCCAATGCCGTCATCACTCACCTGCAGCACCACCTGGCTCTTCTCTACCTTGGTATGCACCGCAATTGTGCCGCCTTCGGCGGTATATTTTATCGCGTTATCCAGCAGGTTTTCAATCAGCGACTGCATCTGCATCGGGTTGGCCTTCACCGGCGGGAAGTTCTGCGGGCGCTCGTACACAAAATGGTGCCCGTGCTGCTCAAACCGCTCGGCCAGCTGCTCGCCCACATAAGCGATCAACTGATCCAGGTAGACATCTTCTTTGCGCGAGTCCGCATCGGCCTCAATGCGCCCCAGGCGCAGCAAATCGTCCACCAGGGTAGAGATATTATGCACGCTCAATTGCACCCGGCGGATGAAATCGCGCTGCATATCGGTTACCGGCCCGGTGCGTTCGATCAAGTCCACATAGCCCATGATGGCGGTCAGTGGCGAGCGTAAATCATGCGATACGGTATTCACAAAATCGGTTTTGATCGCGTCCAGCTTCTTCAGATAGGTGATGTCGTACATCGTCACAGCCTGGCCAATATTGGGGATGGGAGTAACCTGCGCGCTGAAAACCCGCCCGCCTTCAAAACTAATCTCCAGCCAGTTGGTCAGATTCTTTCCGGCGTCTTCCACCAGCGTTACCAGTTCGGGGTGGTCAAACACATCCAAAAATAGCCGCCCGTTCAGATTGCCTTCACCCAGGTTAAACAGCGAGCGCACCGCCTGGTTCACCAGCAGCAGCCGCTTCGAGCTATCCATCACGATCACGCCGTCTTGAATGCGCGTTAAAATGGCATCCAGTTTATTACGCTCCTGAATGGTCAGGTGATGCAGACGCGCGTTTTCCACCGCCACCACCGCGTACTCCGCGATGGCCGAGAGCAGCTTCACATCCCGCTGCTTAAAGGGAAGATTGCGGTTGCGGTTATCCACTCCCAGCACCCCAATCACCTTATCCTCCGCGGTCAGCGGCACATACACCAGGCTGTGCACCAGATAAGAAGTCTTGATCTTCATCGGCGAAGATTCATCCAGCAGCACCGGCTCGCCCGTGCTCAGCACCGAGCCGGCCAGCGTGTCTTGCACCGGCAGGCGGAAGGTGCGCGCGAACTCTTCCTGGAAGTTGCGTGAGGCGCGCATATACAGCTCGCCCGTGTCTTCATCCAACAGTAGCAGGCTGCCTTCTTCCGCGCCGGTCAGCTCCACCGCCGCTTCCACAATCGAAGAGAGCACGCTGTCCAAATCCAGCGAGCCGTTAATCGAGTGACCGAGGCGTGTCAGGGTCTCCAGCTCATCCACCTTGCGCTGCAAGCTGGCTGTGGCGCGTTTCGCTTCCAGCAGCACCCATTTTCGCGTGCGCTCGGCTTTGGTATGACTGTTCTCCACCGAGGTGAGAATATCTTCCACGCGCAGGGGCGGGCAAAGGTAATCGCTGATCCCCACTTTAATCGCCTGCTTGACCAGTTCCGGCGAATCCTGTTCCACAAACAAAATCACCGGCAAACCCGGAAAGCGCCGCAGCACCTCTTCGGCGAAAGCCAGCCCCTTGCCGTTGTCCAGCAAATCGCTGGTGATCACCAGACTGGGGGTCGATTCGGCCACCGCCTTGAGCGCGCTTTCGCGGTCTTCCGAAAACAGCGTCTCATACCCGCTGGAAATCAGAATCGATTTCATCAGCGTATTGACACGCGGGTTGGGTATCACAATCAGTATCCGGCCCTTGGTTGAAGACATGCGTGTGTTACCTGGTTTCAGTCTCTTGGTTCGAGATCAATGGAAAGGCAACAGAAAAGTGGGAACCCTCACCGGGCTTGCTATTAAACCACAACTTGCCCCTGTGACGAGTTACCAATTCATTGACCAATTCCAGACCAATTCCCAGGCCACCATAATGCTGTCCGCCAGGCCTGGGTTGTTTTCTATTCTTTATTGTATCAAAAACATCAATCGGCACACCAGCGCCAGTGTCAATGATTTCAATTCGCGCCGTCGATTCCACCTGTTTCAGGTGCACACTCACCTGCCCGGCAAACCGGTTGAACTTAATCGCGTTGCTCAGCAGGCCGCCCAGCACCTCATCAAAATGCTCGCGCACGCCCATCACCATCAACGGCGTGGTGGGCACATCTGAAACAAGGGTAATCTCGCTGCTGCGCGCGTAATGCTGAAACTGCTCCACCGCCTCATAAACCACTTCGCTCAAATTCACCGGCGCGTCTTGTGGAGAAGGCAGGCCTTCAAGTGGTTGGATCGATTCAACAATGCGAGACAGGCGGCGCACCAGCGCGTTGAGTTCCCCGTTTTGCTCACGCGGGCGGGTCGTCCAGCGCGAAATGGGCGCCCGCGCGGCCTGGCTTTCTGTGCCGGGGACTGCCTGCAGCGCGGATCGCAGCTCATTTTTTAAGCTGCGCATCAAATCATTGTGAATTCGCCCGCCAGCCTGCGCGTTCTCAACCAGCCGCTGCAGCGAATCTGCGCGGTCTTCCAGGGCGCGGAACAGACGCGCGTTGGCCAGCGATATCGAAGCATAATCGGTTACCGCTTCCAGCAGGTGCTGTTCGCTGTTCGAATAATCTTTAGCCTGCTTGCGGATCATCACCAGCATGCCGATCACCGTTTTCTGCACCTTTACCGGCACAATCAACACCGCCTGCCCCAGCGAGGCAATTTTGAAACGGCGCAGCGCCGGTCCGTGCACCGCCAGCGACTCGCCCGACATGGCCACCAGCGAGCTTAACCCGTCATCCCACGGCTGGTTCAGCAATTGCGCCAGCGACTCGGGCAGGTTGCGCTGCGCCACCATGCGGAATTCGCGGCTGGCTTCGTCCAGCAGTAAAAACCAGCCCATATCCGACAGGGTTACGCTGATCGCGCCTTCCAGAATGCGCTCAAACAGCAGGGATTGGTCGGTAATCGAAGTTACCATCTTTCCCACGCCGTAGATGGTGGTCAGCTCGCGCACGCGCTGCTGCAGCAGGTAATTCGCGTTTTGCAGCTTGCCCGCCAGCTCTTCGCGCTCGCGGCGGTTGCGCACCTGCTTCAGCACTCGCTCCACCACCGCCACCACTTCAGCCTCGCGCACCGGCCACACCAGATAATCGGCCGCGCCCAGGCGAAAAGCAGAGATGATGTCGGCTTCCCCGCCTTTTTTCGACACAACCACAATCGGAAGTTCCGCATGCTGCGCAGCCAGCGCGGCAATCAGATCTTTGCCGCTTAAACCTGGCAGCGCCAGGTTAATCACCACCGCGTCCGGGTTTTCTTTCAGAATGGTGGATAGAGCCGAGGAGGAATCTTCGGAGGCGCTCACCGTGTAACCGGCGGCTTCTAACGACTGCCGCACTAAGAAATCCCTGATGATTGGATCGTTCTCTACGACCAGGATCTTCTCTTTCACGCCGCCTCCCCTTTGGAATCATAGCATGGACTGGTTAAAAAAGGAAGAAACGCCCTTTCGTGAAGCAGCCGAACCAACAGAATTGTTAAGCGCGGCCAATATCCTGCCGCAAGTTAGCTATGCCTTTGCGCGCGCTCGCTCCACACCCTGGCCCAGCATTTGCAGCAGCGCGTGAATCGCCACAATCACCCCCAGCATTTCAACCCCCTCTTCCACAGCCACCAGCCGCCAGTAATCATAGCCCCAATCATTAAACGTGGACATATACTCACTGGCGACCAGTTCCATTCCCAGCGCTCCGCCCACATACAAAACCCCCGCCGCCAAGAAAAGCACCTGGGCGCGGCGCGGCAAGTTCAAAAAGAAGGGCAAAAACACAAGGCTAAACACCACCATCAGCACAATCGCGGAAGGCACCCAGGCAAAGAAGAACCCCTTCGACCCGCTGATCAAATCCGCGCCGGGCAGCGACCAATTTTCGTGCAGATGCAGCATCTCATCCAATCCCAGGTAGAAGAAAGCCAGCGCCAGCAGCCCCCAATGCCAGCGAAATCGCGCCCGCGCTTGAAAGTGATCTGCGGTCACTGCCAGCGCCAGCAAGCCCGCCAGAAGCAACAGAAAGCCCGAGAAAAACGCCGGTAAAACCTGTTCGTTGTCCAGGTTAAACTCATGCGCAAAAAAGAGCAGCGACCATTTCCAGTTTTCATTGTTCTGAAACGTCCAACCCGCGAAGTGCGCCGCCACAAACAGCAGCGCGAAAACCAGCAGCACCAGCGGCAGCGCGCGGTGATAGCTGGCTTCCCGACGCAGCTTTTCCACCAGCCCGCCAGCGAGCGGCTGCCAGCTCGGCCGCGGATAAAAGGCGATTAAAAATCCCAGCGCGTACAGCGTCAGCAGCAGCAAATAAGGGTTCAGGCGCTGCACCACCGTCTGGTAATCAAAACCGGTGTCGATAAAGAAATTCCACTTCACCAGCAAATAAGCGCCCATAGGCGCCATCACCGCACAGGCGTCTGCCAGTACCTGAAACAGCGGCCTGCCCAACCCGGCGGCCATCTTCTCCACTGGCGCGTCGCGGCGCAGCAGCCGGCTCACAGCCCACCCTGCCAGCCCGGCCGCCGCCCAAAAAGGCACCGTCATGAACAGGCGCGTTTTCGAGTAACCTAACAGCCAGGCGTTCTTCTCAGAGCGGGAAATTAACAACAAATACGCCAGGCAAAAAACGGCTTCCGCCAGGGCTGCCGCCAACACGAAGATCCATTTTCGACGCAAGGTTTGCTGCTGGTGAGTGGAAAGCATAAGTACCCTTCAATGCAGACTGGTTAAGAATTGTATTCTACTATCATATCCTCATTTTTCCCATCCCTGCCCCGCCCCGAGCAAACGGTTCGCTCCTTTTCCATATTCGCTGCCCGCCAGCACCTCCGGACCTTGTTTTTTCATTAACAAAACGTCAGCAGTTAATAGGAGTTGTATAAGAATTTTTCTGCCTCACTTGACTTGTATCGCCCGCAGTGCATAAAATTGAATCATGGAATATAAAGACTACTATAAAGTTCTGGGGGTGAGCCGTGGTGCCACACCCGATGAAATTAAAAAAGCTTACCGGAATCTGGCCAAGAAATATCACCCGGACCGCAACCCCGGGGATAAAGCCGCCGAAGACCGCTTCAAAGACGTCAACGAAGCCTATGAGGTTTTAAGTGACGCGCAAAAACGCGCCCGCTACGACCAGCTTGGCGAATCGTACAGCCAATGGCAAACCACCGGGCGGCCGGGCTCCTTCAACTGGGAAGACTGGTTCGCCAGCGCGCCCGGCGCGGCTGGTGCTTCTGGCACTCGGGTGGACATGGGCAACATGGAAGACATGTTCGGCCGCGCTGGCGGATTCTCCGACTTCTTCCAGTTCATCTTCGGCGGCATGGGCGCCCCCGATGTGAGAACTACCCGGCGCGGCGCGCGCGCGGCCGCCCCACGCCCGCGGACGATTGAGCATCCCCTTACCATCAGTTTTTACGAAGCCTATCACGGCGGCTCGCGCACCATTCAAATTGACGACCGCCGCATGGAAGTTAAAATTCCGGCTGGCGCGCGCACCGGCACCAAAATTCGCATGGCCGGTGTGGGACCCAACCAGACCGACATTTACCTGGTGATTGAGGTCTCTCCCGACCCGCGCTACGAGCGCAAGGACGACGATTTATACACCGATGTGTCCGTCGATATGTTCACCGCTGTTCTGGGCGGTCAGGTACTCACCCCCACCCCCGGCGGCGACGTCCTCCTCACCATCCCTGCCGGCACCCAGCCCGGCCAAACCTTCCGCCTGGCGCAGCGCGGCATGCCCAAACTGCGCAACCCGCAGCAACACGGCGACCTGTACGCCCGCGTGCGGGTCAGCATCCCCCGCAACCTGTCTGCCCAGCAAAAAGAACTGTTAATCAAAGCGCGCCAGAGTTAACTCCGGAGCGAAGTTACCTTATTGGAAGTGCAAAATGAAAAAGCATAAACTTTTAATCGCCATTTCTATCCTGCTACTCACCTCGCTGGCCTGTTTTTCCGCGCCCCAGTTGAGCCAGCTTAACCTTAACCTCCCCCAGCCGGCCGAAGCCACTCCCCTTCCGCCGCAGCCGCTCAACACCGCCGCCCCCCTGCAAATAGCCGACCTGGCCGCCCAGCAAGACCTGCTGGTGTCGATTTATGAGCGCGTCAGCCCCGGGGTGGTGGCCATTCAAACTCTCACCAACGAAGGCTCCGGGTTGGGTTCGGGCTTTGTGTACGACAAAGAAGGCCACATCATCACCAACTACCATGTAGTAGAAGGCGCCAAAGAACTGGAAGTCGACTTCCCTTCCGGCATTAAAGTCCGCGGAGAGGTGATCGGAACCGATCTTGATTCCGATCTGGCCGTGATCAAAGTGAACCTCCCTCCCGAAGACCTCACCCCCGTGCCCCTCGGTGATTCAGAACAGACCTTTGTCGGCCAAACCGTTGTTGCCATTGGCAACCCCTTTGGCCTCAGCGGCACCATGACCACCGGCATCATCTCGGCCAAAGGCCGCACCCTTTCTTCTCTGCGCCAGACCCCCGAAGGCGGCGTCTATTCAGCCGGAGACATCCTCCAAACCGACGCTTCCATCAACCCTGGCAACTCCGGCGGCCCGCTGCTCAACCTCAATGGTGAGGTGATCGGCGTGAACCGCGCCATTCGCACCACCGGCACCACCATCACCGGCGACCCGATCAACAGCGGCGTTGGCTTTGCCGTTTCCATCAACATCGTGCGGCGGGTGGTCCCTTCCTTAATCAACCAGGGCGGCTACGATTACCCCTACATCGGCCTCACTGCCCGCGAAGAATTAAGCCTGCTGGAGCAAGAATCGCTCGGCTTAAGCACAAACGACGGCAAATACATCGCCGGCGCGTATGTGATTGAAGTGGTTTCGGGCGGCCCGGCCGACCAGGCCGGCCTGCGCGGCGGCTCGCTGCGCCAGATCACCGACACCGGCCTGCCCGCCGGCGGAGACCTGATCATCGGCGTTGACGGCCGCCCGGTGCGCGTTTTTGGCGAATTGCTCAGCTATGTGATGACCAACAAGAGTCCCGGGGAGACAATTAGTGTTACTATATTAAGAGACGGACAGGAAAAGGAGGTGGTCATTACTCTCGACAAACGTCCCTGATCGTTCCTCAATCACAATCGAATAGCTGCAGGGAACATCTTCTTCAGTTTTATGAATTCTCTAGCCAAAGGAGATTGCCATGTTTGATGAAAATGACCTGCGGGAACTGCTCGAGTTCTCTGGCACCGATCCGATCTTGAGCATCTATCTCAACACCGATCCCACGATGGGCAATGCCGATGCTTACCGCTTGCGCCTGCGCACGATGCTTAAAAGCGTCAACGCGCCCAAAGATGTTGAGGCGGTGGAGCTTTATATGCAGCACCAGTACGATTGGTCTGGTATCGGTGTGGTCATATTTTCTTGCGCGGCACAAAAATTCTTCCGCGCGTACCCATTGGAAGTACCTGTACGCGATCATATCCACTTTGGCGATTTACCCAGCGTGCAGCCGCTTACCGATTTATTGGACAGCTATGGGGGCTACGGTGTGGTGCTGGTAGACAAACAAGGCGCCCGCTATTTCTCCTTCCACATGGGGCAGCTCCATGAGCAGGAAGGCATGTTGGGAGACCCTGTGCGGCACACCAAGCGTGGTGGGGCTTCCACCATTCCTGGGCATCGCGGCGGTGTCGCCGGCAGAACCCGCTATACCGAAGAAGTGATTGAGCGCAACATGAAAGACGCCGTTGAGGCCGCCATTCAATTCTTTGAAGAGAATCGCATCCGCCGCATTCTCATCGGCGGAACAGACGACAATATCGCCCATTTTCGCAGCGAAATGCCCAAGGCATGGAAGAGCCTGGTGATTGGCGACTTCCCCATGGAAATGATCGCCAGCCACGCCGAGGTGCTGCAAAAAGCCATGCAAATTGGCCGCGTTGTTGAACGCCAGCGTGAAGAAAAGCTGGTCGAATCGGCCATCACAGCCGCCGCTAAAGGCCTGAACGCCGTGGTGGGGCTGCAAAATGTCATCCCCTCAGTTAACGAAAAACGCGTGCAAACCCTCATCACCGGGCGCGGGCTGCAAATTCCCGGGCATCGCTGCGTGAGCTGCCACGCCCTGCTACCGGCCAACAACCAGGCCTGCCCGCTGTGCGGCGGTACGCTGGAACCGCTGGAGGACATCCTCAACGCGGCCATTAACCAGGTGCTGCGCGACGGCGGCGACGTGCAAATTGTGGAGGTCAACGACCAACTCGAACAAATTGGCGGGGTGGCTGCTTTTCTGCGTTACTGATAAGCTGAATAACCTGTTAAACGAAGGGGCTGTCCAAAAAGTAGAGGACAGCCCCTTTACATTTTTAAAAAGCAATGATTCAATAAAGGAATGAGAAGAAAACAAGCCCACCCCGTGTTTAAGCCCTATGTAATGAACCAGGTAGCGCTGCT
>NZ_LGCL01000003.1 GCF_001306115.1 Ornatilinea apprima | reverse complement strand
GTATCCATTCATCGTTGGGTTACCTGACACCTGCCGAGTTCGAAGCTGCTTGGCTGTCATCACAATCAGTGGTGGGTACCCCCTAAACTATCCCTGTTTTTGTGTCCAGTTTTATGGGTCCACCACACCTGCTCCGTGAAGAAGTCCTGGGCCTCAGAGGCCGGCTCGCCGATCTACTTGGTCAGGAAGATGTTTTCCAAGCCATTCTTTCTCAGGCACTCTATGAGAAACGCCTGCAGCGCCAGCAGGAATTCAAGGTCTGGCTTTCCAGCAGATTACAAATCTTTGGTTATCACGATCTGCCTTTTGGACCCGTTGCGGACGGCTCAAAGAAGATTGATGAACGGTTCGATTTCCCCATCAAAGGCACGCCGGCCCAGTTCGGGGTCATGCTTCGTCAATTCGCCCTGAACTTACGCGCCCAAAGCCAATACCAACAACTGGCATCTCAGATTCTGCTTCCAGGCAGCCGCAAAGATGCCGGCAGCATCTCTGCAGATGCCAACCCGGTTGAAGTGAAACTTATGCTTGCGAGGAATCTGTTAACAATCCATGCCCATGCCCTACCCTCAGACGGAACGCTTTTACGCGTTCGCCTGCACGGTGAAAGAACCCTCTGGAGTTTATGGGACGCAATCCGCGATGAACTGGAAAAATTGGGCTGGTTTTCCTTGCCAGAGCTTCCTGAGATTCCTGCTCCCGTGGAAACCAAACCCGAGTCTCAACCACAGGCAGCCAGCACTGCGGCAGAAATCTGGTTAAGCATTCCGGATATCGGCGCTAACCGCGAGATCCTGCGCCACTGGCACAAAGGATTAACCTGCGATCAAATCGCGGTTCGGGTAAGCCTTTCGCCAAAAACAGTCCTCAACCGGGTCAATCAACTGCGTAAAGAACATGGGGCTGAGGTGGTACCCTATCGGAAATCAGGTGTTTTCCAAAATTTTCGGAAAAAGTCATCTTAAACCTATATCCTTGACCATTGGGATATGGAAGTGATAAAGAGGGATATTGCGGGTACTTGAGCGAAGGATATCCCAGGGCAGAAAATGGCGGCGTTGAACAAAACGCCGTCTTTTTATTTTGCCGAAAGGATACCTATGCTCAATCGTTTGAAAATCCTCTTAGAACAGCCGGAATACTCAGCCCTGATCCATCTGGCGGAGCAGGAACTGCGCACCCCGGCTGATCAGGCCAGGCTCATCATTCGCCTGGACCTCATCCAACGCGGAATATTATCCGCCGCGGATTGCCCATGCACACAACCACAGGAGAATGATGTTCGCCATGAATCATCCTGCTGAACCCCTCCAACTCTCACCGGAGGAGCAGGGAAGGTTGTTAGCGCGCGTCTACGCTTTCATCCTCAGTGATCAATTTATCGGTACACAACAGGAGCCATACAATCAATTAGGCAAACAGCCCACAAAGGAACGCAAGAAATCAACCACAGGAAATGCAACTGATATAGACGCAGAAACCATCGCTAACCAGGAGCCCAACGAATGAGTCTCAATGACCTGTCCCTTTCAGAAAAACACCTAAAGATGCTCGTTGAAGAATCGGGCATCTCTGACCAGGTCATTCGTGGACGCGGCTACCGTACGATCACCATCGAGGGTGACCTGGTTCAGTACGGCTTTTCGATGGCCCAGCGGCGCGTGCCCGGGCTGTTGATCCCACTGCATACCACCGATGGCAAGATCGGATTACATGTCTACCGGCCAGACAACCCCCGTATTTACGAAGACCGCAGCAAACGCGATTCAGATGGCTTGCGCCCGGTCAAGGTGCTGAAGTACGAAATTCCTAAGGGCACTGGTGTGCGGGTGGATTGTCCGCCAGCCTGTCTGAGCGGTCTCAAGAATCCTGCCATGCCGTTGTACATCACGGAAGGGCAGAAAAAAGGCGATGCTCTAGCCTCTGTCGGAGCGACTGCGGTTTGCCTGCTGGGTGTGTGGAACTTCAAAGGCCGCAACGAATTTGGTGCAACCACCATTCTGGCTGATTTTGATTTCATCGCCTGGGAAAACCGCTCGGTGCGCATCGTGTTCGACTCGGATGTGATGTACAAGCCCTCTGTCCGCCAGGCTATGGAACGCCTGACCGAGATCCTCCAACGCAAGGGAGCCACCGTTTCGGCCATCTACCTTCCCAACCATTCCAGCGGCGCCAAATGGGGAGTGGATGACTGGTTGGCCAGCGGTCATGATCTGAAAGACCTTGAAGCCCTGGCAGAACTCCCCCGCCCCATTCCCCAAGCCGCCCTGCCGACCATCGAGCTACTGGATGAACCTTCGCCCAATATCACCCGCCCGCTGTGCCTGGTGGGCAAGCACGCCTACGCAGCCACCTGGTTGCCGGTGCGCACCACCCGGCGTGAGGGGTTGGATAAAGAGGGCAACCTGGTTGCCCATAACCCGCCTTTGGTCGAAGAAAAACTGTGCCTGTTCATCGTCCGTAATGACGGTCAGGTCTTCGGAGAAATCAGCGATGGACAATCCACGCGTCCGCTAAATGATTTAGGGTTAAATACCGTTTTTCATGAAATCGTCCCGCTGGAGAAACGCTGGTCTACGCGCGGCGTGCGCGCTTACGTTCAGGGGCAGCGTCCCAATCCCATCGAGACCTTCTCCAAGATCGTAGATGTCATCAATCGCTTTCTCGATTTCGACCGTTCGCTTGGTGATCAGCAGTCGATGGCTGAACTAATTGCTTGTTATGTCATGGCTACCTATTTACTGGATGCCTTCAATGTGATTGGTTTCCTCTGGCCCAACGGGGGAGCTGGATCGGGAAAAACCAATCTCCTGATCGTGGTGACCGAAATGGCCTATCTGGGCCAGCTCATCCTGGCCGGCGGCAGCTTTGCCAGCCTGCGCGATCTGGCGGATTATGGCGCGACTCTGGCCTTCGACGACGCGGAGAACCTGGCCGACCCCAAAAAGACCGATCCAGACAAAAGAGCCTTGCTTCTGGCCGGTAATCGGCGCGGATCCACTGTCCCATTGAAAGAACCAGATGGACCAGGAAAATGGAAACTGCGCCATGTGAACGCCTACAGCCCGCGCTTATTTTCCGGGATCAACATCCCAGATTCGGTTTTGGCTACGCGCACAATCGTCATCCCTCTTATCCGCACTGCCGATAGAGACAAAGCCAATTATGACCCGCTGGATTATGCGCTCTGGCCGCATGACCGGAGAATACTGGTTGATGAGTTATGGTCTGTTGGATTGGCAAACATGTCCGTTTTACACAACTTTGAAATCCTTGTGGCCCAGAAAGCACGTTTGCGTGGTCGCAATCTGCAGCCCTGGAAAGCGATTCTCTCCATCGCCGCCTGGTTGGATAGCCTTGATCATCAACACCGCTTGCTGCGCTCTTCCATGGTTCGCAGCCAAGGCCAGGAACAGGTGGTGATTAGCGGCCTTTGGCAACGTTTAGAGGAGATCTCCTGGCACTACCAACAAGAAGAGACCGCCGAGCAGCAGTCCGGAGACATCGTTTTGTTGGTGCTGCAAGGGCTATGCAAACTCGCGAGTGACAAAAGTGACATTAAGGACAACAGTGACATCCATTCAGCCGCATGGACGTTTACGACATCTCAAATCACCGAAGCCGCCCAACAAGTTGCAGAGCAAATCGAAGCCGATATCGACCCAGAAAAGATCACATCTCGAAAAGTGGGGAGGTTGTTGGGGAAACTCAGGCTGCGCAAGGCGCGCGAAGGCGGCAAGGGAACGCGAATGTGGCAAGTCACCCTCTCCGACCTGAAACGGTGGGCAGCGGTTTACAACATCCAACTGCCAACTGGAATAATCCAGGATAACAATGTCACTCATGTCACTGATGGTCAAATGTCACAGGAAGCAGAAGCGCCCTGGTCAACCTGTGAAATCGCCATCCGGCTGCCTGCAGACAGCAAGCTGCCCACGATCGGTGGCTGCTGGCGGCGATTGTCAGACGGCAGGATCGAGGCTGGCTACAGCCCGGAGCTGCTGGCCATGGTGCTATCGATCTTCCTGGATAAGGATGTGGATGCCGAGAAAATTGGCAGCTCTTCCATATCGCAGTTGGAAGAACGATTGGCGATGGTCACTGGTGGGGAAGTCATCCACATCCACCTGCCAGAGAAATCCGAGAGAAGCGGAGATGAATGACGAATTTGTCCATGACCCGTACACAGCCCTGGCATTGGCCGTAATTTACCACGCTGTGTTGGACCTTGAGAGCAGCAATCCGGCTCGGGTGGCGGAAGCCCATGCCTGGCTGCAATTTGAGGGGATGAATTGGTGTCAGATGCTGGGCATCTCAGAGGAAGAGTTGGAATCTTGGGCAGCCAGTGGCTTTCCGCTGCCGCCCAACGCCCATCGCAATTGGCGTTATGGATGATTCGCCCGGCTGACTCGCTCCAGCCGAAATATGCTCAAATTCGATTGCTCGCATATTTGTTCTATGGTATATAATTTAACAAACATAGAGACGGTTCGTGCAGGTGTAGCGAGCACCTACACGAACCTGACCCCAACCACCGGCTAGAGCGGCAGTAGGGGCTGATCCTATTATAGTCGATCAGCCAGGATTCGCCCTCGGTGGGTGTCATTTCACCGGGGGTATTTTTCCCCCTCACCTAAGGAGGTAAAATTTGGCTGGTCTTTCTTTTATCCATCATCTTCGAGAAACCCTATCGGAGATCGAAAACAATTTGACGGATGGGATTGCCGCAATTAGTCCCTGGATAACCCCGCTTCCCAGCGCCGCTTTGGTGGCCAATGCGGTGGTACAGGATTTACATTGGAACCAGGCTTTGGGCTGGATTACAGCGGCGATCATCGAAAGCCTGGGGCTGACCACGGTCAGCACGAGTCTCCAGCTTTGGGATTACAACACCGCCAAACGGAAAACTGATCCAGGCGCGCCATTTATGTTGGCCGCTTTGCTGGTCGGTGTTTATCTTTTCTCCACCATCGGGTTAACCGTTCTGCTGGATATTTTCCCGGAAATGGGCCGTTATGCACCGGCGCTCTTTCCGCTTTTGGCACTAGTGGGGGCTGTCAACCTGGCACTGCGTTCTGGACATCGCAGGCGTTTGGCTGGCATCGCCCAAGATCGCGCAGACCGGAAAGCAGAACGACAATCTCTTCGTCCATCTGCAGGAAATTTGACCGATCTGCTTACGTCCAATACTACGTCTAATTCTGTCTATCCAGACAATTCGTTAGCCAAAGCCCGTCAAGCTCGGACAGCCATTCAGGGCAACCGTTTGGACAATCTTCTGACACTCTATCGTGACAATCCGACCATCGGTGTGACAGATGCAGCCCGGACACTGAACATGTCCCGGCAAACGATCTATACCTACTTGGACCGTCTCGAAAGCGACGGACGGATTCGGCGTAATGGGCATGGTATTGAGGTTATTGGGGAGGATGCAAAGTGAAGACAAAACGTGCAATCATTTATGTGCGGGTGAGCAACGATGAGCAAACCAAGGGTTACAGTCTAAAAACCCAAATTGAAGGATGCGAAAATTATGCAAATGAATTGGGGTATTCAGTCGTTGCAACATTTCAGGAAGATTACACTGGCACAGTTCTCGATCGTCCTACTTTAAATGAGGTGCGTCAATTCA
Organism: Ornatilinea apprima; assembly: GCF_001306115.1. GTDB lineage: Bacteria > Chloroflexota > Anaerolineae > Anaerolineales > Anaerolineaceae > Ornatilinea > Ornatilinea apprima. Next base: position 54,004 of record NZ_LGCL01000003.1, on the reverse strand, counting down.
TCCTTGATGATAAAGAAATCGATGCCATGATCGTCTATGACCTCGATCGCATGGCAAGAAGATCCGTTCACCAGATGATATTGGAAGAAGAGTTACTCCGGCTCGGTGTGATCGTGGAATATGTGATCGGGCGCTATGAGGATTCCGATGAAGGCCGATTACAAAAACAAATCCGAGCTTCAATCGCAGAATACGAGAAGGCAAAAATTCTTGAGCGGAGTAAGCGGGGCAAAAGAGGAAAAGCGAAAAGCGGTTTTGTTCTGGTTGGCAGCCGGCCTCCTTATGGCTATAAATCCATTTCAGAACCGCATAAAACCTGGTTAGTCATTGATGAAGATGAAGCAAAAGTCGTGAAAATGGTATACGACTGGTTTTTAATAGGAGATGGTGACGAAAATCCATTATCAATTCGAGCGATTGCGTTCAAATTAACTGAGCTGGGTATTCCTACTCGCGGTGATAAAGTGAAGCATGTAGCCAAAAAATTTGGCCATGGAGTTTGGCAGGCGGCGATGGTCTCTCATATCCTAAAGAATGAAACCTACACCGGAACCTGGCACTTTGGAAAAACGAAAATGGTTAATGATGGTAAAGAGTCGACCCGGAAGCTTAAATCAAAACGAGGATTAGGTAAACAAATTTCTCGATCGAAAGACGAGTGGATTTCTGTACCCGTCCCAGCAATTATCGATCTGATCACTTTTAAGTTAGCGCAAAACCGGTTTGAAGTGAACAAAGCTCATTCTTGCGGTCCTAAACCGGAACATCAATACCTAATGGGTAAACGGTTGAAATGCAACCGTTATAATTATGGCTACCGGGGTCAATATCGCCGAAATGGAAATTGGTACTACCTGTGCAATGGAAGGCGTCAAGTCGTTTCTCGGTGTGATATGCCGTCTTTTTCGGGTCGACTAGTTGATGAAACGGTTTGGGATTGGGTAAAAACAAATTACTGAATGAAGATAACCTTTCTAATGGCTTGAACTATTACCAGGAAGAACAAGACAAAAACTCATCCCGGTGTTCGGAGATGCTAACCACGATTGATGAGCAGCTCGCAACCGCAAAAAAACAATTGGATCGACTGATCGACCTTTTTATCAATGGAGACATCCCTAAGGATCATTATGCTTCGCGGAAAACGAAGTTTGAGGAGTCAATTACAAAGCTGGAGGAAGAAAAGAAAGAGATTTCCAAGCAGTTGATCCCATCTCAATTAGCTCCCGAGCTGATTAAACAACTAAAAGAGTATTTCGAAACAATTCGCGACCGACTTGAAGATGCATCGTTTGAGACCAAGCGGAAGCTGATCGATCTATTAGATGTTAATGGTAAACTTGATATTGAAAATGGTGAAAGGGTTATTTACATAAAATGTCTAATCTCACCGCAACAGCGGTTGCAAATGCCAACATCGCATTCATCAAATACTGGGGAAATCGCGACGCCGCTCTGCGCCTGCCGTCCAACGGCTCCATTTCCATGAACCTGGGCGGCCTGCAGACCCGCACCACCGTCTATTTTGATTCGAGCCTCACTGCCGATACGCTCACGCTCAACGGACAGCGCGCCACTGGCCCGGCGTTGGAACGCGTCTCTGCCTTTCTGGATCATTTCCGCCACCGGGCGGGCGTGCAAACCCACGCCCGGGTTGAGAGTGAAAACAACTTCCCAATGGGCGCCGGCATTGCTTCCTCCGCCTCCGCCTTTGCCGCCCTGGCCCTGGCCGCGGCCTCCGCGCTGGACCTCAATCTGTCCGAATCGCAGCTCTCGCGCCTGGCGCGCCTCGGCTCCGGTTCCGCCTGCCGCTCCGTCCCCGGCGGTTTTGTGGAATGGCACATGGGCGATTCCGAAGCCGGCTCTTTTGCCGAAACCATTGCCCCGCCCTCGCATTGGCCGCTGGTGGACGTCATCGCGGTCGTGCAGGAACACCACAAAGAAGTCGGCTCCTTCCAGGGGCAGCAGCTTGCCCACACCAGCCCCTTCCAGCAGGCACGCGTGGAAAGCGCCGAAGAGCGCCTGCAGATCTGCCGCGCCGCCATCCAGCAGCGGGACTTTGACGCCCTGGCGCGCGTCGTCGAGCTTGACAGCAACATGCTCCATGCCGTGATGTGCACCTCAACTCCCCCGCTTCTCTACTGGCAGCCCATTAGCCTGCAACTGATGAAAGAGGTCATTCATCTGCGCGAGCAGGGCCTTCCCGTCTGTTACACCCTCGACGCCGGTCCCAACGTCCACATCCTGTGCGAACCCTCCGCGGTTTCCTCTCTGCGCGAGCGGCTTGTGCAGATTCCCGGCATCCTCACCATCCTCACCGCCCACCCCGGCGGCCCCGCCCGGCTGGTCAAATCTACATGAGCCACAATCCTTTACAACCTTGACCAGCTCCATCCCCAACCGGCAGAAAACAGATATAATTTAGGAAACAAAAACCATTCTCCGGCCTGTGCCGGGTGCTTTAGCGTTAAGTGAGGACAATATGATTATGATTGTAGAATTCATCCTGGCGTTCGGGATTCTGGTCTTCTTGCACGAATTTGGCCACTATATGATGGCGCGCCTGTCTGGCGTGGAAGTGGAAGAATTCGGTTTCGGGTTCCCTCCCCGACTGACTAAACTCTTCACCTGGAAAGGCACCGAGTTCACCCTTAACTGGATTCCCTTCGGTGCCTTCGTGCGTCCCAAGGGAGAAAATGACCCTTCCGTGGAAGGCGGCATGGCGGCTGCCAATCCCTGGAAGCGCCTGGGCATTCTCCTCGGCGGCCCGCTGATGAACCTGCTTACCGGTATTGTGCTCTTCTCGATTGTCTTCGGCCAGACCGGTGTGCCCGATTTCTCGCAAGTGCAGGTCGTCGACGTCAGCCCCAACTCACCCGCCGAACAGGCCGGCATGCTCCCCGGTGATTTGATCATCAGCATCAACGGCCAACCGGTAACCAGCATCGAAAACCTGGCGGCTGTCATCGGCGCCAACGCGGGCAAAGAGATCACGATAGAATACCTGCGCGAAGGCCAGGCGGCCACCATTACCGCCGTGCCGCGCGTCAATCCCCCCGCCGGTGAAGGTTCGTTTGGCATCTCGATGAGCAACCCGGTGATCAAAGCCGGCATCACCAAAACCGTGCCGTTTGCCTTCCGCATGACCTTCGAGCAGGGTAAGCAGCTCCTCCAACTGCCCGGACGCCTGATCCGCGGCGAAGTCAGCGGAGAAGAAGCCCGCTTTGTCGGCCCGGTGGGCGCGTACGGATTGTACGAGCAAGCCCGCGAAATGGACGAAGAGATGACCGCCACCCCGCAAGCTGAGACTGTCCCGGCCGTCAACACCCTGGCGCTGATGGGTATCTTAGCCGTTGCCCTCGGGCTCACCAACCTGCTGCCTATCCCCGCCCTGGATGGTGGACGCATCCTCTTCATCCTGCCCGAGCTGGTCACCGGCCGCCGCGTGCGCCCGGAGCTGGAAAATCTGGTCAACATGGTGGGGTTCTTTGCCCTCATTGCCCTGATGATCTACGTCACCGCCCAGGACATTATCAACCCCATCATTCCGTAATGGATTAATAAGGAAGCAGTTCAAATGCAAGACTATGATCAAGAAGAAAACAACCGGCAAATCCCTTTCAGCGAGGTCATCGAAGCCTTGCTGAATAATCAGCAGCCTTTTCCTGCCATCATGCTGCCCAGTTTCTCCGACCTGTCAGAAGAAAACCTGGCCGCGCTGCAGACCATCTGGCTGCAAATTCAACCGCAGCGCCGCGCCGCGCTGCTGGAAGATCTGGATGAAATTCAAGACCGCGACACCCTCTCCGATTTTTCCAGCCTCTCGCAGTTCGCCCTCGAAGATCCGCTCCCAAAGGTGCGCACTCAAGCCATAGACATGCTCTGGGACTGGCCGCAAAAGCAGCTTGCCCGCCAATTCATGCGCATGCTCGAAAATGACCCCGATGAAAATGTGCGCGCTGCCGCTGCCACCGCCCTGGGAAATTACATCTATCTGGGAGAATTGGATGAGTTCCCCAGCGATCTTTCCGTACAGATTGTCGAAACACTGGTGCGCGTTATTAAAGGAAAAGATGACAAGACAGTGCGCATGCGCGCCCTTGAGTCGGTCAGTTACTCCTCCAACGAAGCCATTCCCGCGCTGATTCAAGCCGCTTTTCAAGATTCGGACCGCGAATGGCTGATCAGCGCCCTGTTCGCTATGGGCCGCTCCGGCGATGAAGCCTGGAACCCCAACGTGTTGAGCTGCCTTGACCATTCCGTCCCCGAAGTTCAAGCCGAAGCGGTACGCGCCGCTGGTGAGCTGGAAATTCAGGAAGCTCGCCAGCCGCTGATCGACATGCTCGAAGAGTATGAAACCCTCGACGACAACGTGCGCATCGCGGCCGTGGTTTCTCTCTCCAGAATTGGCGGCGAAGGGGTGCGACAATCCCTCGAAGCCATGCTTGAAGAAATCAATGATGACGAAGAAGCCGACATCATTTCGGCAGCGTTGGAAAACCTCGACTTTGTCGACCTGGGCCTGCTGCCCGGCATGTTCGATTTCAGTCCAATCAGACCCCATGAAGATGATGAAGACGATTCCGACTACCTGGAAGATTGGGAATTGGACGATGAGAACGAGGAAGACTGGGACCTGGACAACGGCGCAGAAGAAGATGAATGATCATAGGGGCCTGGCATGAGAAAAATCCTGCTCTGCTGTTGGATTGCGCTGTTTCTTTTCACTACCGCATCGCCCGCGAGCGCACAAGGCACAGTTACATTTGGCGAAATACAAACCAACTATAATTTTGGCGACCAGGCCGTCTTTCAGGCCGACCTCAACACATCCGAATCCGTTCAGGAGATTGTGCTCTTTCTCGAACAGCCCGGCGAAGACACCCTCGTCCGGCCAGCTGTCATCACCCAAAACAGCCAGGCTGAAACCGTTTTAGACCTGAAAGAATACCCCTTGCGCCCCTTCGCGCAAATCACCTGTTACTTCCGTCTCAAAACACTCGACGGCCAATCCTTTGAATCAAACCGTGCGACCTTCCATTACACCGATAACCGCTTCAATTGGGACCTGCTGGAAGATGAAGACTTTCAGGTGTATTGGTACGGGCGCGGCATAACCTTCGGCCAATCGGTTCTCAACGTCGCCCGCGCCGGTCTTGAATCCGCCCAGCGCTATATCAACGCGCCCATGCCGCAGCCGCTGCAAATCTACGTCTACGATAACGCCGCCGACCTGCAAAGCGCGCTTTCGCTGGGTCTTCAAAACGCCTGGGTCGCCGGCCACGCCTCCCCCGATCTCAATACCGTGCTGGTTTCCATTCCTTCCGGCCCTCAACAGCAGTTGGAACTGGAGCGCCAGATTCCCCACGAAATTGCCCACATTCTCCAATACAGCCTGGTGGGAGATAAATACGCCCAGATGCCTGTCTGGCTGCTGGAAGGCACGGCCTCTCTGGCCGAGCTGTACCCCAACCCCGATTACCCGCGCGCCATCGTGGATGCGGTCGAATCGGGCAGCCTGCTGGCCTTCGACTCGCTTTGTATCACCTTCCCCCGCGACGCCTCCGGCGCGTTTCTCGCCTACGCGCAGTCCGAATCCTTTATCCGCTTCCTCTACCGCACCTACGGCACCAGCGGCCTCAGCGGTCTCTTCGAAGCCTACTCCGACGGGCTTGGCTGTGAAGAAGGCGCCCACGCTGCCCTCAATACCGGCCTCGACGAGTTGGAGTACCGCTGGCAGCAATCCGCGCTTGGCATCAACTCCGAATGGCTGGTGGTGCGCAATCTGTCGCCTTACCTGCTGCTGCTGGCCGTCCTGCTGGTCCCCCCGCTGGCTGTGGGGTTGACCAAACGCAAATAACTCACCCGCCAGTTTCATGGTGAGTGCTTCATGGAGGTTACTCATGACGAAATCGCAATTAGAAAAACGCCTGCACGCCACTGTTGAAGGCCAGGTGCAGGGTGTTGGCTTCCGTTACTTCGTCCTCGAAGCCGCCCAAGCCCTCAACCTGGTCGGATGGGTGCGCAACACCTACCGCGGTGAAGTCGAGCTGGTCGCCGAAGGCGCGCAAGAGCAGCTCGACCGGCTGCTGCGACTCGTCCAGCGCGGACCGTCCATGTCGTACGTCGCTAACGTGCGCGTCTCGTGGGAAGAGCCTACCGGTGATTACGACCGCTTTCAGGTGGTTGCCAGTCTCTAATGGCGATCCTTCCACACCCGCCACAACCGCCCGCCATCTTTGAGATAATTGCAAGCTGGAAGGCAGATCATCGCCATCGTGAAACGGTTCGATGGACAAAGATAACCCTTGAAAGTTGTCTCAATCTATTGACTTATTCCGCCGAGCGCTCCACAGCTACCCTCTTCCAAATGAGTTCACCCATCCTCCGCATCGGAGTGATGGGTCGCAATACCTAACTAAACTTTACTTCACCCGCCAGAAGCTTGGCCTTTTGCCACGGCGGCAGCTTCGATTCTTCCGCGAGCAAAGCGCGCATCTCGTAAATCTGGTCGCGGAGGGCTGCCGCGCGCTCAAATTCCAGATCTGCCGCAGCCTGCTTCATCGAAGAGGTCAGCTCTTCAATAATCCGTTCCAATTCCTTCACCGGCAGACTGGCGGCTTTCTTCGATCCGTATTCCGCCTGCGGTTCAGCCACCATCGACTCGACCGGCGCGCTCAGGCGGCTGGTGATGTCATAAATTTGTTTGACGATGCTCACCGGCTGAATACCGTGGGCTTCATTGTAGGCGATCTGCTTGGCACGGCGGCGTTCGGTCTCTTCCATCGCGCGCTTCATCGAATCGGTGATCTTGTCGGCGTACATGATGACCTTGCCGTTCACATTGCGCGCCGCCCGCCCCACCGTCTGGATCAGGGCCGTATCCGAGCGTAAAAACCCTTCTTTATCCGCGTCTAAAATCGCGACCAGCGATACCTCCGGCAGGTCCAGACCCTCGCGCAGCAAATTGATGCCCACAATCACATCAAACACGCCCCGGCGCAAATCCCGCAGAATGCCCACCCGCTCCATCGTGTCCACTTCGGAGTGAAGGTAGTGAACCTTTATACCCAACTCCATCATATAATCGGAAAGATCTTCGGCCATGCGCTTGGTCAGCGTGGTCACCAGCACGCGCTCTCCGCGTTCTGCGCGCGCGTAGATTTCCTTCACCAGGTCGTCCACCTGGCCCTTCGAGGGTCGCACGTCAATCTCCGGGTCCACCAGACCAGTGGGACGAATGACCTGGTCCACCACCTGCTCGGCGTGCCCCATCTCGTATGGCCCGGGCGTGGCTGAGGTGTAGATGGTGTAGCCCATGCGCGCCTCAAATTCATCAAAGGTCAATGGGCGGTTGTCGATGGCCGATGGCAGGCGAAAACCGTAATCCACCAGTGTCTGTTTGCGCGAGCGGTCGCCGTGGTGCATGCCGCGAATCTGCGGCACGGTCATGTGGCTCTCGTCCAGCACCAGAAGATAATCGCTGGGCAGGTAATCCATCAACGTCCAGGGCGCGGTGCCGGGCGCGCGCTGGTCGAGATGCCGTGAATAATTCTCAATCCCGCTGCAGTAGCCTACTTCCTTCATCATTTCCAGGTCATAGCGCGTGCGCTGCTCAATGCGCTGCGCTTCCAGGTACTGCTCATTCTGTTTGAAGAGCCGGACCCGCTCTTCCAGCTCGCGCTCAATATCTTCCAGCGCGGCTTTCATGCGCGTGTCTTCAGCAATGTAATGCTTGGCCGGGTAAATATCCACCGCATCCGGGCGCTCAAAGATTTCCCCCGTCACCGGGCTGAAGGCCAGAATCGCCTCCACCTCATCACCAAAGAACGAGATGCGGTAGGCGCGTTTCTCTTCGTAAGCCGGGAAGACTTCCAGCACGTCTCCGCGCACGCGGAACACGCCCGGTTTCAAGTCGAAATCGTTGCGCTGGTACTGGCTTTCGATCAACTGCCGCAGCAGCGCATTGCGCCGGTAGATTTTGCCCACCTCCAGGTTGACCACCACCTTGCCGTACGCGCTCGGGTCGCCCAGGCCGTAAATACACGAAACCGAGGCAACAATGATGACATCTTTGCGCGACATCAACGCCGCCGTTGCCGCCAGTCGCAGACGGTCAATCTCCTCGTTGATATCGGTCTCTTTCTCAATATATAGGTCATGCCGCGGCACATAGGCTTCTGGCTGGTAGTAATCGTAATAAGAGACAAAATACTCCACCGAATTTTCAGGGAAGAATTCCTTAAACTCCGCGTAGAGCTGCGCCGCCAGGGTTTTGTTGTGTGCCATCACCAGCGCCGGCATCTGCATTTGCTGGATGATATTGGCAATCGTGAAGGTTTTGCCCGTGCCCGTCGCCCCCAGCAGCACCTGGTGGCGTTTATCGTCGCGAATCCCCTGCACCAGTTTCTCAATCGCCTCCGGTTGATCGCCAGTCGGTTGATAAGGAGCGTGTAATTTAAATTCCATCGTTAACCTACATTTCTCACAAGGGTAAGCTTGTGGGTGTTCCTTGATCCATTCATACCAATCGGATTCTACCTAAAATCGAACATTTTTTTCAATCTATTTTAACGCAACAGAGTAAAAGGATTCCACACCGGCGTTTCACAGGACCGCGCCGGGGACTTTTTTCTGCCGCGCGCCGCGGATGGCCCACGGCAGGTACAGCAGCAAGCACAGCCCAATCCCAATGCCTTCCATCCACAGCAGGTACCAGGGATGCGGTCCCAGGTAATCCAACAGACTGGGTGTGGGCAGCTTGCCCTGCGTGTACAGATAATTGCTGCCAATCTGCGCGTTCACCCAGGCGCAAAACACCCAATACAGGTTCGTCACCAGAATCACCCAGGGCAGCGAGCGCAGCCTCGGCCGGAAGCCCTCCACCGCCGTCATGTACACCACCGCCACAATCAGCAATCCGTGCAGGGTGAAGAACTCGATAAAGCGGAAGTGGGGAAATCCATACTGCATCAGGTCCGGGGTAAGCAGCGCCATCACCGCCCCCAGCACCCCCATTGAATAGGCCCATTGGTAATAGCGGTCGCTGCGCCAGACCAGCAGCAGCGGCATGCTCCAGGAGGTAACACTGCACAACCACAGCGGCAACATCCCCTGAATGCTCCACTCGCCAATCGCCCACATCCACACCTGCCAGGAGCCTTCGCACAGATAAATCAGCGCCAGCAGACCCCAGCGCGTGGCTGCTTTGGCGCGCCCATTCCAGTACCCGCGAAACAGGATGATCAACAGGCAAACCAGGCCCACCAGTCCCAACGCGGCCAGGTGCTGCCGACCGAAGAGCACAAAAGCCCCACCCGCATAATCGCGCGCGAAAAAATCGCTAATCATAAAGAAATTGTACTCAACTTAACCGTTGGAATAAGCCGGCGCGCAGGGGAAAGTTGCTGCGCTGCCGCACCGCTTATCATATTCTAATCATGGATTTTGGAAATCGAAGCGATTAGCGGTGATTTTCCGCGATGGTGTCCAGCGTCTCCATCAACCGCGCTTGCCAGTCCCCGTCCAGGTCCACTGGCAGCCAATAGGCATTTTTGCCCGCCCGCGCCCCGCCGGGGATCACCGGCAGGTCCCGGCTGGTTACCCCTTTGGGCAGCGGCGGGTAGCGCATCACAATCTGCCCGCTCTCCACCATCACCGAAGCCAGCCCAATCCGCTCGCCCAGCAGCTTGACGCGCATCTGAAACACCAGGTTGGCCACACTCTCCGGCAGAGGCCCAAAGCGGTCGGCAAACTCTTCTTCCAGCGCCGCCAGCTCGACCTCATTTTGCATATCCGCCAGGCGCCGGTATATTTTCAGGCGCATGTTCTGGTCGGGCACATACTCCACCGGAATGCCCACCGAGAAGGGCAGTTCCACATTCACGGGGATGGGCGCACCGCGCAGCATCGCTGCCTCCACGCCGGGCATCTCCATCCCGCCCACCTTCTTCAGCTCCTGCACCGCCTGGGCCAGCAGGCGCGTATACAGGTGAAAACCCACTGCGGCGATATAGCCATGCTGGCGGCTGCCCAACAGCTCGCCCGCCCCGCGCATCTCCAGGTCGCGCATGGCGATCGAATAGCCCGCCCCCAACTGCGAGTTCTCGGCGATGATCTCCAGCCGCTCCAGACCCTCTTCGGTGGGCATCTTCTTGCGATGCCGGAAGAAATACGCATACGCCCGCTGCGCCCCGCGGCCCACGCGCCCGCGAAGCTGATAAAGCTGCGCCAGCCCAAAGGTATCGGCGCGGTCGAGAATCAAGGTGTTGGCGTTGGGAATATCCAGTCCCGACTCAATAATCGAAGTGCATAACAAAACATCCACCTCACCCTGGCTGAACTGGTCCATCACCTTCGCCAGTTGCTCTTCGGGCATTTGCCCGTGCGCCACCCCCACCCGCGCCTCCGGCACCAGGTGATGCAAATGCGTCTCCATCGCCCAGATGGTGTGCACGCGGTTATGCACAAAAAAGACCTGCCCGCCGCGTTCCAGCTCGCGCAGCACCGCCTGGCGCACCAGGCGCGGTGAATACGGCCCAATATGCGTTACCACCGGCAGGCGCTCTTCGGGTGGGGTGTTGATGGTTGAAATATCGCGGATGCCGGTCAACGCCATGTACAGCGTGCGCGGGATCGGCGTAGCCGTCAGGGTCAGCACATCCACTTCTGAGCGCAGCTTTTTGAGATGCTCTTTATGCGTTACCCCAAAACGCTGCTCTTCATCAATGATCACCAGCCCCAAGTCTTTGAACTTCACATCTGGCTGCACCAGGCGATGAGTGCCGATGACAATATCCAGCTTGCCCTCGCCCAACCGGCGGATGATCTGATCCTGCTCTTTGGGCTTGCGGAAGCGTGAGAGCATCTCCAACTCGACTGGAAAAGGAGCCAGGCGGCGGCGAAAGGTCTCATAGTGCTGCTGCGCCAGCACGGTGGTTGGCACCAGCAAAGCCACCTGTTTGCCGTCCATCACGGCTTTGAACGCCGCTCGCAGGGCTACTTCGGTTTTTCCATAGCCAACATCACCGCACAGCAGGCGGTCCATCGGGCGGCGCATTTCCATGTCGCGCTTCACCGCTCGAATCGCCTCCAACTGGTCATCGGTCTCCACATACGGGAAGCTGGCTTCCAACTCTTGCTGCCAGGGCGTGTCTTCGCGGAAAGCGTATCCCACCGCCAGCTGCCGGCGAGCGTACAGATCCAGCATCTCCTGGGCCACCTCGGCCACCGCCTCGCGCACTTTTTGGCGCGTGTTCGACCATTCCGGCGTGCCCAGGCGCGTTGGCCGGGGGGCATCACCCTCGGCGCCGACGTAACGGCTCAGCCGGTCTGCCTGGTGCACCGGCACATACAGCATATCCCCAGCGTCATACTCAATTGCCAGGTATTCGCGCTCCGACCCCTCAAAAGAGTGCCGCACCAGTCCGCTGAAGCGCCCGATGCCAAAGTCAATATGTACCACCCAATCGCCGGCTTTGAGGTCCGCGTAGAGCGCTTCCGGCGCTTCCGCAGCGGCGGCCCGTTTCTGACGCGGTTTGGGCCGCTCCCAGCCAAAGATTTCGCTGTCCGTCAGCAGATAAACGCGCTTGCCGTCGGCTTTCTCCAGCGTCCAACCGGCGGTCAACGTGCCTTCCTGAAAAACAGGCTGAACGGGTAATTGAGCGTGCCGCTCCACATCCGACCATAGTTCCTTTAAGCGCGGGGTCTGCCGGCTGACAATGGTGATCATCTGCCTTGCGTGGCAAATTTCGGCCAGCGCGTCCATCAACACCTTTAACCGTCCTCCGTAGCGCTCTCCCGGTGTGAATGCGTCTCCCAATCGCCGCTCGCCAACAGCCGCGGCCGCCGAGCGGCCCATATCCAGCCAGCGGTGGCGGTCTAATGTATCGCGAATTTCCGACCAGGAAACGTATGGAATGGGAAAGTCTGCCGGCAGGGTACCCTCGGCAATCGACTCTTCCCGCAGGCGCACCGCCTGTTCCTCCACCTCGGTGGCTGCTGCCGAGAATTGATCCAGGTCATCCACCAGGATCAACGCATCCGGGGGCAAATAATCCAGCAGAGTTGCCGCCGCCGGGTGCGCCACTGGAATATAAAATTCATTTAATTCTTCATCGGCAGCTTCCACACCGGTTACCCGCCCAGGCAGCAGCTCGCGCGCCGGGCAAATCAGCAGTTGATTGAGGGTCTGGCGGGTGCGCTGGGTGGCCGGATCAAACTGGCGGATGGTCTCCACTTCGTCGCCAAAAAAGTCAAAACGCGCCGGGTATTCTTCTGATGGCGGCCAGATATCCAGCAGACCGCCGCGCCGGGCGAACTGCCCCGGCTTGACCACAATTTCCGTCGGCTGGTAGCCCAGTTCTACCCAATGACGCAGCAGCACGTCGGGCTGTTGCACCTGCCCAATTTTGACCACTTTGGACGCCAGAATGAAATCTCTGCGCGGCATGGTGCGCGTCATCACCGCCCGCAGCGGGGCCACTATCACCGGCGCAGAGTTGGGCTTTTCCACACCGCGCATCTGCCGCGCCGCCAGGCGCGTGAGCGTCTGAATGCGGTCCCGGCGCACCAGGTCGCCCCAGGCGGCTTGCTCGTAAAACAGCGGCGTTGGCTCAGGGAAGTTGGATACACTGGTGCCGCTGGCCCAAAAGCTCAGCTCGTCCAGCGCGGTGATGGCCTGATCAGCACGGCTGGTGATATACAGGATCGGGCAAGCCAGGTCGTGATGCAGCGCCGAAAGCACCACCAGGCGCGCCGCGCGCGGCAGTCCCAGCGCAGGCTGGTGCCGGACGCCCTCAGCAAATTGCTGAATCAACGCCTGATAGGCAGGCAGGGATTGGATCGATTCAATCAACCTTGTCCACTCCGGGCAGTCCCCCATTGAATAAATTCATGGCCGGGTTCAGGCCTTTTTCCACAAACATCACCGCCGCGTCCGCCGCGCGGTCTAATACCATTTTCAGAACCTCCTGGTCGCCCGCGCAAAAATCTTGCAGCACATAGGCGGCCGCGTCCATCTGTCCGGGCGGGCGGCCAATTCCCAGGCGCAAGCGCGGGAATTGCTGCGTTCCCAGCAGTTGGATAATCGAACCTACCCCCTTCTGGCCGCCCGGCCCGCCCCCGGGGCGGATGCGCAGCGTGCCAAAGGGGATATCCAGGTCGTCATGCGCGACCAGTAAGTTTTCCAGCGGCACCTTGTAGAACTTGAGCAGCGGCGCCACGGCCTGCCCCGACAGATTCATAAAGGTTTGCGGTTTGGCTAACAATATCTTGCGCCCGCCCTGATTGGTGCTCGCGACCAGTGCTTTGTTCTGCATGCGGCTCATACGCACGCCCCATTGTTCACACAGGCGGTCAATCAGCATGAATCCAATATTGTGGCGGTTTTCTTTATACTCGCGGCCAGGGTTGCCCAGCCCAACCAATAAAAAGGGCGCATCAGGGTTCTGGATGAGAGTCTCACTCAATGCAGGCGGCATACGAACAGTTCCTCATTAATAACGTCTTGAAAGGGAGCGAAAGAACAGATACACTCCCACCACAATGAACAAAACCAGCACAATCACCACTCCCCATGTCATTGAATACATCAGGGCGGGCGGCGAGACCTCGGCCGGGTTGGCTGGCAGCGGGGTAAGCGAAGGCGCGATCACGACCTCCGCCTGAGGTGTCTCCAGGGTCACCGCGGACCCCTCGACTGGCGCGGTGGGGGTGGCGGTCTCAATGGGCGTGTAATTGCGCACCCGCAGGCCACTGACCACACTCTCCACGCTGCGCCCGTCTTGTAAAGCGACCTTTACCCGTAAGGAATACGCACCATCCTCAATGCCCGTTGTATCCCACACCGTGATGGTCCCATCTTCAATCGGGTAATCCAGGGCGGCAATCAAGAACCAGTTGGCATCCTCACCGTTTTCGTATGAAAACGCTATCTCCGCCGACTGAAAGCCGGTTACATTCGTGCTGCCGATAACGGCCACCTGCCCCTGTACGGCCTGACCGGGCTGGGGTTGGGTGATCTTGGGCCGGGCCAGCGTGTCAGGGCTGCCCCACCCCAAGAACAGCAAAGAAAAAATGGATAGACTGAAAAGCAATTCTTTTAACATGGCAACATTTAAGTCTACTGGCCAATCCCATTTTTCGCAAGATCGTGTTTTGAAGAAAGCTGATGTTGCCCAGCCTAAAGCCCAAAAACTGCCTTTACCCGTACAACCATTTGCCACAGGCGTTTCCTTTTCATAAAATAGAATAAATGCGATATAAATCCAAATAAATCGTCGCTTCTCTGTTGTATAATTAAGATTGAAATTAGAAACCCGCTTGAAAAAGACCAAAGAAAAGACAAACCGTTATGGAAGAAACCAAAGAAATTGTCCCAGCCCAGCAGACCGCTCCCCCGCAGCCTGAAAACCCGGAGGCAGAACTGCCTGCCGAATCCAACCGCGGAAAAGTCATCCTGGTGGTTCTGGGCATTGTTTTGTTGGTTGGGTTGACCGTCGCCGGAATCGTTACCTTGTTCGATGTGGGCGCCGAAAAAACCAGCCACATCCGCGACGTCTTCATCATCTTCATGGCCCTTGAATCGTTGATCATTGGCGCGGCGCTCGTTATTCTGATCGTTCAACTTTCCATCCTGATCAACCTGCTGCAAAATGAGATTAAACCCATCATCGATTCCACCAGCGAGACGGTCAACACCATTCGGGGAACGGCATCCTTTATCAGCGATAATCTATCCGAGCCGGTGATTAAACTCAATGAGTATGTGGCCTACATCAGCAAATTCGTAGAGATCCTCCGGCCCAAAAAGAAATAGAAGAACCAGTATCCAACGATCTATAATTTGTAAGGACAATGAAAGGAGTTAATAACCATGTCTGATCGCGATGAATTTGGCGCCTTTTTGATTGGATTTATCGTTGGCGGCCTGACCGGTGCGGTCACCGCCTTGTTGCTCGCCCCGCAGTCGGGTGAAGAAACCAGGGAGTTGATCAAAGAAAAGGCCATCGAGATTTCTGATAAGGCCTCTCAGAATCTGGACGAAGCCTACTCACAGGCCGAAGCAGCCACCGCCGAAGCCCGCAAAAAATTAGAAGAACTGGCCAAAACCGCCAAAGAATACGCCCAAGATGTCCAATCGCAGGGCCAGGTTTTGTTAGAAGAGCAAAAAGCCAAATTGGGTAAAGTGCTCAAGACCAAAGAAGGCACGGAATCCAGCCCGGCTGAGCCCGAAGCGCCGGCCGAATCGGCCGCCTGATAGCAACCCATGATCAAAAAAAAGCCCAGTTCAATGCTGACTGGGCTTTTTTTTCCTTTACAGTTCGCTCAACACATCGGCGATGGCTTCAACCACATCGCCAGCCAAAACCGACGCGCTGTGCCCCACCTTTTCCGCCGCCAGCAGCCCGGCCTGCGCGTGGATCCACGCCCCCGCAGCCGCGGCCTCAAACGCGCCCACGCCCTGCGCCCGCAACCCGGTGATCATGCCCGCCAGCACATCTCCCGTACCCGCGCGCGCCAGCGCCGGGCTGGCTACCGGGATCACGCCCAGGCGCCCGCCAGGCTCAGCGATCACGGTCAGCGCGCCTTTCAACACCACCACCTGCCCCCACCGCTCCGCCATTTCGCGCGCGATTTCCATGCGTTCCTTCTGAACTTCCGCCACCGGCAGCCCGCTCAGAATGGACATTTCGCCGGGGTGTGGGGTAAGGATGCTGTTGGCAGGCAGCTTCTTCCACCAGTCCTCCATTTTTGCCAGCAGCTTCAGCCCATCGGCATCGACCACCAGCGGAGGCAAACGCCCGCCCATTTCTTCTTTTTCCTTCACGCCTTGCGCGCCAACAAACCCAATTGCCACGCGGCGGCTGTGCGAGGCCGGGTGAAGCAGCGTCTTCAAGAACTGCCCGGTAGCTTCCTCCTGGCCAAAACCAGAACCCAGCAGCAAAGCCGTTGCCCGATTAAGGTTTTGAAGCACCACCCCGGCCGCGTCTTCAGAAATAACGCCCATTTCTTCCGGTAGAATCAACCAGGTTGCCTCCGGCAGCTGCCCGGCCAGACTGCGCTGTAAAGCCGCGATTGTGCCGCAGGTAACCAGGCCGCTTCCAATCCGATAAGCCGCCCGCGCGGCCAGCAGCGCCGCCCCCGGATAATTGACCGAACCGGCCACAATCACCGCCGTCCCAAAGGTACCTTTGTGCGCGTCCAGCCGCCGCTCGGGCAACCAACCGCGCGCCAGGTCCGCGTCGATGACCATCTGGCGCTGATTTGCGTCCTCAGGCACGCCAATCGCCACGGTAACAATTTCTCCACACAACTCAAAAGCCGGAAAAGTCATCAAACCGGTTTTCACCGCTTCCATGCACACGGTCAACTCGGCTTGCAGCGTCTCGGGGGCGGCTTCACCGCTGGCGCAGTCTACCCCGGAAGGGCAGTCAACTGCCACCACATGCGGCAGCATGCCGCTTTTTTTCACGTCCCGCAGTAATTCCGCCGCTTCTTTCCGCAGCGGCAAGCGGATGCCCGTTCCCAGGACGCCATCCATCAGCACCGTCGCGGAATGCAGCCAGGCGTTAAGCTGCTCGCGCCGTGGGTCTTCAGCGCCGATGACCACCTCGCCGCCCGCCTCGAGTAGACCTTTCACCAGTCTGTCGCCGTCCTCGCGCGGGCTTGCCAGGTAAGCCCTGGCCTCCCACCCCGCTTCCGCCAGGCGCGTCAGCGCCACCAGAGCATCTCCACCATTGTTGCCCGAACCCACCAGTCCCACAGCGGCCGTATCACCAATCTCGCCGTAGCGCGATAAGATCACCTCCGCCAGACCGCTGCCGGCATTTTCTATCATCGTTTCATAACGCATGCCCTTGGCATTGGCATCAGCTTCCAACGCGCGGATTTCATCCACAGTTAACAGTTTCATCTCTGCCTCTTTATGATCGTTGTAAACGTATTATAGTCTTTATTCCCGGAGTTCATTCGCCACCGTTACGGTATAATGAGGAGACAAATTCACCAGAACCAAACGAGAATCAGGACATGCGAAAAACTCTTACCATTGCGGTATTCTTCTCTGGCATGGCATCGCTGGGCATTGAGATGGCCGCCTCGCGTCTGTTGGGCAACGTGTTCGGCACCAGCAACCTGGTGTGGGCCAGCATTATCGGTCTCATTCTGATCTACCTGGCTGTCGGCTATTTCATCGGCGGCCGCTGGGCAGACCGTTCTCCGCACATGGAAACCTTTTTCAAAATTCTCACCTGGGCCGCGATTTCGACCGCCGTGGTTCCCGTCCTTTCCCGGCCCGTGTTGCGCCTGGCCGCCAACGCCTTTGATCAACTCCAACTGGGTATCCTGCTGGGATCTTTCACCTCGGTGCTTATCCTGCTGGTGATTCCCATGATTCTTCTGGGTACCGCTTCTCCCTTCGCCATCCGCCTGGCCGTGCATGATTCAGCGAACATCGGCCAGACCTCTGGACGGATTTACGCCATTTCCACCCTGGGTTCCTTTATCGGCACCTTCCTGCCCGTGCTGCTGCTCATTCCCACCCTGGGCACTTACCGCACATTCCTGTTTTTCAGCGGCATCTTGCTCGTGGTGGGGCTGACCGGCCTCTATCTCCACGCTGGCGCGCGGAAGATTCTACCCTTCCTATGGGCGCCCTTGCTGATCATCTTCTTGTGGGTGTGGGGATTACCCGGCGGCGCCAAAAACACGCCCGGCATGGTCTACGAAACTGAATCGGCCTATAACTACATTCAAGTGCTGGAGTATGATGGCTACCATTATTTGCGCCTCAATGAAGGCCAGGGTGTGCACTCTGTTTACCATCCCACTGAACTGAATTATTATGGACCCTGGGAACAGGTGCTGGTGGCGCCTTTTTTTAACCCCGCCCCGGTAAACACCGCGGATATCCGCAGTCTGGCGATTGTCGGCCTGGCAGCCGGCACCACCGCCCGTCAGGCATCCATTGTTTACCCCAATATTCACATCGACGGCATTGAAATCGACCCTAAAATTGTTGAAGTCGGCCGTAAATATTTTGACATGAATCAGCCCAACCTGAACGTGATCGTTCAGGACGGGCGCTGGGCGCTGGCCCACAGCGACCAGCAGTACCAGATCATCAGCATCGACGCCTACCGCCCTCCCTACATTCCCGCGCACCTCACCTCTCAGGAGTTCTTTACCACCGTGCGCGAGCATCTCACCGCTGACGGGGTAATGGTAATCAATGTCGGCCGCGGCCCCGATGACCGCCGTCTGATCGACGCCCTCTCCACCACCATCCTGACGGTTTTTCCCACCATTCACATCGTCGATATTCCCGGCAGCTTTAATTCGATTCTGTTTGCCACCGTTCAGCCGACTGCACCCGAAAACCTGGCAGCCAATTACCTCAACCTCATCCAGCAAGACTCGTCGGCCAATCCCCTTTTGCTGCGTTCCATCGAGGTGGCAGCAGCCCAGCTTCAGCCCCAGCCGCAAGTCAGCCTCGTTTTTACGGATGATAAAGCCCCCATCGAATGGATGACCAACAATATGGTGATTCAATTCTTACTATCGGGCAATAAGGAAATGCTGCAATGAAACATTATCCCGCGTTCTTGAGTTGGACCATCGCGCTGACCATCCCTTTCTTTCTCATCATGCTCGGCGTGCGCCTGCTGATGACCCCGCTCTTTTTGCAGTTTGAATACAATCTGCGCCCCGGCTTCCCTGCGGACCCTTACGGATTCACCACCGCTGACCGCCTGCGCTGGGGCGGCCTGTCCGTTGAATACCTGATCAATGACGCCGACCTCTCCTTTCTTGCAGACCAAGAATTGGAGCCCGGCATTCCCCTCTATAACGAGCGCGAATTGAGCCACATGTTGGATGTGAAAGTGCTTGTCCAGCAAGCTAGCAAAATCTGGTATCTGCAAATGGGCACCTTCATTATCCTGGGCATTTGGGCCTGGAAAGCCCGCTGGCTGGCCGATTACCTGCGCGGATTTTCTCGCGGAGGCTGGCTGACCATTGGCCTGATCATTACTGCCCTGGTGTTTGTCCTCACCAGTTTCAATGCCCTCTTCACCGCCTTTCACCAACTCTTCTTCACCGGCGATACCTGGCTCTTTCTCTACACCGACAGCCTGATCCGCCTCTTTCCCCTCATGTTCTGGCAAGACGCGTTCATTCTGGTGGGCGTGATCTGCCTGGGGGGCGGGTTGCTCTTTGGCCGCCTGGGGCAGCGCTGGGCAGTTCGCGCGCGGTAGCCGATCTTCCTTTTTCACCGTTCCTTCAGAATCAAAAAAACGCGCCGGTTCCCCGGCGCGTTTTTGTACTTTCTTCCTTATTTCTTGGCTTTGCCCTGATTCGCCA
Source organism: Ornatilinea apprima (assembly GCF_001306115.1). Lineage (GTDB taxonomy): Bacteria > Chloroflexota > Anaerolineae > Anaerolineales > Anaerolineaceae > Ornatilinea > Ornatilinea apprima. Next base: position 34,642 of record NZ_LGCL01000003.1, on the reverse strand, counting down.
CCGCCTGCATCGCGGCTTCCACCGCGGCCTGGTCGCCCAGGTAATAATGGCGGATGGGTTTCAGGTCATCATCCAGCTCATACACCAGCGGAATGCCGGTGGGGATATTCAACGAGACAATCTCCTCATCCGGAATATTGTCCAGGTACTTCACCAGCGCGCGCAAACTGTTGCCGTGCGCGGCAATCAACACTTTCTTGCCCGATTTGATCACCGGCGCGATGGTCTCGTGCCACAGCGGCAGGAAGCGCGCCACGGTGTCTTTCAGGCATTCGGTCAGCGGAAGTTCTTCTTCCGTCAGGTCCGCATAGCGCGGATCGTGGCCGGGGTAGCGTTCGTCGCTCTTCTCCAGCTTGGGCGGTTGAATATCATAGCTGCGCCGCCAGATCAAAACCTGCTCATCGCCAAATTTCGCCGCCGTTTCGGCCTTGTTTAAGCCTTGCAAGGCGCCGTAGTGACGTTCATTCAAACGCCAGTTACGTACCACCGGAATCCACATCAAGTCCATTCCATCCAAGGTCAGCCAGAGGGTGCGAATCGCGCGTTTCAAAACCGACGTGTAAGCGATGTCAAACGTGAACCCTTCTTTCTTCAGCAATTCGCCGGCTCGCTTGGCTTCTTCAATGCCCTTTTCCGAAAGGTCAACATCCGTCCAACCGGTGAAGCGGTTTTGCTTGTTCCAGTCACTTTCTCCATGCCGCAGTAAGACCAGTTTAATCATCCGAACCTCCTCGAGTATTGACAGAATTGTAGCGCAAGAGGCTCTCTTGCGCTACATTGATTATACTGAAAAATCAGGAAATCGTTTAGCGGACTGCGACCGGATTTTCGCGGTCAACCGACGGGTCGAAAATGTGCATGTTTTCCATGTTGAAGACCACCTGCACTTTTTCGTCGATTTCGTAGCGCGAGCGCGGGTCTACACGGGCGACAAAATTGTTATTGCCTGCCACCAGGTAAACATAAATCTCATTACCCATCAACTCGGTTACATCCACTTTGGCTTCCACCGGGGCGGCAACCACACCAGCCGGAGTGTACATAGGGTTGTGAATATCTTCGGGGCGAATGCCGAACACCACTTCTTTGTCCACATAGGGCATATACAGCTCTTTGCGGTCATCCGGAATTTTCACCGCGAAGGTTTCGCCATCCACCATCAGCGCGTCGCCGTCTTTGCGGATTTTGGCGGGGAAGAAGTTCATCGCCGGAGAGCCAATGAAGCCAGCCACAAACAGATTCGCGGGCTTATCATACAACTGCTGCGGGGTATCCAACTGCTGAAGAATACCTTTGTTCATCACCGCGATGCGAGTCGCCATTGTCATGGCTTCCGTCTGGTCGTGGGTAACATAGATAAAGGTGGTTTGCAGGCGTTGATGCAGCTTGCTGATCTCGGCGCGGGTCTGAACGCGAAGTTTGGCATCCAGGTTCGACAGCGGCTCATCAAACAAGAACACTTTCGGGTTACGCACAATCGCGCGGCCTACAGCCACACGCTGGCGCTGACCACCGGAAAGCTCGCGCGGTTTTCGCTTCAGCAGTTGTTCAATGCCCAGAATCTTGGCCGCTTCCATGACGCGGTTATTGATTTCTTCTTTCGGCATCTTGCGCAGCTTCAAACCAAACGCCATATTGTCATACACCGTCATGTGCGGGTACAACGCGTACGACTGGAACACCATTGCGATATCGCGATCTTTGGGCGCCACGTCATTTACCACCCGGTCACCAATCACCACTTCGCCGCTGGTCACTTCTTCCAAGCCAGGCAGCGCAGCGCCGTGGTTTTACCGCAGCCCGAAGGCCCAACCAACACCAGGAACTCTTTATCTTCGATCTCCAGGTTCAAATTGTGCAGCGCGGTAAAATCACCGAACTTCTTTACAACATCTTTGTAGAATACACTTGCCATACAAACCTCCTATCTGAACGAGTATAGTGACTAAATTATATATGAGGAAATCATTAAAAGCAAATAAAAAAAGCATATCCAACTATGACATCCTTCTCGCTTTTTTTTCACGGCTTTTCTGCTTCGGGAAAAACTTGTTAACTCAAAAAAATAAAAATGTTAACACATTGTTAATACTATCTATTGACAAACGTTCCGTTGGATTATAATATATTCAGAACGGTTTTACTTTTCCCCAACTGATACCAAAATAACCACAAAGAAGACATCGCAAACGTTTGGCCCGGAGCTGGCCAGACTCAGGTAGACCCACATTATCCATTACCCGTATTCAGTAGGAACTGTCTGCTCTTTTCCCAAAGATGACCGACAATTGACCGACTGATGGATCAGCAGATTGCGAAAGTCAATGTTGAATCACATCAGGCGCGGCAGCTTATAAAAGAGCATTGGGGATATATAGACATAACTTACTTTCATGTGTGTTTTATCCACGAACCCGTGGTTGAACAAAATGCCCAAATTTCAAATCTTTCACTTAGGAGAAAAGAAGATGAAATTCAGTAAGTTCTTTTATGTCGTAGTGCTGCTCGCGATGGTGTTGGCTGCCTGTACGCCCGCCCAACCCGCGACCGAAGCACCGGCTGCAGAAGCCCCTGCGGCCACCGAAGCCCCGGCAGCAACCGAAGCCCCGGCAGCAACCGAAGCTCCCGCTGCAGAAGCTCCCGCCGCCGCTGGCGAACCCGAAGTCTGCACCACCGATGCCTACGGCTGCGCGGTTATCCCCTCGGGAACCACCATCAAGATCGGTATGGGCGGCCCCATGATCGGCGACTACTCCATGTTCGGCATCGACATCAGCCAGGGCACGATGGTTGCCTTGAGCGAGCACGAAGGCCTGAACGGCTCTGCGTACGAGCTGGTTGCCCTGGATACCGGCGGCGCTCCCGAAGCTGGCGCTGCGGTTGCCAACAAACTGGTTACCGACCCGACCGTGGTTGCCATTGCCGGCCACATTTTCTCGGGCGAAACCGATGCGGCCATGCCCATCTACGAAAAAGCTGGCCTGCCCATGCTTTCCCCCTCGGCCACCAACCCTCCGCTGACCCAGCAGGGTAACAAATCCTTCAACCGTATCGCTTTCACCGACGCGACCCAGGCAAAATACGCCGCGGATATGCTCTTCACAGATATGGGCTTCACCAAGATCGCCACAATCCATGACGGTTCCACCTACGGCAAAGGCCTGGCCGATGAAGTTGCCAAAGTCTTCACTGAATTAGGCGGCGAAGTTGTGGCTTCTGAAGCCATCAACCCCGGCGAAGCCGATTACTCCTCCACCCTCTCTGCTATCGCCTCCAAAGGTCCCGAAGCGGTTTACTTTGGCGGTTACGCGGCTGAAGCCATTGTGATGGTCAATCAATGGAACCAGGCTGGCTTGACGGGCGTTCAGTTCTTCGGTTGTGACGGCACCTACGGTGTTGAATTCACCGACAAGACCGGCCCCAATGGCGAAGGCGCCATCGCCGTCTCCCTCGTTCCCCCCGACTCACCCGAGAAAACCGCTTTCGATACCAAATACAAAGAAATGTTCGGTCTCGAAGCTGGCGAGCTCTCGCCCTTCACCTGGTCAGCCTATGATGTTGGCAGCGCCCTGGTTTACGCCATCGAGAGTGTAGCTGTAGTCAGCGATGACGGCAACACCTACATCCCGCGCGGCGCTCTGATGGATGCCGTCCGCGGCTTGAAAGACTTCACCGGTCTGACTGGCCTGATCTCTTGCGACGAAGTTGGCGAATGTAACGCTTCTGGCCCCACCTTCTACTCTGTGCAAGATGGAAAATGGGCGCCCTACTCCGCCGAATAATCGTCTGAACCCATAAATAGCTTTTCCGGTGGGAAAGGGGAGTTTACCCTTTCCCACCAATTCGTGAGATTTCACCAGAAATCCCGCTCAGAATCCTGAACACAGGAAGACTTTATGAATGCATTAGAAAAAAAACCATTGACGCTCAATATCTCCCCGAATCTGGGTCGAATCATACGCACGATCATTGGTGTCGCAGTTCTCGCCTGGATGGCCGTCCGGTTTTACAACGTCTTGACCGTTGATCCCTTTGGCGCCGATGTTTGGACCCGCATCGCCATTTCAGGTCTGATTCTAGGCGGTATGTATGCCCTGATCGCCATTGGGTATACCCTTGTTTATGGTATCCTTTTCATGATCAACTTTGCCCACGGCGAAGTGATGATGATCGGATCCTTTGGCGGTTATTTCGCCTTTGAAATTCTCAAAAACATTCCCATGCCCACCGAAGCCGATCCCAAGCTAACCTTCATCAATGCCCAACCGGTGTTATCCATCATTATTGCGTTTTTAATCGGCATGTCGCTGGCTTCGATGTCGGGCTACTTCCTGGAAAAAATCGCCTACCGACCATTACGAGGAGCGCCCCGCCTGGTGCCGTTGATCAGCGCGATTGGCGCGTCCATTTTCTTGCAGAACGCTGCCCAACTGTTATTTGGCCCCCAGCGCCGCGATTACTCTAACCCCGATTTGCTTTGGCGCGGTTCCGGATGGACCGTTGAAATTGCCGGCAGCCCGGTCATCATCACCTACACCGGTGTTTTTTCCTTTGTGCTTTCCATTCTGCTCATGGTTGGCCTTTACATGCTGGTACAGCGCACCAAACTGGGCCGTGCCATGCGCGCCGTTGCTCAGGATAAAAAGACAGCCGCCCTGATGGGCATCAACGTCAATCAGATCATCAGCCAGACCTTCATTATTAGCGGCGCGCTGGCGGGCGCTGCCGGTGTAATGTGGGGTATTCATAACGGCCTGATCAACCACTATGTCGGGTTCATCCCTGGCATCAAAGCCTTCACCGCCGCTGTGCTGGGCGGTATTGGCAACATCCCTGGCGCGATGGTCGGCGGGCTAACCCTGGGCATCCTCGAAACGCTGGGGCCTGCCGCATTAGGAATTGACTTCCAACTCAAAGACGTCATCGCTTTTTCCATTCTTGTATTGGTGCTCATCTTCCGGCCTTCGGGCATTTTGGGTGAAGCCCTCTCGGAGGAGAAACTATGAAAACCAAAACAACGTCTCCCCTTCAGAACGGTCTGCAAGCCGGCGTGATCTTCGCTATCCTGAATATCTTCTTCATGCTGACCGGCTTCAATGAAACGGCCGGCAACCTGGTCGGCCGCCTGTTAAACAATCAGGTTCCCAATCAAATGCCAGCCACCATCAACCTGGTTGTCTTCATGGCGCTGATGGGCCTGTGGTGCGGCAGCATGGCTGCCAAAAAACCGGAAGAAGGCGAGCGAGACCAGTTTACCAACGCCATCCTCGCTGGCTTGATCGCGGGTATTGTCGCCGGGCTGCTGACCGCGGTCTTCACCTACATCACCGGCAACATCAACGCCGCCACGGATATGCGAAATTACTTGCCAGAAATGGCCCCGAATTACGTCAATTACTATCTGTTTAACCAGCCAATTCTGACCGGTTCTCTGTACAACTTTGCCTTGATGGTCGGTGGTTCGCTGCTGGGCAGCCTGCTCGCGCGTGGCGTTGGCCGCAGTGCCTGGCGCGCCAAACTCAATGAGAATGTCAAGGCCTCGGCTCAGAATGTAACCAAATCATCAGGCTTTGAGCGCCTACTCAACAGCAAGTACAGCCGATACGCTATGATCGCCCTTCTGGCGGCGGTACTCATCCTGCTGCCCCGCGAGTGGGGTCCCTATTGGAACTACCTGATGGGTACTGTGGGTATTTACATTCTGTTGGGCGTTGGCCTGAACATCATCGTTGGTCTCTCTGGCCAGTTGGTACTGGGCTATGTCGCTTTCTTTGGCATCGGCGCCTACACCTTTGGCCTGCTCACCTCACCGCAGCCGCACGCCATTATGATGAACTTCTGGCTGGCGCTCATTGCCGGAATTGCTCTGGCCGCGGTAACCGGTATCTTGCTCGGCCTGCCGATCATGAACCTGCGCGGTGACTACCTGGCCATTGTTACCCTGGGCTTTGGCGAAATCATCCGCATTCTGCTCAAAGCCGACTTGTTGGAATGGTTTACTGCCGGTCCCAAAGGCCTGCGCAGCCTGGCGCAGCCTACCCTGTTTGGAAAACCGTTTTCATCCGATGTTGATTATATGTATCTCATCATCATCGCGGTGATCATCTCCATTTTTGTTGCCAACCGCATCGAAAAATCGCGGGTTGGGCGCGCATGGCTCTCCATTCGCGAAGACGCCACCGTCGCCCAGGCAACCGGTGTCAACAACTTCCGCTACAAACTGCTGGCGCTGGCCATCGGCGCGGCTTTTGCGGGTCTGGCTGGCGCGCTCTTTGCCTCGCGCAACCAGTTCACCGGTCCCGAAGACCATATTCTCATGGTCTCCATCAACGTTCTTTGTCTGGTAATTGTCGGCGGCATGGGCAGCATTCCGGGCATCATTCTGGGCTCTTTCGTACTGAAAGGCCTGCCTGAAATTCTGCGCGAATTTGAGGCCTACCGCATGCTGGCCTTTGGCGCCCTCCTGGTCGTGATGATGATCCTCCGCCCTGAAGGGTTGTTACCTTCTTCCCGGCCCCAGCTAGAGTTGTTCAAACCAGATAGCCAAGCAAAAACTTCAGAAGAGGTGGTGGAAGATGCAGCCCATTCTTGAAACCCATCAACTAACCAAAATCTTTGGGGGTCTCACCGCCGTTGATAGTGTTGACCTGACTGTTCCCAAGGAAACCATCGCCAGCATCATCGGCCCCAACGGCGCAGGGAAAACGACCTTTTTCAACTGCACCTCGGGCTACTATAAACCCGAAAAAGGCGAGGTCATTTTTGATGGCAAGGTGATTAACCGGCTCTCAACCGATCAAATCACCCATCTCGGCATTTCACGCACCTACCAGAACATCCGTCTCTTCGCGAATATGACCGCCATCGAAAACGTCATGATCGGCCATCACTGCCGCCTGAAATCCTCCTGGCTCGACGCGGTGCTGCACACCCCGCGCTTCGCGCGAGAAGAGCGTGAATCCATTCAGGAAGGCCGCCGACTGCTGAAATATGTGGGGTTAGAGGGGCTGGGAGACAACCTGGCTCGCAACCTTCCTTACGGCGCACAACGCCGCCTGGAAATTGCCCGGGCGCTGGCCAGCGAACCCAAGCTGCTGCTGCTCGACGAGCCTACCGCCGGCATGAACCCGCAGGAAACAGCCGAAATGACCACCTTTATCCGCAGCCTGCGCGATTCCCTGGGCATCACCATTTTGTTGATTGAACACGACATGAACGTGGTTATGGGCATTTCCGACCAGATTTCTGTGCTGGATTTTGGCACCAAGATCGCCGAAGGAACGCCCAAAGAAATTCAATCCAATCCGCGTGTCATCGAAGCCTACCTGGGGCCTGGCGGAGCAGCGCTATCCGAAAAATTCTCACGGAAAAAACACCATGATGCTTGAAGTCAACGACCTTAACGTATACTACGGCGCGATTCACGCCCTCAAGGGCATCAGTTTTCACCTTGAAGAGGGTGAAATTGTGGCGCTGATCGGCTCGAATGGCGCGGGGAAAAGCTCAACACTTAACACCATTTCAGGGCTGCTGCGCTCCCGAACCGGCGAGATTAAATTCCAGGGCGAGAATATCTCTGAGACCCCGCCCGACGAGATCGTTCGGCGCGGCATTATTCAGGTGCCCGAAGGCCGGCGCATTTTTGCCCCGCTGACAGTGACCGAAAACCTGGAAATGGGCGCGTACATCCACAACGACCGCGTGCAGATTGAGCAAGACATGGAAGAAATGTTCAACCGCTTCCCCCGCTTGCGAGAGCGCCGCAAACAGACCGGTGGAACGCTCTCTGGCGGCGAACAGCAAATGCTGGCCATCGCGCGCGGGTTGATGGCTCGCCCCAAATTGCTGCTGCTGGACGAACCCTCGATGGGTTTGGCGCCCCTGCTGGTGGAACAGATTTTTGAAATTATCCAAGACATCAACAAACGCGGCACCAGCATTCTGCTGGTGGAGCAAAACGCTCAAATGGCTCTTTCCATTGCAGACCGCGGTTATGTGCTGGAGACAGGCAAGATCATCCTGGAAGATTCCGCAGACGCACTGCTGGAGAACCCGCTGGTGATCAACGCATATCTCGGCGGCTAACCGCCAGGAATTCCCGGGTAGTGAATTAAACGAGAAAAGTGACCGGGGTCATTATCACGGTCACTTTTTTCTAAAAAAGGTCCCCACCATGCGGTGTGCTGCGGAGTTTTGAACCTGCTTTCGCAGGTGGGTCCCGACCCAACAGATCTGCCTTGGCCGAAGCCTATCGCATCACGGTTGTGAGATAAAGACCCTTTTAGTAAGTGTTGGCCCAAAACCGGTTATGCGGCATCACCAGCACAGCAGGGTATTACACTTATACCATAAACTCAAAAAACTGCAAAGAGGATTCAAATCCTCCAACCTGTCAATATTGTCAACCATTCTTTGCCCAGATAAGAAAGTGTTGTATGGAAGCCATCCGTTCTTTCATCGCCATTCACCTGCCCGAAGAAATCCGCGTACAGCTAGAGCGCATCATCACTCAGCTGAAAGCGGGCTGTCCCAGTGCCTCGGTGCGCTGGGTACAATCACAAAATATTCACTTAACCCTGAAGTTTCTCGGTGATATCTCCCCGAAAAATCTGAAAATATTAACCGACCTTCTCGAATCTGAAACCGCGAAACACACCATATTTGAATTCAATGTGAGTCAATTGGGCGCGTTCCCCAATCCACAGCGACCCAGCGTCATATGGGTGGGTGTCGAGTCCAATGACGCTTTGCTCCACCTCCAACACCGCATTGATGTGGAAACCCAGCGTCTCGGTTACGCCAGCGAAGCCCGCAAGTTTTCGCCGCATCTCACCCTGGGCCGCATCTCCCGTTCCGCATCAACAGCCGACATTCGCCAAATCGCGGAAACGTTGGCGGCGGTCAAGATTGGCAGCCTTGGGAAAGTCCGTGCCGAAAAAGTGCATTTGTTCCGCAGCGATCTCAAACCCGGCGGAGCTGTCTACACCCCCCTTTATGTCGCCCCCCTTTCCTCTGGCGAATATTTGCAGACGCGCTAACCTGTGCTAGAATGATGCAAACTGAACTTTGGATGAAGAGGTGAATTCTGGAAACGTTAGAAATTGCACACGCGATGATCACTGCCCTGGAAGAGAAAAAGGCAGAAGACATTCTTTTATTGGATATTCGTGGAATAGCAGATTTTGCGGATTTTTTCATCATTTGTTCCGGCACCAGCGATCGTATGCTGGGCGCATTGGCCGACGCGGCCATTGAATGCGCCAGAGTGGATCATGGCATAAAAACGCGCGTGCGCGGGCTACCCAGCAGCGGCTGGCTGATCGCTGACCTGGGAGATATTGTCATCCACTTCTTCTCGCCCGACCAGCGGGAATACTATGACCTGGAAGAGTTGTGGAAAGACGGCAAAGTCTTGGTGCGCCTCAAATAATCCATGCAAACCGGCACAACCAAAACGCCCCATCCGCGGTGGATGGGGCGTAATTGATTCTCAATCCGGCTTACATCTTCAACGCTTCGAGCACTTCTTTGGAATGATCTGCCGGTTTCACTTTCTCAAACACCTTCACAATCATTCCCTCGGCGTTAATCAAGAAAGTGGTTCGCTCCACCCCAAAATACTCACGCCCGTACATTTTCTTTAATTTCCACACGTCATACAGCTCGCATACCTTGTGGTCAACATCGGCCAGCAGGCTGAAGGGCAACGCGTACTTCTGCTTGAATTTCGCGTGCGAGTCGGTGTCATCCGGGCTGACGCCCAAAATAGTAACGCCCGCTTCCTCGTACGCGCTGTAATCATCTCGGAAGTTACAGGCTTCGGTGGTGCAGCCAGAGGTATCATCTTTGGGATAGAAGTACAGCAGCACGGGTTTTCCCCGATAATCGGATAAGCGGTGCAGTTTACCCGCTTCATCAGCCAGCTCAAAATCTGGCGCAGATATTTGGTTAGCAATAGGCATTTTAATCCTCCTGTTATTTTGAACAATCCAAAACAAGGTTACCCATTTTTTTCACACTATAGCCGCGCAGGCCGGCCACAGCCGTCCGAAAACCGGCGTCAGCGGCCAGGTCAAAAATGGGCGAGAGTAAATCGTTTTCAAGATACTGGCAGGGAATCACCAGATCATAGCGTTCCGGGTAGAGCGGCACAAAATCCAGCTCCAGGGCGTCTGCCGCGGCTGCTACCGCCATTCCACAATCTGCACGCCCCGAAGCCACCGCAACCGCCACGGCCAGGTGGGTGAACTCTTCAAGCTCATAACCTTTGATCACCGCCGGGTCAATGGATAACTTCTGCAGGTGATAATCCAACAGCACGCGCGTGCCGGCCCCGCGCTGGCGGTTGACAAAACTCACATCGTCCCGGCTCAAGTCGCACAGCGATTGGATGCCCTTCGGATTTCCCCGCTTCACTACCAGGCCCTGCTCGCGCTCCACCCAGGTCATCAAACGAACCGGCGTGTCTGGCAGATATTGGCGAAGATAAGAGATGTTATACTCTCCGCTCTCCGGGTCCAGTAAATGCGAACCGGCCAGATGCGCCTCTTGCCGCCGCAATGCCACCAGACCGCCCAGGCTGCCTACATTCGCCGAGACCAGCCGGCGGCCGTAGCGTGTCAGGTATTGGGCCAGCAAATCCAGCGTTAAATCGTGCGAACCAATCGCGAAAATTGTTTTCTCCACCTCTGCCGGGTGGCGGTACAGCTTCACCCGCACCGGCGATCCCGCCTCCAGACCCTGAATGCCTCGCGGCACCAGCGCGATACCGTCTGCGCGCACCAGCGAAGTGATTACCCCCGCCCCGCGTGAAAGCGGCGCGGCCAACGTACGCTCGCCCACCTTCCCGACCACCACGCGCATAAAATCGTCATCTCCCGCCGGAGAAGTGATCTTGCGCGTTAGCGAAGCGTCAATCTCCAGCGGTTGGTTGGGCTGCCTGCCCAGCCAGCGCGCCAGCAAAGGTTCTACAAAAATTTCGCCGGTCAGCGCTGCCGAAACCGGGAAACCCGGAATGCCGATCACCGGCACGCTCCGGCTGTCATCACTGCGCCGAATCAATCCCAAAATCACCGGGTGACCCGGCCGCACCGCCACGCCGTGCACCAGCAGCTCGCCCAGCCCTTCCACAATGCGCGAGGTAAAGTCCTCTGAGCCAGCCGAAGACCCGGCATTCACCAACACCAGATCGAACTGATCGGCGGCCTCTTGCACACGTTGTTTCAATAGGTCAAAGCGGTCAGGGGTGATCGGGTAGCGCGTGGCTTCACCGCCCCACTGGGTTACCTGGGCAGCGATGACCACCGAGTTATATTCGATAATGTCACCGCGTTTGATTGGCTCACCAATCTCCACCAGTTCCGTCCCGGTGGGCAGAACCGCCACGCGCGGCTTGCGGCTGACCATCACCGCTGAATACCCCGCTCCGGCGATTGCGCCCAGGTCTACTGGCCGCAAAACATGCCCTTCGGGAAGCACCAACTGTGTAGCCACAATATCTTCACCCATCAAGCGCACATGCGCCCAGGGCGTGGCGGCCTGACGCAAACGAATAAAAAGGGGGTCGCGCACATTCTCGGCGGCGCGGTCTTCTGCGTCCAGCGATTCAACCTGCTCAATCGGCACCACAGCATTAGCCCACTCGGGCAGCGGGTCGCCAGTGTCTACATAAGCGGTCTGGCTCCCAGTCTCCAGCATCACCGGCGTGGCTGGTGAAGCGCCCGCGGTCGCCTCGGCACGCACGGCAAACCCATCCATCGCCGAAGCGTGATAATGCGGCGAGCAAATTTTCGCCCATACCGGCTGCGACAACACACGGCCGATGGATTTCTCATCCATCAATACTTCTTCTTCGCCCAGCCGCCCGCCCAAACCGGCGCGCTCCAGAGCTTTGTTAAAATGCGCCTGCGCCGTCTCAAGTGGAATATCATGCAAATAAACCGGCATAACCCTCCTTAATACCACCATCAAAGAAAATACACTTCCACAACCTGGCCGGCTTCCAGTCCATTCGCGTCCAACGGCACGCGAATCAAACCGTCCGCTTTGGCCAGGGCAAAGATCAGATTACTTTTATAGAAAATCGGCTCCGCGATCCATCCCCGCTCGTCCTGCCGCAGGCTAACGGGGAACCATTCTTCCTTCCCAGCCTGCGAGGGTGTGTTGGTGCTCAATCGCGCCTGAAGGTACGCCACTGGCACGGTGGTCTTGCGCCCTGTCAGGTGATAGATCATCGGCTTGATGAACAGGCTGCCCACCACCAGCGCGCTCACCGGATTGCCCGGTAAGCCAATCGCCGGCTTGCCATCGCACACCGCCAGAATGGTGGGTTTGCCCGGCCGGATGCGAATGCCGTGCACCAACACGCCCGGTTCTCCCATTTCAGCAAGAATGCGCGCGGTCAGGTCGCGCACGCTGGCCGACGACCCGGCAGTAATCACCAGCGCGTCGCACGCATCCATCGCGGATCGCGCGCGCGCGCGCATGTCTTCTTCCCGGTCGCTGCTAATGCCAAAACGCACCGGCTCGCCGCCAAACCGCTGCACCAGCGCGCTGAGCGAATAGCTATTCACATCCCGCACCTGCCCTGGCAGCGGAACCTGCAGCGGATCAACCACCTCGTCACCGCTGGAAAGGATTCCAATCCGCGGTGGTTTAACCACCTCCACCTCCGCGATCCCCTGCGACATCAGCCCACCAACCACCGCCGGAGATAACTCTTTACCGGCTTCCAGAAGCAGCTCACCAGGTTTCACATCTTCGCCCGGCTCAATTACATTCTCTCCCACGCTCACCGCGCGCTGCACTTCCACTTCACCGGCGCGCGCTTCCTGGGTGTATTCCATCATTACCACTGCGTTGGCGCCTTCTGGCAGCATACCGCCGGTGTGAATCACCGCCGCCTGGCCTTTCCCTACCTTAAAATTTGGTTCAGCACCCATTTGCGATTCGCCCACCACATTCATGTAAATCGGCAGCGAGTCCGATGCCCCAAACGTGCTGGATGCCTGAACAGCGAAGCCATCCACCGTGCTGCGCCGGAAAGAGGGCAGCGCCTCCAGTGCGTACACATCGCTAGCTAAAACACGTCCGGCTGCTTCCAGCACCGGCAGCGTTTCCCTTCGCGGTTGGGCAGCGGGCAAGTGAGACATAAATCGTTTTAATGCTTCATCAGGAGCGGTTAATTTCAGAAATTCTGGCATACGTCATCCAATCCAAAGCGAATAAGTAAATAAGTACGTCGATAGCACCAGCAGCGAAGCCGACATAAAGGTGAGCAGCTTCCAGGCGGGTTTGGCGCCGTTCGTAATCCGGATCATCAACCACACTAACCCAAGAGCCAATGGCAGGGTCAGCAGCACCGGCCAGGTAATGCCCCACGGCAGATTGAACAAGGCCGCCGCGCCCAGCAGCACATACGCACCCAGCACCAGAATATTGTGCAGGGTCATGCCACGCTGCCAGCCCAGCGCCACCATCATGGTCTTACGCTTGTACTTCATATCACTGGCATACAACTCCAGCGATCGCGCCAGTTGAAACGCCAGCAACAGCGCGGTCAGCGGGAAGGTAACCATGCCCACCAGGCGGTGCAATTCTCCGCTTTGCAGGGTGAATGAAAGCGCCGGAGTCAAATTCGCCAGCACAACGGCGGTTGCCAGCTCTCCATACCCGCGGTAAACCAGCCGCAGTGGAGGCACACTGTATATGTAACTAATTCCAAAAATCAACAGCAGCAGCGTGCTGCCTGGTACATTCAATAAACGCTGAACACCCATGAAAACAACCAGAACCGCCGCGACCACCAACGATGCCAGGCTGCCCTGCCACAACAGCTTCTTTGCCAGCAGAAACGCTTTAGGCGAAAAGGCTTCCAATCCAAGCCTGTTCTGCATATCTTCCTGGGTGTCATAATATCCCTTAATCCATCCGCTGAAAAGGAATACCAGAAGAATAATAAACATCCCCCCAAAAAACTGCGCGGGATTCACAACATCGCCTAAAAAGTGGGCCAGGCTCGCCCCTAAGAAATAGAATAAAACGCTCATCGCCAGCATGGGCAGACGGGCGTAAGAAATAACCACGGTTCTCACCTGCTTCGCATCATCCATTCGCGTTATCGCTCACTTTCACGTCAGCCGGTAACCGCCGTCCACGGCGATCACCTCACCTGTAATATAGGGATTTTGAGCAAGAAACACAACCGCCTGTACAACCGCCCCGCATCGCTCATTCTCTTGCAGCGGCAGTCGCACGTTGAGACGCTGCCAAACTTCTTCCGATAGGTCCTCAGACGGTAATATCAACCCTGGAGCCACCCCATTAACGCGCACCGCTGGCGCGTATTGTTTTGCCTGCAGGCGGGTTAGCGCCTCCAGAGCTGCTTTACTGACCGTATAAGCCGCGTAACCGGTCCACGGCCGGCCTGCGCCCGCGTCGCTGATATTGATGATCGCGCCGCCATGCGGGCGCATCAAGGCAAAGGCAAGCCGGGCGCACAGCCAGGCGGCTCTCAAATTGAGATCAAAGGTGGCGTCCCATGCTGCGGGGGTATCTTCCTCCAGCGTGGCGTGGCGCATCTCAGCCGCCGAGTTGACCAGCACGCGCAGATCATACCCACTCTCCGCGACAGTGGCGAACATCGCTTCAATCTCTGCCGGGCGGGTTAAATCCGCTGCCAGCAGCAGGCACTCTCCACCGCTCGCTGCGATCTCAGCGGCCAGGCTGTTTGCTTCCGCCTCCGACTGATGGTAGTGCAGGCCAATCGCGTACCCTTCTGCGGCCAACCCCAACGCGATGGCGCGCCCCAAGCGCCGCGCCGCACCAGTAACCAGCGCCAGCGGTTTGGCTGAACGGGATTTCAAATCATTCGACATTGGGGTATCACCTTTGTATGAAGTCCACTCTTTCATCCCGCAAATGGAATTTGCCAGTCACCGCAGATTTTTAGACACCAGCCAAGCCTGCTGAGGGAGGCGCATTCTTACCTCGATTTTAACATATCGCAGGGTGAGAATGGTAATAAAGGACATAGAGTTCCCACTGCAGTAAGAACACTGGTCTCGCTGACCGTCATTCAATTGAAGTCATCGGATAAGCATGTTATCATCGGGTCATCTTTTCTCATCCATCGGAGAACCTCATGGACCACCTTATCGCTCACCCGGAATTTTTCAAAGCACCCCTCGATATTTTTGAGTTTAACGGTATGCCCTATCTGCGAATGGGCGGCTCCGGTTTGTGGACTTCCAAAATCGGCCTGGGAACCTGGAAATTTGGCCGCCCTGAAACCGGCGACCAGTCCCGCGTAGACCAGGCAACCGCCCTGCGCATTTTTGACCGCGCCCTCGAATTGGGCGTTACCTTTTGGGACACCGCCCCGCGCTATAACAATGCCTCTGGCAACGCGGAACGAATCATAGGCGAATGGCTCAAAGCCAACCCCGACCAGCGCCGCAATATCGTCATCGCCACCAAAGTTTACGGTGGAATGGATGGCATCACCCCCAATCACTGCCGGCTGACGCGCGGCAACATCAAAGAGTCCGTTTACGCTTCTTTGGAGCGCATGAATATCGAGACGATTGACTTGTTTTATTTCCACCACTACGATCCATTCACGCCCCCCGAAGAATCTTTCAGCGCCATAGAAGACCTGGTGCGCGAAGACTTGATTCGCTATCTGGCGGTGTCCAACTTCACCGTAGACCAACTGCGCGCCTACCAGACCATCGAATGCGCCAACGGCATTCGCTCGCGCATCATCGCCATCCAGAATCAATTTGACATTCTGCGCAAAGAACCGCCCGAATACGCCGGTGTGCTGGATTTCATCCAAAAATCTAATTTATCCTTTATCGCTTACAGTCCCCTTGCCGAAGGATTCCTCACCAGCCGCTATCTCGACCCGGCCCGCGCTGGCGTGGGCGACCGCGTTTTTGATCAGGGCTCCTTGCCCGAACTGGCCAGCCCGCAGAATTTAATCAAGCTGCGCCAGCTCAACGCCCTGGCAACTGAATGGGCATTGGATCTGAGCCAGTTGGTGTTAGCCTATACGCTCACTTTGCCGGGTATCGGCTCTCTCATACCGGCATCTTCCAGCGTTCAACAACTGGAATCCAATGCCAGGGTGGCCAAGATCACCCTTACCGACGAACAGAAAAGCACGGTGAAAGCAATTGTCGGCTGAAAACTGCCAATTCTCTTGACAACCCTTTGGCTGTGTGTTAAAACTGCACCCATTATGAATTCTTTATTCCTTCAGCGACGAGCCCGACAAGCATACCAACCTTTCTACGGAAGGTGCGGGTAATCTGCTCTGCTGGTAAGACAAACTTAGTCATCCTATTCAACCAGAGTTTTCCAAAGCCTTCCAAAGACCGGAAGGCTTTTTTGTTACTTTTTCTTAAATTTTTACTTGACGCCTGCTGTATAATCTTTTATATGCCGGGTGTCACTCCAGGAGGTGCCCCACTATCAATTACATCGTATCCTGCAACCCCCCTTTTGCTGTTATTCATATCATAATTGATCAACCAAACCAATTCCTTGAGGAGGAAAGAAATATGAAATCGAAGTTCTATGTGGTGTTTGCCCTGGTGATGGTAGCTGTTCTGCTGGCGGCTTGCGGCGGCGGCGCTGCGGCCAACAAGCTGGAAGCGATCAAAAAGAACGGAAAAGTTGTCATCGGCACTTCTGCGGATTATCCGCCCTTTGAATTTGTGGATGCCAACGGCAATTTTGACGGCTTTGACGTCGCCCTGATGAACAAGCTCGGCGAAGAAATGGGCGTAACCGTAGAAATTCAAGACATGCCCTTTGACAGCCTGATTGCCGCTGTGCAGGAAGGCAAAATTGACCTGGCCATCGCCGCCTTCAACTATAACGAAGAACGCGATAAAACTGTCGATTTCTCTGATCCGTATTACTACGCCGAAGATGGTTTCGTGGCTGCCGAAGGCTTTGCCGGCGAATTCACCAAACCCGAAGACGCCGCCAATTACAAACTGGGCGTTCAAACCGGCTCCACCGCCGATGGTTGGGTAACGGAAAATCTGCTTGATACCGGCCTGATTGCCGAAGCAAATCTCTTCCGCTACGAGCGCATCGACCAGGCCGGCCTGGATGTCAAATCGGGCCGCATTGACCTGCTGATGACCGACTACGTTCCCGCCCTGGCCCTGGCGCAAAATCTGGGCGGCCTGAAGGTGATTTATCACGCCGAACTGTCCACCGGTCCGGTCAACATCATCCTTCCCGAAGGCGAAAAAGAACTGCAGGCGGAGCTGAACACTATTATCAAGAAGCTGCAAGACAGCGGCTTCATTGATGAGATCGCTGCTAAATACATCGGCCAATAGTCTTAATAACGGAGGATGCGGTGTAAAACACCGCATCCTCCGTTCGAATCCTCGTAACACCCCATCATCATTCATCGGTTTGATACATTCGTCAAAATCTGCCAAATTCGGATAACAAAGGAAAATAAATTACCAATGGTTCTTGAAATCATGGGGTACATCTTACAGGGAACGTTCATCACCATTGCGGTTTCGGTGGTCGCGCTCCCGATGGGACTGTTATTGGGGATGCTGTTGGCATTGGCGCGGGTGTATGGCGGAAAAATCTTATCTTCTTTCGCCGCAGTTTACTCCACGGTCATGCGGGCGGTTCCCCCCATTGTTCTCCTCTTTATTCTCTATTTCATCATTGCCGGCTCCATTAACATTTCTCCCTTTTGGGCCGGCTCCATCGCTTTAGGCATTATCAGCAGTTCGTATCAATTGGAAATTATGCGCGGAGCGATCCAATCGGTTGGCTCTGGCCAGATGATGGCCGCCCGTGCGCTGGGCATGTCTCGCGTGACGGCTATTCGCCACATCATCATCCCGCAGGCGCTGCGGCTGGCCATTCCACCTTGGTCCAACGAGGTCGCTCTGGTTCTGAAAGACTCTTCACTGGTATACGCGATTGGCGTTCCCGAAATTCTGCGCCGGGCGCAATTTGTAAGCGCGCGCACCTACCAGCCCTTTCTAGCCTTTTCTGTCGCGGCGCTCATCTATTTTCTGCTGACCTTCCTCTCCAACCGGTTGTTAGATAAGGTCGAAGAAAAAACCCGCATTCCCGGCTTTTAACCCTGCACTTTAGAGGAAATCTCGTGGAAAAAACCATTCTCCGAATTGAAAACCTTTCCAAATCTTATGGCCACACCACCATTCTGAAAGATATCACCCTCGACATTAATGAAGGTGACACCGTGGTGATTATTGGCCCCAGCGGCACCGGAAAAAGCACCATGCTGCGCTGTATTAACCTGCTCACCAAGCCCAACAGCGGGCGCATCTTTCTGGATGGAAAAGAGATCAACGCACACGGCGTTGACGAGAATGAGGTCCGCAAGCATATCGGCATGGTCTTTCAAGACTTTCTCCTCTTCAATCACCTCACCGCTCTCGATAATGTCATGATTGGCCCTCTCAAAGTGTTGAAAATGGATCCTGCTCAGGCGCGCCTAAAAGCCATGTTTGAATTGGAGCGGGTTGGTCTGAAAGACAAAGCCAATCTGTATCCCGGTCAGCTCTCTGGCGGGCAAAAGCAGCGCGTCGGCATCGCCCGCGCCCTGGCGATGGATCCACGCATCATGCTTTTTGACGAGCCCACCTCTGCCCTCGACCCTGAATTGATCGGTGAAGTGCTGGAAGTAATGCGCAAGCTGGCCAGTGAAGGCATGACCATGCTGGTGGTTACCCATGAAATGGGCTTTGCACGCGAGGTGGCCGATAAAATCGTTTTTATGGAAAGCGGTGTCGTGGTTGAAGAAGGCCCTCCCGATGACCTTTTCCAGCACCCCAAACACAACCGCACGCGCGAGTTTCTCTGGAAGATCACCGAACTGTACGGCAAGCACGACCAAGATAAACCCGGGGAGCCAGAATGAACGAATTCCTGGAATTTTTTCAATCCGCGCTGCCAAGTTTTTACCGCGGCGCGCTGATCACCCTCCAACTGACCGCCGTCGGCCTGGGATTGGGGTTCTTATTGGGCCTCCCGGCCGCGGTGCTGCGCGTCTACGGTGGAAAATATCTGCGCTGGCTGGCCATTGCTTACATCGAGCTGTTTCGCGGAACGCCCGTGCTGGTGCAGCTTTTCCTGGTCTACTTTGGCCTGCCCGATTTGGGCATGACCCTCTCGCGCATGACGGCCGCTTACATCGTTTTAGGCCTGAACAGCGGCGCGTATCAGGCCGAGTACTTTCGCGGTGCCATCCAAGCGGTTGGCGGCGGGCAGATGATGGCCGCGCGCGCGATTGGGATGAGCCGGTTGGAAGCCATTCGCCACATCATCCTTCCCCAAGCCCTGCGCCTGGTCATTCCTGCCTGGTCGAATGAGCCTCCTTCCCTGCTGAAAGCCTCCGCGATTGCCTTCCTGATCGCTGTGCCAGACCTGATGACCCAGGCAAAAACGATCGCCGCCCACACCTACAACCCCATTGGCGCCTACTTCAGCGTGGCTGTCATCTACCTGGTGATCGTGTTTGCCATGAACAGCCTGTCCTCCTACATGGAGAGAAAAGCGCGTGTTCCTGGCCTGGAACTCGAATTTTAATCCAACCCGCACACCCACCCGTTTTTGCCAGCTCATCTACTAACCCTGGCTTTCTATTGAGGTATCTATGCTGCAAGATCTGGAACTGACCCTGAAACATATCTATGAAGCCCGCCAGTTAATTTCTCCCCATATTCGAAAAACACCTCTTCTGGAAATGCCGGAACTCAGCGCCCTGGCCGAAGCGCCGGTGCTGGCCAAAGCCGAGAACTTGCAAATCACCGGCTCGTTCAAAATCCGCGGAGCGGCCAATAAATTGCTCCACCTCACCCCGCAGCAAAAGGCGAAAGGTGTGCTCACCTGCTCATCGGGCAATCATGGCCGGGCGCTTTCGCTGATGGCTCAAAAACTGGGCGTGCATGCCGTGGTATGCATCACCGAGGCCGTTCCCCCCAATAAGCGCCAGGCCATTTTAGACCTGGGCGGCGAGCTGATTGTGGGCGGTAAAACCGCGGATGATGCCCTGATTTTTGCTGACCAGTTAGAGGTGGAACGCGGTCTGACTATGACTCACTCCTTTGACGACCCCAATGCCATTACCGGCCAGGGAACTATTGGGCTGGAAATCATGGAGGACGCCCCCCAGGTAGACACATTTGTTGTCCCGCTCTCTGGTGGGTCGCTCCTCTCAGGCATCGCCCTGGCCGTGAAGAGTGCCAACCCCAAAGCACGCGTGATCGGTGTGAGCATGCAGCGCGCGCCGGTTATGATCGAATCGCTCAAAGCCGGGCATGTAGTTGAAATTCCAGAAGAACCTACTCTGGCCGACGGCCTGGCGGGCGGCATTGGGCTTAACAACACCTGGACCTTCCGCTATGTGCAGCGCCTGGCCGATGAGACCATCACAGTCAGCGAAGAAGAAATCGCCAGCGCCATGTTCCACGCCCTTCACCACCATCACCTGGTGCTGGAAGGTGCCGGCGCGGTTGGCTTGGCAGCCCTGCTGGCAGGAAAGGTGAAATCCAGCGGCCAGGGAATCGCCGTGGTTTTGAGCGGCGGCAATGTCAACCTGCCCGTCCTGATCAAGATTGCCAGCCAGAAACTGGCTGTGTAACCGTTCTGGCAACCAGGCATGGACTCAATCGAGGTGGATCGTGCTGATCTTAAATGAAAAGGAAATCCGGCAGTTGGTGCCGATGGACATCCCCGCTCTCCAGGCCGTAGCCGAGGGCTTTCGGAAATTATCTTGCGGCGAAGCCACCCTGCCGCCCATCATGCGCATTGACGTGCCCGAGCACAACGGCGAAGTCGACGTGAAGAGCGCCTACCTGCATGGGCTGAACGCCTTTGCCATTAAAGTGGCTGCCGGGTTTTTTGATAATGCCAGCCTCGGCCTGCCCACCGGCAGCGGCATGATGCTGGTCGTCAGCGCGGTAACCGGCTTCCCGCAGGCCGTGCTGCTAGATAATGGCTACCTCACCGACGTGCGCACCGGGTTGGCCGGCGCGCTGGCCGCCCAATACCTTGCCCCTGCCAACCCGCAAAGAGTTGGCGTCATCGGGTCTGGAATGCAGTCTCGCTACCAGATTCGCGCCCTGAAGTTGGTGCGCGAATTTTCTCAGCTCATCGTCTACGGCATCGACCCGCTTGCGGTGCAAGCTTACGCGCAAGACATGCAGGCCGAACTGGGCCTCAGTGTGCAAATTGCCGCCAGCCCTGAAGAAGTCGTCCGTCAGAGCGACTTCGTTGTTACCACCACTCCCTCCCACCAGCCCATCGTCAAAGCCGAATGGCTGCACGCGGGGTTGCACATCACCTGCATGGGCGCCGACTCGGAGCACAAGCAGGAAATTGAAGCCCTGGCGTTTGGCAAAGCCAGCCGCATCGCCTGCGACAGCCGCGCCCAATGCCTGCGCCTGGGCGAGCTGCATCACGCCCTTCAGACTGGCGTTATTGATCAGCAGACCCCCATCACCGAACTGGGCGAAATAGTCGCCGGACGGCTGCCTGGCCGCCAATCACCCGAAGAAATCACCATCTGCGACCTCACCGGCGTGGGCGTGCAGGATACGCAGATAGCCCTGTTAGCCTATCACCGCGCCCTTTCCCAAGGCGTTGGAATGAAAATTGATTAGAGAGAGAAGGTTATGAGCAAACAGTTTATTCCATTTGATCTGGAACGTTTCATGTCGATCTGGGAAAACCAGGTGGACTACAACTTATCGGAAAGCGGTGTTCATCCCCTCACCATGCGCGAGCTGGTGCAAGACCCCAAAGTGCTGGACGAGATTTTGAACACAACTCTCGGATACCCGCAAACCAATGGCTCCATTGAACTGCGCGAAAAAATTTCCGCCATTTACCCCGGCACCACCATTGACAATGTGCTTGTCACCACCGGAGCCGCCCAGGCCAATTTCACCTCCCTGTGGACCCTGCTGGCCCCCGGCGACGAAGTCGCCATTATGCTGCCCAATTACATGCAGATTTGGGGCATCGCCCAAAATTTAGGCATGAAAGTCAACACCTTCTCCTTAAAGGAAGAAAGTGGTTGGGCGCTCGATATAGACGAGCTGAACCGCGCCGTTACCCCCAACACCAAATTGATCGCCGTCTGCAACCCCGACAACCCCACCGGCCACATCTTCACCCCCGCAGAAATGGATGCCGTTGTTGCCGCCGCGCGCCGCGCTGGCGCCTGGCTGCTGGCCGATGAAGTGTATGCCGGTTCCGAGCGCGAAGGCGATTCTGTAACCCCTTCTTTCTGGGGCCGCTACGAAAAAGTGCTCGCAATCGGCAGCATGTCCAAAGCCTACGGGCTGCCAGGTCTGCGCGTGGGCTGGGTCGTTTCGCCTGCCCCAACCGCTCAGGAGCTGTGGGCCCGCCAGGACTACATCACCATTGGCACCGGGATGATTGATAACAAGCTGGCTGCCTACGCGCTCTCGCCCGATGTCCGCCCGCGCCTTCTGCAGCGCACCCGCGACTACGTGCGCCAGGGCTACCAAAACTTTGAGGACTGGGCCAGCCAGCATCCCGGCGTGTTCTCCTGGGTCCCCCCGCAGGCCGCCGCCATCGTCTTTCTGCGCTACCATGCCCCGCTCAATTCCTCACAACTGATCGAAAACCTGATCCAGGTCAAACGCACCTATTTCGTTCCAGGAGACCATTTCGGACTGGACGGGCATATCCGTGTGAGTTTTGGGCTTTCCCGCCAGCAATTGGAAGAAGGCCTCAACCGCCTGAACACCCTGTTACAAAATGCCTGAAATATTCAATTTTCTTGCAATTTTGCCGTTATTAAACTAAACTTACCGGCGATTTTTAAGCAGGGCAAGTGGCTCTTCAACGAATATCACAACAGGAATTGGGGTGCCATTTGCATTGATTTTTTGACATTTATCGCTGGTTATGCTATTCTACTATCTGCAATCTTAAGCAATCTTTCGTGCTCGTTTCAGGAAGGGAATCATGCAACGCGAACGCGTTTCTGAAAATGTATACTGGTTTCAAAGTGATGTCTACGCGCAGGTCACAGCTGGCGTGGTGGTAGGCCCGCAGTGGGCGCTGGTCATCGACACCCTCGCGCTGCCTGAGGAAACCCTTGCGATGCGCTCTTTTATTGAAGAGCATCTCAATGTGCCTGTCCGCTATATCGTCAACACCCATTATCACGCCGACCACACCTGGGGAAACTGCTTCTTTCCGGGCGCAACGATCATCGCGCACACGCTCTGCCGCAAATTCATGCTGGAAAAAGGCCAGGAAGCTCTCGACCAGGCCAAAAAGCAGTCCAACGCCCTGCGCCAGGTGAAGCTGGTACTGCCCCATATCACCTTCTCTTCGGGCAACATGAATCTGCGCGTTGGCAAGAAGAACCTCATTCTCATGCCGTTTCCCGGCCACAGCCCAGACGCGCTGTCCATCCTGATCGAAGAAGACCGTGTCTTTTTTGCTGGCGATGTCTTTATGAACCTTCCCTATATCGTGGATGGAGACCTGGAGCAAATGCGCGGCTCGATCAAGACCATTTCTGAAATGGGGCTGGAAAACATCATCCAGGGTCATGGAGATATCATCTTGCGCGGCGAAATCGATGACGCTATCACAGAAAACCTGCGGTATCTGGACTGCATCGAAAAAGCCGTACATAATGCCCTAAAACGCAGCGACCCCGGCGAATATTTGGCGCAAATTGATGTGGAATCCTGCGGAAAAAGCCGCGTTTTACTGGGTGGTCTGGCGCAAGACCTGCACCAGCGCAACCTGGTCGCCCTGTACAGAAAAATGGCCGCGCAAAAATCGGCCGCCGCATAATAGCAGTAAAGCTTGCAAGCAAACAAAAACCTTCTTCTGATCGCGAAGAAGGTTTTATTATTTCTCTTATTGCTGCTTTTTCATGCGCGCCGCTCGCAACCCTACCGGGCGCTCCGTGCCATTAGCAATTCGCTTCAAGTTGGGGCGCAGCGCCCACAAGATTAATGCCAGCGAAGCGGCTCCATAAGCAACATGCGCCCACGGGCCAACGCCCATTAGCGCCCGCACCAAAAAGACCACTGTTGCGCCCAGTCCAATACTGATGGTTGCCACCGAAGCGTATCCCACCAATACAAACGCGGCAATCGCGATGGGCGTCATAATTACCAGGCTCAACGGCCACAAGCCAATCGCGCCGCCCAGAGCGCAGGTTCCCCCGGCCCCACCGCGCAGGCGCAGGCGGCCATCTTCGTTGCGCTCAAGGAGATAAATGGAATAGTTATGACCAATCACCGCCAACACAGCGGCGGCCGCTTCCAGCCAGAAGTTGCCCGGCGACAGCCAGCGCGCGAGCCAAACCGCACCCGCGCCCTTGAGAACATCCAGGAGCGTGGTAAGCAAACCGGCGGCAAAACCCGCCGCGCGCATCGCGTTGGTCCCGCCCGTCCGGCCACTTTCAATTTTCCGCACATCTTTGCCGCTGAACAGCCACACAATCAGCAGTCCATTCGGGATGGAACCAATCAGATAAGCTGCGATTAATCCGACCAATATCAAAGCCATTCCGCTGTAATCTCCTTTACCGGACAGTAGAAACACCCATTGTACTCGAAAGTTACCGTAAAGTTAATCGATTGTTAACTCCAGCGGCTGCCAGATGGTCCCTTGCAAACGATATGCCTTAAATACCCACCGGCGGTTTTCAAAACTGCCGATCAGGCTGGCGGCTTCAGGGTAATAAAACAAGCGCGTGTCCATTTCAGAGGGATGGTCCGGCCCAAGCGGATGAGAGTGGTAAATCGCCAGCAAATCGCTTCCGATATTCTCTATCGCCGTCATCGCGTTCACCTGCGCCACAGCATCCATCTCAAAGCGGGTTGGGCTGTGAAGGCTGTTTTCCACCGCAAAAACCCACTCCACCCGGCCAGCTTTGCCTGCCAGCAAGCCGCAGCCTTCTTCTGGTAAAACCCTTTCCAGGTGATTCATCATCTCTTTCAGCAGGCGCACAGAGATGACAAGCCCGCTCACACCATCACCGCCATACCCCAAAAAATAGCCAGCATGACCACCGGTTCAATCCACAGCGTTTGCCAGGGGCGTTTCTCTTCAATTAACACTGCCGTACTGGTCAGCGCGTAAGATGGACCGACCAGTAAAAGGCCAAAAGAAAGCGGTGATAAAGGCCAGTAATGAAAACCCACCGCGAACTGTCCCACAATCACGGCAATAGCCACGCCCCACACCAGGCACCAGCGCCCGTTCAACCGCAGGTAGAGCGTGCGCAACGCCACCAGCGCCATGCTGAGCACAATCGTGGGCAGCATAGTATATAACCGCAGGCCGGCCGCCCGCAGGCTGATCGCCAGGAACAAATACAGGGCAAACGACACCGCCGTCAATCCAATCGCCGCGGGCGCGTGCAGGTCATCTGCCAGATCGACCACAATGTATTCCGCGACAAACACCAATATAAGCAAAATGCCGCCAAACGCGAACACCACCCACCATTCCAAGCCCGGCTGCAGATTTCGCAGCGGCACGCCCAGCACCCAGGCGGTGAGTGCTGGCAGAATCCAGTGCTGCATGGTATTGGTCTCGCGCAGCTCAGGGTGATCTCGGATCAGCCAATCGGCGCCCACAGCCGCCAGCATGGAGACCAGCAAAGAAAGCAGCAGTCCAAAATCAAAATTGAGGCTGTACACCGCTCCAAATAGAGTGACGCCAAAGCTGCGCGGGGGAATATTAACATAAGGAGAAATGGCATACGCCAGTAAAATGGTTGAGGCCAGAATGCTCAACCGGTTGGCATCTGGCAGGTGCTGCCTTTCATTCATGCTTTCATTTTAACCTTCCTGCGCCCCACTGCCAAGTCAGATGGATATGTTGCCAGTGAAATGAGCCGCCCACCAGTAGCTGTCTAAACCACATACAACGCAGTTCACGGCTACCCCGCGGACATCCCCGGCAGGTCTCGGCGATTAATGGTAAAATAGAAAGTCGTATGGAACAAAAAACTGAAACTGCAACCGCACAACCGCCCCGGCTGGTGTCTTCTCTTGGGGCCGGTTTTAATACCGTCGCCAACAGCCTCTACCTCATCCTTTTCCCGGTGATTCTGGACCTGTTCTTATGGGTAGGGCCGCGCTTGAGTTTAAAGCAGGCCATGGAAACTTTGCTTTCCAACACCTTTGTTACCCTGCAAGAGATGGGCTCACCTGAGATGCTGGAAATTCTAACCACCACAGAGAAAACCTGGCAAACCATCCTGCAATACTTCAACCTGTTCTCTTCGCTGCGCAGCTTTCCTATTGGTGTTGGCAGCCTGCTGGCCGGTCAGCCCGCCGGGGACTCCCCCTTGGGCGCCCGTGCTGTCATCGAACTGCCTTCACTCAGCGCGGCGGTTGGCTGGTGGGCGGCATTGGCCGTTGTTGGGGTAATTCTGGGCAGCGTCTACTTTAGCGAAGTGGCGCGCTTCTGCACGGGTGAGCAAACCCCGTTTTCTTTCAAGAACTTGCAGTGGCAGACCTTTCATTCGCTGGCATTTTCAATTGGCCTGGTTGTTTTAATCGTACTGGTCTCATTTCCGGTCAGCATTATGGTTTCCATCATTGGCATGATTAACGCCACCTTTGCGCAAATTGCCATTTTCGCCATCATCTTTTTTGTCCTTTGGCTGCTGCTGCCTTTGTTTTTTGTTCCGCATGGAATTTTCTTGCGCAAGTTGAATATTCTCAAGTCCATTTTGAACAGCGTGCGCCTGGTGCGCTTTGTTTTGCCGTCAACCAGCCTGTTTATTCTGGTGATCGTTTTGCTCAGTCAGGGGATGAACCTCATCTGGCTCATTCCCCCGGTCGATTCATGGATGACACTGGTTGGAATCCTGGGTCATGCCTTTGTAACCACCGGTTTGCTGGCTGCCAGTTACATTTATTACCGCGACGGTTCGCAATGGATGGAAGAAAGCATTCAACGCTTGATGCAGCAGCGCAGCCAAAAAGCCTAACCGCTCCATTTCAATTGGTACTTCACTGAACATCTCTGGAGGATTACGTGGGAAAACCCGAAAACACAACCTCTTCCTATACCGCGAGTAACATTCAGGTTTTGGAAGGACTGGAAGCCGTCCGGCGGCGCCCCGGCATGTATGTGGGCGGCACTGACATTAAAGCCCTTCACCACTTGGTGTATGAAGTTGTAGACAACTCAATCGACGAAGCCCTGGCCGGGGTTTGCGACCATATCACCGTAACCCTTCACGAAGATTCCAGCGTAACCGTGGAGGACAACGGCCGCGGTATCCCCATCGACATTCACCCCACCAAAGGCATTTCTGCCCTCACCGTGGTAATGACCACCCTGCACGCTGGCGGTAAATTTGACAGCAGCAGCTACAAAGTCTCTGGTGGTTTGCATGGCGTGGGTGTTTCGGCCGTCAACGCCCTCTCTGAATGGTGCGAAGTCGAAGTCCGCCGCAACGGTGGTTTGTACCGCCAGCGCTTTGAGCGCGGTCGCCCGGTCACCGACGTGGAAAACATTGGCAGCGTGCCCGAGGATGTAACCGGCACGCGCACGACCTTCAAATTTGACAAAGAAATCTTTACCGAAGACATCGATTATCGCTTTGAAACACTGGCGCAGCGCTTCCGCGAGATGGCCTTTGTTACCCGCAAGACTGAAATCAAGTTGATCGATTTGCGTTCCAGCCGCGAGATGGCCTTCTACTTTGAAGGCGGCATCTCTTCCTTTGTGCGCTTCCTCAACCGTAACCGCGAAGTGCTTCACCCGGTCGTCTACGCCGAGAAAATGGTGGAGGATATCGGCGTGGAAGTTGCCATTCAATACACTGACGCCTACAATGAATCGATTTACTCCTTCGCCAACACCATTAACACCATTGACGGCGGCACGCACCTTACCGGCCTGCGCGCCGCAGTAACCCGCGTGATCAATGATTACGCCCGCCGCAACAACCTGCTCAAAGAATCCGATCCCAACTTCTCGGGTGACGATACCCGCGAAGGGCTGACCTCCATTGTCAGCATCAAACACCCCGATCCGCAGTTTGAATCGCAGACCAAAGTCAAGCTGATGAATCCCGAGGTGCAGACCCTCGTGCAGCAGGTGGTGGGCGAAGTGTTTGCCACCTTCCTCGAAGAAAACCCCACCGAGGCCAAAGCCATTATCTCTAAATGCCTCACCTCTTTCCGCGCGCGAGACGCGGCCCGCAAAGCCCGCGACCTGGTCATCCGCAAATCAGCCCTGGAAAGCCTCACCCTGCCCGGCAAACTGGCCGATTGCTCTGAGCGCGACCCCAACAAAACCGAACTCTACATCGTCGAGGGTGATTCGGCAGGCGGCTCGGCCAAACAGGGCCGCGACCGGCACTTCCAGGCCATTTTGCCGCTGCGCGGTAAAATTCTCAACACTGAGCGCGCCCGTCTCGACAAAATTCTCTCTTCCAAAGAGGTGAAATCCCTCATCTCGGCCCTCGGCTGCGGCATCGGCGAATCGTTTGACCTGACCGGTCTGCGCTATGGGCGCGTTATCATCATGACCGATGCCGATGTCGACGGCGCGCACATCCGCACCCTGCTGCTGACCTTCTTCTTCCGCTATATGCAGCCGCTGATTGAAGAGGGCCATCTCTACATCGCACAGCCACCTTTGTATCAGATCGCGTACCGCAACCAATCGGAATACATTTATAGTGATGCAGAAAAAGAGAAATATCTCAAATCACTCAACGCACCAGCCGAGAAGATCAAAATCCAGCGTTACAAAGGTCTGGGTGAAATGAATCCGCAGCAGTTGTGGGAGACCACGATGGACCCGGCCAACCGCACCCTGCTGGTGGTCAATATTGAAGACGCTGCCGCCGCAGACCGCACCTTTGATATGCTCATGGGCGCCGCCGTGCCGCCGCGCACGCGCTTTATCACCACCCACGCCCATCAGGTGCGCAATCTGGATATTTAATCAAGCGATATAACCACTATCAGACAAAACTGGCTTTTGTATAGGCCAGTTTTGTCTTTTCGATCCCTTAAAGGTTTATAATCACATCAAATCATTACGCGGCTGACCGATGAACATCGCCGCCATGCGCAGTAAAGATAAATTATAATGCTATTTCCTGTTGAATCCAATCGCCCACCCCACCCCTACCAATCCAAGAAGAAACTCTTTTTCGTTCCGATTGCCCTGGTTCTGTTGCTCATTGGGCTGGCTGTGATCAGCTGCAGCCGCCAGCCCCAACCACAAAATGCTTACCCCACCGCAGGGCGCCTGGTCATCA
Source organism: Ornatilinea apprima (assembly GCF_001306115.1). Taxonomy (GTDB): domain Bacteria; phylum Chloroflexota; class Anaerolineae; order Anaerolineales; family Anaerolineaceae; genus Ornatilinea; species Ornatilinea apprima. The sequence goes on along the minus strand of NZ_LGCL01000003.1, from coordinate 5,325 downwards.
CACAACAATTTCGTCCTACAGCCACCCGCATCCCCATTGACCATAAAGCTGAAAAGGAACACATCGCCACCTTGCACGCGGCCCACGCCGCCACACCTCAACCGCCAGGCTTACCCGGCGTTGAGCAGCTTTCCGCGCAGGTGAACCTGGAAAGAATGCTGGCAGACCTCACCTGGCTGGCCGCAGACGCCCGCCAGGGCCGGCTGGCCGGAACACCCAGCGAAGACGAAGTGGGACAATGGCTGGTGGAGCGCATGGTCGCGCTGGGACTGCAGCCGTTTACCGATGCCGGCTTCGACCAATACCTCCAGCCATTCGACAGCGCCATTCCCGGCCAGCAAGCGGAGAACGTCATCGCGGTTTTGCCCGCTGGCCAGCAGCCGCCGGCCGGTTACCTGATCATCGGGGCGCATTACGATCACATCGGCGTATCCCCACAGGGCCAGGTCTTCAATGGAGCGGATGATGACGCCTCCGGGGTAATCGTCGTGCTGGAAACGGCCAGAATTTTATCCGAGTCGGGTATCTCTCCCCGCGCCTCCATTGTCTTCGTCCTATTCTCCAGTGAAGAGAGCGGATTGCTGGGCTCCGAAGCGTTTGCCCGCCAGCTCAGCGAAGCGGGTCTGGTCGAAAAATCAGCGTTTATCAACCTCGAAATGCTTGGCGCTGTCAAAGGCACAGACACGTTCATCGATTTATGGGATCAGGACAATACCATCTCTGATCCGCTGGCAGAAGTGGTTCTTGCTGCCGGGCAGCAGATGTCCATTCCCATCCAACACCTGGGAGTAGACCCTGGATCCGATGCCTGGCAAATGCTGGCCTATGGCATACCCTCCATTACGCTCTCTACAGCCTGGGAAGATGGAGCCAACCATCCCTATTACCACAGCCCCGCTGATGATGTTGAGAACATCGAGCCGCAAGGACTGCTAGACGCCGCAAAAATTATACTTGCCAGCGCCTGGCGGATCGCTTATGATACCCCGTAAGAATCCAATTTTGCCGGTGTGATTCTTGATTCCGATCTCTTCAAGGAGTTCTTATGCGTTCAGTTACCGTTTACTGTGGTTCCAGCACGGGCAGCAGCCCGGTCTATCTTGAAGCGGCCCACGACTTGGGGCGCGCGTTGGCCCAATCGGGGATTGCGCTAGTCTACGGAGGCGGCGGTATCGGCATGATGGGCGCGCTGGCTGCGGCATGTCTGGAATCCGGCGGACAGGTAACCGGCGTGATCACCCGCGCGCTGATGGAAACAGAATCGGCCAAGAAAGACCTGGCCGATATGCGCGTGGTCGAAACCATGCATGAGCGCAAGCGACTGATGGCCGAACTGGGCGAGGCTTTTATTGCCCTGCCGGGCGGTTTTGGTACCTTTGAAGAACTCTTTGAAGCGGCCACCTGGCTGCAGTTGGAAATCCACCGCAAACCGGTTGGTCTGATTAACGCGGGCGGATATTACACCCACCTGCTCACTTTTCTGCGGCATTCCGTCGCGGAGGGATTCATCAAAGCTCCCCACCTGGACATGATCCAGGTCGCGGAGAACGCCCGCGACCTGCTGGAAAAACTCAATGGTTACCGGCACATTTCGGTGAGCAAGATCTAATCCATTTCTTCGTAGCGAACATTGATATTCATCAGTTCGCCCAAAGCGACGCCCTGCACCACCACCGATTTACCCTCCGGCCCGCCCTCAAAGACCATGCTGAAGGTTCCCCCTTCAACCGAGGCCAAATCGGCGCGTTCTGTTAATCCCTGCGCGCCCAATTGATCACGGTAGTATTGCATAGCCGCGTCCAAAGTCATTTTGACCTGAAAATTTAACGGGCTCTCGGTAGACATCACATTCTCAGCGCCTTCCGGCACCGGGAAGGGAGATGTATTTTCCCCGATGCTCACTTCACCCAGCTCCTCTTGCGCCTCAGCCGCCGCAGTCGCTGCAGCCGGCTGGGCGGTTTCCAACAATTCAGGGGCGTTGGCCGCCGCCGTCAGCGCCAGGGGCTGCATGGTTTCCACCAGCTCAGGCGCGCCAGCCGCCGCTGTCAGCGCCAGGGGTTGGGCTGTTTCTGCCGCTTCTTTAGCCGATTCTACCGCTTCCTGCACCCCGCCAAAAGGCAGCGATGCGCAAGCCAGCATGGCCGCCGCCAGCATCACCAGTCCGAACATTATCGCGATTTTCCTGTTCATATCTGTCTCCTTCCATTGAGTGCGCTTCTCGCTTGATCCTTACCCATACTCTAGCACAAAGCCCCTGCGCTTTCAAAGCAGCCGTCCCTGGGTGCGGATCGAGATTATAATGACTATCAGCAGCAAAAATCCAATTTTGGAGGGAAAATCATATGCCCGATCCGCTTCGCTTCTCGGTCGAAGACCTGAATGACTATATTGTGCGCTTTTTCACGCGCCTGGGCGTTTCCCCCACCGACGCACAAACAGCCGCGCGGGTGATCCTGGCCGCCGACCTGCGTGGCGTCGATTCACATGGCATCATCCGCCTGCACTCCTATTACGGCAGCCGCTTGCTCAATGGAACGATTAACCCACAAACTGCGATCAAAGTGCTGCGCGAAACGCCCGTAACCTTGGCATTAGACGGCGGAAACGGTCTGGGGCAGGTGGTGGGCGAATACGCCATGCGCCGCTGCATCGAAAAAGCGCGCGCCAACGCCATCGGCATGGTCACCGTGCGTTGCAGCAATCACTACGGCATTGCCGGCTATTACGCGATGATGGCTCTGGAACACAACCTCATCGGAGTCAGCTTCACCAATTCGCAGCCGCTGGTCGCCCCCACATACGGGCGCACCCGCCTGTTGGGCACCAATCCGATCGCTGTGGCCGTTCCCGCCGGTAAGCACCTGCCGTATGTGCTGGATATGGCCACCAGCATTGTGCCAATTGGACGCATCGCCGTCTATGAAAAAATGGGCCAGCCGGTGCCCCTGGGCTGGGGATTGGACGAGAACGGCGTCCCGACCAGCGACCCACACGCCATTCAAAACGGCGGCGCGCTGTTTCCCCTAGGCGGCCCGGCGGAAACTCGCGGCTACAAAGGCTACGGGCTTTCGTTGCTGGTGGATCTGTTCTGCGGTGTGCTGGCCGGCGCCGCGATTGGTCCCGAAGTGGGCGACCCATCCAACCAGATTCCCGGCGCCAATGTCGGCCATTTCTTCGCCGCCATCGACATATCGGCCTTCCGCGACCCGCAGGAATTTCAACACGAAATGGACCGCTACATTGAATTGTTGAAAAAAGCCCCCAAAGCGGTGGGAGAAGAGCGGATTTACATTCACGGTGAGAAAGAGTTTGAAATGGCGGAGGTTAACCAGCGCGAGGGCATTCCCCTGCTGCCAGCGGTGGTCGACTCGCTGCGCGAAGCCGGCGCGCTGGTTGGCGAGCCATTTGACCTGCAGCCACTTCCATAAAAAAATCCGGTTGGCAAACCATAAAATCGCCAGCCGGTTTTTCTTTCATCGAATCCGCTCTTTATTCATTCACCGCGTAAATGCTGGCTTCATAGGGAGCCAGGTCCAGGCGCGTACCGCTCAATTCCGCGCGGGCGTCCTCGCGGCTGGAAAGCGCCAGCTTCCACGGCTGCCCGGTGATCATGCGCCCGCTCAACATTAACGGCAGCCGCCGCCTGGAAAAATTAAGCGCCACCAGCACGGTTTGCGTCTGCGTCTGGCGCAGATAGGCAAGGATATAGCGTGGTTCATGCACCAGCGGCAGGAACATGCCCTGGCGCAGGGCAGGCAGGTCTTTGCGCAGTTGAATCAAATTCCTGTAGAAATGGTACAGCGAGCGCGGGTCATTTTGCTGGCTTTCCACATTGCGGGTAGCGTGATTGGGGTTCACTTTCAACCAGGGCGTGGCCTGGCTGAAGCCGGCATGCTTCGCCGCGTTCCACTGCATGGGAGAGCGGCAGCCATCCCGGCCAATAAAGAAAGGCCAGTAATGCTTGCCGATGGGGTCTTGAATCTCACTCCGCCCCACCTTGATATCCCGCATGCCAATCTCCTCGCCATAATACAGGTAAGGCGTGCCGCGCAGCGTGAGCAGCATGGCCGCGGCCACTTTCAACCGCCGGTCGTCCTCACCGCGCGCATAGCGGCTGGCCGAACGCCGCACGTCATGATTATTTAACACATAGGTCGGCCAGGCGTCATCACCCAGGCTGTTCTCCCAATGCTGGATCGCCCGCAGGAACTGGCCGGCGTCCCACTTACAGTGGGTAAAGCTGAAATTAAATGCGGCGTGCAGGCGTTCGCTGCCACAGTAGCTGGCCGCCGTCTTCGCCTGATCTTCACCCAAAAACGTTTCACCCACTGCGTAACGCTGCGGATAGGAATCCAGCACTGAGCGGATCTCTTTCAACAGCGGCATCATCTCAGGCTGGCTGACGTCGTGGATATGCTGCTGGCGGTCAAATGGGCGCAGACCCAGTTTTGCGGGGTTATCGCGAAAACCGGCATCTTTGAAATAATCGTTAAACACATCCAACCGGAAGCCGTCTACCCCGCGCTCCGCCCAAAAGCGAAACACATTGACCAGTTCTTCGCGCACCGCGGGGTTGCGCCAGTTCACATCCGGCTGCTCTTTATAGAACATGTGGAAATAATACTGCCCGCGCCGGGCTTCATATTCCCAGCCCGACCCGCCAAACACCGATTGCCAGTTATTCGGCGGCCCACCGTTGGGAGAAGGGTCTTTCCATAAATACCAATCATTCTTGGGGTTATCCCGCGAGCTGCGCGATTCGACAAACCAGGGGTGTTGATCGCTGGTGTGATTCAACACCAGATCCAAAATTACCCTGATCCCGCGCTGGTGGCAATCCTCGACCAATTGTTGAAATTCTTCCAGGGTGCCAAATTTGGGGTCAATATCCAGATAATTGCTCACATCATACCCAAAGTCAACATCCGGGGAAGGGAAAATGGGAGAAAGCCAGATCGCGTCAATCCCCAGTCCTTGCAAATAATCCAGTTTGGAACGGATTCCCTGCAAATCGCCAATGCCATCCGCGTTGCTGTCCACGAAAGAACGCGGGTAAATCTGGTAGATCACCCCATCCCGCCACCACAAGAAATCATTGTCCATATCCACCTCACCAGCAGAATTGTCCACCGCAGTCATTATAGAGCAACCTCTTGTGGAAAACAAATTCTCGCGCGCCACTCATGCGACACCTCTTCGTTACTGTATCGAATATCCATAGATCTGGAAAAGAGAGAGCTCAGCGGCCATAGATTGCCTTATGGAGTGCAATGGCCCAAGGCCTGTTTTGATGAGGGCCTTTGAAGACTGGCATTGAGCATTGGA
>NZ_LGCL01000033.1 GCF_001306115.1 Ornatilinea apprima | reverse complement strand
GCAGCGCTACCTGGTTCATTACATAGGGCTTAAACACGGGGTGGGCTTGTTTTCTTCTCATTCCTTTATTGAATCATTGCTTTTTAAAAATGTAAAGGGGCTGTCCTCTACTTTTTGGACAGCCCCCCTTGGGGAGTAGACCTGCTGGTCTGCAAAAAATCTATTCTTCCACGGCCACCAGCACGCCGCGCACCACCAGGCGCGCCGCGTAGGCGTTGGCAGCCTCGTCAAAATCCTGGCAGGTGATCAGCGTCACCCAGTCCAATTCTTCGTGATTCATCACGCTGGTATCGTCGGGCGAGACGGTTTTCACCTCCCGCACCTCATAGATATATCGCTGCCCCCAGGCGTGAATCGCAAAGCGGTCACCCCACTTCATGTTTTTCAGGCCGGCAAACGGCCCCGGGTGGCCGTCGGCCAGGTAGGCGTGCCCGGTGATGACCGTGTTGCCCTCCCAGGTGGGGAAGGCCGTGCTTTCCAGGTACCCCGCCTGATCCCCCAGCCAGGTCAAATCCCAGCCGGTGGTGGTGGCCGGAACACCCACAATTTCGGTGTTTACACCCAACTGCGGCAGATCCAACTGCATGCCGTCCATCGCGCCGTAGGCTTTCTCCAGCGGCTGGCGGCCCACATGGGTAACCACTCCGGGGGCAAAACCGGTATCCGGCAGGGAGAAGGTCAGGTCTTGCTTAAAGACTTCGCGGCCAACATCCGCCCGGTAAGCCGTGTAGAAGAGCGTGCGCCCAATCGCCGTGAAATGCATGGGATCAGAGTTCTTACCACCCTGCTGAATATCAGTTACCCGCGTGGTGGTGCTCTCTTTATAAGGCGGAACGCTCTTCCACAACTCCATGCCATGCTCGCCGTCATTGGCGCGGAAGAACAACGCGCTGCCAATGGGGGTGAGGTATTGAATGGTGGTGCTGGCCGGCCCGTCCATAATATCAATCACCTCAAACACCGACTCCTCGTTATACGGTGGAACGGCTTTCCACAGTTCCAGGCCGCTGGCGCCATTATTGGCCAGGAAGAAAAGCGTGTCACCAATAGAGACCTTGTGGTACGGGTCAGAACTGTTGAAGCCGGTGTGGATATCATGCACGCGGTAGGTATTGGCGGCGTCATACGGCGGCTTGACCATGCGCAGCTCCTGGCCGCTGGTTACGCGGAAAGCGGTGAAAAACAAAATATCGCCAATGACGTGCAAATCATGCGCCTCAGAGCTGTATTCGCGCTTGCCAATGTCATCAATTTCGCGGGTGCTGTCGGGGTCGTAGGGCGGTTCCGAAACATACAGCTCGGTCATGTCTTCATCATCGGTGGCGACAAAGAAAAGTTTGTCGCCCATCAGCGTCAGGCTGGCCGGGGCGGCGTCGCCGCGCGGGTAAATGTCGGTTACGCGCGAGGTGGACGCGGCGTTGTAATTGGGAGTCGTCTTCCACACTTCTGTGCCGCGGCTGTCGTTGGCGGTGAAGAACAGCGTCCAGCCATAGCGGTGTAAATTCTGCGGGTTCGAGCCGGCGCGCCCGGGGAAAATATCGGCCACCTGCTCGGCGTAATGGTACGGCGGCTGAGTGCGCCACAGTTCTTTGCCAGTATTGCCGTCGTCGGCCTGAAAGAGTATCGCGTTGCCCACCACGGTCATAAATTTGGGGTTCGAACTGCCAAAGGGGTTGATATCCATCACACGCTGGGCCTGGTTGTAAGGCGGTTCGATGAACCACAGCTCGCGCCCGCTCGAACCATCATCCGCGCTGAAAAAGAGGATATCGCCGTAGGCCGTCAGCTCCTGCGGGCTGGCGTTGCCCTCACCGGGGTTGATATCGGTTACCCGCCAGGTGGTGCTTTCGCTGTACGGTGGAATGCTGATGAACAATTCAGATCCATAGTTGGTATCGTCCGCGCTGAAGAACAAAGCGTCTCCCACCGCCAGCAGCTCAAAGGGGTCAGACCCATCGGCCCCTTCATTGATATCCAGCAAAGGCGCTGGCTCAGCCGGGTTCACCCCCCCCGAATCCGCGAAAACCGCCGGAACCTGAACCATCAACAGCGCCAATGCCAGCGTCAGGCTCAGACCGGCGGCAGCCGCCCGGCGAAAGGTCTGAATAGGAATAATGGAACGCAGCATAAGACTCCTCCCCGAACAAGATAGCATAATGAGTATGAAGACAATCTTCCTGTTTACCTATGATAGCACGGACAACCGCCCAGCCCTATAGCCGGACGGCGGGTTAAAAATGGATCTGTAAGATGTACGAAAAAAATCCATTTTGGTTCTAAAAGTTCAGCAAACAAGGCGGAATACCGCTTCATTTCTCTTTAATCATAGCATAGCGTCCTCAAGCATACCTGCCTTTGCACAATCCCGCACCCGTCTTCAGGCGGGATTTGCTCACGGCGATAGGTGTACTTTTCAATCTGTTTCAATAAAACTGATGTTGAGCTAATATATAATGTTTTTATCAGAAAAATAATTCGCTTGTCTTTTGTAGATTAGATTCAAAGGTGGAAAAATGACTATAAATTCAAAAAAGGCTTGGGGGTTCTTAATTTTCTTTATCGTATTATCGATTTCTGTTTTTTTGATCCAGGCAATTTCAAATGACTTATCCAATGTATTGTTGGTGTTCTTTGAATTCCTAAAATTCGTTTTTGCAATATGCATTGGCTTATTTATAGAATTACTATTGTCAGAAGAAAGTTATCAACAAGAAATTCAAAGGGTCGTGGTCAGTGCATACCGTCGAATATCTGATATTGGAAAATCAATTTCATCAATGCAGGAAGATATTGACCAGTTAATACACCGGTATCCAACGAATAAACTTCATGAAATAGAAACCATCAAAGTGAGAGCTGATGAGATTGCAAACAATGTAGCTTCTTCGGAAGATGATTGGATTGATTTTCTAAAGAAAGATATCAAAGCTTTAGAAGAGATTGAAAAACGAAAAAAACAAATACAGAAAATTTCTAATTATTCGCATAAATATACAATTCAAACATCTCCCATCCGACAATTGGAGGAGTTTCCAGAAATCAGCAATAATGTTATTGATGAAAAAATGATAAAAAGTAGTGAACAAAGAATTGAAGAATTAAGAAGTGAGATTAATGCATTAATAGAAAGTCTTCCAGTAGCAGTTCGGACATTAATTGATGAAGAACCTTTACCTCGGGGTGGAAAGAAATCAGAATTTGTTTATCAATATTTATTCCATTATGCAAAGGAGAATGGGTTTATTCGAATACCGATCAATGTAGGTTCAGATATTAATAATAGAAAAATTGAAATAACTGCTATGAAGCCCTATAGGTTTCTTCTCCAAACAGCTTGTGGCACCGAAATAATGACAATCGCGGGAAACAATCATGATGCAATCGGAGTTGTAGAAAATCCATTTCCCAATATTTATTACAAAGATTATTTTTTTACATTGATTGATTTTTTAAAGTTATCGACCGTTGAAGAGTATATGCCCGTAATTCCTAACTCAGAGTTAGATGACACATTAGCAGGGACCGGTATTGTATTTATTAAAGTAAAAATTCAAGTAGAACAAAGCATAAGCTAATAACGATTATTCTTTGGCACAGTCATTTGAAAATTTGACATCCCAAAATGAATGTGATAAGATAACCCCTAATTGAATAGCCCCTAGCGGCGCTTCTATCCAGAGAGGTGGAGGGAACGGCCCTTTGAAACCTCGGCAACCTGGGACGTGTGGTCTTACAGCCAATGTTACGCTCTAAGGTGCCAATTCCGGCAGGATAAAATCTGGGAGATAGGAGGGCAGAACCAACGAAGATTGAAATTGCCCCCTGAAGACCGGACGGGGCAATTTTTTCTTAACCCAGGAGGCTCACCTAAATGTCTACCACTTTCATGCAATCACCGAAGTACCTGTTCACGTCCGAGTCGGTCACCGAAGGCCACCCGGACAAAATGTGCGACCAGATCAGCGATGCTGTGCTGGATGCCTGCCTCGCGCAAGACCCGCGCTCGCGCGTGGCCTGTGAAACCGCCACCAAAACCGGTTATGTCATCATTATGGGCGAAATCACCACCGAAGCTTTTGTCAACTTTGACGAGCTGGTGCGTAAAATCGTCAACGAGATCGGCTACGACCGCGGCAAAAAGGGCTTCGATGGCGATACCTGCGCCGTGCTTTCCGCCATTTCCCAGCAGTCCACCGACATTGCCATGGGCGTGGATAAGGCGCTGGAAGCCAAAACCGGCGAAATGACCGATGAAGAAATAGAGAAACTGGGCGCTGGCGACCAGGGTATGATGTTCGGCTATGCCTGCAACGAAACCCCCGTGCTGATGCCCATGCCCATTTACCTGGCCCACAAGCTCACCCGCCGCCTGGCCGAAGTGCGCAAGAACGGCACCCTGCCCTACCTCTACCCGGATGGCAAATCCCAGGTTACCGTGGAATACAGCTTCGGCAAGCCCGTGCGCGTTCCCACCGTGGTAATCAGCACCCAGCACAGCGCCGACGTGGAGCAGGAGCAGATCCGCAAAGACGTGATCGAGCATGTGATTAAGCCCATCATCCCCACCGAGCTGCTGGACAGCGAAGCTGAGATTTATGTCAACCCCACCGGCCGCTTTGTCATCGGCGGGCCTTTGGGCGACGCCGGCCTGACCGGGCGCAAAATCATCGTCGACACCTACGGCGGCATGGGCCGTCACGGCGGCGGCGCCTTCTCCGGCAAAGACTGCACCAAAGTCGACCGCTCGGCCGCCTATGCCGCGCGCTGGGTAGCCAAGAACGTGGTGGCCGCCGGCCTGGCCGACCGCTGCGAAATCCAATTGGCCTACGCCATCGGTGTGGCCCACCCGCTGAGCATCAACGTGGAAACTTTCGGCACCGGCAAAGTCGCCGACGAGCGCATCGCCGAGCTGATCCGCGAAAACTTCGACCTGCGCCCCGGCGCCATCATCCGCGACCTGGACCTGCGCAAACCGGTCTACCGCCAGGTAGCTGCGTACGGTCACTTTGGCCGCGACGACCTGGACCTGACCTGGGAGCGCACCAACAAAGCCGACGCGCTGCGCAAAGCCGCCGGTCTCTAATCACCCACTATTGAAATACAGCAGCGCGCGGGAAATCCCGCGCGCTGTTTTGATTGGAAAGCTGATCACCGCTCTTTCACCCTTCCCTGCATCGCGGGGAAGGGTCGCGCCGCAGGCGCGGGGATGAGGTATCGCTTCGCATTGGTGGGTTTCGGGCGGTTTGAGATGCATTAAAAAAGGCTTGCCTGCCGCCCTCCACCACACCCTACCCATTAACGAATTTTGGCCCACTCTTTCACCCTTCCCTGCATCGCGGGGAAGAGTCGCGCCGCAGGCGCGGGGATGGGGCATGCTTCACAACAGCAACGGCAGCATGCTATGCTGACGCTACAGAAAATAACCTGATTGGATGGCATGTAGGGGCTGCACAGTGTGCAGCCCTCTGCCTTCCACCCATCCCTGCGCCGCGGGGATGGGGTATCGCCCGCCCGGTTTCCTTACCTTCGAATCAACTGGTTGCGCTCCGGGCCAACCGAAACCCATCTGGCCGGCACGCCGCTGATTTCTTCAATGAACTCCACATAGACGCGCGCCTCGGATGGCAAATCTTCCCAGCGCGTGATTCCCTGCAGGTCGCCCGTCCAGCCGGGGAAGCTGCGGTACACCGGTTGGGCACTCTCCAGCGCCAAAAACTCCTGCCCGGCCTGCACGCCCGCATAGCCCACGCACACCTTGATCTCTTCCAGCCCCGAGAGCACATCCAGCTTGGTCAGCGCCAGCTCATCCACATGGTTGGTGCGCGCCACATGGCGCAGCATCACCCCGTCCAGCCAGCCGATGCGCCGCGGGCGGCCGGTGGTGGTGCCAAACTCATCCCACTGCTTGCTGCCGTCGCCGCGCAGGTATGCCGCGATCTCATCACGCAGCTCGGTGGGGAAAGGCCCCTCACCCACCCGCGTCTGGAAGACCTTGGCCACCCCAATCACGCGCGCCTCGCGGCGCAGGCCAATCCCCAACCCGACCAGGGCGTTGGCCGCCACCGTGCTGGAGCTGGTTACATACGGATAGGTTCCGTAGTCAATATCCAGCAGAGCGCCCTGCGCCCCCTCAGCGATCACATACCGTCCGGCATCCAGCGCGTCGATCAGAATCTCGCTCACATCGGCAATGTACGGGCGCAGTTGCTCGGCATAGCCCAGATAATCGCGCACAATCGGTTCCACGTCCAGCGCGGGCTGCTGGAACACACCGTTCAACTCGGCGTTGATACTCTCCAGGTTGCGCCGCAGAATTTCTTCCATTCGCCGCGCGTCCAGCAGATCCACAAAGCGCAGGTTGCTGCGGCGCGCCTTATGCTCATAGGCCGGGCCAATCCCGCGCCCGGTGGTGCCGATCTTGCGCGCGCCCAGGCTGGCCTCGCGGGCCGCGTCAAGCGCGCGGTGGCCGGGGGTGATCACCTGGGCCACATGCGAGATTTTCAGGCGGTCGGGCTCAATGCGCACACCCGCGCCGCGCAGCATTTGCATCTCTTCCAATAAAACGCCGGGGTTAATCACCATGCCCCCGCCCAGCACGCCAAAAGTCTGCGGGTAAATAATGCCCGAGGGGATCAGGTGCAGCTTGTAAACGCGCTCGCCAATCCGGATGGTATGCCCGGCGTTATCGCCGCCGGCAAAGCGCGCCACATAGTCCGCCTCACCCGAGAGCATATCCACAAAACGGCCTTTGCCCTCATCGCCCCATTGCATTCCAATCAATATATCCAGGGTCATAATCGTCCTTCTCCGCGGTTCAAATTCCTCCCGCGCACCGCCGGCAGACAGCGCGCGGCAGCGCAGTTCGCTGATTTCATCATCATTTCAGGCGGCGGGGAGTAGTAGAAGCCAGGCAAGCCCGGCCTTTTCCAGCCGCCAATCATAGCATAAAACCGTCCAACCTGGCGGCCTTATTTCTCTTCCGCGGACTCCTCGGCAGAGGTCTCCGACTCTATTATGGCCTCCACAGCCGATTCCTCTACCACCACCGGGGCGGCCTCGACCGTTACTACGCGCGGGGTTTTGAACAGCTCGCGCCCGTAAATAAAAATAGCCACCTGCGCTAAAAAGACCCACACCAGCAGCAAGGTGATGCTCACCGCGGCAATTTTCACCCAGGTGGGCAGATTCTGAATGGCCACCGCCAGGCTGCCGCGCACATCGGTTACCGTGGTCTGATATGACTCGACCACCTCGCGCGTCTCCGCCAGGTTGTCTTGAATATCCGCCAGGCTGGTGGCCAGCTTGCGGGTATCTTTGCTTAACTGCACCAGGCTGCCCGAGGTGGTCTGCATATCCACCGACATTTGCCCCAGCGCGGTGGGCAGATCGTTCATGCTGGCCGAGACGTCGCTGACGCTGTCCGAGAGGGGTACTTCCGGTTTATACGAGCGGCCAATGAACGGCACCGAGGCCACAAAACCAAGCGTATCATCAATCAGGCGCGCCGTTTTGGTCATCGTATTAAGCGCCGCGCGCGTGCCTTTGACCATATCACCCAGCGTATCACCCACCACGTCCGCCACCGCCGATGTTACCTCAGAGGTCGATTCGAGTGTGCCGGCCAGGGTATCCACGGTGGTTTCCACCAGTTGAATGCTCTTCTCGGCCTGCTCCAGCGACGAGTCGGCGACTTTTAGCAAGCCTTCGGTGGCCGCCAGCGTTTCATCCAGCGAGGTCGCCGCTGTCACCAGCCCGTTGCTGACGTGCGGCTCTACCCGCCATACCAGGTAAATCCCCGTCGCGCTGATCACCCAGCCCAAAATTGCCGAGACCATCATCAACAGCGCCGCGATGCGGTAAAAGAATCGTTTCATAGCTGCCTCCCAAAACAAAAAAAGTGCATTGGATGCGCAGCAGCCGCGCCGCAACCCCCCACCGGCCGGCAGCCGCTTAACTGTATTGTAGCGTGATTCAGGCCAGATGCGAAAAGAAATCCCCCGGAGATGTACGACCGGGGGATGGGGGGGAAAGGATGAAAATGATTACGAATTAGTTGACGGTGACCCGCAGGCCCTCAAACGCCAATTGGCTGGCGGGCACCGGCTCAGCGATGATGAACAGGCGACCCCACGAAGGTTCGTTGCCCTGCCAGATGCAGGTTTGCAGCACCAGGTTGCCCTCACCCGCGCCAAAGGTGCGGTGGAACAGCTCGGTGGCGCTGATCTGTTTTTGGCTGGCGTCACTCAGGTCAATAAAATTGGAGTAGGGGCTGTTGGGGCTGAGCGCCTGGTAGCGCTGCATCTGGCTCACGCGGTAAGCCGCCTGGCTGCCGTTGCCGAAGATCAGAACAATCTCGTCGCCGGGCTGGATGTCGAAGAAGGCCTCACCCGCCAGGTGATTATGGGCCAGCACGCCCGTGTTGCCAAACTGATCGGCCAGCATAAACTGGGTCACTTCGCCGTCGCGCGAGGAGACAAACACCGGGTCACCGGCGGGCTGCTGCACCACCGGCAGCGCCAGCACGTCTTCCACGTACAGGCCGGCCAGCCGCTGCGCGTCGCCGCCTTGTACCGCGTCGATAAACTCATTCAAGGCGGGCAGGGAAGCCGGGTCGGTCACACTGCTGCCCACACCGGTTACCGCCACTGGCGCCAGCGCGGGAGAAGCGCCCATCAGCGCCAACCCCAGGCCGATCAACACGATTGCTTGTACCAGTTTCTTGCTCGCCAGCTTCATTTCGGACCGCTCCATCTCATTAAGTTATTTATTGATAAATATTTGGTTATGATTCTATTACCAGTAAGTTATAAAAGCATAATACCTGATAAACCTGACGGGATCAATCCTTTTTGCGCCCACTTTGCAAGACTGTAAAGCCCCCTCAGCCCCCCGATTCGCGCTTTTTTCCAGCGCCCAATCGGGTACAATCGAATCAAAACCACTCCGCGAGGTACTGGATGAAACCCAATAAAACCTTCTGGATCGCCCTGATCCTGGTACTTCTGGCCACCACGGCCTGCCGCGTCAGCCTGCCCAACAGCCTCTCCACGCAAACCCAGCAGCCCACCAGCGCGCTGCCCAGCCTGCCCCAAGGCGGCCTGCCAGACAGCAGCGAGGGTCCCGTGCTGCTGCGCGGCAGCCTGAACTACACCAACGACTTTGTGACCGAGATCTACTATGTGGAGCACGCCGTGGGGTTGATTGACCTGACCGGCTTTGTGCTGCGCGATCAGGAATGGGAGCTGCCGGTCAAGTCGCAGGTGTTGGGCTACATGGACTTGAACGCCGACGCCAACAGCGCTACTTACATGCTCTCGCTGCCGGCCCTGCCGCTGGGCGAATTCAATGACGTGGATCAGGACCTGGCCGCCGAACAGGGCGTGCAGGTCTTTGCCGTGGCCTACTCGCCCAACCTCTCCGGCGGACCCTTCTCCGAAGGCGATGACCGCTCGCTGGGCTGGCCCAGCTTCTTCGCCTCCATCAAAGCCGACCCCGAGAACAAAGACGAGATCACCGGCGGGCGATTGCTGGTCTGGTCGCCCGACGACCAGCAGAATTTCCCCAGCGGCTTTGGCGACGACGGCCTGCTCTTCACCGCCGACGACCCCTCCGCCCCACTGCCGGCCGGTTATTCGGTCATTGACCTCGACCAGAGCCCCTTCACCGTCATCCGCGACCGCGAAGTGGACCTGAACCTCTACGAGCCGGACGATGTGGCGATTAAAGACTTCAGCGCCATGAGCTACACCGCCGCCTTCGACAAAATGTTTGAAACCGTCAAAAAGGAATACGCCTTCACCGACATCCCCGGCAAAGCCCCCGACTGGGACGCGCTCTACGACCAGGTTGCCCCGCTGGTGCAGCAGGCCGAAAGCCAGAACTCGGCAGAAGCCTACTACGACGCCCTGCGCCTGTTCACCTACGCCTTCAAAGATGGGCACGTCTCGCTCAACGCCGAAGGCCTCACCGGCCAGGCCTACTCCATGGCCGCCGCCTTTGGCTACGGTTTCGCCGCGCGCGAGCTGGATGACGGGCGCGTGATCGTGGTGTTTGTGGCCCCCGGCGGCCCCGCCGCCCAGGCCGGCCTGCGCGTGGGCGATGAGCTGCTGCAGATGAACGGCCAGGCCATTGCAGACGCGATCAGCGCCGTGCAGCCCTTCACCGCCCCCTTCTCCACCGATTTCGCCCTGCGCTACGAGCAGGTGCGCTTCCTCTCCCGCGCCCCCGAAGGCACCCGCGCCAGGCTGGTGTGGCGCGCCGCGGGCGGGGCGCAGCGCTCGGCCGAGCTGACCGCCGGGCTGGACATCGACACCTTCGACGCCACCTCGCCCTACCAGAACTACGACCCCAACGCTCTGCCGGTGGATTTCACCATCCTGCCCTCAAACCTGGGCTACGTGCGCGTCAACTCCAACTACGACGACCTCGGCCTGCTGGTGCGCCTGTTTGAGCGCGCCCTGCAGACCTTTGAACTCAATGAAGTGGACGGCGTGATCATCGACATGCGCCTCAACTTTGGCGGCGCGCCGTTGGGCCTGGCCGGCAACCTGACCGATGAAAAAATTCTCATGGGCCAATTGGAATATTACAGCGACGCCACCGGCCAATTCGAGCCGGAAGGCCTGCGCGACAAGGTCTACCCCAGCGTAAAACAGTTCCGCTTCGACAGCCTGGCCCTGCTGGTCGACCAGACCTGCTACTCGGCCTGCGAGATCGAAGCCTACGCCTTCAGCCAGGTGCCGGGCATGCTCGTCATCGGGCAGTACCCCACCGCCGGCGTGGAAGCCGAAGTCTCGCGCGGGCAGTTCACCCTGCCGGAAGGCATCGAGCTGCAGGTGCCCACCGGGCGCTTCCTGCTGCCCGACGGCTCCGTCTTCCTTGAGGGCGCGGGCGTGCAGCCCGCCCTCGACGTGCCGATTGACGAAGCCAGCGTCCTCTCCGGCGAAGACGTGGTGCTGCAAGCCGCCGAAGAAGCCCTGCTCAACATCAACGGCCAGTAAACGCCCTAATAGCAACTCCCCCCAGGGCCGCTGGGGGGAGTTTTTTTGAATCAGCCAGAAAGGATTATGTTATAATCACCGGTGCGCTGAGGGCCCGTAGCTCAGCGGCAGAGCGCGCGGCTCATAACCGCTTGGTCGAAGGTTCGAATCCTTCCGGGCCCACAATTACAAATTTTTTAGCGGGGATATCTTATTAATGGTAAGCGAATGGCTTACCTTTTTTAATTTCTACAGGCAACAGCTTTGTGTACAGTCTTATTGAATGCCGACAAAACGGATAGGGGAATTTGTTGTTAAAACCGCTCATTGATTAATTCAATTAAGAATATAATAGATTCATTGGGGGGTTACCAAAAAAGCACTTCATGTTGATATCTCCCAATTAGATAGATCCCATGCATCTATATAACAGTCTTTCAGGGATTGTTATACGGAATGAATGCAGTATATCCAGTAGTTGGGCGCATAAGATTTTCTACACTTACAGCATAGGGAACACCATTTAGGAATACCCCTAAAAGACAATCAGAACAACCTGAGTCGTGTAGGTAAAATTTCCGCGGCTTCTGTCCGTGTGAAAAACACCCACAGTCAGCAGGCATCAATAACCAGTATTGGTTTTTTGGAAAATTATTAAGAAATGCATGGAGGTCAGCCATCGTATGAAAAGTCAGATTTGTGAACGATGTGGCGGTGGTGAGTTTGTTGATCGAGATGGGTATAGAATTTGTCAATATTGCAATACTAAATATCTGGTAACGCCCGATGACGTAACACAGAAAGGATCAAGTATTGCTCTTGACAATGATATTAAGATGTTGTTGCAAAAATGTCAGGATGATCCTGCGAATGCACGCAGGTATGCAAGTTTAGTTTTAGATATAGATCCTGGCAATGTAGATGCTGTCAAATTCCTTAAAAGAAGGTAATTGGAGGCAACTTATGAAAACAAAGGATGTAGCAACTCAATATGGTTTAGACAAGGATAAGTTTGAAGCCTTTTTAAGGCAGTCGAATTATAAATCTCAAATTAAAGATGGTTTCCTAGGAATGACGATTGATGATGGCGCAAATGTAAGTGCAATAATCGGAGATTTTAAAAAGTATGAAGATGAGAAAGCTAAAGAAGATGCAAGATTAAAAAAGGCTGAGGAAGAAAAAAAAGCAGTCTTGGCCAGCATGCTCATTACATCAGGGTTCAATTTTGATGGCTATACAATAACAAAATATTCTGGCTATATTTCAGGCGATGACGCTATTTCGGTAGACAGGGGAATGTCTGGTAGCATATTTAGTTCGCCTACCAATGTCCAGGACATGCTCATGGAGTCTCTGGTAAGAATTAGGAGGAATGCTTTAGCAGAATTAAAGGAAGCAGCCTATGCGTTGGGGTGTAATGCTGTAATAGGTGTGGATTTCGATTATTTGACACTGGATCCACAAACGGCAAACGCTGGTGGTGGCACAACCTACCTGCCATACGTTTTTGGGGTTACTGCTAACGGGAATGCTGTAGTAATAGAAAAGATAGAAAACTTCAAAAATTCAAGTACCCATATTCCACAAACCACTAACATGATTGCCCAGGAGGATCCCGTTATTTTTCCTAAATCAGACCCCAGGGAAGTTATATGCCCTAAGTGTCATGTGCCGATGATTATACAAACAGCCACAAATGGTGAAAATCAAGGAAAAAAGTTTTATGTCTGCCCGAACTATAAACAATGTCAGCAATTCTTTCCGGTCGAATAACTCAAAATCCCGAACACACCCGACACTGTTTGCAGCGGACAAAAGCAGGGTGGTTCTCCGCTTTTGCCGCTAAAACCAGCCGTTGGGCTGCAAGGAAATCGAATGTCACACCAATTAAATCTTGAAAGTGTAATTGAGAAATTAGTTCTTCTTCAGCACTTTGCCCACGGCAGTAAAGAATATTGCCGTGAAAGATTGGCTGGATCCGAAAAAGACATTGGGGATGCTGAATTTGATGACTATTGGGTTTGGGCAAAAGGTCTTGTTAGTTCATATATATTGGAATGCAGTATTAGGGTTCGAGTTTTACTCGATACGGTTTCAGATAAACCAGAAGCGAAAGAAATAGCGAAAATTGACATAGAATCGATTTCAGGTCTGACACTTGGCAAGGTAGTAAAGGGGGATTTTGATCTGTCAATTCGAGAATCGTGTAACAAAATCATTCATGCAAAAAAAGTTTTTCCTGTATGGCAAAATGCTTTTGAAAAAGATGTAGAATTTCGATACTGGAGTGGTGAGTTCAACTTAATAGGCACAAAGGGAAAAGATGAGTGGGAAGTGATTTTACATATTGCATCTTGGGCAAGAGCGGTTGAAAAATTTCTAACAAACATTGATTTACAAGATTTAATTATTTATGTTGGTCAAGATTGGTATTAATTACAAAATGCAGCCCAACAAAGCGTGCACCGGCCGTGTGGCACACTTTGCGTCCTGCTCCCAGGTGGAGTCCACGCCCGCCCATACGCAGGTATCGCTTGCAATTGATCTAGTTATTGAATCATCAACTTCAGTGAAAATCATTAATCCTGACAGGAGTGATTATGAGTGTGAAACTTGAAAATGACTTTGCCGAGCTACTAAAACAGAAATTAGAAGAAGCATTAAACCAACGTGGCAAAGTAAATATCGTTGTTGCTGGTAAAACGGGGGTTGGCAAAAGCACGCTTGTTAACGCGGTCTTTCAAGGCAATTTGGCTGAGACTGGAGATGGACGCCCTGTTACCAAGACAACTAGAGAAATCAATAAAGAAGGAATTCCCCTCAGCATATTCGATACTCGCGGGCTGGAAGTAAGCGAGTATCATAATACTGTTCATGATCTGGAAAAACTTATACAGGACAAGAAAAAAAGCAAAGACCCGAACCAGCATATTCATATCGCCTGGGTCTGCGTGATGGAAGGCTCTCGTCGTGTTGAAGATGCTGAAATTAAACTTGTAGAAATGCTGGATAAATATATTCCAGTCGTTGGGGTGATTACAAAAAGCATGTCGGACAGTGGTTTTCGGCATACCGTCCAAGAACTTTTACCACAAACTCGAAATGTGGTTAGAGTTCTTGCAAAAGAAACGGTGTTTGATGGCGGATATACTATTCCAGCAATGGGGCTTGATAATCTTGTGGAACTTACAATGACCCTTGTTCCCGAAACTCAAAGAGATGCACTTGCTGCCGCTCAAAAGGTAAGCCTCAATCACAAACTGCAAAGAGCGCATACAGTAGTAGGTGGAGCAGCTATTACTGCTGGTGGCGCAGGTGCTGTTCCTCTTCCTTTCTCTGATGCGCTTGCGATTATTCCGATTCAAATATCAATGCTTGCTAGTATAAGCGCGGTTTGGGGGCTTCCCATATCAACTGCGTTTCTGGGTACTCTGGTTAGCGGAGCTATTACAGGTTCTGCGGGCACATTAGTAGGGCGTGCAACAGCTGGAGCATTATTGAAGTTGATACCTGGAATTGGATCTACAGCAGGAGGGGCAATAAGCGCTGGTGTAGCCAGTACTCTGACAATTGCCTTTGGAGAAGCCTATATAACAGCCCTCTATGTGCTTACTAAAGATGATCCAAGCCGAATACCTACAGCAGAAGAAATCCGCGATGAGTTTATGCGCCAATTGAAATCACTCAAGAAAGAACCAGCGGTGGATTAACAAAGCACGCACCTGATAAGCAGGATTCTGTGCCATTTTCGAGCATTTTCCAGGAAGTACAGAATCCTGCTCCCAAGCAGAAATCACGCCCGCCTACACGCGGAAGGAACTGACGGATGAGAAAATTGATTGTGCTTGAACATATCTCC
Source organism: Ornatilinea apprima (assembly GCF_001306115.1). Lineage (GTDB taxonomy): Bacteria > Chloroflexota > Anaerolineae > Anaerolineales > Anaerolineaceae > Ornatilinea > Ornatilinea apprima. The sequence goes on along the minus strand of NZ_LGCL01000033.1, from coordinate 51,401 downwards.
CTGGATGGCGTGATTCAAGCCCCAGGCGGACCAGACGAAGATCCCAGCGGTGGCTTCGCGCATGGCGGGTGGATCAGTCCATTTTCCGATGAGATTCTTGGAACGTTATTGAGAAGGCAAATGAACACGCCGTTTGATCTCTTGCTGGGGCGCACAACTTTTGAAATTTGGGAGGCGTATTGGCCTGAACACTCGGATGTTTGGCCGGAAGTCAACCAGGCGACTAAGTATGTTGCCTCGAACAACAGAACTTATAGTCAATGGCAGCCGTCTGTATTTTTAAGCGGAGACATTGCAGAAAAAGTCGCCAGCCTCAAACAACAGCAAGGTCCAGATTTACACGTTTGGGGAAGTGGTAATCTTATTCAGACGCTCATCAAACATAATCTGGTAGACACGTTCTGGCTGATGATCTATCCAATCACATTGGGCGCTGGCAAGCGGTTGTTTTCTGACGGCGCACTCCCAATGGCGTTCAAGGTAACCGAAAGCACAATCACCCCGAATGGTGTCGTTGTTATGAATTACGAGCGCGCCCCCCTTTGAGCCAATCCCATCAGCCGAATTAAGCGATAATAATCCATATTCCATCCACCAGGGGGGTTGCGTATGCGACTCCAGTTCTCATCCAATAAAATCTCCAACCAGGCCCGCGCCGCTTTTGGGTTCGCGCTGGGGCTGGTCTTGATGCTGGCGGTGGTTCAAGTCTTCCTGGTCAATCACTTTGATTTCGATAACATGCGCCGTGGAACCGGTCTGCTGCTCAGCGGGGTGAACCCCTGGGCGCCGCAAACGCGCATCCCCCATTATTACAACCCGCCCTTCTCGGTGCTCTTCTTGTGGCCGCTGCTCTTCACCACCCCGCACCTCATGCTGGTCATCGGCGGCGCGCTGATCTTCGCGGTGATCTTTTACCAAAAAACCTGGGCGGCCCTGGCCTGGTTTGCCACCAACACCTTTCTGTGGCTGGTGGCGGCGGGCGGCGTGGACCTGTACCTGATCGGCGCCGGGCTGCTGCTGCTCTTCGCCAGCGACCGGGCGCCCCGGCGCTGGCTGCAAACGGCTCTGCGCGTGCTGGGCTACGGCTTTCTGATGGTCAAGCCGCAGGGCGGGCTGTTCATCTGCGTTTTCTACGCCCTCAAACGCCGCGATTGGGCGGGTGTGCTGGTCAGCGGGCTGCTCTATGGGGTCTTGTTCGCGCCGCTCTACCCCCACTGGCTGCGCGTGTTGATCAGCGACCCGCCCCAGGCGCAGAATGAGGCCTCGCAAAGCCTGCTGATTCAGTTTGGCCCCTGGGCTTGCGCCGCGCTGGCCGGGCTGGTGCTGGTCTCTCGCCGCTGGAAGTACTGGCAAATCGGCGGGGCGCTGGCGGGCATTCTCATGCCCTACGGCATGCCCGGCATTCCCGCCCTGCTGACCCTCTCAGCCGCGGGCAATCTGGCCGCTGCCCCGGCTTACGTTCTCTTCTCCGCCGGGCTGGCCTGGCTCACCTGGACCGGCATCCCCACCCCGCAGATCATGGGCATTTATCACCTCGGCATGATCGGCCTGGCGCTGGTGCTGGCCTGCCTGCTCCCCGCTCCCGAAGAATCAGACGCCGATACCATCGATCTGCGCCTCACCACGCTGCTCAAACACGCCCGGCGATGGAAGAACCGTCGCGGCTTACCCACCCTGTAACACAACCCCTCCCGTCTGGCCACCCGGCTCGCGCCAACTGCCGCGTTTCAGCGCGGATTTTTTTACGCGCATTTTATCCGCGCCTATATCAAATCTAAATCCGCGCTGATTAGCATGGTCATTAACCCATTCGGGCAAACCACATCCGGTCAAAATGACACACAGGAGGCACAATTGATGATGAACGGCATTCAAGGCGCGGGCGGACCTCCGCCCATGGGCGGTATGGGCGGCATGCGCGGCCCGCAGCAGCTCAGCGAAGAGCAGAAACAAACCGTGCAGGATCTGCTGGAGGAATACGAAGAGGAAGAAATCACCACCGAAGATGCCAAAGAACTCTTTGAAGCCTTCAAAGAGGCTGGCATTCGCGGACCCGGCTTGCGCGAGGCGATTGAAGAAGCCGGTTTCAACGCCGACGAGCTGTTCTCCAAGGCGCACGACGGCCAAAAACCGCCCGCTCCACCGTCTGGCGGCCGGCAGGTGAACAGCGCGTCTCTGCAGTCGCTGCAATCCATTCTCGAACAGTACGATCTGGAAAATATGGACCAGGAACAGGCCAACCAGCTCTACTCACAGCTCAATCAGGCCGGTCTGCTGCGCGCCGGTGGAATGATTGACATTACCACCTGAGTTAACGCCAACCGAAAAAGCACAAAAGAGGCGCGGGCGCGCCTCTTTTGATGGGTACGGGCCGCCTTTCCCTACCTGCCAGGCGCGCCCAGGAAGAAAGCCTTGCCATCGGTGGCCACCGCGGCCGTCTGCTGGCAGTGCGGGCAGGGAATGAGAAAAATGGGCATCCGCTCCGCCATAACCAGTCTTAACAGCGGCTCAACCAGCGCGCGGCTGATCCACAAACCGCCCCCCATCCCCACCATCAGCGCCAGCCACCCGCTCACCAGGGGGTGAACACCCACCGCCAAACCAGCCGTGAAGGCCAGCAGCGCGGCGATCAAGGGTGTTACGCGGCGGCAGGTCTGTGGCGTGAAAAGGCGCGCGAAAGCGCCAGAAAACTGAATCCGCGCGCTGGCCGGCTGGCGGTGACCGGAGTACGCGTACGGCAGCTGCTCAACGATTTCTTCGGCCACAACAAAATGGACATGCCGGCAGTCCGGGCAGCAGAGATTAAATCCCCGCTCCATCTCATTTTTAACGGTGCGCAGCTCCACCGCCAGCGGGTTAAAACATAACTCCTCCAAAGGCTGCCGCGCCGCCGGGCCAGAGCCGCCCAAAGGGCTTTTTGCCAGGCTGGGGCCGGGCGCGGGAGAAACCGCAAAAGCCAGGTGAACACAACCGCTCATTTCACACCTTCCTTCCCAATACCGTTCCCATAAACGTTCCAGTAATAAAAAAACGAATCCGGCCAGGCGCGGATTCGCGGTGAGGTTTGCGGGTCTGCGAAAAAACAAAGCAGGCATGCATACCCGGTGAGACTTCCTTAACTTATAATAGCATGAATGGATGACGCGTCCAAGTCCGCGTCGTTTCGCGCGGGCGGCAAACGCCCCCACTCTTTCATCTCAAGGAGACAATTATGCTGCAAGCCCTGTTTGGCAACGCCTCAGAAGTGGATAGCAAAAACCTGCAACGCGACCTGAACGCCATCTTATGCGAGGGCGAGCAGGTGGTGAAAGCCTTTCGCGTGCTGCGCGACCTGTTCATCTTTACTGACAAGCGCCTGGTGCTGGTCGACAAGCAGGGCCTGACCGGCAGCAAAGTGGAATACCACTCCATCCCTTACCGCGCCATCTCCCATTTCGCGGTCGAATCGCCAGGCACCTTCGACCTCGACTCTGAGGTCAAAATCTATCTCATTGGCGAGCCCAACCCGATTGTGCGCGAGTTCAAGCGCGGCACCGACATCACCGGCTTCCAAAAAGCCCTGGCGCAGTTTGTGCTCAAGTAAATTTCGCGCGCCTTGCCGGCCTTTCCCGCCGTGGCGGGAAAGGCTTTTTTTATATGAGAGCTTGTTCATCTCATCCAGCCATTTTGGGGCAAATTGGCCGGGAAAATACGCGGAACCTGTGATTCCTGTGGTATACTGGACAAGTTCGCTTGCCAAAAGGCTCGCCGGACAGCAACATCATACCGGTGGGAAAAATTCTAAGCATTCTCACTGAAGAAAACCACATCAGCAGTCTTTGCCGCTGTTACTTTTTGAGCCAAGCCTCATTCCCCTGACATCCGCTTTTGACTTCTGAAGAAAAGGAACTTTTTGTGAACTTTACCCAGTTCAACCTTGACACGCGCCTGCAGGCCAGAATTGAGCGCGCAGGCTTCACCACGCCCACCCCTATTCAGGAGGCCGCGATTCCCGTTGTTCTCTCAGGCCGCGATCTGATCGGCACCGCCCAAACCGGCACCGGCAAGACCGCCGCCTTTGTATTACCTATCCTCAATAAATTGTTGCGCGGACCGCGTAACCGTACCCGCGCGCTGATCATCACCCCCACCCGCGAGCTGGCCGAACAAATCCACGAAGTGGTGCGCCTGCTGAGCGCCGGCACCAAAGTGCGCAGCGCCAGCGTTTATGGCGGCGTCTCGCAGGGCCCGCAGGTGCGCGCCCTCAAAGACGGCACCGAAATCATCATCGCCTGCCCCGGCCGCCTGCTGGACCTGATGGGCCAGCACGCCGCTGACCTGAGCGCGGTGGAAATGGTGGTTCTCGACGAGGCCGACCGCATGCTCGACATGGGCTTTTTACCGCCTGTTCAGCAAATTCTGGAACATGTTCCCGCCCAACGCCAAACCCTGCTCTTCTCGGCCACCTTTGAGCCCGAAGTGGAAAAGCTGGCCAAACGCGTGCTCACCGACCCGCAGCGCATCACCATTGGGCGCAGCCAGCCGGCCTACACCGTGGCGCACAGCATTTACCCGGTCAAACAGCACCTCAAAACCCCGCTGCTGATCGAGCTGCTCAAACAAACCGAAACGCAGTCGGTGCTGGTTTTTACCCGCACCAAACACCGCGCCAGCCGCCTGGCCGAGCAGATTGAGCGCGCCGGCTACAGCGTTACCAGCCTGCACGGCGACCGCACGCAGGGCCAGCGCCAAAACGCCCTGCGCGGCTTCAAGAGCGGCAAATTCCAGGTGATGGTCGCCACCGACATCGCCGCCCGCGGCCTGGACGTGGAAAGCATTTCGCACGTCATCAACTACGACATGCCTGGCTCGGCGGACGATTATATTCACCGTATCGGCCGCACCGGGCGCGCCCAGCGCAGCGGCGACGCCTACACCCTCGTTACCGGTGAAGACATGGACCTGGTGCGCAAGCTGGAAAAAATCCTCGGCAAGCCCCTGCCGCGCCAGATCCTGACCGACTTCGACTACAAGGTCCCCGCCCCGGCCGGCGCGCCCAACACCAAAACCGCGCCTGCGCGCCCCACCAACAAGCCCGATAAATCCGCGCGCAACTACCTGCGCAAGCGCGGCATCACCGTTACCCAATCGTCCCGGCAGCCTACCGCCGCCTGACCATTACCCCAATCCTCTCAGAGCGAGCCACGCGGCTCGCTCTTTTCATTTGTGTGCCGCTCTATGTTTGCGTTTTTTTGCACGATATTGAACATATTAAGTACACGAAATTACACGAATTTACACGAAACGTCTTGACAAAACCCGCATTCCGGCGTAGACTGGTTTCATATCCAAATAAAGGGTCAGGTTATTTACCATGCAATCTGCAAACAGCAAAATCATCTTGATCATTTCCTGCGTGATCTTCTTCGCGCTGGGCAGCCTTACCGCCGTCAACGGCCCGTTGCTGGCCGAATTCGCTCAGCTCAACCAAACCACCCTCACCGAAATCGGCGTAATCTTCACCGCCCTGTTCGCCGGGGCGCTCATCAGCCAGCTGGCAGCCGGCCCGCTCAGCGACCGCGTGGGGCAAAAGCCGGTCTTGATTGTGGGTGTGGCGCTGATGGTCATCGGCATTGTCAGCTACACCTTCACGCGCGTGTACCTGCTCACCCTTTTCTTCGCCCTGCTGGCCGGGTTCGGCCACGGCGCGGTAGACCTGGGCGGCAACGTGCTCATCGCGCGCGTCTTCAAAAACCGCAGCGTCTCCGCGCTCAATCTGCTCAACCTGTTCTTCGGGTTGGGGGCTTTTGTGGGGCCGGCGCTGGTCAGCTTCGCGCTCAAAACCTGGCAAACCGGCCTTCCGGCAGTGTGGATCAGTGCCGGCATGCTGGCGGTCAGCGGTGTGTGGATGCTGCGCACCCGCGTAGACGAAGAAGCCCCCACCGCGCAGCCTGGCAGCGCCCCGGCAGCCAGCGTCTACCGCTCGCCGCTCTTATGGCTGTTTGGCATGGTGTTGCTCATTTACGTCGGCACCGAGAACGGCATTGGCGGGTGGGCCACCATCTACTTTGAACAGTCGGCCGCCATGCAAACCGCGCAGGCCGCCCTGGTTACCTCGGGATTCTGGCTGGCGCTCACCGCCGGGCGGCTGGTCTCGGCCGGCCTGGGCATGCGCCTCTCTCCCGCCGCGGTGCTGGTTTCCAGCCTGGTTGAAGCGGCCGCCGGCGCGATTTTGCTGGCCGTCAGCCACGGGCAAGCCGCCCTCAGCGTGGTGGCGGTGCTGATGATCGGCTTTGGCTTCGGCGCGGTCTACCCCACCATGATCGGCATCACCACCGAAACTTTTTCGCAGGGCCCCGGCAAAGCCGCCAGTGTGGCCGCGGCCATGGGCTCGGTGGGCGGCATGCTCATCCCCTGGCTGCAGGGCGTCGTCATCGAACAAACCAGCACGCGTGTGTTCACCTTCGCGGTCGGCGCTCTCATCGTCCTCATGCTGGCTATCGCATTCTCGGTTACGCGCCGCTCCGCCCCGCCGGCAGCGATTCCCGCCCGTCCGCGGCCCTGATTGACCTTATCTGTTCAATCCTTCCTTACCCCGCCTCACGGCGGGGATTTTTTGCCAACAAAAAACATTCAATTTACGGTTTCTTTTTTTTATTGAATCGATAATAATATCTTCATCATCACACCATCATTTTTCAGAAAAACGGGGGAGATTAACTCCATATTGCATTTGCTAGCCTGAATTGATTTGGTACACAAAACGACGCCGAATGGGCTGTTGAGTCCATTATCGGCAGTCTCATCTTGACATTCATTGCTTTGTTTATTTGGGGGCAATATTCACCATGTTCGCTATGGAAAACATCGACCATCGCATTTTTAAGAAACCGTCTGCTGGAGAATTTGCAGCAATTGTTTTTGTGCTAACCATATCCATCTCGTTCGTCGTTTGCCATACCGGCGATTTTGTAGACTTCAAAGCCTATCTGGCTAGGACTAAAGGAGATTTCAGCCAATACTTTTATGGCTACTGGCTGCTGCCTTTTTTTCAAATCCTCTCTTGGCTGCCATTTGAAGCGAGTTATATCCTATGGATCGGATTAAGTGTTTTAGGCGTCTGGTTTGCCGCGAGGGTGTTTAATGGAAACAGTGCTCTGGCTTTGCTATCCTACCAGATGAGCAGTGTCTTATTCTGGGGACAAATTACAGGTATCCTTTGCGGCCTGTTAGGATTGTTCTGGTGGTCCATCCATCACCGCCGGTGGTGGATGGCTGGGATAGCATGTTTTTTGGCCGCGGCCAAACCCCAATCTGGCACAATTTTCGTTTTTCTGCTCTTACTATTTTCAAACACTTCATTCCGGGAAAAAATTCGCATTCTAATCATCCCCATGGTTGGATTTATCGTTTCGCTTCTTTTTTATCCGGGTTGGATTCTCGAAATTCTCTCCAGAAGAGGGGCTGTTTATACGGCAGGCAATATTTCTCTCTGGCAGTGGATTGGTCCATGGGCAATGCTCTTGAGTCTACCGGCGCTGGTCATCCCCGCGACGAAACAACAACGTTTTTTGGCGCTGTCAGCAGCCTGGGTACTCAGCATTCCGTATTTTTCGCTGCCTGATTTGTTGACTCTTTTTATATTTCCAGTTGAAATTGCGCCCATCCTGCTGGGCTATCTACCGGGTATTCTGATGCAGTTCTTTGGATTTGAGAGTCAAAAAGCCGGTTTTGTGATTCCCCTTCTGATTCTTGCGATGAATCTGCTTCCGCATTTCTTGCAAAGCAAAGCGGCACAAAAAAAGCTCCGGCTACCAGCAGCCGGTGAGCAAAAGCCCAACAATTGACTTTCCGCGCTTCAAATCCAGCTCAATTGCTCCACCCTGGGCGGATGCCAGCGCGGCGTGCGTGTGGACAGGCCCAGGCGCTGGCACTCGGCGCCCAGGGCGGCATTCAGCGCCTTCCAGTTCAGCGGGCGCGCGTCGTAGCGCTCGCCGTAGGTCTGCTCGTAGCGCGCCCGCAAGCCAGGAAAATGCTCATCCAACTGCTCGTAGAAATACAGGCGCTGGCGGTCGCGCAGAGTCATACCCACCGCCGGCAGCAGATAATCCGCCCCGACCTCTTTCGCCCTGCGCGCGATGGTCAGCAGGTTCTTCTCACTGTCTTCAAGAAACGGCAGCACCGGCATCAACGCCACCCCGGTGCGCACACCCGCAGCAGAAAGGTTTTCCAGCGCCCGCAGCCGGCGCGAGGGCGGCGGGGCGTAAGGCTCCAGCACGCGCGCCAGGTCGTCGTCGGCGGTGGTGAGTGTGAAGGCCACCACCGCCATGCTCTTGCGGTGAATCTCAACCAGCACATCCGCGTCGCGCGTCACCATGTCGCTCTTCGTCAGCAAATGCAGCGGGAAGCCAGCCTCAGCAATCACCTCCAGCGCGCGGCGAGTCAGGCGGTAGTCCCGCTCCACAAAGGTATAGGGGTCGCTCATGGAGCCGGTGCCAATCGTGCCCTTCACGCGCTTGCGCTTTAATTCCGCGCGCAGCACTTCGGGCGCGTTGACCTTGACCAGCACATCGTTGAAATCTTCGATCTGGTAGCATTCGCTGCGCGAGTCGCAGTAAATACACTGGTGCTGGCAGCCGCGGTAAATGTTAAAGCCATACGTCAGCCCGAACCAATCGTCGGGCTGGCGATAGCGGTTTAACATCGTTTTGGCTTCCATCTCGCGGATCAACTCAATCTCCAGTTCTGCGCAGCACCATCTATTGGCAGATGACGCCTGAGCGCTCTGCAGCGCGCCAGCAAATCCATCTCATTTTATACCCGCCCTGGTCATGCGCCGTCAACGGCCAAATCAGAAAGTCCGCCAGTCTTGCTTACCCCCTATAGTGGATGGATGTATAATCGGGGTTGAACTTTTTCTCTAAGGACCACTCCATGATCGCCAGTTTTCGCACCCGCATCGACCGCGCTCTGGGCGCGCAGCCTCATCAGATTCAAAACATGCTGGCTTATTTTGCTGCTTTTGGCGGTTTGGGGCTGTTGGGCAGCCTGGTGGGGCCCACCCTGCCCACCCTCGCGGAGCAAACCGGTTCGCGGGTGGGCGCGCTGGGGCTGATCTTCTTTCTGCGCTCTCTCGGCTTCTCCATTGGCACCGTCACCCTGGGGCGGCTGGTAGACCGCGTGAAAATTAACCAGTTGATGGGCGCGTGCGTCTTCGCCGACGGTCTGGCGGTGATTCTGATTCCCTCTTTGCATTCCAACTGGCTGTTGGGCGCGGCCTTCATGTTCGCCGGGTTAATGGAAAGCGTTATCGCTGTGGCAGCCAACACCGGCATCGTGTGGATGTATAACGAACGCGCCAACCCGGTCATCACCGGACTGCATTTTTGTTTTGGCCTGGGGGCTTTCATCGCCCCGCTGATTGTGGCCCAGCTCATCAATCAGGCGGAGGGCGTCAAACTGTCCTATTGGATCGTATCCGCTTACCTGTTGCTGGTCGGCGCGACACTGCTGTTGCGCGCGCACAGCCCGCTGCCTTCCGAAAGCCACGAAGAAGCGCGGGCGGCCACCACCCGCTCCGACTACGTCCTGGTAGCGGTAACCTCAATGATGCTCTTCTTTTATGTCGGCGCGGAAATCTCTTTTTCCGGCTGGTATTTCACCTTCTTAACCTCGCTGAACGTGGTGGTCGAGCAGACCGCCGCCTATATGAACTCGGCTTTCTGGCTTGCCTTCACCGCCGGGCGGCTCATCGCGGTGCTGCTCTCCATGCGCGTCAAGTCGCAGACCATTCTGCTGGTGGCTCTGCTGGGCTGCCTGACCGCCATGGGGATGCTCATTTTGCTGCCGCCGCTGCCGGCTGTGCTGTGGCTGGTTCCCGCCCTGACCGGCTTCTTTATGGCGCCCATCTTCCCGGTGGGGTTTGCCTGGGCCAGTGAATCCCTGCGCCTCACCGGGCGGCTGACCGGTATCATCTTTATGGGAGACAGCATCGGTGCCATGCTGCTGCCCTGGCTGGCCGGCATGCTGCTCGACACCACCGGCCCGCAAATGCTGGCGCCCACCGTCTTTCTGATCATGTTCCTCAACCTGGCCGCCTACCTGATCATGCGCCGCCTGGTGGCTCACCGCCAGAAGCAAGCCGGGGCTGCCAGCACGTCCTGATCCAGCCGGGTATTTTTCTCCTGCCCCAAAATACGCTATACTGGTTTTAGCACACCGCTGAAAGCCGGTGAACGCGTTTAACCCGCTCATCCAAAGAGAAAGGGGCAGCAGGATGGCAAAAAATCCGGTGGTATTCTGGGAGCTGGCCAGCCACGACCAGGAAAAAACGGCGCAGTTCTTCCGTGATGTGTTTGAATGGGAAATCAACTTCAATGAGCAATTGGGCTTCTACATTGTGCCCGAGCGCTTCACCCCCGAAGCGATGGAAGGCGGCATTTTCACCCTCAAACGCGCGCGCCTGCCGTTTATCGCCCTCTATATTCAGGTGGAAGGGATTGAGGAGATGGCCCAAAAAGTGGAGGCGGCAGGCGGCTCAATCCTCGACCCGGTTACCAGGCTGGGCAGCGGCTCCAAACTGTGCCTGTTCAATGAACCCTCTGGAGTAACCTTCGCCATGATCGAACCGGCCCCCAAACCCGCCTGACGCCCCCTATGAGACTGAGACCCAGGGGTGAATGTATCCAATGAACGCTGAGAGCAATTTCCCCGGCCTGTCCGCGCAAATCGCCGTATTTTGGCCGCTGTTGGGGCTGGCCGCCATCCCCCTCTGGTGGATCGGCCGCGATGACCGGGTCAGATCGCTGCGCCTGACTTTCTCTATTCTGTTGGGACTGTGGCTGCTGTTCTTCGCCTTGCGCTTTACCGCCTGGGTAGCCAGCGAACCGCTACCGGCTTTCATTCCGTCCTGGATTGAAACTGTCCTCTTCTTCGCCGCTGGTCTGGGGCTGGCCGCCGCCCTGCTGATCGTTTTCTCGCTGCGCCTGCAGCCCCCCAAACCCGCCTATCAGCGCGTTAAGAAAGCCGCCGACCTGCTGGCGCTCTCCAACGACGGCTTTGAGCGCCTTGTCCAATACACCTACCAGAACATCGGCTACACCCTCGAAAAGCCTGCCAATCCATCCCAGGCGCGGCTGATCAATTTCATCGCCACCGGGGCTAACAGCCCCACCCACCTGGTACACAGCCACCGCTATGCCGGGCGCGTGGGCGAGCCAGTGCTGCGCGAATTGATCCGCATGCTCGATATCTATCCCGACGCGCGCATCGATGTGATCACCACCAGCACCTTCAGCCCCCAGGCCGAGACCTACGCGCAGAACAAACCTTTTCATCTCATTGACGCCGATGAGCTGATCCGTCTCTTCCAGCGCGCGCAGAAAGCCCAGCTTTCAGCCGCCGCCAAAAAGAAGACAAAAAAAACAGCCCGGCCATAAGCACCGGGCTGGTTTGCTGTTCACAACCACCTGAATTAGATGAACAGGGTCGCGTTCGATTCGTCGGAGCTGGCGATAAACGTGGCCACCCCGGCAATTTCCACGCCGTCGAGCAGTTCTTCCTTCTTGATACCCATCAGATCCATCGACATCTGGCAGGCCAGCAGGCGCACGCCGTTTTCTTGCGCCGTGCGGATCAGCACCGGCAGCGAGTCGACGTTCTTTTCTTTCATAATCCACTTGATCATCTCGGTACCCATGCCGGCCATGTGCATCTTCGAGAGGGTCAGTTTGTTGGCGCCGCGCGGCATCATAAAACCAAACATCTTCTCAATCAGGTTCTTCTTTACCGGCACATAAGCGTCTTTGCGCAGAATGTTCAAACCCCAGAAAGTAAAGAACAGGGTGACTTTGTGGCCCATGGAGGCCGCGCCGTTAGCGATGATGAAAGCCGCCAGGGCTTTATCCAGGTCGCCAGAGAAGACCACCATTGTCTTATCCAGCGAAACTGCCGCCGCGCCGGTCTCGGCTGGTTTTTCAACCATGCCCTTTTGAATGCGCGCCGTGATCACGCCGTTTTCCGTATCCACCGAGAGCAGGCGGTTGCCGGTGCGGTCGCTCCAGGCCTTCACGTCGCTGGTAAAGCCAAAATCGGTGGCGGTGACGGTAATCACATCGCCGTCATTGACTTCTTTAACCTTGTTGTACAGCTTAAGGATGGGGCCTGGGCACTGCAGGCCGCAGGCATCCAGCATGTATTCATTCACATTGGTCAATGTTACCGGCGGGATTTCCTTGATCTCTTCACGGCTGCTGATTGAGACATTTTCAAAAATATCAAAGTTAGACTGCCTCCCCACCGCATGGGAGTAGGTTTTGAAGCCGCCGTTCAAATTGACCACGTCAAAACCTTCCTGCTTGAGCAGGCGGTATGCAAAATAACCACGCTGCCCAGCCTGACAGTAGATCACCACGCGCTTGTTGCGCGGAATCTCGTTGAGATGGTCACGCAGTCCCTGCAGGGGAATATTCGCCGCGCCGTCAATCGCGCCAATCATCAGCTCTTCGGGCTTGCGCACGTCCAGCAGGAAGTTGGTTTCACGGTCCAGACCGGCAATTTCGTTCCAATCAATCGTTTCCACATCACCGCGCAGCATATTGCCCGCCACAAAACCGATGATATTCACCGGGTCGCGTGAGGAGCCAAAAGGCGGGGCGTACGCCAGTTCCAGTTCTTCCAGGTCAAACACCTTCATCCCGGCGCGGATGGCAGTAGCGATCACGTCAATGCGCTTGTCCACACCTTCCATACCCACAATCTGCGCGCCGTAGATCGTGCCATCCAGGCCAAAGAGCAGTTTGAACGCCATCGGCGCTGCGCCAGGGTAGTAACCGGCATGATTGGAGGCGTGAATAATGGCATTCTTGAACTGGATGCCGGCCTGTTCCAACTGGCGGCTGTTCATGCCGGTGGCGGCCACGGTGATGTCAAACACTTTCACAATCGAAGTACCCTGCACGCCCTTAAAGCGCACGTTGCGTCCAACGATGTGGTCGGCCACCATACGGCCCTGCTTGCTGGCCGGACCAGCCAGCGGCAGGCTGGTGGCTTCGTGGGTCAATAAATGCTCCACCGAAGCCGCGTCGCCAATCGCGTAAATGTCGGGGTCGTTGGTTTGCAGGGTGGCGTTGGTGGCAATCGTGCCGCGCGGGCCCAGCTCCAGACCGGCGTCTTTGGCCAGCTGGTTTTCGGGCTTCACGCCAATCGAGAGGATCACCATCTCGGTGTCCACTTTGCGGTCCGACTGCAGGGTAACTTTCAGCCAGCCTTGCTCGCTCGGTTCAATGGATTTCACGCCATCACCCAAAGCCAGGCGCACATGCTTAAAATGCATGTGCTGGTGCACCAGGGCGGCCATATCGTAATCGATGGGCGCCATCACCTGCGGCAGCATTTCAATCAGGGTAACCTCAATGCCGCGGTGCTGCAGGTTTTCGGCCAGCTCCACGCCAATGAAACCACCGCCCACCACCACCGCGCGCGAAGGGCGTTTTTCATCCACAAAGGACTTGATCTTGTCCATGTCAGGAATGTTGCGCAGGGTAAACACCTGCGGCAGATCCGCGCCGGGGATGGGCGGCAGGATCGGCGCCGCGCCAGGCGAAAGCACCAGCCGGTCGTAGCTTTCCAGGTATTCCGTTCCAGTGCGATGATCTTTAACTGTAACCGTGTGATCGTCGCGGTTGATGCGAATCACCTCATGCTGCGTGCGCGCTTCAATCCCCAGTAAATTCTTCAGCTCTTCGGGGGTCAGCACCAGCAGTTTCTCACGATCCTTAATCACCTCGCCGATATGGTACGGCAGGCCGCAGTTCGCGAAGGAAATATATTCCCCGCGCTCCAGAATCACAATATCGGCATGTTCATCCATACGGCGCAATCGCGCGGCCGCGCTGGCTCCACCTGCCACACCACCAACGACAACTGTCTTCATGTCTTGCTCCTTAAAAATAATTACTTGTTATTCCGGTTAAACGATTGGGTTAAATCGGCCCGCGCCTCAATTTTCGAGGTCAGAATGCCGCGCATTAAATCCAGGGCCTGGATAATACGCTGGTCGCTGAGCGAATAAAACACTGCCGGCCCCTGCCGGTCGGTTTCCACCAGCTCACGCTCGCGCAAGACGCGCAGGTGACGCGAGACGGTGGACTGGGGCATATCCAGCAGCTCTGATATCTCGTTCACGTAGCGGCCTTTCTCGGCCAGCACATAGAGAATCAGAATGCGCTTGGGGTCGCCCAGGGCGTAGCACACCCGCTCATGCAGCAGATTGATTTCCTGTTCCAGGATTGGAAGTTCCATCATCCCTTCTTTCTTATATTCACATAACCGCATATAAGAATATACCACTATTCTAACCTGATTGCTTGTGACAAATGTCACGATTCGGGAATGATACAAGGTTTTTCAGCAGGCTTTTGCAAAGTAGCCGGTTTCATGCCATAATACGAGCCACAGAAAGGATGAAAACCGATGAGCCTGCCCTACCAATGGTTATTGTTTGACGCGGACGGAACCCTGTTCGACTATGACGCCGCCGAAGCCAGCGCCCTGCGCGAGGCCTTTCGCCTGGAGCGGCTGTCCTTCTCCACAGAGATCGAGGCCGCCTACCGGCAGATCAACGCGCGCGTCTGGCAGGCCTTTGAAAACGGGCAGATCAGCTCGCAAGAGCTGCGCGTGGAACGCTTCCGCCAGTTATTCCAGCAGTTCAACCTCAATGAAGACGCGCAAATCTTCAGCCGCCTCTACCTGGGCTTTTTAGGCCAATCCAGCCAGCTGCTGGACGGCGCGGAAGAGCTGATTTTCGGCCTGCGCGGGCAGGGCTACCGCCTGGCGATCATCACCAACGGTCTCTCCGACGTGCAGCGCCCGCGCCTGGCGGCTTCTTCCATCTCCGGTTGTTTTGAAGGGCTGTTCATCTCAGAAGAGCTGCCGGCCGCCAAACCTCACCCGGCCTTTTTTGACGCCGTCTTCCAGCAGATTGGCCAGCCGCAGAAATCTAGCGTGCTGGTTATCGGCGACAGCCTCAGCTCCGACATTCGCGGCGGGCAGGCCTACCAGTTGGATACCTGCTGGTACCACCCCAACGGAGGCGCTCCGCTGCCAGACGATCTGCAGCCCACCTACACCATCACCCGCCTGGAAGAACTGCTGGACATTCTCCAATCCCAATAAGCCTGTCCGTTGATTTCCTTCTGGCGTAGACAAAACCAGGGCGCGAGAATCTCGCGCCCTGTTGGGAAACCGAAAAGGATAAACTGCCTCAGGCGCCCGGGCTGGTGCGTCCCCAGTCGTCTTCAAGGCGCACAATATCATCTTCCACACAGATGCCGTACTGCGTTTCAATAAACACCAAAAAATCTTCGCCGTTATTCTCGATGCGGTGAACCTGGCCTTTATCAATATAAATCGCGTCGCCGCGGCGCACCGCGCGCACCTCATCACCAACCGTCACCAATCCGCTGCCCTGCACCACAGCCCAGTGTTCCGCGCGCAAATGATGCAGCTGCAAAGAAAGGCGCTTGCCCGGGTTGACAATAATGCGCTTTACCCGGTAACCCGGCTCATTCAAATATTCTTCCCAACGCCCCCACGGGCGGTTATCTGAATCGATCATAGGTCAATTTGCCTCCTGTTAAGTGTGCACCTTCATTGTACCCCATCCGGCCAGAAGCAAGCCAATCACCGCGGGTAATTGGCTTCTCCATCAATTCTCATGCGTCCGACCAACCCGGATACAACCCCCCACCCCTTTTTTCGTACTATAATCAAGACGTTATCGCATTTCTTCTTTCTATTCTCAGGAGACCCTATGACCAGCGACGCTCAAATCTGCGCCTATTGTGGAGCCCCCCTTTCCCCGAATGCCCGTTTCTGCGAGGCCTGCGGCCAGCCCGTTTCCGGCAGCGCGCCCTCGCCCTTTGAGGCCAAACCGGCTTCTGCCGAAAGCTGGAGCCGCCCCGATGCCGAAGAATTCCCCATCCCGCCCATGCCCGAGACCGACCGCTGGGGTTCGGTGGCGTCCAGCCCGGCGGACAACGAACCGCAGCGCTGGGGCTCACCGCAGCCGATCACCCCGCCCGCGCCTCCGGCCGCCCCGCAGGCTCCCTACATTCCCCCCGCTAAAACCCCAACCGGCGGCAGTTCCTTCCCCTGGAAGGGCATCATCATCGCCGCGGTGGTTCTGGTGGGCCTGAGCTGCCTGTGTGTGATCGGCGCGGCGGTCCTGTTTATGACCCAGACCGGGGTAAACTACTAAGCCCACCGCGGCTGGAACGGCATGAAACAATTATTGAACCGTTGGCGCTTTCCGCACTGGAGCGTGCCCATTGCCCTGCTGGCGCTGTGCCTGCTCAGCTTTGGCCTGCTGCTGCCCCAGATGGGTTTCTACTGGGACGACTGGGCCAAGATGCTGGTCAACCGCATTTTTGGCCCGCAGGGCTATTGGGCTTATTACGCCGAAGACCGCCCCATCTCTGGCTGGACGCACATCTTCCTCACCCCGCTGCTGGGCGAAGCCCCGCTGGGTTGGCAGATTTTTGTGCTGCTCATGCGCTGGCTGACCGCCGTAGGCCTGTGGTGGAGCTTTAGCCTGGTGTGGCCGGGTGCGCGCCGCGCGGTGAGCATGGCCGCCCTGCTGTTTGTGGTTTCGCCTATCTTCACCATGCAGCCCATCGCGGTGACCTTTCACCAGCAGTGGCTGCAGTTCGCCCTGTTCGCTTTTTCACTGGCCTTCATGGTGCTGGCCTGGCGCAAGCCGCGCCTGCGCCTGCCGCTGACCCTGTTGGCCGTGTTCTTCACCCTGGCGCAGCTCACCGTTACCGAATATTTCATCGGCCTGGAATTGCTGCGCCCGGCGGTGCTGCTGGTGCTCAGCCTGGAAGAGAAGCAGCCATGGGGCCGCCGCCTGCTGCGCGTGCTGGCGCACTGGGCGCCGTACCTGCTGGTGCTGGTGGCCTATGTGGTCTGGCGTTTGTTCTTCATTCAACTCACCGGCGAAGACCCCTACCAGGCCGAAACGCTCTTTGGCTTCTTCAGCGATCCGCGCGGCACGCTCGGCTGGCTGTGGCAGACCGTCGCCTTCGACAGTCTCTTTATGCTGGTCACCGCCTGGCAGCCGGTGCTCTCGCTGGGCTATTACAACCTGCCCACCGAGGCGATCAAATCGCTGTGGGGGCTGGGGCTGCTGGCAGGCGGCTTATGCGCCGTATACCTGCTTGGCCTGCGCGATGATTCCCCCGCCGGTGAACCCGCTGCACCCGAAACGGAAAAGAAAACCTGGCTGCTGCAGGCCCTGTTCATCGGCCTGGTGATCATGCTGGTCGGCAGCATCCCTGCCTGGAGCACCGGGCGGCAGGTGGTTACCGATATTCATTCCAACCGCTACGCCCTGCCGGGCATGTTTGGGCCTTCGCTGCTGCTGGTGGCCCTGCTGGAATGGGCCGTGCAGAAACCGGTGCGCCGCGCGCTGGCTTTCTCCGCGCTGATCGGCGCAGCCGTCATCTTCCACTACACCGAACAGGTCAAATACCGCGACACCTGGCAGCAAGAGATGAGCTTCTTCTGGCAGCTTTCGTGGCGCGCCCCCTACCTGGAACCCAACACCGCGGTGATCACCGAAAACCCCATCTTCACCGACCAGGGTGGTTTTTCCATCGCGGCCGCGTTGAACCTGCTCTACCCGCAAGAGAAAAACCCGCCAACCCTGGCCTACTGGTACTACGCCCTCAAACCACGCTTCACCCTCTCCACCGTGGATCCGCTGGGCATTCCCCTGCGCACGCAGTTCCGCACCCTGGTATTTGAAGGTCAGACCCCACAGTCCCTGCTGGTGATGGCCGACCCAGCCGTTTCGGAATGCATCTGGGTGCTGGACGCCAACGACGCCGCCGACCCCGATCTTTCGGAGCTGGCGCGGCACATGCTGCCCATGTCTTCCCCTGAGCGCATTCAATTCGAATCGCCCGACGATTCCTACCCGCCCCGCCACCTGTTCAACCAGGAGCCGGATCACGGCTGGTGCTATATCTACCAGAAAACCGAGCTGGCCCTGCAAATGCAGGACAACCAGCGCGCCGCCGAACTGGCCGACCAGGCGCGCGCCATCTTTGCCGACGCGCCGTACACCTCGCGCTACGACCAGCCGCACGAATGGCTGCCGATGGTGGAGGCCTATGCCCGCACTGCCCGTTGGGAAGACGCTGCCAGCGCCGCCCTGACCGCGGCGGGATTCAACCCCAACCGCTACGGCCCGTGGATGTGCGCAGAATGGCAGCGCATCGCAGACCGCGAGGCAGACTCGCCGGAGAAATCTGCCGCCACGCGGCAGCTCAAACAGGAGCTGAACTGCCAGCCCTGATCCTCACCCCCTGAATCCATTACGCCCGCCGTCCTTTGGCGGGCGTTTTTTCTTCATCCCGCGGGGGCAGCGCGCCTGCCGGTAGAACGCGCCCCCAAAGCCCAGCGCTCATGTTACAATCCATCTCATCCCATGCAGGAGAAAGATAAAATGCGCACCTATTCGATTGTTCTCATCGGTTTTGGCAACGTAGGACAGGGGCTGGCCCAGATTTTGGCCGAGCGCTCGCAAGAGCTGGCAGAGCGCTTCGGCGTGGAATACAAAATCACCGCCGTCTGCGACTTGTTGAAAGGCTCCGTGTTCGACCCCGCCGGGCTGTCGCCCGCCGCGCTGCTGCAAGCCGCCGCGCAGGGACAGCCGCTCTCCAGCTTGCCCGCCGCCCACACCGGCTGGGACGCGCAGCGCACCCTCCAGGAATGCGGAGCGGACATTCTGTGCGAGATGAGCTACACCGATCTGAAAACCGGTCAGCCGGCCATCAACCACGTGGAAACCGCGCTCAAAGCCGGCATGCACGTTGTTACCACCAACAAAGGCCCCATCGCGCTCGACTACCCACGCCTGGCTGCTTTGGCCCAAGAGCGCGGGCTGGAACTGGGCGTGGAAGGCACCGTGATGAGCGGCACGCCCGCCCTGCGCCTGGGCAGCGAACTGCTGGCCGGGGCCGGCATTCGCAAGATTCAAGGCATTTTTAACGGCACCACCAATTACATCCTCACCCGCATGGCCGCCGGAGACAGCTACACCGCCGCCCTGGCCGAAGCCCAGCGCCTGGGATTTGCCGAAGCCGACCCCACCGGCGATGTGGAAGGCTTCGACGCGGCCGGCAAGGTGGTCATCCTAGCCAACCTGCTGATGGGCGCGCACATCACCATGCAAGACGTAGACCGCCAGGGCATCACCGCCCTTACCCCCACCGATATTGAGCAGGCCGAGTCGCAAGGTCAGCGCTGGAAGCTGATCGGCAGCCTGGAGAAGAAAGATGACCGGCTTACCGCCAGCGTGCAGCCCACCCGCGTGGCGCACAGTCACCCGCTGGCCGGGGTGAGCGGGGCCACCAACGCCATCACCTACACCACCGACCTGCTGGGCGACGTCACTCTCATCGGCCCCGGAGCGGGCCGCCTGGAAACCGGTTACGCCCTGCTGGAAGACATGCTCGCCATTCACCGCCGACAGAGCAATTAGGAGCCAACCATGCCGCACAGTCCCGAAACCCTTGCCTTTTGGCAGCGTTTCCTTGATTCACTGCCCGCCGGCGCGCCGCGCCCGCAGACATTTCAGAGCTGGGCCTTTGGCCACGACGCGGACGTTGCCAGCCGCCTGGCCGCCCTGGTGCGCAAGGGCGTAAAAACCGCCACCAGTGGTCTGCTGTGGAGCTATGAAGCCGAACAGGAAGACACCCCAGAGGTGGGCGGCTACAGCGTGATCACCGACTGGGAAGGCCGCCCGTTATGCATCATCCAGACCCTTGAAGTGATCGTGCGCCCCTTCCATGAAGTGGGGGCAGACATCGCCTGGGAAGAAGGCGAAGGTGACCGCTCGCTGGAATACTGGCGCGAAGTGCATTGGGAATTTTTCGCCGAAGAGTGCGCGCAGTTGGGCCGCGCCCCACAGGACGATATGCCCGTGGTCAGCGAGCGTTTCCGCCTGGTCTTTGATCAATCGCCAGATATTTAGTATCATATAAGTACAGAAGGGAACCCTCCTTTCTGCTCCGTTCTTAACTCAAAAAGGCAGCTCGCGGCTGCCTTTTTGAGTTAACCGGCGCGGCAACATTAACCTCCAGCCATGGGTGGTAAAAAGGTAACCTCAGCCGCGTCTGGCAGCGATTCGCTGTCCAGGTAAAGGGTTTGCTTGTTGATAAAAGTAACGGTATTGACCAGTTGGTAACTCAGCGCCGGGTAGCGCTGTTTCAGCACGGTTTTCAGGTCAGCCACCGTTGCCCCGCGTTCCAGTTCCACCTGCGTGGATGCCACACCCGCGGCCGTTTTGAGATGGGCGTAAAAGACCACCTGCACATGGATCAAACCATTTTCGTGTGCCATATCCTCACTCACAATTCACCACCAATTTTGTCTTATTATTATACCCTCTCAGACGGGCGCCGATCAAGAACCTGAAAAGGCGGCTTTCCGGCGCCTGGCCCTTGTACTCCAACAAACACGATGGTTTTTATCCCAAATTAATGGATTTTTTTCTTCAATCGGTTAGAATCTGGTAAATTCTAAATATCAATACGGAAATAGTGCCATGCGTAAACAAAACCAGAAAGAACGCGGCCAGGGATTGTTAGAATACGCCCTAATCCTGGTGGCCGTTGCCTTGGGCGCGCTGATCATCCTCAATCTATTCGGCGTCTCCACCGGCGAGCTGTACCGCACCGCGGTCAACGCCATCGGCCTGTCACCCAGCGGCGGCAGTCCGTCTGAAGAAGCGGCGCTGCCCGGCGATCCCCCCACCCCGTCCGAAGAGGAAGGTCCCCTTTTTGAAGACGACTTCAGCGAAGGGCTTGGCGGCTGGACCTTCCTCGCCTCCAAGTTTTGGAAAGGCACCGTTACCGAGCAAGACGGCAAGATGATGGTCGGCCCGATGGGCGCGGCCTTTGCCACCGGCTTCAGCGGAACGGATTACACTATCAACCTCAGCGGCGCGGAGCTGCAGAAAAAAGCCTCCAACAACGAAGGATTCAACGTCATCTTCCGCTCCGACGGCGCGACAACCACCTTTGACGGCTACACGTTTTCCATTGATAAACCCAAAAACAAAGACGCCGGCACCCTTTCCTTTTATAAATGGGAAAATGGCGTACAGATGGAGCAGCCCATCTCCAGCGCGGCGGTTCCGCCCGGCTTCAACTGGGATCATCCCGGCGAGATTCAGGTGCGCGTGGAAGGCAGCAACTTCACCGCGGCCATCAACGGCCAGGCCGTCCTCACCGGCTCAGACAGCACCTATCCGCAGGGCGGCGTGGGGCTTTCGTCCAATTTTGGTTCGTACCTGCTGGTAGACGGCGTCTCCATTCAGAGCGCGCCATAAATAGAAAAGGCTGTTCAGCATGAGTTTAGACAATTCACCCAAACTGGATCAGTTCAAAAACGGCCTCCCAACCCAATTGCCCGACGTCACCGCGCGCCGCCGGCGGCAGCGCCTGGCGCTGACCGGCCTGGTGGTGTGTCTGCTGGCCCTGGCCGGCTTTCAGTTCCTGCGCTCCGATCCGGCCTCCCACCTGGCGGGGGTGGGCAAAATCACCGGCAGCCTGGTGGATGAGCAAAGCGGCCTGCCGGTGACCGGAGAAGTTTTCATCTCTGGCAGCGACCAGATCATTCAAACCGACGCCAGCGGGCGCTTTGAACTCTTCGGCGTGCCATCCGGTCCGCAGTCCCTGGTGGTGGTGTACCGCAATACAGGCCGCGCCTACCCGATCGAAGTGCCACGCGGCAGCACATTGGATGTAGGCAGTCTTAGCGCCCCCACCCTGGCGCGGTCGTACCTGGATTGAGCCGCCTGATACAGACAAACAAAACCGCCGGGAGCCGTTTCGTTCCTGGCGGTTTTGTTTGATCAGTCAATTTGGCAGGCGCGCCGTTAGTGCAGCACCTGGTAAGGGCGGTATTCGGGCAGCAGGTCCTGAAAAATTTCGTCCAGGTCCTGGCGGGCCATTTCGGCCAGCTCGCTGCAAAAGTCGGGGTTACCCCCGGCAATAATGGCGATGGAGGTGTAGCGCTCGCGGTCGGGGGAGTAACGCGCCAGGCGCAGCGAAGCAGGCGACAGGTTGCCGGTCATCACTTCCCAGATCACTACCGCCGTAATGGGATGCAGCTGGGTCATTAAATCGATCCACTCCGCCGGAATTTCGGGCGGGTTTTTGAAATGCACATCCAGGTTTTCCAGGTCCCGTTCGTTAGTCACGCCATCCTCTTTCTTCGCGCGCAGCGCGTGATGGGAATTATACCCTGAAACCCGCCGGACAGAAAAAACCGCCGCGGGGCGGGATTAAAAGATGCTCTTGTAGGGCGGGTTAGAGGGCGGTAATCTGTTGCGCGTCAAATCAATCTCGAAACCGCCCGCAACCCGCCGTTGTGCGGTGAATTACCTGTCTGCGCCGCGCCCGCGATCATAGTATACTAAAGGTAGCCTTCCTCTGCGGACACGGCCCTTATAAATGGATAAAAGAGAAAGCGAGGTGAAATATGCCTGTTAAAAATACACCCGAAGAACGGGAAATTATCAAACTCATTCCCAAGCTGCCCGTTCAAGACAGTGATAAAAACCAGTGGATGCAGCAGATCGATGAATTTGGCCTGACCGAAGAACTGGTCGAAGAAATCCGCGAGAAACTGAACCATCCCGAAGCAGGCCAGGAAGACCAGGCCGGGCGCTACCGCATGCAGCTTGCCCGCCTGGTGCAGCGCTGGCGGCTGGCATCCCAGTCCCGCCATTTTTCATCCCACTGATCCTGAAGACTCACCAGCTCAGCCTGCCACCCGGCAGGCTGGGTTTGTTAATCTCCCCTAATTGCTTTTCCCCAGCGCCACGGCCACGCAGTCGCGGCCCTGATTTTTTGCTGAATACAGGGCCACATCGGCGGCCTTAAGCAGCGAACGCAGCGTAAGGCCATGCTCCGGGAAGACGGCAATGCCAACCGAAACGGTGATGCCTTCCAACTGCTTGCCCTGGTAAATCAGGGTCAGGTTTTTCAGGCCCACGCGCAGCTGCTCGGCGCGCTTGCGTGAGTCATCCAGAGCCGTATCGGGCATCACCACCACAAACTCTTCACCGCCGTAGCGGCAGGCAATGTCACTGCCGCGCACATGTTCCTGCAAAAACTTGCCAAACAACTGCAGCAGCGCGTCCCCGGCATCGTGGCCGTAGGTGTCGTTGTATTTCTTAAAATGGTCAATGTCGATCATCACTACGCAAATGGTCTGCTTGGCGCGCAGGGCGCGATGCAGCTCGCGCTCCAGGGTTTCATCCAGGTAGCGGCGGTTGAACAGGCCGGTCAGCGCGTCGCGAAGCGACTGCATGCGCAGCGTCTCGCGCAGGCGAATATTCATCAGCGCCATGCCCACCTTTTCCGCCAGGGTCACGGCCAGTTGTTCAACCCGCTCAAAAGACGGCGACTGCCATTCTTTGAAGGTGATCACCCCCAGCGTTTCGCGCTGCACAATGATGGGCGCGCATAGGCAGGGCGCAATGCGCATTCCAGAGTAGGATTCTTCCAGATTGCGGCAAACCATCGGCGAGCGCCCATCGCGAACGCGAAACACCTGCCCGCGGCTCAACGACCAGCAGAATTCAGGGGTCAGCACCGGGCTTTCCATTTTCGACTCGCCCCACATTGCCTGCCGATCAAACAAGCCGCTGCCATTCTGGCCAATATACAGCGCCCCACGGCCGCCTTTGATCAATTTCGGTATGTACTCTTGCAGAGTATCAAACACCTCTTCCTGCGAGTGGCAGGTCTGGAACTTTTCTCCAATCTCATTGATGAGAATGGCTTCTATATTGCGCTGTTCCAACTCGTTAATGCTCTCTTGCAAGCGCCGGTTCGTCTCGGTGAGAGCTTTCTCAATTTTCTTATGGGAGTCGATTTCACGCATCGAGCAGACCCACCCGCGCATCTTCCCGCCGCCATTCCAGATCACGCGGCTGCGCGTCTCCACCCAGAGGTAATTACCGTCCTTGCACCGCCCGCGCCATTCAAAAATATGCTCTTCCCTTTCCAATAGAGAGGGGCCATTTTCGCGCATCAGCTTTTCCCGGTCTTCCGGGTGCATACAATCCAGCCAGCTCGTGCCTGTCAGCTCCTCAGGCCGGTAGCCCAGCACTTTTTCCACCGATGGGCTGATGTAGATCAGGTACCCGTTGTTATCCAGCAGCGACACCACATCGCTCACCGTCTCTGTCAGCAGGCGGTAGCGCTCCTCGGTCTGTTCGCGCTCTTCCTCGGCATGCTTGCGCTCGCTGATATCGGTGAGAAAACTATAAAACCGCCGCTCACCCGAAGGCAGAAAACGGCATGTCTGGTTATCTTCCACCCAGCGTATTTGATCGTCGCTGCGCAGAATGCGGTATTCCAGCACATGGGTTTGCTGGTCTTGCATGCTGTACATTTCATCCCAATAATTCAACAGGCGGGTGCGATCTTCCATGTAAGTCATGTTAAACCACAAATTCGCATCCGCCAGAAACTGCTCAAAGCGGTAACCCGTGATCTCCTGGATGGGGGGAGAAATGTAGATCAGCGAGAAAGGACCCTCTTTTTGAATGGAGCCAATCGCCACTGAGCTGTTGAGAAAGGAAAGCAGAAAATTAAAATCATCGCGGCTGGCGTGCGAAGAATCCCCTTCACTACCTTCCGGGCGCAGCGCCAGCAGGCGTGCTGAAGCGTCTCCCCACTTAACGGGCAGCTCATGATAGCGAAACCGTTTCTCTCCAGCGCAGGAACGCACCTGAATCACGCCCAGGTCGACCACGTTCATCAAGTTTTGAAAGGTAACCGAAGCAGTTTCCTCAGTGGGCAGGCACAACAGGGATTCCGCCCTTGTGCTGGCGAACCGTAAATTGTTCTTTTCGTCCACCAGAATCAACGGACTGTCGA
This sequence comes from Ornatilinea apprima, assembly GCF_001306115.1. Classification (GTDB taxonomy): domain Bacteria; phylum Chloroflexota; class Anaerolineae; order Anaerolineales; family Anaerolineaceae; genus Ornatilinea; species Ornatilinea apprima. The sequence goes on along the minus strand of NZ_LGCL01000033.1, from coordinate 26,460 downwards.
CAAGATCGGCAAAACTGGCCAGAAAGTCCGCCAGAACAGCAAAATCGGGGTGTTCATTTCGGTTGGTCTGATCTTCTCCCATATCTACAAAAGACTCCCCTTCCCCTTATTTAACAATCTCAAAAAATGCCTCCACCACGCGCGGATCGAAATCAACGCCGCTTCTCTCGCGGATATAAGCCAGCACGCGCTTCTTCGACCAGGCGTAGCGGTAAGGGCGCTCGTAGCACAACGCGTCAAAGACATCGATCACCGAGAAAATGCGCGCCGCCAGGGGAATATCCTCCCCTTTCAGCCCGCGCGGATAACCGTTGCCATCCCATTTTTCGTGATGGCAGTAGGGAATATCCAACGCCGGGCGCAGAAAAGGCACGCTGGAAAGCAGCTGCATGGCGTATTCGGGGTGCTTGCGCATCACCTGAATTTCGGCGTCGGTGAGCGGTCCCGGTTTGAGCAGAATGGAATCTGGAATTCCCGTTTTGCCAATATCATGCAGCAGAGCGCCGCGCCGCAGATGCACGAACTGCTCTTCGGGCACGTTAAGCTGTCGCGCCAGTTGCAGTGTCAACTCCATCACCCGGTCTGAATGGCCTTTGGTTTCCAGATCGCGCAGCTCGAGGGTTTTTGACCAACCCTGAATGGTGGCGTCATACGCCAGCGAAAGCTCATCGTGCGAGTGCTGCAGCTGTCGGAACAGTTCAGTATTATCAATTGCCACCGCTGTCTCCGCAGCCAGGGTTTCTAAAAAGCACAGCCAGCCGGCGTCGGCTCGCACCGCCTTGCGCGAATACAGTTCCAGCACCCCTTTGAGCGCGCCTTTTACCACCAGCGGCACGCCGTAATAACTGGCAAATTTCTCTTTGCGGTAGAGCGCCAGGCGCTCAAAATCGTTCATCATATGCGCGGCGTCGGGCAGGTGCACAATGCTGTGCTGCGAAATCAGCCGCCCAATCAGACCCTGGTTAAGCGAAAAGCGCGCCGGCTGCAGTGTGGGGTGCCAGAACCCGCTGCCGGCCACCTGTTCCAGCACGTCCCGCTCCGCGTTGTAGAGCAGAATATCGGCGGCATCCACATCCAACTGGCTGGTTACTTCATCAAGCAGCACATTGAGGGTGATATTCAAATCCAGGCTGACGCTGACCGCCAGATTCACCATGCGCAGCGAGGTGAGCCGCTTAAGATGGCTTTCGTTCTCTTCAAACAATCGCACGCGGTGATACGCAATGCCCATCAGCCAGGCCGCCCGCTCCAGAATATTCACTTCCTGCTCCACAATCGGAAAGCGGCCCAGCATTCCCAGAGCGCCAATTACCCTTTTACCGGCTTTCACGGGCACAATTACCGCGGCGGAATGCTCTTCCATCAGCGCCGGGCAGCCCGCCAGCCCGCTGTTTTGCAGGTCATTATTCAGCATTTTTTGCCCGCTGCGCATCACCGCCGCGAGAGCGCAGTCCTCACCGGAAAAACGCAAGCCCACCACGGGGTTCTTCCAGCCGCGTGCAAATTCAATCAACGCCTCGCCGCTTTCTTCCTCCCACACGGCAAAAAAGCAGCTCTGAAACTTCAGAAAGCCCATCAACTTATCCATCACGGCCGTCATCATCTGGCGGCGGTGAACGGTCTCTTGCAGGCAGGCCGTAATTTCCGACAACACGTCCGCTTCCAGGGCGCGCCAACGCCGCTCAGAAACATCATGCAGCGTAAGCAGGCAGACTTGCCGCTGCTGGTCGCACAGCCAGGTGGGGTGCGTTTCTACCACACGCACTTTGCCGCGCACGCCGGGTAAAAAAATCTCTTTCGATTGGTCAATCTCAAAGGGAAACTGGCTGCCCACCACCGGGCAAGCATCCGATTCGGACATCATCTGGCGCGCCGCGTCGTTCATGGCCAGCACCAGCCGCTCTTTGTCCAATAGCAATGCGGGTTCCGCAATCGAGATGGTCATCCCGTTGACTTCCATACCCTGCTGGGCATGTATACCCTGCTGGGCATGCATACCCGCTTGGGTATCGTCAGGTGGAGATTCCACAAATCCATTACAAGACTTTTCCATCGGTTTCCCTATCCATTAACAACACCCCCTGTCGAAAACCACTTGAGCTGCGCAGAGCCTTCAATGTATAAGATAGTATAGAAAAATGCCCCTCGAAAGTCAATTAACAAAATGAACAGGTAAATAACGCAATTCATCCTCTCTTTCCTCTGCCTGCGAGACTGTTTTGAAGCCTGCCCGGACTATAATCCATAAAGGGATGGGTTCCAAACAGCCCAAACCCGGCTGGCGCGCCGTTGTTTGCGCCCTACTCTACTTTTGAGGAGTTGTATGCGCCCTACCGAGGATACCAAACGCTGGGTCATTCCCTTTTTCACCATCTGGACCGGTCAATCCATCTCACTGATTGGCAGCCGCATCGCGCAGTTCGCGCTGGTGTGGTGGCTCACCGAAACCACCGGTTCTGCCACCGTTCTGGCCACCGCCAGCATGGTCGCCCTGATACCAGAAATTGTGCTGGCGCCTTTCTCGGGCGCGCTGACCGACCGCTGGAAGCGCCGCCGGGTGATGATCTTCGCCGACACGCTGATGGCCCTGGCCGCCCTGTGGCTGGCATATCTCTTCTGGTCAGGCAGCATGCAGATCTGGCATGTGTACGTGGTGATGACCGTGCGCGCGGTGGGCAACAGCTTCCACTGGCCGGCCATGGAAGCCTCGACCGGCATGATGGTGCCCAAATCGCAGCTCTCTCGCGTGCAGGGCATCAACCAGACCATGCGCGGCGTGCTGAACATCGTAGCCCCGCCGCTGGGCGCCCTGTTTTTAGACCTGTTGCCGCTACACCAGGTGATGATGATCGACGTGGGCACCGCCGCGCTGGCCGTAACGCCGCTGCTTTTCATCGCCGTGCCCCAACCTGAGCGCGCCGCGCATGAGGCCAACACATCCGTCTGGGCAGACATGGTCAGCGGGCTGCGCTACCTGGTCTCTTGGCGCGGGATGATGGTGTTTATAGGCGCGATCATGCTGCTGAAAATTGCCCTGTCCCCGGCCTTTTCGCTGCTGCCTCTGCTGGTGCGCCAGCACTTCCAGGGCGGTGCCGCCGAGCTGAGCCTGCTGCAAGCCATTAACGGCATCGGCGTGGTGGCCGGCGGGCTGGTTTTGAGCCTGTGGGGCGGCTTCCGCCGCCGGGTTCACACCATGCTGGCGGGCATCGCTTTGCTGGGCGTTTCCATCCTCGCCTTGGGGTTCATTCCTCCCCACCTCTATTGGCTGGCGCTGGTGAGCATCTTCGTTCTGGGCTTCATGGTGCCTATGGTTGATGGGCCATTTATGGCCATCTCGCAGGCCTGCGTGGCCCCCGAAATGCAGGGCCGGGTGTTTGGGGTGATGGGCAGCCTGCTTTCGATCACCTCACCCATCAGCCTGGCGATGGCCGGCCCCATCTCAGACCGGCTGGGGCTGCAAATCTGGTACCTGGCGGCGGGTGGCATTTGCGTGCTGATCGGCCTCATCGGCAGCCGCGTGCCAGCCATTATGCAAATTGAAGGCGAAAGCGAAATCTCCCCGGCCGCGACGGCTGCCGCGGTAAACCCTGAACGCGTGTGAATCTACCCAAAGGAAGAGCCCCAACCTGGTCAGTAGGCCATTCCAGGCCATCTGGCTCTCCGATATGATTCAAACAGGCTGGCATTCTAACCACCGCTTTTCATAACCTGGAGATTCTTATGGACCATGTCGTTTATGTCGACGCGAAATCGAAAGAACTGGAGAAAATTCTCGACGGCTCCAAAACCATGATCATCCGCGGCGCGGCGGGGCGCAAGCTGCCCCACGGGCGGGTATCGGCCGGCGATGTGCTTTACTTCATCCAAAACAACGGCGAAGGCCAGGTGCGGGCGCGCGCCGTGGTTGCCGCCGCCCTGCATTCCGAAAAACTCAGCCCGGCCGAGGCAGAGCAACTGGTGCGCGAAAACCAGGACAAACTGCAGCTTTCTCCGGCGCTGGCCGCGCGCTGGGCCAGCAAGCGCTACCTTGTGCTGGTGGAAATTCACCCGGCCGAGGCGTTGCAGCCCTTTGCTATTGACCGCTCGGCTTACGGCAACATGGACGACTGGCTGCCAGTTGGCGACATCGCCGCTGTGCGGCTGCCCTGACCCTCCGCGGCTTTGCCGCCAATATCACCCCAACCAAAGGAGATCATCGCATGTACGCTTTCCTGCTGCTCGTTGCCGCCCTGTTATTCGCTCTTGTTACCATCGCAATCGTAGTGGTGATCAGGGCCAAAGGAAAGAAATAATGTAAGGAGAAAAAGGGGGATTTTATTTCAAAACCGGTTTGTTTTCACCGCGCGCAATCTTCATTTCCCTTTTATAATTAATGCAGATCATTTTGGTTTGACTTGCCTTTCACGCCATGCTATCATCGTTAAAGGCCTGTATTTATTTTTCTTCTTTCATTTTTATCCGCACATTAACATTTTTTATACCGGAGGAATTATGAGTTCTGAATTCATTGTTCGTTTAATTGGAATGATTATTTTTTCGATCCTTGGCGTGTACAGCGGCGTTTATCTCGGACAGTTGGCCAATGTGGAACCCGGCACAAACACCCTCTCCGTTGAGCAGTATGGGGTGATCATTGGCATGGTAGGTGCTCTGGTTGGTCTTATCCTCACTCCTTTTCTAACGACACGCCCTATTCGCGCCCTGCGGCAGCTTCTCAGCCGCATTTCTGCACAAAATTTATTTGCCGCTCTTTCCGGCCTGGTGGTTGGCCTGATCATCGCCGTGCTGGCGGCTTTCCCGCTCTCCCTCTTACCCAAACCGTTGGGCAGCATTCTTCCCTTTGTGGGCGTGCTCCTGTTTGGGTACCTGGGCGTAGCGGTCTTTATGATGCGCCAGCATGACCTGTTCTCCATCTTTCAATCGCTCAATCCTCGTTCTGGCGGCAGCAGCTCCGCGGGAGAAACGGCTGACAGCAAATCCAACCTCGCGGATAACCGCAGCATCCTGCTGGATACCAGCGTGATTATCGACGGGCGCATTGCCGACATTGCCCGCACCGGCTTCATCCCCGGCGCGCTGCTCATCCCGCGCTTTGTGCTCACCGAGCTGCAATACATCGCCGACTCGCCAGACAGCCTGCGCCGCCAGCGCGGACGGCGCGGCATGGAAGTGCTCTCAACCCTGCAGAAAGAGCCCTCCATCCCCGTGCGCCTGAGTGATATTGATGTGGAAGGCGTGCGCGAAGTGGACGACAAGCTTGTTATTCTGGCACGCCAGATGCGCTGTCCCATCCTCACCAACGACTACAACCTCAACCGCATCGCCGAGCTGCAGGGGGTTACCGTGTTGAACGTCAACGAATTGGCCAACGCGGTCAAATCGGTGCTGCTGCCCGGAGAAATCCTCAATATCCGCGTCATTCAAGAAGGTAAGGAATCCGGCCAGGGTGTGGGCTACATGGACGACGGCACCATGGTGGTTATCGAAAATGGCCGCGAACACATGGACCGCGAAATTGAAGTGGTGGTAACCAAAGTGCTGCAAACCGCCGCCGGGCGCATGATCTTCGCCCGCCCCGAGTTTTAACCCGCAAAAAGATCACCATTTTCAGGGAGATGAAAGAAATGAGCCTACGCATTTACAACACCATGTCACGGCAGAAAGAGCCGTTTGAAACCCTCGAACCCCAAAAAGTGCGCATGTACGTCTGCGGCCCCACCGTCTACAACAAAGCGCACGTCGGGCACGCCATGTCGGCCCTGGTGTTCGATATTTTGCGCCGCTACCTGGAATATCGCGGCTACAGCTTGACCCACGTAATGAACTTCACCGACGTGGACGACAAAATCATCCGCCGCGCCAACGAGCTGGGCATGGACCCGTTCAAGCTCGGTCAATCGTACATTGACGAATACCGCCAGCACCTGCAAGACCTCAACATTCTGGCCCCCACCATCACCCCCTACGCCACCCGCGAAATCGACCAGATTATTGCCATGATCAACGGCCTGATTGAAAAGGGCTACGCCTACCCCGTAGACGGCGACGTGTACTTCCGCGTGCAGAAAGACAACGATTACGGCCGCCTCTCCGGGCGCAAACTGGAAGATATGCAGGCCGGCGCGCGCATCGACGTGGACGAGCGTAAAGAAAACCCCATGGATTTTGCCCTGTGGAAGAGCGCCCGCCCCGGCGAACCCGCCTGGGACAGTCCCTGGGGACCCGGACGCCCTGGCTGGCACATTGAGTGCTCGGCCATGAACCTGCATCACCTGGGCGAGCAGATTGACATTCACGGCGGCGGCAACGACTTGATCTTCCCCCACCATGAAAACGAGATCGCCCAATCCGAAAGCCTAACCGGCAAAACCTTCGCCCGCTATTGGGTGCACAACGGTATGCTGCAGTTCGGCGGCGAGAAGATGTCCAAATCGCTGGGCAACCTGGTCACCATCGAAGAATTCCTGGAAAAACACAACGCCGACGTGCTGCGCTTCCTGGTGCTCAACTCCGGCTACCGCAACCCGCTCACCTTCAACGACGAAGTGCTGGCCCAGGCCGAGCGCGCCCTTGAGCGCCTGCGCTCCGGTCTCAAAGCCGCCCTGCCCGGCGCCAAAGGCGCGGATGCCAGCGCGCTGGAGAACCTGGAAAAGCAAACAGCCGCCAGCAAAGACGGTTTCATCGAATCGATGGATGATGACTTCAACAGCGCCGGCGCGCTGGGCTACCTCTTTGACCTCGTGCGGGTGATCAACCAGGCGCGCGATGCCAGCGCCAGCGCCGAACAACTGCAGCCCGCCCAGGCTCTGCTGCGTGAGCTGACCGGCGTGCTGGGTCTGCGCCTGGAAGAAAAAGAAAACGGCAACCAGGCCGCCGGGCCGTTCATTGACCTGCTCATCGAAGTGCGCAGCGAAATGCGCAAAAACAAACTGTGGGCGCTTTCTGACCTGGTGCGCGACCGCCTGGCCGAGCTGGGCGTCAAGCTGGAAGACAGCCGCGACGGCACCACCTGGCACTGGTAAGTTGACAATCTGAATTACAATGCCCGTTTTCACGGGCATTTTTTTGGCAACAATCCCTTGCGGCTCGCCGGACCGCCCGGCTGTGATACAATCGCTTACACATTTTCAATGGGAGTAAGCTGGCATGAAAGAATGGATTACCGGGCGCAACCCGATTTATGAAGCCCTGCAGGCTCGCCGGCGGCATTTCTTCCGCCTGCGCGTGGCCAAAGGCATTGAAGAAAAAGGCCGCGTGGTCGAGATCATCCGCACCATCCGCGGCTTTCGCCTGCCCATCGAGGTAGTTGAGCGCCGCGTGCTCGACCCGCTGGGTGAGAATCACCAGGGCATGGCGTTGGAAGCCAGCGACTACCCCTACGCCGTTCTCAAAGACATCTTCGAGCGCGCCGAAAAACGCGGTGAACCGCTGTTCGTGCTGCTGCTGGATGTGCTGCAGAATCCCCAAAACCTGGGCACGCTCATCCGCACTGCCGAAGCCGTGGGCGTGCACGGTGTGGTTATTCCGCCCAACCGCGCCGCGGGCGTTACCCCGGCCGTGGTCACCGCCTCCGCCGGGGCCACCGAGCACATGCTGGTGGCGCAGAGCAATCTGGCGCAGGCCATGCAGGCCATCAAAGACGCCAACGGCTGGGTGGTCGGCCTGGAAGGCAGCCCCGACGCCCAGCCCATAGAAAAACTGCGCCTCGACGGTCCGCTGGGGCTGGTGGTGGGCAGTGAAGGTGAGGGCATGCGCGCCCTGGTGCGCAAAAACTGCGACCAGCTGCTCAAACTTCCCATGGTCGGGCGCATTGAATCACTCAACGCCGCCGTGGCCGGCTCGGTAGTGCTTTACCTGGCCTATCAGGCGCGCAGCCCCCAACATTAATTCACAATCCCAAAGCGCTTCCAACTATCACATCTTCACCCCTTCCCTGGTTTTATCGCCGGGGAAGGCATCCGCCCATCCGGGGAATGGGGCTGGGTGAGCGTCAGACCAACGCGAAACCCAAAGTGCTTCCAACTATCACATCTTTACCCCTTCCCTGGCTTTCCCGCCGGGGAAGGGTCGGCCCATCCGGGGGATGGGGCTGGGTGTGCGTCAGACCAACGCGAAACCCAAAGTGCTTCCAACTATCACATCTTCACCCCTTCCCTGGCTTTCCCGCCGGGGAAGGGGTCGGCCCAGCCGGGGGATGGGGCTGGGTGTGCGTCAGACCAACTCGAAACCCAAAGTGCTTCCAACTATCACATCTTCACCCCTTCCCTGGCTTTCCCGCCGGGGAAGGGGTCGGCCCAGCCGGGGGATGGGGCTGGGTGTGCGTCAGACCAACGCGAAACCCAAAGTGCTTCCAACTATCACATCTTCACCCCTTCCCTGGCTTTCCCGCCGGGGAAGGGGTCGGCGCAGCCGGGGGATGGGGCCGTTTAAGGCAGCCAACCCTCTACGATTGATTCCCCCCGCGTTTCTCCTGATGCTATAATTAATTTCAGGGAAATTCCCTCAAAATAATCAAAATATTGAAGGAGAAAAAACCTATGCTCATCAGTAAAGAACTGGAAGCGGCCATCAATGCCCAGATTGGCAACGAATTGGGCGCTTCACACCAGTATTTAAGTATCGCCGCTTATTTTGAAGGCCGTTCGCTGCGCGAATTTGGAAAATTCTTCTTCGCCCAATCGGAAGAAGAACGCGAGCACGCCCTGAAGTTCCTCAACTACCTGCTCGAGGTCGGCGCGGAAGTCAAAATCCCCGCCATCGCCGCCCCCAAACCCACCTTCGATTCAGCCGAAGAAGCCGTGCAGGCCGCCCTCACCTGGGAAAAAGAAGTAACCCGCCAGATCTACGGCCTGGTGGAAATCGCCCTGAAAGACAAAGATTACATCTCGCAAAACTTCCTTAACTGGTACGTCAAAGAACAGTTGGAAGAAATCAGCAGCATGGAAACCCTGTTGGCGCTGGTAAAAATGGCTGGCAGTAATCTATTAATGCTGGAACCGCGCCTGCACGAGCTTCGCGAAGAAGAAGACGAGGATTAATCCCCCTCACCTGCGACCTGAACGGGGCAGCTTTCCGGCTGCCCCGCCCATCTCCCAACAACCTCTGCCCTTATGAATCAAGAGACCTCCCCCACCCTTTCGGTCATTTCTGCCCGGCAGCTGCTCCCGCAGTTAAGAGCCCTTCAACAGAACACCATTGGCTTCCTGCTGGAGACCACCCGCCAGCACGGCGACCTGGTGCTGTTTGACCTGGGCACGCAGCGCGCGGTATTGGTCAACGATGCCAATCTGGTCAAGCAGATTCTGCAAGACCGCCATCCTCACTACGACAAAAACACCATTCAATACAACATGCTGGCCACCGTCACCGGGCGCGGCCTGCTCACTGCCGATGGTGAAGACTGGTTCAAGCACCGCCGCATGCAGCAGCCCGCCTTTGTGCGCCCGCGCCTCGAGACCAGCCTGGTGCCGCATATTGTGCCCGCCGCGCAGCGCATGCTCGATCGCTGGCAAACCGCCGCCCAGCGCGGCGAGCTGCTGGACGTGGACCGCGAGATGATGGACGTGGCTCTGGAAGTGGTTGGGCAGGCCCTCTTCAGCCTCGATTTAAGCCGTGACGCGCGCCGCCTCACCTCGGCCGTGCTGGTGTGCCTCGACCACATCATCCATCTGGCGCGCAATCCCCACCTCAGCCTGCTACCAGACTGGCTGCCCCAACCCGGCGGGCAGAAGTTCAAACGCGCCCTCAAAGAACTCAATCTATCAGTGGAAGAGATCATCCATCAGCGCCGCGCGGCCGGCGGCCCGCCCCCCGATGACCTGGTAACCATGCTGCTGAACGCCCGCGACCCCGAAAGCGGCGAAGGGTTAAGCGACGCCCAGATCCGCGATGAGCTGATCACCATTCTCATCGCCGGGCACGAGACGGTGGCCAGCGCGCTCACCTGGACCTGGCTGCTGCTGGCCCAAAACCCGGATGCCTTCCAGCGCCTGCGCGCAGAAGTGCAGAGCGTGCTGCCTGACCGCGACCCCACGGCCGAAGACCTGCAGCGCCTGCCCTACACCGCCGCCATTTTTGACGAAGCCCTGCGCCTTTACCCGCCAGCCTGGCTGATCACCCGCCGCGTGGTCGAAGCCGATTCCTATTACGACGTGCGTGTCGACCCCGGCACCCTGGTGATCCTCTCGCCCTACGCCCTGCAGCGCCACCCGCGCTACTGGCCCGATCCGCACGCCTTCCGTCCCGAGCGATTTCTGCCCGACGCCACCAAAACCTACCCGCGCTATGCTTACATCCCCTTTGGCGGCGGCCCGCGCCTGTGCATTGGCAACCATTTCGCGAAAATGGAAGCCGCCATCATCATCGCCATGGTCGCGCGCCGCTTCCGCCTGGAGCGAGCGGACAGCACGGAGGTGTTTCCCGAATCGCTGGTTACCCTGCGCCCGCGCGGCGGCCTGCCCATGCGCCCCATTCCGCTGAGTGAGGAGGCAAACTGAGGCGGTGAAAGACCTGCGCGCGTCACCGGAAGAGATTGCCCTGCTCAAAGCCTACACCCTCGATGCCTTGAGCATCTTACAGCACTGCCTGGAGTTGAGCGGTGATTGCCCGGCGTTTTACCGTGTGGCCGCCCTGCAAATGCGCCTGCTGCTGTGCGACACCACCCGCCGCCACGGGCAGGTGGTCTCAATTGCCACCCTGCCGCGCCTGCTGCCCGACCTGCGCCTGCCCGCGATAGACGCCGCAAGCCGCCCCGAAGAGCGCGTCCGCCTGCCGCTCTCAGAGTGGCTCGACACGCCGCTGCCCGCGGCCAGCGCGCCGGTAACACCACACCAGATCATCCGCTGCGTATGCGACCAGGACGGCGGCGCGCACGTGGACCTCAAACCGGTAGCCAACTTACGGGAACTGCCCGCTGAAGAAACCGCCCTATGGATTTACCGTCTGGCTCAAATCCTGCTGGACGCGGTTCTGCCACTGCTGCGGGGCGGCCCCGAAAGCGGGAATGGCTAGGCGCGTTTCCCTCGGCTTTACATCGTGCTGGTTTTTCGTATAATTACCAGTATCCGGGTGCCAGCGCGGCGCGCGCAGCGGCATTCACGCCCCAAATGACAGCAGAACCCGGCCGGATCAAGTTCTGCGCATGGAGATTGAACATGCGCTGGATTCGCAGTTACACCCCCGACCCGACCCAACAGCGGCTGTATCGCCAGGCGCTCATCATCACGGGTGTTGGTAACCTCACCCTCGCCGCTGGAAAAGCGGTGGCCGCGTACCTCACCGGGTCAGCCGCCCTGTACGCCGACGCGGCCAATTCCGTATCCGATGTCGTCTATTCCGCCTTAATGATCCTCGGCCTGTGGGTGGCCATGCAGCCGCCCGACCTCTCTCACCCCCAGGGACACAGCCGCTTTGAGCCGCTGGTCGGCCTGATGGTAACCCTCTCGATGACCCTAGCCGGTTATGAAGCCGCGCGCACCGCCATAGAGCGTTTTCTGGAAGGCGGCCTGCGCGTGGAGCTGGGCTTGCCAGCCATCGTGCTGCTGATCGCGGCGGGCATCAAGGCCTGGATGTACGTCAGCGTGGCGCGCCTGGCGCGCCAATTGCACAGCCCCACCCTCGAGACCACCGCGCGCGACAATCTTTCCGACGTGCTCACCTCTTCAGCCGCCTTCATCGGCGCCGCCGGTTCGCAGTTCATTCACCCTCTGGCCGACCCGATCGCCGGCCTGATCGTCGCCATCTGGATCTTCCGCAACGCTTTCCTGGCCGGGCGCGAGAACCTCAACTTTCTCACCGGCGCAGGCGCCGACGAGGAGTTACGCCAGGAAATTGTGCGCAAAGTCGAATCAGTGGAAGGCGTGCAGCGCGTGCACTTCATGGTGACCGAATATGTGGGTCCCAAACTGGTGGTGGATGTGCACGCCAACGTGGACGGCAGCATGAGCCTGGACGCCGCTCATGAGATCAACGACCAGGTGATTGAACTGCTGGAAGATATGGCAGAGGTGGACCGCGCCTATGTGCACCTCGAACCCGAACACGAAGACTAACCCCCCATCCCTCAACCTCAAGCGCCTGCTGCCGCGGGCGCTGTTTGCTTTCTGCGCCGCCTGGGTGATTCTGGCCGCCGGGCTGAGCGCGGTCTACACCCGCGGCCTGCTCCACCCTGCCTGCGCCCCGGCAGGCGACCCGCCCGCCGGGTTTGCGAGCGTGCGCCTGCAAACGCAAGACGATGTAGCGCTGCAGGGCTGGTGGGCCGCCCCGCACAACGGCGCGGTGATCCTGCTGCTGCCCGGCCACGGCGGCAGCCGCGCCAGCCTGCTGGAAGAAGCGCGCTTCCTCAGCGCCGCCGGTTACGGCGTGCTGAGTGTCGACCCGCGCTCCTGTGCCGGAGAAAAATCCACCATCGGCTGGCGCGAAGCGCAAGACCTGCGCGCCATGCGCGACTATGCCCTGGCCCAACCCGGCGTGCAGTGGCTGGGCGTGTTGGGCTTTTCCGCTGGCGGCGCGGCTGCCATTCTCGCCGCGGCCGAGATGCCCGAAATCCGTGCGGTGATCGCCGAGGGTAACTACGCCAACCTGGCCGCCGAAATCACCTTCACCCCCGCCTTCCCGCTCTCCATGGAATGGCTGATCCAGCGCTTTACCCTGCTGACCTACACCCTGCAGACCGGCGTCTGGCCGGGGCGGGTCAGCCCCATCGAAGCCCTGCCGCGCGGCTGCCCGCGGCCGGTATTGCTGATCCACGGCCAGCGTGAGATTGAACGCTCGCGCGGAGAGCAGCAAGCCGCGGCTGCCCCCTGCGCGCAGTTGTGGGTGGTCCCCGCAGCCGGCCATGGCGAATACGCCGCCGCCCAGCCGCAGCTCTACCGCCAGACAGTCTTGCAGTTCCTCGCACAGGCCCGCCAGACGGTCGACGTTCCATCCCCATAACGATCACCTTCTCTTGTAGCCGGTATTGTGGAGCCGCTGCTGGTGCGGCAGCGCCGCACCCTACGGAAGAATCTGATCCCATTCCCCGGTAGGGGCGCGAGGTGTCGCGCCCGCTTTTTTGGGTGACGCGCCCGCTTTTTTCGGGCGGACGGCCGTCCGCCCCTACCGAAGAACCAGCTTCTCTTGTAGGGCGGTGTTGAGGGCGGATCAACTGCCTTGAACCGACACCATCTCCCAACCGCCCGAAACCCGCCGTCCTCTTCTGGACGACATCCTCCGGATCTTCCACCCTTCCCTGATCCATCGGGGAAGGGTCGCGCCGCAGGCGCGGGGATGAGGTATCAAACAAAAACGCGGGCAACGCGCCCGCGCTTTGATTCTCTTTCATAACCCCAATCTTTACGGCGACACCAGCGGAAAAATGCGCATGATTGTCGAACCGAACAGCGCCACCCGCCGCGTGTACCCGCCAAAGGGAATCGATAGCAGCGCCTCGCGGTACTCCGTATCCGGGCTGGTATAACGCACTGTCACCGCGCAGCTATCCCCCGAAGACCAGGTCTCCGCCGGGTTGCAGGTATCAGAAATGATGCTGAAGGCCGCGTCTGCCCCGCCGCCCTGCGGTGATTCCAGATACAGCGCGCTCGCAAGGTTCAGGTCGCCTTCAAAAAAGGTCAGGTTGAAGGTGATGTCATACGAACCGCCAGGAAACGCATAGAAATATCCCGAACTGGGTTGGATGTTGGGGTTGCCGCTGGTCTCGCTCATATCGCGAATGTAAATATGCACCTGTTCCAACTGCGACGGCCGCAATTGCTGGTCCACGCGCAGATCGGTGTAGCTGGAAAAGCCCACAAAGCGCGAATTGCCGCTCAGCGAAGCGAAGGCCGAGTTGTAATACGCCTCCACCCCGTTAGGCGAGAGCGAAGCGCGCCAGGTTTGCGGCTCGCCGCCGCCCGAAACGTAAAAGCGCCGGATGAAGACATCCGGGCAGTTGGTATACAGCTCGCCGTCAATGGTAAACCCGCAGTGCTCATTGTGGTCAGCCGTCACCAGATTGTTCGCCAGCGAGGTATAGGCCACCACGCGGCCGTCCGCCGAGAGCGAGGGCATGTAGCTGTGGTAATTGCCCGCCGCGCCGGCCAGCCCCGAAGCGCGCGATCCCAGATACAGCTCGCGCACGGCCGGGTTGCTTTTGTCCAGAACCAGCACAAACACATCGGACGCGTTGCTGGTCGAAGCCTGGCCGTCATACGAATCCACCAGGTTCTCGGCAAAGCTGTGGAAGGCCACATACACAAACTGCCCGTCCTCAGCAATGCTGGGGTACCATGATTCATCCGCGCCGGCCGCGCCCGTGGCCGAGGTACTGGGGTCAACATATTGCGACGCCAGATACCATTTGTAATCCAGCTCCTCGTCGTACGTTCCATTGGTGATGAAGTCGCGGTCCAGCAGGTAAACCTGCGCCAGCGGCTTGCTGTCTGACCCATTGGGAATGGTTACACCCTCCACCAGGTTGTTCGCCTTGCACACCATGGCCACAAAACGCCCGGTGCTGGTGGCCGCCGGGGTGGTGCAGGGACCATTGGCCAGCACCCCCGCCGCGTTTTTCGAAAGCAGGCGAATCTGACGCGGGTCCAGGCCGGAGGGGGTTGTGCCGGCCTGGTAGAAACCGGTGCGCACGTAGATATGCCGGTTGCTCTGGCCGTCGCTGCTGGGGGTCAGCCCCAGCGTGGCGCTCACCAGATTGGTGGCCAGCGACTCGAACACCACACGCTGCTCGGCGTCAGTGCCCAGATACACACTGCTGCCAGGCTTCAACGGATTGCCAGCGATATGCGCGCCGTTGGCGTTATTATGCACCGAGGTCAGCGGAAGCACGTTACCCGAGGGGCCGTTGGGCGCCTGTCCGTTGGCAGTCAGGTTGGCCGGGGTCATCGCCCAAATGCCCGGCGATGTATAAATACCCGGAATGGTCAGGCCTTCGTAATCCTCCGTGCTCACCCCGCGATCGTACAAGAAGACGTCCATCTTCCCGGCCAGTGGATCCGATTCGTAGGAATGAAAATAACTGAACTGGCTCGATGTCGACTCAAAAGAGACAAAACGGCCGTCAAACACATCCTGGTAGGTATACCCGCCGCCCGCTGGTTGGTCCCAGGGGCTTTCTCCGCTGGTGCGCGCGATGGTTGGGTAATACGAGCTGGCGTTGCTGCCTAGGGTGATTTCGCTAAAGGCTTCCTTGCGCGTGCCAGGGTTCTCGGTATCGTCGTAGTTTTCGTACAGAAAAATGTCATTGTAACTGTCATTGTCATTGGTCAGGTTGGCCGCCTGCGACTCAAACGCCACCCAGCGCCCGGTGTAAGAGATGTTGGAAAACAGGGAATTTCCATCCGCAACGCCTTCCAGGGGATCATCGGGCACGGGGTTGCTCACCATCCAGGTCTGCTGAGAAGTGCTGACCGCCGCGGCGACACCCGCCAGCAACGCCAGCCCAACCACCGCGATGATCCCGGCGCGCGCCCAATGCCATCCACGCGCCCCCCGAATCACTTGTAACCAATTCGCCATAACCGACCTCCCGTTAAGAGCCGCGAACACATACCCCTGTCCGATGCGACAAGCCTTTAAGCGTATTGTAATAGATTCATCTGGCTGCCGACTTTACAATTTACTAACTAACCCCAAAAGCGGGCCAGGCTCGCGCCTGACCCGCCAAATTTCAACCTGCCCGCCGCGCCAGAATGTCATCCACACTCTCGCGGCTGCCGCCCACCACCCAGTTCCACAGCGCGTCCAGCAGATCGCGGTCGCAGATGCCCGCCTGGCGGTCCTGCTCCAGCGTGCGCTGGCGCTCATCCGGCGAGGGGTCGTGCGCGGCGATGATCTCTTCCGCCTTGCGCGCCTCGTCCGCGCTCAACGCGCGCAGGTAGATCACCCGCCCGGTTTCGTCCACGCTGGTTACCGGCAGGCCGGCGTCGCCCAGGTCGCGGTGCAGTTTTAACGGGTTGACTTTCATCAAACACCTCCTTTCTAGGCCATCAGCAGCCCGTTGATCTGTGCGCGCGTGAAGGTGGAAACCCCGCTGGAATATTCCAGCACGCACACCGTGTTCAACCCTGCCTGCGGGCTGGCATATCCGCCGCAGGCGGCCCGCTGGCGCGCGCTGCCGGTGAGCATGCCGGTCTCAAAGGCGGGCAGATTGGTGGAATTCAGTCCCACCCCATACACTGCCATACTGGCCGGGGTGGCGTCCACCGTGGCATACAGCCAGGCCGCCTCGCCTGCCAGCCCCACCACCGCCTGGGCGCACTGGCTGGCGTCGTTGTTCCAGGCACGGTACACACCCGCGTCGTAGGTATGCAGGGTCTCGCTGCTCCAGCGCAGGCCGCGCGGGGCGCGGTTTTCGGCGTTCCATACAAAGCGTTTCAACCCCGAATCGTCGCACTTGCCCGCCTCGGCGGTAGTGCGGAGGGTGCCCAGGTAGCGCCAGCCCGGCGCGCCGTCTTTCACCAGCACGCCGTCCTGGCGTCTCAACGCCGCCGCGCGCTGTGTAGAGGAACTCCAGGCCGTTTTTTCCAGCACCAGCGCGCTGCCGTCGTGCCGCAGAAAAATATCCGCGTTGGTGTTGGCCGCCAGCCCCTGCAAAGACAGGCTCAACTCCGCGAATTCCCACTCGCGCCAGCCGAATCCCTCGCTGTACAGGCCCACCCGGTTGCCGCGCCACGGCCCATAATAGACCGTCCCCGCCGCGGCAATATCCTGGGGCGGCAGCCCCTCGCCCGCCGAAAGGCTCAAGCGCCCGCCCGCCGATTGCGCCGCCAGGCTGCCCAAGACGCCCTGCAGAAACTGCCCGCGCTCGCTGCGCAGGCTGCCGGGCGTGATGCGCGTGCCGTCCCAATAAAAGCGCCCGATTCTGCGCCGCCCGCTCGATTCCAGGCTGCTGGTATTCACATCCAGGCAAAAGCCGCTGCTGCCGGGCGAGCGCAGCGCGAACACAAAATAGTCGCAAGCCGCCCCGCTGGGCGCGCTGCTGACGCTCAGGTCCGCCGGTTGGGTGATTTGCAGCGGCGCGCCGTCGATCACCAGGCTCACCGGCTCGGCAGGGCTGGCCGGCACGCGCACGCGATTGCTGCCCAGCACATCCAGGCGCAGGCCGTCTTCCCAGCGCGCCAGCAAAGCCGCCAGGGTTACCGCGTCGGCATCCGCGCAGCCCAGGCGTAACGCGTCAGCGCGCAGGTTGTTGTAGTGCGCCGCGGCCGTCGGCTGACCGGGCGACACCTCACTCGACAAAGGATAACTCATCTCTCAAACCTCCTGTTTAGCGCCACACGGCCGCGTCCCAGGCCAGCACGCCGTCCCACACCGCGTTGTCATACACGCTTTGCGCCACCGCGGCAAAATACGGACCGGCATTGTTGAGCTGGCAGGCCACCACCGTCAGGCGCGGATAGTGCATCTCGGCCGCGCTGTAGCCCAGCGCGCCCACATTGGCAAACACCCCCGCGCTGCACGCCACCGCCACTCCGCTGGTCTGCCGCAGATACGCATTCAGCGCCGCGTACATCTCCTCCCGGCTGGCGGCGTGCGCTGAACCGTCCGGGTTCACCAGGCGCTCGGCAAGCAGCACATCAAAGAACAGCCGCACGCGCGTCTGCCCGTTGGAATCCGTTTCGCGCTGCACGCTCACCAGCGCGCCGTGCTCGTTTTCCTCTTCGTCCAGTAGAAAGCCAACCGGCTCTCCGTTGTTCACCGCCGGATGCGCCAGGGTGATGTGGCAGTCTTTTCCAATTTCGGCCATGCCCGCCTTCCTTTTATCGCTTCGCGCCCTTTTTGTATGTAGGCGCGCGGTATGGTTTGCGGCGCGCCAGTTTGCCAACCCTGGGGCGGCTCATGCGCGCGATGCGCGGTTTCAGCGCCGCCTTGCGCCCGGCGACCTGCCCGCGAAAATTCTCATAGCGCGGGGCGGCCTTCTTTTCCGGATGGGTCTCTTCGCGCTTGCGCGGACGCGTGGGCGGGGCGGGCATTCCGTCGATCACCGGCTCCAGGCGGCAGTCGCAGTGCCGGTGAAAACCGGGCATGCGCGTGAGCTGCCACGCGCCCAGGCTGCGCTCCTCACCGTCCAGCCGCGCGCAGATCGGGCAGTCCGCCGCGCCGCGCGCCACCCAGCGGTAAATATCCCGCCCGCTCACCGGCAGACCTCCCAACGGTCGCACGGCCAGCCGCGCTGCGGCAGCGCCCAGGGAATCTCCACTCCGCTCCGCCGGGCTTCCTCCGCCAGCCGTTGTTCAAAGCGCTGCAACTGCCCCCCGCCCCAGGCGGCCAGTTGGCCCAAATCTGAGGCGCGCGAACCGTAGCTTTCGGTGAGCTGCGCGGCGCGCATCTGTGCCGCGTAGCCTGCCGCCCCTTGCGCCAGCAGCCCCAGGTCGGCGGCTTTGACCGAGCTTTGCGGCGCGCCGTCCAGCCCTTCCAGGCTGTGATTCAACGCGCAGCGCGCCAACAACCCGTCTCCCGGCTGGGGGTATGGCGCGCTAAGCCACTCGATCAGCGGCTGCCCGTCCTGCCAGACAATCTGCCACGGCCGCCCGGCGCGCAAGATTCCGCTGGCGGCGCGCCACTCCACGTCCAGCACCAGCCAGGCCCCGGCCAGCGGCAGCGCCTGGCGCGCGGAAGCGCTTTCCACCACCCACGCCACGCTCTCAATGCGCGGCGCGCAGCGGCTGAAGGCCTCCAGAGCGCGCCGCGCGGCTTCTGCCAGCACAGCCGCCGGGTACTGCCCGTCCAGCGGGTCGCCCAACAACTGCAAGGCGCGCTGGCTGACCTCATCGTACGCGCTCATGCTTTGCCTCCTTCACCGGCGGCCGGCGCGGACCGCCCAGAATTTCACCCGCGGCGCGCGCCGCCTCTTCCGCCGAAAACACCAGCTTGTGCCCCTGGCTGTCCACCACCACCACGCGCCCGTCCGGCAGGCGGCAGTAGGCCAGCGCCTCGCCCACCGCGCCCAGCGGATGCGCCGCGGCCAGGCGCTGCGCCACCTGTTTCAACTGCGTATCAGCCGCTTTAGCTGCCACGCTCTGCGCCTTTCAGGCTGTCTTCCAGCGCCACACCCGTGGAATACACCGCCAGGGCGGCAATGGCGGCCTGCACCGCCTGCCACACACTCATTTCTCCGCTGGCAAAGCCACCCGCGGCGGTCAGCAAAGCGGCCAGCAGCGCCCAAAACTTGCGCGAGCGCAGCACGCGCAGCAGTTGTTCTTTGACTGTCATAATTTCCTCCCATTTATGATCACTTTTTGGGCGGGCGGCGGGGAGCCTGCCCCGCCGCGCCGCCGTTCCTTAAGGAGCGCAGGGATCGCTCCGCAGCGATTACGCGTTAGCCACGTTGGCTTTCACCAGCGGGCGGTAGTCGGCCACAAACACGCTCACCCAATGGCGCACCTTGATACGCACCTCGTCGTTGCTGAACAGCGCGCCCTGCTGCGGGTGATCGGCGATGAAGATCTCAGGCATCAGGCCGAAGCGCTCGCCCACCACAATCGCCGGCGCCAGGCGCGGATCGGCTGCCGCGGCCCAGTCATTGGTGTCCGTCCACTCCGGCACGGTGATCACATCCCCCGGCTGGCCTTTTTGCAGGTTGTCCGAGAAGATCTGGCTCTGGTAGGCAAAATTGGGGTACAAAATCTGCATGGCGCTCAGGCGCAGGCTGCGCGGCACCAGCAGATAGCGCGCGTCCACAGCCAGTTTGGGCGCGGTAGCCCCGTTCGCGGCGGCCATGCTCTGGTTGTAGATGGCCGCGCTGGCGGCTTCCCAGGCGCTGCCCGACAGGGCAGTGGTGATCAGGTTGCCGTGATGCGTGGGATCAAACACATTGTAGGTATCAGCCATTTGCGGGCCCACGCTGGCATTGGCGGTGAACACCGCGCTCACCAGCGCGGAGATGCGCCGCAGGGCTGAGGCGGCCAGCTTGCGCGGGTACTGGCGCAGCTTGTGGGTCTCGTCGCGCTCGAACATCTCCAACGTCAGGGCCACATAGCCGCCGTACTTGTTCCACTCACCGCTCTCGGATGAGTCGGCCACGGACAGCTCACTGTAGGCGGCCCCTTCGGCCACGGCAGGCAGGGCGGTTACCTCGCCCACCAGCACGCCGGTCAGCGGGTGCAGGCTGTTGAAGTGCTCCACCGCTACCAGCGGCTCCCACCAGCGGTAACCGGCGCGGCCCAGCTCTTCCCACTGCTCCACCACCAGCTTGTTCATCACATTCTTCAGCAGACCCGGCAGGCTTGCCGTGGTCGCGAGCTGCGCCCGCTCAGGGTACCAGCCGCCCACAAACGACGTGTCGCCGGTGAAGAGCGTGTACAGCTCGCGGATGCCGCTCAGACGCTGCGGACGCGCGCCTTCCAGCCCGGCCGGGCGGCCAGCCCCCAGCAGATCGTGCAGCGCGGCGTTGATCTGGTCTTCGCCGGAGAACATACCGCTCACCTGCCCCGCGCCCTGCACCACCAGGCCGCCGGTCAGCTCGCTGACCAGTTGGCGCGTGTCTTCAATCGCCGTATCCAGGGCCTGCGCCTCGAACACCTGCCCGCCAAACTGGGCGCGCAGGCGTTTGGCGGCCGCTTCGGGCAGGCGCGCTTCGCTCAATTTCGTCTCCAGCAGATTGGCGCAGCGCGCCTGCTTCAGCTCTTGCGCGGCCTCGGCCAGCGCCTGCAAACCTTCTTTGTTGCCTTCCGTCATCCTGTCGGTCTCCTTTTTGATTGGTTCGGTTTCATCCAACCCCGGCTGGCGGGCGTTGAGCGCGCGCAGAAACGCGCCGCCGCGCGCCGGGTCCATCACCAGGTCCACGCTCAACACGCGCAGAATGGTTTTCACTTCGCGCCCGCTGGCGCTGAACAGCAAGTCCGCCGAAAAACCCACTGCCGGGCGCGGGTCGGCTTCCGCCAGCATCTGGCGGCCCAGCTCCGCCAGCAGCCCCGCCGAAGGTCCCAGCGGGCGCAGCTTGAGCAGCACCCCGCGCTGCTCCGCGTCCCAGCGCGGCTGGCGGCATACCCCAGCCAGGTCGCGTAGCGAGTGCCCGCCCCAGGCGTGATCGATAAAGCATTCCACCCCATCCCACAACGCCAGCGACTCTTGCAGCGCCTGCTCGCTGAACTGCCAGCCGTTACCCTCCCCGGCGCTGATCGCCAGAATCTCAAACTGGCCGTTTTCGTCCACCCGCGCGCTGGCGGCCAGCTTCACCTGCTGGCGTGTTTGCGCTTCTTCCATAAACGTTCCTCCCGAATTCATTCCAGTTTTTCCGCCGGTTTCAACACCTGGCGCGGCGGCCGGCGGCGGTCCACCTGCGGCTTGCGCGGCGGGGCGGCGCGCCGGGCGCGCTCCAGCAGCGATTGGGCGTCCACCGCCTCCCCGGCAAAGCGGTACACCAGGCGCAGATACTCACCGTCATCAATCAATCCGCGGTCGCGCAGTTCGGCCAGCACGGTGTTGATATTGGCCGCTGCCAGCCCCAGGGCAGCATTGTCGCGCGCCGAAATATCGGCCCCGCGCACCTCCATCTCCGCTTCCGCGTCCAGCGCGCGGTCGAGCATCGCCCGGCGGCGCAGCGCGGCGCGCAGCACGTCTTCGATCACCCACAAGAAGAAGCG
This sequence comes from Ornatilinea apprima, assembly GCF_001306115.1. Taxonomy (GTDB): domain Bacteria; phylum Chloroflexota; class Anaerolineae; order Anaerolineales; family Anaerolineaceae; genus Ornatilinea; species Ornatilinea apprima. The sequence continues at coordinate 4,885 of NZ_LGCL01000033.1, read as the reverse complement.
CTGGCGCTGCTCAAAGCGCCGGTAGGTTGGCCCACCGGCTGCCTCGGCCGTGGTGCGCGTGGAACCTTCCGGCTCGGCCAAAAAGTGCATCGGCACACCCGCCCCGGCTGCCGCCATCTTCTTCAGCGCCAGGCCGTCGCTGTTGGCTTCGTTGGCGTCCAGCTTGGGAGAAAGCACCTCCCAGCTCTCGCTCTCACCGGTCACCAGGATGCTGCCGGGGCGCGGCGGTTGGGCGTTAAGCTGCTGCTGGCGCGCGATGCGCTCGGCTTCAGAAGCGAAGCGCGCTTTAACCACATACAGAAATGCGTTGCGGTAGCGGTTGAGCCGCGCGCGGTCTTCCAGCCAGTTGGCGTAGCGCGCCAGCCAGCGCAACAGCGGGGCCAAATCCGACTCGCCCCACACCGCCCCCACCGGGCGGTTGACGGCGTAATGCAGCATTACGCTCTCAAAGCCGCCCCCCGCCAGTGGAGCATCCTGCTGCGGGTCGTAGGCCTTCCACGGCCGCGGATCGGGCTGTTCCAGACCGGGGTAAGGGTAAAACGCCACGGCCTGCTCGCTGTCGTTGGAGCGCGTCTCAATGCGCTGAATGCTGGCCGCCGGAACGGCGCGCGCGTACGACATGCCCGCCGCGTCGGTGGAAAGCAGCACAAACAGATTGCCGCTGCGCGCCAGCTCGTCGCACCACTCCATGCAGCGCGTTTCCATGCGGTTCAGGCGGCTGCGCCAGAAGGCCTTGAGGAACTGCTGCGCGGCCGCGTCTTTGGCGCTCACTGCCAGCCCGCCGCCCACCACATACTGCGTGGTCAATTCCACGATCCGCCGCGCCAGCGGATTCACCCGCCAGGCCTCCAGCGACTCGCTCAATATTCGCTCGCGCTCGGCCGGGGCGCGCTCCAGGCTGCCGCTGCCCGCCCATTGTCCGCCCAGCGCGAAGGTGGAATCATCCTCCACGCTGAACTGTGCCTGCCACTTTGCCGCCTGGCGCGCGGCGGCCTGCTCAATCTGCCGGCCAAACAGGCCGCGCACCATGCGCTCCTTCCAACTGGTCTTATCGGAACTCATTTTGTCTTTCCTCTTGCTCATATCGCCCAACCTGCCGCGCGCGCCTGCGCCTCCAGGCGCACCATGCGCTGCTCCAGCGAGAGGGGAACCTCAAGCGCCGCTTTGCCCCATCCGCGCCCAGCCCGGCGATGGCATCCCACCAGCCCAGCTTGCCCTCCGCACCCGGCGCACTGCCGTCTTTGGCGCGCAGCGAATCCCAGCTCCACCAGCTCAGCCCCGCGCAGCCAGCCGATTGGGCCGCGCGTGAGAAGGCGCGCATCTGGTCGGGCGAAGGCCGCCAGTAGCCGCTTTCCAACTGCTGCCCGTAAGCCGCGCCGATGGGCGCCACGGGTAGATCCTTCAGCGCGCGCAGTTCCTTCATTGATCGCTGAAGCTGCAGCGCCGGTCCATCGGGGCGCGCGTCGCCCACCCAGTAGACCTGCGGCATGTGCGCGTCGCCGCGCTGCCCGTCCATCTCATCCAGAAAAGCCTGCCAGGGAAACTCGCGGTGATAACTGGGGAAGCGATAGCTGCACAGCGCCAGGGGAATGTTCCCGGCCAGTTTGCGCAGGCGGCGCATAAAACGCCGCGCCGCGTCGGCCCCGGCCAATTTGTACTCGCTCTCCGCGTCCAGAATGTAGCCTTCCAGCCCCAGCGTTACCATGCGCTCGGCGGCCGTGTCGGCCTCGCGCTCTGGCTCCGCGCCGTACAGATAATGCCAGCCCACCCGCCGCAGACCGGCGCGCGTGAAGGCGTTCAACAGCCCCGGCAGAATTTCATCCCGCCAGCCCAGCCCACCCGAACCGCCCGCGACCTGGTTATAGCGGTAGGGACCGTCGGCCACCTTCACCGGCACATACGCCAGCCCGGCCTGGCGCGCGGTGACTGCCAGATGTTCATGGGCTTCGGCACTGTGGGCGGGCAGCGGCAAAGCGCACTGCTTCACCTGCCAGATAAAAACCGCCTGTCCGCGCCAGACACAAACATTAGAATCCATAATCCAGTTCCTCCAGGGGGTCCGCCGCCGGGATCACCAGCGCCGGGCCGTTGCTTGTCAATGCCATTCCGTCCAGCAGCGCGCACAGCGCCGCCGAGATGATCAGGTCGTCATGCAGGCGCTCGCCGGTCGCCGGGTCGCGCGCGCCGTCTGGCACGCCCCACCGCATGCGCCGCTCCGCGCCGGGCTGCACGTCCATCTTGCAGTACGCCAGCTGCCGGAAGAAAGCCTCCTGCTCGGCGTCCGCGCCTTGCGGCGCGTACTCCTGCCAGCGCCCGGTCTCCACCACGCTCAAAAAATCCCATCCCAGGCGGCTTTTGCTGGCCGCCGAGAACACAAAGCGAGTTACCCGCCCCGGCAGCGCGCGCTCCAAAAACGAAGCCAGCCCCGCCCCCACCCCGGTGGCGTCCACCACCACCTGAACCGCCTGCCAGTGCCGCGCCAGGGCCAGCAGTTCGGCGTACAGGGCGGTGTGCTTCACACCGATCCACTGTTTGCGGTCAACCGCGCGGTAGGTATGGGCGGCAAAGCCTTCCCCGCCGCCAGTCGGGTCGATCTCCACCACCGTCAGGGCGGTCAAATCGCGCAGCGGATTTTCCAGCCCGTTCTGCCCCTCGTCTTCCCCGGCCACATCCAGCAGCAGAGCGTACTGCCAGCCGGGGCGCGGCGCGCGCAGACGGGCATGCGTTCCCTGCATCAGGGCAGCGCGCTGCGGCGGAAACATGCCGCCCTCCGCGTCCAATTCTTCGCTGAAGTACTGCGTCTTCACCATCGGGTTCTGCCGCCCCAGCCGCGCCACCTGCGCCTCCACAAAACGCCGGTAAGCCGGCACTTCACTGCCCACCTGCTCAGCCGAGATGACGAAACAGCGCCGCAGGCCGTCGGCCTGCTCAGCGCGCCGCGCCGCGCGCAGCTCGCGCGCCAGCAGCGTATCAGCCGTCCAGGCCGTGCCCCAAAAAACGCGTGTGGCGTTGGTGCTGGCCGCCATGGGAGCAATATCGCGGTCAAACTTATCCGCGCGCACGCTCTGCGCCTCGTCCACTTCCAGCAGCAGGTCCGCCGTCGCGCCAACAATATGGCTCTCCGGCGCGCCGGAAAGAAAAATCATGCGCGCCGCTCCCAGGCGGTAGATGTAACCGCTTTCTTTGCTCCAATGCCGCGCGGTAACGCGGTTGCGCTTCAGCACACGTTCCAGGCGCTGCATGGCGTTGATGCTCTGCGGCTTCCAGGTGGGAGACACCTTCACCATATTCCCGCCCACGCGGTTGAACAGCACCAGAAAATAGGCTTCCAACTGCGCCTGCAGCTCGTTCTTACCCGACTGGCGCGGGAACATCACTACAATGCTCAAGCCCAATTCTCGCAGCACCGAATCAATCACCGCCTCTGCCACTTCCTGCTGATAGCGGCGCAGGTGCATGCTGCCCGCTGCCTGCCAGAAGAAACGCTCTTCCGCCACCAACCACCTGATGCCATGCTGAATATTTTTTTCTTTATGGGGTTCATCCAAAGAAAGCCCTCACTAACGCCGCCAGCGACATCAACCCCGAACCGCCAGCCGCCAACCCGGACCACACTTTGAACTGCGTTACGCCTTCGCTGGCGCTGCGCAGGCGCGCCTCCTGATCGTCCGCCCGTTTCTCCAGAACGCACAGGCGCTGGTGAGTCAATTCCGCCTGGTGCGACTGGCGCGCCTGCAGGGCGTTGATCTCGGCCTGCATCAAGTCGAGCGCATGGCGCAGCTGCCCGGCAATCACCGCTGCCTGTTCTTCTTTCATCGCTTCACCTCCTCTCACCGCCTGGCAGGGGGCTGGCAGCCCGGAGAGAACGGAGGGCGCCGCTATATGGGTATACCGGCATTTGCCGCCGCGGCCCAACATGATCTCATTCTCCGTCCGTCCCTCCGGCGCATGGCCGCCAGGGCACCGCCAGCCCGCTCACAGGCGCTTCTGCTCTGCCTTCCGCTCCAGGTCGGCGCGTTTTTCCAACAGCACCTCGTCAATCACCTGGTTGAGCACATCGAACAAATCGTCCTGGTTCTGCAGGGTTTGCTGTGTTTTCAACAGCGTAGCCAGGCGCGTGCTGGCCCGACCCACCTTCTCCAGAATTCCCAGCAGCTCCTCCAGCTCGCGGCCGCCCTCAGCCAGGCTCACCACCCGCTGGATCAGACCGCGCAGCATATCAATCTCCTCGCGCAAATCGCCGCCGGGCTGCGCGCCCGGAACGCGGCCGGGGTCAGCGGCTGCCTTTCTCTTCACCAGACTCTCCTTGCGAATAGAATATATGTTCTATTACGTAACCAGTATTGCACACCCGCGCGCCGGTTTCAACCTGTCAAAACCTGCAGGTTGGTATAGTAATTTATGCATATTCTTGAATTAGAATAATAAAAACCTTGCATCTTCACCCCTTCCCTGGCTTTCTTGCCGGGGAAGGGGTCGGCGCAGCCGGGGGATGGGGTCTTACAACCGCAGATTTTGGTAGGGGCTGCATACCATGCAGCTCTCTTTGCTTCACCCCTTCCCTGGCTTACCCGCCGGGGAAGAGGTCGACGCAGCCGGGGGATGGGGTCTCACAACCGCAGATTTCGATCCCTTCCCTGGCTTACCCGCCGGGGAAGGGGTCGGCGCAGCCGGGGGATGGGGTCTTACAACCGCAGATTTCGATCCCTTCCCTGGCTTTCTTGCCGGGGAAGGGGTCGGCGCAGCCGGGGGATGGGGTGTGGTGGACCCATAAAACTGGACACAAAAACAGGGATAGTTTAGGGGGTACCCACCACTGATTGTGATGACAGCCAAGCAGCTTCGAACTCGGCAGGTGTCAGGTAACCCAACGATGAATGGATAC
>NZ_LGCL01000036.1 GCF_001306115.1 Ornatilinea apprima | reverse complement strand
GGTTATACTGATATGGACAGCTTCGTCTGTCATCGAGAGTTCCTTTCTTTGTTGTTTGTGCCAACTTCAATATTGACTGGAACTCTCTCTTTTTTCAACCCCTTCTATGGATTTTTGTGACTGTAACGTTTTTTAGCACCGACTTGACAGTCTAATCTTTCATCTAATACAATGGATCAAAAGGAAAAAAATGAAGTCGCATACAACAATCGGACTTGCGTTAGGTGGAGGTGGAGCGCGCGGGTTGGCTCATATTGGGCTGCTGGACATTCTGCTCAAGAACGGAATAACGCCTTCCGCGATGTCCGGAGCCAGCATAGGCGCGATCATCGCTGGCGCATTGGCAGCCGGGCATTCGCCCCAAGACCTGATGGACCTGGCAATCAAGCTCACAAAAACCAGGGAGATGGTAAAATTAGTGGACTGGAGCCCGCCCCGACGCGGGCTGCTCGAGGGCAAAAAGGTCAAAGCCTTCCTTGAATCCCTCTTCAAAAACTTGCGAATTGAGGAGCTCGCTTTTCCACTCGCGATCAACGCGGTCGACCTCTGTACCGGCCAGGAAGTCGTATTCACCCAAGGCCCACTAGTCCCGGCAATCATGGCCTCCATCGCGGTTCCCGGCATTTTCCAGCCGGTTAATATGGGGAGCAGGCAGTTGGTAGACGGGGGGGTTTTAAATAACGTTCCGGTTAGTTTGTTAATACCCTTCAATCCAGCCATCACCATCGCTGTGGATGTACAAGTCAATCCTCACATCGACCAGCATTGGAACGATCTGCCCAAATCACACGACTTTCCGGTTCCTATTCCAGAACTTTTCTTGGAAGTTTATCGGGCAGAAATGCTGATGCTGCACACGATTACGCAAAAGAACCTTGAAATGAACTCACCAGATATATTGATCTGCCCGAAAATTCCCGCGGAGATCACCCCATTCCTTGGCTTTTCCAGAGCGCCGGAGATAATCCAATGCGGCGTCCAGGCTGGCGAAGAAATCCTGCCGCACATCTGGGCGAGCCTGGAGAGAATTAACTATCAGGAGCAAAATAGCTATGACCGATTCAAATGAATCTGGCGCTGATCGCAGAATCGCGATTCTGATTGACGGTGACAATGCCCAACCTTCACTCATCAGCAACATGCTGGCAGAAACAGGTAAATACGGTCTCCTTACCATCCGCCGCATCTACGGGGATTGGACCACGTCCAACATGGGCGGCTGGAAAGACACATTGCAAACCTACGCCGTCCAACCCATCCAGCAGTTCCGCTATACCATTGGCAAAAATGCCACAGACAGCGCCATGATCATTGACGCGATGGATATTCTTTATGAGGGCGTGGTAGACGGCTTTTGCCTGGTCTCCAGCGACAGCGACTACACCCGCCTGGCCACGCGTATTCGCGAAAAAGGTTTCTTCGTTATGGGCATTGGTAAGAAAACGACCCCGCGAGCCTTTGTGAATGCGTGCAATGTGTTTGTTTTTACCGAAAATCTTACACCCGGCAAGACCTACACCAAACCGACCACGGGGCAGAAGACCAATGGTTCTGCTGAACCCGAAACACCTGACCCAACGCCGCTCCTCAACCGCGCCTTCGACCTCGCCGTGCAGGATGATGGCTGGGCATTTTTAGGGGTAATGGGCCAGCACCTGCGCCAGTTAGACCCCAGTTTCGACCCTCGTACCTACGGATTCAAACAACTATCACTGCTCATCCGGGCGTTGCCGAACATTTACAAAGTCCGCGAAGTGAAGCAAGCCAACGGCGCGTCCATCATTTCCGTCCGCCACAAAGATTAACCCCCCAAAAACCGATTATGAGAATCAAAAAAAGGCTGTGTTTTTTTCACCACAGCCCTTTTCATTTTCAAATACAAACCACCTTGTCATTTTTCGTTTTGATCGCGCACGCTGTAGATCAGCGGCAGGCTGAAAAAAGTGACCGCGCCTTTAATGATCACATTCCCCCAGAAAATCTGAATAACTGACGTCAGGGGCATCATCCCGAAGAAGGCCAGAAAGGAAAACATCGCCGAGTCAACCGGCACGCTGACCGCGTTGGAGACCAACACCCGCATCCACTGGTATTTATGGGTTACTTTTTCCACCCAAATTCGGTAAGCTTCCGTATCAATCAACTCGGCAACCACTTCCGCAGCGATACTTGCAAGAGTGATTCTCCAGACCGGCGCCAGAACCTGCCCCCAGATTTCGCTGGAACCGGCAGCCGTATCAGGTGTGAGTCGAGAGACAAACCAAAAATAAAACGCCATAAATAGATTGATTACTGCCGCGGCGATGATAAGCACCCGCACACCTTTCACGCCCAGCACTTTATGCGCCAGGTCGCGCAATGTGAAGGTGATCGGATAAATAAAGGTTCCGGCGTCCAGAGACATGCCAAAAACCCGCACAATTTGTAAGCTGGAAATATCGGCAAGCATTTGAGCCGCGATGTAACTGACACTGACAAGTAAAGCTGAAATCAATTTCGTTCCTCACCTGATTGAATAGAGATGCTATTTTATCAGAAGCACTCCATTTCGTCTATTTAGAATAAACGCCAGCCAAGTTGGCTGGCGTTCATTTTCAAACAAGCTTGGTTTCTATACAAACCGGTTGCGAATCTCAGCCGAAACATAATCCAAAATTGCAACAGTGATAGCGATAAACCACACCGCGATGCCCGCCGCGCTGTAATCCAGCAGGCGAATCCACTGGGCCAGCAGGAAGCCAATACCACCACCGCCTACAAAACCGATGATGGTGGACATGCGGATGTTAATATCCCAGCGGTAAATGGTGAATGACACAAACGGCGGGATGACTTGCGGCACCACAGCGTACATAATAGTTTGCAACCAGTTCGCGCCAGTCGCCTGAATTGCTTCAATCGGCCCATGATCAATCGACTCGATTGCTTCCGAGTACAGCTTAGCCAATGAAGCCAGCGAGTGCAGGGTCAGCGCCAGAATGCCCGCGAAAGGCCCCAACCCAACAACAATGACCGCGATGATGGCCCAAATTAGTGGCTCAATTGAGCGGATGATATTCAGAATGGTGCGCGTTATATAATAAACCGCCAGCGAAAAACGAGAGCCAGACATCAAATTGCGCGCGGCCAAAAAACTGATTGGCAGCGCCAACACAATGCCAAACAGGGTGGCCATCATGCCGATGAAGATCGTCTCAATGATCTTCTCAATCGCCAGCTTTAATTCGACGCTGGGTTCAGGGTCACCCACCGCAGCCAACTGCCGGACCTCAATCGTCCACTCCTGAGCTTTTTCCCCCGCCCCGCGAGGTAACAGCCGGTAAGGAAAGATAATCTCTACTGAGAATTTTCCGTCCGCGTCCGGCATCACTTTAACATAGTCACCCGCCTGTCGCTGGCGGAATTCATTCCCAATCGGGTCTCTCCACCACACTTCCCCTTCTTCGCCTGGCGCAAATCCTTCGCCTGTCAGCGTGAGTGTAGTGCCAGGTTCTCCATCTTGCTCGGAGGGAACACCGCAAGTGGGGTTTACCTTTAAAAATGGCCTATCCTTGTCCTCCCACACGTTTTCTGGATATGGAGTTTCTCCGCAGGGAGAAAGAATTTTTGCCGAGCTCACTGATAATTCTTCAGGATAGCTGATCGCCCGCTGCCACGGCCACAAAACACGCATCAGAGCCGGTCCGGCATCTCCCGCTTTGGTGAAGAAAGAAACAAGGTCAATCTGGCCAATTTGCCAACCAAACGCAAAAAACACCACAATCAGAAAGAAGAATAACCCCGTGCGCTGCTTTGCGGGCCTCTGCGCCATTTGGAAGGCATCAACAATGATCCAAAGGTACAAAAGCGCAATGCCGCCAAGCACCAACCCAATAAAGGGCTGAAGTTTGATGGCTTTATTCAGAATATTCCAGAAACCCTCGTCATACTTCGCAACGAGCCCAATTCGCCAGTAGAATAACCCCAACATCGTGGCAAAACTGGCCAGCAGGATCAAACCTCTAGAGAAGAAGCCCGCCAGCATTTGCCCCAAACCGGGAATAACGGCAGAAACAATCGCTGCAATAAAAGGCGGTACCAGGCTTGGCTTCATTTCTTCTGACTTTTTACCAGGGCGATTCACTTTTTGTTCGAGGTTCATGCCACGCCTCCTTCTGATTTCTTGAGGCTGCCCTCCAGGCCTGCGCCCATCCGCTCCGCCTCCTGGCCATAAATCTCTTTGAATTGCTCATCGGTGATCGACATGATATCTGCTTTATCGCCCTCATAGACGATCTCACCTGCCCGCAAACCAATCACCCTGCTCGCGTAGCGCTGCACCAAATCCAGGTAATGCAAAGAGCAGAGAACGGTGATATTGTCAACTTTGTTCAAATTTTCAAGATGCTGCAAAATCGAATGTGCCAGCACCGGGTCCAGGCTGGCCACGGGCTCATCAGCCAGGATCATTTTTGGATCTTGCATCAACGCCCGCGCAATGCCAACCCGCTGCTGCTGGCCGCCGCTTAATTCACTTGCGCGCTTATGCGCCTGGTCCAAAATCCCCAGCCGTGTAAGCGCCTGACGGGCTTTCTCACGGTCTGCTGGCGAAAACCGTCCAAATACGCTGCTGCTGGTCGCTGCGTAGCCCAACCGGCCAGACAGCACATTGGTCATCACCGAAGAACGTTTGACCAGATTGAAATGCTGGAAAACCATCCCAATTCGCCGCCGAACTTTGCGCAGTTCTTCACCTTCCAACTTCGCCACATCCACACCATCCCAAAGAATCTCACCTTCTGTAGGGTTGATCAAGCGATTGATGCATCTCAGCAAGGTAGATTTTCCAGAACCGCTCAAACCAATGATGACCAAAAATTCACCATCCTGAACGGTAAAACTGACATCCTTCAAAGCAACAGTTCCATCATCATACACTTTAGTGAGATGGCGTATTTCTAGCATGGCAATACTCCAGAAAATAGTTTGATTACCGGGTGATCGGTAAAAACAAATCGCAACAATAAACAGGATGATAAGGAAGCCTAAAGGTAACAGACCCTTAGGCTTCCTCTTTTAGACCTCAGGTAAGCATATTCTTACTTGAGATCATGCCTTTTGTTATTGCAGGTCTTCGACGTTGACGCCAGCGGCATCCAAAACCTGGCGGAATGGATCGTAGAAGGTGTCGTCTTTCGCTTCCAGACCACCCCACTGGTAAGCGGTATCCAACGCAGCTTTACCCTCTTCAGTTTCCGCAATTGCCAGCAAACCATCAATGATCGCCTGTTTAGTCTCCGCAGGCAGGCTGGGTGAGAACTGAACACCATCGTTCGGGATGTCAACCGAGATCTCGATAACCTTGATCACATCCATTACGTCCGGGTAATCCGCTTCAATGCGGGTGCGGGCATCCACATACGAGGAGCCGGCATCGCAGTCGCCATTGTAAACACCGGCAATCGCAGCATCATGCGAACCGGCATCCACAATTTGGGCCAGGTCGGTGTCGGGATCAATGCCCGCTGCTTTTAATGTAATGCTGGGAATAATCCAGCCGCTGGTGCTCAAGGGGTCAGGGCGGCAGAAGGTCTTGCCTTCAAGGTCAGCAATGGTTTCAATACCCGAATCGGCGCGGGTATAAATCTGACCATTATATACCAGGGATCCAAACCGAGAAGCTACCAGGCCAGCTTCAGCCACACCGCGTTCCGCGGCCAGAATGTACGCGAAGGTCGCAAGCGAAGCCATCTGAGCCTTGGGCGGATCGCTGGAAAGAGCTTCAATCACGCCGGCATACTCGGTGGCAACCAACGGCTCAATCACCAGACCGGTTTCTTCTTTCAGAAGTTTCGCCAGCTCTTCAAAACCAGAGACAACCCGCTCCGTCTCGCCGGAGGGCACAACAGCCCAAATGATCGGGTTTTCTTCGGTCCCGATCGCGGGCGGTTCAGGGGTGGGAACTTCTGTTGGGGGAACCTCAGTAGGCGGAACCTCGGTCGGCGCCGCAGGCACTTCGGTGGGTGCCGCAGGTGCTTCTGTCGGGGCGGCGCAGGCGCCCAAAACAAGAGCGCTCAGCATCAATACAGCAATGATTGAATAGACACGAGCTTTCATTTTTTCTCTTCCTCCTGATAAAAATTGTTCTTTCAAACCCTTGCGGGTATCAGCACAATACTCATATTAGTCTAATCTTCCTCCTTTCGCAAGTCGAATCAAATGAAAAACCCAGATTGGTACCATTTGCTAACAAACTCTTAAAGTTATTTGTTTTTCATTATTGACCAGTCCGAAACCCATCGCTAAAATCAGACTGAACATTAACAATGAGGGAGTTCCCAATGCCTATCTATGAATATCAGTGTCAAAATTGCCATGAAACTTTTGAATCGCTGCGATCCTTCGCGAAAGCAGATCAGCCAATCCGCTGTGCGCGCTGCGGAGCGAGTGACTGTAAAAGAATGATTTCCAAATTTTGCGCCCATAGCGAGGGGCTCAAATCGGTATCCAGCAGCGGCTGTTCATCTTGCAGCTGCCACTCGTGCGAATCCTGTTCCAGTCATTAAGGTCTAATTCAATATGAAATCGTTCGCTCATCAATTCGTCATGATTTCCGGTGGTTCCAGCGGAATTGGCCTGGCTTTAGCCGAAGAATTTGCCCGCCTGGGCGCCAATCTTTGTATACTGGCCCGCCGAGAAGAAATGCTGGCGCAGGCCGCCACCCGCATCCAACAGCAATTTGCTTCCGAGCAGCAGTGGGTAAGAACCATATCCGTTGACATTGTGGACCGTGCCGCTCTGCAAGAAAAGCTTAATGCCTGTATGCAATCGATGGGTGTTCCTGACCTGGTCATTAATTCTGCCGGCGTGGCACACCCAGGACATTTCGAAAACCTGAGCTACGAGATTTTCGATTGGATGATGAATGTTAATTATATGGGCACGGTGAACGTCTGCAAAACGGTGATCCCAGGTATGATTCAGCGAAGATCAGGCAAAATTGTTAACATCTCATCGGTTGCCGGTTTTTTAGGCGTTTATGGATACACCGCCTACTCCGGCTCCAAATTCGCCGTGCGCGGTTTTAGTGACGCCTTGCGATCAGAGATGAAGTTGCACAATATCCAGGTTCAAACGGTTTTCCCCCCCGACACCCAAACCCCACAGTTGGAATACGAAAACCAATATAAACCCAAAATCACCGAGGCTCTCTCCAGCAGCGCCGGTATCATGTCCGCCGAAAAAGTCGCTAAAAACATCATTCGGGGAATTCAAAAACACAAGCCCCTGATTATCCCCGGTTTTGAAAGCCAGTTGATGTTTTTCCTTTCCAATCTGCTTGGCGCCTGGATGTACCCAATCATGGATTTGATGGTGAAAAACGCATCCAAAAAATAACGCATTCACCTGACTTTTATCAGTTTTTATTCCTGAATCGTTCATGATATACTTCCAAGAGGATAAAAATTGTTGCTACATACGTGTTTGGAGGCCAAATGAATAAAGACTTTATTGCCATTTCTGATTATGCTCCTCAGGAGATTCAAGACATTTTAGACCTCGCAATTCGCCTAAAAGAAGAATGGAAAGCTGGCGGGAATCAGCCCATCCTTAAAAACAAAGTGTTGGGGATGATTTTCCAAAAACCCAGCTTGCGCACGCGTGTCAGCTTTGACATGGCTATGCGCCATTTAGGCGGCGACGCTCTCTATCTTTCTCCCAACGAGATCGGTCTTGGCAAACGCGAATCCATTGCTGACATCGCCCGTGTGATGTCTGGTTATGTGAGCGCCATCATGGCTCGCGTTTTTGACCACCAACACGTTGTCGAATTGGCAAAATGGTCCAGCATTCCAGTGATCAATGGCCTGAGCGACTATAACCACCCTTGCCAGGGCATGGCCGATGCCATGACCATTCTGGAATACAAAGGCACCCTTAAAGGGAAAAATGTTACTTTTGTTGGCGATGGCAACAACGTGGCCGTTTCCTTACTGCACGTTTGCTCCATGCTTGGTGCAAACTTTACCATTGCCGGCCCAGAGGGATTCGACATCCCACTCAACGCCCTGGAAGTCGGCCAAAAATTCGCCGCCCAAAGCGGCAGCAAAATTCGCTCCATGCGCGACGTTCATGCCGCGGTTGCCGATGCGGATGTCATCTACACCGATACCTGGACCAGCATGGGGCAGGAAGAAGAAACTGCCAGGCGCGAACAAGCATTCGCGTCTTACCAGGTGAATGCCTCGCTCGTCGCGGAAGCCAAACCAGACGTGATTGTGATGCACTGCCTTCCCGCCCACCGCGGCCAGGAAATTACCGATGAAGTAGCCGACGGGCCTCACTCAGCGCTGTTCCCGCAGGCTCACAACCGTCTGCACGCTCAAAAGGCGATCCTTGTCCATCTACTACGAGAAGATTGATTAATAGGAACCCCAAATGATAAATTCGATTGATTACATTGAGCTTGAAGAGAAGTATGGTGCGCATAATTATCATCCGCTTGATGTAGTCTTAGAGCGGGGAGAAGGGGTTTGGGTTTACGATGTTGAAGGCAATCGATATCTCGATTGCCTCAGCGCGTATTCCGCCCTTAACCAGGGTCACGTTCACCCTCGCATTTTAGAAGCCATGATGAATCAGGCCCGGCAGCTTACTCTCACGTCCCGGGCTTTCCGCAATGTTCAGCTTCCTCAACTGTATAAAGAGCTGAGCGAACTGACCGGTTACGAAATGGCCTTGCCGATGAACAGTGGCGCCGAAGCTGTTGAAACCGCCTTAAAAATCGCCCGCAAGTGGGCTTACGCGGTCAAACAAATCCCAAAGTACCAGGCAGAAATCATTGTCGCCGGGAACAACTTTCACGGCCGCACAATCTCGGTCATATCTTTTTCCACCGAAGAACTCTATAAATCCGATTTTGGCCCATTCACACCCGGTTTCATCGCTGTAGAGTACGGCAATCCCGAAGCTTTGGAACAGGCCATCACGCCGCATACCGCGGCAGTTCTCATCGAACCGATTCAAGGAGAAGCCGGCGTTATCATTCCTCCTGCCGGGTATCTTGCCAAGGTACGTGAAATTTGCAAACGCAATCGCGTTCTGATGATTGCGGACGAAATCCAAACCGGGCTTGGTCGCACAGGCAGATTATTCGCCTGCGATCACGAATCCATTTGCCCCGACATGGTTATTCTTGGCAAAGCCCTGTCCGGCGGGTTTTACCCCGTCTCGGCTGTGATCGGAGATCAAGATACCATCGGCCTGCTGCGTCCCGGTGAGCACGGATCCACGTTTGGCGGCAGCCCCCTGGCTGCTGCGATTGCCCGCGAATCATTGAAAGTCATCGTTGAAGAGAATCTGATCCAGAATGCCGAAACAATGGGTAATTATATTGTGTCGGAACTGAACAAGACCACCTCCGATCATGTCAAAGAGATTCGCGGCAAAGGGTTGTTGATTGGCATCGAATTAAAGCCCGAAGCCAGAGGAGCCCGGCGCTTCTGCGAAGTGCTCAAACAAGAAGGCTTACTGGCCAAAGAAACTCACGAAAATGTTATTCGCATCGCGCCCCCGCTGATTATTGACCGACCCACGGTGGATTGGGCGATTGGAAAAATCCTGGATGTGCTGCAAATGCCCTGATCGGATTCAAAAGAAAAGGATCACAAGCAAATGAAAACTGGGAAAAGGACCAAAATCGTGGCCACAATTGGGCCCGCCAGCGAAGATCCCGCCACCATTATGGCAATGATAAGAGCCGGCATGGATGTAGCGAGATTGAATTTTTCGCACGGCGATCACGCTGAACATCAGAAGAGAATCGCCACGATTCGCAGTCTTTCCAACCGTTTGGAAAAACCCGTTTCCATTTTGCAAGACCTGCAAGGCCCAAAATTACGCGTAGGAGACCTTCCAAAAGAAGGTCTACTGCTGGAGCCTCATCAGAAAGTGTACCTGGCGTCCACCGAAGATACCCAGGTTTCGGAGTTACCCCCAGACATCACCCACTTCATTCCGCTTGACGTCCCCGACCTAAAAAATCAACTCAAGGCGGGTGACCACATCATGCTCAACGATGGGTACCAGGAATTGGAAGTTGTTGAAGTCGGTGATGGATTTATTGAAGCCAGCGTTGTTCAGGGTGGCAAACTCACCTCCCACAAAGGGGTCAACTTCCCTGGTGTCAATCTCAACATTCCCGCATTCACCGAAAAAGACCGCGAAGACCTTCAATTTGGTCTTTCGCAAGGCGTGGATGCAATTGCGATGTCATTCGTGCGCACAGCGAAAGATATTGAGACCGTCCGGAAAGCTATGCAAGAATTTGACCCCCAGCGCGCCGACACGCCCATCATCGCCAAACTTGAACGGCCCGAAGCCATCCAGAATTTGTCAGAAATTTTGCGAGTCGCAGACGGGGTAATGGTTGCCCGTGGCGACCTGGCAGTCGAAACCTCACCGGCGATTGTCCCAGTCATGCAGAAAAAAATCATCACTGAGGCCAATAAACATAATCGCCTGGTGATCACCGCCACCCAAATGCTCGAATCCATGATTCAGAATCCGCGTCCCACTCGCGCCGAAGCATCAGATGTCGCCAACGCGATATTTGATGGAACCGATGCGGTCATGCTGTCGGGTGAAACCGCTATGGGAAGCTTTCCTATCCGCAGCGTGGAAATGATGACCAGCATCATTGAGACCGCCGAAGAAAACTTCAGCCAATGGGGTCAGATTCCTGCCTGGTATGAAGAGCCGACCGATTCAGACGCTATCGCGACCACCCGAGCAGCCAATGAACTCGCCAGAGATCGCAATGTCGCTTGCATTGCCGTTTTCACCCTCACCGGTCACAGTGCCATGCTGATATCAAAAACGCGCCCCCACGTACCAGTTGTCGCGCTGACACCCGTGATGGAGACCTATCAACGCATGAGTATGTATTGGGGCATTACGCCATTTTTAGTTCCCTATACATACACTGTTGAGACAATGGTCACCCAGGTTGATGCCATTTTGGTATCGAATAAGATCGTCAAACCATGCGACCAGGCCGTCATCATCACCGGCCTGCCGGTGGGAGCCATGCGCCCGCCCAACCTGGCCTTGCTGCACACCGTTGGCGAACCGGTTTAAGGAGCTTCTTCCAGCTTTTTCACAAAGCGCATCGAATCAAATTCGCTGCGCTTTTTTTAAGAATCTACTTGCAGGTGGAAAATGAACTTTCGAAAAATCAATACCGCCTCATCGCAGGACCGTCAGGCGTTTATTCACTTCCCCTACCAAATCTACAAGGATACTCCCCATTGGGTCCCTCCCCTGGATTCTGAGCTGCACGCTGCTATGAACAGAAGTGAGCACCCGTTCTATCGGCATTCAGAAGCCGATTTTTTTGTTGTCGAGAGCGAAGGCCAGGTTTTGGGTCGCATTCAGGTCATTTACAACCAAAACTACTGCCAGCATCACCAGAAACAGATTGCCTTTGTTTATTATTTTGAATGTGTTGATGACCCCCAGGTCAGCCAGAAGTTATTCGATGCCGCTGCCGTTTGGGCGCGTCAGCGAAACCTCACCGGCATCCTGGGGCCCAAAGGTATGCTGCGATCCGCCGGGCACGGCTTGCTGCAACAAGGGTTTGAAGACGACCCCGCAATGGGCATCCCCTACAATCCGCAGTATTACAACGCGCTCTTTGAAAAGTATGGATTCACCAAAGAAACGGACTATTTTTCGGGTTACCTCGATACATCAATGGTCCTTCCCGATAAACTCTTTGAAGTAGCCGAAAAAGTAAAGCAACGTGGTAATTTCTGGGTCAAGGGCTTTTCGTCGCTTGCGGAGATGAGAAAATGGATACCCGAGCTGGATAGCGTTCACGAACAGGCTTTCCGCACCAAAGCGAATTATTATCCTTCCACCCCGGCAGAGTTTACCTTTATGGCCAAGACTATGCTGCAGGTGATGACCCCCGACCTGGTTAAGCTCATTATGAAAGGCGATCAAATCGCCGGCTTCATTCTAACTTATCCAGACGTATCGCAAGCCCTCAAAAGAATCAAAGGCAAGTTGTTTCCCTTCGGTTGGGCCGACGTGCTTATGGAACAAAAACGCACGCGCCGGCTCAACATTAACGGACTTGGTATCCTGCCTGAATTCCAGGGGCTGGGCGCGAATGCGCTCTTATATGCCGAATTAGACCGCACCATCCGCTCCGCCAACCGTTTCGACCGAGCTGAGATTGTTCAAGTAGATGAGCGCAATTTTTTGAGCAAATCAGACATGGAACGGATGGGTGTGATTTGGAATAAAACCCACCGCAGCTACACCCTCCAACTCGCAGAATAAGGCGGATTCCATGCAGGCAGACTCCTCCACGACAACCCTTACAGAAGCCCCCCTTGAAAAGCTACCTCTCTTCCAGCGCGTCATCTATGGCACTGGCGACTGGGGACGGGCCAGTTTTAACACCCTGCGCCAATTTTTCTACGCCATCTTCCTTACCGACGTTGTTGGGCTCGACCCGCGTCTGGCTTCTTTTGCCGCGTTGATCAGCATCATCTGGGATGCCATCAACGATCCGATCATTGGCGCGGTCAGTGATAATGTCCGCACGCGCTGGGGCCGCCGGCGTCCATTCCTGCTGGTTTTTGCCGTCCCATTTGCGCTGGCTTTTCTTTTGCTTTGGTGGGCCCCACCCTGGCAAACCCAGGCAATGCTGATGATCCATGTAACCCTGGCCTACATGGTCAGCGATACCATTCAAACCCTGATTACTGTTCCCTACCTGGCACTCACACCAGAACTGGCACCCACCTACGACGGACGTACCTCGCTAACCAGTATGCGCATGTTCTTCAACCTCGTTGCGTCGCTGGTAACAGCGGTTGCTGCCCCATCCATCATGGACGGAGCTTTGCACGCTGGCCTGAGCCAGCAGCAGGCTTACATGACCATCGCGGCCATTTTTGGCGGCGCGGCCATTTTGCCCTATCTAGTTATCTTCTTTATTGTGAAAGAAAAGCAGCCTTCAGAAAACATCCAAACGGAGACTTATACCTTTCGCGGCACCTTAAAGCTGCTCTGGCAAAACACCCCATTCAAATTCGCCACGGGTATATATGTGCTGAATTGGATCGCTTTCGATATCGAAGGGCTAATGCTGCCATTCTTCTTGCTCTACATCGTTGCGCAAGGAAATTTACTGGCAAAAGTCGACTTTTTCGGCGCGTCCATCGCGCTGGAGTCGGTTGTCTTTGGTGTGCTGCTGCTGGTTGCAACCCTTTCCATTCCCATCTGGAACAGGCTGGCGCATCGTTTTAGCAAACGATCCGCCTACATCATTGGTATGGCTTTCTGGATTGTGGTGCAATTGTTTGTCTTTTCCATTCAAGCCGGCCAAATTCAACTAATCATCGTGCTGGCAGCCCTGGCAGGCCTCAGCGTTTCCACGGCCCACATCATGCCCGAAGCCATTTTCCCCGATGTAATCGATTGGGACGAACTGCGCACAAACAAACGGCACGAAGGCATGTATTATGGGGCCATCAATTTTATTCGTAAATTGAGCAGTGCGATTGCCACCTTTATTGCTCTGCAGGCACTGGGGTGGTTTGGTTACCAATCCCCCCCGGCCAACACAACCACATTTTTACAGCCTGCCCAGGCGGTTAACGCTATTCGCTTCATTACCGGGCCGGTAATCATTATCTTGCTTCTATTTGCCATTCTGTTCGCCTGGAAGTATCCACTATCCCGCGAACGGCAGAAGAAAATTCGCACCATGCTCAACCGCCGAAAAAATCGCAAAGCCGCTCGTCTTCAGCCCACCGTTAGCAGAGATATGACCCCAAAGATGTAATTTACCGCATGATCAACTATACAAAAAGCCGAACTGGTTATCAGCTTCGGCGTTTTTTGGTATGATTCGTAGTAACAAACAATATCCCCTTATTTCGGATTGGAATGACAATGACTCCTTCGAATCTATGGTACAAAGATGCAGTTTTTTATGAGCTGAACCTGAAAGCTTTTTTTGACGGCAATCATGATGGACACGGTGATTTTCAGGGCGCCATCCAAAAGCTGGATTATCTAAAGGACTTGGGGGTGGATTGTATCTGGCTGCTGCCCTTCTACCCTTCTCCTTTGAAAGATGACGGCTACGATATCTCTGACTACTACAATGTTCACCCCAACTTTGGCACCCTTGAGGACTTCAAGGAATTCTTGCATGCCGCCCACAGCAAAGGAATGCGCGTGATCACCGACCTGGTGCTGAACCACACCTCCGACCAGCATCCCTGGTTCCAGGCCGCTCGAAAAGATCCCAATTCGCCGTATCGCAACTACTATGTGTGGAGCGACACCGACAAGAAATATCAGGACGCGCGAATCATCTTCCTGGACACCGAACCCTCCAACTGGAGCTGGGATGACGAAGCAAAATTGTACTATTGGCACCGCTTCTACGCCTCTCAACCCGACCTGAACTACGACGACCCTGGTCTGCGGGCTGAAATCTTAAAAATCCTCAGCTTTTGGCTGGAGATGGGCGTCGATGGATTTAGGGCGGACGCGGTGCCCTACTTGTTTGAGCGCGAAGGTACCAACTGCGAAAACCTGCCCGAAACGCTGGAGTATCTAAAAGAACTGCGCGCATTCGTTGACCAAAACTACCCAGGTAGAATCTTGCTTTGCGAAGCCAACCAGTGGCCTGATGATGTGAGACGCTATTTCGGTGACGGCGATATTTTCCAAATGGGCTTCCATTTCCCGGTTATGCCGAGAATATACATGGCTATGCGCAAACAAGACAGCAGTGACCTGCGCTGGATCCTTGACCGAACCCCTTCCATCCCTGAAAATTGCCAATGGTGCACCTTCCTACGCAACCATGATGAATTAACCCTTGAAATGGTTACTGATGAAGAGCGCCAGTGGATGTGGCAGGAATACGCCCCGGAACCGCGCATGCGCCTTAACCTGGGCATTCGCCGCCGCATGGCCCCTTTACTTGACAACAATCAGGCCAAAATTGAACTTGCCAATGCCCTGCTTTTCTCTCTGCCCGGTTCGCCCATCATATATTATGGCGATGAAATCGGCATGGGAGATAACATCTGGCTTTTCGATCGCAACGGCGTGCGCACCCCCATGCAATGGAACGCCGGCAAAAACGCCGGATTCTCCACTGCAGATCCGTCTGCCCTTTATCTGCCAGTCATTTCCGATCCGGTATATGGATACCAACAGGTTAACTTGGCCGACCAATTGGAGAAGCCAGATTCAATTCTCAATCGCATCAAAAAAATGATTGCGGTCCGAAAAGCCAACCCCACCCTGAGCCAGGGAGATTTTCGCTGGGCAAACGTTAATAATCCTGCTCTAGTGGCGTTTTACCGCTCCGATCAACAGCAAACCATTCTCATCCTTATCAACCTTTCAACTGCAGAGCAGCCAGTAACCTTACCTCTTGATGCCCACATAACCGCCTTTGAAAACCTCTTCACGCAAAAGAAGAGCGCCCTATCAGACCAACAGCTTCAATTGCAAATTCCTCCATTGGGTTATTTCTGGCTCAAATTGTCATAACCTAACCAACAATGGTAATAGTCCAGCGGTCCCCTGATACCCAGGAGACCGCTTATTTAATTCTTAATAATCTCCCGTTAACTATTGACTTTAAGATTGGTTTAATGTATCATGAAAGTGCTTTCATAAAAGCAACATCAATTTTTCCTAATTAGTTATTCAGAAATGATAGAGAATGTCAGGTAGCCGCCCAACGATCTATGACGTCGCGAAAAAAGCCGGAGTGAGCATTTCTACCGTATCGCGCGTCCTGAATAGTCCGAACAAGGTCAATGCCGAGACCCGTGTCGCGGTGATTGACACCATTTCGGAGTTGGGTTTTATTCCCAAAGCAGAAGCCCGAGCGCGGGCCTTAAAAAATTTGGGGCGAATTGGGGTCATCACACCTTTCTTTACTGAGCCATCCTTTGTTCAGCGACTTCGTGGCGTGGCTTCGGTGCTTTCCAGTTCTCAATACGAATTGGTCGTCTTTTCTGTCGACTCCATCACAAATTTGAACAGCTACCTCGAGACGATCCCCCTCACCCGCAATCTGGATGGCCTTATCCTAATTTCTCTCCAATTAACCGCCGAACAAGCGGAACGCTTGAGTAAACACAATATCGAAGTAGTATTAATCGAATACCCCATGTATTCTCTCAACTGCCTGGAGATTGATGATCAATCAGGTGGAAGAATGGCCGCCAACTATTTGCTGCAAAAGGGGTATACTAATATTGCCTTCATTGGCACTGCGGACACAGTAGAATACGGTATTAATCCCATTTCGAGCCGCTTGCTTGGCTTCATGAATCGCCTTTCGGAAAGCGGCATTACTCTGGATGCGCACAGCATCCACTACGCCAGCCATGATATTGAAGCAACTCGAGTGCTGGCCAAGAAAGTCCTCATGCAGCCAAATCCCCCAGCAGCTATCTTTGCGGCAACCGACCTTCAAGCCATTGGTGTATTGCGCGCAGCCAAAGAATTGAACCTGCGCGTCCCCCAAGACCTTGCAGTCATTGGATTCGACGACCTGGACTTGGCTGAATATTTTGGGCTGACGACCATTCACCAACCGTTGGATGAATCCGGTCGCATCGCGGCTGAATTACTCATCAATCGCATCCAAAATCCCGACCGGCCCGCGCAGCACATACGCTTACCGCTGACGCTAATTGAGCGGGAAACCGCTTGATCACAATTTCTTTGAAAGGAGGTGGTTATCGGATACAAAGAAACTAAAATCGTTGTTCTAGCAAGTCGAATTCAAGAAGTATCAAATCTGGCAAAGTGTTGGAAAACAAATCTCGGAGGAGAAAATGAAAAAATCAGTCTGGCAATTAATTGCCGTGTTGGTTGTGGCCGCAATGGTTCTGGCCGCTTGCGCGCCCGGACCCGTTGAAACTGAAGCCCCAGTAGAGCCTACCCAGGCTCCGGCTGAACCGACCAAAGCTCCCGAACAACCCGCTGAAGCCCCTACGGCTGAACCCGTGGTTGAAGAGCCCGCTTCCTTCTTGGAAGCTGCGTTTGCTGGTGAATACTCTGGCACCGTTGTTACAATGGCCGGCCCCTTCACCGATGAAGACGCCGTGAAATTCAACGCCGCCGTTGCCGACTTCGAAGAGAAAACCGGCATCGATATTCAGTACGAAGGCTCGAAAGAGTTCGAAACCACCATCTCCATTCGTGTGGATGGCGGCGACGCTCCTGATATTGCCGACTTCCCGCAGCCTGGCCTTCTGGCCAACTTCGTTCGCGATGGTAAAGTCGTTGATGTAAGCCAGTTCCTGGATATGGAAAAACTGCAGGC
The DNA here is from genome assembly GCF_001306115.1 of Ornatilinea apprima. GTDB lineage: Bacteria > Chloroflexota > Anaerolineae > Anaerolineales > Anaerolineaceae > Ornatilinea > Ornatilinea apprima. Next base: position 50,591 of record NZ_LGCL01000036.1, on the reverse strand, counting down.
CAACTACAACCAGTCCTGGTTGGATATGGCAATGATGGAATCCCCTGATGGCGAAATCATGGCCGGTGTTTGGCAGCGCGTGAACGGTAAAAGCCTGGTGTGGTATCCCAAAGATGACTTCGAGGTCGCTGGCTATGAAATCCCCCAGACCTGGGACGAAATGTTAGCCCTCTCCGACCAGATCGTTGCTGACGGCGACACCCCGTGGTGTATCGGTATCGAATCCGGTACCGCCACCGGTTGGCCGGCGACTGACTGGATGGAAGAAGTTATGCTGCGCACCACCTCCCTCGAAAACTATGACAAGTGGGTATCTGGCGAATTGAAATTCTCGTCCCCCGAAGTCAAGGCTGCTGCTGAAAAAGTGGGTGAGATCTGGCTGAACGACGAATATGTCTACGGCGGTCGCGCTTCCATCGTCACCACCTTCTTCGGTGACGCCCCGGCCCCCATGTTCGAAGACCCGGCTAAGTGCTACTTCCACAAACAGGGTAACTTCATCACCAGCTTCTTCCCGGCTGGCGTCGAAGCCGGTGTTGACTACGGCTTCTTCTACCTGCCTCCCATCGACGAAGCCTATGGCAAGCCTGTGCTCGTAGCGGGCGACATCATGGCCATGTTCAATGACCGCCCCGAAGTTCGCGCTGTCATGGAGTTCTTCACCACTGGCGCTTCGGTTGAGTCTTGGGTTCGCTCGGGCGGCGCGATTTCGCCCCACCTCGACTCAAGCCTGGACTGGTACTCGAACGACGTAGACCGCGGCGTGGCCGAGATCATCCTCAACGCCACCAGCCTGCGCTTCGATGCCTCAGACCTGATGCCCGGTGAAGTTGGCGCTGGCTCATTCTGGAAAGGCATGACCGACTGGGTAAGCGGCACCGTTGACCTCGACACCGCCCTGGCAGAAATTGACGCGGCCTGGCCGAAATAACCAACCCAATCAGAGGAGAATTCTCTCCTTAAGATAAGTCTGTACGTTGAGAAGCAGGGTAGCCATGCAGGTTGTTATCCTGCTTCTCTTTTCAAAGTTAGCAATCAGAATCAAATAATTAAGAACAGGAGACCACATGTCTACGAAAGGAATTGGTAACAGAGAGAGCATCTCTTCCCCAATTGACTGGTTGGCATCCAGCCTGGGGCGGATTCTCATCTCCATTTTCGTACCCATATTAACTTTTATTGGTCTCTGGCAGGGCTTTCTCTTCTTGCGAGATAGTAATGCGCCGCAAATCGTTACCGCACTGGTCGCCATCATTTGGGGTGTGGGTGGCGTTGCCATCCTCTACATTGTCTCGAACTGGTTAATTGAGCAGCTGCCTGACGTTTGGACCCGTCGTCTTTCACCGTTCGTTTTTGTTGGCCCCGCTGTTGCTATCCTCACCTGGTTCTTATTCCTGCCAACCCTGCGAACATTTTATCTCAGCCTGTTCAACAACAACTCTACTGTTTTTGTGGGGTTGCAAAATTATGTGGCCGCCTTTACCGAACGTGCGATGCTCGAATCATTCCGCAATAATCTGTACTGGCTGGTTATCGGCACCTCGCTTAGCGTCATTTTCGGCTTGTTAATCGCTGTTCTGGCCGACCGCAGTTCTTTTGAATCCATCGCAAAATCGCTCATTTTCCTGCCAATGGCCATTTCCTTTGTTGGCGCGGGTGTTATTTGGCGCTTCATTTACTATTACCGCCCGGCAAACATGGTTCAAACTGGTTTGCTCAATGCCATTGTTACCCTCTTTGGTGGTGAGCCTCAAGCCTGGACTACCCTGTTGCAGCCCTGGAACAATTTCTTCCTGATCGTGATCATGGTCTGGCTTCAGACAGGCTACGCGATGGTCATCTTCTCATCTGCCATCAAAGGCGTTCCGGAAGAGTTGCTCGAAGCCGCGCGCGTGGATGGTGCCAACGAATTTCAAATCTTTTTCAAAATCATCATCCCCCAGATCCAGGGCACCATTATCACCGTAACGACCACCATCGTCATTTTCTCCCTGAAAATCTTTGACGTTGTGTTGGTGATGACAGGCGGACAATACGGCACAGAGGTGATTGCCACGCAGTTTTACCGGCAGTTCTTCTCGAACCGCAACTTTGGTTACGGCTCGGCAATTTCAATTGTCTTGCTCATTGCGGTCATCCCGATCATGATTTATAACCTCAGCCAGTTTGGCAAGCGGGAGGTGTTCAAATGAGCCAGTCGAAACGAAAATTCTGGTCAAAGTTTTTTGTCAACTTCACCCTTTTGCTCATATGCCTGGTCTGGACAGTACCCACCATCGGTCTTTTGGTTTCCTCGATCCGCACCCGTGAAGACATCGTCAATTCAGGTTGGTGGACAATCTTCCCGCACCGCGAATTTAAGACGGTAGAATCCGTCAGTCTGCCAAAAGAGGTCGATCTTGAGCAGCCTATTCAAGTAGCTGGCGCAACAGTGACTGACCGGCAGCTTCGCGACGGGTATGTCACCCCAAACGGCCAGAAACTGATATGGGAGAATCGCCGCCAGAGGATTGTGAGCGTCCAGGATAGAGTATGGGCAGCAAACACCAACTTCACCCTTGACAATTACCAAAACGTATTGTCCGGAAAAGAGTATCAATATGTTGCGCCCGATGGCAGCACAAAAACTGAAAAAGGTGATGATCTCTCTCAAGCTTTCATCAACACCATTGTGGTAACTGTGCCGTCCACAGTCATTCCCATCCTGATCGCCGCCTTTGCGGCATATGGTTTCGCGTGGATGCGCTTCCCTGGCCGCAAATTCTTCTTTATCATCGTGGTTGCGCTGCTGGTTGTGCCGCTGCAGTTGGCCCTCATCCCGATCCTGCGCGACTATGTAAAGCTGGACCTGAACGGCACTTTCCTCGCCGTCTGGCTGGCACACACCGGTTTTGGTTTGCCCCTGGCCACCTATCTGCTTTACAACTACATCAGCACCATCCCCAGAGACATTTTCGAATCAGCCTTCATTGATGGCGCATCGCATTTCACCATTTTCCAGAGACTGGTTTTGCCGCTTTCGGTTCCGGCATTGGCTTCCTTTGCTATCTTCCAGTTCATCTGGGTGTGGAATGACTATTTGGTCTCCCTGGTCTTCATCGGCAGCAAGCCAGCCGTACAAGTGATGACCATGCGCCTGGCGGATATGGTGGGTTCGCGCGGCCAGGATTGGCACGTGCTCACCGCCGGCGCGTTCGTTTCAATGATCCTGCCCCTGGTTGTATTCTTCTCCTTGCAGCGTTACTTTGTGCGCGGCCTGATGGCAGGGTCTGTCAAAGGTTAGATTTGGTTGGTCTCCTGAATCGCTAACCGGCGAGATTATCCGTCTCGCCGGTTAGAATACCCAGGCACCCAGCCAATGGGAATGAGTGAAAATGGAAAAAGCCATCCATTACCAAAACAAGGCCCTCCTGGCGCTGGATCGCCTGCGCCCCCGTATTGAAGAGCAATTCAAAGCAGAACGCCAGCGATCTCCCGAAGATTGGCAGGCTTTCAATGCTCGCCTTGAGCGCCATTTTGAGACCCTTTTCTCTCTTCTCCTCCAGCTCTACGCAAATCAGCACGATTTCTATTTCCATTTGGAAAAACTGCTTCAAAGCCTTGCGCAGTCCTGGTTTGCCCGCCCCGCGGACTTGAAACAGCTCGACTTGAGCCGCGAATCAAATCCTGACTGGTTCCAATCCAATCAAATGGTTGGCGGTGTCTGCTATGTAGACCTGTTTGCTGGCAGCCTAGAGGGCATCCAATCCAAAATTCCCTACTTCCGCGAATTGGGGCTGACGTATCTGCACCTGATGCCGTTATTTAAGTCTCCCGACGGCGAGAATGACGGCGGCTATGCCATCAGCAGCTACCGAGAAATCAATCCATCGATAGGCACGATGAAGCAACTGGCCCAATTATCACGCCAGTTGCGTGAAAACGGCGTCAGCCTGGTGCTTGATTTCGTTTTCAATCATACATCCAACGAGCATCAATGGGCGCTTAACGCCATTGCTGGCGATCCTGAATATCAGGATTACTACTTCATGTTTCCAGACCGGGTAATGCCTGACGCATACGAGCGCAACCTGCGCGAAATCTTTCCCGAACAACGCCCAGGGTCATTCACCTACTTACCGGAAGTAAAAAAATGGGTCTGGACAACCTTCAACTCCTACCAATGGGATTTGAATTACCAGAACCCGGCTGTCTTTATCAGAATGGCCGAAGAGATGCTCTCATTGGCCAATGCCGGTGTTGAAGTGCTGCGCATGGACGCGGTTGCATTCACCTGGAAAGAAATGGGAACGGTCTGCGAAAACCTGCCAAAAGCGCATATCCTCATACAGGCTTACAATGCCGTTGCGCGCATCGCAGCCCCCGCTTTGCTCTTCAAATCCGAGGCCATCGTCCACCCCGACGAAGTCGTTCGTTACATTTCGCCCGCGGAGTGCCAGCTTTCATATAATCCTCTCATCATGGCCCTCCTTTGGAACACCCTGGCCACCCGCGAAATCAATCTTCTCAAGCAGGCCCTGGTCGAACGCTTCTCCCTGCCAGAGCACACCGCCTGGGTAAATTATGTGCGTTGCCATGACGATATCGGCTGGACATTCTCAGACGATGATGCTGGTCGTCTTGGCATCAACGGATACGATCATCGCAAATTCTTGAATGCGTTTTATACCGGCCGTTATCCCGAAAGTTTCGCCCGCGGCTTGCCTTTCCAGGAAAACCCGCGCACCGGTGATGCGCGCATCTCCGGCACATGCGCCTCTCTGGCTGGTCTGGAAAAAGCCCTCACAGAAAATTCAGAGGAAGAAATTCAGAACAGCATAAATCGCATTCTCCTCTTGCATCGGGTCATCATGACCATCGGCGGCATCCCCTTGATCTACCTGGGAGACGAAATTGGCACGTTGAATGACTACAGCTATAGAAACGACCCGGCCAAAGCCTCAGATAGCCGTTGGGTTCACCGTCCCCGCGCAGACTGGTCAAAATACGAAAATCGGAATAATCCAGGGTCTGTAGAATACCGCATTTTCCAGGAGATGCAGAAGTTCATCCGCATCCGCAAAACTGAGCCGGCACTGGCCAACGGGCATATTCAGGTCATGGATACCTGGAACCCGCATGTTTTAGGGTACGTCCGAAGCACAGCTAAAGAGCGTCTGATCATACTTGCCAATTTTTCTGAGAAGCCGCAGGAATTGGATTTTAACCTGCTGAGATTGTACGGCCTGGGTTACACATTTGAGAACCTGATTACCAAAGAAAATCTAAACCTTGAACAACTGCGTCTTACTCCTTACCAATTCCTGATTCTTCGCGCCTGAAGCGTATATTTTCTCATCAATATACTGGTAAAATGGTCTTAGCCTTATACGCTAGGCTATTTTTTCTTTACTGAAAAAAAATGGACGGATGTTAAAGCCGGCATGTGGAATTTTGTTTTCGCCCTGCCAGAAACCATCCCCCATTACTTCAGGCAAACAGATAACGAGGTCACCCGATGAAGTGACCAACTAAGGGAAGCTATCATGAAAAAAATGATCAAAACAATGAAACGAACTGTCTACTTCTTTGCAGCCGGTTTTGGGCTGTATGTGGTGATCAAACAGCTCATCGAGCAGCAAAAAGAAGGATGGCCGTCATTATCCACTTCCCCGAGGCAGCAAAGCCGGTTGCAAGAAATTAAAATTGCGCCTACCGCCCCCCAAACGCCCGTCACTCCCGACAATTTGAAGCAGGTGGAAGGGATCGGTCCCAAAATCGAGATAATTCTCAATAGCGCGGGGATTAATACCTTCCAGCAGCTATCGGAGTGCAACCGCTCCGAACTGGAGATCATTTTGAAGAAAGCTGGAATCCGCCTGGCCGATCCGCAGACATGGCCCAATCAAGCCCGCCTTGCGGCCAACGGTGAATGGGAACAGCTAAAATCGTACCAGGCCACGCTCAAGGGCGGAAAAGTCATCAGCGAATAACCCCAACACGCCAACTAAAGCTGATACAAGCATTCACCCCGTTGATCGGGTTCGAGTAGAATCAAATCAACAGAGGAGTGAAAAATGGGTATCCAGCAAGCTGTTCTTTTAACCGGCGTTTTCATCTTTGCTTATATGACCGCCATCTGGGTCGCCAGCCTGGCCCTCAAAAATACCAGCATTGTCGATATTTTCTGGGGACTGGGGTTTGTCCTAACCGCCTGGCTGGTGTTCATGGTCGCCAGCCCCATGTCATGGGCGCAGGTCTTACTGTTGATTCTGGTATCCGTTTGGGGGCTGAGACTGTCAATCTACATTTTCATCCGCAATCGAAATAAACCTGAAGACTTTCGCTACCGTGCTTGGCGTGAGGAACATGGCAAAAGCTGGTGGTGGTACAGTTATTTTCAGACCTTTATTCTCCAGGGCGTCTTAATGTGGATGATTTCAACCCCTCTCACTGCCGCCATGATCAGCACACAGCCAGGCATTTTGCCGCTCGTGATTGCTGGTGGATTGGTATGGTTGTATGGTTTCTACTTTGAAACCGCCGGAGATGCCCAATTATCGCGGTTCAAAGCCAACCCAGAAAATAAAGGGAAAGTCCTTAATACCGGCGTCTGGCGCTACACCCGCCATCCCAACTATTTTGGAGACGCTGCGCAGTGGTGGGGTTACTATTTGATTGCCGCCTCGTTGGGGGCGTTCTGGAGCGTTTTCAGCCCCATTTTGATGACGGTGCTTCTCTTGCGGGTGTCCGGTGTCGCGCTTTTGGAAAAGACACTCAAAGAAACCAAACCACAATACAAGGAATATATTGAGACGACCAGCTCATTCTTCCCCTGGTTTCCCAAACATCCATCCAACCCAAATGAGTAGAGAAGCGTTTTTCAAACGAATAATTTTGATTATCCTGCAGGGAGGCTTAATGAAAATTACCAAGACCATCTCACTGATCGGTGTATTTGCAATGACCGCGGTTCTGATCTATGCCTTCACACGCGGCAATTTTTTCACTGAGGGCTCGCAGCTACTTTCCATGCCGTGGGGAATTGTCTCACTGGTTGACTTGTATGTGGGGTTTTCTCTGTTTTCGATGTGGGTCATCTACCGCGAAAAGAGCGCCCTAAAATCAATCATCTGGGTCGCTTTCATTATGGTTTTAGGCTTTTTTACCGTCAGCTTCTATATCTACATTGCGCTTCAAAGCAGTCGCGATGATTGGAATCGCTTCTTTCACGGCAGGCGGTATTCCTTATCAGCATAATTCACCTTGCTGTAAAAGAAAAAGGCTGGCCGCGACTCCGGTTGCGGGCCAGCCTTTTCGATTTTCAAATTGCGTGGGCTTCTATTGATTGAGCGAGCGCCAAACCTTTTCCGGAGTGAGCGGCAGCTCGCGAATCCAGACACCAGTCGCGTCGTGAATCGCGCTTACCAGAGCCGGGGCAACCCCATCAATGGCCAGCTCAGAAATCGATTTCGCGCCAAAAGGCCCGTTCGGGTCATCCGTTTGCACAAAGATGACATCCGTAGCCGGCATTTCATGCGCTTTGTAGGCGTGGTATTCAGCCAGGCGCGCGTTGACCATATCACCCGACTCATCAAAGAGGGAGAACTCGCTGTGTGCGAAGCCCAGGGCTTGCTGCATACCGCCTTCCACCTGGCCGGCAGCGGTGATTGGGTTGATGACCCGGCCGCAGTCTACCACCATCAACATGCGCTCAACCTTCACCTCACCGGTCTCTGTGTCCACCTCCACTTCCACGAACTGGGCAGCCGTTGGCGGAGGGCTCATGTAACTCATGTGAGAAGCGGTTGCCATAATCTGGTGTTGGTTCATCTGGTGAGTACTGCTCAACGCCACCTGCTCAAAGGTAACAGAGCGGCCGTCTGGGGCAATCACTTTTCGGTCGCGCAGCTCTAATTCTTCGGGGTTCTTCCACTCCAGCATATCTGCTGCGTGCGCCTGGATTTGCTTCTTGATCTCCAAGGCCACATTGCGAACCGCGCCACCGCTGATATAGGTCGTGCTGGAGGCGTATGCGCCCGTGTCAAAGGGGGTGAAATCGGTGTCTGAAGAGTAGACGATAAAATCTTCAACCGGAATACTCAGAATTTCTGCCGCCATTTGCGCCAGAATGGTATCAGAGCCGGTGCCCAGGTCCGTAGCGCCCATCTGCAGGTTGAATGAGCCATCGTCATTCATCTTCAGCGTCGCGGCGCCCATATCCAAACCCGCAATACCGCTGCCGTGCATCACAGTTGCCACACCGATGCCCTTACGCTTGCTTCCGCTTTGATTCTGGTAGGCTTTGCGCTTGTTATAGAAATCAGTCGCTTCCACACCGATTTTGAGACATTCATCAAACGCGCTGGTCGTCATCACCTGGGCGTACCCTTCCCGCCCCTCACCCAGCTTTTGCGCGACCCACATGTTGTCGCCAACTTTAATCAGGTTCTTGCGTTTGAACTCAATCACGTCCAACCCCAGTTTCTCAGCGATTTCTTCCATCATCACTTCCAGGGCAAATTCGCACTGCATCGTCCCATAGCCTCGGAATGCGCCCGCCGGGGGTGTGTTGGTGTAGACCACATCGCACAAGAAATGCGAATTAGGCGCGTTATACAGCGTCAGGCTTTTGAGACCAGCCACCATTTGCACCGTTAACCCGTGTGAAGCATACGCGCCGGTATCGCCAATCAGGCGAAGCTCGGTGCCGGTAACTTCATTATCTTTCACGGCCAGTTTGAATTTGATGATCTGAGGATGACGGCTGCGTCCGCTCATAAACTCCTGGCGGCGCGAGTACTGCAAGCGAACGGGGCGTCCAGTGGCAATCGTCATATGCGCGCACAAATCTTCCAGTAAAATCTCTTGCTTGCCGCCAAAACCGCCGCCAATGCGGGGTTTGACCACACGAATGCGTTTGATGGGCAGCCCAATCAGCGGAGCAATGATGCGGCGCACGTGGAAAGGCACCTGCGTGCTGGTGCGCACCACCAAGCGGTCATCCTCATCCCAATAGGTGATGCAGGCGTGCAGCTCCATTTGCGCGTGATGCTGCTTGGGAGTGCGGAACTCACGTTCAAACACATGATCAGCTTCTGCAAAAGCCTTTTCAATGTCGCCAACATGCTCATCGATATGGTAAATAACATTGTGCTGAGTATCAAAGATGCCTTCAACACCCGGCTCGTCATGGATCACCGGCGCGCCGTCTTTCATCGCCGCTTCCATGTCGGTGACGTGCGGCAATACTTCATATTCCACATTGATCAGGCGCAGCGCCTTCTGGGCCAGCTCCGGCGTCTCGGCGGCAACTAAGGCCACTCGGTCACCCACATGCCGCACTTTATCATCCAAGCTTACCTGGTCGAAAGGCAGCGGTTGTGGATAGCTTTGACCGCCAGAAGCATAATTAACGCGCGGCAGGTCTTTGTATGTCAGCACCTTCACCACTCCGGGCAACGCCAGAGCCTTGCTTGCGTCAATGTTCTTGATTCGCGCGTGCGCGTGCGGGCTGACCAATAACTCAGCATACAGCATTCCAGGCAAGCGGAAATCATCGGTGAAGACCGGTTTACCTAACACCAGCTTTCGCCCATCCACCTTCTTTTCCGGTTTGCCCACAAAATCGGTCTTCGACATTTCTTCTGGGGTATAGACAATGTGAGGCAAAATTCCATGATTGTGCTCTTTGCGATAGAACGCTTCTGGCAGTCGAAGCGGATCATCCATTTTCGGCAGGGTTTCTTCAATGGTTTTTATCGGCGGCACAGGCTCGCCCCGCATCATTGCCGCGGCGCGCTGAGTTGCCTCAATAATTTTGACGTAACCTGTGCAACGGCACAGCACGCCGCTGACAGCCTCGCGGATTTCGTCTTCAGAAGGATTACTGTTCCGGTCCAGCAGCGCTTTCACCGTGAGCAACTGGGCGGGCGTACAAAAACCGCATTGAATAGCGCCTGCGTCAAAAAAAGCTTCCTGAATCGGGTGCAGATTACCGTCCTTGCTTAATCCTTCCACTGTGAAAATCTCATGGCCATCGGCAGCCGGCGTTTTAAGCATGCAGCTCCGCACCGGTTTTCCATCCAACAAAACGGTGCACATGCCACAGTCGCCTTCACTGCAACCGTTCTTGGTGCCAAATAACCCTTGCCCGCGTAAAAATTCCAAAAGGCTCTGCTTTGGGTCAGCTGCGGCTTGCTGAGCCTCACCATTGAGAACAAATTCGATTGAAACCATTTTCTCTGCCATTATTTCACGGCTCCCTTCAAACAAGTTTCCAGGGCGCGCCGCGTCAGCACGCCAGCCATTCTCTTCCGATATTCAACACTTCCACGATAATCCGCTTTGGGTGTGGATTCCTCTTCCACTGAGTCGGCGACCTGCGTGATCAAGTCCTGAGAGAATTCCTTGCCCAGGAATGCCTCTGCTGCCGCGCTCAACCGAACGCTTTCTTTGAAAGCGCCAGCCAGCGCGATGCGTAAAGCGGCAACCTTCCCGCCTTCTAGGACCAATCCAACCGTGCTGGAAACAATCGGTGTGTCTCCCGGTGTCATTCCAACATGCGCTTCTGCGCCAAACGCCCCCTGATCCATCGGAATCAGCAAGGCTTTCAATTTACCGCGTGTCCCCCGGCGTGATAAGAGGTCAGCCACACTGGCTTTCGCTCCATCCTCAAACTCCAGGGCCGCCCCAACTGCCAGTAAGGATGCGACCCATTGCTGCGCAAGACTGGGAGACAGCAATGATTTTTCTACGGTGTACTCGTTCCGGTGGTGCCAGTTCGTTCCGAGATGCAAACCCTCTTTTACCAGGCTCGGAAGTCCGCTAAACTGCTCAACATCATCCAGACTGGCGTCGGCATCCGCCAAAAGAAACGCGAGACCATCAACTTGTACTTGCCTGACCTTACTCAATTCGGTTTTCTCTCCCATAATTTCCTCTCGTCTGTGGATTAATCATTGGGTAAGACCGGCCTCCAGCTTTCAGAGCCGGTCAATTTGACCAGACCATCTCATCATTAAAAATGTCCCATCGCCACCAATTGACATGGGACATGTGCTTCATCATAGCAAGGAAAATTAGTTGAAAGGTTGGATATCCCATCGAACAATTAAATACAATCAATAACAAAATTTTTCGTATATGTATTGTACAGTTTTCCTACCGAGTTGGATAGTAAAAGTAATTGTATGACAATTAATATAGCAAATTTTGACCCGCATTACAACACTGCATTAAGACCGAGTAAAAAATGTTAAAATAATGGGGTCTGATTTTAGTATAAGGATAAAACAATGAGCAAAGAATGGCACATTCCTGAAGGGTTTTCGCAAGTGGAGTCCAAATTACCGGGTGTAACTGTTTTCGCGCCAGTGAAGCAGGTGAATGGTTCACGCGATAAATTGGTTACATACACCTGTCCGCGTTGCGGCGCGGTTACGCGCTACGACATTGCAGCGGGCGGTGTCGCCTGTGAACATTGTGGGTATGTGCATGCCGTTCAGACGCAGGTCGCCGGGAAAGCCGCCGAAGAGCATGAATTTCGCGTGGACGTGATGGAAAAAGCCAACCACGTCCAGTGGACAGCCGGGCGAAAGGATCTGGTATGTGAGCAGTGCGGCGCCGCCACCAGCGTACCCGAAAACGCGATATCCGGCACATGCTCATTTTGCGCTTCAAACAAGATTCACATCGCCGATTTGCCTGTGGAAGAATTACAACCCAAATACATCATTCCTTTTTCGATCAACCAGAATCAATTGAAAACCATTGTATCGAATTGGTTGGGTAAAGGCTGGTTCCACCCCCAAAGCTTATCTTCCTCAGCCACGGTCAACTCGTTTCGTGGTGTATACCTTCCCTTTTGGACGTTCGACGCCGAGATCAATGCGGACTGGAAAGCGCTGGTTGGCTATGAACGCAGTGAGCGATATTATGATGCCGGAAGCAAAGAGTGGAAAACCCGCACGACCATCGACTGGCGTTGGGAAGACGGGCAGGTTAATCAAAGTTTTGATGACATCCTGATCCCTGGCACACGCAAAGTCAGCCAGCGCATCCTGGAAGAAATTCAACCCTTTGACCTCAACGCACTCCAATCTTTCTCACCCGATTTTCTAGCCGGCTGGCAAGCCAACCATTTCGACTTATCACTGCAAGAAGCCTGGGACACCGCTAAAGATAAAATGCGCGAGAAAAACCGTGAAGCTTGTTACGCGGATATTCCAACCCACCATGTCAGAAATTTCAGCATGTCCGCCGACTTTGCCAACGAGACCTGGCGCTATATCTTTTTACCGGTCTTTCTCAGCACCTATCACTTTGAAGAAAAAAAGTATCAGGTCATGATCAATGGGCAAACGGGCGAAATTGCCGGTCAAAAACCGGTTGAATGGTGGAAGATTTGGGCAGCCATTGCCGCCTCGCTTTCCCCTGGCTTCCTGCTTTTGTTGATTGGCCTGCCGCTTCTGCTGGCCGGCGGAATTGGCATCGTGCCGCTCATTCTGGGCTTTGTGCTGCTGGTTGCTGGAATTATCTTCTCAGTTTCACTCTACAAAAAGGCCGTAGAATCGGAGGCGGAATGAACCAGGAAATAGCACCCAACACAATCCAAGAGATGTGGGGCCTGCCGCTTGAGACGGTCGTTTGCCATGCATGCAGCCGGGCTTTTCTTAAACCTGCCGGCAGCGCAGCCGACAATTGCCCCCAATGCTCGCAAGGCAGGCTGCAGCCCTTCTCCGGCCCTGTCCGGCCTGAACCGCCCGAGAAGATCATTCCCTTTGCTATTTCTCCTTCCCACCTGGCCGCTCGCTTCACCCGCTTTTGTGAGGGCGTATGGCTTTCCGCTCCCGATTTTTCTCCCCAACACCTGGCGCAAAGAGCGCTGCCGATTTATTTCCCCCTCTGGCTGGTCGACGCCGCCGCGCAGGGAACCTGGCAGGCGGAGGCCGGTTTTGATTACCAGGTTCAGAGTACCAAAGAAATCTTTACCAATGGCGAATGGCACACCCAGCCTATTCAGGAAACGCGCATCCGATGGGAACCGCGCCTGGGAAAGATCTCCCGTTCTTATCAGAACGTTGCGGTTAACGCCCTCACCGACCAGGAGCAGCTTTCCACTGCATTGGGGCAATACGACTTTGAACGGGCCATTGATTTCGATCCCGCGCATGCATCCTCAGCCTGGCTTCGCTGTCCAGACGTTCTCCCCGAACAAGCCTGGCCGCAAGCCGAGATGCGCCTGCAACAAGTCTTGCAAACAGATTGCCAGACGGCCTGCAGCGCGCAGCATGTTCGAAATTTCTCCGTAACCGCAGACTACTCCAACCAAAACTGGACTCAACTTCTGGCCCCAGCTTACATCACCTATTACACATCAGACGACAACCAGAAAATCCTGGTCGCCCTCAACGCGCAGAGCGGGCAGCTGTATGGTCCCCGCTTGGCATCCCAAAAGCGCGGGTGGAAATCGGCGGGGATTTTGGGCGGCATTGGCCTGGGTATCGTGCTGCTCGCTATTCTATTCTTCTTGGTCGCGGCTGTCTTTCCCCCCATCAGCATCATAGCCTCCATTTTGCTCATCACCGGCTTACTGCTGGTGGCAGGCGCGGTCGTTCCAGCCGCTTATCCCTGGCTGTGGAATCGCGGGCAAATGGAGCTGCGGGTTTTTCGCTCGAAGGATAGCTCTTGAGGTTCTTTGCCAGAGAAAACATCAAAGAGGCGGAACATTGTGTCCGCCTTTTCTTCATTATCCAATAATCTCCACCACCACACCATCTTCCGCCCATTGATACAGCAGCTCTGCGTTTTCCAAAGAAAGGATAATGCAGCCGTAAGATGCGGGCCCGCCCAATACATTTCCCCATAAAATCCGGCCATTGGATAGGGTGGGCAAGCCGTGAATCCCATTCATAAAACCCGGCCAGGCTTCATAGATACCCAGAAAATGCGGCATCGTCAAATCCCAGTTAGAGGCGTACGCGCTTAATTCGTGCGTGCGAACCTGGTAAACTCCTGGAAAAGTGGGAGAGGTCGCGATGCCCGTGCTGACGATAAACTCATGCACCTGCTCTCCGTTCTCATATACGCGCATCCGCTGCTCCGGAATAGAGATAACGATCCGCTTATTGCGCACATAAGGCAGCGGCAGCATTTCATTTCGCGAGGGGATAGTGATTTCGGCTCCAACGATCAGGCTGTTGGGCTGAATGCCGGGATTTGCCTGCAGAATGTACCAGTACGGCAGCCTGAATTTTTGGGAAATCTTCAGAAGCGTGTCGCCCGACTCCACCTGGTAAGGGCGGGGCAAGTCCACCACGCTGAACTCCAGGCTGCGGCCAGATTTCCACGCCTCTTCCACAGCGGAGAGATCGTCATCCATGCGCACCTTCACACCTTGGCTGGTCTCCAACATCGTGGTTACCTCTGCTATCAACCCGGTTGTATTCAAGGTCATGCTTTGGGTTTGGGCGTCCCATCCCAGGTAAGGGCCAATGCGATCCATCCCAATTTCATAATCGCGGATGTCGCCGCTGAATGGATCATACAGACTCGCTGTCAGCGGGCGGTTGCCAATCTGGTTCAGTACTTGCAATATTTCAGAATTGACCGTTTCAACAGCAATCGGCACATAGGTCAATTCCAATTGGCCTTGCGAAAGTACACGCCCCGGATCGCTGCGCAGAATCAAAACGGCGCGTTCCACATCCAATGCTTTTCCATTTAAGCCACCTTTCGCAACCCACTGCCCATTCTCATAGACAATCTCATTCGGCTGCGGGGCGGCATACACAAGCTGGCTGATTTGCGTCAGCGTGTTTCGGGCCATTTCTTCGTTAAAAAGAATCTCCGGTCCGCCAGATGGCTGCCCGCCCAACAGAATAGTAATCCACTCAGCCAGCGCGCCGGACCCCCGGCCCATCTCAAAGGCGTCCCGGGCAATCTTCACCGAGTCAACATAAATTCCCAGCGATAAAGAAGGAGTTCTCCACCATTGGTCTTCACTGCCAATCAAAACCTGATGCCCCATATTCCACTGTTCATGGATGGCGGCCTCGGCTTCGCTGATGGTCATCCCGCCCACTTGCACACCCGCGGCTGTAACGCCCGGCAGTATGCGCTGGCTGACGTGAAAATACCCCCAAACAAAGAAGAAAACGCACCAGAAAATCAACGCCAAAAGAACAATAACAACTCCAGCGGCAAGAAAATTGATATTAACGCTGCTGCTTTTTTTAAACGATAATTGCGTATTGGGCAAAGATTGCATAAGAATAAAACTCACCTCTCAATAGTCTCTACAATAAAACGCTGAAACACACAATAAAGTTCCTCTGGGCTGCAACGCCCGTTTCATTTTCACGTATATTGATTATAGAAAATCAATTATCTCTTAACAAGTGAGCTGGAGTTTAATCATGTCCAATGAAAAACGCGCGAAAACGCCCTGGTATTTGTGGCCATTTGTGGCATTATGGGATTTACTGGCCTTCATTTTGAGCTTGACCGGCCGTCTGGTTGGCTCATTGCTGGGAATGGCGTTGATGATTGTCGGCCTGGTGCTGACCGTTACGATTATCGCTTCACCGGTTGGTATTCCAATTTTGATCGTGGGCCTTCTCATCGTTTTACGCAGTCTCTTCTAGACGGTAAATGGCGCGCAAAAAACAACGCGCCATTTTTTGCGGGTATAATCAAGAGGTATTAAAAATAGGCTGCTGTTCGCGATGTCAAATCAACCCTCTTTACCCGCTTCCATCCGCTTTCTGGAACAACAGAAGGTGCCGTTTCGCCTCTTCCATCATCAGCGCCCAGTAGAATCCCTGGAAGACGCGGCAGTTCAGCGCGGACAGTCTCCAGAACAGGTCATCCGCTCAATTCTCTTCCGCTTATCAGAACAGCGCTACTTTATGGTATTAAC
The DNA here is from genome assembly GCF_001306115.1 of Ornatilinea apprima. Classification (GTDB taxonomy): domain Bacteria; phylum Chloroflexota; class Anaerolineae; order Anaerolineales; family Anaerolineaceae; genus Ornatilinea; species Ornatilinea apprima. Next base: position 34,690 of record NZ_LGCL01000036.1, on the reverse strand, counting down.
CCCTGGGCCGAACCAGATTCCCTGGAAAGCCCTGCGCGTTTATTGGCAGCAGTCGCGGCTCACCCTGGCCAGCCGGGAAGAAGTGCTGCAGGTTACCGGCTGCGAACCCGGCACAGTCAACCCCTTTGGACTGGATGCGGAAATCCCGGTTCTGATCGAAAATTGCATTTTCTCCCTGCCAGAAATTTCTCTGGGGTCTGGTGAGCGCGGCACTGCCATTCTCATCCACCCGCAAGATGTGCTGCGCGCCGTGCCGCAGGCTATTGTCGTTACCTTGGACGATGCCCTATGCTGAATCTGGCCTATTTCATTTCACCCCACGGCTTCGGGCACGCCTCCCGTTCCGTCGCTGTAATGCAAAGCCTGCTCGCGCGCTCTCCGCACATCCACTTTCATATCTTTACCCTTGTGCCAGGCTGGTTTTTTGAGGATGCGCTGCCGGCGTCCTGCTTCACCCTCCACAAAGAACGCAGCGACATCGGCCTGGTACAGCGCTCTCCCCTCGAAGAAGACTTGCCCGCCACCATTTCCGCCCTGCATCAGTATTTTCCCTTCCAACCCGAACTGCTCTCATGCCTTGCCGCCAGCCTGGTTAACTGCCGCTGCCAGGCAGTTCTTTGCGATATCGCCCCCCTCGGTATTGCCGCGGCGCAGGCTGCCGGGATTCCCTCCATATTAATCGAAAATTTCACCTGGGATTGGATCTATGAGGGGTATCTTTCCACTCAGCCAGCTTTCGCTCAGATTATCCCCGGTCTGGCTCAGGTTTTCCGCCAGGCAGATCATCACATCCAAACCCAGCCGCTCTGCCAGCCATCCCCCGCCGCCGACCTGACCACCCATCCCGTTAGCCGCAGGCCCAAGAGTCCCCCCTCCGAAGTGAGAAACCGCCTCGGTATTAAAGATAACAATCCGGCTGTGTTGATCACAATGGGCGGCATTCCTGAAAAATATGCCGCATTGGATCAGCTTCGCAAGCTTTCATCGGTGTGGTTCATGCTGCCCGGCAGCAGCAACGAACACCAGATTCAAGATAACCTGGTGCTGCTGCCACACCGCAGCGCCTTCTATCATCCCGACCTGGTCAACGCCAGCCAGGCAGTGATTGGAAAATTGGGATACAGCACCATTTCAGAGGTATACCACGCGGGTTTAGCCTTCGGCTACATCCCCCGCGACCAGTTCCGTGAAAGCCCACTGCTCTCTGCCTATGTAGACCAGAACTTCAACGCGATTTGCATTTCGGACCAGGATTTTTATTCGGGAAAGTGGATAAACCACATGGATGCGCTGCTTTCTGCTCCCCGGCTGGTGCGCGCGGTTCCCAATGGCGCGGACCAAATCAGCGAATTCATCCTCAAGCACCTCTCCGCTCAATCGCTCTGATCCACGGGCATCAAGGTTTCAGTATTTGCTTCAATAATCTCAGCCAACACGCTTCCCCGGGTCAATTCACCCAACGCGGTTTGAAACCCTTCCAATGCCTCAATCGGAAACCGCAGGGACAAGGTAACATCCGCGCCAAAATCCTCATCCAGGATCAAACCCTGGTGAGCAGGCGCAAGCAGCCTCACCCGTTCCAAATAGGAATAAGGGATTGCCAGCATCACCGAATGGGTTAAAATTCGATGTGCGCGCGGTAGGATGCGCAGAACCTCCTGGGTGGCCTCGGTGTAAGCCCGCACCAGCCCGCCCGTGCCCAGTTTGGTGCCGCCGAAATAGCGCGTAATCACCACCACAACGTCCCCCAACCCGCTGCCCTGTAAAACCGCCAAAACCGGCCTCCCGGCCGTACCAGACGGCTCGCCGTCATCGCTGTAGTGGGTAATCACCGAAGGCGGGTAGCCAATCACAAAGCCGGGCACATTGTGAGTAGCATCGGCAAACTCCGCCCGCGCTGCCTCAATGAATGCCCGCGCTTCTTCCACCGTCCGTGCCGGCCCGGCTGAGGCGATGAAGCGGCTGTTTACCACCCGAATTTCTGTTCGGGCTGGCCCGGCCGGCAGTAGATAAGGTTTCTTCTCACTCATCGAAAGATCCTTGTAGCAGGAAAGGTCACACTCATGAAAAGAGGCATCGATTACATCGGCGTAGGTGTTGGCGCGCTCATCGTCAACGCACAAGGTCTGGTTTTTCTTGCCCGCAGAGGTCCGCTGGCAAAAAATGAACGCGGCTTGTGGGAGTTTCCCGGCGGCTCCGTGGAGTTTGGCGAAACCCTGGCCCAATCGTTGATCCGCGAAATGCGCGAGGAATTCGGCATCACCATTTCCGTCGGCAGGCTTTTGGACGTAGTTGACCACATTCTGCCGGAGGAAAAACAGCATTGGGTCTCACCAACCTTTATCTGTTCCATCACATCCGGCGAGCCGGCCATTCAGGAACCCGGCAAATGCGCTGAGATCGGCTGGTTTGACCCGCATGTCGCGCCGCCAGACCTGACACAAATAACCAGAGAAAATTTACGCCACTACCTGGCGCTGATCCAGCCGCAGTCAGCGTCAAAATAAGATGGATACAGCCGCGCTGCTTTTGTCTCAGCGCGGCTGTTGTCCCATTTACAGCTACTCCACAATCGAAAGCCCGATGCGCCCTCGTTCGGTTTCGATTTTGACAATTTCAACATCCACAATATCGCCCACGTTCAGCGAATACCCAACCGGCACCTGGCTGCGGTGGACCAGGCCGTCCTGTTTCACACCAATATCCACAAACGCGCCAAAATCCACCACATTACGCACGGTTCCCTTCAGGCGCATACCCACAATCAAGTCTTCCATTGACAGCACATCGCTGCGCAGAATTGGCGCGGGCAAATCCTCGCGCGGATCGCGGCCGGGGCGCACCAGTTGTTCCAAAATATCCCTCAATGTTGGCAGCCCTGTGTTTAATTCTTTCGCCAGGCTTTCCAGGCCTTCTACTTCTACCAAAGTTTGAATTTTGGCTTGCTTTTCTGCAATAGGCGCTTTCAAATCCAATCCAGCCCGCTCCATCACAGCTTTCGCCACCGCATAGCTTTCGGGGTGAATGGCCGTCTCATCCAGAGGGTTCTTTCCATTGCGTATGCGTAAAAAGCCTGCCGCCTGTACAAATGCTTTCTGCCCAAGGCCCGAGACATCTTTTAACTGCGTGCGATCACGGAACTGGCCGTACTCATTACGGTAAGCAACCACCTTCTCGGCCAGCTTCGGCCCAATCCCTGAAACAAACGTCAACAACGCCGGTGAAGCAGTATTCAAATCCACACCTACCTGGTTCACCACACTCTCGACAACTCCGGTAAGCGCGTTCGTGAGTTCAGTTTGATTGACATCATGCTGGTACATCCCCACCCCAATCGACTTGGGATCGATTTTCACCAGCTCAGCCAGAGGGTCTTGCACGCGCCGCGCGATGGAAACCGCCCCTCGCAGGCTTACGTCCATATCCGGCAGCTCGGCCCTGGCCAGCTCGCTGGCGCTGTACACGCTCGCACCCGCTTCATTGGTGATTAAGTACTGCAAACCCGGTCTGCTGTGAATGAATTCAGCCACCAGTTGTTCGGTCTCGCGAGACGCAGTCCCGTTTCCAATGGTGATCAAGCTCACCTGGTAGCGCTTGACCAGCACGTCCAAAGTTTGCAAAGATTCCTTCCACTGGCGTTTTGGCTCATGCGGGTAAATGGTATCCGTGGTCAGCACTTTGCCAGTCGCGTCCACCACCGCCACTTTGCAGCCCGTGCGGTAGGCAGGGTCCAAACCTAAAACAACATGCCCCGCCAGAGGGGGCTGGGTAAGCAGCGCCCGCAAGTTGTCCGCAAAAATGCGAATGGCGTGAGCCTCCGCCGTCTCAGTTAATTTTCGGCGCACGTCGCGCTCAATTGCCGGCAGCAACAGCCGTTCAGCACAATCCTCCATCGCTTGCTGCAACTGTTCATTCCACAGCGAGCGCCGGTCGGGCGGGAAAGAATTCACCATCGCGTTCCGCCAGTCCCGCTCAGCCACTTCAACACCCACGCGCAGCACCTTTTCCTTTTCGCCGCGATTCATCGCCAAAATCTGGTGCGGGCGCAGGCGGTCAATTCGACATTCATAGTCGTAATACAGTTCGTAGACCTTGCGTTCATCCTGGCTGTCGTCCAGTTTTTCGCACCGCAGCATGCCCCAGCCCATTGCCTTTTCACGGGTCGCGCTGCGCACATCCGCGTGGTCAGCAATTGTTTCAGCGACAATATCGCGCGCGCCAGCCAGGGCGTCTTCTACTGTGGGAACCTGATCATTAAGGAATGCCTCTGCTGCCTGCTCAACAGGAACTTTGGATAAATCTTGCTTGAGTATCTTCTCCGCCAGACCTTCCAGCCCTTTCTCCCGCGCGATGCTGGCACGCGTTTTGCGCTTGGGCTTGTACGGCAGGTACAGGTCTTCCAGAGTCGTCATGGTATCCGCCTGCTGGATTTTTTCCAGCAGTTCGGGAGTCATTTTTCCTAACGATTCAACCGTCGCGATAATGGTTGAGCGGCGTTCTTCCATTGCGCGCAGGCGTTCAACCAGAATCGATACATTTCGGATCTGCTCTTCATCGAGCGTTCCAGTTCTCTCTTTTCGGTAACGGGCGATAAATGGAATCGTGTTGCCTTCATCCAGCAGTTCAATCACCGCTGACGATTGTGAAGGTTTAATATTGAGCTGCTTTGCGATCTGTTGTGCAATTTCCATAGTACCTCAAGCAATAATATTTTAATAAGAGCGTCAAGAACCACTTATTATCTCAAACGAGGGGATTGAATAGTGACCAGGCGCGTCCCGGCCTGGTGAAGCTGCCGGTAAGCGCCCCCCTGGATCAGACAGCGCATCACCGGTTCAATCTTCTCTACAACCGTGCCAGAAATCAAGTCAATCCCATAATCGAACAGCACCGGGCTGACGGGCGTTGTGGGCCCCATAACCAGACTGATCGAGTCTGGAGACCGGCAAGAAATGACCTTTTCGAAGGTGTGGTTGACCAGCGTCATGCCAGTAATGGCCACCACCGCGCAGTCGGGCAAAATGGTTTTCATATCGTCTGTTCCATATTCACCCGGCTGTGGGTTCAACTCAAATACATAAAGCTGTTTCACTTTTTCACGCAGGCGGGGAATAAATGGGAAGCGGCCCAATAACCCCACCGGACCTTGTTCAGCATAACGCAAGATCACCTGCTCAGCGTTGATATCTTCCCACAATTCGGGGCAGGGATCTACCATCGCGTTAATGGCGGCCAACCCAATCCCAGTGCGAATCGGGTGATCAGACAATGCCCATTCTGCCAGCTCCAGTCCGCTTAATAATGACAGGCGGCCTGCTTCCGGTACGTCAAAATCGCTGTGGTGATCATGGGATGCCGGTACGGTTGAGGCCAATCCGCATGTCAGCCTACCTTGCGCTCGGGCAGTCACTCCAATCCAATGCAGACCAATCCGCACGTCATCAATCTCAGCCGGTCTCAACGTTTGAATTAACTGGCGAATCGCTTCCATTTGATCCCCTTATTCGTTTTTTGATTCATTAAGAAATCGTTGATACGCCCCAACCCACGGCGTCCCCAAGCGGTGCCGCGCCGGCACCTGAACCGTAAAGAATTTTTGCATAATCAATGCCGATTGCCCGGCTACCTCCCCCCAATCTTCGCCCAAAAGCGCGTTCTTCATCGCGCGACTCACCCGTCCAGTCCATTCCCACTCCATGCGGAAGCGATCGGCTTTGACCCAATACCCTCTCTTTTCCCACGCGTTTACACTGCTGTCAATTGAATCGTGAATTTCTTGCAGCGCAATGGCAATAAATGCCGCCAGGTCTTTGCTAGCTGAGTTGGGCTCGGTCTGCTGCATAAGCTCGCGCAGCGCCAGCACAATGCATTTGATCAACCGCGTGCGTTCTTTTCCCGCGGATTCTGGATTTATGACCCTGCTCAATTTCGAAGATTCCTCCAATCCTCAAGGCTTTCCCCATTATATCTTAAATGTTCAAACCCTATCTTCGCCTATGCGCAACAAACAACCCAGCATTCAAGCCGGGTTGAGAGCTGGGGTCATAACACTGATTTACATACGATGATGAAGGGACTTTAACGTTGGGTACACTTCCGAATACAACGCGAATTTTTCTTCATACTGTTTCACGCGGCGGTTGTCCGGCTCGAACACTTTTCCAAACCGCAAATATTGGTTAACTGCCTCACCAGCGTCTGCGAACAAACCGGCGCCCTGCCCGGCCAGAAAAGCGGCTCCCATTGAGGCGGCTTCGGTAACCTGCGGAACGACAACCCGCGTGCCGGTGATATCGGCTTTCAACTGCAGCCACAGATCCGACTTTGCGCCTCCGCCAATCGCGCGCAGCTCATCAATCTGCACGCCGCCGCTGCGCATCACATCCAAATTCAATCGCAGCTCATACGTCAACCCCTCCAGAATCGCCTTGGCCATTTCGGCCTTTGAGGTCGTGAATCCCATTCCCAGAATAGCGCCCTTAGAGGCAGTGTCAAAGGTAGGTGTGCCTGAGCCAGAGAAATGCGGCAAAACCAGCAGATTCGTCGGCCCTTCTGGCGCGTTGGCTAACAAAAGCTGGTAGGCGTCTTCACCGCTGGTCTGCGCCTCGCGAATTTCTTCTTGTCCAAAAGTGTCGCGGAACCAGCGGAACAACAACCCGCCACTATGGTTTAACGTCATGGTGACAAACAATTTCTTGTACACATGTGCATAAACCGAGATATTCCCTTCAAACAAAGGTTGGCTTACATTGGGAGAAGCCAGCGCCACTTCCACCACCTCGGCTGTCCCCGTAGATACGCTGGCTAACCCAGGCTGGGTCAGGCCCACCCCAAACGCACCGCAAGATTGATCATGCCCACCCGTCACTACCATTGGTGGTTCCGCAAATCCAATCGCGTCAGAAATCTTGCGATGCAGCCGCCCAACCGCGAAGCCCGAATCGGCAATTACGGACAGGCGCTTTTGATCCAGGTCTAGGGCTTCCAATACTTCCACGGACCACCCATCTTCCTGGTGGCTGTACAACTGCGTGCGCGACGCCAGGCAGCGGCTGACCACAGATTCACCGGTCATCTTGCGAATCAGAAAATCTTCATAGAGCATGAAGCGTTCGGCTTCCTTCCACAACTGGGGCTCAAACTCGCGCAGCCAGAGCAGCTTTGGGAGTGTGTTAATGGTATGGATGGGCATGCCGGTTTTTTCAAACAAACGTTTCTTGCCGAATTTTTCTTCCAGCCATTGGTTTTGCTCTACAGTGCGAGTGTCCATCCCTAAAATCATCGGGCGCAGCGCGTTGCCTTTGGCGTCCACCGGGGTAATGGCCTCCCCCTGAACCGACAACCCGATCGCGGCTACATTTCGCTGCCCGCTCTTGTAGGTCACTTCCCTCATCACTTGTTGAGCAAGGTCCCACACCAGCTCCGCGTCCTGTTCCGCCCAACCGGGCTTGGGAAATTGAACAGAATACTCATGGCTGGCCGCCGAGACCAGTTTTCCCTGCAAATCAAACAGTGTAGCTTTGCAACCAGTGGTTCCAATATCCAATCCGAGCAAATGAGTCATGGGGTTATCCTCCAATGATGGCTGTATTTATCTGGATGAGAAATGCTCCTCTTGCTAATCTGTTAACAAGAGGAGCCCAAAATACCCATAATTCAAACAGGTTAAGAAGTTGGTACGGTATTAACTTCCGTTTTCGTCTCAGTCTCGCGCTGCATGCGGATATTGCGGCGCTCCATCTTCTTCAACAACCCGCTGCGGAAGGCATCAATAAACACCGCCAGGAAAATCACCCCCGCCGTTACCAAAGGCTGGATATACAGATCCAATTGGATGTACACAAGCCCGGCTTGAATCATCTGGATCAGCACCATGCCGAGAACCGTGCCGGGGAAAACCGTGCCCACACCGCCGAACAGGCTTGTGCCGCCCAAAACCGAACCGGCAATCGCGTCGAACTCGTCACCGGTGCCAAATCCGGCCTGAACGGATCCCTGCATCGAAAGGGCAATCAGACCACCCATCGCCGCGCAGAAACCACTGATAATGTAAACCGTAGCGAGAACGCGGTTGGTGTTCAAACCGGCTTTCTTAGCTGCTTCAACATCATTCCCCACCGCGTAAATCTGCCGGCCAATAGGTGTGAGATTGAGCACCAGAAAGGCAATCAGCACCACCAGACCAAACAAGAAAATCGGCACAGGAATAAACCCAAAAAACTTAATTGCGCCGATCTTTACATTGTCAGGTATATGCAGCGGATACGATTTGGTCATGAATAGTCCCAGGCCGCGCAGCGCAGTTAACGTTCCCAGGGTAACCATGAACGGAATAATTTTGAGTTTCGTAATGAAGAACGCGTTGATCGCGCCAAAAAACGTGCCGGCCAGCATACCGGCCGCCACCGCCAGCCAGGGGTTCATCCCCGCTTCAACCATCTTTCCAAAGATCACAGCGGCCACATACATAATCGCCCCAACGGATAGGTCAATCCCGCCCGTCAGCAGTACAAACGTCATACCTACCGCGATAATGCCGATGTAAGATGATTGTCGGAGCAGGTTTTCAAAATTTTGCAGCGAGAAAAACCTGGGCGAAAGCACACCGAAGACCACAAAAACAACGACAAAAAGAATGATCGGCGTGTTCTTAAGGGCCAGCATCAGCAGTTTATGATTACTTTGAGCCATTTCCATTCTCCCTGAATGCAGCGCGCAGAATACTTTCTTTATTAAATTCCTCGCGGACAAATTCACCCGTGATTTCGCCATAGCTCATCACCAGAATGCGGTCACACACACCCATCAGTTCTTCAAGTTCAGAAGAAATGAAGAGCACGCAGGCACCCTCCGCAGACAGATCATTGATGATGTTATACACCTCATACTTCGCGCCCACGTCAATACCGCGAGTCGGCTCGTCCACAATCAGAACGCTGGGCCTGGAAAGCAACCACTTTCCGATCACTGCCTTCTGCTGGTTGCCGCCGCTGAGACCTTTTGCCAGGCTTTTGTGCACATTCGCCACTTTGATCTTCAGCAAATCCGTCACATCGTCAATCGCTTTCGTGATGCGCGAGCGGTCAACCCTCCTGAGCCGTTGCGTGGAGTAGGTCGGCAGCGCAACCAGCCCAATATTATCCGCCACAGGCAGGTTCATGAGCAGACCTTCTTCACGGCGGTTCTCAGTCACAAAGGCGATCTCATTGGCAATGCTGGTTCGCGGATTTACGCGGCTGGCCTTCTTTCCATTGATGACAATTTCACCCGATTCGTATGGGTCGAGGCCGAAGATGATGCGCGCCAGCTCAGAGCGTCCCGACCCCATCAACCCGAACATGCCTAAAATCTCTTTTTTGTGCAGTTGGAGATTGATGTTTTCCACAATACCCGACTGCCGCAACCCATTGACGGAGAGAACAGGGGTGGTAGTGGGTGCGGTTTTGCGAGAAGGATAGAGCTGAGTAATGTCGCGCCCAACCATCATGGAAATCATGCGGTTGATGTCAAAATCATTGGCAGAGCCTCCGCCCACCACCGATCCGTCGCGCAAAACCAGAATGTTGTCGGCGAGGCGCTTTACATCACCCAGAATGTGGGAAATATAAATGATCGACCGGCCGTCCTTCTTGAGGCGCTCGATAATGTTGAACAACCTCTCAGTCTCCCGATTGGTCAGTGAGGTGGTCGGCTCATCAAAGATGATGATTTGCGCATCCGAACTCAGCGCTTTGGCAATTTCAACCAGCTGTCGCTCGCCTGGTGATAATCGCTCTACAAGTACATCGGGCGAAAACTCAAGGTCGACCATCTGTAGAAATTCTTTTGTATGATCGTGAATGGTTTTACGATCAATAAAGGGCATTCCTTTAACTCGGGGAAACGACTCAATGAACAGGTTTTCGGCGATGCTTAAATTGGTAAAAAGGTTTAATTCCTGGTGAATGAAACCAATCCCGGCTTTCTGCGCGTCTCCTGGATTTTCTGGTCGATAATGCTCGCCCCGCAAAAGCAGCTCGCCTGAATCATAGGGGATAACACCGCCCAAAATATTCATCATGGTGGTTTTCCCCGCCCCATTCTCACCGATTAAGCCCAACACACTGCCCTGCTCAAGCTGAAAGGAAACACCCTCCAACACTTGAACGCCGAAGAAGCTCTTATTAATCGCTTTGAATTCCAAAATAACATTTCTCATCAATTTCGCTCCTTCACCCTATGCGTTTCTTTGTAAAATGCGTGTGCGGGTAACATCCACCAGCGCGGCCAGCAAAATGACTCCACCTTTCACCATGTAAATGGTGAAGTATGGCACATTCAACAGGCTCAGCGAATTTGCCAGTAGCATCAAGAAGAGAACGCCGAACAGCGTCCAGACCACTTTGCCTTTGCCGCCCGAAAGGCTGGCGCCGCCAATCACAGCCGCGCCCACAATATCCAGCAGCAGGTTCGCGCCCAAAGTCGGCCGCCCGGCTTCCAACCGGGCCGTGTACAGCACAGCGCCAAAAGAAGCGCAGAAACCACTGAACACATAAGCCAGAACGACTACTTTTTCGGTTGGCACGCCCGAGACAACCGCCGTGCGCACATTGTTTCCAATTGCATAAAGCCAGCGGCCGAATACGGTTTGGCTGAGCAAAAAATGGGCGCACGCAGCTAAAGCCAGGGTCAAGAACAGCGTGTATGGCAGCAAAGACATGCCAAACAGGGTCCCGTTACCAATAGCAGTAAACTCTTTGGGCAGGTGGATAACATTTTCAGACTTGGTTAAATAGATTGCAAAGGCAGAGAAGAAAATTTGGGTCACCAGCGTTACCATAAACGCCGGAATCTTGAACCAGGCCACAGAGATACCATTGATAAAACCAATAATCACACCCGTCATCAGCATGGCAAGAATCGCAACCGGTATGGCATAGCTCTGACCGGCCAGCAAGCCGCCAGACTCTGACACCACGCTCCCCCATAAAGGACTTTTGGTAAATAAAATCGGATCGACCTGATTGGTGATGATGACCGCCCCAACTACAGACGAGACGGCCATAATCGACCCTTGGGAAAGGTCAATGCCGGCAATAATTAACACAAATGTTTGCCCCAGCGCAATCGCAAATAACGGCCAGATATTGGAAAATAAATTCGTCAGGTTTCTGCCTGATGCAATGATGGGAACAAATGGTATAAGAACGACAAAATAAAACAAGCACAGGTAAAGCACAAAATACTCAGACAACAGCATTCGATGGAAAAATTGCTGCACCTTTACCCATGTTTTGGATTTCTCTAGGTTAATCGTCGTCATTGTGCGAAAAGTCCTTCTAGTTGAAAATGAAGCAAGAGTGGGTGCTCAGGAAATTCAGGATGAGAGACCAAATTCGAGTTTTTTGGGGGGCAGGCAATGCCTGCCCCCCAATCGAAGTGCTGTAAAAGTAGCTGCGCTTACTTCTCAGCCAGGAGTTTGCAGCCCCACATATCCATTTCGCGCTCGGCCAGGTTTCCACCGGTCAAAGCGAAACCAGGATCGTCAATCCAGTTCTCGGGGGTCTTCTCACCCAAAGCGATGGAAGAAAGCATCGCGGTCATTAGAGAGTCAGCTTCGAAATACAGGTCTTGCACACCAGTCGCGTCAATCCAACCTTCTTTCAGTAAGCGGCAGGCCGTCACATCACCGTCCAGACCACCCATGATCACATGGTTCTCTTCTCCAACTTTCGCCCATTTTCCAAGCGGTTCCAACACGCCCTGGATCAGCGGGAACATGAAGTCAGAAGAAGTGAACAGGAAGTCAACATCCGGGTTCGCCTGCATGGCGTTCTCGAGACCAGCCTGAGCAACAGCGGCGTCCCATTTGGTCGGGACTTCGATCGGAGCGGTCGTCCACAGATCAGGGTATTTTTCGATGACATTCATAAAGCCCTGGCGGCGGCCAACGGCATTGGGGTCACCCAGATCGCCAACCATGATTAAGGGAGTAACCTGGCGGCCAAGTTTCTGAGCCTGCTGCGCCATATATTCAACAGCGTCTTCAGCAATGGCTTCGTTGTCAGCAACAATCACGATCGCAGGGTTGCTATCATTGGAAGGCGGGCGATTGAAGATACCAATCGGAATACCGGCTTCGTTGGCAACGCCAATGATATTCACAGCGCTTTCACCATCTTGCGGGATCAGCATGATGCCGTCGACGCCCTGGGTGATGCAGTCCTTAACCATTTCCAAGCTGCGGTTGGCATCTTCGTTAGCATTGCGCTCCAAAACTTCAATGCCTTTGCTGGCCAGGGTTTCGGTGATCGCTTTGTGGCCGGCTACCCAGAATTCAGTTTCCAGGTCCTGGAAAACAAAACAGATTTTGATCTTCTTTTCGCCATCGTCGGCGGCCGGGGCAGCGGCTTTCGGTGCGCATGCGCCGAGAATGAAAGCAGCAATGATCAAAACACTCAGAATTCCAAAAAGCTTCTTCATTTGTTGAGATCTCCTCTTTATTGGTAGAGAATTCAGAAAGCTGTTGCTTCGCTCCATTTTGAGCTCTGCAGCCAAATACTGACTGCATTTTCTTAAGGTTCTCTCTTCTCGCTTCCTAACCTTATTATCACCTCCTCTAACCGTGATGGTTCTTTCATACCGGAAGATCGTCAGGTTAGCAGGCGTATCTAATCCAGTCCACTATCCTTTGTGATAGTAAACTTCCCATCCTAGATACGTGCCAAACGCCTCTTCCAGAACACCCGCAACGTGAGATCGGCTGATACCGACATGATGCTCAAACCCACCCTTGCAAAGGTTCTGCAGCAAGGTCTGCATATTGGGGATTTCGATGACGCCGCGGCCGCCAAAGGTCGGGAGCTCATCATCCGTAAAGCGGCCCTCGCCAAAGTAAGTGCGAATTTTTCCGTTCACATCGTCGGTGCTGACGCGCGCGTAAGTCAAAGGTCCACTTGGAATGCGGCCCGCCAGAGCGCCGTACACATTTTCATTACCCAAAGTCGTCCCCAGAACATCTGCCAGGTACATTTCCACTTTGTCGTCATAGAAAGACTTGGGGAAGTTGCCGCAGTGGAAGAGCACACACTTATTCGGGTCATCGCCGTAATTGTTGTTCCAATCCACCAGCGCGCTGGGTTTGCCAGAAGCCAGGGTCAAAGCATACATACCCAAAACGCCCGCCACATCCACTTCGCACGCGCTCGGTAATAGTTTTTCACCCATCATGCTCATCAGGCCGCAAACATTGACCCCGTAATTCTTCTGGATCGATTCCCAGCACTGTATAGCAGTGGCATCGATTTCGTTATCATTCATCCAATTCTCAATTACCAGACCCAACTTCGCCATTTTCAACAGCGAGGCAGCCGGTACTTTTTGCGTTGGGACGTAGCTCTTGATTTCATCCAGCTTGCTCACAACTTGCGAATCGGTGTCTTTCAAGCGGCTGGCATTACCGATAATCTCCGAGAGGTCAACCGTGGTAACACTGATTCCGGAGCGTTCAAACAGTTTTTCACTAAAGCGCACCGTCTTAAAGGCGTCCGGGCGCGCGCCGATCGCGCCAAGGCGGGCCTTCTTCAGGCCCTTGACCACTTTACAGACCGCCACAAATTTTTCCAGGTCCTTGCGGAAACTTTCCGACTTCGGGTGAACAGTGTGATTGGCAGTCAGCGAATATGCGTATCCATATTGGCGCAAAACGTTGCAGGCCGAGAACTTGCCACAGAAAGAATCGCGCCGGCCTTCCAGGCTCATTTTCTGCACATCATCCGGATAAGCCTGCACCAACACCGGCACATTCAAGCCAGAAATTCGCAGCGTTTCAGCAATACCAAGCTCATTTCCAAAATTGGGCAAAATGACCAGCACACCTTCGATTTTGTCAATATTCTTTTTGAACAATTCGCCACAAATTTTTGCCTCCGAGCGGGTTTCAACACCGCCCAGATTGGTTTCTTTCTCATCAATGACAATCGCCTCAATGTCCATTTCTTTGAACAGTTGCAGCAAATCATTTCTTCCTTCCGTTACAAACCGGCTGGGAAAGAAATCCCGGTTACCAACAATCAAACCCAATGTCGCTTTGGCCATTTTTTACCTCTCCTCATACAATTGATTTCTTGTTTTAAGCAACCTGTGTTGCAAAATCACACATTAATTCCTGCCACGCGCACCGTTGAAATTTCCAAACGGCTCCAGCAAGCGCCGAGCCGTAACCTGGTCAGTGATGAGAACATTGACCAGCTTTCCGCGCAGCGCCCCCAAAATGGCTTCTACCTTGTGACTACCACCGGCTACTCCAACCACCCGATCCACTTTGCATAACTGGTCTAATCCAATGCCAATTACCCGCGAATCCAACTCGGAGCGCACAGGCTGGCCAAACTTGTCAAAGAAGCGCAGCGCAATATCCCCAACCGCGCCGCACTCGAGCAGTTCCTGCAAGTCTTTTTGGGTTAAGATCGTCCCCGAGGTCAGCATCACCGATTGGTCATTTGGCGCGCCAATCCCCAGAAAAACGGTCGATAAATCTCTGAAACTGTCAAACGCTTTTTGAACATGACTGTCCGAGAGAATAATATCTTTAATCTCCTGGCGGTCCACGATTCCCGGTGAAGGCATCAATGTCAGCCGGCAGCCCAACATACGCGCCATGCGGCGGCAAATATCGGTGGCATGCACTTCCGATTCGGGTGCGCCTAAACCGCCCAATAATTGCACCACCTGCGCTTCAGGAAAGATATTTGGCTGCAGAGATGCAGCCATGTGGCTCAGCGTGGTTCCCCACGAAACACCCAGCGTTTCATCTTCACGAATGATGCGCTGAAGGTAATTGGCAGCCGCTACGCCCAGTTCACGCGAGACAGATTCAGACGATTCTGGCTCGGTTACTTCGACCACAATGGCTTCTTTCAACTGGTAGCGGGTTTCAATTTGCATTTCCAAATCTGGGTAAATTCCAGGAGGCGAAATGACCATGATTTGAACCACCCCACGATCACGAGCCGCCTGCAAGAGACGAGAGATCTTCGCGCGAGACAGCTGCAGCCTGTCGACGATCTCATTTTGGGTAAGCCCTTCTTCATAATAGAGCTTTCCAACCTTGCTCAGCAGCCGCATTTCTTCTTTGGTGGTTAGTTTCGCCATGCAAGATCCATTCGGTGGATAAAGTTGAGCGGTTAAAAAGATGGGATTACCAATAATTGGGTGCGTTAATTTCAGCAATGAACATTTAATGAAAATATTTTCATATTTGCAAAATTGTTCATAAGCATATTAACATATTGTAAAATGCATGTCAAGTACCCAAATTTCCAATAACCATACATAAACAATTGCAACCACAGATGCCGTCCTGTTTCCAAATCAACCATTCCAGCCAATATGATCACATGATCATTAATGTTCACTTGACTTGAGACTGTGGGTTTGGTATGATCTAAACAGATTTTCAATACTGAAAATATTTTCATTCACGGAAGCTTATGTACGACGAAATAGACCAGCAGCGCATCCTGTATAAAATTGCCAAGTCATATTACGAAGACGGATTGACCCAGAAGCAAATCGGCAAGCGGCTTGGTTTGTCTCGTATCAAGGTGTCTCGTATGCTTAAGCAGGCCCGAGAACAGAAGATCGTTCAAATCAGCCTGTCCGCCCCTGAAGACGGCCGCTCAGACCTGGAACACGCCATCGAGAAAAAATATGGCATCGATGAAGTCATTACCACCACTCCCCCTTCCTACAATCGTGAAGGTGTCATCCGCGCGCTGGGACCTTTGGCTGCCGAAGCGCTGGTTCGCAGCATCAAGGGAGATGAGGTCATTGGACTTACCTGGGGCAGCTCACTCCTCTCTGTGGTAGACTCGCTGCCCGCTGAACATTGGCCGGCCATCCGTGTGGTGCAGATGTTAGGTGGCATGAGCCAGCCAGACGCTGAAATCAATGGCGTAGATTTGACTCGCCGGATGGCCCAGGCCTTTGAAGCCAGGCCTATCATTCTCAGCGCGCCCGGTGTTGTCAATTCACCGGAAGTTCGCAACGCGCTGATCAATGCCCCCGCGGTTTCAAAAGCACTGAGTATGGCCGCTGCCGCGCAGATTGCCGTGGTTGGGCTGGGCGTTTTTTCCCCGGATTCAGCGGTGTTGCAAAATGAAATTTTTACCCCGCAAGAAGTCGACCGTCTGGTTGCAAAAGGCGCCATTGGAGATATTTGCCTGCAGTACTTCAATCAAAATGGCGAGCGGATCGAAGACCCCATCCACAACCGCATTATTGGTCTGGAACTACACCAGGTCAAACGCATCTCCCGGGTGATCGGTGTGGCCGGCGGCGAAGAAAAATGGATTGCCATTCGCGCCGCGCTGCGCGCGAAATTGATCAATGTTCTGGTAACCGATGACCGCACAGCCGAGATGCTGCTGCGCAATTGACGAAAACAAGAGGAGCGAACCGGATGGCTGATTTTCTGCTAGGAATCGATTTCGGCACAGGAGGCGCGAAAGCCTGCATCATCGACACACAAGGCCAGGTTTTAGGCTTTGCCTTTGAAGAATATCCTATCTACACGGACCAGCCTGGCTGGTCGGAGCACGATGCTCACCGCTATTGGGATGCTGCCTGCCGCCTGATTCGCATGGCCTTAGCCGAATCCCGGGTCAACCCCAAAGAGATCCGCGGCGTAGCCGTTTCATCCGCGCTGCCCTCAATGGTGATGGTAGATGAAAACCACCAGCCGGTCAACCGCGCCTACAATCTGATGGACCGACGCGCCCTGACCGAAGTGGAATGGATCAAAGAGAACCTCGGCGAGAATGAAGTTTTCAATCTCACAGCCAATCGCCTCGATGACCACCCTTCACTCGTCAACTTGTTATGGGAACAGCGCAACCGCCCCGATGACTTCAAGCGCATTGACAAAGCGCTGACCATTGACGGCTACGTCACCCTCAAACTGACGGGCAAAGCCACCGTCAACCTTTCAGCGGCCGCCTTTTACGGTGTGGCCTACGATATTCTAGGCCGTGGATTCAAAAAGGATTTCCTCGATAAACTGGGAATCAGCCCCGACCTGATCCCTCCCATTTACCGCTGCACAGACATTGTCGGAGAAGTAACCACCGCTGCCGCAGAACAAACCGGGTTGGCGGCTGGCACGCCCGTTGCGGCTGGTCAGGTGGATTGCAACGCGGGCTGGCTGGGCGGCGGCGCCATTGAAACGGGCGACATCCAGATGAACCTGGGCACCTGCGGTAATTTTGGCGTCATCTTCAAAGACACCGGCTTTATGTTCACCGAGATTGGCGCCTCCTCCATCAATTTCGCCTACACCGTAGATTCAGAAAACACCTACATCACCGTCCCCACCACAACCACCGGTGGGCAAACGCTGCGCTATATCCGCGACAATTACTCCCCTCTGGAAATTGAAGCCGAGCGCACAATGGGCATCAATTCCTACGATCTGCTCAACCTCGAAGCCCAAAAAGTGCCGGTCGGCTCTGAAGGGTTGCTCTTTTTACCTTTCTTAATGGGCGAGCGCACGCCCATTTGGGATGTGTATGCCCGCGGCGTGGTCTTCGGTCTCTCGCTGAACCATCACAAAGGCCACCTCATTCGCGCTGCGATGGAAGGCGTCGCATACGCGCTGTACGATTCCTTCCAGTTGATCAAAGACGCAGGCATCCCCATCCGATATCCCCTGGTATTGAATGAAGGTGGCGCCAAGAGCCAGTTGTGGCGCCGCATCATCACCGATGTTTTCAATATAGAAACTGTTCTCACCCACCGCCGCACCGGTGCTCCCTTTGGAGATGCCATCCTGGCAGGTGTCTCAACCGGGGTGTTTACAGATTTCACCATCGCGCGCGATTGGGCTGAGTATATCGATCCGTTGGAACCCATCGCCGCCAACCACGAGCGCTATATGCAATATTTTGGCCTCTTCAAAAATGTTTACAACAACATCAAACCCAACTTCAGAGAATTGGCAAATCTTCGCAAACTCTCGAAGGAATAAATTTTTAATCATGGAGTCATTCCAATGGAACTATATCAACATTTATTAAAACTCCAGAACGCTGGAAAATTGATTCGCGTTGGGCTTGTCGGCTGTGGCCAGATGGGCTCTGGCATGGTCCACATCACCCGCAAAATGCCTGGCATGGAAACCGTCGCAATCGCCGACGTGAACCCCGAACGGCCCATTGAGACATTTATCTCTATTGGCATCCCGCGCTCTGAAATCGTGGTTACGTCCAATTACGCCGTCGCCTCCGATGCCCTCAGCAAAGGCAAATATCTGGTAACCGAAGACGCATTACTGCTCACTCGCCTGGACAACATCGACGCGGTTGTGGAAGCCACTGGCATCACCGAAATTGGCGCGCAAGTTGCCTGGAACTGCATCCTCAATAAAAAGAACATCACCATGTTAAATGTGGAGACCGATGTTACCGTGGGCGTTTTCCTCAGCCGCATGGCCCGGAAAACCGGCTGCGTCTACACCGTTGCCGCCGGCGACGAGCCAGCCGTTTGTAAAATGCTCTACGACTTTTCTTCCAGTATGGGTTTCGAAGTTGTTTGCCTGGGCAAGGGAAAGAATAACGTTATCAATTACGAAGCCAGCCCTGATTCCTGCCGCGCCGAAGCTGAAAGCAAAAACATGAACCCCAAAATGCTGGCGTCTTTCAAGGACGGCACAAAAACAATGGTCGAGATGGCCGCTGTCTCCAACGCCACAGGGCTGGTTCCCGATATTCCCGGTATGCATGGTCCCAAAGTGGACCTGCCCGATCTGACAAAGCACTTTATCCCGCAAAAAGACGGCGGCGTGCTCTCCAAGAGCGGCTGCGTAGATTACTCCACCGGTAACATCGCCCCCGGCGTTTTCGCCATTGTCACCACCGATGACCCGCGCATTCACGCTGACCTGCGCTTTGTCTCGATGGGCAACGGCCCATATTATCTCTTCCTGCGTCCCTTCCATCTCTGCAACATCGAAACGCCATTAGCTGTGGCCGAAGCCGCCATCTACGGTGAAACCACCGTGGTAGCCAAAGACATGGTATCAGAGGTTGTTTCGGTTGCCAAACGTGATCTCAAAGCCGGTGAAGTCATCGGCGGCATTGGCAGCGCGGATATCTTCAACCGCATTTACACCTACAAAGACGCCCGTGCCATGAAAGCCATCCCAATGGGCATCGCTCCGGGTGCGACCATTCTCAAAGACATTCCCCAAGGCACACCGCTCACCGAAGACGCCGTTGCCCCCGACACCTCCAAATTTGTCTACCAGCTGCGAAAAATGCAGGACGAAATGCTTCACCAATCTGCGGTCTGATTCCGCGCTCATGCTAGAATTTTTTATGGGATGAGGGCAGGATTCCTTCATCCCTCAGGAGGTTTCGATGATCCCGCAACCAAAGTTGCCTTTACCGTTTTTGAAAAATGGCATTGCCCAGGTGGCATTGATCGTTTCCAACCTGGAAGAGACGGTTGATAATTATTCAAAATTGTTCGGAATCAATGAATGGCATTTTTACACTTACGGACCGCCGCTGGTCAAAAAAATGACTTACCACGGCCAGCCTGTCGAGCATCGTTTCCGCGTTGCCCTGGGTTATTTTGGTCCTATGCGCGTTGAATTGATTGAGGCCAAAGAAGGCCAGACAATATACCAGGATTTCATTGACCAGCACGGCTACGGCGTGCATCACTTTGGTGTGCTGGTTGAAGATATGCAAACCGCCCTCTCCCAGGCCGCCGAAGCCGGTCTGGAAATGATTCAAGACGGCTCCGGTTTTGGGCTGGACGGCGATGGGCATTACGCCTATCTGAACACCGAAAACGCCATCGGTGTCACCATTGAACTGATCGAGCGCCCCAAACACCGCAACCCACCAGAAAAGGTCTACCCTGCCTCAGGAGAATAATTCTGCCATGAGAACGCAAACCCCATCTGGCATCAATTTGCACACTGTCAAACAGCGCCTGCAAGAAGCCGGCCTTCCATTTTCGCAGCTGACCCTCCAAGACGGACTTTCTATTATTTTGTGGCAGCGCGGTGGCCGCATTTTTGGCCCCTTTATAGATGAAGATACGCCCTCCATCGGCTGGATGAGCCAGGCCTTTAACGATCCACGGCAATTTCAAGCGTTAATCGAACGCGGAGAATGGAATGTTGGCGGCACCCGCGCCTGGATTTCCCCCGAGCTGCAGTTTCACATCAGCAACCGGTTTGATTTCGACGGCTCTTATTCGCTCCCAGCCGCTCTGGACCCGGGGAATTACTCGCTGGAGCAAGTTTCCTCCACGGAATTTCGGCTGTCGCAACGCATTCAAATGGATACACGCATACTGGCGACGGGCACAAAACGGCTCTATCTGGAACAAAAAATCCGCATCGCCGCAGACCCGCTTCGCAAGCTGCCCATTTACCCGGAACTGAAACCAGCCTACCGCTTCGGTGGCTTTGAACAGGCCTTCACTCTGGTGGACGAAGACCCTAATCCCATCTACAGTGCCGTGTGGACCCTCATGCAGCTTCAACCCGGCGGCGACCTGCTCATCCCAACCAGCATTCCCGAAATGGTTGAGTTCTACCGCAACCCAGTCGCCGAACCGTATCTGTACAACCATCCCGGTTACGCCCAGGTCAAGCTGACCGGCAGCCATCAGTTCAAGCTGGCCTACTACGCCGCCGGGTTGACCGGTCGTTTAGGCTATATCATCCACACCAGCCCGCAGTCATCGACCCTGATTGTCCGTAATTATTTTAACAATCCTTCCGCGGAATACGCGGAAGAACCGCCCACCCGCCCCGGAATCAACGGCCAATCCGTCTATGTCTACAACGATGACGGCGCGTTGGGCGGCTTTGGCGAATTGGAATGCCAGGGACAAAGTGTGGGAGGGCCTAACGGGCTGCGAAGCGTGAGCGAGCAAATGCAAATCTGGTATTACACCGGCCAGCGCGAGACCATTGGCCGCATTACCCAGATTCTCCTGGGAATTCCCATTTTGTAACAATCTCAATATAAAACGTTTTTTTCAGCCCGGAGCAAATCCTCTCCGGGCTGATTCAAACTATGAACAAGTGAGTACAATTGATAGACGCCTGTTTCACTTCTTGGTATAATACCCTTTGCTTATAAATATGCCGCTGAACGGGGAAGTGCTGGAATTGGCAGACAGGCATGACTTAGGATCATGTGCCGACAGGCGTGAGGGTTCGAGCCCCTCCTTCCCTACCAACAGCGATAAAAAATTTAAGACGAGGATAGAGCGTGAAAATCGAAAAAGAATTTCGTGATGACCAGCAAGTTCTGCTTACCGCCGAACTGGACAGTGAAGTCCTGGAGCAATTTAAGCGCCGGGCTGCCCGCAATATTTCCAAGCAAGCCAAAATCTCTGGCTTTCGCCCTGGAAAAGCCCCCTACGAAGTGGTTCTGCGCCTTTACGGTGAGCAGGCTATCGAGCAAGAGGCCATTGAACTGATTGTTGAGGAATACTACCCGCGCTTCCTGGACGAAGCCGCGCTGGAACCTTCTGCCCCCGGCACTTTGCAAGAGATCGTCAGCATCAATCCTCCGAAATTTAATTTTCTGATCCCCCTCAAACCCAGTGTGGAGCTGTGCGATTACCGTTCTATTCGCAAAGAATACAATTTGGAAGCTGTAACCGATGATGATGTTAACAAAGTCATCGAAAACCTGCGTCAGAACTACGCCGAATCGGAACCAGTTGACCGCCCGGCGCAGGAAGGCGACTTGGTGTTTGTGAAAATCACCGGTAAGCTGGTGGATGCCGCCGAAGATGAAGCTCCTGTCTTCAATGAAACCCCGGCCGAACTGATTGTGGGCGGTAATGAAACGCGCCCGGATAATTGGCCATATGACGGCTTCACGAAAGAATTGGTGGGGATGGCAGAAGGGCAAGAAAAAGTTGTTCACTACACCTACCCCGAAGACTTCGCCTCCGATCGTTTGAAGGGCAAAGCCATCGACTTCACCATTCAGGTTCAGAGCGTTAAAGTCCTTAACCTGCCCGAAGTCAACGAAGAATTCGTCAAGAACCTTGGCGAATTTGACTCGGTGGACGCGCTGAAAACTGAGATTCGCACGCAAATGGAAGCAGACCGCCAGCAGCAGTACGACCAGGATTTTATGGCAGACCTGCTTGATCAGACCATCGTCAAGAACTCCACAGTCAAATACCCTCCGCAGCTCCTTGATCATGAAATCGAGCACGTCCTCGAATCGATCAAACAAGATTTAGCGCAAAATAATCTGGACCTGGATACATACTTAAAGATCCGCCAGTCTGACAAAGAAAAATTCATTGAAGAAGAAGTCAAACCCGCTGCCCGCTTGCGTCTCGAGCGTTCCTTAGTGCTTGAACAAATTGCCGAGCAGGAAAAAGTGGAGCTTGACCCCGACGAAGTCAAGACCGCCGTGGCTCGCACTCTGTTTGAAATGCAGTCCATGCCCGATTATAGCAAATATAAAAAAGGCAAAGCATTCCAAGACCTGGCCAGCGCCGTCACGATGGATACCGCTAACCGTATGTATAACCGCCAAATTCTCAACCGCCTAAAGGATATTGCCACTGGCAAAGCCGATCAGGAAGTTGAGTCCTCTACCGTTGAACAACCCGAAACGCCCGCTGCTGGCGAAGAAAACCAGGAACCCGCGGCAGAATAAAACGCTGCCGCGAAATGTGGCAAATTCGGGTCTTAACAAGGAAGGCAGAAATGTCACTGAACAATTTTAACTCCGTCATCCCGATGGTCATTGAAACGTCCGGCCGTGGGGAACGCGCCTACGATATTTATTCGTTGCTGCTGAAGGAACGCATCATTTTCTTGGGCACGCCCATTGATGACCAGGTTGCGAACCTGATCGTTGCCCAACTTCTCTTCTTAAGCCGCGAAGACCCGGACAAAGAGATTCAAATGTACATCAACTCGCCTGGCGGCCAAATTTACGCCGGCCTCGCCATCTACGACACCATGCAGATGATTCCCAACAAAATCAGCACCGTGGCCGTGGGCGTAACCGCTTCGTTTGGCACTGTTTTATTGGCCGCTGGCACCAAAGGACAGCGGTACGCGCTGCCACATGCCACCATTCACATGCACCAACCTCTGGGCGGCGCGCAGGGTCAGGCCTCAGACATTGAGATTCAGGCCCGCGAAATCCTGCGCCTCAAAGCGCGCCTCAACAACATTCTCAGCCAGGCGACCGGCCAGACAATGGAAGTGATCGAACGCGACACTGAACGCGATTTCTATCTGGACGCGGACGCGGCTGTGAAATATGGCCTGGTCGATCAGGTCTTGACGCCGCCTGAAAAATAATTTTTCAGGAAACGAACGCATGCTTTCCAGGCCGGATGGATCCTTTTCTATCCGGCCTGACTTGTAAAGGGAATTATGCCAACCTTCACTCCTCCTATTAAAGGGATCATATTCGACATGGACGGCGTGCTTTGGCGCGAGGACACCCCTCTTGCCGATTTACCTGCCCTGTTCAAAAGATTGGATCAGCACGGCATCCGTTATGCCTTTGCCACCAACAACGCCACCCGATCGGTTGAGATGTACATTCAAAAATTTCTCACCTTCGGTGTGCAGGTGGAACCACAGCAAATCATTACCTCGGCGATGGCCACCGCCTATTTGCTGAAAAAACATTTTCCCTCTGGGGGTCCGGTGTACGTTGCTGGAGAAAAAGGCCTGATCAATACCCTCGCAGAGGCGGGCTTTCATCACAATGAAGAAAATGTGTTGGCCGTGGTGGCCGGTTTGGACCGCTCTCTGAATTATGAAAAACTATCCAAAGCCACCTTGCTGATTAATAACGGCGCGATGTTTGTCGGCACCAACCCCGACCCATCCTATCCAACGCCTCTTGGCTTGCAACCCGGCGCGGGCGCGATGATCGGATTTATCTCCATCGCCACCGGCGTCACCCCTCAATATGCAGGCAAACCCGCCCCCGTAATGGTAAACATGGCGCTGGAACACCTCAAACTTACCCCGCAAGAAGTTTTAGTGGTTGGCGACCGGCTGGACACCGATATTCTCACCGGCCAAAACGCCGGCTGCCGCACCGGTTTGGTGCTCAGCGGCGTAACCAGCCGGCAAGACCTGGAAACCTGGCCGCAGGCTCCCGACCTGGTCTGTGATCATGTGTCAGAGTTAATCGCAACCCTGTTGGAAGACTGAAGTGGAAACCAACCGTAAGCTCCTGATTTACGACCTTTCGCTTGAAGAGCTCGCAGAACTCCTCCAAGCTTGGGGAGAGCCGAAGTTTCGCGCCGCTCAAATCTGGAACGGCCTATACCAGCAGCTCTGGTCTTCCTGGGACGAGTTTACCAACCTTCCTCTGGGCTTACGCCAAAAGCTGCAGGCCAATTTGAGCATCCAATCGCTCACGCCCGACCGCGTGCTTCGCTCCAGTGACGGAGAAACCGTCAAAACACTCTTCAAACTGGAAGACCAGCTGGCCATTGAAGCCGTCCTCATGCATTATGACGAGCGCCGTACCTTGTGTATATCCACGCAAGCTGGCTGCGCGATGGGCTGCGTCTTTTGTGCCACCGGGCAAATGGGCTTCAAGCGCAATCTCTCTTCCGGCGAAATTATTGAACAGGTGCTTTATTATGCCCGCGAGCTACAAAAAATGGGCGAGAAGGTCACCAACATCGTCTATATGGGCATGGGCGAACCGTTTCACAATTACCAGGCGACAATGGATTCCATTGACCGCCTGAACCACCCCCAGGGCATGAATCTGGGAGAGCGCCGCTTCACCATTTCAACGGTCGGGTTGGTGAGCAAAATCAGGCGTTTTGCGGATGAAAAACGCCAGATCAATCTGGCCATCAGCCTGCATGCCGCCGACAACCCCACCCGCTCTGCCTTGTTGCCGGTGAACCGCCGTTGGCCCATTGAAACATTAATGGATGCTGTGCGCTATTACATTGAGCAGACCCACCGCCGGGTTACATTTGAATGGGCATTAATCGAAAACCAGACAGACACCCCCGAACAGGCGCGCCAATTGGCCGCCCTGCTCAAAGGCACGCTCTGTCATGTCAACGCCATTCCACTCAACCCAACGCGACAGTTCACCGGGCAGGCGGCTGGCCGTGAAAGAGCCGAAACATTCCGCGCCATCCTCGAAAAAGCCGGGGTCCCCTGCACTATTCGCATGCGCCGCGGTATTGATATCCAGGCTGGCTGCGGGCAGCTGGCGACAGAATCGCTGAATAATCCGTCCTCCAATGTTATAATTTCAGACTGACCAGGGTGCTTATGTTTAATAAATGGCTGACCGGCTTAGACCGAACAAGAAAAGTTGCTTTTGGGCGCATCAGCGCCTTTTTGGGCGTATCAGAAATTAATCAAAACACATGGGATGACCTGGAAGCGCTTCTGGTTCAGGCCGACCTGGGTATTGAAACATCCACCGATGTGATTCGCGCTTTGAAACAAGTGGTCGTGGAAAATGGCCTTACGCGCTCCGAAGAGTTAAGCCAGGTATTAAAACAAGAGCTTCTCAACCGCCTGCTACCCATTCCCGAACCGGTTCTTCCCGACCAAAAACCGCTTGTGATTCTGATGGTTGGCGTCAATGGATCGGGGAAAACCACCACAGCGGCCAAGCTGGGAAAACAATTTGCCAATCAAGGCAAGAAAGTGCTGCTGGCCGCCGCCGACACCTACCGCGCCGCGGCTGTCGACCAGTTGCAGGTGTGGGGCGAGCGGCTCAATTTACCGGTGGTGGCAGGCCAACCTGGCGGAGACCCCGGCGCGGTGGCCTTTGATGCTATTCAATCTGCGGCTGCCCGCGGCTTTGATTATGTGATCGTTGATACCGCTGGCAGGCTTCACACCCGCTATAACCTGATGGAAGAGTTGAAAAAAGTCTATCGCGTATCCGGCAAGGCCCTCTCCGGCGCGCCCCACGCGGTTTGGCTGGTTTTAGATGCGACCACCGGCCAAAACGCCTTACAGCAAGCCAAAGCCTTCAAGGAAGCTGTACAGGTGACTGGCATCATTCTATCCAAACTGGATTCTTCGGCCCGCGGTGGGATGGCATTTGCCATTCAAAAAACACTGGGGCTGCCCATCCTTTACGCTGGCCTGGGCGAAAAACCCGAAGACCTGGAACACTTTGACCGCGAAGCCTTTGTCAATGGTATTTTCCACAATTAATAAGGAGTTACTCAAATGCAAGACCTTGTAGAACGCATTAAAGTGTGTGATACAAACATCCTATCTTTAATGGTGCATCTTTGACTTACCCAAAAAGAAATCTGAATTAGCAGGCCTGCAAGCCAGGTCTGAGGATCCCGATTTGTGGAATTCCCCCGATGAAGCGCAAAAGGTGATGAAAAAGATCGCCGAGCTGCGCGAAGAAATCGAATCGTGGGAAGGACTTCACCGCCGCATCCGCGATTCCCTTGAATTGGCGGAAATGGAAGATGAATCCCTGCGCGTGGAGTTGGAAGCGGAAACACTAATTTTTGAAAAGGAAATTGAAAAGCGCGAGTTAGACACGCTTCTATCTGGCCGTCACGATAAAGGCAACGCCATTCTGGCCATTCACGCTGGAGCGGGTGGAACCGACTCGCAAGATTGGGCCGGTATGCTGGAACGCATGTATCTGCGCTGGGCAGAGAAACACAACTTCCAAACCGAAACCCTCGACTACACAGAAGGGGAAGAAGCCGGACTGAAATCGGCGACCATCGCAATCAATGGCCGGTTCGCGTATGGTTACCTGCGCGCTGAGAAAGGCGTTCACCGGCTCGTCAGGCTGTCGCCCTTTGACTCCGCTCACCGCCGTCACACCTCTTTCGCTCAGGTGGAAGTCCTCCCAGAAGTGACCGATGACGACGATGCGATCCAGATTGACCCAAACGACCTGCGCATCGATATTTACCGTTCATCGGGCGCCGGCGGCCAAAACGTGCAGAAAAACGCCACCGCCGTCCGCATCACCCACATTCCCAGCGGTCTTGTCGTCTCCTGCCAGAATGAGCGTTCTCAACTGCAGAACCGCGAAAACGCCATGCGCGTGCTGCGCTCGCGCCTGCTGGAAAAACATCGCGAAGAGCAGGAAAAACAAATGGCTGAACTGCGCGGCGAGTATCAGAAAGCCGAATGGGGCAGCCAGATCCGTTCGTATGTGCTCCACCCCTACCAGATGGTCAAAGACCACCGCACCAACTTTGAGATGGGCAATTCCCAAGCGGTGCTGGATGGAGACCTGGACGGCTTCATTGAAGCCTATTTACGAATGAGCAGAAATAAATAACAAAAAAAGCCACGGCGCATAAAAGTCCGTGGCTTTTTTGATGTTCGCACACTGCTTAGCGATCCAATACTTTTGCCAATTCATACAATTTCATATCCAGCGGCTTTTTCTTGGCTACCACCTCTTCCAGAGGCGTCGCAGTCGCTTCGTTCTTTATCCATCCCATCAGAACGCCGTACTCTCCTTTTTCAATCTGGTCAATGGCTGCTGCGCCCAAGCGCGTGGCCAGAATACGATCAAACGCGCCGGGATTCCCCCCGCGCTGTACATGCCCCAATTGAGTGGCGCGCAGTAAGAACCCCAGGCGTTCTTGATGTTCCTCACAGTAAGCTGCCAACCGGTTGGCGTTGTATTTCGCGCCCTCAGCAACCACAATGATCGCGTGAGCCTTGCCGGCTTCATACGCCCTCCAGATGGCCTGCACCACCTCTTCTGGTTCGGTTTCAACTTCAGGGATCACTACCATCTCTGCCCCGCCCGCAATCGCAGACATCAGTGCCAGGTAACCGCAATCGCGCCCCATTACTTCCAGCAAAAATGCGCGCTGGTGAGAAGACGCTGTCGTCTTCAGGCGGTCAATCGCCTCCAGAGCAATATTGAGGGCCGTATCCACCCCAATGGTAATATCAGACCCGAATAAGTCATTGTCAATCGTCGAGGCAACGCCAACCACCGGGAAGTCATTCAAGCGCAGCGCGTTCGCGCCAGTTTGAGAACCATTGCCGCCAATCACAACCAGGGCTTCAATCCCCAATTGATTCATGGAGCGGATGGCTTGAATCTGTCCCTCTTTTGTTTTGAATTCCAAACAGCGCGCGCTGCCCAAAACCGTGCCGCCTCGCTGCATAATTCCACCCACATCGCGCACGCCTAACTGGGATATTCGACCTTCAATCAGCCCTTTATATCCCAGGCGCACCCCATACATCTCCCAGCCCTTTGCGATACCAGCGCGTACTACCGCCCTGATAGCCGCATTCATGCCCGGCGCGTCCCCTCCACTGGTCAAGACTGCTACCCGTTTCATATCGCCTCCTGAAAAAAGATCAAATAATAATCACTTAATGTTTAATTCTATCATGAAGTCATTTTTGCGGGTTTCAATATGACAATCATTTAGCGGAAATGGGTTATATTGCAATAGGAGACCCCGATCCACTTTTGCTACAATTCAAAACAAAACTCGATAAGAAGCAGTATCACTGAAAAAGAATGGCAAACAACCGATTAACTCAACATCCCATTTTGTCCATCCCACCAAGCCCAGAAACACTGACCTTTTATTGGCAGGGACAACCGCTGACAGCTCTCCCTGGCGAAACAATCTCCGCTGCGCTGATCGCCCACGGCATCCACATTTTTGGTCATCACCCAAAAGACCATAGCCCGCTGGGGATTTTTTGCGCCAACGGTCAATGCTCGCAGTGCCTGGTATTGGCCAACGGACGCCCAGTGAAATCTTGCATGGAACTGGTTCAGCCCGGCATGGATGTAAACCCCGTCGACGGGCTGCCCGATCTTCCCCCGGCCGGCGCGCCATCAGGCTTCACCTCTCCGCCCCAATCCAAAAAAATCACAGTGCTGATCATTGGCGGCGGCCCCGCCGGGCTTTCGGCTGCGATGGAATTGGGCAGCCTGGGCGTAGACGTGCTGCTGGTGGATGACAAACAGAAATTGGGCGGCAAGCTTGTCCTGCAAACCCACCGTTTCTTCGGCTCTACCCGTGCTGTTTATGCCGGGCGGCGCGGAATTGACATCGCCCAGCGCCTTGAGAAGAAATTACGCGCCCATCCATCCGTAGAAATTTGGACCCAATCAACCGCTGTCGGCGTGTTTTCGGATCAAAAAGTGGGCGTGCTCAAAGAGAATAACCAGTACGTTCTCATTGAACCCCAGGTGCTCCTGGTCGCATCCGGTGCCCGTGAAAAGTTCCTGGCCTTCCAGAACAACACCTTGCCCGGCGTTTATGGAGCCGGAGCTTTTCAGACCCTTGTCAACCGCGATTTGGTTAAACCCGCTCAGAGACTGTTTATCGTCGGCGGCGGCAACGTTGGCCTCATCGCTGGTTACCATGCCCTTCAGGCCGGGATCGAAGTTGTGGGTCTGGTAGAAGCCGCCAGCCAATGCGGCGGTTATAAAGTTCACCTTGACAAGCTGCACCGCTTTGGCGTGCCTATTTACACCTCGCACACCATTCTGAGCGCCAACGGAAGGGATCATGTGGAATCGATCACCATCGCCGCGGTAGACGCTCAATTCCACCCCCTCGCCGGGACGGAAAAAACATTTGCCTGCGACAGCGTTCTCATTGCCGTGGGGCTGGATCCGGTAAATGAGTTTTATCACAAAGCCGTTGAATACGGCCTGAAAGCGTTTGCCGCTGGCGACGCTGAAGAAATAGCCGAAGCATCGGCTGCCATATTTTCCGGCAAAATCCGCGGATTGGAAATCGCCCGCTGGTTGAACAAAACCAGTCAGCCCGTGCCAGAAGAGTGGTCAGAAATGAGCCAGATTCTCAAATCACGGCCCGGAAAAGTGGTTCCTGAAGCGCAAATAAACTCCATCAAAGGCGTGTTCCCGGTCATCCACTGCACACAAGAGATTCCCTGCAACCCCTGCTCAGCGGTCTGCCCGCATAAATTAATCCGCATCCCCGAAAGCAATATCCGCGCCATTCCCGAATACATTGGGGATGAGCAGAGCTGCGAGGCTTGCGAGCGCTGCGTGGCGGGCTGCCCGGGTTTGGCAATCACACTCGTGGATGGGCGGCAGAATGCTGAACTACCCTTTGTTTCCATTCCTTTTGAATTCAATCCGCAAGGGTACCAGCCGGGAGATTGGATATCCGTATTAGACACCAACGGCCACCCGCTTGGCAGCTTCCAAATCCAGGATATTCACCCCATTCCCTCATCAGACCGCACCATGATACTGAGGGTTCAGGCGCCCGCGGCTATCGCTACGCAAATTGCGGGTTTTCAGGCGCAAACACCGTCTCAGCCGCTAGCAGATACCATACAACCGCCTCTGGAAGACAACACCATCATTTGTTGCTGCGAGCGCGTTACTGCCGGTGAGATCCGCGCGCTGATCCGTTCGGGCTGCCGCGACATGAACCAGATTAAAGCCGTTACACGGGCCGGCATGGGCGCTTGCGGCGGAAAAACGTGCCCCAGCCTTATTATGCGGCTTTTCAAAGAAGAAGGCATCCCTGCCGCTGAAGTCATCCCCCTGGTTCAGCGCCCATTGTTCATTGAAGCCCCCCTGGGCTTATTTGATGGCGATCCAAACAGGTTAACCGAATGAACCCATCTCACACGACCACACACGACATCATCATCATTGGTGCAGGTTCTGTTGGACTACCTGCCGCTTTTTACGCTTCCAAAGCCGGTTACCACGTTCTGGTCATTGACCAGGAAGCCTCCGTTGGCCAGCAATCGAATAAAAAGGCCATCGGCGGTATTCGCGCCACGCACTCCGATCCCGCAAAAATTCGCCTGTGCCAGCGTTCGCTGGAAATCTTCTCCACCTGGCAGTCTGTTTACGGCGATTCAATCGAATGGGCGCAAGGAGGCTATTGTTTTGTTGCCTACCGCTCCGAAGAAGAAAACACCCTCAAGCAACTTTTGGAAAAACAAAAGCAATACCAGTTAAACATCGATTGGCTGCCCGCAAGAGAACTACTGGAAGTCGTGCCAGACTTAAACCCAGCTGGTCTGCACGGTGGAACGTATTCACCCAAAGATGGCTCTGCCTCTCCCCTCAAAATGGCAGCCGCTTTTTATGATCACAGCGCGCGTCAGGGAGTTCAATTTCGTTTCTCTGAGCGCGTATTGGAAATTACGCAGGTCAGCGGCCGCGTTACTGGCGTGCGCACGGATAAGGGTAACTATGCCGCGCCAATCGTCATCAACGCTGCAGGGGCCCAAGCCCGACAAATAGCCGCCCTTGTTGGCGAAGATCTGCCAATTTTTCCTGATTCCCACGAAGCAGCCGTTACAGAGCCAGTCGCGCCGTTTCTAAAGCCTATGATTGTGGACATCCGCCCCATGCCCGGTTCCAGCAATTTCTATTTTTACCAGCATGTTACCGGCCAGCTTTTATTCTGCCTAACCCCCTCTCCGCAGATTTGGGGAACCGACAGCCGCGAAACTAGCTCATTTCTGCCCCAGGTTGCTTCGCGTATGATTCAAGTGATGCCGCGCCTTAAACACATCCGCGTGCGGCGCACCTGGCGCGGCCTTTACCCCATGACGCCCGACGGCTTTCCCATTGTCGGCTGGAGCCGCAACACAGAAGGATTCTTACACCTCGCTGGGATGTGCGGTCAGGGCTTTATGCTCGGCCCCGCCTTGGGAGAATTAACCACACGCATTCTCACACAGCAGCTCAGCCCGGATGACCAGGAAACGCTTTCGTACATGGAGCCAATCCGCGCGTTCACCAGCCAGGAGGTCTTGCAATAATCCGCGAGAAAACCCCGCACGATACAGCAAGACCAAGTATTTCTGAACTTCAATTTCCTTGTTCGATGACTTGCCCCACTGAAAAGTGGGGTTTATACTTATTCAACAACTTCAGAAGGATATCTTTGCTGCCTTATGAAAATCGAAACCTTGCTTGAATCACTGCCAGAAAAATACACAGCAGTAGATCGCGAGTTAATCAACCGGGCTTACAAATTTGCCGAGGTGGCTCATGCCGGTCAAAAACGCGCATCTGGCGAGCCGTATATTACCCATTGTGTTGCAGTTGCCGCGATTTTGGTAGAGCTATCGGTACCCCCCTCAGTGATCGTAGCCGCCCTGTTACATGACACCGTGGAAGACACACAAATAACCCTCGATACCATCAAACAAGAATTTGGCGACGAGGTGGCCAGCCTGGTCGACGGCGTCACGAAGCTGACAAACCTACCCAATGTTACCCGCGGCGATCAAATAACCCGGGAAAATGGCCGCATCCTGGACGAAGATGAAGAAGACGAGAATGAAGATTACCCCGAAACCGGGATGCGCTCATCCCGTCGCAAAGACTTGCGCAACGAAACGCTGCGCAAAACCTTCGTGGCAATGGGAGATGATATTCGGGTTGTCATCATCAAACTGGCTGACCGCCTTCACAACTTACGAACCCTCAGCTACATGCCCGAGGCCAAGCGCCGCCGGGTCGCTCAGGAAACCCTCGATATCTTCGCGCCCCTTGCTAACCGGCTGGGTATCTGGCGCATCAAATGGGAGCTGGAGGATTTATCCTTCCGTTATGTCAACCCCGATAAGTACAAAGAAATTGCGGAAAAACTCTCAGAACGGCGCACATCTCGCGAAGACACTGTCAAAGATATCATCAACAACATTAAAGCCTTGATGGATCAATCGAATATCGCCTGCGAGATTAGCGGCCGGCCCAAACACATCTATTCCATTTACAAGAAAATGCAGGACCGCGGCAAGCCCTTTGAGGCCCTCATGGACCTTCGCGCGGTACGCATTATCGTATCCGATATCCCTTCCTGCTATGCCGCCCTGGGCTTGATTCACACCCACTGGCGGCCAATTCCCCAGGAGTTTGATGACTACATCGCCGCGCCGAAGGATAATTTTTACCAGTCCTTGCACACGGCTGTCATCTACAATGACGGACGGCCACTCGAAGTGCAAATCCGCACCACAGAAATGCACCAAAACGCGGAATTTGGTATTGCCGCGCACTGGCGATATAAAGAAAAAATCAAGACGGATCGTTCTTACGAACAGCGGGTAACCTGGATTCGCAAATTAATGGAGTGGCGCCAGGAAGTGGAAGACGCCCAGGAATTTGTGGATGGAATGAAGTCGGATGTCTTTGAAGATCGTGTCTACATCTTCACCCCCCGCGGCGATATCATTGACCTGCCCTCCGGTTCCACTCCCATCGATTTTGCGTATCACGTCCACACCGAAATCGGCCACCGCTGCCGCGGCGCAAAAATCAATGGCAAGCTGGTTAACCTGGAATACGCCCTTAAAACCGGCGACCAGGTGGAAATTTTAACCGCCAAGCAGGGCGGTCCCAGCCGCGATTGGTTAAATTCCAATCTGGGGCTGGTCAAAACGCAACGCGCACGATCCAAAATTCGCGCCTGGTTCAAGAAACAAGACCGCGATCAGAATATCGCCCACGGCAAGTTGATCCTGGAGAAAGAATTGCACCGCCTGGGCATTCCTGATGTTGATTTTGATAAACTAACCACCTCCTTTGAATATAAGTCCGAAGATGACCTGTATGCCGCGCTGGGGTGCGGTGATCTTTCGCTGAAAAAAATCATCAACGTGATCAGCGAGGTGGACAAAGACAAAGACGCCTTACTTGAAGCCAATATTACCCCCTCAACCAGGCCAGACTCGAATGCCGTTACCGTTGTTGGACTTAAAGGGATTTTAACGACCACCGCGCGTTGCTGTAACCCCGCGCCCGGTGACGATATTGTGGGCTACATCACGCGCGGGCGGGGCGCGACGGTGCATCGGCGGGACTGCCCCAACATCATGCGCCTCTCTGAGCATGATAAAGAGAGAATTGTTCAGGTCTCTTGGGGTCAGCCCAAAAAGACATTTTCTGTCGCCGTAGAAATCCGCGCCTATGACCGCCAGGGGTTAATGGGGGATATTTACAACGTGATCAGCAATGAAGGGGTTAACATTTCAGACATCAACCTGAAAGTAACTCACAACATGGGTACATTTCGTCTAGTCTTGGAAATTGGCGATATCAGCCAATTGAGTAAAGTGCTTTCGCGAATTGAAAATTTGCCCAATGTATTAGAAGCACATCGCTTGAAACCTGGTTAATCAGTGATATAATAGCGTTTCGATTTCCAGGAGACCAGTTCTTCATTGACAATTGGCTCTGGAATGCTTATTCTATGGTCATCATTTTTTGCATTATTGCTCTGAATAAATAATAACTTCAGGGTGAAATTATTTCGCAGGAGGAAATTATGCCCCGTATTCGTTGTCATTATGATGATTGCGCTTTCTTAGATGAAGGCTACTGCAGCGCGGCTGCGGTAGAAATCGATCCTGACAACGGCTGTATCACCTATACACCCAATGACGAACCTCTGACCGAAGATGAGTGGGAAGAAGAAGAGGAAGAATTGGATGAATGGGAAGATCTCGACCTCGACGAAGAAGATGAGGAAGAAGACGCCGACGAAACCTGGTCCGAAGACTAAAACATCGACGCCTGAAAGTATTTCCACCGCGGGGCTGTCCAAAAAGTAGAGGACAGCCCCTTTACATTTTTAAAAAGCAATGATTCAATAAAGGAATGAGAAGAAAACAAGCCCACCCCGTGTTTAAGCCCTATGTAATGAACCAGGTAGCGCTGCT
>NZ_LGCL01000016.1 GCF_001306115.1 Ornatilinea apprima | reverse complement strand
GGGGCAGTGCAGCTCGCCGAACTCGGCCGGGTCGAAGCCCCACAGGTAGAATTCCACCTCTTCCGCGTGGCGGCGGCTGAACTCTTGCAGCTCCGCCCACAGCGTTTGCAGCTCTTTGCGCCGCGCCATGCCAGTAATCACTGCGAACTTCAACTTACGCCCGGTCGCCTTTCCGCCTTGCAAAGCGGCGGCGGGGGCAATCAGGTATTCGCGAATATTTTCGCGGAATTGAAACACTTTCGGGTTGAAGACCGCGCAGTCTTCGCTGATTTTTGTGGAATATGAAATGACATAATCGCTACCAGCAATTTCTTTGACCATGGTGCGGTAAGCGGGCGTGTCTGGCTTGAGAAAAGAATACTCTTCAGCCAGGTAACCGCGGCCAAACTGGAGCATGTTATCATCCATCAGGTAGACAACCGTTTTGTGGTCCCGGCGGGCAACCTCCATTTTGGATAAGGAATCGCCTGAAATGGTGCGGTAGAGAACCAGAGTGTCAAAATTTTCAGGATAACCGTGCTGAAGCTTGCGGTCTTCCAGAAAGAATGACGAAACCAGCGATTTATCCAGCACTTCTTCAAAATTGCGAATATGCTGGTCAACTGAAGTGGAATAATCACTTTTGGTAACCAGCAGGCGGTGCCCGCTGTCGCTGGCGGCCAGATAAGGTCTTTTCTCCTGGGTGGGGATCAGGTCCGGGTGCTGAATCAGAAACGGAAGGATGACCTTCTCACCGAGATTATTCTTTTCCAGCGGATCAGCGGTAATTTGAGTGGTATTAATCCCATACAAATCAATCGTCCCCGGTTTGAGCGCGTCCACACGATTGGTTTCGATCCAGCGCAGTTCAAAACCGAGAAAACCATTTCCCAAATCATCGCCAATCCTTCCGTTTCGGCCGGAGGACTTGCCCACCACCTTGCGGCAGGGTTTGAAGGCGAAGAAGCGCCCCATGCGCAGCCACAGGTCGTAGTCGCTCAGGCGGCGCACCAGAATGTGCGGATCGTACAGGCCGCAGGTGTCAAAGAACGCGCGCGGGTGCATCACCGCGCAGTTGGCAATCTTGTTGCTGTTCTTCAGCAGGGCGTAGTTGAACTCCCAGTCACCCAGATGCATGCGCTCCACACCGTTGGGCGTCTGTATGTCCACGTCCACGATGCCGTACACGGCACACGGTTCCGCCGAAGCTTGCAGCGTGTCGAGCATGATCTGCAGGGCGTCCGGGTACCATTCGTCGTCCTCAAACATGTAGGCCAGGTACTCACCGCGCGCCACGCGCACGCCCTGGTTGACCCTCGCCGCGGGCAGCCCGGAGTTGATGTGGTTGCGGATCAGGGTGATGCGCGCGTCGCGCTGCTGGAACTCCCGCAGCACCTCAAACAGCCCGTCCACCGAGCCGTCGTCCACGATGATGAACTCAAAATCCCGCCAACTCTGCGCCAACACGCTCTCGATGGCACGGAGAGTGCCCACGCTCTTTCTTGAAACCGGCATGAGAACAGAAACCATTGGAGACTTCCCAATGGCTGCTGAGATGGGTGGGTATAGGGCTTCGCCAGCGGTTAACGATGCGTATGGAATGGTTGGTGGCATATCCTAATCGTGGTGGGTAAAGTAAGACATTTTGGTTACTTCAGGGCCGGATTCGGTAACGATGAAGCCGGATTTTTCGTACACCCTCCGTGCAGCCTGATTGTGGGTGTAAACTTCCAGGTAAACCTCTTTCAATCCAAATTGTTCCGCCGCGACTTCTAAAACCAGTTGAGTGGCATCCTGAGCATAGCCTTTGCCTTTGGCTGCTGGTTCACCAATCATCAAGCGGCCATATTCACCTCTGCGCTGTTCCCAATCAATATCGTACAAGGCAATCTGCCCAATGGGAATACCGTCCAAATCTTTAGCTTCGATGATGAAAACAAAATCGTTATCCCGTGCCTGGTATTTTTCAAACCAGGCACGGTGATTAGCGGGTTCTATGCGGTCTTGAAAGAAGAACCATTTGCGAATGTCATCTTGATTCCGCCAGGATAAAGTCTGTTCCAGGTCTTCTTCTGCCAACAATCGCAGGCGGATGCGGTCATTCTCTGCGGGCGCAACGGTCTTCTTGGCCACAGACACCTCATTTGGACAATTGAACAAATTCAATCAGCGTATTGGCAACCCGCTGCACGTCTTGCTCGGTCAGACGCAGATGCAACGGCAGAGAAATGATCCGGTCGCTGGCGCTGCGCGCGTTCGGGCAGGTGCCGTCGGCGTATTCATACATGCGATAGACCGTGTTATCGCGGTAATGCACGCCGGGGTAAATTTTGTGCTCATTGAGATAAGACATCGCCCGGTCGCGTTCATCGACCAATACCTGGTAAAGATGCCGGGAGGGAACGCTGTCGGGGGCCATCTTGACCAGGCCAATGCGCGGTTCTTTGGCGAACAATTCATCATACCAGCCGGCAATTTTGCGGCGGTACTCATTATCGCTTTCCACATATTTAATCGACACCAGTCCCAGCGCAGCCATAATCGAGTTGCCATGGTATTTATGACCCACAAATTCAACATCGTAATACCATTTATAGGTGCCTTCGCTGGAGACGGTGCGGGAATACGTGTCCTTGTTAATTCCCAGCCAGGTCCATTTGCGCACTTCGGCGTCCAATGCTTTGTCGGAGAAGCAGATCATGCCCGAATCGGCGGTAGGGAGGTTCTTAACCGCCTGAAAGCTGAATACGGATACATCCGCCTGCCAGCCCACGTGCCGCCCGTGCAGGCGGGTGCCGGTCATATGGGCGGCGTCCAGAATCAGTTTAAGATGATGTTTCTTGCAGATTTCAACAATGCGGTCCAGCTGACCGGGATTGCCGCCAAGACCAACATACAGCACAGCGCGTGTGTGGGGCGTGATCAGCGCTTCCACTGAGGCGGGGTCCAGGCATAAGTATTCGTCCACATCCGCAAAAACCGGTTTCAGGTTTTCATAAAGGATGGCATGGTTGGAAGAAACAAAGGTCAGCGGAGTGGTGATGACTTCATCGCCGTCTGCCCAGCCGCCGTGCAGTTTGAGCAGCTTAACCGCCAGGTGCAAACCGGCTGTGGCCGAGTCGACAAAATGCGCGTTCTCGAGGCCGGTGAAGTCTAACCAGGCTTTTTCAAATTCGATAGTCTTAAACCCCAGGCCAGTCCACCCTTTTTCCAGGCAGACGCGGATTTCTTCCAGCGATTCTTCAATTCGGAAAGTTGGTACAAACAATTGGATCGGTTCCATTTTTCCTCGTTCTTATGACCTCATTTGGCTTTAGCGATTTCGGTCAGGTAATAGCTGACCATTTCTTTCGGGTCGCCCTGGTTCACCATTTCGCCTTTATGTAAAACAATCGCGTGATTGCAGATTTCTTCAATCTGTTGAAGGTTATGGGATACCAAAACCACAATTTGAGACACATTGATTAACTGCTTAATTTTTTCGGAGGCTTTCTGCTTAAAGTGCGCGTCGCCAGCCGACAAGATTTCATCCATTATAAGAATATCCGGCTCGGTCATGGTGGCGATGGAAAAGGCCAGGCGAATATACATACCACTGGAGTAGTACTTGACAGGTAAGTCAATAAATTCACCCAGTTCAGAAAACTCGATGATGGCTTTTTCGCGTTTCTGCATATCCTTAACCGAGTGCCCCAGCAGGGCGCCGTTCAAGTAAATGTTGTCCCGCCCGGTCTGCTCCGGATGAAAGCCAGCGCCCAGCTCCATCAATGGGGTTACCTGACCGGCCATGGAAATCCGCCCTTGATGAGGCGTGTAGATACCGGCAATGGTTTTCAGCATGGTCGATTTACCCGCGCCATTCAAACCCACAATCCCCAAGCGGTCACCGCCCTTGATGTTGAGAGAAATATTCTTCAACGCGTAGAATTCCAGAACTTCATCCACACGGTGATCTTTTTTGAAAACCTTATTAATGAAGGATTCTTTTAAAGACGGAGTTGGATTCCGATAGATTCGAAATTTTAGAGAAACATCTTCAAGGTTGATATAAGCGTTCATAAGCGGAAAATCAAGTCTTGCTCTTTCAAATTTAATATGAACAATCCCAACAATAAGGCCACCAGACTCAACCCCAGACAAACGCCCCAATGCGCGGCTGAGGGAATGATGGATTCATAAATGATCTTGTGGAAAAGATCGATGAAATAAAAGAAGGGATTGAGTTTATAAAAGACCTGGTAATTTTCTGGAATGATGGAAATTTTATACACCACTGGCACCAGATAGAAGAGCGCCGTAAACACGACCTGAACGATGTTGTAAAGGTCACGAAAGTAGATGGTGGCGACGCTGACCACCAGCACGATGCCCAGAACAAACAGGAATGTGATGATGATGGCAAACGGCAAAAAGAGCAGCGAAACACCAATTTTCGCGCCCAGTAAAAATGCCAGAATGAATAAACTGAACAGACTGAGCGAAAAATTGACTGCTTCGGTGGAAACGGTGACCAGGGGGAAGAGGATTTTGGGGGTGTAAACCTTCTTCAGGTACCCTTCAGCGTAGATGATAGACATGGTTCCACCGATGATGGAGTTTGACATAAGCTGCCAGGGAAGCAACCCGCTGAAAATGTAAATACCAAAATCCGCAAAAGGCACGTTGTAGATGGTGGAAAAAACGAACGCCAGGATCACCATGGTGAACAGTGGATTTATCAGACTCCACAAAAAACCTAATGTTGACCTTCTATAGCGGTTCCGAAGATTAATTCGCACGAAGTTCATTAACGCATGGCGATAGAGGATCGATTCATGGATGTTACGGGCAATAAAACTGCCGAAACGAATTTTGGAATGTTTTTCGTAAACGCGTATGTGCTGTTCTGTTGAATTCATAACTCTATTTTTTCATGGATAATCTCAGGCACGCCTGCCAGGAGGGCAAGCGAAGATCAAATGCCTGGTAAAATTTACTGCAATCCAAAGCAGAAAACCGCGGCCGGCGAGCGGGTGTGTGAAAATCTTCGCTCTTGGCGGGGTTGACTTTCACCTGATGTTGGTTCGCAATTTCAATGATTGCCTTAGCCCATTCATAGCGGCTGGTATACCCATCTCCGGCGAGATGATAGATGCCCATCAAAGACGCCGGCCATGCCTGGCTTTCCAGTCTGGCGAGCATGAGGGTAGTCATTTCGGCCATTGCGCGCGCCCAAGTGGGGTTGCTGATCTGGTCATCCACAACGGAGATTTCCGCGCTTTTCTCGGACCACGATAACACTTTAGTCAGGAAGCTGGAAGCACGCAGGCTGTACATCCAGGCCGTGCGCAGAATGAGAAATCGGTCGAAGGTTGCCTGAATGGCTTGTTCTCCCCGCAGCTTGCTCTCGGCGTAAACGCTCACCGGCCCGGGCTGGTCATCTTCACGATAAGGGCGGTCCGTCTCACCCGAAAACACATAATCCGTGGAATAGTGCACCAGAACCGATTGGTTTTGGTCGCAGGCTTCGGCCAGGAATTTTGGGCCGTCGCAATTGACCTTCATGCATAATTCCGGTTGAGATTCCGCCCGGTCTACATCGGTGTACGCGGCCGCGTTGATCACCACATGCGGCTTGAAGGAAGTTACCACGGACTGCACGCTATCGGCGTTGGAAAGATCGATTTCGGGGAAATCTACGCTTAGCAGTTCTCCAAAATAGGGCAATGTGCGCTGCAATTCCCATCCCAACTGGCCATTGCACCCAACAAGTAATATTTTCATTCCAACCTGCCCGCTCCATCATCATTGAGAAGGTCCAGCAGGTATTCGCCAAAGTCTTTTTGCGGCAGTTCTTGGGCTAATTTTCGTAGTTGGGAGGCGTCAATGAATCCCATGCGGTAGGCGATTTCTTCGGGACAGCTAATTAGCATCCCCTGGCGTTGTTCAACAGTTTCGACAAAGTTGGATGCCTGCAGCAGCGCTTCATGCGTGCCGGCGTCCAGCCAGGCCACGCCGCGGCCCAATAACTTCACGTTGAGCTGTTCGTTGGCCAGGTAGACGCGATTCAGGTCGGTAATTTCCAGCTCACCACGAGCAGAAGGCTTAAGTTCAGAAGCAATCCGCACGACCTGATTATCATAGAAATAAATGCCGGGCACCGCATAATTCGACTTGGGATTCTTGGGTTTTTCCTCAATTCCCAGCGCTTTGTAGTTTTCATCAAAATGCACCACACCATAGCGCTCAGGGTCTTTGACCGCGTAGGCGAAGATCACCGCGCCGCTTGTTAATAATGCCGCTTCGCGCAGTTTTTCGGGCATGCTATGACCAAAGAAGATATTGTCACCTAACACCAGGGCGACTTTATCTTCTCCAATGAAATCCTTGCCAATGATAAACGCCTCAGCCAGACCACGCGGTTCGGCTTGTTCCGCGTAGGAGAAAGACAATCCCCACTGTTTACCATCCCCCAGCAGACGTTTGAATTGGGGCAGATCATCGGGGGTGCTGATAACCAGAATTTCGTGAATGCCAGCCAGCATCAGCATCGACAGCGGGTAATAGATCATGGGTTTATTAAACACTGGCAGTAACTGCTTGCTCACCGCGCGTGTGATCGGATACAGGCGCGTGCCTTTTCCACCAGCCAAAATAATACCTTTCATTGATTTCCTCCCCGTTTTTCATAATTATTGTCTAACCAGTTTTGAAACTCATCGTTTTTACTGATCGCTTGCAGCCATGCGGTGTTATTAAGGTACCAATCAATGGTGGCTTCCAGGCCAGCTTTTAAGTTGTGCCGGGGTGCCCAGCCCAACTCGGTATTGACCTTGGTGATATTGATCGCGTATCGCCGGTCGTGCCCGGGGCGGTCCTTGACGAAG
Source organism: Ornatilinea apprima (assembly GCF_001306115.1). Taxonomy (GTDB): domain Bacteria; phylum Chloroflexota; class Anaerolineae; order Anaerolineales; family Anaerolineaceae; genus Ornatilinea; species Ornatilinea apprima. The sequence goes on along the minus strand of NZ_LGCL01000016.1, from coordinate 350,246 downwards.
GTCTTAAGTGAGGCATGCGGGCGGAAGGGAGATTGCGGCAGTCTTTCATCTAATATGGCACAAATGGAATCCAGCACCTCCAGGTTGGTAGGTTGGTTATTGCCTCCAATATTGTAGGTTTCTCCGACTTTGCCAAATTTCAGCACCCGCCAGATGGCCTCACAGTGGTCTTCTACATACAACCAATCGCGGATCTGCTGGCCATCTCCATAAACGGGCAAAGGTTTGCCCATCATGGCGTTGAAAATCATTAGCGGAACAAATTTCTCTGGGAACTGATAAGGGCCATAATTGTTAGAACAGTTGGTCAACGAGACCGGCAAACCATAGGTATGGAAGTATGCCCGCACCAGATGATCACTGGAGGCTTTGGATGCCGAATAAGGGGAATTGGGAGAATAAGGGGTGGTTTCTTCAAAAGCTGGGTCTTGCGGAGCCAACGACCCGAACACCTCATCGGTGGAGACGTGGTGGAAGCGGTAACCATCCAAGGTTGAAGCACCCGTCAGCCAGTGCTTGCGGGCAGTTTGCAAAAGCTTAAACGTGCCGATGATATTGGTTTGGATAAACGCCTCTGGACCCAGGATGGAGCGGTCTACATGCGACTCAGCCGCAAAGTGGACCACCGTATCGATGGCATGCTCACTGAAGATGCGATCCAAAAGATCGGCATCCCCAATATCCCCATGGATGAACGTGTGCCGGGTTGGGGAGGGGAGGTTTTTCAGATTCTCCAGGCTGCCCGCGTACGTGAGAAGATCAAAGTTGTAAACGTGTACGTCTGGCTCTTTTTCGAGCAAAAAACGCACAAAGTTAGACCCAATGAAACCGGCACCACCTGTTACAAGAATGTTCTTCATAATCTCCCTCAGTCCGTCCGCTTAAAAGTCGAATTTTTCAGCTTCCGCAAACAGTTTTCCAGCCTGGTCTTTGGCAGAAAGAATGGGCTGCGCCCCAGCGGCGATTGGCCATTGAATGCCAATTTCCGGGTCGGACCACAGCATGGAGCGGTCATATTGAGGGGCGTAAAAATCGGTGGCTTTATAATACACTTCCGCCCACTCACTGATCACATAAAACCCGTGTGCGAATCCCGGTGGAATCCACAACTGGTGTTTGTTTTCCGAACTTAAATATCGCCCCACCCATTTACCAAAAGTGGGGGAGTGCTTGCGTAAATCCACAGCGACGTCAAAGACCTCGCCCGCAATTGCCCGCACCAGTTTACCTTGCGGGTGCTGGATCTGGTAGTGCAACCCGCGCAAAATATGTTGGGTTGATCCCGAATGGTTGTCTTGAACAAAAGCCAGGGAGATGCCCGCGGCTTGAAATTCTTTGGCCTGGTAAGCTTCCATAAAGAAGCCCCTCTCGTCTTTATATACTTTTGGCTCGACCAGGATCACCTCAGCGATTTCGGTTGCGGAAAAATTCATGGCTTGTCCATCATTTGAGGAAAAGAATTATTTTTATTCAAAATTCAATTTTACCACTAATTGAATTATGCCAAAAATCAAAGCAAGACCATCAATACAGCCAATGGAATATGGTATGATTTTTAAGATTTATCACCTTACTCTTCTACGTCCAATTCAAATTTCTATGAATGTTCTAGCCATCCTTCCCTCGGTGATCCCCTCCACGATTATCTATACCATTAAGCCCCTGACGGACCTGCACCGGCGGGGAATGTTGAAGGCGCGCATCCGCTTAGAGTTTCTAACCACCCGCAAAGATCTGGAATGGGCAGATGTTGTTCTTTTCATTCGCAATTATGAGTGGAGTTTGGGTTGGATGCTGGATGAGCTGAACAAACTGCAAAAGCCCTTTCTATATGATCTGGATGACAATTTCTTCGCGGTGCCGCTCGAGTCCAGCTTTGGCCAATATCTTAACCACCCGGCACGAAAAGCAATGATTGAACGCTTGCTGACGCAAGCCGCGCTGGTGCGGGTCTATTCCAAACCTTTAGTAGAGATTTGCTCAGCGTATAATCCAAACGTGCGCTTGATCAACGGCCCATTTGACTGGTCATTGGTAACGCCGCGCGGCGACGAAGAGGCTGTTCAGGGACCTGTGAAAATTGTATACGCCACCAGCCGCTCCATTGATGACAACCTGGGGGCTGTTTTTTTCCAGGCGCTGGATCAAATTCTGGAAAAACACGGTGATCAAGTGGAAGTTCATTTCTGGGGCAGCAATCCATTTGCCGGCCGGCAAGATGAGCGCATCTTCTTCCACCCATTCATGCGCGATTACGACCAGTTTGTGCGCGCCTTTTCTGCTGGCCGGTACGATATTGGCCTTGCCCCGCTGATCAATGATATATTCCATCGCTCCAAAACCAATATCAAATACCGCGAGTACAGCGCCTGCCGCATCGCGGGAATTTACTCTAATGTAGATGTCTATTCTGATCACATCCAGCATGGGCGCAATGGCTTGTTGGTGGAAAATGACACCCAAAGCTGGTTTGAGGCCATCGATTGGCTGGTTGCGCACCCACTGGAGCGCAGTCAAATCGCCGAAGCCGCCTATTCCGACGTTCTTACCCGCTATTCCAACCAGCAGTTTATTGACGAACTGTACGGGCATCTTCAACTTGCGCGCTCCCTGCCTGTTCAGCCTTACCAGCCCCAACCTGGCGCTGAATCTGCTGCCATGAGTTCGATGCCCGCAACCCAGGCCGGGAAGCCTCTGCTGGCAAAAATCTTGCACAAAATCCGACAGGCCTTTGTAAACGGCCAGATCAAAGCATTTTTTCAAACGCTTTCCAACTACCTCAAGGGTTTGGTTCACATCATCCTGATTCAATCCAGAATTACGCTGAGTGGACTGCACAGAAAGTAATATGCCGCCGGTCAAGAAGATCCTGTTCTTTGTTCCCTGCACTCCGTACTTTCCCAGTGGAATTGTGCGGGTGGAGCAGTTTTTCAACCTGCTCGAAAAGGACGGTTACGCTTATGAATTGCTCAATATGATCCACCCGCGCTCGCAAATGTTGCTGGAACGATTGGATCGTTCCGCGTGGGGAAAGCAAAAGATCACCGATTTCGTTATTCGCGTGGCCATACATCTGGTCTTTTTACCTTACCAGTATCTTCAAATGCTAAAGGTGGCGGCCCAAGCAAACAAGTTCGATATCATTTTTATCCAATCGAACCTGATGCCAGCCCCAATTGTGGATTTCATCCAGCGGAAAAACCCGCGCATCATTTATGATTTTGACGATGCGGTTTTTTTACGCAACCAGGCTCGCGCCATTCACATCATTTCAAAGGCATGGAAAGTATTCGCGGGCAGCCACTATAACCTGGATTTCGCCCGCCGCCATAACCCGGCTTCCATTCTCATCCCCAGCGCGGTCGATCTGGCGGAGTATCCACCGCTGACTGCGAACCCGGAAAGGTCAGACCCCATCCGCATTGGCTGGATCGGCGGCGCGTCCACCCTAAAATACCTGCGCCACCTGGTCGCTCCTTTGGAAAACCTGGCCCGAAAAGGATATCACCTGCAGTTTCTGATAACGGGATCGCGGGGCAGTGAGAAGCTTATCCCGCGCGTGGAAGGAGTGGAACTCAAGGTTATCGAAGAATACACCCATGCAGAAATTCCCTCTCTGGCCGATAAGATGGATATCGGTGTTATGCCACTGGATGACGGCCCTTGGGAAAAGGGCAAATGCGGGTTAAAGCTGCTGATCTACATGGCCGCCGGTAAGCCTTGCCTGAGCAGCCCCGTTGGTGAAAACCAGATCATCATTCGGGATGGAGAAAATGGCTTCCTGGCCAGCTCTGCGCAGGAGTGGGAACAACAGCTGGAAGCGCTCATCTCGAACCCCGACCTGTACCAGCGCATTGCCCGCCAGGGACGAAAAACAGTTGAAGAGCACTATTCTGTGATGAAGGTCTATGAGATGATTCGCGCAGAGCTGGTTGACGCGTAACTACTGGTAAGATTGAACGTAACCGGAACAGGGATATTATGAAAAACACTTTACGTATCCTTTTCAGTATCGTGCTGACAGCGGCTTTGTTGCTGGCAGGTTTCCCATCGCTGCAATCCATTCACGCGGATAGCGAATCCGCTCCCCCAACAGCAAACACAAACAGCACCCCAATCTACACGGGGTTCAACGAAAACCCAGGCACCGCCAAAGAGAAGCTGTCCACAGAATTTTGGTTCACCTGGTACGACAACAAAACCATGTCTTCATGGATTTACATCGCCAACCCCAGCAGCAACCAGACCGCCAGCGTTGAGGTCTATATAGGCAATACGCTGCGCGGCACCTATTCCATCGCGCCCGGGAATGTAACCAATGCACGCTATTACAGCAGCGGGGTGGGGATTCAGGATGGCCCGGTGCGCGTGGTCAGCACCAACGGCGTCAACATCCTCGCCAGCCAGCGGGTAAATTTTCCCGACACATCTCCCACCGGATACAACGAGATCATGGGCTTTATCGCTCAAGACATGGGAACTGAATTTTGGTTCCCCTGGTACGACAACAAGACCATGCTGTCATGGGTGCTGGTGGGCAACCCCAGCCAATCGCAAACAGCCCAGGTCGAAATCTATGTTGGGAATGTCTTGCGCGGAACCTATTCCATCCCTCCCAATGGCCGGGTAACCCCGCGCTTTTTTGAGAACGGCGGCACCTCTGGCACCGGCCTGCAAGATGGCCCGGTGCGCGTGGTCAGCACCAACGGCGTTACCATCTTCGCCAGCGAGCGCGTTCATTTTAAGGGCGCGCCCCAAACCGGCTTCAGCGAAGTATTAGGCACACCAGTTGGCAAAATGACCACCGAGTATTGGTTTCCCTGGTACGACAACAAGACCATGCTTTCGTGGGTGCTGGTGGGCAACCCCAGCCAATCCGAGACCGCTCAGGTCGAAATCTATGTTGGGAATGTCTTGCGCGGAACCTATTCCGTCCCGCCTAACGGCCGGGTAACCCCGCGCTTTTTTGAGAACGGCGGCACTTCCGGCACCGGCCTGCAGGACGGCCCGGTGCGCGTGGTCAGCACCAACGGCGTCACTATCTTCACCAGCGAGCGCGTTCACTTTCAGACCTCGCCGCAAACCGATTTCAATGAGATCATGGGGCTGTCTCCCAGCCAACTCAGCACCGAGTTCTGGTATCCGTGGTACGACAATAATTCGATGCTTAACTGGGTACTGGTGGGCAACCCCAGCTCAACCGAAACAGCCAATGTAGAAATTTATATTGCTGGCGTGCTGCGCGGCACCTACAGCATTGGGCCGGGCGCGCGTGTAACCCCACGCTTTTTCGCGAATGGGGGTACCTCGGGGGCAGGGCTGGTGCAAGGACCGGTGCGCGTGGTCAGCACCAACGGCGTGAAGGTCTTTTCCAGCGAGCGGGTGCATTTTGCCGAATCTGTGCTGGTGCAGTCTCCGCCGCCTCCGGCATCCAGCTACTACATTAAAACCGTCAGCCCAGATGCCATGTTTGACCTGGGTTGTGAAAAAGGCACCTACGATCTGAACACCCCCGGCAAACAAGACAGCCTGACCATCCTGGCTTTTGGGAAGCCGCGCGAATTGTCGCCTGGTGTCTACGGCGCGCGCCTCTACGGACCGCTGGGACCGGTCACTAACAGTCAAATTCTGGAAGGGGTGAAAGCGTATGGATTGGGGTACAAGGCCTGCGTGGGCAGCGATACCGTCTCGACCCTGCGTGTGGGCCTGGGCACCAGTAATTACGTCTACCCCGGCGAAGAGAACCAGGTTACCTACGGTCACGGCCAGGCCTGGGCACAGCTGGTGAATGACACCAACCAGTATTTCATCAACACCGGATTGTATGGGCAGGTTTCCTTCGTGGGAGCCAGCGACATGGAGCTGAGCTGGAATTCTCCCTCGGTAACTCGCGGCTGGGTGGACGGCTATGATTCAAGAAACCAGTACCCGCTGTATAACTTTGGCGCGGCGGAAGGTTGCCCAACCCGCCTGGCGCCAACCTACAACTGCGCCAATGGCTGGCAATTGGAGGATGTGTGGTACATCTCCTATGGAAATGGCGCCTCATACCCGGTGCCCGAAATTTATGCCACAACGGGTATCAACGCCCGGCAGTGGGCCTGGGTGAGCGTGCACGGCTACCTGGCGCACCAAATGCCCATGTACTTCACCGGCGTGATGACGCAGTACGAAGCCTGCCTGCAACGGGGCGGCTGCAGCGGCATTGACAATACCCCGGCGATGGGCTGGCAGCAAATGTACGACGAGCTTAACCTCGACAGCCGCATCGCCCAAAACACGTTGCGCTGGTCTACCGATATTGAGTGGTACGGCGAATAAACCCTTTGAAACCCGAATTAAAAGGAAAAGGAACTGGCAATCATCTGCCGGTTCCTTTTTTGATCGCAGGGCCGGCATTACTCAGCCGGGTTTACGCCTTCAGGGTTGGTATCCGGCTCAGGGCTGGCTTCTTCAGATTCCACTTTCACCACACTGCGCAGCTGTTCTTTCAACTGCGCGATTTGTTCGGTGATTTCGCGCATGCGGTTGAACAACGCCTCATTGGCCTTAATGCCTTCATTAATGAGGAAAGCGGCACTTTCTGAGCGGCTCTTGGTAATGTCCGCGTCTACCATCATGTCCAGGTGCTTAAGCGCTTCATCATTGACCCGCACCATCACCACGTTGGCGCGCTCTTGTAAAGCATTGTTCAACGCCTGTCCAATTGTCTCCACCTGCTTCCAGGCATCTTGTAACGCGCTTTTGGCAGGCTTGGATTTTGACGCCGGATTTGAGCTGGTTTGAGGCTGCTCTTCCGTTTGGGAATCGTGGGCTTCCACGTCCACAATTTCAGGGATCTCTTCTTGCGGGGCTTCGGAGACCGGTTGAATGATGTCTGGTTCCATATCATCCTCATATATATTCTGTAATTTGTAATTCGTAATTATGTTATATGTTAGCACAAAACAATCGCGAAGTCAACCAGCATGGATAGGGGAGGGGGGTGCGGAAAAAATACTGCTTCTATTCCAACCACAGCAGACTTCGCCAGAATGCACAAGTTGAACGGTATGCAGAGAGCTCCAGCGACAGAGGACGAATAATGGATAACAAAAAACACAACTCGAATAGGAAAACCAGAACATGCGGCAAAAAATGACGGCGTCATTAGATGACCGCCATTGACCCATCCCACGTAAAAATTTGGATCAAATCAGTGGGGGAGACGACCTATTGCAGAACATTATTTCTAATCTTTATGATGTTGATAACTTATATTATACACAACAATAAAAATAACCCGATTCAGCCCTGGGATGGTACCAAAACGCGCCTCCAGAAGCATGCTCTTTCCCCGGCGCGCAGGTATAGTTGTAGCGATTAACGTATCCTTCTTTCGTAGAGGTCGCATGAAGAAAAAAACCTGGCTCATTTTTGCGGGCGTCGCTCTGGTCGCTTTGGCCGCGTTTGTGTTTTTCCAATTCCAAAATTCGCAGAACAGCCTCACCGCTAATCTGCAGCTCGTTACCGTGGAACGCGGTGATTTGAGCGCGGAAATCGGCGCCACCGGCACCGTGCGCGCCAACCAGACCGCGCAGCTTGTCTGGTCAACCTCTGGCATAGTGGATGAGATCAACGTCGAACTTTCTCAATCCGTCGCTGCCGACCAGGTGCTGGCCAGCCTGAGCCGCGGCTCTCTCTCCCAATCCATTATCCTTGCCGAAGCCGACCTGGTGAATGCCCGCAAATCGCTGGAAGATCTGCAAAACTCATCCACGCAAACTGCCAAAGCCAAACTTACCCTGGCTCAGGCTCAAATTGCCTATGAGGACGCGCTGGAAGACCTGCAGTCGAAGCAGTTTCAACGCGCCAGCCAGGCAACCCTCGACGGCTTGAAGGCCGACCTGATTCTGGCTGAAAACACGCTGGACTCAGCCGAGGAGCTGTTTGAGGGCGTCGCAGACCGCGCAGAAGACGACCCCATCCGCGCTACGGCGCTCAGCCAGCTTTCCAACGCGCGCAAAGCCTATGACCGCGCCAATTACAACTATGAATACGCCAACGCCCTGCCCGACTCGGATGAAGTAGAAGAAGCGCAGGCCAAGGTGGACGTTGCCAAAGCCAACCTGGAAGACGCAGAGCGCGAATGGGAGCGCGTTAAAAACGGCGTTGACGCGGATGAGATTGCCGCCGCCAAAGCGCGTGTCGCGGCCGCCGAAGCCACTTTGGACATGCAATATATCCAATCCCCTTTCAGCGGCACCATCACCGCCATTCATAACAAAGAAGGCGACCAGGTCAACCCCAATACTGCCGCCTTTCGCATCGATGACCTTTCAAAATTGCTGGTGGATGTGAATCTCTCCGAAATTGACATTAATCAAGTTACAATTGGACAATCCGCGCGCCTCACCTTTGACGCCATCCAGGGGAAAGAATACCAGGGAGAAGTCGTTGAGATCGCGCGGGTCGGAACCACCACCCCCAATGGGGTTGAATTCCAGGTTACGATTGAACTGTCCGAAATCGATGACGCCGTTTTGCCCGGCATGACTGCCGCCGTGGATATCATCACCAAGCGCATCGACGATGTGCTGCTGGTGCCCAACCGGGCTGTGCGGCGCGTGGACGGCAAGCAGGTCGTTTATCAACTCATCGGCGGTGAAATTGTGCCGGTCGAAATTGAAATTGGCGCGTATGAAGAAACCTACAGCCAGGTGATTTCTGGGGACATCCAGGAAGGTGAGCAGATTATCGCCAACCCATCTTCAGATATCTCATTTACACCCGGCTCTGGCGGACGCGGGATCATCATGGGCGCACCATCGAGGTAGAAATGATTGAGAGTCAACCAAACAACGATGTGATCATTGCCAACGATTTGCGCAAGATCTACAAAATGGGAGAAATTGAAGTCCGCGCGCTGGACGGCGTTACCTTCAATATCCAAAAAGGCGAAGTGGTCGCGATCATGGGACCGTCTGGTTCCGGAAAATCAACGATGATGAACATTCTGGGCTGCCTGGCGCTGCCCTCCAGTGGAGACTATATTTTGGACGGCGAGCGTGTCTCTGACCTGGACGACGATCAGTTGGCCGATATCCGCAACCGAAAAGTGGGCTTTGTTTTTCAGAGCTTCAACCTGCTCTCCAAACAGACCGCCCTGGCGAATGTGGAGCTTCCCATGCGCTACGCGGGCATCCCGGCCAAAGAACGGGTAGACCGCGCCACCGCCGCCCTCTTCGCCGTGGGGTTGGGCAACCGCCTGCACCATAAACCCACCGAACTTTCTGGCGGCCAGCAGCAGCGCGTAGCGGTAGCCAGAGCGCTGATCAACGACCCGGCCATCATCATGGCCGATGAGCCTACCGGCAACCTCGATTCCAAATCTGGCGTTGAGATTATGGACCTGATCCTCTCGCTTAACCGCGACCGGGGCACCACTATCATCATTGTTACCCACGACCCCCGCATTGGCGAACAGGCGCAGCGCGTGATTCGCCTGGTGGACGGCCGCCGGGTGGAGTAAGCCTGCCATGAACCTAAAAAACATCGCGCCCGCTTTCATTGAAGCTCTGGAAAGCCTGAATGCCAACAAAATGCGCTCCGGCCTGACCATATTGGGTATTGTGATCGGGGTGGGCGCTGTCATTGCCATGCTGGCGTTGGGCGAAGGCGTGCAGGCCAGCATCACCGGCGAGATCAATTCGGTCGGCTCAAATTTGATATTTGTTGTCGAAGGCAACCAAACCGAAGAAGTGCGCAACGCCCGCCCGCTGACTCTTTCGGACGTCAAAGCGATCAGCGACCCGTACCAGGCCCCCTCTGTACTGGCTGCTGTGCCGGCAGTGTCCGGTTCCGTTGAAATCAGCTACAGCGGTGTTACCGAGCAAAGCAGCCTCACCGGCACGCTGCCCGAATACCAGCAGGTGCGCTCTCTGGAACTGCTCGAAGGTGATTTCATCACCAGCGAGAACCAGAACGGCATTGCCTCGGTGGCCGTGATCGGAGTGGATGTAGCCGATACCCTTTACGGCCGCCAGGAACAGGTCGTAGGCGAAAGCATCCGCCTGAATGGCCAGCTCTTCCGTGTGATTGGTCTGCTAAAATCGCAGGGCGGCAACGCCATGGGCAGCCAGGATAACATTGTCATTGTGCCCTTCAGCACCGCTCAGTCCCGTTTGCTCAGCCGCGAAAACCACGAACAGGTGGATGTGATCTACGCCCAGGCAATTGACGCTGACAGCACGACAGCGGCCGTCAGCGAGATTACCGACACGCTGCGCGCCCGCCACCGCCTGAGTGTTGAAGACCCGGACGACTTTACCATTTTTACTCAAGATTCTTTCCTAGACATGGCCAACACCATCACCAGCACCGTGATTATCTTCCTGGGTGGTGTGGCGGGCATCTCCCTGCTGGTGGGCGGAATCGGCATTATGAATATCATGCTGGTTTCGGTTACCGAGCGCACCCGAGAGATTGGCCTGCGCAAAGCGCTGGGTGCCAAAAAGTCCGATATTATGATCCAGTTTCTGATCGAATCCGGTTTACTTTCGTTGTTGGGCGGCATATTGGGAATTCTGTTGGGCGCGCTGCTGTCCTTCGCGGTCAGCCAGATCGCCAACGCGGCTGGCACGCCGTTGAATCCCGCCATGACTATCCAGTCGGTGCTGCTCGCCACCCTTTTCTCTGCCGCGGTGGGCATCTTCTTTGGCATTTACCCGGCCAACCGCGCCGCTTCCCTGGAGCCGGTAGAGGCCCTGAGGCACGATTAATGGTTTGCAATTAATCAATTGAACAAGTTTTAACCAAAAAACGAAGGCGCTTGTCATCTCACGATCACAAGCGCCTTATTTCAACTGAATATCTTCGATTATCCTTGTTCGCGGCGGACGATGCCTTCCCGCCAGGCGAAGACGGCCGCCTGGGTGCGGTCGGCCAGGTGCAGTTTGCTGAGAATATTGCTGACGTGCCCCTTGACCGTCTTTTCGCTCAGCACCAGCCGCTCGGCAATCGCGGCATTGGAAAGCCCTTCGGCAATTAACTTGAGCACTTCCTGCTCCCGTTCACTGAGCGTCGCGTAGGGGTTCATTTCCCTGTCCGGGTCTTTCCGCAGCTCCTGCATCACCCGCGTGGCCACCCGCGGATGGATCACCGCCTCGCCGCGCGCCGCCGCCCGCACCGCGTCTGCCAGCTCGCCGGGTTCCACGTCTTTCAGCAAATACGATAACGCCCCGGCCTTGATCGCCGGGAAGATATGCGTATCCTCATGATAAGAGGTCAGCACAATCACCTGCGAGCGTGGGCTGACCTTGCGCACGCGCCAGGTAGCCTCCACCCCATCCATGCCCGGCATGATCAAATCCATTACAATCACATCGGGAACCAGGCTTTCGGCCAGGCTGACGGCTTCCAGCCCCGAACCCGCCTCGCCAATCACTTCCAGATCGGGTTGGGCATTGAGAAAGGAACGCACCCCATCCCGAACTATGGCGTGATCGTCCACCAGTAAAACGGTAATCTTTGGCTGCTGTTGTCCGGTCATGCTTGATCTCCTTGCGGAACTTGAAGGGAAAGAACGGTGCCGGTGCTGGTGCTGCGAATGTTCAACTTCCCTCCCACCGATTGAATTCTCTCTTGCATTGATTTTAACCCCATGCCTTTACTCACCGCGTCCGGGTCAAAACCGTGGCCGTTGTCACGAATACTGACTTCCAGGCAGCCCTCTTTGAAAACCAGAGCCACACTCGCCGCGGTCGCCTGGCTGTGCCGCGAGATGTTGGAGAGAGCCTCTTGCGCCACACGGAAGACAGCCTGGCTGGCCTCTTCGCTCAGGCTGCCGTCACCTTCCACCTGATAGATCGCGGCCACGCCGCTGTGCTTTTCCCATGCCTTCAACTGCTCGCGCAGCGCCTCAACCAGACCGCGCTCTTTCAGTTGAATGGGTCTGAGCATCTGAATCAGATTGGAAAGTTCTGCCTGAGCCTGGCGCGCCAGCGCCTTGGCCGACTGAAGCTGCTCCAGCGCCGCCGGGGCATTATTGCCCCACAGCGACTCGGCCGCGCCCAGATTCATGCTGATGGCGAACACCTGCTGCTTGACGCTGTCGTGCAAATCGCGCGCCAGGCGGTTGCGCTCTTCCAGCGCGGCCAAATCCTGGCGGTCTTTGAGCAGGTTTTCAAACTCAACCACCATGCGGTTGAGATCGCCCGCCAGTTCACTGATCTCATCGCCATGCCGGTCTTCAATGCGCACAGAAAGCTCACCGCGGCCCCAGGCACTGGTGGCTCTGGCCAGATGGTTCAGCCGGTTGGTGATCCCGCGCGCCATCAGCAGCCCAAAGACACTGCCCATCAACAGCGCCAAAATGGAAAACAAAATCAGAGAAGAGAGAAACACGCGCACCACCGCCGCCGCCGATTCCCAAAAGGTTGGCCGCTCCAGCTGAATGAAAACCACACCCACCACATCCCCCTGAAAAAAGACAGGGATGGCAAACGAAAACGCGCTCATGGCCTTGATCTTATACAGGTTGCCTTCCTCTTCGATCCCCATCAGCGCGTTTTCGATCACGTTCAACTCATCCGCAGCAACGGCCTGGAAGATGCTGGTCGAACGGGGGAACAAGTCCGGCCGGCTGGATTCAAGGATGGTTCCATCGGGGGCTAACACCGTTAAGGAACTGCGTTCCGGGTTATACGCCAGCCCGCCGCCGAACAACAGGTCTTGCCCCATCACACTCTCCACCCATGCTTGCACTTCCTCACGCTGCACCGGCTGCGCGGACAACGCCGGCACCAGCGCCTGCCCCGCTATACGCATATCGCGGATCAAATCGAAGGCGACCCCCGGGTGCACATAACCCGGGCGAATGCTTAAGGTCAGAATAAACAGAATTTGCAGCACCAGCAGCGAAGCCACTGTAACCAACATGTAGTTGAAGGTCAGTTTCCACTGCAGGCGTTGAAAAGACTGGAAAAAGCGTTTAATGTTCATACCCTCTTATCAGTTGCTTGAAATCGATAGCGCGTTATTTGATGATAGCGGTAAAACCAATAATTTCTACCCGTCTCGAGATTGGTCCCCTGCCCTACTCGGGTCGGGAATCAAACTCGAATATAGTAATATTGTTCTATTTTATTCTCCATCACGCGACTCAAAATTAGTATAATATTGAAAAGCCACCCGGTGTCAAAAAAGGAACCATGTACAGCGAACTGGCCGAATCAGTGGAACAATTTTTGGCAAATATCACACCGCAGACCCTGGAGGGTGAAATTTGCAAATGATCGCGCACAGCGCCCGACCCCGACGGCGGGATCGACGCCTACCGCCTGGTTCGCCATTTACTCGGCCGGTCTGACCTTAATAATATCCAGACCGGTTGGGCTTAACAGCGCATTCGACCAGTGCTTAAAGAAATTAAACAAATCCCTTCCCTGGTGCTTTTGATCGGAGACCGATGACCAAGTGACGCGGTCTGCCCGGCGGGAAGAGACACGTATCGCAATTAAGGCGTAGAAAAACGGCTGTTCGCTCTTTGCAGCCTGGCTGCTGTTTTTTTTCTATGTGTTTCCCACGGATCTTCACATTTCTTACACAATCTTTTCCTATGATCATCTCGTACTCATCCATTTACCTTAGGAGAAAGAATGACCAACAATTCAAAAATTCTCGTTACCTATGTGTCCAAATCCGGTTCCACCGCGGAAATCGCCCGGTTTATCGCCCAGCAGGTTGAGCAAGCCAGCCGTGCCGCGGTCGACGTGCTCCCCATGAGCGAAGTGAGCAGCCTGGAACCGTATGGCGCTGTCATCACGGGCGGATTCTTGTATCGCTTTGGCTGGCATCCTCAGGCGCAAGAATTTGTAACGCAGTATCAAGCCCAACTCAAAAAGCGCAAAACCGCCTTCTTCGTTGCCGGCATGGGCCTGATCAAGACCGCAGAATGCGACCAGTCCCCCTTTCCACTGTTTTTGGATGCCAATTTTGTGCGCCAACCTTCCCGGCCTGGCCATCTGAACGCCCTGGAAAAGCAAATGACCCTTCCGAATTACATGAAAGACACACTGCCCATTTTGGCTGAAATTCACCCGTTGAGCGTGGGGTTCTTCGGCGGCAAGCTGGATATGCAAACCCTCTCCTCCGTCGAGAAAATGATCTTGCGCGTAATTTGCCTGCTTACGGGCGCGAAACCCGGCGACTACCGCAACTGGGACTTAATTCAAACCTGGGCCGGTCAGGTCGCCGCGAATCTGGCGTAACCCAAACCAACCCACCTGCGTCAACCGGCTTGTTTCTGGCAATGGGAGTGTCTTCACCCCTGCGTGAGAAGCAAGCCGGTCTATTGCGTTTTCACCCATTCGCGGGTATAGTGGATGTGATATTAGGATAACTTTATCGCTTTTTACTAATACAGGCCTGATAGAGGGGTTAGAATATTTCATGCCTTCAGTGGTGCTTGAATTAGAATTTACCCAATTACCGGATAAGCTGACAGATCTTGACCGGTATCAAAAAGCCTTTATCCTGCTTAAATATGCTGGCTATCCGGTTGCAAAATTGTGGCTGCCGGTCAACCAGGGAATGGTTTCGCGCGCTCAATTGGAAGACGCAATTTTGAAGAATTGCGGAGAAGCCTTCTGGCAGCGCTGGGCAGAAGACCTTTTCCAGATTAACGAGAATCATCCCCCAAAATTTTCCCTCACCACCACCGTCGCGATTTGCACCCGCGACCGGCCGGAAGATCTGCGCACCTGTCTGCAAGGGCTCATGCTGCTCCCGGATGACGGGCAGGAAATTCTGGTAATTGACAACTGCCCATCCAGCGATGCCACCGCGCGGGTCGTTGCTGCCTTCCCGCGCGCCCGCTACGTGCTGGAAAAACGCCGCGGCCTCGACGTAGCGCGCAACCGCGCCCTGCGCGAAGCGCGGGGAGAGATTGTCGCCTTCATTGATGATGACGCCCGGCCCGACCCGCGCTGGCTGCGCGCCCTGCTGGCCAATTTTATTGATCCACAGGTGATGTGCGTAACCGGCCTGACCATGCCCATGGAACTGGAGACCGAAGCACAGGAATTCTTTGAGCATTACGGCGGGTTCGGTCGCGGTTTTCAACGCCGCGAGTTTGCCCGCCTCACCTTCAATCCTTTGTTCGGCGGGCAGGTAGGCGCGGGCGCCAATATGGCGCTTCGCCGCAGTGTGGTCGAGCAGGTGGGGCTGTTTGACGAAGCCCTGGATGCTGGCACGGCGACACACTCCGGTGGAGACGCGGATATGTGCTCGCAAATCTTGCGGAGCGGCTATAAAATCATCTACGAACCGGCCGCGCTGAACTGGCACCGCCACCGCCGCAGCCTGCCGGAACTGCACAAAGTGATTTACGGGTACGGCGTGGGGGTTTACGCCATGCTGACCAAAGAATTTCTCCTTAACCGCCGTGTTGGGGTGGTGCGCGTGATGTGGGGCTGGCTGCGTTACGGGCAGCTGCCGGGCTTATTCAAAGCCTTGTTCAATCCTTCTGCCAGCCCGCTGCCCGCCGCGTTCTATTGGGACGAACTGCGCGGCTGTCTGGCTGGCCCCAAAGCTTATCTAAAAGCCCGCCGCGAGCTTCGGGAGCAGTTGGAAAGCGAGGCTGTATGACACCCGCCCCGCGTATCTCCATCATTATTCCCACGCACAACCGCAAAACGCTGCTGCTCGAGAATCTGCAGGCCCTGGCGCAGCAAACGTTCCCAAGTAGCGATATGGAGGTGGTGGTAGTCGCGGACGGCTGCAGCGACGGAACCGCCCAGGCATTGCTTAACGCGTCCTTTCCCTTTGCGCTGCGAGTTGCCGAACAAGCGCCGCAGGGACCTTCCTCCGCCCGCAATCACGGCGCGCGCCTGGCGCGCGGTGAAATCTTGCTCTTTCTGGATGACGACATTGAAGCCAGCCCATATCTGGTGCAGGCCCACGCCGAAGCGCACGCCGGCCAGCCACGCCGGGTAGCCATTGGCTACCTGCCCCCCATTCTGCAGGCGCAGACCGGCTTTTTCCGCGAGGAACTGCGCGGCTGGTGGGAAGCCATGTTTTCACCCATGCTGGTGCCTGGCTACCGCTATCGCTATTCGAACCTGCTAACCGGGAATTTCTCTGTCGCGGCCAGTCTGTTCCATGAGGCAGGCGGCTTTGATCTTCAATTTCGCTGTCATGAAGATTATGAGCTGGGCTGGCGGTTGATCAAGCTTGGCGCCATTTTCCAGTTTGTACCGCAGGCGCTGGGCTACCATCACGAAAATACCCTGATGGAAAGAACTTTTCAGCGCAAACAAGACGAAGGCCAGGCCGATGTTCTTTTATCGCGCAAGCACCCCGAGCTGCTGCCCACTCTTCAAGTGGCCCGCCTGGTAAATTACGGAAGTTTTTTCACCCGCAAGTTTTACAACCTGGCCTTTGACCGCCCCGCGATGGGAGAGCGCGTTTCGCGCTTTCTTGCCCGGTTGATGAAGCTCATGGAGAAATGGGGGCTTTACTATCGCTGGCAGAAGCTGCTGGAGATTTTACTGGTTTATAATTACCTGCGCGGCGTGGCAAAGGTTTTCCCAACCCGCGCGGAATGGCACGACTTTGTTCGCCAAACCCATGCGCATCTAATTTGGGGCAAACCCGAAATGACGATTGACCTGGCGGAGGGACTGGATACCGCGCAAGCCTTGCTCGATCAATACCGGCCAGACGCGGTGAAATTTGTGTATGAACAGCACGTTCTGCGCCGCGAGCCTGCTTATCCGGGCGTTGAGTCCTTCCGCGGAGATCACCTGCGAGTCTATCTGGCGTATGTGCTGCGAGATGCGTATTTACGCTGGGCCGTGCGCCCCAACCGGGATGAAACTGACCCCCAGGAAGCTTTATTCGTGCAATTATTGGATCGCCATCTGGCGCAATTGAACTATGAGCAAATTCTCACCGAAACGAATTGACTCACAAAAACTGGTGTATTACCGCGACCTGGTCCTCGAGATGATCTCGCGTGACCTGAAACTGCGCTACAAAGGCTCTCTGCTGGGTGTGATCTGGTCGCTGCTTTTGCCGCTCACTCAGCTGCTGGTATTCACCTTCCTTTTCAGAAGAGTGATTCAACTCGATATCCCCAACTACCCCATCTTTGTCTTTATCGGCGTGCTGGCCTGGAACTGGTTTCAGACCTCGCTGGTCGCGGCCTCCGGGTCGATAACCGACAATCGCGACCTGATCAAGCGCCCCGGCTTCCCCACCTTACTGCTGCCAGTCATCACCGTGGCCACCAACCTGATTCAATTCCTGCTGGCCCTGCCGGTGCTGCTGGTGTTCCTGTACCTCAGCGGCGGGCAGCTGACATTGGCCTTCCTGCTGCTGCCACTCATTCTGCTGATCCAGTTTCTGTTTACCGTCAGCCTCGGTTATCTCACTGCTACCTTTCAAGTCAGCTTCCGCGACACCCAGCACCTGTTGGGTGTCGTCCTGCTGCTGCTGTTTTACCTCACCCCCGTTTTCTACGATGCCGGGTTTGTTCCCACTCGCTTTTTACCCATTTACCGCCTCAACCCCATGATGCACATCATTGGAGCTTATCGCAATATTCTTTCCAAAGGCGAGCCGCCCGACTTCGCCGCGATTGGCATTGTCTTCGCCGCATCGGCGCTTTTGCTCTGGATCGGACTGGCTGTATTCCGGCGCGCCAGTGACACCTTTGTGGAGGAGTTGTAGAATGAGCGCCGCTATTGAAGTCATCCACGTCAGCAAATGGTTCCGGCGGGCTAAAGACCGCCCCACCTCCTTGAAAGAGGCAGTGGTTAAAGGGCTGCAGTCCTTCAAACCAGCCAGCAAGTTCCACGCGCTGGAGGATGTGAGCTTCAGCGTGGAACCAGGCAGCATGTTAGGGATTATCGGCGAGAACGGCGCCGGCAAGTCGACTCTGCTGCGGCTGATCGGTGGGGTTGGGCAGCCCAATCATGGCACCATCCGCGTGCGGGGCAGGATCGGCGCGCTGTTAGACCTGGGCGCCGGCTTTCACCCCGACCTGACCGGCCGCGAAAATGTGTATATCAGCGGCGTCATCACCGGGCTGACGCGCCAGCAGGTGCGCGAGCGTTTTGATGAAATCGTTGATTTCGCTGAACTGCACGACTTTATCGATAGCCCACTGCGCACCTACAGCACCGGCATGCAGATGCGCCTGGCCTTCGCCATTGCCGCCCACATAGAACCCGAAATCTTGCTGGTGGATGAGGTGCTGGCAGTGGGCGACCTGGCTTTCCAGCATAAATGCCTGCAACGCATCCAGCGCTTCAAACAGGAAGGCGTAACCATTGTGCTGGTATCGCATGACATCAGCTCCATCCGCCAGCTGTGCGACGATGTCATCTGGCTGCGCCACGGAAAAATTGAAGCCCACGGCCCCACCGAAGTGGTGGTTGGAGAATATGTAGCCGAGATGACCGCTGAGACCCGCAAGCGCACCCCGGCAGCTCAACCCATTGACCACACCACGTCGGGTATTCCGTTGGTGGTCAACCAGAACCGCTTTGGCTCGCAGGAAATATCGATTACCAACGTGGTGTTGCTGGGCGCGCAGGGGCTGCCTGCCAGCGAAATCGACAGCGGCGACAGCCTGACAGTGGAAATTCACTACCAAAGTCAAAACTCGATTGAGCGCCCTATTTTTGGGATCACCCTTACCCGCGAAGATGGTTTCGTTTGCTATGATTCCAGCAGCGAAGCCAGCAGCCTGCAGATCAACGCACTCCACGATAAAGGTGTGGTGACCCTGCTGTTGGACCGGCTGGACCTGACCGGCGGCCAATACTATGTCGATGTGGGTATTTACCGACAGGATTGGTCGTATGCTTACGATTATCACTGGCACGTTTACCCGCTCACCATCCGGCCTACCAAAGGCGTCAAAGGGGTCATTCGCCCACCCTCTCACTGGCAAAACACAACCAGCAGCCCTGAGGATCGCTAAGCCGGGTGATGGTTTGTGTTGTTGGTAACAATAGATATGATGCAACATGATCCGCAATCAAAATCTCGCACAGCCCTCATGTTGGCCGTATGGGGGCTGTTGAGTTTGGTTGTGTTTGCTTTTGTCTATGGCCAGGGACTGGCCAACCTGATCAGCGGAGAGGGCCTCACCCGCGGCCAGGTTTACAATGACCTGCTGTCTTCCACATCTTTGCGGCTGTTCTGGGTGCTCGTTTGGGCAGGTGGTATGGCATTGGTCTTCCACGGAAAGATTAGACTGTTTTCACGCAAAGCGCTCTTCACCGCCCTGCCGGCGGGTATTTTCAGTCTGATTGCTGCCAGCCTTCTGATGTGGATCGGCCGGGTATCTGGCCCGGAAGCTTGGCTGCGCGGCGCAACCGGTGTGTTTGGCGTGCTGGCAGTATTGGCAGCAGCTTATCTTCACGGCAGGGTGATTACCCATTGGTTTTTCCGAAACACGTTTGCCCGGGGCATCGAGGCATTCGTTTTTTCAATGGCGCTCGGCCTGGGCAGTCTGTCTTTTTTATCACTTGGGCTGGCTTTCCTGGGGCAGTACACACCTGCCAGCCTGCTGATGATCATGGGCGCAACCGCGCTGGGCGGGCTGGTCTGGCTGTTGGCCAGCCGGATTCGAATCGGTGCTCATAATCAATTGGATGAAAGCCTGGAAATCAGCCTGCGCGAACCCACTAACGGGCTGTGGTGGGGGATTCTATTCACGGTGGGGATGATCAGCCTGGTGGGCGCGTTGGCGCCCGAAAGCGAATATGACGCGCTGTGGTACCACCTCTGGCTGCCGGCGCAATGGTTGCAGAGCGGGCATCCGGTGGATATTCTTGAGGAATACATTTCACTATACCCGATGAACTGGAGCCTGCTTTACGGGGCAGCCATGACTGTTGGCAATGTCATCAGCGCCAAACTCATCCATTGGGCCGCGCTGCTGCTGTGCGCGCTCAGCCTGGCTGCCTTCACCCGCCGGTTCTTTCCGCAAGCGCCGGCGCTGCTGGCGGCGGCTGTGTTCGTTGCCACCCCCACCGTGCTGTGGGAATCGACCACCGCCTACAACGATCTGGGGCTGACCTTTTACCTGTTTCTCGCTATTTACGCGCTGGAACGCTACATGGAGAGCGATCAAAGAAAATGGTTGCTGCTAACGGGGTTGATGGTGGGGCTGGCAATGGCCATCAAGCATCTGGCTTTGTTCGGCCTGCTCCTGTTAGCCATTATCCTTTTCCTGCAGAGGCTGGGGAAAAAAGAATGGAAGCGCGGGCTGGTAGAAGCGGGTGTGCTGGGGATTATCGGCCTGGTGCTGGCGCTGCCGTATTACGCGCGCAGTGCGCTCGCTTCGGGCAACCCGTTCTTCCCGGAAATGTTTGGCATCTTCGGCGCTACCCCGCCACAACGCTGGGATTGGGTCACCGAAAGCGGCTTGAATGCCTTCAAAGCGCGCTTTGGATTTGGCCGCTCGCTGCCTGCGCTGATGGGGCTGCCCTGGTTGCTGACCACCCGTGCGTACCGCTTTGGTGGGTTTCTGGGTTGTGCGTATTTACTGCTGCTTCCCTGGGGAGTTCTTGACTGGCGCGATGCGCGCTGGTGGCGCTGGGCGGGTTTTGCCCTGGCTTATCTGGCGTTGTGGGCTTCGCCAATCAGCAGTTTTCAACTGCGATTCCTGGTCCCGCTCACACCTCTGCTGGCTGTTCTGGCAGCCGCCGGCTACGAGCGCCTGCAGGCAACGCTTCGCGCGGCAGTTCCACGCCTCAGACCGCTGACTCTGCCCCTGTTGATGACACTGCTGTTGTGGATCAGCCTTCCGCCCTTCACCGCGCTGGCTGATGGGCCGGGCTATGGCGGCTGGCTGACGCATGTTGTGCGCCAGGCGCCCATTGCCGTGGTTTCCGGCGGCGAGTCTGAGCAAGATTACCTGAGCCGCGTTTTGTCTTCATACCCCGCCTGGAATTACATCAACCAGAACACGCCCGTGGATGCCTATATTCTCACCTTTTCTGGCGGAGACCATCTCTACAGCCAGCGCCGCCGCCTGCGGAGCGACTCAACCCTCGCCCGGCCAGCCACCTGGCAGGCGCAGACCGAATCACAGGCGCTACAGTGGCTGCGCCAGGCAGGCATCACCCATATACTCGCTGATCAGAAGATTATCAAAGCTGAAGATCAAACGACCATCCCTCTGATTCTGCAAGAGCGCTTTCTTCAGATATTCGGCCGGCTGGAATACCAAGACCGGTATTACGCCGTATACCGCCTGGCAGGAGACCAACCGTGAAGCCGATCTCCGATCTCCGCCCGCCACAAAACGCACCCCTGGTTAGCATCATCATTCCCACCCACAATCGGGGAGATTGGCTGAGAGACGCCATTGATTCAGCTCTGGCGCAAACCTGGCCAGCGGTTGAAGTGATCGTGGTGGATGACGGCTCCACCGATGGAACCGCCGGGTTGTTGGACACCTATCAGGATCGCGTGAGGGTGGCTCACCAAGCCAATCAGGGCGTCTCTACTGCCAGAAACCACGGTCTGCGGTTGGCCCAAGGCCAGTATGTTACCTTCCTGGACGATGATGATCTGCTTTTGCCGGAAAAAATTGAGAAACAAATGACCTGGCTGCAGAAAAACCAGGGATACCGTTGGGTGCACAGCCGCTATTTAATGGTAGACAGCGACAAGCGTCCCCTGATTCGTGTGGGGCTGCTTCCTGAAGGTGAGGTGCTCGCCAGGCTGGTATGCCAGAATTTTGTATGGATGGGCGCGCCCCTGATGGAAAAAGCGTTGGTTGATCAGGCTGGCGGGTTTAATCCGCGCTATTCAATCGCGGCCGATTTTGATCTCTGGCTGCGCATCGCCGCGCAAACTCCTCATCTGGGTTGCGTTCAAGAGCCATTGGGAGCATACCGCCTGCATGGCTCCAGCATGGTTACCAACATCCACCAACTGGAGAGGGAGATCATGACCATTCTGGATGCCTTCTTCGCCCAGAACGATCTGCCCTCGTCCGTGATGAGCGCGCGCCCCGCTGCCTACGCGGAGTGGCTGCTATGGCTGGCCATGCGCTATGCCGCCAGCGACTCGCAAGCGGATGCGGCGCGCTGTATCCACAGCGCCATCCAGGCCAAACCGTCACTCATCAGCGAACCACAGGTATTTCTGGAGCGCGCCGCCAAAGAAGCCGTGGATGCGCGGGTGAAAGACGCGCGCGCCTACCTGGGTCGCCTCATCGCCAGCCTGCCCGCTCCGTGGAATGGCGAACCACAGCAGGAGTTTCTTTACGGCCGTCTGGGGCTGTTGCAATCCTTGCAGGCCCTTCGAGAACAAGATTTTGTTGAGGCAGACTGCCTGTTGCAACAAGCCAGTCAGCACTTCGCCAGCCGGCAGGCGCTGCGGGTTGCTTTTGCCAGCGAAATGGTGCACGCCTGCATGACCTCACCCTGGAACCCATTTGATATGCTCGACTCGTTCTACTCAGCGGCGGCCCGGCCTGCATTTCAGGCTTTTTTGCCCCGGCGCTCCCAGGTTGAAAACGCCATCCTGATTGCCTGCGCGTTTGAGCAGTACCACAACCAGCATTATGCAAAGGCCTTCCGTCAAGCCTTACAAGGTGTAGCCATCCGGCCTGCCTGGCTGTTCAATCGTGGTGTGGTCAGCATGCTTTATCATTCAGCGTTGAAGGGGAAATAAATGCATCTGGTATCTGTGATCATCCCAACCTATAACCAGGCAGAATATCTTGCCACCGCGTTGGAGAGTATTTTCGCCCAAACCTATCCTTTGCTTGAAGTCATTGTTGTCAATGATGGCTGCATCGATAAAACCCCTTCTATCTTACAGGCTTATGAACCCAGGATTCGGGTAATTGAACAGGAAAATCGCGGCTTGCCCGCCGCGCGCAACCGGGGCTTTTTAGCATCACACGGGCATTATGTGTACTTTTTAGACAGCGATGATCAAGCCCATCCCGACTTTATTCAAACACTCGTCAATTTGCTTGACCACCACCCTGAATACGGCCTTGCCTACTCAGCATGGAAACAAATCGACTCCAACGGCTTCACCTTAAACGAGATCCATCCAAATCGCAAGGGAAACCTGTTGGAAGCCATCCTTACCCGCGAAATTTTCTTTTTCTCATCCATGTCAATCATGCAGCGCGAGTGGCTTCAAAAAGTGAATCTGTACGACGAGTCGCTGCATTGGAGCGATGATGCCGATCTATGGCTGCGCCTGGCCAGCAGCGGATGCCAGTTTGGCTATATTGATCAGCCGCTGGTAAATTACCGCATCCATCGAGAAAGCATGAGCGGTCAGGTGAAACCGGTTCAAATTGATGATTGGCATCGGGTACTGGACCGCTTCTTCGCCAATCCCACCCTGCCCACGGAAATCCAGCGACTGCGCGGCAAGGCCTATGCTGTTTTGAATTTTGAAACCGCCGGGCGCTATTTTCGAAGTGGAGACATCGAACACGGTCAGGAACAATTGCGCCAGGCTCTTTCGAAACAACCGCAGATTGAGCCGGATTGGTTTCTAAATTGGCTGGCCGGCACAGCCCTGGATGGCCGTACTGTTCACCCAATCCAATATATTAATCGCGTGTTTGATCATCTGATTCCTGAGATGAACCATCTCAAACCGCTGCGCACGCGCGCATTGGGTCAATACCACTTGGCTGCCGCATTCTCGGCCTTTCATGGTAACCAACCCCGCAAAGTGCTCAGGCACGCCATCCCTGCCGCTGTACTCAATCCGGGCAGTTTGTCCAATAATGGATTCATTTCCATTTTGTTAAAATCCATTTTCGCCCATTTCAAAGATCCGAAAAAAATTGAACGCGACCGCTGAATCAAGATATGGTCTCTCAAGGGTATAATTGCAGGAATTCAGCGCTCCACGTTTCGAGAGCAAACTTCTTACCCGCAGAGATTCAATGGAAACCAACCAAATCCTCCTTCTCGTTATTCTGATCATTCCCCTGATCCTGGTCTTTCTTAATCGACTGCGCATGGATATTGCGGCTCTCGCTATGGCGGTGCTGTTGGGGCTTTTGCAGTTTTTTGGAGTCGGCATGCTTGGCACGGCCGGATCTCCCCAGGAGGCCGTCAAAGCCATCTCCGGCTTAAGCCAGCCCGTAATCATCACCCTGATTTCTCTCTTCATTATCTCCCGTGGGTTGGATAAAAGCGGGGTTACCCGTTGGATTGCCCGCCAGCTCATCCGCGTTACCGGCACCAATGAGTCGCGCATCATCGCGCTTTTCACTGCCGTTACCGCCTTTCTTTCGCTGTTCATGAACAATCTGGCGGCTGGCGCGCTGCTGGCGCCATCCGCGTTGGAAGTCGCCAGGCGCACAAAAATCAAGCCCAGTAAATTGCTCATCCCGGTGGCGTACGGAAGCCTGCTGGGTGGTGTGGCCACCTACTTCACCACAGCTAACATTATCATGAGCGATTTGCTCACCATTGCCAACCCGCCGCAAGAGCCCCTCAATATTCTGGACTTCACCCCCACTGGCGGCCTGATTGCCATCGCGGGTATCGCCTTCTTCTTCTTTTTTGGCAAGAAATTACTGCCCGATCGGGAATCGTATCAAAACAGTTTTTTTGCCCGCCACACCGGCAGTGAACTGGAGGAATTGTACCGGATTGGTGAACGCCTCTGGACCGCTAGACTGTTTTCCGGATCTCCACTGATTGGCAAGACCATCTCAGAGGCGGGTATTGGACATAAATATGGGGTCACCATTGCGGCCATTAAAAATGGCATCGATGAATTTATTCTGCCGGATGCCAAATACATCATCGAATCCAACAGCGTGTTGTTCATTGTGGGTAGAGAAGAAAAGGTCATGGAAATGCAGCAAGAAGGGTTCAGTTTGCGCCCGATTGGCCAGAATGGATTCCTCAGCCCCCAGGGAATTCACTTCGCAGAAGTGGTGCTGGCCCCCCATTCGCAGTTTGAAGGGAAAACATTAAAAGAAATCGGTTTCCGCCAGAGGTTCAACTTAAACGCCATTGCTCTCAACCGGCGGGAACGCTGCTACCGCACTGATGTAGGCAGCATACCCGTCACCTACGGCGATTCACTGTTGGTCATTGGTTCCAACGCATTGATCCGGGCGCTCAAGCAGAACGCGGATTTTATCGTGATCGAGCCCAACCTGAGTGACCAGCCGCTCGATAAGCGCCGGGCTTTTCTCTCGATCCTGATTACGCTGGGCACAATTTCAGCTTCCATCGCCGGTATACCGGTTTACCTGAGTGTTTTCTTTGGCGCGATCTTGAGCATTATCTTACGAGTCATTCAATTGGACGAAGCTTATCAATCGGTCGAGTGGCAGGCTATTTTTCTGATAGCGGGCATGTACGCTGTCAGCCAGTCCATGGTTAACACCGGCATGGCCGAATTGATCGGGCAGGGAATGCTTTTCCTGTTTGAACCCTATGGAGGCATGGGAATCGCGGCGGGCGCATTCTTGCTGACGTCTTTGTTAACGCAGGTCATGGGCGGGCAGGTAACCGCGCTCATTTCTGGCCCCATTGCCATCAGCGCCGCGATCTCGATGGGGGTCAATCCACAGGCTGTGGCAGTCGCCACCGCAATTGGCTGCTCGGCGTCCTTCTTAACTCCTATGGCACATCCGGTAAATTTGATCGTGATCCAGCCCGGCGGCTATCACTTCCAAGACTTCTTCCGCGTAGGCTGGCTACTGACGATTATCTGTTTCTTCGTATTAATGGTCGGCATGAAAATCTTCTGGCAGCTCTAGTAGGGCCTCACTCAAGGAAACTGGCGCATGCAAACGATATTGGGGCAAATTGACGCCGGCCAAGTGCTGGACGTGGCCACCGGGCGAGGCGGATTCATTGAGATTCTGGTCCAAAATCTGCGTTCCTTCGAGCAAATCACGGGCGTCGATGTGCTCTCTGGTGGCGCGGCTGCCTTCGCGGAAAAATTCCAGTCTCATTCCAAAATCCATTTTCAACAAATGGATGCCGCCCATCTCGCTTTTCCAGACGTGTGCTTCGACACCGTTTGTATTTCCAACTCACTTCACCATCTGCCCCACCCGCGGCGTGCGCTCTTGGAAATGCTGCGCGTGCTGCGCCCAGGCGGGCAATTGCTGTTATGTGAGATGTACCGCGATGGACAAACGGAAACACAGCAGACGCATGTGTTACTGCATGACTGGTGGGCGGCAATTGATATGGCGCAAGGCATCACCCACTATCCCACCTTTACCCGCCAGCAGCTTGTAGGATTCCTGGAAGACCTTCCCCTGGCCAACCTGGCCTTGCATGATCTCTGTGATTTAAGCGACAACCCTCTCGAACCCTCCAATCTCGCCGATTTAGACCAGGTCATCGACCGCTACATCGCCCGTTCGCAAGGCCTGCCCAACGCGAAGGCGTTACAGGAACAGGGCGAAGCGCTGCGCCAGCGCGTTCACAATCTGGGATACCATGATGCGTCTGCGCTTTTGGCCATCGGGCAGAAATTCTCTGTTTGAAACAACGCCTGTTGTTTACATCATAAGAAAAATACGAGGATTTCTCTTTTCGTTGTAGAATAATTAATATTATTATATATAATATAAGTTATATTAACCTTGCATGTAAAAAACAGGTTTGCCATAATGAACGAGACCACTCCCCTCTCTCTGCAAGACGCCATTCAAAATTATCTGACCCTGGTTGAACAGTCTCGCAGCAAACGCACTTTTCTGACCTATCAGAATGCGTTGAAAAGCTTTTGTGAAACCCTGGAAGCCTACCAGCTCAACCCGCAAAAAACAACCGCCGCGGACCTGCCCGAAGACGCGATCAGTTGGTTTGCTGAGAACTTGAAAATCTTTGCCCCCGCGACCGAACGCCTGTACCTCACCGCCGCCAGTAATCTATACGAATACCTTTCGGCCGAGAACCTTTCCCAACCCAACCTGGCGCGCGTGCGCCAGCTCATCCGCCAGCGATCCCGCCGCCCCGGCCTGCGCCTGCCACAGTTCCCGGCCAGCGATATTGACCAACTGTTGGAAAAAATTGACCAACTGAAAGGCAAACCTTGCGAAAATGTGGAAGAGCATCTGCGCAATTTACGCGACCGCGCCTTTTTACTCACCCTGGCCGATACCGGTCTGCGCGTGCATGAAGCCTGCGCGTTACGGCGCGGTGACCTGGATTGGACCGATTATCGTGCGGTGGTGATTGGCAAAGGCGACCAGCAAGCCGTGGTGCGCTTTTCGGAGCGCGCCATGGAGGCCCTGCGCGACTATCTGAAAGCGCGCGCCGACCTGGACGGCTCTACCGGCAGGCCCCTGGCTTCTCTGCCGTTATTTACCCGCCATGATAAAGGCGCGGGAAAGAAAAAGGTAAAGGGCATGAACACCAATACCGGGCGCAACATCGTTACAGAGCGGGTCAAAGAATTCCTCGGAGCAGACGCAGCCGGAACCATCACCCCCCATTCATTCCGGCATTATTTTGTTACGCGCGTGCTGCAGGCCACCAACAACTTGCGCATCGCCCAACTGTTGGCCAGGCACAAATCAATCGCCGTCACACAGCGGTACAGCCACCTGACCGACAGCGAACTTGATCAGGGCTATTGGGATGCGATAGGCAGAAAAGAAAAGGAGAATTAGCCCATCTGCCGCACATTTGGGCGGAAGAACCAGATCCAGACACTGAATAGGAACAGTATCCCCGCGCACGCATACGCGGCAATCTGCTCACTGGTGTGCTCAGCCATCACTCCCACCAGCAGCGAACCCACCGGACCGCCGCCCAACAGCATCAGTGAATAGATTCCCATCACACGGCCGCGCAGGTCATCGGGCACCCTCGATTGCACCATCGCGTTGCTGTTATTCAGAACCGCGATCAACGCGAAACCGGTTACGGCCATAAAAACCAGTGAAAGTGGCAGCCATGTCGAAAGCGCGAATCCGGCGAGCGCCAGAGGCAGAATGAAACTGTTGATGCTCCACATTCTACCGCGGAAGCGGCTGCCGCTCAGCGACGCGATCAGTAATCCACAGATCACCGCCCCAACCCCGCGCGCTGAAAGCAACAATCCATTGGTTGTCGCGTCTCCATGCAAAATGGTAACCGCCCAGGCCGGAACCAGGGTAATCAGGCCGAATCCAAAGACATTCAGCACAAAGACCGTCAGGATCAGTGTGAATACCAATGGTTCTGAGCGGATATAGCCCACGCCCTCGACAATCGCCCGCATGGCCGAAGAGCGGTTAACCGGTGCGGGTTTGGGGGGCATTTTCATCAATCCCAGGGCGAAAATCACTGCAATAAATGAAATGCCATTGATCGAAAAACACCAGGCCGGCCCTGTAAGCGCGTATACCAACCCCGCGAATGCCGGGCCAACAATCGCGCCGGTGTTGAACATCGTTGAGTTCAACGCAATGGCATTGGTCAGGTCCTCACGCTCAACCAATTCAACAATAAAAGATTGGCGCGCCGGGGCATCAAACGCGTTGGCGACACCCAAAAGAAACGCCAGCACCAAAATATGCCAGGGTTGAACCACCCCCAGAAATACCAGCGCCGCGAGCACAAATGCCAGCGCCATCATCACCGTCTGTGTGATGATTAACAACGTCCGGCGAGAAACCCGATCAGCGATGACGCCGCCATATAGGATTAACAACCAGGACGGTAAGCCGGACACAAAGCCAACGTACCCCAAATAGGCCGCCGAGCCAGTCAGCTCGTATACCAGATATCCCTGCGCGGCGCTTTGCATCCAGGTACCCACCAGCGATACCAGCTGGCCGTAAAACCACAGGCGGTAATTTCGGTGCCGGAACGCGGCAAAGGTTGTGGAGAAAAAGGGAGAAAAACGCTGAGCAAGAGGTGTCAAAGTGGACCAGCAATTCAGGAAGATATAGTGTTTATCATACCATAACAGTATCGGGCATGGTATGAATCGCCTGTCAATCTAGGGTTGACACGGGCTTAATAACCACAATTGCCCTCATTAGTCCCCTCTTGGCAAGCGCGAAACCCGGGATTATACTTCTCCCTCGCGGCGCTTCCCTTTTCTTTCTTCAGAGTGAATATGGTTGGCAATGGCCTTGAGAAAAATGAGGTTATTGATGCGGAGTTGATTGAAAAGAATCAACGCCTTTCGCACTCGATTCTCTGGCGACTGCATTCCGCGTTCTACCAGCAAAGCGGCGTCACGGCCTGGAATCGCGGCCACGTCCCGCACTACATCACCAATAATCCCACCATTGCGGCTGCGTATGCCCACCTGGTGCTGGACTATCTCCAAAACCTCACAATCCACTCTCCGCAACAGCCGGTTTTCATTCTTGAGCTGGGAGGCGGCTCAGGACGCTTTGCCTTCTATTTTTTGAACTACTTTCTGCCAGAAACCCGGCATCTGTTCCCGCAGGGGACGCGTTTTGTTTACCTGCTCACGGATTTGGCCGAAAGCAATCTGAATTTCTGGAAAACCCATCCAGCCCTGCAGCCCTTCCTGCGCTCCGGCGAATTGGAGCTGGCCTGTTTCAATCCGCTCACAGACCACCAGATCAGCCTGACTTCATCCGGAACAACGCTGACCCGGCAGGATATTGCCAACCCCCTGATTGTTCTGGGAAACTACTTCTTTGACAGTCTGCCCAATGACGTGTTTTCCATTCACGGCGGCATTCTGTGTGAAGAGTTAGTCAGCCTGAAAACCCGCAAACCGCTCCTCGACCCTGTCGGCCCTTCCATTTTACCCTCGCTGGAGATCAGCTTTCGCCCGCGTTTCATTTCTGCCCCTTACTACCACAATCAGAAGTACAACCGATTGCTGCGGCAATACCTGGCCGCTTTCAGCGATTCTTATGTGCTCATGCCCATCGGCGCGCTGGAATGCCTGCGAAATCTGCTCTGGCTCTCCCGCGGAAAGATGTATTTTCTATCCGCGGATAAAGGGGACTTCCAGCTCAATGCCCTTCAAGGTCTAAATCAACCTGAGATCAGCCTGCATGGAAGCGCCATCTCGATGAAAGTGAACTACCACGCCCTGGCCGCATTCACCCGGCAAAGCGGCGGGCAAGCATTCCAGTCCAAACACCGCGATGAAGGTCTGGTCTTTTCCACATTTCTCTTTGGGGCTTCAGCAAACCTTTTACAGAGCGCTCGCCGGGCTTTCAACATGACATTCGAAACAGCCAGTCCGGATGATTTTTTCGTGTGGAAGAAAGCGTTGCAACCGTATTATTCCCAACTTCCCCTTGAGCAGCTGCTGGCGATCCTGAGGCTCAGTGGTTATGATCCGCAGATCTTTGGCGAAACGTTCCACCTGTTGTTGGAATACGCCCAAACAGCCGACCCTCGCCAAAAGGATTGGATCGCCGAAGCGGCGCGGCGGGTTTTTCTGCTCTACTACCCCATCGGCGAAGCACTCAACCTGTATCTCCCCCTGGCGCGCCTGTTTCTTTCCCTCTCCAGGCAGCCCGAAGCGCAAGCCTGCCAGCGGGCCTCGCGGGAATTCTTCGGTCCATCCACAGAAATGGACACGCTGCTTGCTCAAACAACCGCTTGAGCCTTATGGGAAATATTTTTCCGTCCAATTATTAATGCTTTTTTTATTGTGCACCGTTTAACATGCGAATATACTCAATGCAGGTCATTTTTATGTCCTCCATCTCTGGTGATCGTCATCCCTTTTTCTTGTCGCCGGTGGTGAAGTAACCTATCCTGTTAATAATGATGGATCCCAAAAGCCGGCTTTGACTCGCCCTTTTACCTGTTATCCCAAGCCCGAACCTCTTCCATGAATCAGTCTTATGCATTTGCATTAATCATCTCATCAGCCATCTCCGCCCTGGTGGCTGCCATGGCCTGGCGGCGGCGGACAGCGCCGGGAGCAGCGGGCTTAACCCTGGCGATGGCATCGCTGATCGCCTGGGCGCTGCCGTATGCTGTGCGCTGGTTGATGCAAGACGTTACCTGGCAGTATTTCTGGCTCGACGCCACATACCTGGGCGTGGTAACAGCGCCAACCGCATTTTTTATTTTTGCCTTGCAGGTAACCAACCACGCTGAATGGCTGACGCGCCAGAAGAAATTGCTGCTGGCGGTAGAACCGCTGCTCACCTTGCTGATCCTTTTCACTGACCGGTATCATGGACTTTTCTACGCCGGGCTTCGCAGTACCGGAACTATTCTGGATGGCGGCCCATGGTTCTGGATCAATGCCATCTATTCTTACCTCCTGCTGCTGATCGCGCTGATCTTATTCGTGAGGATGTTTTTGCGCACGAAGTACATTTTTCGCCACCAGGCCGGGGTGATGGTATTAGGTATGCTGATGCCGTGGGTGAGCAACGCCATCGGCATTCTGAAAATCAGCCCGTTCCCACAGTTAGATCTTACCCCATTCATGTTTATGATCAGTGGAGCCATCTTCGCCTTTGGGTTATTCCGCCTGCACCTGCTGGATATCGTTCCGGTCGCGCGCGATCAGCTGGTAGAGTCGATGAACGATGGGGTGATTGTCTTGGATGACGCCTTGAGGATTGTTGACCTGAATCCGGCAGCACGGACCTTATTGGGGCTGCATGACCATCATATTGGCCAACCCGCTGAAACCACCCTGGAATTTTGGCAACATCTTGGAATTGCAGTCGCTGAGCAGCCCGAAACGCAAGCAGAAATTCAAATCACGCTCTCCTCTTCTTCCTATTTCGAGGTTCGCTTATCACAATTGCATGGGTACCATCAAAAAGCCAATGGATATCTGATCATTTTGCGCGATATAACCGATCGAAAGCAGACTCAGATGAAGCTGCAACAATCGGAAGAGCAATACCGTTTGCTTTTCGAGAACGCCACCGAAATGATCGTGGTTGTGAAAGGAACCATGCTCAAGTTTTGCAACCCGATCACGTCCCAAATCACCGGTTATTCCATAGGAGAATTGACCAGCTCACCATTTCTGCGCTTTGTCCACCCGGAAGACCACGAGTATGTGCTTTCCAATCACATGAAACGGCTCAAAGGAGAACTAACCGATCCCCGCTACGAATTTCGCCTTCTAACCAAAGACAACCAGATCAAGTGGGCTGAAGTGAGCGGAATCCGCATTGATTGGGAAGGTGAACAAGCCACCTTGAATTTCCTTTCCGATATAACAGACCGGAAGCAAGCGGAAATGGCTCTCCAATATCAGAGCACGCACGATATTCTCACCGGATTGTACAACCGCCAATACTTTGAAACAGAATTGGAACGTCTGAAATCGGGCCGCCATTTCCCAGTCAGCTTGCTGATGGTGGATGTTGATGGACTGAAAAAGATCAATGATCAGTTTGGTCACCACGCAGGCGATGATCTGCTGCGCCGCGCGGCTGAAGTCATGAAAACCTCCTTCCGGCCAGAAGACATGATCGCCCGCATTGGCGGAGATGAATTTGTCATTATCATACCTGACGCCGATGAGGAAACCGCCCAAAAGGCCGTAAACCGCCTGAGAAGCCAGGTCGAAATCCATAACCAAACACAACCGGCTGACCGGTGGCTGTATCTCTCAATTGGCAGCGCTACCGGTGATAGGCATCACAATCTGTCCACGATTTTCAAGCAGGCAGACCAGGCCATGTATCTGGAAAAGAATCTAAAGAAGTCCTTACACGCAAATTAACAAAGAACGCTGAACCTCAAATCCATTTGAGAATTTGAGGTTCATTCATTTTTTACAGCTCAATCTAACTTTCTGCTATAGACAGATCATTGGGTTTTATTTCCCAGCAACACCTTTTAATTCGGCCAATTTCATCAGGGATTGATGAATCCGCTGCATGGCTTCTTCATATTTTGCGGTATCTCTCATGGTGCTGAACATAATTCGCAAATAGCCTTCTCCATGACTCCCGAACCAGTTCCCTGGTGAGACCCCGACATTGGCATCCTTGATGAGAAAATCCCGCACTTCAGTAGATGTTCCCAACGCGCGAATATCCACCCAGAAAAAGTATCCTCCTTCTGGCAACTGGCATTTCACCCCCGGAATTTGCTTCAGCAAATTGTAGCCATATTGGCGACGATAATTGAACACCTTCATCCATTCATCTACGTATGAAGGGTCTTGATAACCCGCCGCAACGCCATATTGGGCAAACGTATTGGTTGGACCCACGTAATTAAACGTGGCGATTTTGAGAATATCAATAATCTGCTTGGGAGCAACCATATACGCGACACGGAAACCGGTCAAACCAAGGTCTTTGGAAGTGCCGAATACCGAGATTGTGCGCTCTTTCATCCCTTTTAGAGTCGCGAAAGTGATATATTCGCGATTGTCATAGATGTTGCGTTCAAAGCTCTGGTCGACAACGACCATCAAATCATGATCTTCCAGAAATGCAGCAACGTCCTCCAAAACTTCTCGTTTGTAAACCGTTGAAGTTGGATTATTCGGATGGGTTAACACCAGGCAGCGAGTGTTGGGTGTGACTGCCTTTTCTAATTCTTCCCGGCGAATTTGAAAACCATCTTCGGGGTACACAGGCACACTGACACTGGTCGCGCCAATTTGAACCACGTCGTTGAAATTTTCTGCAAAGCCCGGATCAATGTTCAAAACCTCATCACCCATGTTGGGTCGGACACAGATCCGGATTCCAGCATATAAACCAAAAGCCGAGCTGGGAACCACGATTAATTCGTTTTCAGGGTCCACATCCAGATGATTAAACACTTTCAGTTTCTTCACCAGAGTTTCTTTTAATGGGGGTACCGCGTAGCTGTTATCCAACGCGTAATGAGTGTGCCCCCCGTCCAGGGCCTTTTTGGTTGCTTCAATAATATGATCCGGTATGCAGGGATCAGGAAAGAAAGGATCCGCCCCTACCAACATTAATTTCTTTTCCGGATCCAGATGGGTATAGGGTTCAAAATCTGGTGATTTTAAGGTTAACCAGCTTTCATCAATCTTCATTGGTCTTCTTTCACCTTTCCTCAATCATGTTCGCTTATCGCATGTGGCAGGCGACCATGTGATTTGTGTCTAGATCCCGCAATTCGGGAGCTTTGAGTTTGCATATCTCCTGCGCTTCTGGGCAGCGGGTGTGGAAGCGGCAGCCGCTGGGCGGATTCATCGGGCTGGGAACATCCCCTTCCAGAATAATCCGCTGGCGCTTTGCATTCGGGTTTGTGGTGGGTATAGCAGAAAGCAATGCCTGTGTGTAGGGGTGCAAAGGGTTCTTGTACAAATCGGCCTTGTCGGCGATTTCAACCAGGGCGCCCAAATACATCACGCTAATTCGATCACAAATGTGCTTCACGATTCGCAAATCATGCGAAATAAACAGGTAAGTGAGGCCCAATTTTTGCTGCAGGTCTTTCATCAAGTTAACCACCTGCGCCTGAATGGACACATCCAGCGCCGATACAGGTTCATCACACACCACAAATTTGGGATGAAGCGCCAGCGCTCGCGCTATTCCAATGCGCTGCCGCTGCCCCCCACTAAACTCGTGCGGATAGCGGTTAATTTGGTCTGGCCCCATGCCAACCAGCAGAAGGAGCTCTTTAACTTGACTCTCAATTTCCTTGGAAGATCCGATTTTATGAATATGAAACGCTTCACCAACGATCTCTTTTACCGTTTTCCTTGGATCGAGGGAAGCATACGGGTCTTGAAAAATGATTTGCATCTCTTTCCGCATTTCGCGCAGGTCATTCGGAGGTAATTTGAGAATATCCTGCCCCTCAAATAAAACCTGACCTTCCGTAGGCTCGATCAGTCTTAAAATAGTTCGACCAACGGTAGACTTTCCACAACCGGACTCACCGACAAAACCCATTGTCTCACCCGATTGAATGGCGAAACTGATGTCATCCACGGCCTTTACAAATTGTTTTTGGGTAGAGAACAGATTTGTCTGATTTACCGGAAAATATTTTTTCAGGTTTTTTACTTCGACTAGATTTGTATTCATTTTCCAGCCTCTTCTGTGATTGGGCTGTAGCGGAAACAGCGCACCTTTCGATCTTCATGCGATACCAATCCAGGTTGGGTATCTTTACAAATATCCATGGCATACTTACACCTTGGATGGAACCGGCATCCTTTTGGCATGGCGTAAATGCTGGGAACCAGGCCTTCGATCGTCTCCAGAGCTTCAAGGTCCAGAGTAATATCTGGAATTGAGTTCATCAATCCTTCCGTATAGGGGTGCAGCGGATTGGAGAACACAGCCTGAACCGGCCCGTGTTCAACAACCTTACCGGCATACATGATCATCACTTCATCCGCAACTTCGGCTACCACACCGAGATCATGTGTGATCATCATGATCGCAGTGCCAAGCTTATCCTTCAAATCTTTCATCAATTCCAGGATCTGAGCTTGAATGGTAACATCCAGCGCTGTGGTAGGCTCATCGGCAATCAGCAATGCCGGGTTGCAAGAAAGCGCCATCGCAATCATTACACGTTGGCGCATACCGCCGCTGAGTTGGTGAGGATACTCTTGTACCCGGCGCTCAGGTAAGGGGATGCCCACCAATCGAAGCATTTCAATGCTTTTTTGAATCGCGTCATTCTTCGATAATCCCTGGTGCAAACGTAAAACTTCTGCAATCTGGTCACCCACAGTAAAAACGGGATTGAGAGATGTCATTGGCTCTTGAAAAATCATAGAGATTTCATTGCCACGAATATCCCGCATTTCCTCTTCGCTGAGCTTCAACAGATCCTGGTCTTTGAAAATAATCTCACCACCGATAATCTTGCCTGCAGGTTCTTCCACCAGGCGGAGGATCGATAAAGAAGTTACGCTTTTTCCACAACCCGATTCACCCACGATCCCCAGCGTTTTCCCACGGCTTAATGAGAAAGAAACACCATCTACGGCCGCAGCCACACCTTCATCGGTGAAGAAATGGGTTCGTAAATCTTTGACTTCTAAAATTGTGTCTTCCATTCTTTACCTCCTGACATTAAGCCACGCCTATTTCAACGCGCAGGGTTTGCGGGCAAGCGGTCAGCACTTCGCATCCGTTTTCCGTCACCAAAACAATATCCTCAATTCTTACTCCACCAATCTCAGGCAGATAAAGACCGGGTTCAACCGTAAAGATCATGCCGGGTTGCATCATTTCCTGTGAGCCAATAACAACACGAGGCTGTTCGTGAATCTCCAATCCGACTCCATGACCCAGGCCGCGCAAGGCGTATTGTTCAACACCAGCCTGCTCAAAGACGGTCCGGTGAGCGCGGTCTATATCCCCGCCGGTGATCCCCGGCTTAATCACAGAAAAAGCTTGTTTTTGCGCGTCCGCAACGATGTTGTAGATCTCCACCATTTTGTCGGAAGGCTCACCCACCCAAATTGTGCGTGTGATGTCAGAATGGTATCCTTGAAAAATTGCGCCACAATCGACCACAACCATTTCTCCAGCTTCTATGCGCTTATCCGTCGGCCCGCCATGAGGCAGAGAGCCACGCACCCCCGAAGCCACAATGGTTCCAAACGCGGGACCTTCACTGCCTTCTTTGGCCAGACAGTATTCCAACTCAATCGCAACTTCCTTCTCTGTCATGCCGGGCTGGATGATATTCACAAGTCTGGCAACCGCGCGATCCGCTATCGCAATGGCCTGGCGTAATTTTTCCTGTTCTCCAGCATCTTTTACCGCGCGTAGTTGTTTGCCAATATCTTCCATTGGCACCCAATCAATGTGGGGCAAGGCGGAGCGATATCCGCGAGTGTCAAAATCGGTCAATTTGCGGGTTTCGTAAGCCAGTGTGCGAATCGAAAGCGAGTCGATGGCCTCTTTAATGGTCGGAAGCGGATCCAACAGATGGGTTACGACTTTGTACCCAACCGCCTGCTGCGTTGCCTGAAGGGTATAACGCTGATCCGTAATCAAAACAAGTTCACCTAGCGTGATGATCAGATAACCATTACTGCCGGTAAATTCAGAAAAATACCTTCGGTTTTCATACGAAGAGATATAGGCCGCGTCCAAATTTTGGTCGGACAACCATGCGCGAAGTTTTTCAATCCTCTGAGTGGTTTCCATCCGTTAACCTTTTCCTTTTAATTTCGGATCAAGCGCATCGCGCAACCCATCACCCACAAAATTGATACTTAGAACGGTGAGAAGAATTGCCAACCCAGGAGGAGCCCAAACCCACGGTCGAAAACGCAGCACCATGATGGACATGGCTTCGTAAAGCATGTTACCCCAACTGGGAATGGGTTGTTGAACGCCAACCCCCAAAAAACTCAGAGACGCTTCCGTAAGAATTGCTTGAGCGGTTTGCAGGGTAGCCTGTACCAAGATGGGAGCAAGGATATTGGGGATAATATGTTGAAGGATAATAGAACTGTCGCGTGCGCCCAGCGCCCGCGATGCCTGCACAAATTCATATTCGCGAACCCGCAGGATCTCGCCGCGCACCAAACGGGCTGTGTTTGTCCAGCTGACCAACCCAATAATGATCATCACATTAACTATGGAAGGTTTGAGCAGTGTTGAAACGGTAATGATCAAAAACAATACCGGAAAACAGTAAACAACGTCTACTACACGCATGATTACCGAGTCAACCCATTTTCCGAAATAACCTGCCAGCGACCCAAGAAAAATGCCCACGGATGTGGAAATCAAAATGGATATGATTCCAACACTCAACGAAATTCTTCCGGCATAGATGATCCGTGAAAGGATATCCCGCCCGAGGCTGTCGGTGCCAAGCAAAAAATTATGAGAAGGCGCGGCGTAAATATCCAGGCCGCCGGCCTCATTGGAAATGGATTTGTAGGGATCATAAGGAGCGATCAGCGGAGCGGCAATGGAGACGGCAATTAGAATGATGATGAAAGCCATCCCAAATAAAGCCAGCTTATTCTTTTTGAACCGCCGCCAGGCCTGCGCTGAATAGCTCTGACTGAGTTCACTTGCGCCAGGCTGCCGGGGAATTGAATTCGCGTTTACGATCGTCATAGATTAATTCCTTTGAAAAACTGCCGTTATGAATAACGGATGCGCGGGTCCACAAAGGCATACAAAATATCGGCAATTAGATTGCCCGCCAACACCAGCATCGAAGTGAAAAGATTCAACCCCATAATGACGGGGTATTCACGCGAAGTAATCGCGGAAATTCCCAATTGGCCCATGCCGGGCCAGTTGAATATGGTTTCCGTAATATAGGCTCCGCCGAATAAAAATGGAATGGATAGACCAAAAATGGTAATCACCGGAATGGCCGCATTGCGCAAAGCATGTTTGAAACGGACAGCTTGATTACTTAACCCCTTTGATCGGGCGGTGCGGATATAATCATGGGTCATGACTTCGATCATACTGGAACGCGTGAAACGCATGACAGTCGCCATTTGAGGCAGCGCCAGCACAAAAGCAGGCATGATCAGGTGCTTCACCCGATCAATGAATAGTTCAAATTCAGTTCCGGCCATATTAATGGTGACCATGCCAGACGTAGGCAGCCACGAAAGCTTGACCCCCAAAATATAAATCAGAGCGATGCCAAAGAAGAAAGACGGGATGGAGATTCCGATAAAGGCAAAAACGGTGAGCACATAATCTGAAGGAGAGTATTTATGCGTGGCTGAGAACACCCCTAAAGGAATTCCGATCATGAAGGATAAGATAAACGCGGTCCCTGTCAGCAGCAGTGTCGCCGGCAGCCGTTCCATAATCAGTTTTCCGACAGGTTGACCTGTTTTGACGGTATAGCCCAAATTTCCCTTAAAGATTTCATTCAACCAGTTGAAATACTGCACAATCAACGGTTTATCCAGCCCTAATCGCTGTTCAGCGCGGGCCAGTTCTTCAGGAGATATGCGCGGATTGATCATGGTCTGCATTGGGTTGCCAGGGGCAAGCTGCATGATCATGAAAGTCAGCAGGGTAATACCAATCAGAATGGGGATTGCTTGCAATAAACGCTTAAGGATGTAAGATCTCATCGATTGTCATTCTCCTTCTCAACAAAACTGGAGAGCTTTATGGCTGGATCAGGATTAGACTTTCCTGCCGGCGGCTGAGGTATTTCGCGCCTGTTGCGGTAACCAGCACATTTTCTTCAACCAGGATAAAAGGGCCCTCAGAAGGTAAGATCGTCGGCTCCAAAGTAAATACCATATTCTCAGCAATCAGACCGCGGGGGGCTTCACCGTATCGTTCCCATAAAGGACCTAAGAGAGTTCCGCCATCATGGGTCTCTCGTCCGATCTGGTGACCGGTGGCGTGTGAAATTTCAGGCATTCCCCGGCTGAGCAAATAATCTCTTGCAGCGCGATCGATCTCATAACCAGCTTTGCCTGGCTTCAAAGCCTCAAACCCCTGGCTAATAGCGCCATAAGCCGATTCAAACGCGTACTTCATTTCAGCAGGCGCTTCTACTTCACCGGGTTTCAAAAAATAAGCTGTTCGAGCGATATCCGACACATAACCTTCATAGTCCACGCTGAAATCAATAATCAACATATCACCGTGCTCAGTGGCCCAATCGGAAGGCGCGCGATGAGCGATATTTCCTTTCAGCACCATTGGCATGGAAAGCTGCTTATCCAGGCCGTTTACAACGCCTCGTTTTTCCATTGCTTGAACAAAGAGCTGCCCAATTTGTTTCTCGGTCAAACCAGGTCTGATCTGGGAAAATGCTTCAGCATAAATATCCAGAGTAATATCTACCGCTTTCTGAATACGCCGAATTTCCTCAGGAGATTTTATGCTGCGAAGATCTTTTAGAAACAGTTCTGAAGAAACCCATTCTCCAGAGAAGCAGTCTTTGAGGGTCTCTTGCAGCCAACGAAAACGACCAACCGTCAGCCCATCACACAAGTGCTCTTGTTGCGAATAATTCAGCGCGATTTTCTTCGGCGCATATTGAGCAACCAGAGCCTGCAGCGGTTGGGCTAAATTTTCTCGATATTTTATCACTTCGGTGAATAATCCGCTCTCTTCAATATCTTGCGCATCAATACTGCTGCAAAGCGCGTAGCGCTGGCCGCTTGAGGTTAAAACAAACGCGCCCGGCCCAACGGTCCGCACACCGGTAACCAGCGGCAAACATGGGTCGCTGCCTTCACTGGTTAAAATGATCCACACATCAATACCATGCTGAGCTAAGTAGTTCGCAGCCTGATCCATTTTTTCTTGGTTCACAGAATATTTCATTTTCTATCTCACTTTTCAACGCACAGGTCTAAAAGGCTTTTCACAAATACCTTGAGCCCAAAACGAAAAGATTGATCACTGATGCGCTCATCGTTATTGTGAACACGTTTAAGGGCTTCTTCGTAACTGTCATCCAGAAGAACAGGCGAAAACCCAAAAATGGATGCGCCTTCGGCGCATAAGAAACGTCCATCCGTACGTCCCAGGGCCAAGAATGGAAGCAAGTCGCCCTGGAATCCAAATAACCGCGCATTCTCCTCAAAAAGACGCAAGATTTCTGAGTCGGTATCACTTTCATACCCCTCCTCAAAAGTCGTTATCGTCCATTGCACCGGCAAATCAACCAGCTTTTCATTCAGTAATTGTTCAATCTCTCCCCGGCTCGTCCCCGGTAAAAGACGGAACTCTATTTGGGCTTCGGTGAGTTTCGGAATCACATTGGTCGCGTCACCCACCTGCAAATAATTGATGGTTAATGTGTCTGATAATTGGTACTGCATTAAAGAGGAAAGCACCGAGCGATCCATCTGTTTTTCGCAAGGATTGAGACCCGTCTCAATCAGGAAGTGACGAGTAAGTTGGGAATATTTTTCTTCAAAATGGTGAGTCGTTAAGCGGCGCAAGGCCTCTGCCAGATGATAAATCGCCTGATTGAGAGGCGGACAAGAAGCATGGCCGGTGTCTCCCTCGGCTCGTAAAGTAACCTGGCACACTCCTTTTTCTCCCGCGGCGACCAGCATATAGGTGCGTCCATTGGAGACAATCGGGAACCCGCCACCCTCGCTGATGATCAACCCGGAATGTTGTAAATCTGGCATTTCTTTCACCAACCACTCCATGCCAAAATGACTTCCTGCTTCTTCATCGGCGCTGGCTACGAAAATTACATCGCGATTGAGTTCATATTTTTTTAGAGCGAGGAAGGCCATCGCTTGCATGGCGGTTAATTGTTTTGTGTCCAGAGTACCGCGCCCCCAAATAAAGCCATCACGCTCAGTAGCAGAAAAAGGAGGATAGGTCCATTGTTCTGAATCGGCTGGGACAACATCCAGGTGAGAAATCAGGGCAATTGGAGGGCGCTTGCTTTCAGAAGAAAGCCGCGCCACCAGGTTGCACCGCCCAGTTGATTTTTCCAGGATTTGGCAGGTAATCCCGGCTTCGGCAAATCTTTTTGCCAGATAATTGGCAACAGGAGCCTCATTTCCTGGCGGATTGACGCTGTCAAATTGGATTAGATCTCTAAAGAGCTCCTTTCCTTGCTGCTCCCATTCCGCATCAAATAGGTCCATCACTTCAGGATTCCTCCGAGTTAAAGGGGATGAGGACAAGTTCATTCTGGCGGCGGCTGAGAATCCGAGCGCCTGATTCTGTAATCAGAATATTCTCTTCAACCAGCATGCAGGGTAACCCATTGTCTTGAATCACGGTGGGTTCAATTGCGTATAATTCACCAACCTGAACCTCACCCTCAACCTCGGGCCGGGGATAGGCTCGACGGGGACCCAGGGTTACTCCCCCATCATGACAATTACGCCCAATCTGGTGCCCAACCGAATGGCGAACGGTTGGAAAACCCCCATTTTCAATCACCTGACGGCCAACCTGGTCAACCTGCCAGCCCTTTTTTCCTGGTCCAATATAATCAATCACCGTTGTGATTGCCCGATGCGCTGTTTCAAAGGCATGTTGGATGTCTGCTGGCGCTTGAGTTTCACCCTCTTTAAGAAAATAGACGGTGCGAGCGATGTCAGAAACATAATCACGATACTTCACACTAAAGTCCATGATCAGAATATCACCAGGAATAACCCGGGCATCACCCGGTTGGCGGTGAGCAAGGCCGGCGCGCACAAGGCAAACAATCGGCGGGTCATAAGCAGAACCAATGCCATTGGTAACGCCCCGGTTTTTCATCCCTTGAATGAAAAAGTTGGAGATTTCTTTTTCGGATAGGCCACACTTCAGCTTCGAAAAAACTTCATCGTAAATCTCAATCGTGATGTCAATCGCTTTTTGAAGCCGCTCGACCTCCGTTGGGGATTTGATTCCACGTAATTGTTTTTGTAAATTCTCGCTGGATATTTCTATCGAAGCCAATTTTTCAGGCCCTACGATCTTTTGAAGCATCATGTATTGGCCCAGAGAGAGTCCATCGGAAAGATGGTCTGTCTGTGAGAAATTCAACATCAACCGAGATGGATTCATTTGCGCCAATACGTCAGATAGATTGGCCTCAAAATCTTTTTCATAAACTTGCACGTTCTGAAACAACCCGGTGCTTTGATAATTCCCCCGGTCTGATTGTGAACACAACACCGTATGGTCGCCGTCTTTTCTTAGAAATATTGCGGCTTCATGGACGGATCGCACCCCCACCATCAGGGGCATGGCCGGATCACTTCCTTCTCTTGTTAAAATCAACCACGCATCAACATGGTTCTGCTGAAGATAGTTGGTGGCGGTTTCAATTTTTTCTCGAGCAACTTGATATTCACTATTGGACATAGATTTTCTCCTGGCAGCTTTTGGTAACT
Organism: Ornatilinea apprima; assembly: GCF_001306115.1. GTDB lineage: Bacteria > Chloroflexota > Anaerolineae > Anaerolineales > Anaerolineaceae > Ornatilinea > Ornatilinea apprima. The sequence continues at coordinate 307,538 of NZ_LGCL01000016.1, read as the reverse complement.
GCATCGTAGAGCACTTCGATTCCAAATAACAAGGATTCGACAGAAATTCTTTCATCAACACCGTGAACCATGGACACCGCTTTTTCAAAGGTCATATCTTCAATCAGAACTGGGGAGAATCCACTGACATTTGCATTGAAATTTTGCAGAAAACGGCCATCACTGGCGCCAGTCGCAATAAACGGCACAACATCCGCCGCCGGAAAACGGTTCTTAATCGCATCCGACATTGAGGTAAACAAGGCGCTTGTAAAACTTGACTCATAACCGGGATTAAACCGGGTAATTTCTACTTCAACGGGTAATTCGGTTGTGAGATCGGAAATGACGGATTCCAGTTGAGACCGATCCACACCAGGTAAAGTTCGCACATCAACCAGCAATTCAGTCGCATACTTGATATTTCTATTTTGTTTACCACCACTCCAAACGGTGGCTGTGATCGTGTTGCGGGTCATGGCAGTGAGCAAGTTCAATAAAGCCGGACTAACTGTTTTTCCAATTTGGTTTAACCGGTCCATCAAGGCTAAAGAAGTGGGAATTTTGCATGCCGCGCTTAGCTGATCAATCAGATAATGAGTAGTCTCAGGTAATTTGCCCGGCCAATGGAAGTCTCGTAGTTTAAGAATCAGTTGGCTGCACGCAAGAATTGGATCATTATCGGGAAGATAAGGATTTGAATGCGGCGTTTTGGGGAAAGCAAACCGCAGTGTGGCGCTCCCCTTCTGCCCTGTTTCGCACAGGTAAAACACCTTACTGCCCACCGATATTGGAAATCCCCCACCCTCGCTGATCACATCCGCGTTTCGAAATATATGCGGCACGCGTTCAATCATGGTCATCATGCCCAAACGACTACCAGTCTCTTCATCGGCTGTTGCCAATAAATAGATATCTCGATTCGGAGAGAATTTCCGCCGTTTGATTAATAACAGAACCATCAACTGCATTACGGTTAATTGTTTGGCATCAATGGCCCCCCTACCCCAAATTATCCCATTTTGCTCCAAACCAGCAAATGGATCAATACTCCATTGTTCAGGGTTCGCGGGAACGACATCAAGGTGAGAAATCATCACCAAAGGCGGTTTTTCTGATGGATGACTCAATAATTTGATGAGGATATTCCCGCGTCCAGGAAAAGTCTCAAACACCTCATAATCAAGTTCATTCTCGCGGGCAATGGCTGCCAGGTAATTGACGGCCTGCATTTCGTTGCCAGGCGGATTGCTTGTATTGACACGAATCAAATTTTGTAGGTGATGTGACGCTTCTTTTCTTATTTCGGAAGGAATCATTATTAATTAACTCATCAAGGTTGGGCAAACGATTAGGATTGGCAAAAATAAAGCCTTTGAACTAGGCGATTACCGATAAGAGTGAAAAGAGGTTATCGAGGCGGGGGAAGCCTCGATAACCTCAAGAATAAGGCTTACGCTATTGGCTGATACTCCATTCGCGCGCGTTGAAGGTAACGCCACGGAAATCGGGATTGAAGCCTTGAACTTTGGTGTTGCTGACAAAGACAGATTTCTGACCATAGATCGGAATCCAGGGTTGTTCATCCGACAGCTTCTTTCCAATTTCCCAGAAGATCGCCTGGCGGGCATCTTGATCCGTTTCCAGCAACTGGTTGACCAATAACTCATCCATTTCGGGATCGCTGTAGCTGACAAAATTGTATCCGTTAGGCGGCATGAAAGCGCTGTGGAAGTAGGGGCGATATTCGTCGGGGTCCGCCTCAACACCAAACCCAAGGATGTAGGCATCGTAATCTTCCGCGGTCACGGTACGCTGTTTGCCCTCTTTGTCTTTGGGGAGCAGTTTTGTGACCAGCGTGGGGAAGTCCAGCTGACGAATTTCAACGCCCAGACCGATCTCGTCCCACATTTGTTTGAGCATTACGGCAGTTTTCTCGCGTTCCTTCTTACCGGTGGGAACCTCGATGGTGAATTTCAATTCTTTCCCATCTTTTTCGTAAATGCCAGCAGCGTTCTTGGTATAGCCGGCCTCTTCAAGCAAAGCCATTGCCTGCTCAGGGTTATACGGATAGGTCGTAACATTCGGGTTATGCGACCAGTGCGCGTTCGGGAACAGGTCTTCACAGACTTCACCATACTCGCCCAAAATGCTGGTGACAATTAATTGTTTGTTGACCGCGTAAGCCAGCGCCTGGCGAACTTTGACATCCTTGAAGTGCTCGTTGAGCAGGTTGAAGCCAATATAGTACACAGACAGATCATTGGAAGTCTTCACTTCGGCGAAATCGAGGGTTTTGACGTTCTCAACTTCAGCCACCGGAACCGGAACAATATCCACTTCCTGGTTCATGAACGCGGCAAGCATGGTGTTCTGATCGCCAAAGCGGTAGATGATTCCATCAAGGTTGGGCGCGCCTTTGAAGTAATCCATATTGGCAGTCAGCTCGATATACTGGGCGGGTTCCCATTTGACAAATTTGAACGGTCCGGTGCCAATGGGGGCGCGGTTGAAATCATCCTTCGCCCAATCAGCGGGAGAGACATCTTTGAGGATATGTTCTGGTAAAACACCGATGAACATATTCGCCAGGAAGGAAGCGTTGGCCTCGGCAAGCGTGAACTCAACCGTATAATCATCAATGACTTTAATGCCGGCCACGCTGTCGGCGGTTCCATTATGGAAATCAGCAGCGCCCAAAATCGGCTCCACGCGGCTGTAGGCACCCGCGTCGTACCGGGGGTCTGCCAGGGACGTGAAAGTGAAAGCAACGTCGTTCGCGGTGAAAGGCTCACCGTCATGCCACTTGACATTGTCATACAGATTGAATGTGTAGGTCTTTCCGTCTTCCGAAACGGTCCAATCTTTCGCCAAACTACCTTCAATGATCAACTGCTCATCGGGGCGCACGAGCGAATCGAAGATCATGTGGGTAATGTTGGTGTCGGAAGTGGTAGCCCAAACCATCGGGTTAAGATTTCCAGGCTCTCCTTCTTGAGCAATCGTTACAACACCGCCAGACCGGGCAGGGGCTTCTTCTGCGGCGGGTTCTGCTGCAGCGGGTTCTGCTGCGGCAGGCTGGGCGGCTTCGGTTGTTGGGGCAGTCGAATCAACCGGTTGTTCTGCGGGCGCGTTTTGCGGGGCCGCAGGCGTACAGGCAGCCATAACCAACATGGTCATGACAACCACCACAAAGACGAATTTGCGGATGCTTTTCATTATCTTCTGGTTCTCCTTCTATTGTTTTTCGGCCATTGGGTTTTTGGATAATTAAGTGGCAATATTATCCAGTCGGAAGTTATCCAGTACTATAACATTTAGGGCAAGATATTTATGTAACCCAGACTACAAATTTTCAAAGTCTTTCTCGTTTCTTCAGTCCTTTTTCCGACCCATTTACCTTTATTCCGCAACAGCCATTGGAAATTATTCGAGTATACTTGGATTGGTAGAAAACATCGAAGTTTTTTTCTGTGTTTTCTATAATCAGAAAGAAAGTCTTGTTTATTGGTTCCGTCCAATGTCTGAAAACTCCAGCATATACAGCCGTTTATGGGGCGATCTGTTCGCAGGGCACCCTACACTTTCATTTAAAAAGAATACAGTCATCATTGAAGAGGGGGAAACAATTGACCGGGTATATTACATTGTCAGTGGGCGGGTGAAGTTTTCCATCATTACATCCGAAGGAAACGAAAAAACCATGTATGTATTGAATAAGGGAAGTGTCTTTGGGGATGTATGGTCTGCAGCTCACCGCCCTTATTTCTTATCGGCTACAACGCTAACCAAATGTACTCTGGCCTATAAAACCCCATCGGAATTTATCGCAACTGTCTCATCCAATCCCCAGTATATGCAAGATTGGCTTTCTTATATCTGTGAAATTGTAGAGTTCCTGGTAGAGCACATTACCGACATCACTTTCCTGGATAGAGAAGCGCTATTGCGGAAATATTTATATCGGCTGAGCTTTAATTATGGAATCCCAACCGACGAAGGCATGAAATTAAACACTCGGATCACACATCAACTGCTGGCAGATTTGATTGGCTGTTCGCGGGTAACCATTTCTAAAATTATGGCGAAGTTATTACGAACCGGAGAGCTGACCAAGATTGACGGCTTCTTCTATATACCTGATATAAATACCTTCAAGGATGCGGATGAGTAATTTGTTCCTTGATAACCTTTTCAAAGTAGAATTTGATTCAATCTACGACAATCCTTTACCTGCCCACCAGCGAATGCTACACCACAGTCATATAAAGCAAGCTTACGCGGCAATCTACCCATTTGGGTCAAATATGCGGCACAAACCCTTTGCGGTAGACAGGATCACGCTTGACATTTTTTGTAGTGAACCTGGCGAACATTTTCGGCTGTTTGTTCGTTTATGAGCCAATTATCTTCCAGATAAGATTCTGTTGATCCTTGCCCGACTTGTAGAAAACTGTGATGGGTGTTAAAAAATTGTCTAAAAAATCTTGCCAATTCTTAAATCTCATGGTATAAATTATAAGTTTTGGGTACAGAACAAACGGGAATAAAGGAGCGCAGGCCAAATGAAATTGCCGGGGATGGTTGACGTGCATGTTCATTTGCGGGTGCCCGGAGGTGAGCACAAAGAAGACTTCCGCACCGGCAGCGCAGCGGCATTAGCCGGCGGCATTACCACCGTTTTGGCCATGCCCAACACCTTCCCTCCGATTGTTACAATTGACCAATTATCCGTCGCACAGGAAACAGCCAACCGCCAAAGCCTGTGCGACGTTTTTATGTACGCGGGCGCGTCTGCTGAGCATTTGAATGAGCTGCCCCGCCTGGGCGAGCAAGCCCCTGCTTTGAAGTTGTACATGGACCAGACTTACGGTCCTCTGAAGACCAACGGCCTGGAAAACCTGCTCCGGGTGTTTGAAAGCTGGCCAAAAAACAAAGTGATCTGTATCCACGCCGAGCAAGAATCCATCGCCGCTGCCCTGGGGCTGCTCAACGCCGCCCCGCGCCCCATTCATTTCTGTCATGTCAGCCGCAAAGCTGAGATTGAGCTGATCGCCGCCGCGAAAAGGCAGGGGCTGCCGGTTACCTGTGAGGTTACGCCGCACCATCTGTTCTTAACCGAACAAGACGCCACGCGCCTGGGCAGACTGGGAGATATGCGCCCCACCCTGGCTGAGCAGCGCGACGTGGACGCCCTGTGGGAGCATATCAACACCACCATCGACTGCATCGCCACCGATCACGCGCCCCACACCTTGCAGGAGAAACAGGGGGAAAATCCTCCGCCTGGCGTTCCCGGCCTGGAATCTTCCCTGCCACTGATGTTGACCGCCGCGTCTCAGGGCCGCTTGAGCTACGAGCGCCTGGTGGAAATGATGCACTTCACCCCCCGGCGCATCTTTTCCCTGCCAGCCCAACCCGAAACCTGGGTGGAAATCGATCCCGATTCCCGCTATGAATTTCCAGACCATCCTTTATACACCAAGTGCGGTTGGACGCCCTTTGCGGGCCTCGCCATGCAAGGCAGGATTCGTCAGGTGGTCTTGCGGGGAAAAACGGTTGTTAAAGATGGTGTTGTTTTATCAGACGTGAATCAAGATTAAGAGATCCTTTTGAGGGTCTCTTTTTTTGAAAAAAATCAAATTTTGCTGAGGAGCATAAAGACATGAATAGTATCGACCTGCCCAAACTGTTTGACCTGACCAAAATGTCGCGAAAACCCGGTTTCCAAAATGGTTTCTTCAAGAAAGACATTTTGTCGGTAGACCAGTTCGACCGCGACGGCCTGGCTTACATTTTTACCCGCACGGACGAAATGAGTGAAATGGTGGAAACAGTGGGCGCTTGCGACCTGCTGCATGGCTATACCCTGGCCTGCGTATTCTACGAGCCCAGCACCCGCACCAGCGCGTCCTTCATCGCCGCCATGGAACGCCTGGGCGGCAATGTCATTCCGATCACCCAGGGTATTCAATACTCCTCGGTTTCCAAAGGTGAAAGCCTGGTCGACACGATCATCACCCTTGAGCAGTATTCGGACGTGATTGTCCTGCGCCATCCCGAGATCGGCTCGGTGGCCAAAACCGCCAAGTACTCCGGCGTGCCGGTGATCAACGCCGGTGATGGCGCTGGCGAGCACCCCACCCAGGCCCTGCTGGATTTGTATACCATCCGCAAAGAATTGGGCAGCCTGAATGGGCTGCGCGTCGCCATGGTTGGCGACCTTCGCAACGGCCGCACCGTGCACAGCCTGACCAAACTGTTGATGAATTACGATATCAGCCTGCGTCTGGTCTCGCCGGATGTGCTGCGCCTGCCACTGGGCATGATGAACGAGCTGATTGACAAAGGCATTGACGTGCGCGAAACCGACCGCGTGGAAGACGTGATCAAAGACGTGGACGTGCTCTATGTTACCCGCATCCAGAAAGAACGCTTTACCGACATGGCGCAATACGAAGAGGTGAAAAACTACTTTGAAATCACCCCTGAGGTGATGGCAAACGCGAAAGACAAGATGGTCGTCATGCACCCCCTTCCGCGCGTTGGCGAAATCCATTACACCGTCGACAAAGACCCACGCGCCGCTTACTTCCGCCAGGTAAAAAATGGCATGTATGTGCGCATGGCGCTGCTGGCTGCCGTGTTGGGGCAGGCCTGATCCGTATTCATTCAAGGGGAAAGGAGGCTGAGGATGTCATTTTTTGAAAAACTGGAAGCCGCGATTGAACGCAACAACAGCCTGTTGTGCGTGGGGTTAGATCCACAGCTCGAATCGCTCAAAGGGGTCAGCGACCCCGCCGAGATCGAATCGCAGCTGGTGGCCTGGGGGCAGCGCATCATTGAGCAAACACACGAAGTGGTGTGCTGTTACAAGCCCAATTTTGCCTTTTACGAACAATACGGCCTGGCTGGGCTTCGCGCCTTGCAGCGCACGGTATCCCTGATCCCCGAAGGCATCCCGCATCTGTTGGACGCCAAGCGCGGCGACATTGGCTCTACCGCGCAGGCCTACGCCAACGCCGCCTACCAGCAGTGGCACGCCGACGCAGTTACCCTCTCGCCGTATCTCGGAGAAGACAGCATCAAGCCCTTCCTCAAAACGGAAGGTAAAGCGGCCTTCATCCTCTGCCACACCTCCAACCCCTCGGCAGCCCAGGTGCAGCATCACGGCCAGCCCGCGCTATACGAATTGATCGCGGAGACATCCAAAACCTGGGGCGGCGCGGACCAGATTGGGTTTGTAGTGGGCGCCACCCAGCCCGAAGCAATGGCCGCGGTGCGCGCGCGCTGCCCCGAACATTGGATTTTGGCGCCCGGTGTGGGCGCGCAGGGCGGCGACCTGGAAGCGGCCCTGAAAGCCGGTCTGCGCCCCGACGGCAAAGGCCTGATCCTGCCCGTATCCCGCGGGGTGATCGCAGCCGCCGACCCGCGCCAGGCGGCTATTGAGCTGCGCGACCAGATCAACACACTGCGCCAGCAGGCTGCCACCTTCTCCAAAGCGCGAAGTTATAAAGAGAAACTGGTCGCCAGCCTCTTTGAAACCGGCTGCATCAAGTTCGGCCAATTCACCCTGGCCTCCGGAAAGTCTTCCCCCATTTACATTGACCTGCGGAGGGTGATCTCCTTCCCCGCGTTATTTGAAATGGTAGTCAACGGCTACGCGCAATTAGCGCGAACCATCTCCTACGACCTGCTGGCCGGCGTGCCCTACGCCGCCCTGCCCGCTACCGCTGTAGTGGCAGCCCGCCTGCAACAGCCCATGATCTACCCACGTAAAGAAGTGAAACAATACGGCACCGGCCAGGCGATTGAAGGCGCGTATACCCCTGGGCAAACGGCCGTGATGCTGGAAGACGTGGTTACCAGCGGCGGCAGCATCATCAAAGCCGCCGAGACCCTCCAGCAGGCCGGGCTGCAGGTGCGCGACGTGATTGTGCTGGTTGACCGCGAGCAAGGCGGGCGCGAAGAACTGCATCGCTCCGCCAACCTTACCCTGCACGCTGTGGTTACCATCCGCGAGATCCTCACCTTGTTGCGGGAGCAAAACCTGATTGACGCGCCCACCTACCAGGAAGTGTGGGCCTACCTGGAGCAGGCCTGATATCTATGACCGATTTATCCTGTGCCTTCTTAAACCTTCACCTGAAGAACCCTACCGTGCTGGCTTCGGGCATTTTAGGCACCAGCCCCACCTTGCTCGAGCGTGTTGCCCGCGCCGGGGCCGGGGCGGTTACCTCGAAAAGCTGCGGACCCGAGCCACGCGCCGGCCATCCCAATCCAGTCTGCCTGGATTGGGGCGGCGGATTGATCAACGCCATCGGCCTGACCAACCCCGGCATTGAGGAGGAAACCCGCCACCTGACTGCTTCGGCACAGCGCCTGCGCCCGCTGGGTGTGCCGCTGATTGCCAGCATCTTCGCCCCCAGCGTGGAAGCCTTTGCCGAAGTGGCGCGCAAAGTCTCTGCAGCGCTGCCTGACCTGATCGAAGTGAATATCTCCTGCCCCAACGTGGGCGATGAATTTGGCACACCTTTCGCCGGCCTGCCTGAGACCGCCGCGGCGGTGACCGCGGCGGTGAAAGCCGCCACGGATATCCCCATCAGCGTCAAACTGGCCCCCAACGTGCCGGTAATCGCGCGGATCGCCCGCGCGGTGGTAGAGGCTGGCGCGGACGCCATCACCGCCGTCAATACCATGCCGGGTATGGTCATCGACGCCGACGCGGGCAGACCCGTGCTGGCCAACAAAATGGGCGGCATCTCCGGCCCAGCGCTCAAACCCATCGCCCTGCGCTGCGTGGCCGAAATTGCCCGCGCGGTGAAAGTGCCAATCATCGGCACCGGCGGCATCACCACCGGGCGCGACGCGGCCGAGATGATCATGGCCGGGGCATCGGCCGTGGGCATTGGCAGCGCGGCCTGGTACCGCGGTCCAGAGGTGTTCGACGCCATCGTCAGCGAGCTGGCCGAATGGATGCAAGCGGCCGGATATTCATCCATCGAAGAAATGCGAGGCATAGCCATTCAATGACCACCCCTTTGAGTTTCTCGCCGTTAAGAATTGTTGACATTCAAATGGAAAATGAGCGCGCGCGCTCATTGGTCTTTGACCGCCCGCTGACCCACGCGCAGCCCGGCCAATACCTGATGGCCTGGCTGCCGGAGGTTGGCGAAAAGCCCTTCAGTATCGCCGGCAGTGATCCGCTAAAGATCACCGTGGTGGCGGTTGGGCCAGTCAGCCAGGCGCTTTGCCAATTGAAGATTGGAGAGCGGGTGTGGGTCCGCGGCCCGCTGGGCAGCGGCTACCAGCCCGGCGGCAGGCGGCATTTGCTGGTCGGCGGCGGGTACGGCGCCGCGCCGCTCTTCTACCTGGCGCAAACCCTTTTGGCCCGCGGAGAGGAAGTGCAGGTCTGCCTGGGCGCGCGCGGCCAGGCGGATTTAATGCTGGTTTCTGCGTTTGAAAGCGCCGGCTGCCGCACCCGGATCACCACCGATGACGGTTCGGCGGGCGAGAAAGGTCTGGTAACCCAGGCGGTTCAAGCCGCCATCGAGACCTTTTCACCCGATACCGTTTATGCCTGCGGTCCGGTGCCCATGCTGGTGGCGGTCGCGCGCCTGTGCGAAGAAAAGTCCATCAACTGCCAGCTTTCCTGGGAAGCCTTAATTCGCTGCGGCATGGGCTTGTGCGGCTCTTGCGAGCTTGACCCCGAGATTTGCCAGCAAACCGGCGTGCCGCAGGGCTGGCTGACCTGCAAAGACGGCCCGGTTTTTCAGAAAAATAACCAGAACTCTCTATCATAATCATTGCTGCTTAAGATCACTATCAAGAACAAGAATTTACCAGTAGAATAAAGTTTGGACGGTACTGTTGCAGCGAAACTGGATTGTCTCTGTGGAGGTCAAATGTCTGAACCGATTTCTCGCCGCAATTTCCTGAAAAAAGGCCTGCTCATCGGCGCGGCTAGCGGGGTCGTCTTGTGCGGCGGCACCAGCCTGGTGGCGACCTACCGCCCTCCCCTGGAGAAGCCCACCTTCTCTACGGAATCCAACGGATTGAATCGCATCTTAATCGCATACGCCACCAAAGCCGGTACAGCGGCGGGCATCGCGACTCATATTGGCGAGCAATATGCAAACCAGGGCCTGGCCGTGGATGTGATGCCTGTCGAACAGGTCAACGATCTGAGCGCGTACGCCACCGTGATCGTCGGCAGCGGAATCTACATCGGAAAAATCATTCCCAAAGCCATGGACTTTATCGAGAAGAATCAGTCCGCCTTACAGAACAAGTCGTTTCATATATTTATTGCCTGCATGACCCTTCGCGAAGATACGGATGAAAACCGCAAAATCGTCAGCGATTACCTGATCCCCGCGCGGGCGGTGGTCAAACCGCAAAGCGAAGGCCTGTTCGCCGGTACGATCAATTTGTCTCACCTGAACCTGCTTGAAAAGATGGTGGTTTCGTCCATGCAGGTGCCGGAAGGTGATTACCGCAACTGGCCGCAGATTGAGGCCTGGGCGCAGGCCATTCCCACAGCGATATAAAATTGGATAGCTTTCACCCAAAAAGCTGCTTATTTCAATTCAGTAGAACTTTCAGACAATCAGAAACACCCAAACCCGATTAAAAACAAAACCGGACGGCCAATCAACCGTCCGGTTGTTGTTGAAATTCTTTACTTGCGAATCATCAGCATTTCAATGTCTTCATCCAGTGACTGCAAGTCTTCTTCGTGCTCCACTTCTTGCTCCAGAATGGTCAGGACAATATTGTAAGTTACGGGGTCTTTGTCCTTGACCATCTCCAGTACCTTCTGGTACACATCGATGGCGCACTGCTCGCCCTTGATGTTCTGGGCCAAAATTTCTTTCACAAAGGCATCCGTGGGCGCGTCATAACCGCAGTGGGTGTTCTTGAACCACTCTTCCGGGGTAATCAATGGCGTGCCGCCCAGTTGGATGATACGCGCGGCGAGCATGTCCGCGTGGGACAGTTCTTCGGTGGCATGCAAAAGCAGCTCAGAAGCAACCGCGTCTTTCATCGGGCCTTTCACCACTTTCGCGCCCAGCCAATACTGGTAGTAGGCCAGCCATTCATCTGCGAACGCGCGGTTGAGAGTTGCCAATAATTCATCTACATCCATACCGACGATAGATCGTCCTTTAGTACCCATACGTTTCCTCCTCGTGTGAATTGATTTTGAATCCGGACTTTCCGCCTATTCAAGCAACGGTTTATATATCTCCAGGTTCTCATTTATTATACACAATTCACGCGAAGAAAAATGCTTCTTCGTTATTTATTGGTCGAATTTGGACTTTTTCAACTATTTCTTTACTTGTAAGACGGTATTCCCTTCCTACCTGGCCGATCGGTTGTTCTTTAAGTCCAGGGGGTTGTGAGCACGGCCCTCAGGTATTTCAAGGAAATTACAATACTGTAATTCTAATCCCATCGCGGATTGCATTATAATGCGGTAAGACAAACTAATTTTTGGGGCAATCTTTATCATTCGCGGATTTTTGCAGGATAATTCTGCAATGAAAGAGGAACTAAACTATGAAAATTTATATCACCGGCATCAGCGGATTTCTCAGCATCAATCTGGTGCGGTACCTGCTTGCACAGGGATATGAAGACATTTCTGGCATCGACCTGGTGGACTTTACTTACCCGGAACGTGATCAAATCACCTTCCTGCAAGGAGACATCCGCGACCGTGAGGCGGTGAAACGCAGCATGCAAGGCGCGGATATTGTTATTCACACCGCCGCCGCCCTGCCGCTCTACACCCCCGAAGAAATTTACTCCACCGATGTGGAAGGCACCCGTATTCTGTTTGAACAGGCGTTGGAATACGGCGTCAAGCGCTTCATTCATATTTCTTCTACCGCTGTGTACGGCGTTCCCGACCACCATCCGCTGTATGAAACGGACAAAATGATCGGCGTGGGGCCTTATGGTGAGGCCAAAGTCAAAGCCGAAGAAATCTGCCATGAATTTCGCGATAAAGGGATGTGTGTGCCCGTCTTGCGCCCCAAGTCTTTTGTGGGGCCGGAACGGTTGGGCGTCTTCGCCATTTTCTATGAATGGGCCAGCGAAGGCCGCCATTTCCCCATGATCGGTTCCGGAAACAATCGCTACCAGCTCCTCGACGTGGAAGACCTGTGCCGCGCCATCCATGCCTGCATCACCCTCGACGCGGACGCGGTGAACGACACGTTCAACATTGGCGCGGCGCGCTACACCACCATGAAGCAGGATTATCAGGCCGTGCTGGATGCCGCCGGGTTTGGCAAGCGCATCATCCCCTTCCCGGTTGGGCCGGTCATCCTTGCCCTGAAGGTGCTGGAAGCCATGAAATTATCCCCCCTCTACCCCTGGATCTACGAGACTGCTTCCAAAGATTCGTTTGTTTCAATCGAAAAAGCCCAGAAGGTGTTGGGCTTCGACCCGCAGTACTCCAACCAGGAGGCCATGCTGCGCAATTACCAATGGTACCTGGAAAATAAAGACGGCTTCACCGAAGGCGAAGGCGTAACCCACCGCGTCCCCTGGAAGCAGCAGGCGCTCAAGCTGTTCAAGGTGTTTTTCTAAATTGCATTTCCATGAAGACAAAGAACCGGCCTTTCAGGCCGGTTTTCTTCTTTTCTGGTGTTTAATGGAGATGAGCGGACCGGCGCACCTGCCGCCAGTCCTCTTCCGTCGGCGGCGGATCTTCTTCTCCGGGTCGGCGCACCAGGCTCAAGGCGTCTTGCGGGCAAACCGGCACGCACAGGCCGCAGCCCACACAGCGCATCGCGTCCACGCGGATCACGTCTTCCAGCGTCAGGGCGCTAAACTGGCAAGCCTGCATGCACTCCCCGCAGCCAACGCACAAGCTCTCGTCCACCTGGTTGACAAACGCCGAGCGCGCCACCACATTCGCGATTCCCATTTCGGCCATCCCGCGCAGCACACCGCAAGAGCAGGTACAGCAATTGCAGATATACCACAGCTCGCGCTGATGGTTGCTCACACAGTGCACCAGGCCGGCTTGCGCCGCGCGCTGCAAGGTTTGCAGCGCTTCTTCCTGGGTTTGCATGCGGATGCCGGTCACGTTGTTATCAAAGGCGTTGGGCTGGGTGCTCAAAATCATGCACACATCCAGCGGATGGCCGCAGGGTTTACCGATCAGAGCTTTTTGCGTGCGGCAGATGCAGTCTACCACGCCCCACGACTGCGCCATATTGACAATCTCGGACGCGCTCTCAAACGGGCGCACTTCCATATTATTCTTCACGCTTTCGCCGACTGGAATCACGCGGTGAACCTGAGGCTGCTCCAGCAGCGCGCGGTGGAAAGCCGATTGATAGTAGGCTTCATACAGCTCGGCCATTTCCGCGTCCATGCGGTTGACCTGCGCTTCATAAATTCCCACCACAAAGGGCATCAAGCCAAACCCCAGCCGCCCCTCTTTGGTCTTGCCGATAGTGATCAGCCCTTTTCTGGACATCTCTTTCAGCAAACCGGCCGTCTCGCGCATATCGCGCCCCAACCGCCCGGCGATCTGTGCCGGGGTTTCCAGGTCAAGTGATAACTGCGCCGCCAGTTCCGCTTCGGGCTCGCTGAACAACTTGGCCAGCAGGCGCAGATCCGACTCGTCCTCCGCCGCGGGAAAACGGTTCGGCAGCTCATCCAACACGCGCGCCAGCCGCCGGTAGACAGAATCCGTAGAAAAAGAAGTGGGGATGGTTGTATTCATTTGCTCATTATAAGCGAGAAATAGAATACCATACCTTTCTTTTCCTCCAATCAGGGCTTTCGCTCCTATTTTTCTGCGTGTTTACGCAGGAAGAAAACCTCTTCGCGATAGGGGATCGCAATCATCCGCGCTTCTGCAACAAGTCTCTCCACGGTTGACCAGTCTTCCCCGGCTTGTTCTACCATTTTTCGCAATGCGCGTTCGCGAATTGGATGGACAGCAGTGATAGCCAGCAGGTCATCAACAAAGCTGCCGGTTGAATGAAAATCAGCAGCCTCTGCTTCAAACAATAAATCCATAAAGGGTACTCGCTCAGCGAAAAATTCCAGGATGCTTCCCAACTGCCCTGCCTCCGGTGATTTTACCCAGGTTTCAGCCGGTGGGCGGGTTGGGATGGAAAGGAAGGAACGCGAAGGCTGAAGCTTCAATAAGTAGGCTGCCAATCGCTGGAGAGAGTCTTGGCTTTCATTGATTCCAGACACCAGCATGGTTTCGGTAACCAGCGTGCCTGAGAACATACGCTTGAAATCCATCATGCCGTTGAGTAGCGCAGACAAAACCAAATGACCCTGCGGACGATTTATTTTCTTCCATTCCAGATCATCAACAGTGTCTACTTTTAGAGAAACCCAATCCGCGGCCGACAATTCTTCCCGCACTTCAGGCCGGTCAATCAAAGCGGCATTTGAGATCACCGCGACAGGAATCTGAAATTGTTTTAACGACTGGATTATTGCTCCCAATTGCAGATCGAGCGTGGGTTCACCGTCTGGCACCAGGGTTAAGTAGTCAATCGGTAGGCCAAGCTGGCGGCTGCTGGCGATTTTTTCTTCTACCTCACGCAGAATTTGAGCCAGCGGATAAAAAACTCTTCGCTTCAGGGTGAGCGCAGTCGTTCTCCCCACCTGGCAGTATACACAGGAATACGGGCAGTGCTTGGGCGGGATGTGATTAATTCCAAGGCTGTGTCCTAACCTTCTGGATGGAACTGGACCAAAAGCGATCATCCTCACCCCTTTCAACTCATCACATCAGCAGAACCTATCGGTAAAAGCTGATTGGCAGTTCATCAAGACTGCAAAATGGTTTTCAATAACGCATTGAGCTGGTCAGCCTGAACATAATCAACCACCTGCATGTGCTGGCGGTTAACCCCCGGCACATCGCTGACCGCCTGAATGATTTCCATTGCCAAAGGAACCGCGATGGGGCAAAGGGGGGACGAAGGCCGAAAGGTGTAAGAAATATCCCCGTCCTCGTCGCAGACCAAATTCTCGATCAGGCGCATGCGCACCACATCCACACCCGTCTCCGGGTCCATCACCTCGCGTAATTTTTCCAACACCGCACCAATTAACTTTTCGTTCATCGGTTCACCTGTAGATCCATCATCCTGGCCATCGTCGCCGCCCAGGTCTGTGCCGCGGCTTGCGCAGCCGGTGATTTGGGGAACATTTCATTGATCGGAAGGCCGGCAAGCATGGCCTGGGGAACGCTTTCGTCAAAAGGAATCTCACCGGCAATTTCAACGCCCTGCTCTTCGGCAAACTCCCGAATCTGGCGCGCGCCTTCCGGGTAAAGATCAGCCTTATTGATGCAAACCAGCACCGGCACATGGAAATGTTGCAGCGTTCCAAACACGCGTTTCAGATCGTGCAATCCGGCCAGGCTCGGCTCGGTTACCACCAGCCCCAGGTCTGCCCCGGCGCAGGCCGAGATCACCGGGCAGCCAATGCCGGGCGGCCCATCCACCACCATCAGGGGTAAATGAGACTCTTCAGCCCTCAGGCGCGCCTGCTGCTTGACCAGGGTAACCAGTTTGCCGGAATTTTCCCGGCCGGGGAACAGCTCGGCGTGGAACAGCTCTCCGTAAGCAGTTTGAGAATGGAACCAGTTACCCTCCTGCTGTTGAACCATGCGGATGGCCTCTTCCGGGCAGGCATAAACGCACGCCGCGCAGCCATCACACGCGATGGGATCGATGGCATATTTTCCCAAGGAATGGGGATCGGGTAAGGCCGCGTCATAGCGACAAACCGACTCACACGCGCCGCATCCCGTGCACAGGTGCGGGGTAATCTCCGCCAGTGATCCGCCCCAGAACTCATGCGTTTCAGACTGATTGGGGCGTAGAACCAGACTGAGATTGGCGGCGTCTACATCCGCGTCTACGAATATGGCTGAAAGCGAATTTTGATTCGCCAGGTGCGCGAATGCTGCGCACAAACTGGTTTTACCCGTGCCCCCTTTTCCGCTTAAAACCACCAACTGCTGCGCCCGACGGGGTTGGTTTAGCATGGTTTGCCTGCTTTCACCTGATCACAAATCGCCTGGTACAGTTCCACAAAATCCTGCCGGTACTCTGGACGCACAGCCATCAGCGATTCACCCGCGGCGATCCCGCTGGCGATTTTTTTATCGAACGGCACGCGCAGCAGAATGGGAAGCGAGAGCTCAAGCAAATAGGCCTCCACCTGCGGGCTGCCAATTCCATCGCGGTTGACCACAATCCCGGCGGGAATATTCATATCCTGCACAATTCCGATCATTTGTTTCAGGTCATGCAGGCCAAAGGGAGTGGGTTCGGTTACCAGCAGCGCGTAGTCCGCCCCGCGCAGCGTCTCCACCACAGAGCAGGACGCCCCCGGCGGTGAATCCAGAATCACCAGGGCATCGTCGGGGGCCTGGTCCATGCGCTTCAATTGGCGAATCACCGGGGTAGGCATTGGCTCGCTGATGCTTAATACTCCGCGTCGAAATTGAATGCCCTCGGCCGTGAAGCCAGACTCAAGCATGCCAATCGGGTTATCCACTTCGCTGATCGCCTGCACCGGGCAGTTTAAGGTACAGCTTCCGCATCCGTGACAAAGCTGCGGAAATACCATAATGGACTTAACCACATTCGCCAGGGCATGAAACTGGCATACTTCCACACATTTACCACACATTGTGCATTGGTCGACCTGAATTTGTGGGATTTTAATTACTGCCTGGGTGCTGTAGGTAAAGTTTGGCCTGAGGAACAAATGTCCATTCGGGGCCTCCACGTCACAATCCACGTACCAGGTTTCTCGTTCCGCCGACAGGCTTAGCGCCAGACTGGTGGCGATGGTCGTTTTGCCGGTTCCGCCTTTGCCGCTGGCTACCGCGATTCGCATTTTCTAGTCCTCTTTCACTTGAAAGCGGGCAGCAGCCCCTGCTCATAACGGCTGAGAATCTGCTGCACGCTGGAGGTGTGATCGCCAAACAGGCGCATCTCCACATTTGCGGCGGCCAGCGCGGAGGCGGCGTGCGGGCCAAAATCTCCGCTGATGGCAACATTGGCCTTCTGATCAATCAAGAATTGCGCGGCGGCCACACCGGCCCCGCCAGAATGACTTGCTCCGGGGTTGGCAAGCGCTTCCCATTGGCCGCTTTCCGTATCCATCTTGATCAAGTAAGGGCAGCGTCCAAAGCGTTCATCAATGGCTCCATCCAATTTCGGCTCTTGCGCGGAGATAAAAATTATCATGTTGTATCCTTGTTTGGTATAACTTCGTTCCAGGCCCGACTACAGAAATTCAGCCTAGTGCAGCAATTCCGTATGGTCAATCAGTTTTCCATCGATAAACGCCTGGACGGCTTCGTCAATATCGCGATGAGTCGTTACCACCGGTTGGATGTTGAGCTGGGTCATGCTCTGGTACGCGCCCATTCCCATGCCGCCGCACAATAAGACTTTACAATCCGCGATCGTTTCAGCCATGCTGACATGCTTGTTGTGTGAAGAGGCATCCATGCCATGCCCGGCGCCGTGTGATTCCTCCGCGGGTGATTGAGAAACAAAATGGGAATGGCCCATCTTATTGCGCATCTCCCGCGCCACCACCTGCCCCTCTTCAATGGTCAAGATCAAATAATACTGCGCGCGGCCAAAATGCTGGCTGATCGTCTTTCCGTCATCGGTGATCACTGCAATTTTCATATTAATCTCCTTTTTCAATGTTTGAATGGAAAAATGTCTACCACCTGGTTCTTCATGTTCATCAGATGGGTAAAGAACAAGCAAAATTTGCGCCGCATCTTCCCCAATATTTTCCCAACAATGCGGCAGGTGCGATTCAAACAGCAGGCTGTCGCCAGCGGTCATCAGATACTCTTCCTCGTCGATTCTGTACCGGATGCGGCCGCCCAGGCAGTAAACAAATTCTGAACCGGTGTGAACGATCATCCGGTCTCCGCTGCCCATGCCTGGCTGCAAGCACACCACAAACGGCTGAACCGCCTGACCGGCAAAGTCTTGACCCAGGTTTTGCATTTGGGTGCTGCCGAACGCGGTTTGCGGCCTTTGCCCGGCGCTGGTGAAAACAATCCTTTTTTCAACCGCAGGAATCTCAAAAAATGCGGAAATGGGCACATTCAGCGCCTGGGCGAGCTGCTGCAAAGTGCCCACCGAAGGAGAGGACTTGCCATTTTCCACCAGGCTAAGGGTGTT
The DNA here is from genome assembly GCF_001306115.1 of Ornatilinea apprima. Taxonomy (GTDB): domain Bacteria; phylum Chloroflexota; class Anaerolineae; order Anaerolineales; family Anaerolineaceae; genus Ornatilinea; species Ornatilinea apprima. The sequence goes on along the minus strand of NZ_LGCL01000016.1, from coordinate 289,335 downwards.
GATATTCAAACCGCTCAAATCTGCCAGCCCACGCAGAGATAACCCCTGCCGGGTGCGCAGATCACGCAAATTCCGCCCGACCAGGATTTCAGCAGGCTCTTGATCGTTTAAGTTCAACACGTTGAATTGGGTCAACACCGCCACCGTTACTTTCGCTTCATCATCGCCCTTCCAGCGCAATCCTCAAAAGGAATCTTCCAACCCATCTCAAGGGCAGGCAAGGCTTCCAATTAATTACCATTATTATAGTACGATAATCATATTTTTCAAGGTTTCTTCATAATTCATTCATAAATAATACTTTTTATTCTATAAAATTCTATTGACTTTAATAGAATAGAGTGATATACTGATGATACGGTAGAAGCGCAAGAAAGGAACGCGGGTATGCCAAGACATCGCCGGGGATGGGCAATGGAATCGGAGGGTCGGGGCCGCGGGCGGCACTCGCCGCTGGCCGTTTCACTGCTCGAACCCGCCTTGCTGGTTCTGCTTAATGACCAGGCGCGCCACGGGTATCCCCTCCTTGCTGACCTCGAGAAGATGGGCATGGGCACCATCCACCCCAGCGTGGTCTACCGCACCTTGCGAGACATGGAAGAACTGGAATGGATTCAGTCCACCTGGGATGGAGATGAAACGCAGGGACCTCCCCGGCGGGTTTATCGCCTGACGGAGCGAGGTGAAGAGGTTCTAAAACATTGGCGCGAAGAAATGAAAAGCATCCGCGAACTGCTCTCAGAGCTGATCAGCAGAACGGATAATGTATAGAAAGGAGTAATCGTATGCCTGCTAGAGATGGAACAGGGCCGTTTGGAAGCGGCCCAGTTGGAAGAGGTATGGGACCATGCCGCGGCGGTTATACGGGATGGGGCCGGGGACGAGGCTTCATGCGCGGTTTTGGCGTTCGCTCCCTGCCAGCAACCCCTGGAGATGAAAAAACCTGGCTGGAATCACAAAAGGCCTGGCTGGAATCCCAACTGCAAAGCATCAAAGAACGCCTGCACGAAGAGAATGACCGGTAAGAGAACAAGAGGCTGCCACCCCATCGAGGCGCACAGCCTCTTGTTTGTTTTTTTTCCAGCGTAATCCGCTTACCCAACCGCTGAAATTGCGCGGGCAATCGCCCGCTCTTCTTCAGCGGCTTCCGAGAACGTCAGCAGCCCCACCTGCAATTCACAGAAAAAGCTCTCGCCGCCGCCCAGCACGCGCACATTGCCCTTTTTCTCTTCCGCGCGAAAGCCTTCCACCTCGGCTGTGGCTGGCTCGAATCCTAACGCTTCCTGGTCCACCGTGCGGCAGATCCAGCGCACGCCGCGGTTCAGCTGAGCGGGCTTATGCCGCACCACATCCGCGCTGCCGTCCGCGTGGATTTGAAGAGTGCGCGCCCAGCCCTGCTCATCGGCCAGGTAGTCGAAGTAGAAAACCACCTCCGGGTCAAACTTGAGATCGGGCGTCAGCGCCAGGTGCTTCTCCGGGTGCAGCTTCAACTCCGCCAGAAACTCGCGGTAGCCTGCGGGCGTCTGCATAAACGCCGGCACGTCGGCGCGCACGCGCATCGCCTGCGGATTGGGCAGCACGCTCTGCGCCAGACGGGCATTGACTTCCGGCCGGAAGTTGACATGCGCCAGGTACATCAACGGCATGTCACTGTTTTTCAAATTCGTAACGGTCATCGAAACATCGAAAATCGCGCTGTTCGCGTAGAGCTTCACACACGGCCGCGCGGTGTAACTGGCGTTGAAGGCGACGGTGTGGCGGTTCTCGCCGGTCAGCGCGATGTATGTTCCCTTTTCATCCTCACCCAACAGGAGCTGCGCTTTCTGGTAGGGAGCATTGGGCAGCTCGCCGTGCAGGGGGTGTGAATCCTCCGCTGATGGCGACCCCATAGCCAGCACGCCGCAGTGCACCAAAAAGCCTCCAAAATTCGACAGAAAATCGCGCGTGGGGTACGGCTGGTCGAACATGGATTTCATCGCCAGCTCGCGCCCGTGGAACATGGCAGACCAGATTTGCTGCCCCTGGTAAGGAAGCAGAACCAGCTCTCCCAGCACGTTGCTCAGTCGCACCGCCTGCACGCCGCTTTCAAAGCAGAACAGGCTGGCCGCCAATTCACCGGCGGTTACCAGTCGCTGCTCTTTTTCAGAAAACCACTCTTTTCTCAACGAGATTGTTGCGTTCATTGGCCGCTCTCCCAATTATTGAAAGTTTTTCATATATGAAATTATTTTCATTATAATCCAAATATCAATCCGGCACCGTCCTTCTTGGCGGTTTTCCTGTCATCCATCTCAAGAAGATGAAGAAACAACTTAATCAGCAACTCGACGTATATTTATAATGTAACTATCCGTTTTTATGATCAGCTTATGGCAGACACTTGAATGAGGTTTGCATGCCGGGCAAGAACTCACCCACTTCGATCCTATCCATTCTACAGCGTTCAATCTTCATTATCTCGCTTCCATTTTTTCTTCTCAGCCTGATCCTGCCTGTGTACGGCAAAGAGATTGGTGCCAGCGTGGTGGAAATTGGCCTTTTCTATTCGGCTTTTTCATTTGTCACCGTGATTCTGCGCCCGCTGGTTGGGTTGGGGTTGGATCGCGCCGGCCGGCGCACCTTTTTTCTGGCTGGATTGGGCGGGTACGCGCTCACCATGCTCAGTTTCGCTCTAATCAGTCAGGTATGGGGACTGGTTCTGGCTCGTATCATTCAGGGAATAGCGTCATCGCTGATGTGGCTTTCAGCCAGCGCCATTATCTCCGATGTGGCAGGTGAAGATCAGCGCGCCAGATCGTTTGGAAAAATCACCCAATCCAGCAGCCAGGGGTCCATTCTGGGAACTTTTCTCGGCTTTTTCCTTTTAGGCACAGCCTCGAATCTGCTGCCTGATCATTCAACGATGAGCAGTTGGGCGTTGCTTTTCCTGTTCTTTTGCTTAACCAGCCTTCCGGCTTTATTTCTGGCGCTGCGCACATTACCAGAGACCAAGCCGCTCCACGAAACACAACCAAAAGACACCCCAATTCAATGGTCGCGCCCCTGGGTGCTGCTGCTGATGGTCACCTTCGTCACTGGAATGTCCGTTTCAATGATTTCTCCGGTGCTGATTATTTTTTTGCAGGAGAGACTCGGGGTGGGAATCGACACCTTATCCTGGGCCTTCTTGCCGATGGGCCTGGTGTGGGCCTTTTTACCCGCCCAATTTGGAAAATGGGCTGACCGCATTGGGCGTAAACCGATGATGCTGGCTGGGTTGGCAGCAGCCGCGCTTTCGTCTTTCATCGTGCCATATTTGGGGAGTGTTATTGCCTTATCGGTCATCTGGGCGTTTCAAGCCATGTGTTATGCCGCCGGCGACCCAGCCGAGCAGGCGCTGGTAGCCGACCTGACCGGCAGGCAGCAGCGTGGGCGCGCCTATGGTTTTTACCTGATGTGCGCCGATCTTGGCGCAACGATTGGCCCCTTAGGCGGAACCTGGTTGTATCAAACTTATGGAGAAGCAATCCCCTTTTATGTCAACGGCATTATTCTCGCTGTATGCGCTCTCGTCCTGTGGGCATTCTTGCGTATTCCATCTAGCCCAAAATCTGAACAAGAAATGGACCAACCTGTAACAGCTTGAGCGGTTTGGAAAATGAGATTTCACACAAGGAGTTAAAAATGAAAGTATTGGTTATCTATGATTCGGTGTTTGGCAATACCGAAAAAATTGCCCGGGCCATCGGCGAAGCGCTTTCTCCATTAGGGGATGTGCGGGTGATCAAAGTCGCGGACGCCGCCGCGCAGGAGATGCAAGGCCTGGATTACCTCTTTGTCGGTTCCCCTACTCGCGCTTTCAGCCCCACCCCCGCCGCCAAACAGTTTCTCAAGACCATTCCCCGTCACGCGCTGGACGGTGTTAAGGTGGCTGCTTTTGATACCCGCGCCGATTTGCAGGAGGTCAATTCTCGTTTTTTGAATATCATGGTGAAATTCTTTGGCTATGCCGCCGATCCCATTTCCAAACGGCTGGCCCAAAAAGGCGGCCGGGTAATTCACCCCCCGGAAGGTTTCTTTGTGAAAGGCACCGAAGGCCCATTAGCGGATGGCGAGCTGGAACGGGCAGCCGCCTGGGCACAGCAAGTGGTTCAGTCCTGAATCAAAATAAACACAGCCGGATTCAAGTTCGATTGAACCCGGCTGTGTGGTTAAACCTTATTCCAATAGGCCCAGTTCGCGAGCGCGCTGAATGGCCTGCACGCGGTTCTGGACGCCCAGTTTACCGTACAGGTTGTTGATATGCGTCTTGATCGTGCTGGGAGCAACCACCAGCTCGGCGGCGATCTCCGGGTTGGACAGGCCGCGGTTGATCAGCGCCAGCACTTCCAATTCGCGCGTGCTGAGCGGCTCTACCAGGTTGGCAGTGGTCTTCACCCCGCCCGCCATCACGCTGCCGCCCTCCTCCTTCTTTGAGAGGCGCAGCCAATCCGATACGGTTTCCGGCAGGATATCCTCCAACGGCAGCCAGCGCAGCGCCAGCCCGCCCAGCACCAGCAGAATAGGTGCGGATATGCGGATCACCGCCCCGCCGGCAATCGCGCCAAAGACGGCGTAAAACACAAATCCGAATACCACCAGCATCGCCCCGATGAAGAGAATATCCCGGCGCCATTCTCCATACCAACCCGCCAGCGCCAGCCCCCAGCCGCCGCCGGCCAACAGCAGCAGCCAGGCGTACGCCCACGAATTCCAGTCATTGGTGATCACATTCAGCAAAAAGATCACCCCCAGCGCCACCAGGATGGAACCGGGAATGAACAACCCGAACGCCCAGCGCCAGCGTTTCGAGAGGGCAAAGGTCAGAACAAAAACTGCCGCCCCCAGTAGAATAAACACAAACGGCAAGGAGATATTCACCTTGTCTCCCAGAATGATGTTGAGGATCAACAGCAGCACCCCACCACACATTAGCACCAGGCTGATCGCCTGTGATCGATCTGAAGAAAGCTTAATCGACAATCCAAACTCCTTGCAGCGCCGGGGGGTCATTTCTTCCCGTCCAGCCCCGACGTGTGTGATTTAGCATCAATGAATCAAAGGCCGCAGCACATCCCGGGCAATTAAGAATCCGCGATTCACCAGCTCTTCCGTCTTTTCAAAAGCGCGGTCTTCATGTTCAATGCTGATGAACGAATCGTAGCCGTTCTGGTACAGCGCGGCGATGAACTTCGGCCAGTCCATATCGCCCAGGCCCGGCAGGCGCGGAATCTGCCAGCCCATCCCCTGTGACAACGCCCCATGCTGGTAAAGCCCTTCGCGGTCGATCATCAGGTCTTTGGCATGCACATGGAAAATTTTGTCTTTGAACTCACGCACCACCCGGTACGGGTCGATCATCTGCAGAATCAGGTGAGAGGGGTCCAGGTTTAAGCCAAAATTATCATCAGGGATGATTTCCCACATCCGCTTCCAGATAGCCGGTGTGCTGGCCAGATTGTTGCCGCCCGGCCACTCGTCGTAGCTGAACAGCATCGGGCAGTTTTCAATGGCAATCTTCACGCCGTGCTCTTTCGCGAATTTGACAATCGGCGGCCAAATCCGCGCGTAATCGTCAAAATTGGCGTCCACCGTCTTATCTTTATCCTTGCCAATGAACGTGCCAACCACTTCCACCTTCAGCATTTCCGCCGCGAGAATCACCTGCTTGAGATGCCCAATCACCTGCTCGCGGTGGTCCGGGTCTGGGTGCAGGGGATTGGGGTAATATCCCAGAGAGGAAATTTGCAGGTTATGTTTGTCGAGCAAACCCAAAATCTGGCTGGCCTTGGCCGGTGTCAGATCATTCACATCGATATGGGTCACTCCTGCGTAGCGGCGGTTGGCCTTGCCTACCGGCCAGCAGGCAATCTCCAGCGTCTCAAACGCGTTGGCCGACGCCCATTCGGCAACTTCTTCCAATGAATTCTTCGCGAACGCGGCGGTGAAAAGTCCCAGTTTCATGGTTTCCTCCAATCATCTTTTCCGATTGATTCATCAAAATGGGTTGGGGTCAAACACAGCACTTTTATTTTAGCATTTTCCTGATTGAATATTTGAAAAAAAAGATCTGGACCCGGCCTCGCCCCGTATGGCTGGGAACTGGGAAACAATTGCAAATTCGTTAACAAAAGGCACAATCGCCTTGTCCACAACCTGAAAAGCCAAATTCGGAAAAGATCAGTTACTTAACTTACTTTTGCTATTGATTAAAACCTGGTTAAAATAGACTATATTGATGGGCGTTATACCTGGAGCGTATTTTCCAAATTCATCGCGTCAAACCTGCCTGTAACACAAAGGTGAAGGCATTGTCAACATGATCATTTGCATCCAACCCTGAGTGAAAAAATTAGAAGAGGAGAGAAATATGAGAAAGTCAATGCTTGTTTTCCTGATGCTGGCCATCCTTTTGGTCAGCGCGGCGGGCTGCGCCCCCAAGGCTGAAGCCCCGCAAGCCGAGAAGGTCGTGTACCTGATCAACGGCGCGCTGGGAGATAAATCCTTCTACGACTCTGGCAAAGAGGGCATCGACCAGATCGCCGCGGAATACGGCGTGGAAACTCGCACCATCGAATGTAACTTCGACGCCGGGCAGTACGAGCCTTCCCTGCAGGCGGCTGTCAACTATGCCGATGTCATCTTTGTCATCTCGTACGGCTACGAAGATCAGCTCAAAGAATATGCGGATAAATATCCCGATAAGATCTTCGTCAACCTTGATACCGTTGTGCAGAACGAAAAGAACACCATTACGTCAGTCGATTTCATCGAAGAGGAAAGTGCCTACCTGACCGGCGTGGTGGCCGCCCTGACCACCCTCGACACCTCCATCCCCAACGTCAATGCAGACAAAATCATTGGCGCGGTGGGCGGCGATGTTGACCCGGTGATTCAGGCCTTTGTGTTCGCCTATACCAACGGCGCCCAATCGATCGATCCTGACATCAAAGTGGAAACCAAGTATCTCGGCTCGTGGGACGACACAGCCAAAGGCAAGCAGGCTGCCCTGCAGCTCTATGACATGAAAGCAGACGTGGTCTTCCAGATTGCCGCCGCGGCTGGCATTGGTGTGCTGCAGGCGGCCGGCGAGCGCGGTCTGTACGCGATCGGCGTCGATACCAACCAGAATGACATTGTTCCCGGCCATGTGGTTGCTAGCGACATCAAGAACGTTGGCCAGGCAATTATCGACGTTTTCAAAACCATCAAAGACGGCACCTACCAGCCCGGACAGGTATTGGAATACGGTCTGGCCACCGGCGGCGTGGACGTAGACTTTACCGCCCAGCAGCAGGTGCTGCCGCAAGGCACCATCGACCAGGTCAATGCGATCCGCCAGCAAATCATTGACGGCACGCTGGTGGTGGAACGCTACACGGGCGAATAGTCAGCCATTTTGCACGGAAAGGGACTTTGCCGTGGTGGAAAACTTGATTGAAATGCAAAACATTGTCAAAGTGTTCCCGCCCAGTCTGGTGGCGCTGGACAATGTAACGGTGGAATTTCGCAAAGGAGAAATCCATGCCATTGTGGGTGAAAATGGCGCGGGCAAAAGCACGCTGATGAAGATCCTCTATGGCATGGAAGAGCGCGGCGCCGGAGAAATTCTCCACCACGGCAAGCCCATCCATTTCAAACAACCGGGGGACGCCATCGCCAGCGGGATTGGCATGGTGCACCAGGAGATCCTGCTGATCCCCGAATATACCGTCTGGGAGAACGTGGTCTTGGGCGTGGAGCCCCGGAACGTTTGGGGCCGTTTAGACGCGGCCAAAGCCCAGGCACAGGTTGCTCAAAAAATCCAAGAGTTTCAACTCAATTTGAATCCCACCGCGCTGGTGGAAGACATCTCGGTGGCCGCCCGCCAGAAAGTGGAGATTCTGAAACTGCTGTTTCGCAACGTCTCGGTGCTGATTCTGGATGAGCCCACCGCGGTGCTTACCCCGCAGGAGATTCCCCAACTCTTTTCAGAACTGCGCCGGTTGAAAGACAACGGCCACACCATCCTTTTCATCTCTCACCATCTGGATGAAGTCATTGAATTAAGCGACCGCACCACCGTGCTGCGCAAAGGGCAGAAAATAGCCACCGTGGATACCGCCAGCACCTCCAAGCGCGAGCTGGCGCAAATGATGGTGGGCAGAGAGGTGATCTTCTCATCCATTGCCAATCAGGGCCAGCCCGGTGAAGTCGTTTTTTCGGTAGAGAATCTCAATCACGCCCATCATAATGGCCACCAATTTTTGAAAGACATCAACTTTGCGGTGCGCGCCGGGGAGATTGTGGGCGTCGCCGGCGTGGAAGGCAACGGACAGCTGGAGCTGGTCAATGCCATCATGGGTTTGCTCGAGCACACCAGTGGAAAAATTTCTGTCAACGGCAAAGAGATCACCCACCTGCCCATTCTGGAACGGCGCAAACTCATTTCGTTTGTCTCGCAAGACCGCGGCAAAATGGGCGCCAGCATCACTGCCAGCATCCGCGAAAACAGCATGATGACCCATCACCGCCTCAATCCCCGCCTATCGCGTTGGAAAGGCCGTTTACTGGTCGGCGAAGCCACCCGTCAGTTTACCCGCGAGATTGAAAAACAGTTCTCTGTCAGCATGGGCGATATGGATAACGCCTTCCGCTCGCTTTCGGGCGGCAACCAGCAGAAAGTGATTTTGGGGCGCGAACTGCTGCTTAACAGCCCCTTTTTGCTTCTCGACCAGCCCACCCGCGGCCTGGACGTGGGCTCAATTGAGTATGTGCATCAGCAAATTCTCAACATGCGCGACAACCAGCGCGCCATCCTGTTAATTTCAGCCGACCTCGAAGAATTGTTCCGCCTTTCAGACCGCATTCTGGTGCTGCACCGCGGTCGCATTGTCGCCGACCTGGCCGCCGAACAGACCAGCCTGGAAGAAGTTGGCATTCTCATGCTGGAAGGCAAGGAAAAAGACCATGAATAAAAAGGTGATCAGCGGTGTAACCGGTATTTTCGTGGCCATGCTGCTCGGCGCGCTGATTATGCTTTTCCAGAACTACGATCCCCTGGAAACCTACGGCGCATTGTTCAGCTACTCGTTGGGAGATTTCTACTCCCTGGCCACCACCCTGCAAAACTCGGTGCCCCTCATCCTCACCGGTTTGTCGGCCTCGTTAGCCTTCGCCTCCGGGCCGGTTAACCTGGGCCAGCCGGGGCAATTCCTGATGGGCGCGCTGTTGGTGACCATCGGCGGGCTGTACGTGGATTTACCGCCCGTCCTGATGATCCCTTTTCTGATCTTGCTGGCCATGCTCGGCGGAGCGCTATGGTCGGGTGTGGCCGCCCTGCTGCGCCAGTGGTTCGGTATGAGCGAATTCATCACCACCCTGATGCTCAACATGATCGCCGATTTCTTCACCTATTGGGCCATCACTTACCCGTTTTACGATCAATCCGCCTTCTCGCCCATGACACCGCTGATCAACCGCTCGGGCTGGCTGCCGGAGTTTGGCGAATTCAACTCCAGCGTGATCGTGATGCTGCTGGCCTTCGCGGGTGTGTGGTTCATCTTCACCCGCTTCACCGCCGGCTACGAATGGCGCATCACCGGGCAAAACTCCCTGTTTGCCCGCCTGGGCGGCTGCGACATTAATAAGAATTATCTGACCGTTATGCTGGTAACCGGCGCCCTGGCCGGCCTGGCTGGCGGCCTGGTGATTATGGCTGGACCGCACCGTTTTCTGAAAGGCATTGGCGCGAATTACGCCTGGGACGGGGTGATGATCGCCATGGTGGCCAACAACGGTCTGATCGCCACCGTGTTGTACGGCCTGTTCTTTGCCACCCTGCAAACCGGCGCGCTGGGCATGGAATTGATCACCGCTGTACCCAGCGAATTCATTCAGGTGCTGCAAGCCGCGATTGTGCTGATCATCGTGGCCGGCCGCGAATACCTGGACATCTTCATGGATCGGACGGCCGCCCGCCGCAAAGCAAAGGAGCGCAGCGCATGAAGATTCTCGTTGGACTGATTAATGGCATGATCACCGGCGCGACGCCCATTCTGCTGGCTGCCCTGGGCGGCACGCTGACCTACTACGCGGGCATCTTCAACATCGCCATGGAAGGCATGATGCTCGGCGGCGCTTTTTTTGCCGTGCTGGGCTCTTACTACTTCCAATCCTGGGGCATGGGCATTGTCGCCGCTATCCTCGGCTCGCTGCTCATGGCGCTCATCTTTATCCTGTTCTCGGTGGTGCTGAAAACGGACGAGTTTGTGACCGGCATTGGGCTGAACCTGTTCGCTCTGGGCGCGACCACCTACCTGCTGCGCCAAATTTTCCAGGTAAAAGGCGCGTTCTCCGGCCCGGGGATTGTTTCCATACCGAGCGTCGACATTCCTCTCCTGAAAGACATACCATTTCTAGGAGAAATCCTCAGCGGTCAGAACCTGGTGGTGTATCTGGCGCTGCTGGCCACCGTAGTTATTTCTTATTTGGTTTTCAAAACCCCCTTTGGTTTGCGGCTGCGCGCCGCCGGTTACAACGCCGCCTGCCTGGACACCAGCGGCGTGCGCACCTCGCGCATTCGCGTCTGGAGCCTGCTGCTGTGCGGCGTCCTCTGCGGCCTGGCGGGGGCTTACCTTTCGCTTGGCTATGTTACCCTCTTCTCTGAAAACATGTCTGCCGGGCGCGGCTGGATTTCTCTGGCCGCCATCATCCTGGTGAACGGCTCGCCGTGGGGTATAGCCATCATCTCTCTGCTTTTCGGTTTTTCCGACGGCTTCGGCCTGCTGCTGCAGCAGTACATCCCCTCCCAATTCGCCTCGATGGCGCCCTATGTCGCCACCCTGGTTGCCCTGTATGTCTACTCGGTGAGAGAAAAGAAGAAAAAGGCATAGTTATTTACCCAGATAGGCCGCCCTGATCAAGAGCGGCCTTTTTTTCAAATTGGCTGATGCTTTTTACTCATACGCCAGAACCTGCGTCACCGTCAGGCTTACCGCACGCATGGCCGGGAACAGACTGGCCAGGATCGAGATGACTACCACCAGCACCGCCCAGATCGCTATCCCACCCATCGAATACGAAGCCGGCATCGGAAAATCCATAAAGGAAAGACCGATTGCGCGCGCCAGCAGCACGCTGATGGGAATGGAAAAAACAATCGCCAGCACCCAACTCATCGCGCCGATCAGCAGCCCCTCAATGATCACCACCCGAAAAACGGCTTTGCTGGACGCGCCGTAGGCGCGCATCACGCCAATTTCCCGCGTGCGCTCCAGAATGTTCAGGCTCATGGTTCCCATCAATCCCAGGCCGCCAACCGTTGCCAGTACAACGCTCATGAGCATCAACAAAGCCACGATTATGGCAAAGGCAGCGTCAATTTCTTCGCGCTCTTCTGAAATCAGAAAGTTGGAGATGACTTCGATGTTGTTGTGATCGTAGCGTTGTTCCACCGCGCTGCTCACCTCCTGCTGCGCCGTCAGATCGCTGGCTGCAATGGTAAAGATCAGCGCGTTGGCGCGGTTCCACTTGCGGACGTGCTGGCAAAAATCCTCATAATCGATCAAGGTGAAGTAACCGATGGTGCTGTTGCCCATCATATTCATCACACCCACAATGGTGTACGTCTCTTCGCGACCATCGATCTTCACGGACATTTTGCTTCCAATCCCCAGATCGGGTTCATTGGCCAGAAACCCCGGCGAGACCAGGATGGCGTTGGTATCTTCAGGCAGCAGCCCCCGCCCGGAAATAATCGGCGGATTGAGCAATTCGGTGCCCGCAGGCGGCGCCAGCAAATACAGGTTGTCGCTTTCGGTGCCATCCGCGCGCACATAGCGGCCAAGGGTAAAGCCCCAGGCTTCGGCCTGCTCCACACCCTGGACGGACAAGGCGGTGCGGATTAGCCTTTCATTGTGGACATACTCATCCACAACCAGCCAGGCATCGTATTCCCAGAAGCCGAGCATCTGGTTGAGAGTCTCGTTCAGCGATGCGCGCAAGTTGACAATGCCCATAAAAATTGCCCCAGCCAGGGTAAGCGTCAGCAGGGAAAGCAACAGGCGTTTGCGCTTGCGGAAGGGATTGCGAATCGAGAGTAACAGATCGCGGGGAAGGCGGGGGATAAGAGCCAGGAGCCTATCCAGCGTCCCAAACCCACCCCACACCTGATTTATTCCATATTCGCTTAAGACTCTTGCAGGCGAAACGTTGTTGCCACTTAGAATCGCGGGGGCAGCCGCCAAAATCGGCACAATCAGACCGACCCCCAATTGAAGCAGAATTATGGAGGGCTTCATCCCTACCTGCGGCGGATCAAAATTGATCAACTGCGCCACAAACCCGGCCAAAGCCTGCGCTCCCAGCTGGCTGGCGGGGATGGCCAGCATACAGGCTGCCAGACCCAGGAAAATCACCATACTGAAGTACATGCCGATAATCTGCCCAGACCTGCCGCCAATGGCTTTGATGATGCCGATCTGCCGTTCTTGTTGCGCCACCAGCGCCGAGACGATATTGACCACCAGCAAGCCGCTTAAGAAAAGCGACAAACCGGCCAAAAGACCCAACAGAACCAAAATCGTGCTGATGATAAAATTCATCGGGTGTTCGTGACGGTTGGGCAGTGTTTTTTGGTAAACCGGCAGGCCCAAACCTTCGATTCGATCCGCCACTTTTTCACTGATGGCGCGAACGCTGGTTGAGTCCGAGCTGGTGGTAGAAACGTACAATTCGTTATACCCCTCTGGCTGTCCCATCCAGCGCAGGGTGTCCATGCCGACATATCCATAGATCCAGCCCTCAATCACTGGCGGTATGCGGTACAGGTCATGCGCCCGCCCGGTCACCGTGAGGCGGTACTGCTTGCCACCAGCCGTCTTCACTAAAATCTGGTCGCCTGGCTGCGCGCCAATGAACTCCATCGAAGCGCGTTCCATCAGCACCTCGCCCTTGTTCGGCGGCCAGCTTCCGTCTTGCTCGCGCACCAAAAACAAGCGCTGGTTTTCATAATCGGCCAGCGAATAGAGGGTCAGGTCCCGCCAGGTTCTGCCCTCTCCATCCAGCGATATGCGCAGCGGAAGCGCCAGGCGGCCTTCCGCTTCATCCACCCCGCGCATGTGGCGGATGGAAGATACAAAATCATCATCCAGCAGCGGGGCGGTCTTAAGAATGATGTCTGCCGGGCGCATACCGGCATACTGGTTGGCCAACGAAGCGGTCAGCGCCTGGTAGGTAGCCGCGATCATACCTATCGCGAATACCCCAACGGCAATGGAGAAGATCACCAGAATCGTGCGCGATCGGTTATTCCACAAATCTCGAAACACTTTCATCCAACGGATCATCGGTGGCATCCTTCCTGGGCCAAGACCAGGGCAAGCTCTGGCTTCTTCTGATACCCATTCAGGTCATCCACAATGACCCCATCAGCAATGTGAATCTGGCGGCCCGCGCGGCGCGCCAAGTCGGGATCATGGGTAACCATCAGCACCGTTTTACCCAGACCGGTCAGGCGCTCAAACAGCGCAAAAACAGCAGCGGCGGTCTTCGAGTCCAGGTTCCCGGTCGGTTCATCAGCCGCAAGAATGGGGGGATCAGTGGCCAGGGCGCGGGCAATTGCCACACGCTGCTGCTGCCCGCCCGACAGTTTGGAGGGCAGCTTGTTCGCGTGCTGCTCAATCTCCATCAAGCTGAGCAGCTCTACCGCCCGGTCACGGCGCAAGGCAAAAGTAGGGGTGTTGCATAAATCCATCGGCAGCATCACATTTTCCAGTGCGGTCAATGTGGGCAGAAGCTGAAAGAACTGGAACACGACGCCTATTGTGACACCGCGCCAGGCTGCCAACTGGTTTTCACTCAACGTTTCCACGGCCGCCCCGCCCACATGAATCTGACCGCTGGTTGGCCGGTCCAGGCCGGTGATCATGTTAATCAGAGTGGTTTTGCCGCTGCCCGATTTGCCCACAATCGCAACAAACTCACCAGCATCAACATGCAGATTGACACTTTTTAATGCCATAAACGGTCCGGCATCGGTCTGGTAAGTTTTCGTAACGGATTCAAGCGCGATCAAAGGATGGCTGTTCATGCGTGCCTCTTGCCTGCAAGGAAAAAGGGTGATTGTGATCCGAAAAATAAACTCCCCGGCAGGTCTCTTGATATAAAGATACCTAGCGGGGAGCTGCTTGTCGGCACGCAAAAGGAGTAGAAAAGAGGTATTTTTAGTCCAGCCAGCCTCTTTCTCTGGCCAACATGACGGCCTGAGTCCGATTCGACACCCCCAACTTGCCGAGAATATTGGAAACGTGTTTCTTGACTGTGTTCACCGTCAGCACAAATTCACTGGCAATATCTTGATTGCTTTTTCCCTGCGCTAAAAGCGATAGAATATCCAACTCGCGGCGCGTGAGCGGAAGCATTTGGCCTGCCGGTTGCTGAGTTTTTTCGTCAATGGGCCTAGCGGCAGACACCTCCTGGCGAAGCAGGTGGGCGATCCTGTCGGTATAGGAGCGCGGAGCGCGAATCCGTGTTGAATATTTTTCAAACAAGCGCAGCAGCGGCGCGCCTTCATCCACAAACATGCGCACATATCCGCTTTGCGCTCCCAGGGTGAGCGCGCGCGTGAGGTTTTCGCAGACCTGGTCGGGCCGCCCAAGCGCATCCAATGCGTAGGCCAGCAAGATCAACGATTCGATCAAGGACGTCACCCGCTCGCGGCGCTCAGACTCACGCGCCAGCTCCGCCAGCTCTTCGATGACGCCGCTTATTTCAGCGCTATCCTGGGCGGATTCGAGAATCTTCAGGCGGCATGTCAGCAGCCGGCTTACTTCCCAATAAATATAATAATTCTGGTCGCCAGATTTTTCCCATTCAATGGTCTTCAACGCCTGCACAGCGCAGACCGAGTCCCCGCGCAGCAGCGCCAGGCGCGCGCGCTGGCTGGCAACCAGGCGGTCATCCACCAGAGACACACTGGTCTCAGAGACAAGCAAAGCGCGTTCCAGGTATTCGTCCGATTCCTTCCAACGCCCTTGCGCCGCTCGAATACGCGCCATGGCGATCAAACCATCCATGCTGGCAACAGGCTGCCACATCTGGCAGTAAGCGATCCCTTTTTTAGCATACTCCAGCGCTTCATCAAAGCGGTTTTGCTCGCGCAGCAAATCGGCATAACTGATGTAAGGCATGCCCAATAAGAAGGTGTTCTCGCCCAGGGTGTCCCTGGCGTACCGGAACGCCTGCTGGAACGTCCGCTCTGCCAGACCAAATGCCCCACGCACCTGGCGGGTCTCCCCCAGCTGCACATAAGCCACAATCGTTACCAGGGGATTGTTCAAAACCTTGGTCAAGCGGATGGTTTCGTTGAACGAATCGACCGCCTGAGCCGTTTCACCCAGAATAACGCTGCGCAGCCCCATGTTGAAATACAACAAACTGTGCAGAAAATCGTCTTTCTCGGAGAGAAGCACAAACGCCTCCGACAACTCCTGTTCATCCGTTACCTTGCCCGAGAAAATCTCGGTCAGAATGCGCAGCGCTTTGGCTTCTCCCAACAGCGATTCATTCTCTTTTGTGGGCGAACAGATTTGCTGCGCCCGATCAATACACCGGTATGCCTCATTGGAATCGAGGGATATGATCTGGGCCCATCCACGCGCCAGCCACAGGCGCGGATAGCGGTCCAACAACTCGATGGGCAAAGCGGCAATCCATTCCAAAATCGCCAACTGCTCGCCGCGCTGAAGCATATCCTGATAATGGCGTTCCAGCAGTTCCGCAGCACGTTCCCAGTCTTTGGCGTGGACAGCGTAATGGATGGCATCATCCAGGTAACCCGCCTGTTCAAACCAGCGGCTGGCCGCGCGATAGTACGCAGCCGCCCGCTCTGACGGTATGGTTCGGCGCAGAAAATCGGCCAACAGCGCGTGATAACGGTACCAGGTGCGCCGCGGATCCAATGGAATCAGAAAGAGATTGGCGCGCTCTACATAGCGCAGCAAACTGGTGGCCGTCTTTTTCGGTGAGATAGTGTTTCCAGACTTGCCCTTCTGCCCCGCTCCCGCTTCCATATCTGGCAGTTCAGCCGGAGGACCAGCCTCTTTGAGCAAAACCTCCGCTAGCGGCGCGCAGATCCGATCGAACAGGGCGGTAATCTGCATAAACCCCTGGACCTCCAACGGTTCGCGCCGCAGCACTTCTTCGGCCAGGTAATCAAAAATTTGTTCCTGGCCGTCCAATTGCTGCCAGTCCGAGGAGTGGCGCGCCAGCGCCAGCGCAGCCAATTGCAGCCCCACCGCCCACCCTTCGGTCAGGCGCTCAAGCTGTTCCACTTCATGCGGCGGCAGAAGTAACGCCATTCTGTTTTTCAGAAAATCAAGAACTTCCTGCCGGGTAAAGCGCAAGTCGTCCACACCCACCTGCATAACCTGGTCCAATCCGCGCAGCCGGGTCAGGTTAAGATCGGGCATCACCCGCGTTGTAAGAATCAAATGGAAATTTGCCGGGCGGTTCTCCAGCAAATACTGCAGGACCTCTCCCGCTTCCGGGCCATCCACGCAATGATAATCGTCCAAAATCAGGGCGAGGTGGGTGCGAACATCGCACAGATCATTGACCAGCGCCGCCAGCGCGCCCTCACTAAACCCGCCCTGCAAGAGCGCCAGCGTGGTTTGTCCAACCGGTGGAGATACAACTTGCAAAGCCTGGATCAGACTGGCTAAAAACCGCTCCCGCGGGCGGTCGCCGGGCTGCAGCGTCAGCCAGGCAGACGGCATCTCGCCGGTCTGCGCCCAGGTCGCCGCCAGAGTGGTCTTGCCATAGCCAGCCGGCGCAAGGATAAGGGTCAGCGCCCGCTGCGCGCCCTGCGAGACCTGCCGCAGCAGGCGCGCGCGCTGAATCTGCCGGGGGCTGACGGGTGGAATGGTGATCTTCGTGCGCAGAATGGGAAACATAATGGCGGGTAAAAATGAGTGACTTTTAACATATCATACCATCAGATGCAAACACACACGGCATTGATAGCTCTCTTTGCCCGAAAGGGGATGGTGGAAAGCGGCTTATCGTTTTAGGAGAAAGTGGGGCTAACCGGTATTAAACGTCCCCGCCCTCTCCAAAGAAAGGGCGGGGCTTGTTTCAGATTGGAATTACACGGTTATGGCGTCGTCATGATTAATGGATCACCAGACTGCCATTATTGATCGGCTGCAGTCCGCGATTATCAAAGACGATCTGGTCATTGTTCCAAATCAGGACTCGAATGGCCTCCGGCGAGCCGTCTCCAACCCACACCATGTAGTGGTAACCACCCTCATCGTTAAGGGAACCACTGCCTGTGAAGATGGCCAAAGAATGATCACCATTGATGGTCAGCCAGTCAAGCGTGTCACTGCGGAAGTCAAACCTGGCTTTTTGCAGTTTCAGCTTAAAGTTTCCTTGTGGGAGAATATTCTGATAATGGTACTTGACGGTCAAATCAAAGTGTGTTTTCGCAACCAATTCTGGCTGAGCTGTATAGGCGCCTGCTGGCGAGACAAACCATCCTCCACCCGTTACGAAACCGAGATCAGAAAGATCGGGCGCATTCTGTAAGTCAAGTCCCACAATCACCGGATCGTGATCCGAAACGCGGTATTGATCAGGATTGAAGAGGGAAACGATCTGGTCCGGGCTCTTGAAGTCGGTGTTGTAGTCCAGAACACTCGGCTCATCGGCGTTAATGTGATATTCTTCCACCCCGGTTACCTGTGAAAGCAGTGTGTCAGAACCCAAGGCGTGGTCCAGGTAACCCCACTGCCCGTCAAACACATAGGAGTAAGCGGTGTCGCCGCCGTAGGCGTGGATCAGATTCGTATACCCCGCCGATTCCAGCGCCGCGATTGGGTCTTCCTTGCTGTAAGAGTTCAGGTCTCCCAGAATCAAAATGTCGGTTTCACTTGTATTGGTTGGATCACCAGCCAGCCATGCCGCCAGTTCTTCCGCGGCTGCTTTGCGGGTCAGGTTACAGTTCCCCTGTCCATCGCCGAGATCTGGGTCCGGTCCCACCGGGCTGATATTATCATCGCAAGCCGAACCTTTGGACTTAAGGTGATTAACCACCGCCGTAAAGCGCGCGCCGTTTGAATTTTGTTGGAAGGTTTGAGCCAGCGCGGGCCGGTTACGGCTGGTAACACCATCTGTGATGATGTATTCACCAAACGCGCCAGTGTTCAGCACTGCCGTGCTGCCTACGGGGGTCACGCTGAGCGGTTTGTACACCAGTCCGACTTTGATCGCGTCTGTCCCCAGCGCGTTGATTTGCTCGGTGGCAGCATCAACGTCTATAAAGGCATAGGTGCCCGGCGCGCTAGCAGCATTTAATCGATCCACCAAATCCTGGATGGCACTATCCGGTCCATACCCATCATTTTCAACCTCAACGACGCCCAGCACATCCACATTCATGGTCAGAATTGCCTCAATTGTCTTTGCCGCCTGTCGCTCAAATTCATTGGCAGTATCTGCGCCCCGGCAATCGGTCGGTTCGCCTCCCACGCCATTGGCGCAATTGTCTACAGTGTCGGGCAAGCCGTCAAAAGTGTTGAAGTAGTTCAGCAAATTGAGGGCGCTGACTTTGAGCGTACCCCCCGGCTCTGCCGGTGTTTCTGGACGAGGATTTGCCGGCACAAAATTCAGCATACTGGCTTCCACGCTTACCGGACGAACCCGGTAAGCATTGCCGCTGGCAGAATTTCCTGACCAGGTATAGGTCATAACACCGGTGACTCCGGTTACCGTGTCGCCGCCGCGCAGGGTATTATCAGCGGAAAGCGGAAGCCCACCGCGCCCAAAGAGAATTGGATCGGGGTTCTGATTATTTAACACATCATCGAGAATAATCCGGTTGAGATTATTCGCAGCCTGCAGCGCAAGCGCCTCCGCTCCCGGCAGCGCCAGACTGGTCGGCTGCCACAAACGATCGCCAGATGAAAGCACAACCTGTCCAAAACGCCCAAGTTGATAATGCTCGGTAACATAAAGGGTCTGTGGCAACGTTACCAGCATGCCTTCATACTGCTCAAGGAACTCCGCCGTTGGCACAGGCAGAGAAACCTCTACCGGAGCAACGGCGCCCTCTCCACATTTGACAATCGAGGAAACGCTGCTAATCTGGGTCTGGCCCTGGTAATCCGCCGCCGACCCGGAGACGCGCACCACATCACCAAGGCTGACATGATCATTGTTGCCATTGAACACAAAGATGCCGTCTGAGGTAGCCGGATCACCATCACCTTCCAAGTCCTGCAGATAAAAGCCGCGCAGGTTGGGAGATGGCCCTTCATAGTCCGCAATCACAACCCCCATCGTTGTAACCGGGCCCGTCACCGCGGGGGTGGGGCCGGAGCCTTGAATAACGGAGATTTCATCGTAAGGCAGCAGGCAAACATCCACGGGTGAGAAAGTGATTGTAGTATCGCTTTCCATCTGATCGGGCGGATCATCCGTATCCTGATCGGTTACATTGGTTGCAAAAATCGTCAGCGTGCAATCTTCATTGGTGAAATTTACATCCGGGTCGAGGACATAGCTGGCCGGTCCGCCGCTCACCACAGCAGTGTGAGCGCCACTCACCGAGCAAGTTAAGTCGAACCACGCGCCACTTACGTCCACTGCTTCACTGAACACCACCTGCAGGTTGGCGTCAACGGCCACACCAGTGGCGCCGTCAGCCGGGTCAGTCGAAGCCACGATAGGCGCCAGTTCCTCACTGATGACCGAATGGCTGCCCAGCCCATCGAAGGTGTTGTTGTCATAGCCATCCCACTCCACGGACGGATCAAACACATCACTGCCGTTGGGGTCGCCCATTTCTATCGGACCTTTACGGCGCAGGGTGTTGTCTGCGGTGCTGGTCAGGTCGCTGCCCCATTGACTGCCAGGGTCAAAGCCAATTTGACCAATCACATCAATGATATCCGTGCCTTTGCGAAGCACCACCGCGTCGTCCCCATTGAACCAGCCAGATCCATTGGTGAAATCGGCCTGCGCCAGAATTTCAGGGGCGGCGCTGGAATGCGCCAACACAAAAACATCCCCATCCGCGACCACACCATTCAGGTTGAGCGTCAACCCCGCGGACGAATTGCCGTTGAAATACATTTGCACATTGTAGGCCCCGGCTGTGAGGTCAACATCTGCGCCGGTGCCGTTGAAAATCTCCAGCGCCTTGTTATTGCTTGAGCCTTCAATGTACTCAGAAAAAAACAGCTCGCTTGGAGCTGCCTGAACGGACCGCGTCCCAAAATGCAGCGGCAGTAATGCCATCATGATGACAAGGAACAAATGAATTGATTTTGGAAGTCTGGAAGAGGGTTGTCGAAACATCCTATTACTCCTTCTATAACGCATATAGATGGATACGATCATTCCGGCTTTAAGGTGTTGAGGCCGCGTGGTGTGGGCTGGATTAATGAATGCGCACTGGATTGTCCCCTGTTGTTGTTTTGCGCTATCCCCTAGAATTATTATAGCCAGATTAAAAATGTTTTACAGTGGGAATGGATAATTGGTGGTTTGCTATAGCGAACATAATGAGATCTTGGGAAACCTTGGAAACCGGTGCAGAAAATGCTGTTTTGGATTTGCGCGAAATTTGCTAGAATATATATAGTTGTTGCTTGCCTTGCAACACAAGCGCGGTAAGATCAATCATAGATCAGCGCGGTGTGAGCAGGCCCAAAATGTTGTTTTGAATAGTGGGGGCTTAATCGGACACCACCCAATACTAAAATGAATAAGGGGAGTTATGAATCCATCTGTGCGAAAAGCTGGAAGGCTTCATCAAATTGAGGCGATGCTTTTAGCTCATCCAGAAGGGCTGACACAAGCCGAAATTGCCCGGCGTCTCTCGGTCAACCGCTCAACGATCAACCGCTATGTGGCTGATTTGCCCGCTTACATCTATGTTGATGACATGGATGGCGGTAAATGGAAGTTGGATCGTTCGGCTGATTTGATTCACGTTCATCTGAATCTGCACGAAGCCACCGCCGTGCACCTGGCTTCTCGCCTGCTGGCAACCTGTATCGATCGCCAAAACCCACATGCGGCCGCTGCGTTACGCAAGATGGCTGTGGCGCTGGAACGATTGGCACCCCATATCTGCCAGCATCTCGCTCAGTCTGCAGATGCCATCGATGAAGAATCGCGTTGGAACGATCAAGGTTTTCTACGCTCGTTGGAGGTGATCACTTTAGCCTGGGCGGCGGGCAGAAAAGTGAAGCTCTGGTACCGGGCCAGGGTGAATGAACCGGTCAAAGAAACAGTATTCTCTCCTTATTTCATTGAACCTGGAGCAGTGGGGAGATCAACCTATGTAATTGGCTTCAGCGAACATCACAACGCGCTGCGCACATTAAAAATAGAACGCATCGAGCGAGTGGAAGCGCTGAGAGAGGCCTATACCATCCCCGCAGATTTTGACCCGCGCGATTTGTTGAAGTATGCCTGGGGCATTTGGTACACCGACGAAGAGCCGGTCGAGGTGGTGTTGAAGTTTTCTGCCAGGGTTGCTCAGCGGTTAGGGGAGACTCGCTGGCATTGCACAGAGCAGGTGGAGCCGTTAGCGGATGGCAGCCTGCTCTGGCATGCCAAAATCGCTGAACCGCAGGAGATGATGCCCTGGATAAGGGGCTGGGGAGCGGATGTGGAGGTGCTGGAGCCGGAGAGATTAAGAGAAAATTTATCTGATGAGGCGAAAAGATTGATGGATGTTTATAGAAGGAGCAATGAAGAATAATGGAAGATATGATCCGGAATCATTTTTACGCCCATTCAAAAAATGGTGAAGAGAAAAGAAACTGGCAACTCCTTATTGATCACCTAATCAACTCAAGCAGACTGGCTGAGAAATTTGGGCAAGATGCCGGTATTAGCCAGTTAGCCAGCACGGCTGCATTGGTACATGATCTTGGAAAATACTCCCTTGAATTCCAGCAGCGTCTGGAAGGAAGAAAGATTCGCGTTGATCATTCAACCGCGGGCGCAAAGGAGTTATGCAAGATTTTTAAAGGCACACCTTATGAGCCATTAGCCACTATATTGGCCTATTGCATTGTGGGACACCATACAGGATTGCCAGATTATGGCGATTCCTCTGATCTTCCTGGGGATGGAACATTGCTAGCCCGTTTGAAAACTGCTGTTTGTGATTACAGTCATTTTCAAGTTGAATTATCTGCTGCTCAGTTTGAATTGCCATCAAAATTAGCTATTCGGCCCATTAAGGATCATTGGGGATTTTCTTTTGCGTTTATGACGCGCATGATCTTTTCAGCAGTAGTCGATGCTGATTTTCAAGAAACGCAAACTTATATGCAAGGGGAAAAACCACGCGGGGTTTATGAGAGTATAGAAAAACTGCGGGATAGATATAACTCCTTTTTGGGTAAATTTGATGCGCCAGTACGTGAAATTGATATCAAACGAACCCAAACAATGCGTTCCTGCATAGAAAAGGCGTCTCTAAACCCCGGATTCTTCACACTAACTGTCCCAACCGGAGGAGGAAAAACGCTGTCATCCATGGCGTTTGCGCTGAATCACGCTACGCGCCATGGACTTAAGAGAATTATTTACGTAATCCCTTTTACAACTATCATCGAGCAGAACGCGAAAGTATTCAAAGATATTTTGGGTGAAGAGAACATTTTAGAACACCATTCCAATTTCGATTGGGAAGGCAAGCGTGCGGAAAATGGCGAACTTCTTGATAACCAGACCAACAACGTTTTTTCAAAGTTAAAACTCGCGGCAGAAAATTGGGATATTCCAATTGTGGTAACCACCAACGTGCAATTCTTTGAATCGCTATTTGCAAACCGGTCTTCACGCTGTCGAAAACTACATAATATTGCTAAAAGTGTAATCATCTTCGATGAAGCGCAAATGTTTCCGCGTGACTATATGTATCCGGTAATGTACGCAATTCGGGAGCTGGTAACCAATTACGGCGCGAGTGCGGTTTTCTGCACTGCCACACAACCCAATTTAGAGAAATTTCTACCGGAAGAAATCCACCCGATTGAACTGGCGCCTGATCCGCAAGAATTATATAATTTCTATCGAAGGGTGGAAGTAAAGAGCATTGGTAAAATCAGCGATCATGATTTGATTGGTAAGCTTAATTCTGAAGACCAGGTTTTATGTATTGTCAATACCCGTGCCCATGCAAAAGGGCTTTTCGATGGCCTGGATAGCAAAGGCAGCTATCACCTTTCTACGCTGATGTGCCCGGTGCACCGTCTCGAAACTATGATGGATATTCGCGATAGACTTTCAAAACAATTGCCCTGCCGGGTAGTCTCCACCACAGTCATGGAAGCGGGGGTTGATCTGGATTTTCCGGTAGGATACCGCGCATTAACCGGCTTAGATTCAATCAATCAGGCAGCCGGCCGTGTGAACCGGGAGATGAAACGCTCAGATGGAAAAATGTTCTTATTTGAGCCAGATTCGGAGTTTGTGAAAAAGGTTCCCAAATACATTGCGCAATCTGCAGAAATCACCCGTATGGTTCTTCGAGAATTTCCTGATGAACCCATTTCCATACCGGCCATCCAGACATTCTATAACTATCTTTACTCATTGAAAGATAAGCGAGACTTTGATTTTAAGAACATTCTAGGCTGTTTTGATAAAAGTCAGTCATTTATGCTGGATTTTGCTGATGCGGCACAAAAGTTTCGAGTAATCGAAGAAGCAACGCTTTCGGTAATTATTCCGTATAACCAGGAGGCTTTACTACTGATTGATGAATTAAAAAACACCCCATATCCCTTCTCAACCTTGCGAAAATTGCAGCCTTTTTCAGTGAGCATCTATGAACAGGAGTACAATGCCTTAAACCAGAAAGGGGCTATTGAAATAATCGCGGATAAATTCCCCGCATTAGTGAACGAGAAAGATTACTACCACCCAAAAACCGGGTTGATCATTCCCACCAGCGGTGGGGGGGATGCCCTGTTTTATTAATTTGGAAACTGTGAAAGGAGGCGTTTTTATGAGCTATGGAATCACCATTCGCGTAAGCGGACCTTATGCCCTGTTCACCCGGCCAGAAATGAAAGTGGAACGGGTAAGTTACGATGTGATCACGCCCTCAGCAGCGCGCGGAATCATCGAAGCAGTCTATTGGAAACCAGCCATCCGCTGGGTAATTGATAAAATTCATGTTCTTAATCCAATCCAGTTTACCAATATTCGCCGTAATGAGGTCAGTGAAAAGGCTTCCACCAGTATTGCCACGCAGATTATGAATGGCAGCGAGAAGCCGTTCTATATTTCGGCTGTGGATAATCGCCAGCAGCGGGCTTCAATGGTGTTAAGGGATGTAGATTATGTCATTGAAGCGCATTTTGAACTCACCGACAAAGCGGGAGAAGAAGATACGGAAGATAAGCATTATCCCATCGCGATGCGCCGTTTACGAGAAGGGCAGTATTTCCACACGCCTTGTTTGGGTACCCGTGAGTTCGCAGCAAAGGTACAGTTAGTCGAGGATAAACGAGATATCCCGAAAAGCGCATTAGCTGGCTCCAGAAGCCTGGGTTGGATGCTCTATGATCTCGATTTCTCAAATCCCCGCGATATTCGGCCGGTCTTTTTTAAAGCTGAAATGAACGAAGGGATCATTGATCTGACCAATGTGGAGGTGCGCCAATGATTTTAGAAGCGCTTTACCGCTACTATCAAATTTTACAAAAAGACCCGGATGTTGATATTGCCTTGCCAGGGTACAGCGCGGCGAATGTAAGTTTTGCCTTGAACCTTTCCCGCAATGGAGATTTACTGGATATTCTTCCGCTATTTGAAAAAGTTCAACGTGGCAAAAGAGTGGTTGAAGTTCCTCGTCGAATGATAGTTCCCGAACAAGTAAAACGAGCAGGAAAAAATCCATCCCCGAATTTTCTTTGCGATAATTCTGCGTTTGTTTTGGGAATATCAACAAATGATGACAACGACCCTGAATTCAGCAAAAATCGGTTTGAAGCTTTTAAACAACATAACCTTTCCATACTTTCACAAGCAGGATCACCCGAATCAAAGGCTGTAATCTCATTTCTGAAAAATCATGACCCTAATACAGCAAGGTCCCACCCAGCAATTTCTCGAAATATTGAAGGTTTATTGAAAGGTGGAAATCTGATTTTTTTTGTCTCACAAAGATCGATTTTGGATATTCCGGATGTTTGCCGTGTTTGGGAAGAATACCGACTAGGATCATCATCACTAGAAATGCAATGTCTGGTAAGCGGAATAACCGAAGCCGTTGCTCGTTTACACCCCAATATTCAGGGTGTTCGTTTTGCACAATCCTCTGGCGCCTCCTTGGTAAGCTTCAATGAGCGAGCCTATGAATCGTATAACCGAACAAAGGAACAGGGCATAAATTCTCCTGTTAGCCAACGGGTGGCTTCGGGGTATGGCGTGGCGCTGAATTACCTGCTTTCAGATCAGAATCCCAATAGAAAAATCATCCTCGGTGACACCACCATTGTGTATTGGGCTGAAAGTGAGAATAAGGCATACGCCAACGCGTTTGCGGCGTTACTCGATCCGGCAGTTGTAGAAGAACAACCAGACACTGATCAGAAGAACAGAAAAGCGGCTGACGAGAAACTAGGGAAGACAATCGAAAAAGTAACCAGAATTCAACCGCTGGACTTGCACATGTTAACTAAGGATCTGGACTTTGAGACCCGATTTTATGTCTTAGGTCTCGCTCCCAACGCAGCTCGTCTGGCGGTGCGGTTTTTCCTCACTGATTCATTCGGAAAATTCGTTGAACGAATCATGCTCCATTATGAAGACCTGAAAATCATCAAAGAGTTTCCTGATCAGTCAGATTACCTATCTATTTCAAAGATTCTTCGTGAATGTGTATCCCCTAAAGTGACTCGTCGGGAGGAGGAAATTCAAAAGACCTGGTCGCTATTAGGAGGCGCAGTTACGCGCGCGGTTTTGAGCGGCGCACCTTACCCTGAAGCGTTATATACCGCAATGATCAATCGTATTCGCGTGGACGCTGATCAAAACGGCAATAAGAAGATCAATTACACCCGCGCCGCGGTCATCAAAGCGCATCTTATCCGAAAATATCGCCGACAAGGCCAAAATCCCTACCAGGAGGTATTGCAAATGTCTCTAAATCCCCAGTATTCCCATCCAGCCTATGTTTTAGGCCGCTTATTCGCGGTACTGGAAAAAGCTCAACGAGAAGCCATAGGTGAGGTTAACGCCAGCATTAAAGACCGTTATTTTGCTTCTGCTTGCGCTACACCAGCCAGTGTCTTCCCGGTGCTTTTGCGGCTTTCACAGCATTATTTTTCCAAGGCCGAGTATGGTAAAGCCAACGACAATCGGATTCAAGATCTGTTAAATCTGCTCGATGTTGAGAAAAATCCTTTCCCGGCGCGATTAACCTTGGATGAGCAGGGCATCTTTGTGCTGGGTTATTACCATCAACGCGCTGATTTCTTCAACAAAAAACAAATGTCAGAAGAAGCACTTTCAAACCAGAACAACTAACAAATAAGGAGATACTATCATGTCTGAAGCAATCAAAAACCGCTATGAATTTGTACTATTGTACGATGTTGAAAACGGAAACCCTAATGGCGACCCGGATGCCGGCAACATGCCGCGCATTGATCCTGAAACTGGCTATGGAATTGTGACCGATGTGTGCTTAAAACGCAAGATTCGCAATTTTGTTGAGTTGGTCAAAAGCGATGCTACCGGCTACCGAATTTATATTAAAGAAGGTGTTCCGCTCAATCAGAACCATGTCGAAGCTTATGAGGCGGTTGGCTTGAAGTCGGGAGATAAAGCCAAGCCAGACAAGGTAAACGAAGCCCGGCAGTGGATGTGTAAAAACTTCTATGATATTCGCACCTTTGGAGCTGTGTTGATGGTCGGAGACAATTGCGGCCAGGTACGCGGTCCGGTGCAGATCAATTTTTCCCGCAGCCTTGATCCCATTGTGCAGCAAGAGGTTACCATCACCCGCCAGACTGTCACCCGTATCGAGGAAGCTGAGAAGGAACGCACAATGGGTCGCAAACACATTGTCCCTTACGGCTTATATCGTGTGGAAGGTTATATCTCTGCAAAACTGGCAAATGATGCTTCCAAGGGTACTGGATTTTCTGAAGATGACCTCACTCTATTTTGGGACGCCTTAATCAACATGTTTGAACACGACCGGTCTGCCGCGCGCGGCAAGATGGCTGTTCGAAAGCTGATCGTTTTCCAGCACGATTCTGATCTGGGTAATGTTCCTGCGCATAAACTCTTCGATCTGGTCAAAGTGCATCGCAACCCTGAGGTAAACCCTCCCCGGCGATTTGAGGATTATGAAGTCACTATCCACTTTGCCGATGTGCCCCCCAGCGTCAAATTGATTGAAAAAATCTAATGTAACTGGTCAGCCCATGAAACCCGAATACACCCCCGACGAACTCCTGCCCCTCTCCGGCATCCAGCACTTCCTGTTTTGCCGCCGGCAATGGGCGCTCATCCATGTAGAGCGCCAATGGCAGGAAAATGTGCTGACCGTGGAAGGTAAACTGCTGCATAAACGTGTGGATGATCCCTTCTTTACAGAAACGCGCAGCGGAACGATCATCGCGCGCTCCGTGCCGGTGGCTTCGTATATATTGGGGTTCTCGGGGGTGTGTGATGTGGTCGAGTTTACCAAATCTCCACAGGGCGTAAAACTACCGGGGCGGCAGGGCCTATACCTGCCCGTCCCGGTGGAGTACAAACGCGGCAAACCTAAATCCGACCCGGTGGATGAAGCCCAACTTTGCGCGCAAGCCATCTGCCTGGAAGAAATGCTGGCCGTCTCGATTCCACGCGGATACCTGTATTATGGCGAAACTCGTCATCGGGTAGAGGTGGAAATGACCACCGAGCTGAGAACTCTGGTCAAACAAATGGCGGTGGAAATGCATGCCTATTTTCAGCGCGGGTACACCCCGCGGGTTAAAACATCCAGAGCCTGCCAGTCTTGCTCTTTGGCCGATATTTGCCTGCCAGCGCTTCAGGAGAAAACCATGACCGCTTCACAATACATCCGCCAGCAGCTTGAAAAAGATTGAATGATGAAACAATTAGCCAACGTTTTATACATCACTTCCGCTGACGCGTACCTCTCCCTGGATGGGGAGAATATTGTCATTAAGAAAGAAGAGCATGTTTCCACCCGTCTGCCGCTTCACAATTTGGAAAATGTTGTTTGCTTTAATTACCTGGGCGTCAGCCCGGCGCTCATGGGTGCTTGCTCAGAGCGAAATATCGGCCTGTGTTTTCTAACTCCAAATGGTCGCTTCCTTGCGCGTGTATCCGGCAAAGTCAAGGGTAACGTGCTGCTGCGAAAGAAGCAGTATCAGGTTTCTGAGCGTGAAGCTGAAAGCGTGCCCATTGCCGCCTCATTTTTGTTGGGGAAAATCTATAACAGCCGAAAAGTATTGGAGCGTGCCTTGCGCGACCATGCCATGCTGGTGGATGTGGACGCGCTTACAAAGGCGTCAAGCTTTCTCAAGCAAACGCTGGCTGTGATACCTGAATGCAACACCGTCAGCGAACTGATGGCCTTTGAAGGCAGCGCGGCGAAAATCTACTTTGGCGTGTTCGACCACCTAATCCTTCAACAGCACGAAGATTTCTCTTTTCGAGAGCGCTCCCGACGACCGCCACTGGACAATATGAATTCCCTGTTGTCTTTTCTCTATACCTTGCTGACCAATGAAACCGTCTCAGCTTTGGACGCGGTTGGCCTTGATCCGTATGTAGGCTTTTTGCATGCTGATCGCCCAGGGCGGCCTTCACTGGCGCTGGACCTGATGGAAGAAATGCGCCCCCTGTTTGCTGATCGCCTGGCACTAACTTTGGTTAATCGCAAGCAGATCTCCGGCAAGGGGTTCACGCAGAAGGAAAGTGGTGGCATTCTCATGGATGATGATACGCGTAAAGCGGTTTTGGGTGCCTGGCAGGATCGAAAAAAAGAAGAAATTGTTCACCCTTACCTTAAAGAGAGGATTCCATTTGGATTGATTCTGCATGTGCAAGCCATGCTGCTGGCACGCTATCTGCGCGGCGATTTGGATGCTTACCCACCGTTCTTCTGGAGCTAGGAGGGCAAAGTGCTGGTTTTAATCACTTATGATGTCAACACCGAAACAGAGGCGGGTAAAAAACGTCTGCGCAAGGTAGCAAAAGCTTGCCAGAATTATGGGCAGCGCGTGCAAAACTCAGTTTTTGAATGTATTATAGATCCGGCGCGTTTTAAACAATTGCAGTCAAATCTGGAAGTCTTAATCAATAAGGATGTGGATAGTCTGCGATACTATTACCTGGGTGATGAAGAGAACGCGAGAGTAGAACATGTGGGTGCGAAAAAGCCCATGGATCTGAAGGGAACGTTAATTGCGTAAATTGCGAACCTGAAGTGAACAGAATATTTCTGGGGGGTTCGCAAGATATTAGCACCTTAACAACCTCATAATTAACGGTAAAATCAGAAAAATTGGGGAAATATTAAAGAAACAAGAGAAGAAAGAACAATATCTGGTGCTTGTATTTACAAAAGAGCCAGATGTTGCGGTCGCTCTCCACACGGAGAGCGTGGATTGAAACTGGCTGGGAGATGAGTACACGTCTGTTCAGCGCGCGTCGCTCTCCACACGGAGAGCGTGGATTGAAACACGTTGTCGAAGTTTGTTATGACCCATATCAATTAGTCGCTCTCCACACGGAGAGCGTGGATTGAAACAGACTTTCGCCAGTCCTGATACCAACAAAACATGCGTCGCTCTCCACACGGAGAGCGTGGATTGAAACCATCGCTGCGCACAAACGGAGAATAAAACCCGCATGTCGCTCTCCACACGGAGAGCGTGGATTGAAACATCACGATTTGGGTTTGATTTACAAACACCTCTTGTCGCTCTCCACACGGAGAGCGTGGATTGAAACGATTTACGCGCGGGCAGCTTATTCCGCTGCATGACGTCGCTCTCCACACGGAGAGCGTGGATTGAAACCCAGTATCGGCGCTTCGATTTACAAGAGAGTTAAGTCGCTCTCCACACGGAGAGCGTGGATTGAAACGATTATTGGATGCGTACGGCTAAAGCGAGCCGGCCGTCGCTCTCCACACGGAGAGCGTGGATTGAAACAACGTCGAGCTGCCAGAAAAGCCGAGCAGCGACGTCGCTCTCCACACGGAGAGCGTGGATTGAAACACACCTGGCACAACCCCGTCAACGCGGGCAGCAGTCGCTCTCCACACGGAGAGCGTGGATTGAAACTCCATTGAACCAGGGGCAGAACCTGGCCGCCTCAGTCGCTCTCCACACGGAGAGCGTGGATTGAAACTGTGGTGTCAAGCCGACACCCCTACCGTCTCCAGTCGCTCTCCACACGGAGAGCGTGGATTGAAACAGCTTATCGATATCAGGGAGAACAATTGATGAAAGTCGCTCTCCACACGGAGAGCGTGGATTGAAACAACAATCCAAATCGGAGATGGAACTTATATTGTAAGTCGCTCTCCACACGGAGAGCGTGGATTGAAACCACATGTTCCTTTCCAACCTCTACAATATCCCCGTCGCTCTCCACACGGAGAGCGTGGATTGAAACAATGCGCTGTCCAATAGTGATATGCAGGTTTTGGGTCGCTCTCCACACGGAGAGCGTGGATTGAAACACGCGGATATAATCGCCGGTGGTGGTGTTCTTGATGTCGCTCTCCACACGGAGAGCGTGGATTGAAACCGGCACAGAAAACGCGGAAGTACAGCGCATTCTTGTCGCTCTCCACACGGAGAGCGTGGATTGAAACGTTAGACTCACTACCTAAATACCTTGACTTGGAGTCGCTCTCCACACGGAGAGCGTGGATTGAAACGATGCAGCGAACCGTGCAGGTATCGGTGGTTAACCGTCGCTCTCCACACGGAGAGCGTGGATTGAAACCCATACAATATTTGCGACAAAATTTTCTTCACGTCGCTCTCCACACGGAGAGCGTGGATTGAAACCAGTGAGATCCACATCTTCCAACCGATCAGCCCGTCGCTCTCCACACGGAGAGCGTGGATTGAAACACACGCCAACGATATACAATAACAGGCAAACCGTCGCTCTCCACACGGAGAGCGTGGATTGAAACTTTATCCCAACAACTCTTCTAAATACATCCTCGTCGCTCTCCACACGGAGAGCGTGGATTGAAACACAGTCTGGGTAATCACAATCTACGCAGAATTCCTGTCGCTCTCCACACGGAGAGCGTGGATTGAAACATCAACTCTTTTTTGACGGCAAACAGCCTGGACAAAGTCGCTCTCCACACGGAGAGCGTGGATTGAAACTATCTGATTTTTTGTGTGAAAATGTGAGCGTAAGTCGCTCTCCACACGGAGAGCGTGGATTGAAACATTATATCAATTGTAAATATTTGTACATATACATGTCGCTCTCCACACGGAGAGCGTGGATTGAAACTTTGAGCATGATAGCGGCCGCCTGTTCTTTGGTCGCTCTCCACACGGAGAGCGTGGATTGAAACTACGGGTACTATTGATGGAGTACCTCAGAATGTAAGTCGCTCTCCACACGGAGAGCGTGGATTGAAACCTTGACTGCCCGGAAAACTGGCGGCGCAAATATCTGGTCGCTCTCCACACGGAGAGCGTGGATTGAAACCAGAGAACGAAGCTCGGATTCCATCTCTTCAATGGTCGCTCTCCACACGGAGAGCGTGGATTGAAACCTTTCCTATTACGGCTCGCTCATATAGTTCTGTTGTCGCTCTCCACACGGAGAGCGTGGATTGAAACCTTAACTCTGTTTCTTTCCAGCTTCGTTAGGGTGTCGCTCTCCACACGGAGAGCGTGGATTGAAACATCTCTCGCCGCGGTACGGTGAATGGCTACGATTGTCGCTCTCCACACGGAGAGCGTGGATTGAAACATTGCGGCAACATAGATCATATATGGTGGAAAGGTCGCTCTCCACACGGAGAGCGTGGATTGAAACATCAAACAGGCTGCCAACCGATTACCCGTTTCTCGTCGCTCTCCACACGGAGAGCGTGGATTGAAACAGTCACACCCGGTGCGATTTTGCGTTTTTGTCTGGTCGCTCTCCACACGGAGAGCGTGGATTGAAACTCACCCTGCACAACACCAACTTTGGATCCAAAGTGTCGCTCTCCACACGGAGAGCGTGGATTGAAACTACCTATATTGTTAAGCGGTTTGCCGTTGTTAGGTCGCTCTCCACACGGAGAGCGTGGATTGAAACAGTCACGCCCGGCCCGATTTTTCTTTTTTGTCTGTCGCTCTCCACACGGAGAGCGTGGATTGAAACGGCTTTGATATCAATAATGTCACCTTCAGCAGTGTCGCTCTCCACACGGAGAGCGTGGATTGAAACTTCAACGCCTTATATCGAAACCGCACAGATTTCTCGTCGCTCTCCACACGGAGAGCGTGGATTGAAACAAACCCCACCGGGTACGCGACGCGCACCTGCGCGTCGCTCTCCACACGGAGAGCGTGGATTGAAACTTCAATCATTACACCTATGCTAACCGTATGCTGGTCGCTCTCCACACGGAGAGCGTGGATTGAAACCCGTCTCAGGTTCTTGATCGTCTCACGCACCTGGTCGCTCTCCACACGGAGAGCGTGGATTGAA
Organism: Ornatilinea apprima; assembly: GCF_001306115.1. Classification (GTDB taxonomy): domain Bacteria; phylum Chloroflexota; class Anaerolineae; order Anaerolineales; family Anaerolineaceae; genus Ornatilinea; species Ornatilinea apprima. Next base: position 256,587 of record NZ_LGCL01000016.1, on the reverse strand, counting down.
ACCCTTGTAGATAGCCAGGGTGTTAAGCTCTGGCTATGTCGCTCTCCACACGGAGAGCGTGGATTGAAACCTCATCATAATTAAATCTTGAAGCGGTACCTTCGTCGCTCTCCACACGGAGAGCGTGGATTGAAACGCGGTAGGGCTTTCGGTAACTTTCTGGATACCGGTGTCGCTCTCCACACGGAGAGCGTGGATTGAAACCGATTGCGCGTGCTTGACTCCCTGTTAGTAGAAAGTCGCTCTCCACACGGAGAGCGTGGATTGAAACTGCGCGTAGGTAACAAAAATTCCCATTTCCTGGAGTCGCTCTCCACACGGAGAGCGTGGATTGAAACTTCAACGCCATATATCGAAACCGCACAGATTTCTCGTCGCTCTCCACACGGAGAGCGTGGATTGAAACTCAACCTGGTCAATTCCCCCACGCGCACACCGGTAGTCGCTCTCCACACGGAGAGCGTGGATTGAAACTGCTGGAAGACGGGCGCGTAGGTGAAGCGATGTCGTCGCTCTCCACACGGAGAGCGTGGATTGAAACGCTCTCGAATCGCGCCTAAACGCTCCATTAAAGCGGTCGCTCTCCACACGGAGAGCGTGGATTGAAACATGGTTTGCCTTTGTGGATGTGGAAAGAGTTAGTCGTCGCTCTCCACACGGAGAGCGTGGATTGAAACTAGCCAGATATTTTCGCCGCCAGTTTTCCGGGCGTCGCTCTCCACACGGAGAGCGTGGATTGAAACACCCTCTCTTGTGTATCCCTTGCGGGTCAGTCGATAGTCGCTCTCCACACGGAGAGCGTGGATTGAAACACCGAGTATAAAGCTGACCTGGCAATAACTATCGTCGTCGCTCTCCACACGGAGAGCGTGGATTGAAACCTGTGACCACGTCTTTGGAGACGGACTGTTTTGGTCGCTCTCCACACGGAGAGCGTGGATTGAAACTCTGCCAGCGCCACTCGTGGCTTTGGCGGCAGGGTCGCTCTCCACACGGAGAGCGTGGATTGAAACTGGATGATGTGCCTGCTGGCGCACGGGTGAAAGTGTCGCTCTCCACACGGAGAGCGTGGATTGAAACAAGGCTCTAGCTTGGTGGAAGGTCAGATGACTGAGTCGCTCTCCACACGGAGAGCGTGGATTGAAACCTCCAGGCTCCAGGGCATGGCGTCATCACCGGTGTCGCTCTCCACACGGAGAGCGTGGATTGAAACACAGCGAGGGTGAATACTGGGTCGCTCTTGGCCGTCGCTCTCCACACGGAGAGCGTGGATTGAAACGATGTATTCGCCAGGCCTGTTATAGTCCCAGTTCGTCGCTCTCCACACGGAGAGCGTGGATTGAAACGTTACTTGAAAACCAGCCTGTAACGGCTAGACTAAGTCGCTCTCCACACGGAGAGCGTGGATTGAAACAGCGAGCAAATCCAGCACGCGGGTCACGAATTTGTCGCTCTCCACACGGAGAGCGTGGATTGAAACATGGTATCTCCCTTGCCGGTATAACGCGACCGGCGGGTCGCTCTCCACACGGAGAGCGTGGATTGAAACGGTGGCTGCACGGCCCTTGTCTGGGTCGCAGGCGTCGCTCTCCACACGGAGAGCGTGGATTGAAACACCATCGGTTATGTAGGCGAGGATGGGGTTGAACGTCGCTCTCCACACGGAGAGCGTGGATTGAAACACCCTCTCTTGTGTATCCCTTGCGGGTCAGTCGATGTCGCTCTCCACACGGAGAGCGTGGATTGAAACCAAGTGTAACTATCCGCCCGTACTAAATGCCACATGTCGCTCTCCACACGGAGAGCGTGGATTGAAACGTCAATGGTCGCGTGATCAACCACGCGGGCCTCGAGTCGCTCTCCACACGGAGAGCGTGGATTGAAACTTGGATAATTTGATTGTGGTCATTTGTTCACCCTCGTCGCTCTCCACACGGAGAGCGTGGATTGAAACCCGCGATACTCTGCGGGTACATCCATGTCTATGTCGCTCTCCACACGGAGAGCGTGGATTGAAACCGGTGATTGGATCCCAGCTGGACGGTGCGCCGGTGTCGCTCTCCACACGGAGAGCGTGGATTGAAACTCGTCTTTGGATAGTTTGTGCCAGTTCGCAAAAATGTCGCTCTCCACACGGAGAGCGTGGATTGAAACGGTTCAACCCCATCCTCGCCTACATAACCGATGGGTCGCTCTCCACACGGAGAGCGTGGATTGAAACTGCGTGCCGCACCGCCTAGCATCCGCGCAAAGAGTCGCTCTCCACACGGAGAGCGTGGATTGAAACATTGGTTCTCCATTCCGGCCTATTGCCCGACCGGGTCGCTCTCCACACGGAGAGCGTGGATTGAAACTGGTTAAAGAATCTACTACTAGGGACTTCGGAATTGTCGCTCTCCACACGGAGAGCGTGGATTGAAACGCGAGAGCGACACGCTCCAATACTCCACGGCGCGAGTCGCTCTCCACACGGAGAGCGTGGATTGAAACCCAGGCTGTATCGGATGAATGAACGATTGCAGTAGTCGCTCTCCACACGGAGAGCGTGGATTGAAACTCGATCTCTCGCTGGCTCGCCTTCCAACAATCAGTCGCTCTCCACACGGAGAGCGTGGATTGAAACATTTTATGGGGTTATGTGGTCGTCAGTACCGATTTGTCGCTCTCCACACGGAGAGCGTGGATTGAAACTTTCGGCGCTGGCCAGCCGTTTTTGATGCGCCAGGTCGCTCTCCACACGGAGAGCGTGGATTGAAACTCGGAGTTGCAAAGGCAAATGTTCATACTCAAAAAATTGTCGCTCTCCACACGGAGAGCGTGGATTGAAACTGTGGATTGACCAGGAAATGTATAGCCTGATAAAGTCGCTCTCCACACGGAGAGCGTGGATTGAAACCACTGGGCTAAGGTCGCTGCGTTGGATGTTGGCCGTCGCTCTCCACACGGAGAGCGTGGATTGAAACTACGGCACAGCGCAGCCATGCTGCGCCGGATGGCCGGGGATGTCGCTCTCCACACGGAGAGCGTGGATTGAAACCTTGGTTATTTGCTCACCGGCCGCCGAAACAGCGTCGCTCTCCACACGGAGAGCGTGGATTGAAACTTTTTTGTCTGCCAACCAGCAGCCCACGGCCGTGGTCGCTCTCCACACGGAGAGCGTGGATTGAAACAACTTCAACCACGATCGGCTGGATCAATCCGTTTGTCGCTCTCCACACGGAGAGCGTGGATTGAAACCACGAGGTAGTTATGACACAGTTTATCCCAAGTCGCTCTCCACACGGAGAGCGTGGATTGAAACTCACGACAGGGGCGCTTGATCGCCGATTAAATCAGTCGCTCTCCACACGGAGAGCGTGGATTGAAACGACAAAGGTTGTAATGGGGAGTACATCTCTCTCGGTCGCTCTCCACACGGAGAGCGTGGATTGAAACCATCCTTGCGCTCAAACACGTTGATCTCCGGGCACGTCGCTCTCCACACGGAGAGCGTGGATTGAAACCTTTTGGCTTGCGACCCAGAGCAAGGGCGATCATGTCGCTCTCCACACGGAGAGCGTGGATTGAAACGGGAGCAAAAACGCGCCCAAAACGACGTAATTGGTCGCTCTCCACACGGAGAGCGTGGATTGAAACGGGGATAGATCGAAAAGATGCGGGAAATGTCGTATGTCGCTCTCCACACGGAGAGCGTGGATTGAAACAGAATGACAAAATGCGCGGGTTCGTGAACGCTTTTGTCGCTCTCCACACGGAGAGCGTGGATTGAAACGCCGCCGTCTGGCGCCAGGTCAAGCACTTTGAGTCGCTCTCCACACGGAGAGCGTGGATTGAAACTTACTTAAAGAAAGCATGTTTTATCAGCATCACCGTCGCTCTCCACACGGAGAGCGTGGATTGAAACTTTGTCATCATGTTTGTGAAGGAGGGAAAATGAGTCGCTCTCCACACGGAGAGCGTGGATTGAAACAAGCTGAATAATGACGCTGGCGCATATTCGCCCGGTCGCTCTCCACACGGAGAGCGTGGATTGAAACGCACTCACGATCTTATGGTCATCACCCAGCTTATGTCGCTCTCCACACGGAGAGCGTGGATTGAAACAAGCAGATGGAAGATAGCTTTGATGCCTTATCGGGTCGCTCTCCACACGGAGAGCGTGGATTGAAACATGCCGGTGAACCACACAAACACGCCGGACACAGTCGCTCTCCACACGGAGAGCGTGGATTGAAACTATGTCGGATGGGTGAAATCGCAAGAACAATTTATGTCGCTCTCCACACGGAGAGCGTGGATTGAAACACAGATCGGCAGGCAATCAGTCATCTGACATTTGTCGCTCTCCACACGGAGAGCGTGGATTGAAACAGCATTGAGGCTGTTTCGCTGGACACCAATGAAAACGTCGCTCTCCACACGGAGAGCGTGGATTGAAACTGCCGCGCGGCAGACAGACCGCGCAGGGCGGTCAAGTCGCTCTCCACACGGAGAGCGTGGATTGAAACTGGAGCCAATAACCGCAGGGGTGCGCATCAATCCGTCGCTCTCCACACGGAGAGCGTGGATTGAAACAGCCAACAACGATCTTGCGGGATGGTCTGTGCTGGTCGCTCTCCACACGGAGAGCGTGGATTGAAACGCCCTCGATCCACCCGGCCGCGATCAGATTCTCAGTCGCTCTCCACACGGAGAGCGTGGATTGAAACGTGAACGCTTTTTGCCAGACCATCGCCGACAATGAGTCGCTCTCCACACGGAGAGCGTGGATTGAAACTCTCCAACATGGGGATGAGCGCCGAGCAAACCGCGTCGCTCTCCACACGGAGAGCGTGGATTGAAACAACGGCGACGCGGCCGCGTTTAGGTCCATGTTTGTCGCTCTCCACACGGAGAGCGTGGATTGAAACCGGTATGTTGACTCCGACAACTACTGGAGAATATGTCGCTCTCCACACGGAGAGCGTGGATTGAAACACCCTTCATCATGACTACAGGCCGGGCGTGTGAAAGTCGCTCTCCACACGGAGAGCGTGGATTGAAACTACCAGGCCGGGCGGGCGATCATGGCTGGGCTGATGTCGCTCTCCACACGGAGAGCGTGGATTGAAACCTGTTCAGCGTCGGGATCAGGGATAACCCATACGTCGCTCTCCACACGGAGAGCGTGGATTGAAACAAGTGAGAGCCACCAACAGTCATACGCCAACCACGTCGCTCTCCACACGGAGAGCGTGGATTGAAACAAGTTGGAAGCGCGCCTCGTCTCGGTTCTGCCGCGTCGCTCTCCACACGGAGAGCGTGGATTGAAACGACATTGAGCTGTATGACCAGGCGCTGATCAGCGGTCGCTCTCCACACGGAGAGCGTGGATTGAAACTATATCGGCGCGACATCAGAAATCGCCTGGGCAGGTCGCTCTCCACACGGAGAGCGTGGATTGAAACAGTTCAGACTGGTAGCAGTCGTCTTTGTGCTGGTGTCGCTCTCCACACGGAGAGCGTGGATTGAAACTCTTTCGTGGCATCAAAGATTTCAACGGGGGTCATGTCGCTCTCCACACGGAGAGCGTGGATTGAAACCGCTGTGATTATGTTGCTTGGGGCTGGATCTTTCGTCGCTCTCCACACGGAGAGCGTGGATTGAAACCCCTGTCCGGCCTGACCGCCGCGACAGTCTATAAGTCGCTCTCCACACGGAGAGCGTGGATTGAAACGATTTGCAGGAACAATCGCGTCATTAGTGCCTTCGTCGCTCTCCACACGGAGAGCGTGGATTGAAACTTGAACTCGCGCTACAAGGCGCTGGTGACGCGGCGTCGCTCTCCACACGGAGAGCGTGGATTGAAACTGCCATCATTCTGGCGAGTTGGAAGGCCAGGGCGTCGCTCTCCACACGGAGAGCGTGGATTGAAACAACCACACTGGATTCGTACTGGTCGCGTTCTTCGGTCGCTCTCCACACGGAGAGCGTGGATTGAAACGATTTTTTCGAGGATGCGGCGGCTGATGGTGATAGTCGCTCTCCACACGGAGAGCGTGGATTGAAACATACAATTTTACCCACACTGCAAATGACCGCCTTGTCGCTCTCCACACGGAGAGCGTGGATTGAAACAGGCTTTCGCCGGTGCGTATGCCAACGAAACAGGCTGTCGCTCTCCACACGGAGAGCGTGGATTGAAACCTACGGAATGGATGCCAAACTGATTGACTTTGGGTCGCTCTCCACACGGAGAGCGTGGATTGAAACTCTTGTACTAAATACTCATCATTTTCAGTCATGTCGCTCTCCACACGGAGAGCGTGGATTGAAACTCGTTTTTCTGTGCTGAGGATAATGTTGGCTTCTCGTCGCTCTCCACACGGAGAGCGTGGATTGAAACCGGCGTCATTGCCGGCTCGCTCCAATGGCGCAGCGTCGCTCTCCACACGGAGAGCGTGGATTGAAACACCGCCAAGATTGTCGACCTGAACGAACTGCAGGCGTCGCTCTCCACACGGAGAGCGTGGATTGAAACACACCCCCGAATCGCGCCAGTACATTGACCAGGTCGCTCTCCACACGGAGAGCGTGGATTGAAACCATCGCGGCTTCCGATAATTTGACTTCCCGTTCCACGTCGCTCTCCACACGGAGAGCGTGGATTGAAACGGGGTCTTTGCCGACCCGCCTGATCAAAGTAATTGTCGCTCTCCACACGGAGAGCGTGGATTGAAACTAGAAGAAGCAGGCATACCTTACGAGAAATATAGTCGCTCTCCACACGGAGAGCGTGGATTGAAACGAGTGAAACCAGGTTATCCGCCGTCCAGTTCAGTGTCGCTCTCCACACGGAGAGCGTGGATTGAAACCAGCAACCCGAATGGCAATAACTAGCATGGTCGTGTCGCTCTCCACACGGAGAGCGTGGATTGAAACAGTCGTTCATGTGCTCGTTCATGTACTCACTCCTGTCGCTCTCCACACGGAGAGCGTGGATTGAAACCAGTCGCCAGACCTCATTAATAAAACTGGAAAGGCGTCGCTCTCCACACGGAGAGCGTGGATTGAAACACGCGCCTATTGGGCGCAATATGAATTGTGGCTTGCGTCGCTCTCCACACGGAGAGCGTGGATTGAAACCGTACAACGATAAAAGCAAACCGTATGGCGTGGTTGTCGCTCTCCACACGGAGAGCGTGGATTGAAACTCCTCTCTGGTTGTTGTCCTCCCTGCTTGTGTCCGTCGCTCTCCACACGGAGAGCGTGGATTGAAACGATGTGGATTTGCAGCGCAATGGTCATCATGTCGTCGCTCTCCACACGGAGAGCGTGGATTGAAACTGGGGCTGCTGTGTTGTGGGTGAGCGAGGTGCAGGTCGCTCTCCACACGGAGAGCGTGGATTGAAACCGCCGGGCATCTGTCAGTCAAATTCGACGGCGAGCGTCGCTCTCCACACGGAGAGCGTGGATTGAAACCTGGGGCGCGCTTACCGCCGCTGGCATCCCGGCGCGTCGCTCTCCACACGGAGAGCGTGGATTGAAACAAATATGCCGTCATTGTTTGCAACGGTCGCATATGTCGCTCTCCACACGGAGAGCGTGGATTGAAACTCCTGGGGGCCGCTGATGATGTAACCGTTTGGTCGCTCTCCACACGGAGAGCGTGGATTGAAACCAAAAGTCAACCACCAATTTATCGACCCGATGCAATGTCGCTCTCCACACGGAGAGCGTGGATTGAAACAATGAGATTGAAAGGGTTTGGGACGCCTGGTGTGAGTCGCTCTCCACACGGAGAGCGTGGATTGAAACCATGACCCTGGATATTAAAGTCCAGATCAACACCGTCGCTCTCCACACGGAGAGCGTGGATTGAAACTATCTGGGGCGTGGAACGCAGCCCGCAATCCACCGGTCGCTCTCCACACGGAGAGCGTGGATTGAAACACGATGCAATGGATATCCTTACCGAGAAGTACGAGTCGCTCTCCACACGGAGAGCGTGGATTGAAACGACACTCTGCTCAGCTACTTCGACCCGCGCAGCGTCGCTCTCTACACGGAGAGCGTGGATTGAAACTCGTTGGTGTGATGGATATGATATTTCAGCATGTCGCTCTCCACACGGAGAGCGTGGATTGAAACCGATGTTAATCAAAAGCGTGATGGCACCGGCTACGGTCGCTCTCCACACGGAGAGCGTGGATTGAAACATTTCACCCCTCACAATCCCAGCGCAGCTGCAACGTCGCTCTCCACACGGAGAGCGTGGATTGAAACAGCGCGGCTTGCTCCAAAAGTTCTGTTAAGCGTTGTCGCTCTCCACACGGAGAGCGTGGATTGAAACTGCGATCATTTTTGCGGCGATCTCGTAAGCCTCTTGTCGCTCTCCACACGGAGAGCGTGGATTGAAACCGGTTACGATCCACACAATAGGGATCACGTCATGTCGCTCTCCACACGGAGAGCGTGGATTGAAACCTGGTAGTTTGCTGCATCGTGATCGGTGCGCTTTTGTAATGGTTCTATAATGATTTCGAAAACTGTTAGGTGGCTACGTTATATTTTAGAATCTTCAATAGCTGGTATTCTATCTCTTCCCATGGCGCCGCCAGATCAACTGTTTCAATCCTTATAGTCAGATTCTGTAAACCAATCTCCTCAGAAATATTAGTTTGGTTGATGGTTGGATAAAGTAGAATACCGGTGGCATTTTGATTCTGTTCGGAAAGATGTTCCTGTGTTTTAAGGTATGTAAAGAGCTGGTAAAGGTGCGAGGAATCGAAACCAACCTTTCCCCATTGATTCTCAATCAAACTCTTTGCAGTAAATTTTGTATCCAGAATAATGATTCTTCTGGATTTTTTTTCCTGCAGGAGTAAATCAGGCTGCATTACAGGAAGATACTTGCTTGTGTTCGATTCAAACCATTTCAATCGACTTTGCGGGGTTACTTTCCATCCATCCAGATGGTATTGATAGAAACAGGCGATAAACCGTTCATAAACGCGATGCATAACTTGCGCATCTTTATTAATGGAAGGTAGACGTATGTCACCGCCTGTTTCTGATGGCATGTGGCGCTGGAGAATCAACTCGCATACAAATAGCATAACCTGGTAATCACGATCATTACGGCCTAAGTTTTGTCTATGGATGAAGTCTTGCTTCAGTTCAATCAAATCAATCCCATCCATCTGCCGCGTCAACCATCGAATTTGATGACGCAATTCATTAGCCATTTTAATATCTGGCCCGAAATCACCAATCTGGACAAGCTTATCTAAAGTGCTTCGAAGAATTTGATTTTTTGGAACATTCAGGCTGAATTGATGGGTGTCGCAATAAACCTGCCCACGTTCGAAGGTTTGGTGTTTCAAACTATCAATGAAGTTGATTCGCCCACGTATCCCCTCTGCCAGGAGCTTTTCGTCAAAATAGCTGCGGCCAAGACCAATTCGCATTCTTTGTTGAATTAATTTCACCAGTATGGAAGCCAAAAGCGCGTCCAGAGAAGGGGCATTCTCCACATCATCTAACTCACCAAATCGATTCAACAATGCTTCTCCCCAAGCATACATCAGCATATACCAGACGTTCCGGATCGGTATACCAAACTCTGTTTTGTAAATATTTGTTGGATTATCTACCATTGCGGGACCATACATCAGCTTAGCAGAATCCTTTCCCCGTTTTCTGCTTTCTTGGGGTTATCGAACCAATATTCTTTTATCAAAGGAACGATCTCGGTCTTAACTATACTGACATACCAACTCACATCCAATTCCGAAAAATCATCACCCTTCGGGCAAAAATAACTGTGCCCGATCTGATAATTCTCTCCTAAGAGCGGGTCCGCCCTGATCTCATTGTTTATCGCAGAAATTCGGCTGACAATATGTTTTATTAACTCAGTTGCCATCGATCTGGCACTTAGCCAGTTTTCAAATTGCTTGGATTCAAACCGAGGGGATAATGTAATAAAAGCGAATCTACGACGTAAGGCATAGTCTACCATCGCCAGAGAACGATCTGCCAGGTTCATTAGCCCAATAATAAAAACATTTGATGGAATGTAGAACCTTGGCTCACCCTCTTGTGTATAAACAAGTGGAACGGAAAAATCTGCCCCGCGTTTATCATGCTCAATTAACATGAGCAACTCGCCAAATATCTGGCTTAAATTACCACGGTTGATTTCATCAATAATGAATACATACTCGCGGTCGGGGTCTCCAATCGCTTTCTGACAAAATCTTATAAAGATACCATCCTTAATTCCAAACGCACCTGCTTTATCGGGCAAGGGTCGATAACCCCGCACAAAATCATCATAAGAATAAGATTGGTGAAATTGGACGAATTCTAGCCTGTTGTTATCAATCTCGCTCATCAAGGCATAAGCCAGCTTACGGGCGATAAAAGTTTTGCCCACACCAGGAGGGCCTTGAATAATTATTGCTTTCTTCTCTTTTAACCTGCTAAGTATCTGATTGATCTCAGTGATTTCCAGGAAAACACCAGATGCAATGATATCTTCCACCGAGTATGGCGTTTTTCCGAATATTATGTCTGATGTCCCATTAATCTCTTCCGTCTTGTCAGATGATTCAATATCCAACCAGTTCTTAATAAACCAATCGTAATCCTGATCTTTTCCATACCAAATAAAGTCGATCAATTTTTCTACTGTTTGTAACTTATCATTCTTTTGAGTTCTTTTCAAATGCCATACTGTGTTCCAAACAGTATAGAAATACCAGTTCTTTTCTTTAAAATCTGTATCCCACTCCACCTCAACGGTTCTGCCATCATTACGGTTGGCTACAACCGTTCCCACCGCCTTGATTATCATCAGAGAAACGGTTTTATTGCGACTATCGAATGGCAAACCTGATCTTTGAGTTGTTGTGGCTTTAATGGCAATCTTGTCCCCAACTTTCATTGATTTCACATCATCAAGATATTTATTTTCATGGCCATTCTTCCATATTCCTTCAGCAATAAATCGCTCAGTTTGATCCTTAGGATTACTGTCTGACCAATACGCTCCGACTAGCCAATAATTAATATTTTCGCGTTCAATTTCCTTAGCTAACGTCTTAATATCCGTATTTTTTTGAGTTGTTTTCCATGCATCGTTTGATAACTCAAAAAATGGTTTTCCAAGCTTGGTTATTTCCTTGAGCGTCTCAATATAGAATTTTGAAGTAAGGCCGCTAGAGGGCAATTTCACATTTAAGTATTCACGGTTTACGCTGTCCAAATTCAAGAAAACCGTTGGTCGTATCCAAAACAGACCCACTGTCAGGTTAATATTTGTTTGTGCAACTTTTAGGGCTTCATCAAATGCGAGCGAAAACTTGGGGTTATTAAGAGGATCATTTTCTAAGGCTAATTCAAAAACCCGCCATAATTTAGGCACATCCTCAATATCCCGATTTGCACTATATCCAATAAACCATGATTTAATATTGTTCAGAATCGGGATTCCATCAAAGCTCTCGGGCAATATACTTTGCAAATTAAAGAACTTCTTTATTTCCGCAAGAATGGCGATGCGTTGTTCATTTCGAATACGACGATTGAACACTCCAAAGAATGTAAATGGATCAATTTCTCTTAACAAGAAACTTGCTCCATCCTCATCTCTATCATTGAAAGGAGTAATTACGAGACCCCTGGATCTTAATTCTTCGAGAAATGAGATTAAATCAATCTGACGATCTCGCCATTTTACAAGTTCATATGCCAATTCTTGGTATAAATCAATCCAAGTAAACTGGGCTGTCATAATTCACCTCTCTTTTTTGACTTCCCAATAAACAACTTCAAGTAATCCTTTTTTTGAAGTAAACAATCCTACTCAAAAATTGTATCTTAAATCTAGCCTCCTGACAGTTTCTCTCGTCAGTGGTAACGACAAACTAGAGAACGGATCGGCGAGCCTTTGGTCAAGCATCACTTAATGTAACGGAGACCAATTTAAGAAATGGACAATCTTAGCGGTCCTTATGACCTACCCAATGGCGTAAATCATCATGAATAACGTGGGGGGCCAGTTGAAACTGGCCAAACATACAGCAAGATAACCTCTAAGAGAAGCCGGGATAAACGCATAAAATGATGCAACAATGTGCTTTCGAGATCAAAATCATGTCGCCTCAAATCGCCAAACATCTCCTTGATCCACATTTTGCCTTTTTAATTTCGCAAGGTCATCCTGCGATCTGGCAAGTTGGTGGCCAAACACCAAGGCTTCTTTTCGCAGGACTTCCAGTAGGCCAACAAATGGACCGGACAAATATCCGCTTAGGTCAGACCCCCCTGTCCCAGCTAAACGCTTTGACCGCTCTTTTGAACGAAGCCGCCGAAATCTAGCCAGCCTGGTTGTTCACTGAACCACACGTGTGTACTGGTCTTATGGCGCAACACATAGAACCAGCGACATTCATCCAACTGTCGAAAGACTTTGACCGACCCAAACGCTGTATCTCCTGCCAAAAAGACACTCGCCCCGTTTGGCAACAAGCTCTGCCCATACTTCAGCAGCACCAATTGCTTGCTAGCCATGCTGTGACCACGCACATGTCGCACCTCTCGCTCGCATTAAGAGAAACTACGCTTCCAGCTACTCCCGAGCGATGAGCCCATACCATTCCCGGACGCAAATCTTGGAATTGTTCAGCAGGCGGCTCAAGCGGCGTGTGGACCTCAGCAGTTTGGTTAGCCCCGGGAACTTCCCAGCAATTTTTGTTCCAGTTCGCCGAGCGGCTTTGAAATATCCTGATCATCAGCCAGACAAAGTTTCGCACTTGATTGATCCGTTGCCCTGGGCGAAGTTCATAAATTCGCTGAAACCAAGTATGACAAAGCATGTTGATCGGCATGTGGCCCCTCCGAAGTATGGATTCTGCGGTAAGAACCAATTTGTTCGAAGTGGCACTGCCGATCAACTATTTTTTTCATAAAGTATCAGGTGGCTGGGTTTTTAATTAGAGACTTTTTCGAATAACTAATTCGGTCTTGAAATGAACAAATTGAGCTTTGTCGAGCAAGGAATCACGGCTTTTCAGTAATAAATCCCCCGCAACTCGTCCCTTCTCGTAATGATCCTGATAAATACTGGTCAAGGGGGGATGGAAGTAAGAAGCACCGGGAATATCATCGAAACCAGTCACTGCCAGGTCTTGGGGAACGCGCAACCCCATTTGTAATGCCTCGCTGATCACTCCCATCGCAATCACATCCGACATAGTAACAATCGCCGTTGGCCTTTCATGATCCTGCCATAATTCACGAAAGAGTAATCCCGCGTCTTTCTGAGTACATTTACAACTGCGAACTCTCATGGAAATCGGATCCTGGTGAGCACCCAGAGCGCGTTCAAACCCCATCATCCGGCGATGCACAGTGCCCCGATATGAGATCTCTTCTACTGCTTCAAGCGGCTCCAATGCGATTATGACAATATTTTTATGGCCCTTTTCCAGTACCAGCTTCATCATTTGCTCAGCGCTGCTGATGTCATCCGCCAACACCCCAGAGATGTCTTGAATTGGGTCCGTATCCACAGTCACAAAAGGGATGCGGCGCGCCTGCAATATTTGGGCTACGGCCCTGGATTCTTTAAGATCATAGGCGACAAACGCGTCTACGGATGCGTTGGCAACCGCGCGAGTCAGGCTGCCCTCCAGCGGAGGCACCAGCATCAGCGAAGCCTTGTCTTCTTTTAATGCTTCTCCCAAGCCTTCCAATACAATCGTAAACCCTGGGTTGGCCAGCATCTCTGGTAAGGGGTGTGGCACCAGCACTCCAATAATCCCGATGATGCCAGTAGACATGCTGCGCGCAATCGGATCGGGGATAAAATCCAATTCTTCAGCAATTTTTAAGATTTTTTGTAACGTTTCTTTTGAGATCCTATCCGGATAATTAAACGCGTAAGAGACCGCTGTCTTGGAGACACCGGCAATTTCTGCGATCTCTTGCATGGTGATTTTCGCCATCATCTACTACACCTTGAACACAAGCAAACTGCGTTCTTCAATCCAATCGAGTTTCAGGTTTCCATCGATATTATAGTGTTTCTCCGAAATTAATTCTACGAGGCTGTTGGCAACAACTCCATCCAGCACAATGGTCTGGTCGCGAACCGCTCCGCGGGAATTGGCGATCACCAGCATACGCTCCGCGCCTGACTGCAACCACAAAGCCAGATACCCATTCAACACTTTTTCAACCTTCACCTCAGCGTGAGAAAGCCAAGTATGCTGCCTGCGGATCTGAATCATCTTCTTATAATGAGCATAAAGCTCCTGATCCCACGTTTCCGGCTCCCAGGGCATGCAGCGCCGACAGTCCGGGTCATTGGCACCACGCAGGCCCACCTCATCGCCGTAATAAACCATGGGCACACCGGGCAGTAACATTTGCAAACCAGAAATCAATTTTATTTTTCGCCGATCTCCAGCCGCTAACTCCAAAACACGGGCTGTATCGTGGCTTCCAATCAAATTCAACTGACCGCCGCGATTTTCACCAAGATCATCCAAAAGTCGTGTCAGGAAATATGTAAAATCTTCAGCGTCCATGTGATCGTGCACGCAGTAATCCAGCAAATACTCGCGCAGCGGATAATTCATGGTGCCGTCGCAAGTTGTGCCATCCAACCAGGTTAGCGAATCTCGCCAAATTTCACCAACGATATATGCATCCGGTCGGACTTGTTTTACCCGCGTTCGAAAGCGCTTCCAGAAATCAAAATCAGCTTTCCAGGGCACATCCAGCCGCCAGCCATCGATATTGAATTCCCTGATCCAGTATTCAGCCACATCCAGAAAAAAATCTTGAACCACTTGGTTGGCTGTATTGAGCTTGGGCAAATACTCCGCCCCCCCACAAGTCTGGTAAGACAATGGGCTGGTTGTCACCGGGAACCGGTCAACAAAGAACCAATCCCGATAAGGTGATGCGTCGCCTTTCTCTACAAGATCAAGAAATGGCGAGAACCCCAATCCGCAGTGATTGAAAACACCATCCAGTATGATACGAATACCTCTGTGATGAGATTCCTCCACCAATTGCTTGAAATCAGATTTTGTGCCCAAAACAGGATCAATTTCATAATAGTCGAAGGTATCATAGCGATGGTTGGTACCAGCTTTGAAGATCGGATTGAGATATAACGCATTGATCCCTAATTCTTGCAGATAGTCCAAATTCTGGATGATGCCCCGCAAATCTCCACCCCAAAAATGTTCACGGTCGGGCTGTGATCCCCATGGAAATACCCCTTGAGGATCATTCGATAAATCTCCGTTTGCGAAGCGGTCAGGAAAAATCTGATAAAAAACCGCATTGTTCAGCCATTGTGGTTTATTGATAATCGTCATTGAATTTCTATCCTTTAATGCCGGATTTCATAATGCCTGAGATAAACTGCTTTTGCGCGAGGAAGAAGAGCAGAATGGGCAGAATGGTGGCCATCACCGTTCCGGCCATCATATACGTCCACTCTACCTGGTACCGCCCGGAAAAAGCCTGCAAGCCCACCTGAATGACGCGCATCTTCTCCGCGTTGGCCACCAGCAGCGGCCAGAGAAAATCGTTCCAAATAAAGAGAAATGTGAATAATGACATGGTCAACACCGTCGGTGTAGCCAGTGGAAACACAATTTTCCATAGAGTCTGCCAATCATTGCATCCGTCCATTTTTGCTGCATCCAGGTAGTCCTTCGGGATAGAGATAAAATTCTGGCGCAGCAGAAATATGGAAAAGGCGTCCACCATTCTGGGAACAATCAACACCTGGTAGGTATTGAACCAGTTGAAATCTCTGGCCAATTGGTAGGAAGGGATGATGATGGATTGAAACGGAATCATCATTGTGCCGAGAAAGAGGAGAAAAATCAGATCACGGCCTTTGAATTTCATGATCGCGAAGCTGTATGCCGCCAGGCTGGCCAGCACAATCCGGCTGGCAATCACTGCTACCGCCACAATTAACGTATTGATGTAGTAGCGCAAAAAAGGCGCCGCCTTCCACGCGATCTGATAGTTCTCAAAGCGGAAATAGGTTGGAAACAGGTATGGCGGTTCGCCCATCATGTTTCTGGGCTTTAAAGAAGTGGTGATCATCCACAGGTACGGCGCCAGCATAATGAAGGCAAAGAGCAAGATGACCGCGAAGTTCAAAACCTGGGAAAAAGTGATCTTTTTCATCGCTGTTCCTCGCTACTCTTCCGCTGTTCCAAAACCGACAAAACGCCATTGAAAAACGGTAAAAATCATGATGATGAGAAACATCACCACAGAGATTGCCGATCCGTATCCTAGCTTCGCCAGGCGAAACGCGGTGGTGTACATGAACTGGCCAATCACCTCAGTGCTGCCACCCGGCCCGCCGCCAGTCAAGATCAGAATTTGGTCGATTACCATGAATGAATCGATCACCCCCAGGATCAACAGCATGATCGTAGTTGGCTTGACCATGGGCAGCGTGATGTATAAGAATTTTTCGAATCCGTTGGCACCGTCAATTTCTGCGCTTTCATAGAGCGACTCGGAAACATTTTGCAGGGCGGCCAGGTAATTCAAAAAGTTAAATCCCATACGCCGCCAAATCCCCAACAGCATAACGCAAAACAACGCCCAGCGCATATCGGCCAGCCAGTTCAACCCCTCCAATCCCAATTTTCTCAGCGCGATATTCACGATGCCAAACCCAGGATTAAAAATCAGCATCCAGACCATGGCAATAGCCACCGTTGGAGTAACACTGGGCAGAAAGTAAATGCTGCGCCACACCGACCGGCCGGGAATGTGTTTCTTTTGATTCAGCAGCACCGCCAGGATAAGTCCCAAGAATAAACTGACCGCTGTTACGCCTACTGTATATTTAGCGGTAACCCATAAAGAGTTCCAAAAGCGATCATCGCCAAACAAGCGCACAAATTGATCGAACCCTACAAACTCCATCTTGGGAGAAATAAACTCCCACTTGAATAAGCTTAATCGGAACACAGAAAAAGCAGGATAATAGGCAAACAATCCCAGAATCACCAAGGAAGGGAGCAAATAGAAAAAGGGTTTGATCGTTCGGAAAAAGCGCGTCATTTCAAATCCTGAAATCCGTTACGGTTTGCGGTTAGAACCAGTCCGTTCTGAAAACAATTTTTGATGAAACAGGCGGCGAGGTAGCCTGCCGCCTGTTTCAGATCACAAATCCAAGCGGTCTATTGACTCAACACTTCGTTCACCGCTGCTTCGGCAGCCGCCAGGGCATCCGCCGGTGACTTTTCTCCTAATAAGCTTAACTGAATTTCGCGGGAAAAAGCATCTGAAACCTCAAAGTAGTAGGGAGTTGCGGGCCGGGTGTGGGCGTAAGGCATGCCTTCAACAAAGGGCAGCATGCGCGGCTCGGTGTCGTTTACCCACTGCAAATATTCTGGATTCTCACCTACTGCTTTACGTACGGGCAGAAAACCAGTAGCCATGTCCCATTTCAATTGGGTCTCCGCCGAAGTCATGAATTTGATAAACTTCCAGGCGGCTTCTTTATCCTTGGCATTGTTGAACATAAAGATATGTTCGCCACCCACATTGCTGGCCGTCTGTCCGCCTTCGGGAGCTGGCACCGGGGCGATTCCCCACTCAAACGGCGCGTCTGCCCGGTACCCAAACAGCCAGGAGCCGTCCAACTGCATGCAGGCTTTTTGTTCGCCGAACAAACCCCACGGCCCCGGCTGAGAGCCATTGCCAGCCAGCATGTCCGAAACAAAGGTTAAGGCGCCCAGCCCCTCGGGTGTATTGAAAGCCGCGGCGGTATTGTCCGCGTTCAGGAATTCACCCCCGTTAGCCCACAGCCACACCTGGAACTGCCAGGTAATGCCTTCGCCGGTTGGCTGGGTGTAATATTCAAATCCCACAATACCCTGCTCTTTGTTCTGGCATTGTTCCGCCATGGCCTTCATTTCATCCCAGGTGGCCGGCGGCACTTCGGGATCGAGACCAGCCGCCGCGAATAAATCTTTATTCCAGATCAGCTGCATATTGTTGGTGCTCATCGGAATGGCATAACGCGCGCCGTCCATCACGTCATATTCAGCCAGCAGCGGATAAAAATCATTGATGTCGAATTCTGCATCTGCCGCAATATAGCCGTCCAGCGGCTCGACTGCACCGGTTGCCACCAGTTGCGGGATCAAGATCAAGTCCAGCGCGACCAGATCAGGATTGGTTCCAGACACCACCGATGTTTGCAGCAGTGTGGTCATTTCGCCGTAAGGCTGGAATACATTCTCAACCACGATATCCGGGTTTTGAGCATTGAACTCGTCTACGAGAGCCTGGATCGTCTCCCCGTTCTTGGAATCCCAGTTATTCCAGAAGGTCAACTTGACCGGCTCTTTTGTCTCCGCTGCCGGCTCCGAGACACTCGCTGTGGTAGCGGTCGCTTCGACCACAGGTTCTGCCGCTGGCGCTTCAACCTCAGGAGTGGCTGCTGTCTCTCCACCGCAAGCAGTCAGCCCCATCAGCAAAACCACCAGCACAATGATCGACTTGAAAATTTTGCTATTCATCTTCGTTTTCCTTCTCCAAATTTTGATTGATGCATTTTTTATCCAACCTTTGTACTTAACCGGTTAAGTGAACCGGTTAAGTAACATTATAGATATTCTCATCCGCTTGTCAATAACCAATTTGGGTTGAAAATCCTCTTTCCTTACTTTCAAACCTATCTTTAGTTAGGCGGCTAGCTCCGCTTAAGCATTTATACTGATGTCGAAAATGAGATTTAGCATTGATGGGCATTTATCGGACCTTAGCAATTATTTGTGATCAAACTGGAGGATTCTATGATCAATTCGCCTGGGAATAAAGAAACACTTCGAATTATCCCTGTTTCCAGCAATACCCTGCGCTGGAAATTCGCGCAAGCTCACCCAACCCTTACCTTCTTACTGCTTTGCTTTGCCTGGAGCTGGACTATTTGGCTGGCCGCCATCCCGCTCGCTAATGATGATGCGCTGCTGCGCTACGCGCTCACCCTGGTCGGCGGATTTGGCCCGGCGGTTGGCGGCATTCTCGCGTCGGGTCTCAAGCAGGGACTGCGATTCGACTTTTCTGCTCGGCGGCTGGTCATCGGGGGAATCACCTCCGTCCTGATCTTCGCGCTCATGGCCGCGCGGTACGCGCTGGGGAACTTTCCCGGCTTTGAGACCCTACCCGGCACGCTGCGTCTCACTCCCGCCATTCTGCTTTGCGCTGTGGCCGCCAGCCTGATCGGGGGTTGGGTCGTCTCCAACGCCCGCTCCACCAACCCAGATATTCGCGCCAGGCTGGCCTCCCTCCTGCCTCGCGGCACAAACCCGGGCTGGCTGCTCTTCGCTCTGCTCTTTTACCCGGCGCTGATCCTGCTGAGTTGGGCGGCTGCGTCTGCGGTTGGGCTGCCGGTGGAATATCCCGGCTTATGGGGACGGCCGGCCGCTGAAGTCATACCCCTGTTTCTGCTCTCGTTCTCCCTCACCGCGTTGGCCCGCGGCGGCAACGAAGAGCCCGGCTGGCGCGGAGTGATGCAGCCCGAGTTGCAAAAGAAAATCAGCCCGCTGGTCGCTTCACTCATCATTGCATTCTTCTGGTCGCTCTGGCATCTGCCCCTGTTTCTCAACGGCTTCTACGCCGGAGACGTGGTGAGCGGCATGCTTGGCGGCGGCGTCTACCGCATTTTCCTCTCAATCTTCCTCACCTGGGTATACAACCGCTCGCGGGGCAACGTTTTGCTCATGGTTCTGCTGCACGCTTCCTTTAATGTCGCGGTAGATTACCTGCCCCTGTCCGACACACTGCTGGCCGTTTTTTGGCTGGTCATCTCGGTGGGTCTGGTGATCAAAGGCAAAATGGCTCAAAAACTTCCCGCCACTGCCTGATCGGGAAAAGAACCGACTTCTCACCTTTCGTTCAAAATCCTACAAGGCCCCAGGGTATCATCCTGGCGGCCTTGTACCAATTTTGAACCAGATCCAACTTGCCACTCAATTTTCTTTACTTTCTGCCGAAAAGTTAATGTAAGGTCGTTACATCCACGGCCAATCTTCTGCTATCTTTCGAATGCCAGGTGAGCAGCAAAACATGGACGCCTCTTTCACGCAACAATGGACCAGCGAAATGCGCCGTTGGACAGAATCTCTCTTTCCCAACTGCGAGCTATCCTTCCCTGTGCCCAATCTGGGCAACCCCTACTCGGGCACTCTTTCGCTCACCGCATTTTGGTACCGCGTATCGCCTGGGCCAGGCCCTCAATTGCTCTACATTGGCGTTCCAGACGGTCGGATAACCGCGCTATACCCCGAGCCGCAAACCATTCGGGTTGGCTTCGCGCCCTGGGTCACCATTGACCGGGCGGCCTTGCTCCAAAAGATCGCCGGCTGCCAAATTCAGGTTGATCCCTTCTTCGATGATCGTTTCTTTCGATCACTTCCCGAATCGGGCCGACTGGGGATTATGGCCAGCCAACCCAAGTCTCAAAACCCATCCCGGGCGCTGAGTCAATTGTTTCATCTTTATGATCAATGCCTCAGCCAGTACCTGGGCGGCGCTCCCGCCCATCCCAAGACCAGGCCCGCGTTCTACCAGTCGTTCGTTCAATTAACTCCGCCAGGGCTGTTTCTCTACTACCGCCGCATCAATATGGCCTTCTGGGACTGGGTGGAAGCGGGCATCGCACCTACATCTTCCGCCAAGCAGGAAGAGGTCGTTGGCCTCGCATGATTCCCTCATTAGATCCAAATCCATAGAAAACTACCCGCGTAGACCAGCCGCGCGCCTACAAGCATGGCTATAATTAGGGTTAAGTCCTTCCTCTTCTCAACGGAGCATGATGATGTGGACAAAAGGCGGGTTTCTGAAATCCCTGGGCAAACCCTTTTTATGCTGGTTCCATTTCCGCGCGCAAAATGCTGAAGTTCACATACACGCCCAGGCCAACGCCCTGATCCTCCTCTGGCTGCCTGCTCTCCTCTGGTACGCGCTGACCCTAAACGCGGTCCCGGCTGTATGTTTCTGGTCACTGACCTTCTCTATTCTTTTCTCCTATTATTGGGTGCGCCAGAACGCCTTGTTCCTGAACGGGAGACGCGAACTCAAATACGCCGCCTTCCAGGTGGGCGATCTGTTGGAAGAAGAAGTGCGCCTGGAGAATTCCTCCTGGGTGCCGGTCATCTGGGCGCGCTTCAAAGACCAATCTTCCATCCCCGGCTACACCATCCGCAGCGTGCGAACCGTGAGCGGCCAGGAGACCAGCCAGTTCACTTCCACCACCCTTTGCGAGCAGCGCGGTGTGTATTCGCTGGGTCCCTGGACGATCCAAATGGCCGATCCACTGGGGCTGTTTCTGGCATCCCAAACGTACACCGACGTGAAAGAAATTGTGGTCTACCCTCCCCTGGCCGTCTTGCCCGGGCACCTGCTCGCCCATCACCAGACGCGCGGAGATCTGCGGCGCATGCGCCAGGCCCTGGAGGCGGAAACCATCAATGCTTCAACCGTCCGCGCTTATCATCCAGGCGACCCCTTGAAGCGCGTCCATTGGCCATCCAGCGCCCGGCGCCAGCAGTTGTATATCAAAACCTTTGAGCCTGAAACCAGCTCGCGCGTCTGGCTCATCCCCGACCTGGATGCCGCCACACAGATCGGAAACGGCAAAGACTCCACCCTTGAAGCCGCCGCCATTCTCCTGGCCTCCCTGGCGAACCAATTGCTGCGCGATCGCCTGGCTGTTGGGCTTTTTGCCCGCGATGAACAGCCGAGGGTTGTTCTTCCCGAGCGCGGCCAGGCTCACCTGTGGACGCTTTTACGGGCCATCGCTCCCCTGAAAGCGGTAAAGGGACAGACCTTGCGAAAAACCATCCGCGAATCAAAAGCCCTGATCTCAGAAAATGATCTAATGGTGATCATCACGCCTTCGATTGAGACAAAATGGACTGAAGAAATCGCGGTATCTGCCCGGCTGCGCGGGGTTGACGTCTTGCTGCTGGATGCGCAATCCTTTGGCGCGGAGTTCAGCGCCCGCGGCGCTTTGCAATCCTTGGTTCACCGGGGAATCGCCTGCCAGTTGGTGCAGAAATCCGATATTCGCCCCCTGCCGGCCAGTTACGGCGCTCTGCGCCGTTGGGAATTCAAAACCCTCGGCACCGGCAGGGTCATCGTACAACAATCGCCGCGCTCAGCCGGTCCGCGCATCACCCGTTCCAATCCTTTGGACTAATCGACCATGCAAGCCATTTTCTCAACACCCTGGCAGGATGTACTGAAAAAGAAGTGGGACAAACTGATCCTGCTCGGACTGGTCTTGCTGATTGCCCTGACCGTTGTGCAGCGGTCTCACCTGACGCGCGGCATCACCCCGGTAACCACCTGCGCCCTGCTTGGGTTTGTGTTGGGCTGCCTGCTGTCCGCCACCCGATTTTCAAATGGATTCGCCATCCTCTACACCTTGATTCTGGCACATTTCACAGCCCTTCAAGCGACCTTCCGCTTTCTGCCCCGCTTGCCGGCAGGGTTCTCTTTTTGGCAGTGGCTTGATCTGTTAAATCTTCATTTTTTCACCGCGCTGCAAACGGTGTTTTCTGCGCTGGGAGACCACTTCACAGCCGGCCATCCACTGCCCGACCGCGTCATTCAACTGTTGATCGGTCTCTTCGCCGGGCTGGCCTGTTCCTGGTTGGGCTGGCAAACCTTCAAACAGAAACGCTCTTTCGCGGGTGTCCTTCCGCTGGGGATCGGAACCGTGATTCTGATGCAGATCACCGGGCAAAACGTCAATTTACTGTTCTTGTTGATTATCTTTGTTGTCATCTTAACCTGCAGCACCTCCGCGGAGCGCATCAAAGCCCAGTGGGATCAAGAATCCCTGCCCTACCCCTGGGACTTTGGTTTGGATTGGGTCTCCAGCATGTTTGTACTGGCCTTGCTGGTAGGCGGCTTTTCGTTTTTCTTTTACCTGGCGGCGTCCAGAGAAGGCTGGCAAAAGATTGACGACTTTATCGACCGCTTGCGCCCCCAACCGGCTCAGGTGATCTCAACCCAAGACGATGATTCATCAGATCGTATCCAGCACAACGACGTGGACGCGTCTACCGCCGATTTGCTGGTGCGTTTTACGCCCCCGCCCACCCTCACCACCTCTGTTCTCAGCGTCAAGCTCAGCGATCCCCCGCCCTTGCCGCCTGAAGTGAGCAGAGAAACCGGACCAACCTACTACCTGCGGGGAGAGATCTATGGCGAGTATACCGGTAACAGCTGGCTTCCCGCGCCGGTGGAAGACAGCGTTCCTCCGCAAGTGGATTCCCAAGCGCCCACCCCCGGCCGCTATGTGCTGGAGCAGGAATACACCATTCTCGCCAGCCAATGGGGCTTTTTATATGCTATCAACCAGCCCGTGGCAGGCAGCGATTCTTTGACCTTTCTCCAGGTTGGTGATGAGCCATCCTTCCTGCTCCAATCCGAATCCGACCAGTACCGGGTCGTCTCATGGGCTGCTCGTTTATCAGCAGACCAGCTCGCCGCCGCTGGGACCGAGTATCCGTCTGAGGTGCTTTCGGCCTACACCCAACTGCCCGAAACATTGCCCAAGAGGATTAAAGCGCTGGCACAGACGATCACCGAGGGCAGCGAGAGCAGCTTCGAGCAATCCCTGCTCATTCAAAATTACCTTCGTTCCAATTATTCATACAGCCTGGAGATCACCCCGCCCCCTGCCGGTCAGGATGTGGTAGAGTATTTCCTCTTTGAAGAAAAACAGGGCTTTTGCAGTTACTACGCCTCATCCATGGTGGTCATGCTGCGCTCGCTGGGCGTTCCCGCCCGGGTGGCGGCAGGCTATGTGACCGGGGGATACAATTACTACGAAAATGCCTACATCATACCGGCTTCCAACGCGCACGCCTGGGTGGAAGTCTACTTCCCTGGTTTCGGCTGGGTGGAATTTGAGCCGACCACTGCCCGCGCCGCCCCCAATTACGGCCCGCTGGTTGGTGAATCGACTGCGCTGGAAGAATCGCCAGCCAGAACAGGCCCAACCGCACTGTTCTCATGGAAAAATGGCCTGCCAGGCCTCTTACTGGGTTTGGCTCTGGTGTCAGTGATTTGTCTATACGCAATCTATCGCCATAAAACATCACTCCAGGCGACCTCCGCGACGCGGCAGTACGCGCGCGTCCGCTCTTTTTTAAGCCGGCTGGGCTTCAGCGCGCCTGCCTCGCTCACCCCCCTGGAATATGCCGACATGGTCACCCCCCGCCTCGCTGATTGGCCCTGGCTGCAAGACCTGCTCCGCGCTTCCACCCGCCTGTACGTTTTTGAAGTGTACAGCCCAACACCACCAGACGCCGCGCAGCAGGTAGAGCTGCGCAGAAAGTGGCAGGATTCCGGCCCGCAAAGACTGAAACTGCGCGCCAGCCATTTCCTCCACCGCGCTTTCCAATCTGAACGCGAGGATTGAGCGTCTCATTCTCCAACCACAGACCCGCTCTCTTGACCCCTCACCCGGCCCAACTCGCGCTTGGTTTGTTAATGAATTGTTATTAAATCAAACCAGGATTGACAATCTCCGAATAATCATGAATAATCACAACAATCCTTTATCACCAATTTTAACGAAACGAATCATGCAATCTCAATCTGCCGCCCGAAAAATTCTAACTAATAACTCCATGATGATGGCTATGGTCATGTGCGGGCAAATCCAGGCGGCAGCGTTCGTGGATCGGCCATAGACTGGCTGATCATCGAAAGAGAAAGGTTTCTCGGGGCTGCCGCCAACGGCAGCCCTTTTTGTTTTTATTTCAACTTTTTTGAAAGGAACACATCATGCCGATTAAAATCCCCGATCAACTGCCCGCCAAACAGGTATTGAAGAATGAAAATATCTTCGTCATGGACGAAGACCGCGCCCTGCATCAAGACATTCGCCCGATCAAGATCGTCATTCTCAATCTGATGCCCACTAAAATCACCACCGAAACGCAGCTCCTGCGCCTGATCGGCAATACCTCCCTTCAAGTGGAGGTCACGTTACTGCGCACCGGTTCTCACCAAAGCAAAAACACTTCCGAAGAGCATCTGCTGGCCTTTTACCAGACGCTTGACCAGGTTCGCGACCAGAAATTTGACGGCCTGATCGTTACCGGCGCGCCAGTCGAGCACCTGCCGTTTGAGCAGGTGGATTATTGGGACGAGTTGAAAGAGATCATGGACTGGGGCTACAACAATGTGTTCGCCCACTTCTACATTTGCTGGGGCGCGCAGGCCGCGCTGTATCACCGCTACGGCGTTCCCAAATACCCCTTGCCGCGCAAGCAGTTCGGCGTTTTTGCCCACCAGGTGATTGAGCGCGACACCATGCTGCTGCGCGGGTTTGACGATGTGTTCTACGCCCCGCACTCGCGCCACACCGAAGTCCGCCGCGCTGATATCGAAAAAGTCAGCAGCCTGAGACTTCTGAGCGAATCAGAAGAGGCGGGCGTTTATATCGTTGCCAGCCAGGACAACCGCGAAGTCTTCGTTACCGGCCACTCCGAGTACGATCCATTCACCCTCAAGGCCGAATATGACCGCGACGTGAACGCCGGGCAGCCGATTCACGTTCCCGCCAACTATTATCCCGCGGACGACCCCACCCGATCCCCGGTGGTCCGCTGGAGATCGCATGCCAATCTGCTCTATGCCAACTGGATTAATTATCACGTCTACCAGGAAACCCCCTACGACCTAACCCAATTAACCACCTTCAACCCAACACGGGTTGACCAGCCGGTTACTAATACCCTTGAATCATCCGGTTCCCCTATCCACCAGGAGTGACCATGCTTACCAACCAACAACCTCGCCCGTTTGGGTTTACCACCCGCCAACTGCATGCCGGGCAGCAGCCCGATCCCGCCACCAACTCGCTGGCCGTGCCCATCTACCAGACCACCTCATACGTATTCAATAGCACCGAGCACGCCGCCAATCTCTTTTCCTTGAAAGAATCCGGCAATATTTATACCCGCATCATGAATCCCACCAATGACGTCCTCGAGCAGCGCATCGCCGATCTGGAAGGCGGCGCGGGGGCGTTGGCAGTTAGTTCCGGGCACGCCGCGCAGGCACACGCCATCTTTACCCTGGCGGGCGCGGGCGATCATATCGTCTCTTCGTCCACACTCTACGGCGGAACACACACCCAATTCGCGCACAGCTTTAAGCGCCTGGGCATCGAAGTTACCTTCGTCAACCCCCGCGACCCCGAAAGCTTCCGCCGCGCCATTCGCGACAACACCAAACTGATCTACGGCGAAACGCTCGGCAACCCGCAGATCAATGTCTTCCCCTTTGAAGAAGTGGCCAGCATCGCCTGCCAATCCGGCATTCCGCTGATGATCGACAACACCTTTGCCACCCCTTACCTGGCGCGCCCGTTTGAGTATGGCGCCAACATTGTCGTTCACTCGGCTACCAAATTCATTGGCGGGCACGGCACCTCTCTCGGCGGGCTGATTGTGGACGGCGGCAATTTTGAGTGGAAGGGCAATCCGCGCTTCCCCAATTTCAACACGCCCGATGAAAGTTATCATGGCCTGGTCTTTGCCGACCTGGCCGAAAGCGGCACGCCGCCCTACATCACCAAAGCCCGCGTGCAGGTGTTGCGCGACTTCGGCTCCAGCCTCGCGCCTTTCAACGCTTTTCTCTTCCTGCAAGGCCTGGAGACCCTCAGCCTGCGCATGGAACGCCATGTGTCCAACGCCCAAAAAGCGGCTGAATTTCTGGAAGCGCACCCCAAAGTCGCCTGGGTTGCCTACCCCGGCCTCAAAACCAGCCCCGACTACGCCGCCGCCCAAAAATATCTTCCCAAAGGGCCGGGAGCCATTCTCGGCTTTGGAATCAAAGGCGGCGCGCCAGCCGGCATGAAATTTATTGAAAGCCTGAAGCTGTTCAGTCACCTGGCCAATATCGGAGATGCAAAAAGCCTGGCCATTCACCCGGCGACCACTACCCACAGCCAGCTCACCGAAGAACAACAGATCAGCGCCGGCGTTTCGCCAGATTTCATTCGCCTCAGCATTGGCCTGGAAGACATTGAAGACATCCTCTGGGATCTAGACCAGGCGCTGCAAGCGGCCTAGCCAATCAAAGGAAACCGGTTCTTCTGAAAAATTGAATGGAGAGCCGGTTTTTCGCTTCCTGCTGGCAGGCGGAAAAACACTGTTCCTCATCAGCCAGAAAAAAACATGCCAGCCGCCCGGATTCATGCTATTCTTATAACAATATGCGCCCAGATATCCTTTCCACCAAGCTTTTCATCCCGGCGTACCCGGCAAACCACGTGCTCCGGCCGCGGCTGACGGATCTTTTGCGGCAGTTAAACCAGCCCGATGGCAGGGTTGTTGTGGTTTCTGCCCCGGCTGGGTATGGAAAAACAAGCCTGATCGCCAGTTGGATTCATGCTCAAAAATGCAATACCGCCTGGATCTCATTGGATGAACGAGACAATCAGATCGTTCAATTCTTTGCCTATCTTATTGCCGCGCTGGAAAGGATTGGCATCTCCATCGATCAAGCCACCCGTGAATTGCTTGAACTGCCAAACATACCGGTTAATGAACTGGCGTTGGATGTCCTTAAGGATTGTGGATGCTTCGCCCAGCCTTTTATACTGGTGTTGGATGATTATCACCTCATTCATGAGAAATCGATTCACGAGGTGTTGCGGCATTGGATCCAATCGTTCCCGGCCAATGCGCGCATCGTAATCATCAGCCGCCAGGATCCGCCCTTCCCGTTAGCCCGCTTGCGCGCCAGTGGCCAGTTGATCGAAATTCGCCAGGCGGATTTGCAATTTAGCACTCAGGAAATTGTGGATTTCTTCAACCAGGTCATGAGCTTATCGCTTTCTACCAAAGAGCTAACCATCCTGGAAAAAAGAACGGAAGGTTGGATCGCCGGTTTGCAAATGGCTGCCCTGGCACTGCAAACCAGCCGTGACCGCGAGCAATTCTTCCGCGACTTTTCGGGCACGCACCGCTTCATCCTGGATTATCTGATAGAAGAAGTGCTGGCGAAACAAAGCGAGTCCACTCAAAAATTTCTCTCCCACACCTCCGTCCTGCGCCAATTCAACGCAGACCTTTGCGCCGCCCTCTTACAAGAAGAGCAGTTCTCTGCCGCCGGCTGCCAGGCGATGTTGGAGAAGATTGAAAGAACCAACCTGTTCATCATCCCCCTGGATGAAACCCGGCAGTGGTACCGCTATCATCACCTTTTTTCGGATTTACTGGTCGCAAGGCTCAAATTTCAAGCACCGCAAGTCTGGACAGAATTGAACCGGCGTGCTTCAGCCTGGTACGATGATCACCAAGAATCGAAGTTGGCCCTCGACCACGCCCTGGCCGCCCACGATTTTGAATACGCCGCCGACCTGATTGAGAAATATGTGGTCACGCATTGGCGCGTAACTGACTTGACCTTTTTCATGGCTGTTAAACAGCTGCCCGATGAATTGCTGTCGCGCCGCCCCGGTCTGTGCTTGCAAAATGCCTGGATTGGTGTCATCACCGGCCAGCTTGACCTCACCCGGCGCATGCTTGACATGACAGATGCCTCGCTTGCTTCCCTCCAACAGAAAGAATCCGCCCGGCTGGCGCCTGAGGAAAGAGGAATGCTGGCCTTTTCCCGCGTCTTGTGGGCCTACCTGGACGACATGGACAACCAGCACGTCCAAGTGGACCCAACCTTCAAAAACGCGATCCTCTCCGTGCCGGAAGAAAACGTGGGCATGCGCAACAGCATCGCGGTGGTAATTGGCAGCATTTTCTTCATGGAAGGCGAATTCAAGCAGGCCGTGGACTTCTTTCGAGATGCCATCGACAGAGATATCGCCAACAACGGCACCAACGCCATTCCCATCGCCGCCTCGCGCTGGGCGCGCGTCTGGGTGGTGGAGGGGAAACTGCGCGCCGCTCACGACCTTTGCGCTCAATACGAAGCGTATGTCCGCGAGCGCGATATTCGCCGTTATTACGTGGCGGGTAATTTGCTCATCTTGCGAGCTGGGATTCTGCGCAGTTGGGGCCAGTATGATCTGGCAGAAAAACTGGTTAACGAAGGCCTGGCGCTGCACCGCAACTGGCCGGTTCCCCAGGGCGTGTTTATCGGGCTGGTAACCCTGGCGCATATCCATTTGAACCGCTCCAATTGGGAGGAATGCGCAGCCTGCCTGGAGCAGGCCAAACAGATGACTCTCACCATCCAAATTCACCCGGAATTTATGGCTTATTACCAATCCGTTCTGGTGAGATTATGGTGCGCACAAGGCAACACCCCTGCCCTCCAACAGTATCTCAACCAATGTGAAGAAGGGGACGATTCCTTTCGCTTTGAAAGCCGGCGGCTATCCCAAGTCAGAGCCTTAATCGCCCTGGAACGTAAAAAGGAAGCCGTTGAGATTCTCACCAGGGTCGCGGCGCACGCACAGGCCGCTGGTCGCAGCGGTCACCGAATCGAAGCCCTTACGTTGCTAACCGCCTGCCAGCCCGAAGACCAGGCGCTGGCCTCGCTGGAAGCTGCCCTGCAGCTGGCGCAGCCCGAAGGATATGTCGTGTTATTTGCGGAAGCCGGTGAGGCAGTCGCCAATCGCCTGGTCGAGCTTCAGCACCGCCTGCGTCAACAAACCGAAAGTCACTCTTTAGCCGCCTATGCGCGCAGCCTGTTGGAATTCATTCAAAGCGGTCAACCCGCCTCTCCAGCGCCCCCCACAAAAATTGAAACCAGCCTAACCGCTTCCCTGGTCGAACCGCTCACCCCCCGTGAGATCGAAGTGTTGCGCCTGACCGCTGAAGGGCTTTCCAACCAGGAAATCGCCAATCAGCTCTTCATTTCCATTCGCACGGTCAAAAAGCATCTGCAAAACGCTTATTCCAAGCTGGATGCCAAAGGCCGCGTGCAGGCCATCAACCGCGCCCGCGAACTCCAACTCTTCTAATCCCACCAAAAAAAATACGCCCCTCAATACGCCTTGCGGACACTGACTCACAACCCGCCCAAGGGGTATATTCATGCTGTGATACCGAACGCTTTGAATAAAAGAAAGTGAGTCTAACAAATGAAAACCTCTGTTCAAGCCCCCCTCTTTAACGGTTTGATCCTGCCCATCATTCTTGGTCTGCTGATCGCCGTCATCGCTTATGCTAATCTCAACAACCGCAGCCTGCCGCTGATTAACTCTCCACGCGCCGCGCTGATCGCCATCCTGATCATTGGAATGACGATGTGCGCTCTGGGCGGGATTGGCCAGGTGGGTGCCAGCGGCAAATGGGCTTCGCCCTTCGCGATTGCCGGCTACCTGCTTGGCGCCGGGTTGCTGGTTGTCTTGATTGGTGGCCTGGCAGGCTGGCATCTGCCTCTCATCGCCACTCAAAAGGATGCCGTCTCGGCTGCTTCGCTGCTGATTTTGGTCAAATTCATCATCGGCACCCTGAGTTACTTCTTCCACTTTCTGTAGGCTTTGAGGAAACCATGGCACAACAACCAGTTTTGGTCATCATCGGCGCTGGCATCGGCGGACTGGCGGCAGGCGTGTACGCCCAGATGAGCGGTTTTGAAACCCACATTTTTGAGCAGCATACCATCCCCGGCGGATTCTGTACCTCGTGGAAACGCAAGGGATATCTTTTCGACGGCTGTATTCACGACCTGGCTGGGGCCGGTAGCAACTCGCCCTTGAATCACCTCTGGCAGGAATTATGCCCGGACCGGCTTGAGAACATTCATTATCACGATGTCATAACCCAGGTGGAAGACTCTCATGGGCACCACCTGACCGTCTATGCCAACATTGACCGCTTTGAAGCCCATCTCAAATCCATCGCGCCGGAAGACGCGGGGGTGATTAAAGAATACTGCGCAGCCGCGCGATACTTTCTGGCCCACGACTTTTACGCTCTGCAAGAAGCCACCCCAGCCGATTTCCTCCAGTGGTTTCCACACCTGCCATTTTTATTCCGCTGGGGCAGGCAAAGCCTGGAACAGGTAGCCCGCAAATTCAAGAATCCCTTCTTGCGCGAGGCCTTTCCGAAAATTCAATACAACTTTGCGGGCTGCCCCGCCCTTGTCCAGATGGGATTTCTGGCCGCCCAGCATAAAAAAGAAATGGGCTGGCCGGCAGGCGGTTCGCTGGCCTTCGCGCAGAGCATTGCCCGGCGCTTCACCCGGTTGGGCGGGCAGCTGCATTACCATTCCCGCGTTCGCAAGGTCCTGGTGGAAAATGATCAGGCCTGCGGCGTGGAGCTGGAAGACGGGCAGCAGCAGCGCGCTGATTGGGTCATCTCCGCCGGAGATGGGCACACAACCATTTTCAAGCTGCTGGAAGGCAAGTACACGAACAAGTTTCTGCGGCACTACTACACCTGCGCGCCAGACGAAAATTCCATGAACTTGCAAGTCAGCCTGGGGATCAACCGGAACCTATCCGGCCTTCCGCGCGCGATCTTTTATCACCTCGAGCAGCCGGTATCCATCGCCGGGCATGAGGTCAAAGACCTGGAAATTGAAATTTATAATTACGACCCGTCCATTGCCCCCCAGGGAAAATCCGTCATCCGGCTGCTTTCAACCTCGCCCTATTCATATTGGAATGCGCTGGGATACGGCAGTGAAGCCTATCAGCAGGAAAAACAGAAAGTGGCAGACGCCTTCATTGATCTGCTGTTACAGCGCTTCCCGGATATTCGCCAGGATATTGAGGTAGTTGATGTTGCCACGCCGATTACCTCTGAACGGTATACGGCCAGCTATCACGGTCTGCAAGCCTGGTATCCGGAGGGACAATTTGGCCGTATTCTGATGAAGGGCATTTCGCCCAACCTGCCAGGGCTTAAACGCTTTTCCATGACCGGGCAGTGGTCCAACGGCATGATGGGAATCAATTCAGTTGCCATCACATCCCGGAATCTGATTCGATCCCTTTGCAAAAAATTCAAAATGCGCTTTGAAACAACCGGGTAAAACAATGAATACGGTTAACCCAAAGTATTATGAGATTGAAATCCTGGAACCGATTGACCCATGCTGGGCGGAATGGTTCTCCGGCCTGGAGATTGCTACACAGGCGGAAAACAACATCAAAAAAACGCTGCTGCGGGGCACCTTGCCAGACCAGGCATCTCTTTATGGCGTTCTGGGCAGGATTCAAAGCCTGAACCTGACCTTGTTGTCCGTTCGATGGATAGTCAACCCAGAAGACCGTTAACTTGTTTTTTCAAATGGTCTGCTCTTCTCTTCACGGAGAGACTTCATAATCTGTGCTTTCTACCAAAGGATGAAAAAGCGCTGAAAGGCAGGGTTGTAAACAAGAAGAGAAGGTGATTGGAATTGGATGCCAGAGCCTCATGGATAGATAATAGCAGACCTTCACAATTGTTGCTCACAAACGGCTAATCGGATGGTCAAACGGCTGGAGCAATTAGGATTCCATTTCTCACTTCAGGACTCCCTTGCTCCAGCCGCTGTAAAAATACTATTCAGGCCAGCTTTATTGATTGGAAATTGTTGCTACCTAATTGTTCTTCTTTTCGTTAATTTTGTCCATGAATACCGCGATAATGATCACTGCTCCAATGATGATTTGTTGGAAGAAAGAAGAAACATTGAGAATCGTTAACCCGTTCCTGAGAATACCCAACATGAGCGCTCCAACCAGGGTTCCAATGATCTTTCCTTGCCCGCCAGAGAGCGCGGTTCCACCAATCACTACAGCAGCGATTGTATCCAACTCGTATCCAGTACCCGCTACGGGCGTGGCGTAATTTAAGCGCGCCGTGAGTAAGACTGCGCCAAGGCCAGAAAACAAACCCGAGAACAGGTAAACGATCATTTCAACAACTTTCACCTTCACACCCGAAAGTCGAGCCGCGTCTCTGTTTCCGCCAATGGCGTAAATGTGCCGCCCAAATTTCGTCCGTTCCAGGATAAAGAACATAATCACATAGATGATCAGTGTGTAAAACACAAAGCTTGGAATGCCGGCGACGCTTGTGGAGGCGATTTTCTCAAAACTTTGGGGCAATCCCGCGACGGGTTTACCTTCATTCAACGCCAGACCGAACCCGCGCGCAATTCCCATCATACCGAGTGTCGTGATGAATGCGGGTACCCGTCCATAGCTGATGATGACGCCATTGATCAGGCCAAAAACGATACCCATAATCACACCCAACACAACAGCCACAGGGATGGAAACACCCGCAACCATCAGGAGGCCGATTCCAATCCCTACCGCGCCGACAATGGAACCAACACTCAGATCAATGCCCGAAGTAAGGATAACCATCGTCTGACCAACGGCAATGATCGCGATAATCGCGGATTGAACGATAATATTTAGAACATTATTGATGCTGAGGAAGTTTTCATTCAATAATGAAAAAGCAATGAAGATGATCAAGAACGCCAGGTAAAGACTATACGACTTGAGCACTTCAAAGATATTCTGTGTTGATTTGGATGGATTCATTTGCATTGTCTCCCAATAGCGTAATTCAAGATTGTTTCCTGGCAAAGATTAACATCGTTTTCAAGAATCCCCCCAACTTTTCCCTGGTGCATAACAATCACCCGATCCGACATCTTGATAATTTCGACCAGGTCTGAACTGATCATGATGATCGAAGCACCCGCTCTAGCAAGGTCTTCCATAATTGAATAAATTTCCTGTCGAGCGCCAACATCAATCCCACGTGTTGGCTCATCAAAAATGTAGATATCCGCGCCCGAGTTCACCCATTTCGCGATCACAACCTTTTGTTGGTTTCCACCGCTAAGGTGCTTAATCAACATTTTGATGCCATTGGTTTTGATATTGAATTGCTTTACCAGGTCATTTGCGCAATCTTCCTCTTTCTCAGTATTGATCAACCCTCCCTTAATGAGTTTATCCAGGCCGGCAAGCGTGGCGTTTGTTTTGACATCATGTTTTACAATCAGGCCTTCATTCTTCCTGTCTTCGCTAAGATAAACGATTCCATGACTGATCGCATCACAAGGCTCTTTGATTTTGACCTGTTTCCCCTTGATCGTGATAGTTCCCCTCGTGGGTTTATACTCTCCAATGATGCACTTCGCCATCTCAGTTCGCCCTGAGCCCACCAGGCCGGCAACACCGAGGATTTCCCCTTTCTTGAGCGTGAAGGAAATACCCTCTATCAAATTTCGACAACTTAAATCTTCAACTGAGAGCACATCCTCATTCTTATCAATAAACGATTCCGTTCTCTTCTCAAATTCAACCGTTCGTCCAACCATCATCCGAACCAAGTCACAATCCTCAACTTCGGAAAGCTTAACGGTAGCGATGTAGTTCCCATCTCTCAGCACTGTGCAACGGTCGCCAATTTGTTTCAATTCCTTCATACGATGAGAGATATAGATGATACCTACCCCATTGGTACGCAATTCACAAATGATTTGAAAGAGTTTTTCAATCTCTCTCTCCGTTAGGGTAGCTGTCGGTTCGTCAAAAACCAGAATTTGGACCTGAGACATGATCGCTTTGGCAATTTCGACCAACTGCATTTGCGCAACAGAGAGGTCTTTTACCAGCGTCCTGGGGGAGACATCTAATCCCACTCGTTCGAGTGCACGCTTGGCTTCTTTTATGCAGCGATTTTTATCAATGACTCCAAGCGCATTGGTGTATTCTTTGCCAAGAAAAAGGTTCTCATAAATGGACATAAATGGATTCAGGTTGAATTCCTGGTAAATCACACCGATCTTGTAACCAAATGCATCGGAAGGATTTTTTATGTCAACTTTTTCTCCATTAATCAGAATCTCTCCGCTCGTTTTCGTGTATGCGCCTGATAAGATTTTGATTAAGGTCGATTTGCCCGCTCCATTTTCGCCAAGCAAAACATGAACTTCTCCTTTGTTTAATGACAAGTTCACATCTTGAAGAACCCATACACCAGAAAACTCTTTGGATATATTTCGCATCTCTAACAAGCAATCGGTCATATAACTTCTCCAATAATCAGTTTTTGTGTAATGTAAGAGGAAAAACTGGTGGTGAGGTCAGCTCAAACCTGTAATTTATTTTCGTAAAAATCCTTGTATCGGGCGTCAATCAAGTGACTGTCTCGATCAGGATCAGGATAAAAAGACGAGATTGACTCAGAATTTCTGACCATTTCACGAATTTCGGCTAATCCAAAACCAGGAATGTGCGAAACCAATTGAACACCAATATTGCCTAACGAGGTAGCCTCTTTGGGGCCAGAAAAAACTTTCTTTCCGGTCAGGTCAGCGGTCAATTGGTTCAAATAGGCGTTCTGTGATCCACCGCCAACGATATAAATGGAAGAATAGTCCTTGCCCGTGACTTCCTGGATTTGTTCAATCGTTCTCCGGTAAGTGTAGGCAAGCGAGGCGTAGGTGGATGAAAGCACTTTTTCAATTGGAGCGTTATCGTCTTTCATTAACTCGCGAATGGCAGCGATCATATTTTTCGGGTTAAAAAGCTCATAAGAGTTCGGATCAAACAGGCCTGGCTCTCCTTGATAACTTCGCGCCAATCCTACGATCTCATCCCAGGTATATTTCTCGCCCCCCGATTCAAGATCTCTGCGAATACACTGCAAAATATGCATTCCCGCCGAATTTTTCAGGAGCGTGATGGTGTTGAATACGCCGCCTTCATTGGCAAAATCACGTTCGTACACTTCCTGTGTGATCTCCGGCGCTTGCAGTTCGGTGCCAATCAATGACCAGGTTCCTGAGCTGATGAAGAGAAAATCTTCTTCCTGCGCAGGAACAGCCGCCACCGCGCAAGCGGTATCATGTGAGGGCACGCAGATCACCGGGCAAACCGGAATACGCAACTCGTCCGCAATGGACTGCTTCAGCATCCCGATCACCTCTCCATGTTGTTTGAGGGGTTTGCACATCTTCTTTGGAATACCAAAACGATCTAGTACGTCCTCAGCATACTGCTTATTTCTCATATCGAATAACTGCGTTGTGCTCGCGATGGAAAACTCTGTGAATTTTTCACCCGTAAAGAAGTAGCTGAGCAGGTCTGGAACCATCAACAAATGCCTGGCAATGCCAAAAAGGTCAGGCATGATCCGCTTGATTCCGGTCAACTGGTATAGAGAATTGATCCGGTTATTCTGAATGCCGGTTTGATCAAATACCCAACGCTTTTCTTCTGCGGAAAGACCCGAAAGCTGTTCCTCGCCAATGGAATTCCGGTAACACAGCGGATTCGCAAGCAGATACCCATTTTCATCCAGAAATCCGAAATCAACCCCCCAGGTACAAATTCCAATGGAATCAATATGCCCTGCTCTGACAAAGGCTTCTTTCAGTCCTTGCTTCAATCCTTCATAAACATGCAGAATATCCCAGTAGTACAGACCATTGATCTCGATCGTGTTATGAGGGACCTGCAAAATCACTTCCATATTCGTGCGGACACCATCAAAGGTACCCAGAACAGTACGAAAGGAAGAATTACCGCAATCAAAAGCTACGCAATTAATGGGTTTTGGCAAAGATGTCATTATGAATCCTCTATTTGAGATCTAATGCGCGCCTATCCGAACGTCAACACCAATTTGTGCGCCCAGGTCTTTTAGATAAGTAAGGGATTGTTTTGAAACGGGTTTTACATCAGCCAAAGGATACATTCTTCCCAGGCCGCGGTATTTTGTCATGCCAAGCCGGTGATATGGAAGGACCTCGATCCACTTTAGGTTCCTTAGCCTGGAAGCCCATTGATAGATCTGCTTCTGTGTCTCATCATCGTCATTGACGCCAGGGATAAAAGGAATGCGAATGATGAACTGCTTTCCAAGGTTATCAATCATCTCAATGTTATTGATGATCAGTTCGTTTCGCACACCGGTAAACTCCGCGTGCTTGTAAGGATCAAAGTGCTTTACATCAACAAATACCAGATCGATGTATTCTAAGGCCCTTTTCACAATTTCTTTATCAGCAAAAAGGGTAGTTTCGATCGCTGTGTGAATTCCGCGCTCTTTGCACTCGCGTGTTAACTCGCGTACAAAAGCAGTCTGCAGCAATGGCTCACCACCAGACAGAGTAACTCCACCCTGGGTAGCATCATAGAACATTTTGTCTCGTTCTATAATATTCATCACGTCGCAGACTTCCATCTCTTCTCCGCTTAATTCTCGGGCGCCGTAATAACAGGCATCCACACACAAACCACACAGCATGCACCTGTCTGGATCCGTGATCAATCCAAACTCATCATCAACTTTGATGGCACCTTGTGGGCAATTGGCAATGCAGCGCCCACAAGATGCGCACCTGTTTTGAAAGTAAAGGATTTCTGGTGCGCAACTCTGCGATTCCGGGTTTGCGCACCATTGGCAATTCAAAGGGCAACCTTTTAAGAAAACCAGTGTCCTGATACCGGGGCCGTCCTGAAGCGCATAACGCTCAATACTAAAGACAACTCCGGTCATACATCCAGTTCCATTCGTTCAATCAGGTCATCCTGGCAGCGGGGATCTAATGGAGTGAACAAGCAGCTGTACCCAGAGACCCGGACAAGGAGATCACGATAGTTTTCCGGATGAGCTTTCGCGTCAATCAACACTTCATTGTCCACAACATTAAACTGGACCTGCTCTCCGTATTTCTCGAACAAGACCTTGATTAATCCGTTCACTCTGGCACGGCCTTCCGCGGATGTAAGGATGCCATTGCCAAGACGCATGTTGAGAATGGCGCCTTTCTGGAACCAGATGCTGGGCATTTTGCCAACCGAGTTGATAGCCGCGGTCGCGCCTGTTTTTTCTGCGCCATTGCAAGGCGACATGCCATTATTCACGGGTTTTCCAGCTTTTCGGCCATTGGGGGTTGCGCCCACTGCCGCTCCGAAGGCAACATTTCCAGTAACCGGGCTCTGACTGTAAGAATAGCAGCACGGTACCGGTCCTTTTCCATACCTCGAGTTTTTGAAATCATTCCGATAAGACGAGCCAATGAAATCAGCAACTTTCATCGACCATTTGTCCGCTTTGTCATCATCATTACCGAATTTTGGTGTTTTGTTGAGTAACAATTGGCGGATCTCTTCACCGGTTGGCGTCGTGGTCTGGTCTTCGAAATTGGTTCGCAAAGCATGTAATAACTGTTCACCGGTGATGATTTTCTTCTCAAACACCGCGTATTCAATCGCCGCCAGAGAATCCCCGGCAGTAATTGTGCCGCAAGTCGGGCCTCCGTCAGCAGAATAGACCGAACCGCCTTCAATCAACGACAGACCTCGCTCGATGCAATCATGCACCAAAGAAGAAGTGAATGCGTTGATATCAATCACTTTATGCATTTCGTCATTGATATGCTCTGTGATCACTTGCAATTCCATGAAGTAATGCAACTGTTTCTTGAAGGCTTTGAAAATTTCATCAGCAGACTTGAAAGTGGTAAGGTCGCCATCTCCGGGTAGAAGAGTAATACCCGTCGCAGGATCTTTGCCATTGTTCAGGGTAATCTCAAGAACTTTCGCTACGCTCAACCAAGATCCTTTTGCGGCAAAATCCCACTTGCCAGGAATGGATGCTTCGATGCAGCCGACAGGCGCCCAATTCCAGGCATCTTTCTTGTCCACGCCCATTTCCAGGAGCGTTCGAATGAACGCCTTGTCATTGTAAAAAGCGGGCATACCGCCTTTGTGCACCTGGACGACCTCAAGCGCTTTTTCCATGAACTTGTCGTCCGTTCCCTCAAACCATTTCACAGAAATCGAGGGAGTGAACAATTTCACATCGCCGCATGCTTCCAAAACAAGGTACGAAAGATCATTAACGGCGTCCTTGCCATCCTCGGTCTGCCCACCAATTGCCAGGTTGATAGCCATGTGATAACCGAGGAACATGGAGGTATCAGGCCAGGAGCGAAGCTTATTTAATTCATTACACTTAATAATGAAGGCTTCGATGAGT
Source organism: Ornatilinea apprima (assembly GCF_001306115.1). GTDB lineage: Bacteria > Chloroflexota > Anaerolineae > Anaerolineales > Anaerolineaceae > Ornatilinea > Ornatilinea apprima. The sequence goes on along the minus strand of NZ_LGCL01000016.1, from coordinate 217,591 downwards.
TCTAGCGCACCATCACGGGTTAATGCGTTATTCTTGATATCAGCTTCATAAAGACCATATAAGAACTGGTCGAACCGCCCAATCGAGTTGGCATGTCCATTCGATTCGATATGTATCAGCAGCAATGTGAACCAAACAGATTGAACCCCTTCCCAAAATGATCTGGCAGGGTTAGCCGGTACGTTCAGAGTCACTTCGGCAAGTTTTTCCAACTCCGCTTTTCTTACCGGGTCTTTCTGCATTTCTGCCAGGCGCTTACACTCTTTCGAAAATCGCTGTGAGAAGCGGATCGCTGCTTCGTTGGCGATGATGACCGACTGCAGGAACCAGTGCTTCTTAATCGCATCCGGCTGGGTCAAATCAAGCTTCGCAAGGTGATTCTTGGCATGCTCGATCACTCCCGTGAGTCCTACCTTTAAGACCCACTCAAAATCCACCAGGTGGTTGCCAAGAGCGGCTGAAGAGACCCAGGTATCATCAATAACTGCCATATCCCAGGCTTGCTTGCATTCCGTGGGAAGGTTCTTTCGCAGGTTTTCGAAGACGGTTTTCCCTCTCCAATAATCCAATAATCCCAGGATTTCCGCCTTGGTCTCATCGGTGCAAATGAAATTATCGCCCGGGCGGGCATCAAGTGGGTAAGGGTTTCCCGCAAATTCGTTAACAATCCAATCAATCGAGTATTCAGGATAAACAGGAGCAGAGCGCGGTTTACTAGCCAGGTTGCCAACAATGAGTTCATCATCTGCGACAAAGATCGTCATATGGTCAAGAACATTGGCAAAAGCTTTTGCCCGTCTTAACGCAATATGCTCACCCTCTGTTTCCTTCATCGATTGGGTAAAATACCTCGCTCTTTCTGGACATACTTCGGGGGTAGTGTCGAAATAACGTTCTCGAAGAGTATTAATACGCTTATTCATTTAATTACCTCCTGGCTTGAGATCCGCACGGTTAATATATCAAATATATTGTAACAAAGAAAACATTATTTTGTTTCTTAGACCTGGAATTTTCATTCCAGGTCTAAGATTGGAGAGAAATTTGCTGAACCAGATTTGAATGCTTGCTACAAGTTCAGCTCAATATGTCTATTTGAACTGATTTAAGTAGGTCATGAAGTCGTCAACGTTTTCCGCCGTGATCGGGCGGGTTTCGGTGTAGGTGTAATCCGGCATGCTTCCGCCATCCAGCAAGGTCATCGCAGCCTGGACACCCTGGATACCCATCTCGGCCGGGAATTGAGCAATTGTCGCTGCCATTTCGCCAGCTTTGACCGAGTTCAATGCTTCACCAATCGCATCATAACCAATCACTTTGATGTCTTTGCCAGCTTCTTTCGCGGCGCGGATCGCGCCCAGTGCCATGTTGTCATTGCTCGCGAAGATCAGCACCAGATCGGGATTGGCCTGGATCATGTTCTGGGCAGCATTGTAACCCTTCTCAACTTCCCAGTCCGCCGAGGCTTCCGCTACAACTTCCAGCTTGCCGTTCACTACATCATAGAAACCATTGCGGCGGTCAGCGGCGTTCTGCTGTCCAGCGATACCGGTCAGAATGGCTACCTTGCCAGTGCCGCCGGTGATCTCAAGCGCATATTCACCCGCCAGTTTCGCACCGTCGTAGTTGTTCGTTCCAATGAACGGAACCGGTTTCAGACCATTGCTCTTCACCAGTTCAGCATCCAGCGCCGTATCCAGGTTGATCACGGGAATGCCCGCTTCTTCGGCTTTCTTAAGAGCGGTCATCAAACCCACCGAGCTGCTCGGAACGATGCAGATGGCGTCAACTTTGTTCGTGATCATGGTCTCCACGATCTGCAGCTGTTCTTCCGCGCTACCGTGCGAAGTCCCAGCCTGAACCTGCAGCTTGACACCCAGTTTATCCGCTTCCTGCTGCGCGGCATTCACCATCGTGATGAAGTACTCGTTGTCCAGCGTCATCGGAATGAAGCCAATCGTAACGTCTTTTGCAGGCGCGGCTTCAGCAGCGGGTTCTTCCACAGCCTCTGCGGTCTTGAACTTGGCAAGGTAGGTCATGAAATCGTCAACGTTTTCCGACGTGATCGGGCGAGTCTCGGTGTAGGTGTAATCCGGCATGCTTCCGCCACCCAGCAAGGTCATCGCAGCCTGGACACCCTGGATACCCATCTCGGCCGGGAATTGAGCAATTGTCGCTGCCATTTCGCCAGCTTTGACCGAGTTCAATGCTTCACCAATCGCATCATAACCAATCACTTTGATGTCTTTGCCAGCTTCTTTCGCGGCGCGGATCGCGCCCAGTGCCATGTTGTCATTGCTCGCGAAGATCAGCACCAGATCGGGATTGGCCTGGATCATGTTCTGGGCAGCATTGTAACCCTTCTCAACTTCCCAGTCCGCCGAGGCTTCCGCTACAACTTCCAGCTTGCCGTTCACTACATCATAGAAACCATTGCGGCGGTCAGCGGCGTTCTGCTGTCCAGCGATACCGGTCAGAATGGCTACCTTGCCAGTGCCGCCGGTGATCTCAAGCGCATATTCACCCGCCAGTTTCGCACCGTCGTAGTTGTTCGTTCCAATGAACGGAACCGGTTTCAGACCATTGCTCTTCACCAGTTCAGCATCCAGCGCCGTATCCAGGTTGATCACGGGAATGCCCGCTTCTTCGGCTTTCTTAAGAGCGGTCATCAAACCCACCGAGCTGCTCGGAACGATGCAGATGGCGTCAACTTTGTTCGTGATCATGGTCTCCACGATCTGCAGCTGTTCTTCCGCGCTACCGTGCGAAGTCCCAGCCTGAACCTGCAGCTTGACACCCAGTTTATCCGCTTCCTGCTGCGCAGCATTCACCATCGTGATGAAGTACTCGTTGTCCAGCGTCATCGGAATGAAACCAATCGTAACGTCTTTTGCAGGCGCGGCTTCGGCAGCGGGCGCTTCAGCAGCGGGCGCTTCGCCAGCAGCGGGCGCTTCGCCAGCAGCGGGCGCTTCAGTAGTAGCGACGGGCGAACATCCGGACATCACAACCAATAGTGTGATTAACAAAACAAAGATAATCGACTTTTTCATTTGAATCCTCCACTCCTACTCAACATTGTGTATTAATCGCTTAATTCTTTTCTTACAGATACTCCGATTGATAAGCGTTTCACCTCACTTTCTAAGGCACATTTATGTATGTCCCTTTTCTGAAGAGCGGGGATATAACCAATGGCTTATTGCTCTTGAGGAAAGTACAGGTCAACCATGGAAACATTCACACCCGGCATACCGATCATGGGCAGGTTTCTCGTTTTCATGGTATTTTCAAGATTCTGAACATCCTCTCTGGACAGCTCTTTAAGCCCGCCGACCGCCAACGCTTGCAATATTGAGATAGAACTGACTTCCAGAATATCCACCAATTGCAATGTCCTAACGATGTCGGCTGAGCTTAGAATGGTCAAGCCGTGATTTTCCATGAGAAAAGCGTTGTACTTCTTTACAAAGGGAGCGAAGTTGTCTGCCAACTTCTGGGTCAGAGGTTCGCCATAAGGTACAAGCGGAACTGGACCCACTTCTGCCACTGTCTCAGGATAGATAGGTCTCATCAACCAGTTGGGGCCTTTGAGAATGGTGAAGGTGTTGGTGTAAGGTGGGTGACAATGAATCACCGACTTGATATCCGGACGGTCCCGGTAGAAGTTGATGTACATCGGCACTTCGCCGGTGGGTTTGCGCGTTCCCTCTACGATATGACCTTCCAGATCGATAAAGACAAGGTCCTTTTCAGTAACGTCGCATTTGGTTACGCAGGTGGGGGTGATAATAAGCAGGTTTTCTTCCAACTTATAAGAGAGGTTACCACCCTGGCTGGTAACATACATCCGGTCAGCCAGACTCTTGCAGACTTTAAGGAAGTCATGGACCTCGTTCGAATATTTCTGTAAGTAGCTCATGAGGTTCGCTTATCTCCCGTCATTCTTGATCGTCTGGTACAGATCGTAGGCTTTCTCCGGTGTTTCATTTCCATGCACGATCGCCTTAACCGCCTTCATCATCCCAATCGGCGAATCGGATTGGAAGATATTGCGTCCCATATCCACACCGGCAGCTCCCTGACTGATGGCGTTATAGGCCATCTTCAGCGCGTCCAGTTCAGGCCGCTTCTTTCCACCCGCGATCACAATCGGCACCGGGCAGGACGCGGTCACGGTCTCAAAATCTTCTTCCACATAATAGGTCTTCACATATTGGGCACCCAGCTCGGCACAAATACGGGTGGCCAGGCGGAAGTACTTGGCGTTCCGTTCCAGGTCCTTACCGACCGCGGTAACGGCCAGAGTGGGAATACCGTAACGCAAGCCCGCGTCTACCAGACGGGTCATGTTCACGACAGAGCGGGATTCAAATTCGCCGCCAATGAACACCTGGATAGCCGTGGCGCATACACCCAGGCGGATGCAGTCTTCCATATCCATGGCAATCTGTTCATCTGATAACTCTTTGAGAATACTCGGCCCACCAGATGCCCGAATCACTACCGGTATGGTAAAAGACGGGGGCACAACTGTCCGCAAGATTCCCCGGGTGCACATCAACACGTCGGCTTCTGGCATCAAGGGCAAAATATTCACGTCGACCCGTTCCAACCCAGAGGTAGGGCCTTGGAAGTAGCCGTGATCGATGGCCAGCATTACAGTGCGTCCATCATTGGGATTAAAGATCCGCGCCAGGCGATTCTTCATTCCCCAATCCAACTCAGAAGAACCTTTCAAGAAAAACAGCTTTCCCTGCTGAGGAATATCCTCGTAATAGTTCTTACCTTCATGATCTGCTTCAGGCATTGACTCTTTACTCCTATAAATAAAGCTCGTCGGATTTTTCTACTTGTTGCTTTCGGGCCGCCTATTATTTCTTGGTGTCAATCAAATATTGAAAATCTTCCAGGGTCAGCCCTTGCGCTTCAATTTCATCCAGGATCAATTCAGCAGCCCAGCGGGCTCCATCACCGACCGCCGCGCAGCAGCCATCTTCGCGTTCATGGGCGCCGGCATCTCTAAACGCCTGTTTGTCTTCATCATTGCGCAGATTAAAAGCACGGCCATAGATTTTCTTATGGATCTCACCACAGATAACCGTTCCATATTTCTCCATGTATTTGTCATGCAAAGCAGCTGCCATGCGGAATGAAACATATTTATCTGCCCGGCCCTTTTTGCTGGCTTCTTCTTCCCGGGTTCGACCGAAGAACATGCTCATGGCAATGATCCCACCGGAAACGCCACCGCAGTTCCCGTCAATACACTCTCCAGCCCCACCGGCCAGGCCGCTAGCCGATTTGTAAACAATGTCATTTTGAATGCCCAGCGCGTCTTGAACGGCAGCAATCGTACATTGGGCACACCCTCGGACGTCATGCTCTCCCTGAAATCCCAACCGATATGCTTTTTCCAAAATTTCTACTTTGTTCATTTTCTTTTCTCCTTACTAATATGTTTAGACATGCTCGTAATCGTTGAGCTAATCTTTAGCTGACCTATTTATAGGTAGATCCACCATCAACAATGATGTTCTGTCCGCTGATAAAACCGGCATACTCAGACGCGAGGAACAGCACCATATACGCCACGTCTTCAGGTGTGCCAAACCGCCCAATCGGAATTCGCTGAATATATTTGTTGCGTTTCTCTACATCCGGCTCCTTATCCCTTAACAGGTCAGTTTCAATCAGCGCCGGCAGTACCGCATTGACGTTGATGCCTTTGGGCGCAAGCTCCTTTGAAAGAGCCCTGACCATACCATTGATACCGGCTTTGGCAGCAGAGTAAGCAACCGACCCTCCACCACCGGTAATCGAGCCTGCCGATCCGATAAAGATGATCTTGCCCGAACCTTGCGAGATCATATGTCGGCTGGCGGCCTGTGTAATGTAAAAGGCACCGCTCAAGTTCACTTCGATACCGCTCTTCCATAAGTCCGGGGTCATACTTTCCACGGTCGCTGGTCTGGTGAACCCGGCACTGTTCACAAGAATATCCAGGCCGCCGAAGCGCTCCAGCGTTTTCGCAACCAATTGATCCATTTCTTCCGGTGAAGCGACATCACCGCCAAAGGAATCGACCACACCGCCGATATTATGAACTTCCTGCTCTAACTGCTTCAGTCCTTCAATGTCTTTTTCAACCGGCAAATAGTCAACCATCACATTTGCACCATTAGCGGCAAACATATAACTAATCGCCGCACCAATGCCACGGCTGCCACCAGTAACAATCACAGTTTTCCCTTTGAAATCCAGATTCATGAATATTGCTCCTATGAGGTGTATTGGTTATTGTCTTGATTGGCAATAATGAGCTCGATACCGCGATCTACGAGAATCTCGCGATACTCCTTGGAAATACCATCGTCGGTAATGATCGTGTCAACATCATCAAGCTCGGCAAAATGGGTAACACTGATTTTTCCAAACTTTGTCGAGTCAGCAACAAGAATGATATGCCTGGCGGATCGGATCATCTCCCGCTTGATGGCCGCCTCGTAGTCAAAAAATGTTGTTAAACCCATTTCAGGATCGAAGCCGCCCGTAGAAATAAAAGCCTTGTCTGCACGGGTATTGCGGATGAGCCCATAGTTTTCAACGCTGTGGAAAATATTCGAATCCCTATGGAACAAACCTCCCAAAAGGATCAGGTTGGTATTGGCCCGTGGATAGAGCTCCATGGCGTTTGTGAAGGTATAACAAAGCGCGGTAATTGGAAGATCAGGGTTCAGATTTTTAGCCACGAATGGGGTTGTGGTACCTGAATCCAGAAAGATTGTCTCGTGAGGCCGGACCAGTGAAGCCGCTTTGATCCCGATTAAGTTTTTTTCGCGGGTATTCTTGGTGATCTGCTCCCCAAGAATATATGGATACCGTACGCTTGTATTTGGATCCAGCAGCACAGCACCGCCATGAGTTCTATTGACAACGCCCTGTTCCTCAAGCGTATCCAGGTCTCTACGGATGGTCATTTCTGAGACATGCATCATTTCAGAGATTTCTTTGACCGAAATCTCGTTTTTCTGTTGCAGAAGATGGGTAATGGCACTAATTCGTTTTTTTCTCTCGAAAGACATAAATCACCCGAATTTATCCCAAAAATCTAACAAATAACCATAAAATTGTTCGTTTTTTGTGAGTTATACAAAAATAATAACATACTTCAAACATGAAGTCAATCATTAATATTCAGTTAACATTTTGGTTCGCTTTTTTTAATTTCGATGTTGGAGTGAACATGAGGGCAACCAAGCCTGTGCCCACAGCGTTTTGTAGATTTGATTAATATGTAACTTATCTTTTCCTCCCCAATTCCCCCAGTTTTTGTACTGAATAGATGTGTTTCCCGATTTCGTTTTCCAAATATTGGGTGTAAAGTAGTTGTATATCATAACCAATCATCAGCCCGCTGCTCTCAATGACAACCGTGATGCTGTCAAGAAATGAATTTTTCAATGGAGGGTTTCATGGGAAAACCAAACTTCCTTTTCAAGACAATGCTTGGCGTTCTGCTATTCACGTCGTTGGGATGCGGTTTTTTCTCATTATCCAACTCACAAATGGTTAATGAGCAAACAGATCCGGTATTGCCGCAAGAGCTGCCAACGGACATTCAGCCGACGGAGGCACAACCACCTGAAAGTCAAAGTGAAATTGAAATCTCCTATGTCTATACCGATGGTCTGGTTACTTCCCTCTATCACTTGTACGGCACGGTTTTAGACAACTTTGTGGATGTTACCCTGACCAATCACGGCAATGCCAACGGAACGGTCATTGTGGAAACCTATATCGAAGGGTACACAACCAAGGCTTTGGATACGGTTGTCGTGGGTGCGGGTGAATCCATCGAAATTCACCAGAATCCCCGGCTGATGGCAGAAGCAGTAGATAAATTGAATTCCGAAAAACCAGGGACTTTCCATATCAAAATCACCCAGATCGATTCCGATAAAGAATTGACCCTGATTGAAGATAGCCAACAGGTCCTCCTTTACTCCAGGCGTGATTTTGTCTGGATCGATGGCTTTGAAACCGCTGAAGAATATGAGCTTTGGGCCGCCTGGGTTACACCTACTGACCCAAAAGTGGAAGCCTTAATTCGTGCCGCGGCCGATTACACATCCTCTGGTACGATGTGGAGTGGTTACGGTGGTCACGAAAATGATGACAATGGGGGAGTGTGGGAACGGTTGGAGGCGATCTGGAAAGCGGAGGAGGATTATCGGCTGACGTATATCAGTACCATGGTCGCCTACGGACCCAATACGGTGCAGCGCATGCGCCTGCCAGCAGAGGTCATCGAACAGGCCAGCGGTAACTGTGTGGAACTGGCCATCTTATTCGCCTCGGCTGCCGAAGCGCTTGGACTGGAAACAGCCATTATCCGCATTCCTGGGCACGCGTACGTTGCCGTGCGTATGGACCAGGTCAACGCCAATTATTACTTTATTGAAACCACCCTGATTGGACGCGCCAGTTTCAATGATGCGATTAATTTGGGACTGGAAGAATGGAATGACACTATTCCACACCTCGAGGCTCAAGAAGAAGGTTATGCCTGGGTCACCATTCAAGACGCGCGCCAGAAGGGAATACTACCCATTCCGTGGAATTAAAAAGAAGGCATCACCGGGAATTCTTGATTGACTCCCGGTGATGATTTTTCATTTGAATCGCAAATCTTGGGGATTATGTAGATGGCATTGTTTTTCCCCATATCTCCATCGCTTCAATAGCCACCTTTGCGCCCCCATAGGATTTTATTTTCTCTCCCAACTCCAGCGCTTTGATTGCCATTCGGTCTCTCTGCGGAAACAGATCCTGGATCCAGCTGGGTGTGAATTGATTGACTTCACCCATCACCCCCGCACCCAGACGATGGATTTGTTGAGCATTATAGCGTCTCTCAAAGATTGGGCCTGGAAATACAATGAGGGGCACGCCATGAATCAGGGATTCAATGATTGTATTTTGTCCGCCGTGACAGAGAGTCCAATCACAGAAAGGCAATAATGCTTGCGCTGAAACATAAGGCCTCAGCTCCACAGCGCCGAGTCGCTCAACTTCCGTCACACTTTGCGCGCCTACGATAGCTCGCAGCGGTCCATCTTCGGGCAAACAGCGTGATAGCGCATCACGGACCCGATCTACAGATACTGATCCGGTTCCCATGTAAACAAAAATATAGCGTTTGCCCGCCTCCGGAATAAACTCTCTTGCTTCTTTGGGATGAATGGCTGCTAATAATTGCCCCACAAAGCGCACGTCCGGCCGGTTCACGTCTTCATCTTCCAATTCCGGTATGGATGGGATAATTTTTAAGCAGTGTTTGCCAAAAAATAATTCCTCAACTCTTTGCTCCGAAAACCCCTTGGCCGTGAGCACCTGGTTAACAGCGACATTCATGCGCTTCCATGCAAGAGTATTGATCCCGTGCTTCATCGGAGATTGGTAAGCAGAAGCGATCGGCAAACCGGTCAGTTTGGCCAATAGATAAGCGCCAGGGTCAAGATCAGTGAAAAGAAAATCCGGCTTAAATTGGTCTGCCGCCTTTTGTTCAGCCTCAACGACACGAAGCAAAAATTTTCCATGCGCCATACCAGAAATCATCAGTACCAACCAGATGCTGCCAATTGACCTGCCCGGGGGCACCGGCAAAGTGACTGACTGTGAACGCTTCTCTATGCGCCGTGAGATTGGTGCCGGTAGCCCCAAAAGCGTGGGGATGGGCGTTGAGAAAACGGCAAACCCGCGCCCGCGGAGAGTTTGTTCCAAATAACCTGAAGCGCAAAAGGCAACTTCATGCCCGCCAGCTTTTGCCGCCTCTGCTATCGCCATAACGCGAGTCAATCCACCCCAGGTGCCGGTTGCGGGAGAGAAAAGGGGAATAAGCATTTTCATGGAAATCTCTCTTGAAAGCCAAACGTTCTGTGGTCATCAAGCCCAATCAACGATTGTGATGATTCAATCATTATACTCCGCGCATGGCTGAACGCCCAACAACAGCACAAAAAAAGGAAAGACCCATAAGTCGATCCACATTGCGGCCACCGAGTTGCCCTTTATGCAATCTTTGCTGCACACAGAACCGCTGTCTATTCAATATTGGCTAACGTTCACCGCGCTGGGCGCCATCATCCTGATCGTGTTGGAGACGCACAAGTGGCTGTCTACCCGTCGCAGCGCGTAGACAGGCAAAACCAACCTTGCAGGACGCATGAATGGAATCGTAAAGTGCTAACCTGTAGTTAAAAATAAAACCGAGCGGCTGGCTAGAATGCTTTACCGCTCGATTTTCTTTATACGCTGCGGAACAGAGGTCCGCGCAACCAGATTTATGGACAGCCGAAGCTTCCCTCAGCCAGCTTGAAGCAGAAAGCCTGTCCGTCTTGGTTTTCCATGCGCACCAGCTCCGGTGTTGCTTCCGTGATATGCAGAGATCCGCTCGCTTCAGCGGCAGGGTAAAAATCGGTCGTGGAGTTCACCAGGTCGGCCTGGGTAACCACCACAATCACCAGCCCTTGTTGCGGATTTTCCCCGCTGGCGCCGGCGAAAACCTGAACATACTCTTCTCCCACTTTTTCCTGCCAATAATTTTCAATCAGCGCCTGAGATGGTTTGAACAAACCCTCGTCGCCGGGGAAAATGCCGCTGTTAAAGGGAATCTCTTCTCCCTCTCCCCCGACTGCATCCAACGCCTGCACCTGAGCTCCCGGCACGGGTGTGGCCGCTTGCAGTGTAGCGATACGAATGGCCATGTCCAGTTTTTCTTGCAGGCTTGCGCGGGTTTGCTCATCCAGCTCCGGGTTGCTGAGCTGCTCCTCCAAAAAGGCGATCTCCCCCGCGTCGGCATTGCCGCCGTTACCGCCATTTTCGGACGCGGACACCGTATCAGGGGTGGCGGTCAGGCGAATGTCGCAAGCCGCCAGGAGCACGCTCAGACTAACAATAATGGTGACCAACAAAGAAATTTTCAGGCTTTTCATTCCAATATTCCTTGGTATGTTTATCAGACTCTCTCCTTTGATTATAACGAATTTCATCCAGCGGTGAGAACGAACCTGATCTCCAGCGTGTTGTGTTTTGCAGAAGCAAATGAAGGTTCACCCTTGTCAAGTCAAAAAGAACGTAGTATATTATGTGAACATTGTTTACTTATCTTACGGAGTTCATTAAATGGAACGAAAACCCAGGCAAAGACGGCAATCCCGCACCCGGCAGGAAATTCTGGACGCAGCCCGTGCCATTCTGTTTGAACATGGCGTTGAAGGTCTTTCCATTCGCGCTGTTGCCGACCGGGCAGATTATTCTCCTTCCGCTTTATACCGCTACTTCGCCAGTAAAGAAGAAATCCTTTCCGCCCTGCGCGAAGAGGGTCGCCAGCTTAACGCAGAGGTTCAAAGCAAGCATATTCGCTCAAACCAGACCACTCGCGAGTTGTTCATTAGTCTGGGTGCCAGCTATTTGGAATTCGCGCGCCAGTATCCTGCGCATTATCAGCTCATCATGAACCCATCCGATGATGTGCCGGCGAATTTTGAATCACTCACGCAAGATCCACAGTTCGCAGGACTGCTGCAGTTTGCCGAAGCCATGGTGACGGGTGGAAAAATTACCCTACCAGCCGGTTCCGGGCCCATTCATCTTGCCTTTCTGATGTGGTTTGTAGCGCATGGGGCCTCGATGGCGCAGATCACCATGCTGCGCAACTGCCCGGATGAGTTTACAGAAATTAGCGCGCAAGTTTTTGCAATGCTTTGTGATCTATTCCACCTGGATTAACCAGGATTAACCACTCGATTTGGAGATTCAGTAATGAAAAACTCAAAAGCACTGTTTATCTTACCCCTCATGATTGCCGCACTGGCACTGGTTGCCGCTGCTTTAGGCGTATTCTGGCAGGGCAGCGGAGAACCCATCGAGTTCACCTCGGTTTTCGGCGAAACCTATACTTTACAAGGGCGCGGCGTTTACCAGCACGACACGATCAATTATGCGGCTCAAGCCAAATCGCAGGACATCATCACCCTCTTCTTGGGCATTCCCCTGCTGATAACCGGCGTAATCCTTAACAAGAAAGGGACGCTGCGCGGCCGGCTGATCCTGACCGGCGCGTTGGGATACTTCCTATACACTTACACCTCATTGGTCTTTCTCGCGGCTTATAATTCTTTCTTTCTTATTTATGTGGCACTTTTCTCGATGAGCCTGTTTACCTTCATCCTCGCTATGATGGGGCTGAAACCTGACCAGATTGCCGAGCGGGTAACCCGCAGGTTTCCCCGCCGTTGGGTCATCACCTTCCTGGTCATTCTGAGCCTGTTCTTATTGATGGCCTGGCTGGGTCTGATCGTCCCCTCCCTCACCAACGGAGGTGCGCCTTCTGGCCTGGAAACCTACACCACCCTGGTCATCCAGGCGCTGGACCTGGGCATCATCGTCCCGGTCAGTCTGCTGAGCGCCTATTTGCTGTGGAAAAAACAGGCATGGGGATACGCCCTTTCTTTTGTCGTGATGCTCAAAGGGTCACTGATGGGCGCCGCAATCATCGCCATGATCGTTGGGCAAGCCCTTGCCGGCGTGCCCTTTGACCCGGTGATGGCTGCCATCTTCGCGCTGATCTGCTTGTGTGGCATTGGCCTGGCCGCTGTCATGCTCAAGAACATCCGCTAAAACACTTACCCAAAACACCTTCACATCCCCGGTTGCCCGGGGATACTTTTTTTACAACCAGGAGCATCACTCTGTTGGTTGGCCTTCAAGACCGAACAAAGTCATCGTTTTCATCAGGATGGATGATCCGGCCAGCTCGATTCTATGTTATCCTTACCCATTAATTCACCCCAAAAGGCATTTTTCGCCATCATTCCCAGGCTTGAGGTTTCCATGAGCGACACGCAAGAACAATTTATCATTTCCATTATGTCCCGCGACCGGGTCGGCATCGTCTATGAAATATCCAACGCCGTCAGCCAATTGAATGGTAACCTGGCCGATGTGCGCCAGACCCTGATGTGTGGCTATTTCACCATGATTCTACTGGCCAGCTTTCCCCCCGAAGTAACCCAGCGCACCATCGAACGCAAATTAGCCGAGGTAGACGCGCGCAGCGAGACACCCATTGTTGCCGCTGTAAAAAGGTTGGACGCCACCGACCTGCGCCCCACCGCCGACTTTCCGGAGAATTCCTATGTTCTCACCGCCCGCGGACCTGACCGGATTGGTTTTGTTGCCACCGTTTCGAATTTTTGCCAGCAACACAATATCAACATTCTCGACCTTTCCACCACCGCTTCAGACCAGGAATACCTGATGATCCTGATCATCGATCTCAGCCAGGCCGCGTCTATCACCCAGGTGCGCCAGGATTTGAAGCAATTCACCCAAGAGACAGGCCTGCAAATGGTGCTGCAGCACCGCGATATCTTCCGCGCCGTGAATGAGATCAACCTGCCCGCCCGCGTAGGCGGTAACATAAGCCTGATCCAATTCGATTCCCATATAGGAGGCTAAGCCCATGATCCGCCCCGAAGAAATCATCCATACCATTGATATGATCCAGAAAGAAAATCTGGATGTGCGCGCGGTGACCATGGGCATCAGCCTGCTCGACTGCCACCGCGTAGACGTTCACCGCACCTGCGAAGCCATCAAGGAGAAGATCAAGCGCTGCGCTGGCAGCCTGGTCTCCACCTGCGACGCCATCAGCGCCGAGTACGCCATCCCCGTCGTCAATAAACGCATTGCGGTTACCCCCATCGCGCATGTGGGCGCCGGCTTTGACGCGGAAGGGTTCGTAGAAATCGCCAGAGCATTGGACGAAGCCGCCAGCGCCGTGGGGGTTGACTTTTTGGGTGGTTTCTCCGCGGACGTGGCCAATGGGGTTACGATTGGCGACCGCGCCCTGATCGACGCCATTCCGCAGGCGCTCACCTGCACCAAAAAAGTCTGCGCGTCCGTCAACGTAGGCGCCACCCGCTACGGCATCAATATGGATGCGATTGTATTACTGGGACAAACCGTGAAAGAATTAGCCGAGCGCAGCGCCGATAGCGGTGGATTCGCGGCGGCCAAGTTTGTGGTATTCACCAACCAACCCGGCGACAATCCCTTCATGGCCGGGGCCATTCACGGTCTTGGTCAGCATGAGGTTGTTATTAATGTCGGTGTCAGCGGACCGGGGGTGATCGCTCGCGCTTTGGAGCGAAAAATTGCTCAGGTGGGCAGCGAAAACCTGGGGCTTCACGACCTGGCCGAAGAAATCAAACGCACCGCTTTCCGCGTTACCCGCAGCGGCGAGTTGATTGGCCGCCAGGTAGCCCAAGCGCTGAACGTGCCCTTTGGCGTGGTGGATCTCTCGCTGGCTCCCACCCCCAATGTAGGCGACAGCGTGGGTGAGATCATGCAAATTCTGGGGGTAGATGCCATCGGAGCGCCGGGCTCCACGGCCATCATCGCCCTGCTCAACGACGCGGTCAAAAAAGGCGGCACCTTTGCCAGCCAGAGTGTAGGCGGGCTGAGCGGTGCCTTCATCCCGGTGTGCGAAGACCAGGCCCTGGCCAATGCCGTGCGCGATGAAAGCCTCGTGCTGGAGAAGCTGGAAGCCATGACCAGTGTCTGCTCAGTTGGCCTGGATATGATCGCCATCCCCGGTTCGGTCGATGCGGCCACCATCTCAGCCATCATCGCGGACGAAATGGCCATCGGCATGATTAACGGCAAAACCACCGCCGTGCGTCTGATCCCTGTGCCCGGCAAAGAAGCTGGTGAATTTGTTTCGTTTGGCGGCCTGTTCGGTGAGAGCGCCATCGCTCCCGTGCGTAACGCGGGCAAGTCCGCGCGCTTTGTGAAGTTTGGCGGCAAAATCCCCGCCCCCATTCACAGCCTGAGGAATTAGCCGGCTGCGAAAGGCACGCCAAACAGAGCACTGCACACTCACACCTTGAAAACTAGGCAGCCGGGAAAAAAGTGTCCATCCAGGATGGGCAGCTCGCTGCCTATTGGCGCAACAGCTCTACATGATGCCATAATGGCGATTCTCTTGAGGATGCAAAAAAAATCGTGCAGCCTTAGATGCCTGACTTGCAATCCAAGCAGAAGCAATCTAAACTAGGGTCAGACCAGGTGGTCTGGCCCTTTTATCCTCCCGCCGAGAAAGATCGGGTAATCACAGCAGGATCGATGCGGGCTGACTGCTAAAATAATCATTTTTCTTCGTAAGAAACCCTCAGAACAGGGTCTAGAAAGGGTGTGTGCCACTCACCTTTTGCAATGGTTAATCACTGCACAAAGGAAATCGATAAAACCTCATGACTACATCTCAAATTCTCATTTTAATAGTCGTGGCAGTACCCCTGATTGGGGTCATCATCGGGCGGCTCCGCATGGATACCGCAGCCTTAACGATAACAGGGTTACTGGCCATTCTCCAATTCGTTGGGTTCAGCGTTTTTGGCCCTGCCGGTCAGCCTGAGTTGGCGGTACAGTCGCTGGCGGGGTTCAGCCAAGATGCTGTGATTATTTTGATCAGCGTCTTTATTCTCACCACCGCGCTGGAAAAAAGCGGCTTCGCGCGCTGGATCAGCAAACAAATTCTCAAAGTTGGCGGCAACTCACTTCGGCGACTGACCTTCTTGTTTGCCAGCACAGCCGCGTTCTTATCGCTTTTCATGAATGATGTAGCCGCGGGCGCGCTGCTCATTCCCAGCGTGCTGGATGTTTGCCGGCGAACCGGGATTAATCCCGGAAAACTCCTCATACCCGTATCGTATGGCAGTCTGCTGGGTGGCATGGCCACCTACTTCGCCACAGCCAACATTCTCGCCAGTTCCCTCCTGCAGAGTGCTTCCCCGCCACAAGAGCCCCTTTCGGTGCTGGCCTTTGTGCCGACCGGCGGACTCATTGCGGTCATTGGCATCCTTTTCCTCACCTTCTTTGGCCCCCGCTTTCTGCCCGAACGCAAACAAGCCTCCGCCTATCAAGATTCCAGGCCTACCGGCAGCGAGCTCGAACAGGCTTATGGGCTCTCAGAACGCACCTGGAAGGTTACCGTCAAAAAAGATTCAATCCTCTGCGGCAAGAAACTGAGCGAAATTGGCCTGGGGCAGAACTACGGCATTACCCTGGCGGCGCTGCAGAACGGGAACGGCATGCTCCTTTCACCCGGCCCTGAATACACCATCAAAGCCGGCAATCAATGGCTGATCATTGGCCGCGAGGAGCGCGTCCGGGAATTAGAGGCGAATGAACCCGGTCTGAGCGTTGAAGCCGTAGATGAACAAACCAGCTTGAGCAAACGAGGGCTGGATATTTTTGAAATGCTCGTCCTCCCGCGTTCCAGCGTGATTGGTAAAACCCTGAAAGAAGTTGATTTCCGCAACCATTATGGCTGGTCGGTGATCGCTCTTCAAAGAGGAAACAGTTCTTACCGGACCGATGTGGGCAATTTCCGTCTGGCGTCAGGCGATTCGCTCCTGGTGGTCGGAGAACTTGCCCGCAAAGAGATTGTCTCAACTGACCAGGATTTTATTCTTCTCGAGCCAAGCGCGTCTGACCATCCGCCAAAATTGCGAGAAACCGTCATTGCTCTCGGTCTGCTGCTTGGCGCTGTTGTGGTCGCTTTACTGGGTGTACCCGTTTATATTGCCGTCCTGATTGCCGCGCTCCTCGCCATCGCTACTCGAATAATCTCGATGCAGGAAGCCTATAAAGCCATCGAGTGGCAGGTGATCATTGCCGTTGGCGGGATGTACAGCTTCACAATCGCGCTGGTGGAAAGCGGTCTCGCGGACAGCGCGGGGGCGGTCATGGCGCGTCTCGCGGACCATTTTGGCCCGCTTGGTTTGGCTGGCGGGTCCTTTCTAATTGCTTCGGCACTTTCGCAGATCATGGGCGGCCAATTTGAGATGCTGATGACCGGCCCGGTTGCCATCAGCGCCGCAATCCAGTACGGAATCAACCCCCAAGCCATCGCCCTGGCGGTTGCCATTGGATGCTCCAACTCATTTCTCACGCCAATGGCCCACCCTGTCAATCTCATCATGATGAGCCCGGGCGGCTACAAGTTCAGCGACTTTTTGAAAATTGGTTGGAAGATGGCTCTTTTGGCTTTTCTGGGACTGCTGGCTGGCATGGTTCTGTTCTGGGGATTGTACTAGCCGTTGTGGTCGCGCCTGGGCCGATTTAGCGGATACGATCAAACCTATCCTGCAGCCGGCATCTCGATTTGAAAGCGAGTGCCCGAGCCTACCTGGCTGTTGACCGTGATCTTCCCTCCATGTGCTTCGATCAATTGCCGGGTAATCGCCAGACCCAGTCCGCTGCCCACCCCTTTCGACTGCGTGCGTGCCGCGTCGCCTTTCCAGAAACGGTCAAAGATAAAGGGAAGATCAGCCGCGTCTATCCCCGCGCCGTCGTCCTCTACCTCAATATACACGCGCTTCGAAGCGCCGGAATAGGCGCGCAAAATAATCTGCCCGCCCGGCGCGGTATAACGCAGCGCGTTGGCAATCAGGTTGTGAATGGCTTGTTGAAAGCGATCTATGTCTATGCGCAATATCAGAGAGCCAGGCGCTGTGTCATCCGGTCTCAGGCGCGTAAACTCATTTTGCTCCTCGGTCTTCACCCATAAAGACAGATTCACCCCTGCCTGCTCTGCCTGGCCGGAGAAGTTGATCACAATATCGGCCAGCAGTTCAAACAGGTCAACCGGCTCCAACACCAGCGGCAGCCGGCCGCTCTCTGCCAGCGTCAGTGTTCGCAGGTCTTCCACCAGGCGGTTCAAAAGCCGGGTTTCATCCAGCAAACCCTCCATGTGTTCCCGGTCAATCTCAATCACCCCGTCCAGCATCCCCTCCAGGTTGCCCTGCAGAATGTGAATCGGGTTGCGCAGCTCATGAGCAATATCGGCGCTCAGATTTTTGCGCTGCTGGTCAGCCACCTCCAACTGCTCGGCCATCTTGTTGAACGCGCTGACCAGGTTTTTTAACTCCCCTGCCGCGGGCGTTTCCACGCGCGCGGAGAAATTTCCGCTGGCTACCTCGCGCGAAGCCTCCACCAAGTCCGAAAGCGGAGAGGCCAGGCTGCGGTAGGCGCGCTTCCCCACGAAACCCAGAACAGTAATCACCCCCATCAGCAGCAGCAATCCGCCCAACCAGGTCAGAGCGTCCAGTGCGGTTCCCCGCTCTAAAAACGCCGATACCAAAAAGGTAAGGATGGAAAAGCCAAAGATCCCCAAGAACACCAGAAAGCCAAAGGAAAACAGCATGCGCACAAAGAAATGTCCGCGGCGGTTACGTTGCCAATCGGACTTCCAGGTTTTGCGCGCGTACCGGCGGAATTCTCTACGATCCCACTTGTTCCACATCAGGCGCTCTCACATCGCAAATTCATCATTAAACTTATACCCAATGCCGTACACTGTTAGAATGTACACTGGCTCGAGAGGATTGGGTTCGATCTTCTTGCGCAAGTTCTTAATATGCGCGTCAATGCTGCGGTCAAAGCCTGAAACCACCACCCCGTGCAAATGATCCATCAACTGCTCGCGCGTCATCGTTTGGCCGGGGTGCTGCGCCAGAACTGCCAGCAGCTTAAATTCATTGGGGGAAAGGTGCAATGCGGCCCCCGCTTTTTTTACCGTATGTCCTTCCAGATCAATCTCAAGGTCATGAACGCGCACCTGGTTCAACTGCCGGATTTCTCCTTTTGCCCGCCGCAGCAAGGCCCGCACCCGCGCCACCAACTCACGCGGCGAAAAGGGCTTGGTAATATAGTCGTCCGCGCCCAATTCCAGGCCAATCAGGCGGTCGGTTTCTTCCACTCGGGCAGTCAGCATGATGACCGGCACATCCGACTCACGGCGCAGCCGTCGGCATACATCCAGACCATCCATCACCGGCAAATTCAAGTCCAGCACCACCAGATCGGGTTTAATGGTGCGCATCAAAACCAATGCTGTTTGGCCGTCTCCGGCGGCCTGCACCCGGTAACCACCGTTCTCCAGGTAGCTCCTGGCCAAATCCACAATTTTCGGTTCGTCATCCACAATCAGAATGGTTTCATTCATCCGTTAGCTCATCCACACGCGGGTATGCAAAATATATAACGGTTTTTGCGTCAATAAACTCTGCATTCCAACCAGCACACTTCTCTAAGTATTCTACCAAAAGCTGATCTTCAGGAATGCTGATTAGAATGGTATTGACCTGCATTTCGAGAATTTCCCTTATCCAGGGATATTTCTGTCTGGATAAGGGATCATCTTGATGAATACGATCAGGCTTCTGATTCTGGTTTAGGTTCATCTTTTACCTCTCCCCAGGCATAGGGGCAACCGTAGTGGAAACGATGGAAGTGGTGGTGCATCGGTCCATATCCATAAAACTTCGCCTGACGGAATTTCGCGAACATTTCCGGGCCGCCCATCTTCTTCCAGAAATAATACCGGGCCAGCGCGCCGGTAATCGAGAGCACCAGCGCCACCCCGGCAATGATCAATACCGTCGGGATCCAGTTCTGCAGATCGATAACAACCGGCGCGGGCGCGATCATCTCACCCTGCCCGGCAGCATACCCCTGCGCCCATGCGCCGCGGAAAAGCAAGTTGCCGCCCGCAAAGACCAGCAACAGCAGCAGAATCAGACTAATGAGACGCCCAAAAAATCGATGGAAAAACATTTCAACCTCCTGTTGAATATTTGATTGCCGTTATCATAAGAAAAGATTGTGAAAGAATTGTGAGCGTTTGCGGCAAACACTGTGGAGGTTATCTCCCGATGTCCACAAAAAAGCAGCCCGGCCGGGCTGTTTTCATCGAGAAGCTTTTGATGGTTATGCGTAGATCGCTGCCTGTTGGAGGATCAAAATTTCGCGAATCCCCTGCTCTGCCAGGTCCAGCATCGCATTCAAACTGCGCCGGTCGTAAGGTTCCTTCTCAGCGGTTCCCTGCACCTCAATAAATTTTCCATCCGCGGTCATCACCACGTTCAGGTCCACTTCAGCGGACGAGTCCTCGCCGTAATTCAAGTCCAGGCAGGCATAGCCGTTGACCATTCCCACGCTCACGGCCGCCACCGGCGGCAGCAAAGCGGAAGCCGGCAGCAGCCCCTGGGCGGTTAATTTGTTCACCGCGATGGCCAACGCCACATAACTGCCATTGATTGAAGCCGTGCGCGTGCCCCCATCGGCTTGAATCACGTCGCAGTCAATCAGCAAGGTACGCTCACCGATCTGACTTAAGTCCACCGCCGCGCGCAGCGAGCGCCCAATCAACCGGCGAATCTCCTGCGTGCGGCCTTTTAGCCCGTTTGTCTCACGCGGATTGCGCTTCTGGGTCGATTGCGGCAGCATGGAGTACTCCGCCGTCAACCAGCCCACTCCGCGCCCCGCCATCCAATCGGGCACTTTCTCTTCCACACACACATTGCACAGCACGCGCGTTTTGCCCATTTCCACCAGCACCGACCCATGCGGGTAATCCACATAATCGGTCGTAAAGCACAGCGGGCGAAGCTCATCCGGTCTGCGGCCGTCCAGGCGTACTTTTTGTTCTGGCATCTCAACTCCATTCTGGTTAGTCTTTTCGATAGTTTAACATCTTGAATTCAAGTAAGGTCTTATGCTAGTTCAAACTGATTATCGAAAGGTCCTCCGATAGGGAAGAAATGGGTCATTACAACACAATCATGGCAAACGAAGGGCACTATGATGATAACGAACTTTAAGGATTTTTGCACCAGAATATTTGTTGTCAAAGTGGTCTGTATTCAAAAGGATTTAAAGTATTCCTTTCGCCTAAAAACCAATTTAGTTGTGGCTGCTTTGCGAAATTCTTCTGCCAGTTGCAAAGCTTCTTCTTTTCAATTACGACCTTCCTGATTGTATACAAACCTTTCCATGCGACGAAGAAGCAATTCTGATCTGCGCGCTAAATGGACGCCCGACTCTAAATTGGGTATTGCCTTCTAAATTATTTCTTGTATAATGGAAATATGTACATTAAATGTACATATGTAAACTAATAAATCCTCAAGGCAAAACCATGTTCAATCAAATTGATCAAGCCGAATACCGTTTATGCGTTCGAGTTGCCAGATTGTATTACGACAGTGGATTCACACAAAACGAGATCGGCGAAAAGTTGGGTTATTCGCGTGTAACCATCCACCGTATCTTAAACAGAGCTATTGAATTAGGTATTGTTGAGATCAAAATCAATGCTCCACAAAACCAAAACTTCGATTTGGAACAAGATCTGATTGTGAAATTCAATCTTCGTGATGCGGTTGTAGTTGGTGATCCCGAAGGAGATGACTCAATCTATTTTGCTTTAGCCAGAGGTGCGGCAGATTGGCTCAAACGGTCTCTAAAGAGTGGCATGCGGGTTGGTTTGGGTTTGGGACGCACCATCTCGCATCTACCAATTATGTTTTCCACTGACAATTCCATCGATTGTACTTTTATCGAAATTGTGGGCGGGGCGTCGGATCATTCAGGTGGTTTTGCCAAATACAACATCACCTCAAAAATGGCGGAAATCGCTGGTGGGAAGGCAGAATTTCTGTACGCTCCGAATCTTGTTTCAAACGCAGAAATTCAAAAGGCTCTTGTCAATGAGCCATCCATATCAGCAGCACTTGATCGAGCCAGACATTCGGACATTGTTATCCAAAGTATAGGTACTGTCGATAATTCTGCAATTCTATATGTCGAAAAGAAGATCACCCTGGAAGAGCTGAAAAGCTTACAAATTGCTGGGGCGGTTGGAGACGCATTGGGGCATTATTTTAATCAAAATGGAGAGATTGTTTCCACCTTTCTCGATAATCGAATTATCGGCATTAGCCTGGATGATTTAAAGAAAATTCCCTGGAGTGTTTTAGTAGCCGGTGGTGAAGAGAAGAAAACAGTTATTCAAGCTGCCATGAAAGGCAACTTCTTTAATGTCCTTGTCACAAACGCCGATACGGCCAAATACCTATTATCCCAAAGTGAGTAAACAGTATGTTATCCAAATATCTTTCTCCGCAAGCGATTCTTTTGCAAGTGCCCGTCAAAGATTGGAAAGAAGCTGTTGAAATGGGGGGCGCTTTATTGGTAGATACCGGTAAATGCGAACCTCGTTACGTTGATGCGATGGTTCGAGCGGTTCAAGATTTGGGTCCCTATATGGTATTGGCTCCCGGCCTTTCGTTGGCCCATGCCCGTCCGGAGGATGGAGCCTTGCAGGTTGGAATGAGCATTGTCTCCCTATCAACACCGGTCGATTTTGGGTCCGAAGCGAACGACCCCGTTCAGCTGGTCATTTCCTTTTGCGGCATAGATCATTCCAGCCATATTGAAATGCTGAAATCGCTGGCTGAATTTCTGGTAGTGGAAGAGAACCAGAATTTGCTCAAGTCCTCCAATTCAATTGAGGAAATTTTAAAAGCGTTTCAATAACCATTTTGTTAGGAGAGTAAGATGAAAAAGCTTCGAATCATGACGGTTTGTGGATTTGGTTTGGGGTCCAGCATGATATTGAAAATCACCCTGGATGGAATTCTCAAAGAAAACAATATTCAAGCTGAGACTTTTTGCGCAGATTCGACCACCGCGGTGGGCGAATCATTTGATGTGGTATTTACTTCGAGAGATATGTCCCAATTATTCAAAAACGTCAACAAACCGGTGGTCGTGATTGATAACTTCTTAAGTAAAGATGAAATCAGATCTAAAGGTCTCGAGGTTGTGCAAAAGGCCGCTGCCGAGTCTTAAAGATGATCGAACAACAGACCTTTCACTACGGAGCCTCTTACTCACCGCTCATCTTTGATGAAGCGGAATGGGAAAAAGACCTGGTTTTGATGCATAAATCAGGGATGAACCTGATTCGCTTGGGGGATGTGCATGCCTCGTGGGATCGCATTGAACCCAGGGAAGGCTTTTTTGAATTCGAGAAGCTTGGCCGCTTCTATTCAAAAGCGAACGATTTTGGAATCAAAATCATCATCAGCACCGGGGCATCTTCTCCTCCACTCTGGCTTGCAAAAAAACATCCCGATTTACCCTTACTTTCCAATACGGGACAACGGTATCCGCTTGGGGCTTCCTATCATTGGGCTTGTATTCATCATCCTGGTTATCAAATCGCTCTTGAAAGGTATATTTGCGCGCTGCTCGAATTTACCGCTCAACAGCCCAATCATTTTGGCTGGCAAATCACAAACGAAATTGGTTTTCCGTTCTTGCCCGCCCGCGAAGAATCCATTTTGGGGCTTTACTGCTACTGCGACCACTGCGGTGCGAAATTCCGCGAGTGGATAAAAGAAAAATACCAATCTCTGGAAGCTGTAACGCAGGCCTGGTCTTGGGGTACTACCAATTATGTCTATAACGATTGGGCGGATATTTTTCCCCCAGAAAGTATGCCCGCCGCCTGGGCGGGTGTGACCAAGTGGATTGATTGGCGCCTTTTTTGGCAGCAAGCCTTTGCGGAATACGCTGGATGGCAGCACCAACTTATTCGTCAGCGAGATCATGATCACCCAACTTCTGTAAACACCTTTAACTTCAAGGGGTATGACCGCTTTGGCACCTTCATGGGGCTTGATCAATGGCAAATCGCTAAAAAAGTTGACCATATCGGCTACGATCTTTATCCTGGCAGCGGAAACAAAATGGCGTCCCGTCCCGAACACATTTCCATCTTTCTTGACCACGGGCGCAGTGTTGCCCAGTCAGTTGGCCGGGATTTTTGGCTGCATGAAATTGAAAGTGGACCAATTGGCGGCTGGGTAATGGGCCCCGATTTCAACACCCGCCCCCAAGATGTGACGAATTATGTGATGGATTCATTGGGACATGATGTCAAATTAATCCTATTTATGCCCTGGCGCGAGTGGGATTACCAGCCATTGCATTGGGGCGCATTGGTCGATCTGGATGGAAAACCGACCAAGCGATATCAATCCGCGCTGGAATTAGGCAATTTTATTAGGGATCATAATGAATTTTTAATGCAAGCGCATGCCCCCCGTGGAGAAGTTGCCATTCTGGAATCCAAACCTAATGCCATTTTCTTCAGAGGGATTGACGAGGAAGAACAGCTTTTTACAGCCCAACGCGGAGCATACCGTGCCTTTTGGGAGGCCGGGTATTCAGTGGACTTCATCACTCCCGAACAGGTGTTTTCTGGGTCCGCAAACCCATATCGGGTAATCGTGATGCCGATGATGGGCTTGCTGGATGTAGATTTATCCGAAATGCTAGCCGAGTATGTAAATAATGGCGGCACCTTAGTGGGCTTCTCCCGGTGTGGCACACTCGATTCCCGCGGATGGTACCAACATAACTTACCTATCTCTGGATTACGCAAGGCGTTTGGTATCGAACGGGTTGAACCCGATCGATTGGATGGAGTTCAAATCGATTTTAATGGCGAATTATTTGATGGTTGGTGGAATCGCGACATGGTAATCCCTGAAAAAGAAACAAAAGTATTAGCCACCTTCCTCGACCAATACCCCGCGGTGACCTTGTCTTCCTATGGTTCAGGGAACGCAATTTATCTGGCCTCGCAGTGCGACTCAGGACACCTAAAGAATGGCCAATCAATTCTTGCGCAAATAATCAAACAAGTATTGCCTCAACTGGGTATTCACCCTCGTTTCAAACTGGAATACACCCAGAAAAAACATCGTGAAATTGATCCGCACTTGCTGATCGGTGCTGATCGGGTTTGGGTTTTGATTAGCAATTACTTAAGGACTGCTTCGCAAACGCGTCTGTCAATCGACTTGCGCGATCAAAAAGCGATTGAAGTGAAACGGATCTGGCCAAAAGAAGGTGTGATTGATTGGAGTCAGAAATCAGAAGAATTATTAATGTCATTTAGTCTAGATTCTGAGGAGGTGTCTGTAATTGAAATAATTCTAGAGAATTAACCAATTCTTGTAACTCATTTTTACTACCAAATAAAAAAGGAGCATGGAAAAATGAACGTAGGTCTGATTTTTAGTATTGTCCCTCGATTGCTGCCGACATTTATGCTGGGGCTTGTCGCATTATTAGGTTTGCTGATGATGCGCAAAACCTTCAGTGAAGTCATTACCGGCACCATCAAAACTATGGCAGGTGTCATTATTCTCTTCTCTGCTGTGGATTTGCTTAGCGGAGTCATTTCACCGATCTCGACCATGTTCAGCAAAGTGTATGCTTTCCAAGGGGAAGCCGTCGCGGTAGACTGGACGGCGTTCTTGAGCCAATATGGCGTACCCGTCATTCTGGTGATGGTGTTCGGTTTCCTGGTGAACCTGGTTCTAGCGCGTGTAACAAAGTTAAAATATGTGTTCCTTACCGGTCACATCATGTTCTGGAACGCCTTTATGGTTGTCGCCGCTCTGGCAGATGCTGGAAAAATCACTGGTGTTCCGTTGGTTGTGATCGGCAGTTTGATTCACGGCGCTCTCTCCACAATTTTGCCTGCGTTAATTGCGCCATTTGTTTTCAAACTGACTGGCAACAAAGACTTCACTATCGGCCACACCACCACCAGCATTGCTTTGGTGGGTGCGTGGATTGGTAAACTGGTTGGCGATCCCTCAAAATCCACTGAAGACATGAAGATCTCAGACAGCTTGAGTTTCCTCAAGTCGATGACCATTTCCACTTCAATCATTATGTTCCTGCTCTACTTGGTCATGGGCTTTATTGCAGGTCCTGCTTGGGCTGCAGAGACTTTCTCAGGTGGTTCCCAACCAATTTGGTACTTGTGGATTATTTACCAGGGTATTCTCTTTGGCGCCAGCCTCACAATCCTGCTCACGGGCGTTCGCCTAATGCTGGGCGAGATTGTGCCAGCTTTCCACGGTTTTGCTAAGAAAGTGGTTCCCGATGCCATTCCCGCCCTCGACTGCCCAATGGTATTCCCCTACGGGCAAAACGCGTTGGCAATCGGCTTCCCGATCGCGATGATTGCTTCCTTGGTTACATTGGTCGTTTTTGGCGCATTTGGTTATCCCTACGTTCTGCTCCCACTGGTTGTGGCAGCTTTCTTTGATGTTGGCCCTGCCGCGGTATTAGCTAACGCAACCGGCGGACGCCGTGGCGCGATTGTGGCTTCCATTGTAGGTGGTGTACTGCTGATCGTGTTGCAGGCCTTGTCGTTGCCCTTTGTGGCGAATACTGCTGCTGGCTTCATTAACGCTTTCGGTGGTAACGATTTCTCCTTGATTGCGATTGTAGTTGGTGGTATTGCCAGGTTATTAGGCTTCTGATCCTTTTGGTTCTTTCCTCCCTCCTCCCTCAAGGATTTGAGGGAGGAGCCCCTCATTCTATTCAAGGTGAAATATGCTTCCGATTGGTATCCATCTATCCTATTGGCAGGTATCCTGGTCTGATGATTTAGAGCCTCTGATCTTCAAAGCAAAAAAGGCGGGATTTGATGTCGCAGAATTTCCTCTCTTGAATCCCTTGGATTTAGATTATGAACGGCTGAGAAATGCTTTGGTTGCAGAAGGCATGCTTGCCAGTTGTGGAACAGGTCTTGGGCCAACCACCGATATCTCAAGCCCTGATCCCAAAATACGCCAGGCGGGATTAGATCATCTGCAAGCATGCTTTGAAGGCGCAGAAAAATTAGGCAGCCCTATTTTGGGGGGAGTAACCTACGCGGCTTGGGGTATGTTCCCCGATCAGGGTTTTCGGCAAAGGCGGGATTTTTGTATTCAATCTCTCCGATTAGCTGGAAAAATGGCGGCAGACCATGGTGTTACTTTATGCTTGGAAGTTTTAAATCGATTTGAAGGTTACATCATCAACACAGCCGAACAGGGAATTCAGTTGCTGAATGAAATAGGCCATCCAAATATCAAACTCCATTTAGACACTTTTCACATGAATATCGAAGAGGACAACATCTTCGAAGCAATCATGAAAGCCGGTAATTATTTAGGTCATTTTCATTGCGTAGAAAACAATCGCAAAATCCCAGGGGAGGGGCATATACCCTGGTTAGAAGTTCAAAAAGCGTTAAAACTGATCCGATATCAGGGATATTTAGTTACAGAATCATTCGTTAACCCCGCTGGCGAAGTAGGTCGAGGTCTATCCATCTGGCGACCACTTGCGGATGATTTAGATCAGGCAGCACACCGCGCAGCGGAGTTTCTTAAGCATGAGGTTGCCAATGTTTGATCTGAAAAAGTTCAGAACTTTGTTTACTTTGTTATCGGTAAAATTTCAAGAAGAATGCCAGGCATTAAATAACCTGGATGC
The DNA here is from genome assembly GCF_001306115.1 of Ornatilinea apprima. Taxonomy (GTDB): domain Bacteria; phylum Chloroflexota; class Anaerolineae; order Anaerolineales; family Anaerolineaceae; genus Ornatilinea; species Ornatilinea apprima. Next base: position 190,327 of record NZ_LGCL01000016.1, on the reverse strand, counting down.
CGCCGTAGGGGATGGCGATCATGGATTTACCATATCCAGAGCTTTTACATCCGCTGACCATGTCCTTCAAGCGGAATACTCTGAATTAGGAAGTATGTTAGATACCGCCGCAGAAGCGCTGGCAGAAAATGCTGGGGGAGCAATAGGCCCTTTACTGGCAGCTTTCTTTGCTGAGGGAGGGATCGTCCTTCGGGGAAAACAAATTTGCTCAAATGAAGATTTGGCCAGTTTTTTTGAAGGGGGATTGAAGGCCGTAATGCAAGTTGGCGGAGCTGAACCAGGTCAAAAAACCCTGGTAGATGCGATCTTCCCGGCAGTGCAGGTATTGCGAGATAAAAAATACCAAACCCTAACAGATGCTCTAGATGCCGCAGAAAACGCTGCCAAGAAGGGTGCTCTCTCCACAAAAGAAATGGTCGCTGCCCATGGACGAGCTCACTTTTTAGGCGATCGTTCGAAAGGATATCAAGACGCTGGGGCCACCTCATTCGCAATGATTGTCAGTTGTTTTAAGGACGCCGAGGCGGGGAGAAGTGTTGGGATTCATCCTCAGGAATTCTCACCAATGAAGTTTCAACCTTCTGGAAAGTTTATCAATCATCCAGAAACGATGATCTCTGAAGAGAATGAAGGATTAGCGTTAGCGTATCCGGAAATCCTTACCTACCTTCCACAAGGTTTCCTGGTACGCGCATATAAGAAAGAAGCAGGAAAAGTCGGCCTTGCGATAGGTCACGGTGGAGGGCATACACCTTCTATGGGAGGATTGGTAGGCAAGGGATTGTTGGATAGTGATGTTTACGGGCCAATATTTACCTGTGCATCCGGTGTAAAAATAGCACATGCAATTGAACTGGCAGACCAGAGCGCTGGCGTCGCACTTTTAATATCCAACCACGCAGGCGATGTTCTCAATGCTCGGTTGGGAATGCGACGGGCTGAGCAGCTTGGCATTCAGGTGGAACCGGTTTATCTTGGAGATGATATTGCTACTGCCCCGCGTGCAGAGTTTGAAAAGCGTCGCGGATTAGGCGGTTTGTTGTTTGCCTTAAAAATTGGCGGGGCGGCGGCAGAAAATGGGAAATCTCTGGCAGAAGTAGCCGGGCTAATGCGCAAAACCAACCAGCGAACAGCCACGTTAGCAGTTGCCGTTCGCCCACCCACCCATCCCGCCACTGGTATTCCATTATTTGAAATGCCAATCGGACAGGTGGAAATTGGCACCGGGGTTCATGGTGAAGTGGGTGTTTACCGTGGAGACTTGCTGCCCGCGGATGAAATCATTGATTTGATTCTTCCAAAACTGGTAGACGATCTTTCTGACTTCCATGAGAAACAGTTTTTGATCTTTTTGAATGGTTCTGGCGGCACATCAAGAATGGAACTCAATATTCTTTATCGCCGCGTGCATCATTCACTGCAAAACCAGGGATTTGAGATTGCTGGCAGTTTGGTTGATTCACTTTTCACCACGCAAGAAATGGGTGGTTTCTCCCTTTCGCTTTGTGCAGTGGATAAAGAATTATTAGAGTTATGGAACGAGAATGCATCGGCGGCCTGCTTCCGTTGGCCGATGTTTTAATCATCATTGCACATTTCATCATTGATGAATTATGAATATGAGGCAAATATGAAGAATATGAGAAAATTAAGAATCGGCCTGGCCGGGGTAATGACTACACCATTTCGAGGCGATAAAGAAGGCAACTTCCAAGAAGACTGGCAAGCTCTTTCTAAACTGGCAAATTCACTTGGCTTCGAACTAAAGACAATCAAAGAAGGAATTTACAATCAAGACCAAGCGAATAACGCTGCCAGAGAATTGCAAAATTGGGGCGCAGATTTTATCTTGCTGCAAAATAGTTCTTTCGCTGCAGGTCAATTCATTTACCCGTTTGCAGACACCAAAATTCGTCTAGGATTATGGGCTGTAACAGAGGGAAAACCAACATCAGAGGGTGGCTTACCGCTAAATAGTTTTACCGGTCTCAATTTATACAACAGTCTGCTTAAAACCTTTCGAACTGATTATAACTTGCCAGTGAAATGGTTCTTTGGGCGACCCGGCCAACCTCTATTTGATCAACGATTAAGAGTTACCGTGCAGGCTTTACATGCTGTAATAAATCTTCAAAACTCGCGAATTGGCCTGATTGGTGGGGTTGCCTCTGGTTTTGATAATCTGATTGTTGATCCTCGCAATCTTAAGAGAAAAATTGGCGCTGAAGTAATTATTCTAGATTTTGACACCCTCCTCAAAGAAGCGCAAGCAATCAAGGATCAAACCGCGATTCAAACAACGGCTGAGGGTTTTATTCGAGTAAATACTCAATTCGACAAACGGATGGTTCCACAGCTTGAGAAATTAAGCCGCCTGGAGATCGCTTATCAACACGCCGCTGACAATTTTGGATTGGACGCAGTTGCAGTCAGTTGCTGGCCTCGGTATCAATCAGATTATGGGGTTGCCGTATGCAGTTTAATGGGGCAATTGAATTCCACTGGGTTGATCGCCGCTTGCGAGGGAGACGTGCCAAGCGCGGCTGGAATGCTCGCCTTACATTATATGAGTAGCGGGGATGTGGTCACGTTAATGGATTTGGTCACTGTAGATGAAAACGATGACAGTGTGTTGCTCTGGCATTGTGGACCCACCTCACCTATACTGGCAGACAACAAGGGCACCCGGATGCAGTCGTTATGGCTATTTGACCAAGACCAAAAGCCCCCTACGGGACTGCACAATGATCTGGTCTTAAAGCCTGGCGAGGCAACTGTCATGGGGTTCACACCCGATTTTGAGCAATTGTTGGTGTTGGATGGAGAAATAGATAATCAGAAACCTTCTTACGTAGGCAGTCGCGGATGGTATCGCAATCTTCGGGTTGGCGCTGAACCCGCCAGTGTGCCAGATGTTGTGCAAACACTCATGAATAGCGGCTACCAACATCATTATCCTTTAGCATACGGGAATCTCATGCCTGCCGCAATGGAAATGGCTGGCTGGTTAGGCATTAAGCCAATTAAAAAACAAACTTACACTGATTACCTCATACAATAGGTGCCTTATGCTGGTAACTTTAGCAGAAATACTAAAAGACGCAGATTTGCACGGTTACGCGGTTATCGCTCCCGATTTCCCTACAATTCAAGTGGCGAATTCGATTTTAAAACATGCTGAGGAACTTCAAGCTCCGCTCGCATTAAGTTTTTCTCCATCGCTGAAACCTGCGACAGGCGTCTCTGACTACGCTCATTTTATTCGGATCATTCGCGAGTTCGCTTCCCAGGCAAAAATTCCAGTCGCTTTGCATTTAGACCACGCTTACGAGATTGATGATATCCGCGAAGCAGTCGATTTGGGATTCACTTCGGTGATGATTGACGCCAGTTCTGAACCATGGGAAGTTAACGTTAGCCGCACACAAGAAGTTGTTCGTCTGGCACATGCGGTTGGTGTCTCTGTTGAATCGGAGTTAGGTCATGTTGGTACCGGTGGTAAATATTTATCCAAAGACAAGAACCGGGCACTTCTTACCGATCCGGATCAGGCAGCCGAATTCGTTCGACTTACCGGCATTGACGCGCTGGCTGTGGCAATCGGCACAATTCATGGAGAGTACCAGGGCGAACCTAACCTGGACTTTGAACGACTTCAAAAACTCGATTCTGTGGTCAATGTGCCACTAGTGCTTCACGGATCTTCTGGGACGGGGGAACACAACCTGCGCCGGACTATCGCCACTGGGATCAGAAAAATCAATGTCTATTCAGATTTAATGAAAGCGCTTCACGCAAGTTTATTTGATGTTTTACAGAATCCATCGTCTACGCCTATAGAGATTACCGCATCTCAAGATGCGGCAGTAAAAAAAATAATGGACGAATACCTGAATCTTTCAGGGAGTATTGGCGCAGGCAGACATTGGAATTTAGCCACACAAGAGCGAGTGAAGCTGCTTTTCGAACAAGGGTATACCTGTGCAGAGGCGGTGTTTATGGCCTTTGCGGAAAAAGAAGGGTTTGCTTCTGACCTTACTCAATTATTCGGAACCATGCTTGGCGGTGGAATATGCAAGCAGGGTAAAACATGCGGCGCATTATTCGGTGGACTGGCAGTGATCGCCGCCCGCCAATCGAGTATGTTGCCGCTAAAAAAAGAGCAGCGAAAACAATCCCGGCAAGCGGGTATCGAATTAATGCAGCACTTCAAAACCATACACCCTAGCACAGAATGTGTTGATCTCACAGGTCTCATTCTGAATGAAGCTGAGAGTGCTGCGGTATATCAGCAAAACCACACTGCAGATCATGTCTGTTTACCAGCGCTGTTTAGTGTCGCTGATTGGTTGGAAAATCATCATCACTAGGAAATTCTTCATGAATTTTGAAAAACTTAAAAAAATTCGCTGCTATCTATTGGATATGGATGGCACCATATTTTTAGGCGGCAAGTTATTACCCGGCGCCGCCGATTTTTTGGAGTTGCTTCGTCAGCGTGGAATCCCCTTTTATTTTTTGACGAATAACTCATCCCGATCAAAAATCGAGTACGCCAATAAGCTGTCGCATCTCGGGATTCAGGCGCCTGAAAACCAGATATTTACCTCAGGCGAGGCGACGGCTATCTTCATTAATAAACAAAAGCCAGGGGCCAGAATTTTTGTTGTCGGCACCCAACCATTAGAAGCAGAAATGCGGAATCATGGCTTCCATCTGGTAGAGGAGCAACCAGATTTCGTTGTATTGGGCTTTGACACAACTCTCACTTACAACAAGCTTTGGAAGCTTTGTGATTTCGTTCGCGCTGGCGTTCCCTACATCGCCACACACCCGGATTATAACTGCCCCACAGAAACAGGATTCATGCCTGACATCGGCGCAATGATCGCTTTTGTTGAGGCTTCCACCGGCAAGTGTCCCGACTACATTATTGGGAAACCCAATTTGCCGGTCGTGGAAGCCATGGTGGAAAAAACCGGATATGATGTGAAAGAATTAGGAATGATTGGCGACCGCTTATATACCGATATCGCCTTAGGAAGAGCGGGGTTGACCACCGTGCTTGTCCTTTCTGGAGAAACCAAATCACAAGACTTGCTCTCATCCGAGTTTACGCCCGACTATGTGATGGAAAATTTGGCCGAACTGGTTGAAGTTTATAAGTCGTTATGATTCAAAACTTTTTAAAATTAAAAGATCCATCCTGTTGACGGAAAGATTGTCTCCTTTTACAACCCACTTTTATTCTATATCTTAGGGTCATTTATATTCAAATATCCATAAAAACATAATGACTTGCCAGCATAAAAATGTTTACCAATATGCCACTCCTCGCTACTCTCCATGACCAAGGCGGAGATCAACTTTAGAACATGAACCTCATTTGTAGAAACACCAAGCCCTCTCGTCTATCTCCGGATATCTTTGTTGATCCTCCCCAAGCTATTCATCGGAGATACAAACGGAAATTGAAAAACATCCTCCTCAGAAAGGTTTTCCTCAAGACAGGCTGATTTTCGTCGAGCAGAAATGGCATACTTCTATGACGCGGCGATTTGGAGATCATCTGCTGTCTTCAGATCAGGGGTATCCAACTTGGATTAAAATATTTACTGGCATCGATTGCGGCAGCATGGAATACTCCGCCGTCAGCCAGCCCACTCCGCGCCCCGCCATCCAATCGGGCACCTTCTCTTCAACACACACATTGCACAGCACGCGCGTTTTGCCCATATCCACCAGCACCGACCCATGCGGGTAATCCACATAATCGGTCGTAAAGCACAGCGGGCGAAGTTCATCCGGTCTGCGGCCGTCCTGGCGCATTTTTTGTTCTGGCATCTCAGCTCCATTCTGGGTTGGCTTTCCGTTAGTTTAACACGAAATTGACAAACGATTAAAAAATTGTAAATTTCCTAATTGACAACCTGGATATGAATCACTATTATATTAACTGGATGGGTCAACCCATATACCTGTCAACGGGGTGATTATGAAGAAGATTGTTCGCTCAAGTTATTTGCCAATGTATATCCAGATCAGCGATATCATTCGCGAAGCCATTCAAAATGGCGAACTTTGTGAGAATGACCGCGTATGGTCTGAACGAGAAATCATGGACAGGTTTGACGTCAGCCGCAACACCGCCCAAAGCGCGATTGATGAGCTGGTGAAAAATGGTTTACTCACTCGCATTCAAGGCAAAGGCACATTCGTCAGTAACTGGCGGGTCAACATCGGTTTACAAAGCCTGGTCAGCTTTAGCGAGGCCACTCGCATTAAAGGGAAAACCCCCAGTTCAAAAATAATCTCCTTCACTACCGAAGAGCCCAGCAAATCCGTTGCCCAAAAACTGGAAATAGAGCCAAACGCTGCTGTGTACAAGTTGGAACGCTTGCGCCTGGCAGATGATTTGCCCATGATGCATGAAGTTTCTTATTTACCGGTGTCCCTCTTTCCCGACCTGACTCGTTTCGATTTTTCGCAAGAATCGCTCTTTGCTGTCCTGGAAAAAGAATACCAGGCACAAATCGGCTGGCAAAAGCAGATAATCCACCCTCTCATCTCAACCGCCTACGAAGCGGAGCTGCTATCCGTCAGCGCGGGTGTGCCCCTGATCGAAACAGAAGGGATCACCTATTTAGAAGACAATACGCCCATCGAAGTCAATCGCCTGATTTATCGCAGCGATTTATACGAACTCTCAGTCATCTCAAAACGCAAATAAAACCAGGAGAGAAACAATGAATATCGGTTTAATCGGTAGCGGCGGACGCGAGCATGCCATTGCGGCTGCCCTGACCAGAAATCCCCAACGCGATCATCTTATCGTTTACGGCAACAGCAATAATGTTGGCATCGAACGTCTTGCGCAGGTTTACCATAACGGTTCGCTCACCGATATTCAAGCCATCGTTTCCTTCTTCACAAAAAACCCGGTTGATTATGTGGTGATTGGCCCTGAACTCCCCCTCACCCATGGGGCCGCTGACGCCATCAGAGCAGCCCATATTCCGGCAGTGGGGCCCAACCAGTTCCAGGCCCAGCTGGAAGGCAGCAAAACCTTCATGCGTGACTTGATGCAGAAACACATTGGTTGGGGCAGCCTGCGCTGGCACAAAGCCCACACTTGTGAAGAAGCGCGCCTTTTCATCGAAGAAGTCGGTCAGGCTGTGATCAAACCCATTGGCCTAACGGGGGGGAAAGGGGTTCAGGTGATGGGAGAGCACCTGCATTCCACCGAAGAAGCCCTTGTTCTGGTCGATCAGATTTTGAAAACTGATGGGGTTGTGCTGTTGGAAGAGCGGTTGGTTGGAGAAGAATTCTCACGCATTGCCCTGGTTTCAGATGGCAATATTGTTCCCATGCCCATTGCCCAGGATTTTAAGTATGCCTACGAAGGCGATAAGGGTGGCATGACTGGCGGTATGGGTTCTTATACCATGATCGACGGCCGCATGCCGTTCCTGGCTGACTCAGACATTCAACAAGCCGATCGCTTGATGGCCGAGGTGGTGACAGCCCTGGAAAAGGTGAGCGGCGCTCCTTATCGCGGTTTTCTCTATGGCCAATTTATGGCGACCCGCGATGGGGTCACGATCATCGAATTTAACGTCAGGCTCGGTGACCCCGAAGCTATTAATGTGATGGCTTTATGGGATTGCGACACTGCTGAAATCTTACATAATGCTGCCCTGGGAACACTCAGGCCAGAAGAATTAACTTTTGAAAAACAAGCCTCCTTGTGCAAATACCTGGTGCCCGCTGGTTACCCGGAAAAAACACAAAAAGACCTGGTATTCAACCTGGATGAAACCAAAATTTTCAACGCTGGGTTCGATATCCGCTATGCCTCTGTTGAAAAAGCGGGTTCGGAATTTCGCACTCTGGGATCCCGCACGCTGGCCATCATTGGCAAAGGAGAAAATCTCGCCGCTTTATCCGAAGAGATGGAGCATCTCCTTCAAGCCATCGAACCGCCGGTTCTTCGCCATCGCAAGGATATTGGCACGCAAGACACCCTGAATCGGAAAACAGCCCATCTGCAGCAATTGAGGTCAAAAACAGACCATGCCTGAATTCTCTGTTGATCTGGCGTTATTACAAACACTAACCGCCATTCCGGGCGTATCCGGCAGGGAGCAGCCGGTCGCGGAATTTATCCAAAAAAACTTGCCGCGCGAATTTGACTGTGCTATCGACGGCCTTGGCAACCTGACAGCTCACCTGCCAGGCAGCGGACCCAAGCTGGTGCTGCTCACCCACATGGATGAGGTCGGGCTGATCGTACAGCAAATCAAACCCAATGGTTTTCTGTCCGTTGAACGCATCGGAGGAATCAGCATTCGCGCTTTGCCAGGATCACGCATGGATTTATGGACAGAAACCGGGAAGTTACCTGCACAAATTGGGCTTCTACCTGGGCATTTGGATAAAGGCGATCCTCCAAAGCTCGAATCGCTCTATGTAGATATTGGCGCCCGTTCTGCGCAGCAGGCCGCTGAAATGGGTGTGCAAATTGGTGATGTTCTAACCTGGCCACATCAATTCCAGCAAACCAGTCCCAACAGGGTTAGCTGCAAAGCCCTCGATGACCGCCTGGGATGCTTTGCCCTGATGCTCCTGGCACAAAGGGTTTCCAATTTGCAGCTAAACGTTGACTTAACGCTGGCCTTCAGTGTGCAGGAAGAGAATATGCTCAGCGGCAGCCTGCCAATCATGCGGCGGATTGAACCAGACATTGTGATCGGCATTGATGGAACCCTGGTGTTTGATACGCCAGACCTGGACCACCAGCAGAGCGGCATCCAATTAGGATGCGGACCCGTCCTCAAATGGATGGATGCCATCCGCGGCAAGCTGGCCGCCTACCTGCCCGATCTTCGGTTGAGCCGCCAAATCCGCCGTCTGGCCATCAACCACAACCTGCCTTTGCAACAAGAAGTGATGACCGGCCTCACCACTGCTATTACCCCGGTTCCTTATCAGGCGAATGGCATAAGAACCGCGGCCCTTTCTCTGCCTATTCGCTACCATCACACTCCCATTGAAAGCGCCGATCTTGACGACCTGGCGGTGCTCATTGATCTCGTTCAGCTGGTGATTTTGGAAAACAGTTTATAAGGAATTCAATCTTTTACCTTGGAGCAGCCATGCAAGAACCAAAAATATATCCAAAGATTAAGGTCGACCATCTGGGTGTTACCTACGAAATGGGTGGCCGGCAAAAGGTCAATGTATTACAGGACATTGATTTTGAAGCCAATGAAGGCAGCTTTGTGTGTATCCTCGGCCCCAGCGGATGTGGCAAAAGCACCCTTTTTAATGTTATTGCCGGGCTCATCTCGCCTACCAGAGGCAACATCTACCTGGACGGCCAATCCATTAACGGTAAAACCGGATTGGTTGGCTATATGTTTCAAAAAGACTTACTGCTGCCTTGGCGCTCAATCATCGAAAATATTTACCTTGGGGCGGAAATCCAAAAAAGAAATATGCCCGAAAGCGCCGCCAAAGCCCAAATGCTGGTTGAAAAGTATGGTTTATCTGGATTTGAAGATTATTATCCCAAATTCCTTTCTGGTGGCATGCGCCAGCGAGCCGCATTTTTACGCACCATGATGCTGGACAATAAAGTAATGCTTCTCGATGAGCCTTTTGGTGCGCTCGACGCTCAGACTCGCTTATCCATGCAAGAATGGCTGCACGAAGTCTGGAGAGACAGCAAAAAAACCATCATTTTCATTACTCACGATGTCGACGAAGCAATTTTCCTTGCCGAAAAAGTATTGGTTTTGAGTCACCGCCCTAGCACGATTCTGGAATATGTGGATATCCCACTTCCTGAAAACCGCAATTATGAAATGATGGGCGAACCTGAAATCATCAAACTACGTTCAGAAATGTTCAAAATCATCCGCCAGGAAAGCCAAAAATCACTGGGCGGCAAAGACGCCGGGGTAGAGTCCGACCCTGTTATTTTGTAAGGAAAACCACATCATGGAACAAAAGAAGAATAAGTTCAAAGAAAATTTGCCACCCATCTTACTGATATTGGGTATCGTCGCCCTGTGGGAAGCGGCCTCCCTTTGGTTCAAAATTCCAGATTATCTGCTGCCAAGACCATCTCAAATAATCTCCATCAGTTTTCTAAAACGCGCATCCCTATACGCGCACCTGATGGTCACCCTGGAAGAAGTTCTGCTGGGTTTTTTGGTCGGGTTTGTTGTGGGCTACATTCTTGCATTACTGATGTTCTTCTCAGAAACGCTGCGGAAAGCCCTTAACCCAATTGTTGTGATCTCTCAAACCATTCCAGTCATTGCCCTCGGCCCCATTCTGGTGATCTGGCTAGGCTACAACATCTGGCCCAAAATTATTGTCGTCGCCCTGATCGTTTTCTTCCCGGTTACTGTCAATACCTTCGACGGCTTGGTTTCCTGCGACCCCGACCTTATCACCTTGCTGAAATCCATGGGCGCCAGCAAATGGCAAATTTTCACCAAAGTTCAATTGATGAATGCACTACCCTTCATCACCTCAGCAACCAAGGTGGCCATAACGTATTCGGTTATTGGCGCAGTGGTTGCGGAATGGATTGGTTCGGATAAAGGCCTCGGAGCCTATATTCTGCAATCCAACGCCCAGATTCGGACCCCACAGATGTTTGCCGCCATTTTAATCACTTCACTGATGGGTATCCTTATGTTCTTTGTCGCCCAACTCGCAGAAAACCTGCTCATCCCCTGGCAAAAAGGAGGCAAAACCAAAAAGAAGAAATATATCGCTTGAGGTTGCAAAAATTGTCTTGAAATTAGCGTGTCGTGTTCATAGAAGATAAAGGAAGAGGTAAAAATGAAGAAAAGTGTCTACACCATTTTTTCAATTCTGATCCTGGCATCGATCTTATTAACAGGCTGCCAGGCTGCGCCTGTCGCGGAATCACAAGAAGCCGCACCGGCGGAACTGGAAAAAGTCACTATTGTCGCAGATTGGCCTACCCCGTGGGTCGGTTTTATTCCCTGGCTGGTTGCTCAAGAAAAAGGTTTTTATGCTGAAGAAGGCCTGACGGTAGAGACCATCCTACCCGCCACCGTTGCCGATCCGCCAAAGTACGTTGCGCTGGGTAAAGCTGACTTTGCATACACCACCCAATTAGACGTGATCCTTGGCCGCGCGGCGGGTATTCCCATCGTGAGCACCGCTGCTGTCTTCCGCTACAACAACTGGGGCATCATTTACCCCAAAGATGGGAATGTCAAAGAGCTCAAAGACATCAAAACCTTGAGTCTTTATGAGAACACCTGGGATCATGCCTGCTTCAATGCCATGATGGCGCATGAAGGCCTGGATGTATCCACCGTGAATATCCTGCCCTCCACTTCCGACACGGTTCCGCTCTTCCTGGCTGGTAAAGTAGACGCAGTTGGCGGCATCACCAATGCCGAACAAACCGAAGTTCTCATTACCGGTGGTGAAGAAACAAACATTTTCATGGGCCGCGATTACGGCGTGCCGGATGTTTATGTGTATGTATTTGCCTCGTCCAATCAGTTCCTCACCGAGCATCCAGAAACCGCTGAAAAGTTCATGCGCGCCACTTTAAAGGGCTTGCAATATTCGGTCGACAATCCGGAAGAAGCGCTGGACATCTTCATGAAAATCTATCCGGAAGCGTTGAGCGAAGAGTACGCGAAAGCTTCCTGGGAAGCCACTGTGCCCGTCTTCAAGACCGACAAATACGGTTATCAAGTCCCTGCGCTGTGGACAGAAGTTCAAGACTTCATGCTGGAGATTGGGCTGATCGAAGAAACCGCCCCCGTTGAAGAGTTATTCACCAACCAATTTATTGCTGAATAATTATTGGTATAGAAGACAACCCCATAAAGGTAAAGAAATTTACCTTTATGGGGGCTCTACTAGAAAGAGTGGAGAGAATGGAAAACGCTGATATTTTAGTCGTTGGGGATTTAAACATTGACTATCTGGGTAAGATTCCCTTCTTTCCCGCGCCAGACGAGGAAGTCGCTATCGATCCATTAGATGGGTATTTGGGCGGTTCTGGCGCGAATTTTTCTGTTATTGCTGCCCGTTTGGGTCTGAAAGTTGCGTTTTACTCTGCTGTGGGAAATGACCCGCTTGGATCGATCTTGATCCAGATGGTAGAAGAAGAGGGTGTCTCCATTGAACATATCAAACGTGTAGATGGTGTTGCCTCCGGGCTGGTTTTCGGCGCGATTGATCCTGATGGTGTCCGCCGCTTATTTTGCTATCGCGGAGCCAATTTGTACTTATTCCCGGCCGATATTCCCACCCAGGCCATCGCATCGGTTCAATGGCTGCACCTGAATGGCCCTGAATTTACTCTTGCGAGCGACTTGCTCAAGCGATCTCGCGAGTTGAAGATCCGCACCAGCATGGACCCCGGATCCATTCTGATCGAGGAACACATTATTGATGATCTTTTACCCCTAACCGATGTTCTATTCTTAAATGAAGTTGAATTCGAGAAGCTGACAACTGGCCGCAATTACATTGAAAGAGCGGAATCCCTGCACCGCAAGGGGGCAAACTGGATCGCGCTGAAACACCAGGCCGAAGGTTGTGTTTTATTCCGCAAAGATCACACCCCCATTATCCAGAACGCGTTTTCAATCACGGCTGTGGATTCAACAGGTGCGGGCGATGCCTTCAACGCCGGGTTGGTTTATGGAATCCTCAATGAGTTTGAGATTAACAAAAGCCTGAAACTGGCTAACGCCGTAGGCGCATTAACAGCCATGTCTACGGGCGCCACATCAGGTGTTCCAAAAACTTACCGAGAAGTTGAAGATTTCATCCAGCATGCAAGTTTCAATTCAACTGCTTTAACGTTGCAATAATTCATAAACAAAGAGGTTAATATCCATGATAAATCCGAAAGATTATGGGATTACTGAAAAAGAATACGCCGTCATTCAGAAAGATTTACAGCGAGACCCCAATCACGTTGAGATGGGTATCTACTCAGCTATGTGGTCAGAACACTGCAGCTACAAACACACAAAACCCCTGCTTAAACAGCTTCCCACTCGCTCCAGCTTCGTTGTCCAGGGCCCTGGTGAAAATGCGGGGGTCGTAGCCATCGACCAGGATTGGAATCTGGTCTTTAAGATCGAATCCCATAATCACCCCAGTTATGTGGCGCCCTATGATGGCGCTGCAACCGGTGTGGGCGGATTATTGCGAGACATCATGGCAATGGGTGCCCGACCTGTGGGCGTAAAAGCCTTGCTGCGTTTTGGAGACATTAACCAACCGAACATCGCCCGTTTGGTTAGCGAAGTGCGCCGGGGAGCTGCCTATTATGCGGCAGGCTGTGACGTAGCCTCTCTCGGTGAAGAGCTGTTCCTCCATTCTTCTTTTGCGACCAATCCCCTCGTTAACGTCATCGTATTGGGGCTGGCCAGATCTAACGCCATTATGCAAAGCAGTGCGGGTGGGGTTGGGAACCAATTTATCTACTTTGGACGCCCAACCGGCACTGATGGTGTCAACGGCGCATCGTTCGCTTCTCAAGGAATCGATGAAAATACCAAAGCCCAACCCCCTGCCGGTGAAGCAGCCACTGGTAACGACCTGATGATCGCCACGCTCAAATTAATCGAAGCCGGGCTGGTGGAGGGTTTGCAAGATATGGGAGCCGCTGGCCTCACTTCTTCCTCGTTTGAAATGGCGCACAAAGCCGGATGCGGCTTTACAATGAACCTTGATCTCCTTCCAAAAACCAGTGAACAAATCAGTGGATATGAGCTGCTGCTTTCAGAGACACAAGAACGCATGCTTGCTGCGGTGCGCCCAGAGCATGTCAACTCTGTAATGAAAATGCTTGCAGAGTTTCCCAGTTTATCGGCGAGTGTGATTGGAGAAATCACTGCAGACAAACAAGCCATGATCTCCTACCGTGGCGAAGTGATTGCCAATATGCCCGTACAATCGGTTGCAGACGGTTTTGTTCGTTACTCAATTTCGGGAGAAAACACCAAGTCAACTGGTTCTTCGCCGATGGAGCCTCTAAAGCAGGAAGTAAACTCGGTTTGCCGTGTCAGGGTTGAAACAAACAAAGAAAACTCCTCATTGAAAGCCAGTCAGTTGAGCCCTCTGTCTGCGCAACAAACAGAAGGACTCTGCTCGGCCATTGAACTGCCCGAAATAAACAAAAAAATCTTGCTAAGAACTCTTTCCAACGGTGCCGAGATCGTGAAAGATCCTTATCGCAGTGTTTACCAGGTAATCGCACAGGCACATAATGACCTCAAGTCTCTGGGGGCACAACCGATTGCGTTAAGTGATTGCTTGAATTGCGGTGATCCAGATAATCCTCAAACCGCTAACCAGATTATTGAAGGCATCCGAGGCATGGCAGACGCCTGCCGCGACCTGGAAATACCGGTTATTGGCGGCAACGTATCGCTGTATAATGCCACCAATGATAAATCGATCTTGAGCCAATTCATCATCGGCATGGTCGGGATCATGGACCTGGAGAATTAAACATGGCTGCTCTGTCCGAAATTTTTCCCAAAAAGAAATTCATCATTGGCATGATTCATCTGCCAGCCCTGCCCGGCACACCGAATGGGAAGAATGCCCGTTTTTCTGAGTTAAGCAAGTATGCCCTGCAAGAATTGGATGCGCTGCAATCGGGTGGCGTGGACGGGGTAATTGTTGAAAATTTCTGGGACCTTCCCTACTATCCCGAACGGGTCGACACGGTTACCATTGCGGCTGAGGCGGCATTGGCCGGCCTTATTGTGGAACACGCCAGTATACCCGTGGGTATTAACGTCTTATACAATGATTTCCACGCAGAGCTGGCTATCGCGCGCGCCGTCAACGCCAGCTTTATCCGCGCAGAAGTGTTTATCGACCCAGCTATTTCCGAAACCGGCCTGATCCCTGCCAGCAGCGCCTTTATGATCCGCGAACGATCAGCTCTCAATGCCGACCAGGTTGCGATTTTCGCTGATGTTCATGGAAAAAATACGCAAGTCATCTGGCAGCGGGAAATCACAGAATCGGCTGTTGATGCGGAAACTCGCGGACTGGCTGATGCCATTATTGTTACTGGGGCGGGTACCGGCAAATCGGCCTCATTGGAGGATTTGCGCAGTGTGAAGGAAAAAATCCACATACCTCTGCTGGCGGGCAGTGGCGTCAAACCATCTACTCTTTTAGATATCTTCTCTGTATGCGATGGCGTTATTGTTGGCTCCTATTTTAAAGAAGCCGGCAACATTCACGCCAAAACAGATGTGGAACGTGTCAGAGAATTAACTCGCTTGAACACATTCTAGCCCTCATAGACTCCCCTGATATGAGGGTGATTGAGAAAAGAACCAGGCCCCATATACCTGGTTCTTTTCATCTCACTGAATCCACACTCAAATGCCCGCTTCCGCCAAAACCCGACGGTTTCCAAAAAAAGCCTTATAGCCAGTTAAATGCTAAAATAAGGCTGTATGTTTACTCGAATCCCGGAAAGGTCTGCACAGATGAAGCATCGTTGGATTCTCGTTACCGCCCTTTTCTTATCCGCCTGCGCACAGCCCACTCAGACTCAAAACAATCCAGTTGCCAGTAAGCCTGCCGCACCCATGCCTACGTGTACCCCACCCATCTTACCAACCAGCACCGTTACCCCCCTGCCCCAACCTACCAGCACGCCCGAACCGCTTCCGCCTGCCCCCATTTCGCCGAAAAATCTGGCAGACTTAACCCAGGTCTACAACATTTCTCTGGCCGACATCCGCAGAGTTCATTTCTCGCAAGATGGAAGCCAGATCGCGGCAGCCACGGGTAACCAGGAAAATTTTGGCGCGTTTACTTTCGCCAGCCCAAGCGGCGAACCACTGTACACTTACCAGCCTTATGATGGAATCGTGTGGGACCTGGATATTTCCAAGGATGACCTCTGGATGGCCACCGCAGCAAACAGCGCTGACGGCCAAGGGATCGCCGTCTGGAACCTGGTCAACCAAACCCTGGATCAAAAGATCGGGCAGCCGGCCCAGCCGGATTGTGTGGCATTCTCGCCCGATGGCAGCGTGCTTGCCGCCGGGGGGCTTACCACCTGGCCGGATGGTGAAATCTGGTTGTATGAAGCTGCTACCTGGACGCCCCTTCTCAATATGGAGGCACCCGGCCAAAACATCCTGGCGCTGGAATACTCCCCCGACGGCAGTATGCTCGTCTCGGCGGGCACAGACGGTATCATCCGCATCTGGAGATCGCGGGATGGCTCGCTCTTGCACACGCTGGATTATGCGCCACAGGCAAGCCGAATCACCTTTTCTCCCGGCGGGGAACTGCTGGCCTCCACTTTTTGTACCGATTTCGACAGCGGCGGCTGCACCACTGGTGGGGTTGTGGTGTGGCGAACGGCAGACTGGAGCATTCTTCAGGTCTTTGAAGACCTGGCGCAAGACGTTATCTTTTCTCCCGACGGTCAATTAATGATCACCGCCTCTGGTTATCATGACCCGTTAATCCGCTTTCGCAGAACCATCGATTGGTCGGAAATCTACACAATTTCAGATAACGCCCAGGCTCTGGCGATGAACCGCCTGGGCAACCAGCTGGTCGTAGCCAACCAGAGCGGCATCCAAGTCTGGATGGTAAAGCCACAACCCGTTCAGTAACCAAGAAAAGGTGGGGTGAACATGCGCGATTTCCTGTCCAACGTGCCCGCTTCAGAGGTTCCCGCTCCGGTGAGACATAACCTGAACCGCATCCTCTCCGCGGCTCTGCAGGCCGTGTCTCCAGAAGAATGCACCGCCAGCGCCTTGACAATCGAAGGACAAAACCTCCGCGCCGGTTCCTCCACCTTCGAGATCCGGCACATTCGCTCGGTACGCCTGCTGGCGATTGGCAAAGCCGCCCAACGCATGGCTGCCGGCGCGGCGATAGTGCTGCGCTGTCT
Source organism: Ornatilinea apprima (assembly GCF_001306115.1). Classification (GTDB taxonomy): domain Bacteria; phylum Chloroflexota; class Anaerolineae; order Anaerolineales; family Anaerolineaceae; genus Ornatilinea; species Ornatilinea apprima. The sequence continues at coordinate 173,364 of NZ_LGCL01000016.1, read as the reverse complement.
GCCTGTGCCATTAACAGGGCTGGTTATTAGCAAGCACATCGACCCTGCCATACAGCTCCCGAAGGATGTCGAGGTCCTCAGCGGCGGTCATCCCGTTCCAGATCAATCCAGCTTGCAGGCCGGACGCCGCGCGTCCGAATTTGCGCAAGCCTCGCAAGAAGGCGATCTTTTGCTCTGCCTCATCTCTGGAGGCGGTTCCGCGCTGGTCAGCCTGCCGGTGACAGGGGTAACCCTTGGCGACCTGCAGGAGTTGACCCGCCAATTATTGGCCTGCGGCGCTGAAATTCAGGAGATTAACGCTCTTCGCAAACATCTTGATCAGGTGAAAGGCGGTGGTATCGCGCGCCTGGCGCAGCCCGCCCGCGTGGTCTCGTTGATCCTTTCGGATGTCATCGGCAACCCTTTGGATGTGATCGCCTCCGGGCCTACCGTTCCCGACCCCAGTTCGTTTTCCACCTGCCAGTCCATCCTTGAGAAATATGATCTCGTCGATGCCATTCCTGCTGCCATCCGCTTGCACCTGCAGAAGGGGCTGCGGGGGGAGATCGTAGATACTCCCTTTGAGGGTGACCCGCTCTTTGCGAACGTGTCCAACTGGGTTGTCGGTTCCAATTACAACGCCGCTCAGGCCGCGCTCGCGGAAGCCCGCCAATTGGGTTTTCAAAGCCTGCTGCTGACTACCTATTTGCGCGGCGAAGCCAGCCAGGCTGGGCTTACCCTGGCCAGTCTGCTGCGTCAGATTCACGCCAGCAGAGAGCCGCTCCCCCGCCCCTGCTGCCTGGTCTGCGGCGGAGAAACGACCGTTACCCTCGGCCGTGAGTACGGCAAGGGCGGTCGCAACCTCGAACTGGCGCTCGGGGCCGTGCAAGAGCTGGCCAATCTGCCGCGGGTGGCGCTCATTTCGCTGGCCACCGACGGTGAAGACGGCCCCACCGATGCCGCCGGCGCGGTAGTTACCGGGGGTACGCTGCAAGCCGGGTTGCGGGCAAAACCATCTATCAACGCCGCGCTTTCTTCTCACAACGCATATCCCTACTTCGAGCAAACTGGCGGACTGATCCGCATTGGTTCTACCGGCACCAACGTCAACGACCTTACCTTTTTGTTTGCATGGTAATGAAGCTTTCGGTTGAATAAAAGAAGAGCAGTCCTTTGCAGAACTGCTCTTCCTGTGAAATAAGCATCTTTTTTACCGGGCTGGAACAGAAATCTCCATTTCTTTGCCATCACGCAGGATATTCAAAGTGAACCCAGCATTGGCAGGCAGTTGAGCCAATAGATGACTCAGCTCCTGAATATTTTCCACGTCTTTGCCGTTGACCGCGGTGATCACATCCCCGCCAATCCGAACCCGTTGGCCATCGATCGTGGCAAGAGTGAAACTGCCCTGCAGACCAGCCTTGTCCGCCAGGCTGCCCACCTGCACCTGTTCAACCAGCACACCTTTTTGGTTGGCGTCCAGGTTCATGGCATCATTGACCGCTTTGGTCAGTGTCATCCCAACGATTCCCAGGCGCACGCCGCGCTCTTGTGAGAGTTCTTCCGCCTTTTCTTCTTGCGAAGACGGTCGAGGGGCCAGGGTAACATCAAAGGATTGTTGCTTGCCATCACGCAAAATATCCAGGGTAACCTTTTGACCAACGTTGGTGTTGGTGGCCAGGTAGGCAATCAAATCTTCCATCTTGGAAATCGGCTGACCGTCAATCGCGGTGATCACATCGCCGCCAACCGTAACTTCGACACCATCGATGGTAATTTGCTTTCCGCTGCCGCGCAAACCAGCCTCCTCGGCAGGGCTGTTGGGAAAGACATCGCGCACCAACACACCCCGTTGATCAGACGGCAGATCCATTGCTGAGGATAAGTCGGGGATTAATGTCGTTCCGCTGATACCCAACCATGCGTGGTTGTAAATGCCGTCCTGGATCAACTCCGGCACAACCTTGCTAACGATATTGGAGGGGATGGCAAATCCAATCCCCGCGTTGCTGTTCGTACTCGATTCGATGGCCGCAGTAACGCCAATCACATTTCCCTGAACATCCAAAAGAACGCCCCCCGAGTTGCCTGGATTAATCGGCGCATCCGTCTGAATAATATTGGGAATGGAATAGCTGGTTCCGCTGTTCTGGTTGGCAGGCAGCGAGCGGCCGATTGCGCTGACAATCCCGGTAGTCATTGTTCCTTCCAACCCATACGGATTCCCAATTGCGATTGCCAGCTGCCCGACCTTTACCGTGTCTGAATCAGCAATAGAAACCGGCTGCAGCAAATCAGGATCAGCGTCCACTTTTAGCACCGCCAGGTCGCTGTCGGGGTCAGCACCTACCAACGTAGCTGGTAAAATGGTGCCATCGCTGAAAATGACCTCAATCTCTTCCGCGCTATCGATCACATGGTTATTCGTAACAATATGTCCGTCCTTGTCCCACACAAAACCCGAACCAAGCGCGCTGCGGAACTGCTGCTGAGGTTCGCCATCCGGCATATTGAAGAACGGGAAACCAGGAATTTCAAAGGGCAAAGAATCACTCACTTCAACACTTTGCTTTACCTGGATATTCACCACCGAAGGGTTGACCCTGACATAAACTTGTTCCAGCGTGTTCTGAAAAGTGGTAACGAAATCTCCTTCGGCATTTTCAATCGCGGGCATAGAAACTGCCGGTTCAGATGGTGCTGGCTCTTGGGTTGGGCTGGATTTCGCCAACGGAGCTGCGTCTTCAGCCGTTTTCATAGTGATTTCAAACGGCAGCGACAAAGTCCCACAAGCCGAGAGTGTGATTAAAACAATCACAGAGAAAAGAGATAAAAGTAAGGTGTGTTTCTTCATGCTTACCTCCAAAGATATTGAGATTGAATTGATGGTTCTTTGAATTCAATCCATATCTTAAGCAAGAAAAGCAGAAACGTCCTTACAATAAGACTAAACAAACCTTATGATTACCTTAAGAAAAAAGGGATGCGCTTGTTCTTTTATGCGCTCTGAATGGGAATGCGAAGCATAAAGCAGCTCCCTTGACCCGGCGCGCTGGTCAGCTTAATCTCTCCCCCATGCGCCTGCACAATATCGCGGGCAATGCTTAAGCCCAACCCCATCCCCTCCACAACGCGGCGATTTTGCGCCCCATGGTAAAAAGGCTGGAAGATTTTTTCCTGCTCCTCCGCCGCAATCCCTGGGCCGCTGTCGGCAACTCCAATCTCAAGCCATCCTGAATTGACACTGGTTTCAACCCGAATTGCTCCCCCTGCGGGCGTGAATTTGATCGCGTTGCTTAATAAATTACCTACCGCTTGCGCCATCCGGTCAGGGTCCATCTCAACCGCAGGCAGGTCTGTCGGTACGCTCACCTGCCAACGCACACCCTTTGTGTCAGCTTCCGCCCTCCAGGGAGAAAGGACCGTTGCCAGCCAGTCCGCAATTTCCACAGGCTTGCGTTTTAAGTCCATCCGTCCAAGCGTCTGGTCATGCAAGCCCGCCAGGTCATTCAATAGCATTTGCAACCGTCCAATTTCACTATCCATGCCGGTCAGCAAATCCTTGGCAAGCTCAGCGTCTTTGTCTGCCCCCTTCAAGAGAGCCTGGCTGGCCGAGTGCAAAGCCCCTAATGGGCGGCCCAACTCATGCACCAGGTTCGAAAGCAGTTGCTGGCGCGTTTTTTCCAGATTTTGAAGGCGGTCCACCAGCAAGTTGACCTCTTGTGAAAGGGCTTGCAATTCTTCGGGCCCCTCAACCTCCAGATGAGTTTGCCAATTGCCATTTGCCAACTCGCGAATCGAACGGGAAACACGCTGGATCGGCTTGTTGATAGAAATAGCCAGATAAGAGCCAAACCCCACGCCTGCCAGCACACCCAACAACAGCACTCCCCCCAGGATATAACGCAGCTGGTAAACCTCATCAGTAACTGTAACTACCTGGGTTGTCATGCGAACAACGCCAATCATGCGGTTATTCAAGTCATACACGGGGGCAAACACTTCTGCCAGCGTTCCGCGCTTGAGCTGAATAGTCTGCCCTTGCCTGACTGCTTTCATGTCAGGTAATTCCACCACCTCCCCACTCAAATCGCCAGCCGGCGCCCGGCTGGTAGCCAGCAGATTACCATTGGTTGTAAGAATCGAAAGGCTTCCGCTCAAATAAGGGCTGACGCCGTCTACAAGCGCCTGGGCTGCCTCACCATATTGCCAGAAAACCGGCTGGTTGCGGGTGATTTCCGCCATCAGAGTAGCATCCTTCTCCAGATTCCGGTATACCATAGGGAGCAGCAGGCGTGTCTCCAGCACATATAGCATCGCCACCCCCAGTAAGGGAATGACAAGCAGTGCCGGGAGAATGTGACTAATGATCAGACGGGTATGTAAAGATCGAGCCATACAATTATTGTTCAGCCGCTTTGGGAATCAGCTTATAACCTACCCCCCGCACAGTAAGAATGCGCTGCGGGTGATCAGGATCCTCTTCCAGAGCTTCACGAAGCCAGCGGATGTGCACATAAACCACCTGTGGCTGGCCTTCAAATTCCGCGCCCCACACTTGAGATAACAGGTCTTCCGTCGAAATCACCTTCTCCGGCTGGGATGCCAGCGCCAGCAGCAAATCAAACAAGCGCGGAGATAGATCAACCGGACGATCCGAGCACAGTACGCTATGAGAATCGGGCGAGATTACCAGATCACCAATCGTCAATACGCTAACCTGTTTTTCCGTCGATAAAACTGGCGCGCCCACCCGCCGCAATACCGCTTTAATCCGCGCCAACACCACGTCCACATCAAAAGGCTTGGTTACGTAATCGTCAGCGCCCAGTTCCAGCCCAACCACCTCATCCAACTCTCTGCGCCGGGCAGTGATGAAGATCACCGGCACGTTGTGGCGGGTTTTCAACTCCCGCAGCGCATCCAGCCCATCCATACCTGGCAAGCCAATATCCAGCAGAACCAGGTCAGGACGATTCTGTGTCACCCAAATCAGTGCGTCTTCTGCGCTGGCCGCTGTATGCACCTGGTATCCGGCCTGCTCCAGATGAAAAGCCAGGCTGCGGCGCATCAATGCGTCATCGTCTACAAGTAAAATCTTCCTTGCCACGTCTTTAGTTTACTCCCAACGCCCATTTGGAGGCAACCTGCTGAACACTCCTTCCCATCCCAGATTCAGAATATAATTGTCCTATTACAGAACTTAACAGGAACCCATCATGAGCGACGCAAAACATTCCTCCAGATCTTTCCTATACGCCTTCATCACTATTTTTTCATTGGCCGCGCTGGCTTACCTGCCCAAAGTCCTTGAGCTGGGATTCTACCGCGACGACTGGTACCTGCTCTACACCGGCAACGTGCTGGGAGCGCAGCACTTCACCGATATTTTCATGTCCGATCGGCCTTTTCGCGCCGTGCTCATGCAGCTTGCCTTCCAATGGTTTGGCAACAATATCTTGCTCTACAATCTCGTGGACTATGCCCTGCGTGCATTGGCCGGTGTGGGAGCGTATTGGATAGTCCGCCAATTGTGGCCCAAACAGAATCTGGCCGCTTTATTGATGGGTTCGCTGTATGTGGTTTTCCCTGCCTTTGCCGACCAGCCCAATGCCCTGGACTACCAGGCCCACCATATTGCCATGACGGCCATGGTCTTTTCGATTGGCCTGACCATCTCGGCCATGAAAGACAGCCGCCTGGGCTTTAAGGTGCTTTTTCATCTGCTCAGCGCCGCATTGGCAGTTTTGTGCTACGCCACCATGGAATACTTCATCGGCATGGAAGGCCTGCGCTTCGCGATTATTTTCTACCGTTGCCAGCCCACTGGCCTAAAGAACCTGCTCAAACACGCCTGGAATACGATTCTTTCTGGTCTGCCCATTCTAGCCGCGGCTTCCGGATTCCTCGTCTGGCGCATTTTCTTCTTTCAAAACGTGCGCAACGCCACCCAGATCGACAGTATGTTTTCCAATTATCTGAGCTCACCCGCCCTGCGCCTGGCCAATACCTTTGCCAGCCTGGTAACCGACACCATTAATGTAACCCTCTTGGCCTGGGGGGTGCCTTTCAATAAACTGGCATCCAATTTGCGTCTGCGCGAGTGGATGATCGGGTTCATGCTTTCGTTGGCGGCGGTTGCCATTCTGTCGTACTTTTCTACCCAGGCCATCCGTATGGAAAAAAACAAAAGGGAGAACGATTCCTCTACCCATTGGGCGCAGGATGCTATCCTGATCGGCTTATTCGGCGTTGTGGTCAGCCTGATTCCCATCATTTTCGGTGAGCGCCGCGCGCTGCTGCCCAGCCGCTTCACCTGGCCGGGTTCCTTGAGCGCAGTGCTGATGCTGGTCGGCGTGTTTCAACGGTTTGTTACCCGCCGCCACCAGCGGATGATCCTCGCCTGCGTGCTGGCCTTTCTGGCGGTGATGACCCATTACGCCAACGCCCTGGCCTTTGCCGAAGACTGGAAAACCGCCCGCGAGATGTGGTGGCAGCTCAGCTGGCGCGCCCCGCAGATCCAACCCGGCACAGTGCTGGTCGGTAAGATCAACGGAATGGAGATCCCGGAAGATTATGTGCTGTGGGGACCAGCCAACCTGATTTATGCTCCCACCCCCACGGAAGGCGCGTTGCCCATCTCTGCCGAAGTCTTAAACCTGACCAGCTTCCAGATGATCATCACCGGCCGCGGAGACGATAAAGAAGTCCGCTCCATTCCTCTCAGCCGGGATTTCTCAAAAACACTGGTGCTATCACGCCCTTCTGAGCAGTCCTGCCTGCACACTCTAGACAGCCGTTTCCCCCTCTCCTCGGTGTACGCCGATGAGCGCCTGGTCGCTCTGCTGCCTTACTCACGCATTGACCAGATCGATCCCAACGCGCAACCGCAAACTCCGCCAGCCGCCATTTTCGGCGAAGAGCCGCAGCATACCTGGTGCTACTATTACCAGAAAGCCGACCTTGCCAGCCAGAAGCAAGACTGGGTGGAAGTTACCCGCCTGGGAAATGAAGTGCTTAAACTTGGCTACCGCCCCGATGATTGGGTGGAATGGATGCCATTCGTTCGCGGATTTGCTTACCTGGGCGACTACGAAAAAGTGGAAGAGCTCATCCCCGTGGTAAAAACCAGCACCCAACTGCGCGTGCAAGCCTGCGAGCTCTTTACTCAGGAATTGGAGATCGTTGGCGCCGATCTGCAGGAAGGCCAGGCGTACCTGGTGGACGCTTTCTGCAACCGCTAGCAAGAGAAAATGGCCAACCACGCGATGAAAAAAAACGGGCGTGACAAGCCATTGAGTTTGACATTTTCTCTATATAAATTTTTGATGGATGCCGCCCTGGCATCCATCATTCATTACTTTACCTGGTTTCTGGTGAACTATATCTGTTGGTTAAAGCAACGCGGTGACTGGCGATCAACAAATCTTATCCGGGTTCAAAATATTCTTTGGGTCAAACACATGCTTGATCCCGCGCATTAAGCCGATGGTCGTTTCGCCCAGCGATTCTGCCAGGTAGCTTTTTTTGGCGAAGCCAATGCCGTGTTCGCCCGATACCTGCCCGCCGTATTGCCGCGCGCGCTGGTACAACCGCTCAAACGCCTGGGCCAATATGCTCTGCCAGGTTTTTTCGTCCAGATCATCCCGCAATACATAGATATGCATATTGCCATCCCCTGCATGGCCAAAGCTTCGAATCCGAACTTTCAGCTCATTTTGCAGCTCACGGGTATATTCCACAAAGGCAGCAATGCGGTCTCTCGGCACCACCACATCACATTCATCCATTTCGGTCGTAGACGCCTTGATCGCCTCCAGAAAAGCGCCGCGCGCCGTCCAAATCGCGTCGCGCCGCTCCAGGGTGTCGGCAATAAACGCGTCAATCGCGCCTGCTGCCAGGCAGGTCTCGGCAGCTTCGGTATAAGCGGCCTCAATCGCTTCTTTCTGATTGCCGTCAAAGGTCAGCAGCAAAAAGGCATCCGCTGATTTATCGGGGAACTTCTTCCCTAAATACTCCTCGGCAGCAATGATTACCTGCTTTTCCATAAATTCAATGGAAGTGGGCATGGCTTTCAAGCGTGCCACTTCGGGCACAGCGCGAATAGCCGTGGAAAGGTCTGGAAACGGGACCAGCAAAGAGACCACTCGTGTGGGCAAGGGAATCAATTTCAAGATGGCTTTGGTTACAATCGCCAGGGTGCCCTCAGAACCGATTACTAGATCTTTCAAACTGTAGCCTGAACTGTTCTTGGCGTTTTTGCCATTTAACATCAGAATCGACCCATCCGCCAGAACGACTTCAAGGCCGCGCACATAATCGCGGGTTACGCCATATTTCACCGCGCGCATCCCTCCCGCGTTGGTGTTAATATTGCCGCCAATGGTCGCGCTCTTTTCACCAGGGTCTGCCGGGTAGAAAAGCCCCAATGGTTCAACATATTTGTAAATATCCATCAGCAGCACACCCGGTTCTACCGTCAGGGTCATGGTGGATGGATCAAGCTCCACAATCCGGTTCATGCGGCACAGGCTGAGCATGATCCCGCCGTTCACTGCCACGGACCCGCCCACAAGGCCGGTGCCTTGTCCGCGCGGTGTTACCGGGATGTTCTGTTGGTGGGCGTATCGCATAATGGCAGAGACCTGCTCCGTGTTCGCGGGTTCCACCAGCACCTCGGGAAACACGTGAATACCCGATAGTTCATCGTGGCTGAAGTCTTCATTAATTGCATCGCCCGCCTTCACATATTCACCACCGCAGATTTGCTGAAGAACCGCAACGTCCGCTGAATCAATTTTCTTGTAGACCATTAAGCCACCTCCCTTTGCGCAATTCCATTCTGAAGAGCGGGTAGCTCGCTGAGCAGCCGTGGGATGATTTCGTACACATCTCCAACAAGGCCATAATGAGCGCAATTAAAGATCGGCGCGTGCGGATCGCGGTTGATCGCGATGATTCTTTCAGCGCCCCGCATGCCAGCAGTGAATTGCACCGACCCCGATACTCCGCAGGTAATCAATAATTTTGGCTTTACGGTGCGTCCGCTCAACCCAATCTGCCGGCGCGGATCGACCCAGCCGGCTTCGATGATCGGTCTTGTTCCGGCAACCTGGCCGCCCAGCCGTTCTGCCAGGGTGTTAATCATTTCCATATCCTGCTCTCTCTTCAAACCGCGGCCCGCCACCACAATTACCTCAGCATCTTCCAGATGCTGGACAGCCGGTTTGGGCTTGATTTCCAGAACAGTGATCTTTGAGCGCAATTGTTCGTCATCCACCGGCATTAATGTAACCTTGCCAACAGGGTGTTCAAGACGGCCCGGCGCAGCAAAAATCTTGTACCGCACTGTCGCGAATTGCGGGCGGCTGTTCTGTGTGCGGATATGCGCCATAATATTGCCGCCAAAGGCAGGCCGGATCTGGTCGAGGTCTGTGTTGGGCTGCATATCCAGCTTGGTGCAATCCGCGGTGAGACCCGTCCGAAAGCGCGCGGCTACTCTCGGCGCCAGAGAACGGCCAACAGGGGTGCCGCCCACCAGAATGGCAGAGGGTTTCACCTGCTGAACGAAATCCTCAAAGACGGCCGCGTAAGGTTCAATACGGAAAAATTTCAAAGCCGGATGATCATACACAAAGATTTCGTCAACGCCGTAATCTCGTAAGCTTTCCGCATTCTCGCGTATCGCCGCGCCGGCAAACAAGGCGTACACTGGTTGATCAATCTTGCCTGCCAATTCGCGCGCCTTGCCAATCAATTCCAACGTTACCGGGTGAATATTTCCCTCTTGATGCTCAACGTAAACCGCGATGCCGCGCCATTGACTTTTATCGATCTGAGCCTGATCTTCAGCCACAAACTCAAAGACCCCTTGTGGGCCATTCTTCACGCACAGCTTGCACATCTTGCAGCCCGCGGTAATTTCCAGGCAATCGTTTTCAATGACAATCGCGCCAAACGGGCATAAATGAGTGAGGCTTTGTAAATCCCGCGCCTGTTCTTGATGAATGATAATTTTTGCCAATCACGCCTCCTCAACGAACTTCCAATCGATCAACGATTGGGCTAACTTTTTCGCCAGTTCATCTGGGCTGCCTTCCCAAAATTCATTAGCCTGATCTTTTTCGGGCGGGAATACGCGCACAACTCTGGTCGGAGACCCGGCCAGGCCATAATGCCGCTCATCTGAATCGGGCAGATCATCAAGACGATAAAACACAACTTTTTTCTGGCCGGTTGATCTCTTCAACCGGTATGATGGCAAGCGCGGCTGGTAGATATCTTTTTCCACGGAGATCAGCGCGGGCAAGCTCACCGCAGCGGTCTCCACCGTGCCGGGCAGGTCCGCTGAGACAGTCATGGTTTGTTCATTCAGGTCTTCAATGCGGAAAACATTGGTGATGTGTGGAATATCCAGAAATTCGGCAATTTCTGGGCCCACCTGCGCGGTATCGCCATCGGTGGTTTGTTTTCCGCAGATGATCAGATCTGGCAGTCCAATTTTGAGAACACATTGGGAAAGCGCGTAGGCGGTTGCAAGCACATCCGCGCCTGCCAATCGCCGGTCTGATAGAACATATCCCTCATCCGCGCCCATCATAAAGGCTTCGCGTATGATCTCCTCGGCTTGCGGCGGGCCCATCGTCAGGGCAATAATTTTAGCCTCGCGCGACTGTTTGATCTGCAGCGCGGTCTCAATGGCAAAAAGATCGTAGGGATTCATTTTGGCATCTATCCCACTGCGAATCAAAGAGCCAGTCTTTTCATCAATATTCACTTCTGAAGTGCTGGGAACCTGCTTGATACAGACGATGATATTCATTCATCACCCTATTTAATTCAATATCGATACAATCGACCAATGAGAGATTTCCAAAAACAGAACCGCGATGGCAGATTATGGTCTACGCGAGGGATCAATCAGCCAATCTTGCCTGAGCGCCGGGTGTTGCAAACGCCGTTTTTCCATCAATCATCACCAGTTGAACGCGCAGCGCTTCATCAAAAAACACCAGATCTGCCTGATATCCTGTTTTCACATGCCCGTAGCGATCATCCAAACCCAGAGCTTCCATTGGCGTTGTTGAAGCCATACGCACCGCTTCAGCGCGCGTGCAGCCGCTGAATTCAACCATGTTGCGAACGGCGTCATCCATGCGTAAAATACTGCCCGCAAGCTTTCCGTCGCGCAAGCGCGCGCTATTTTCATCAACTACAACGTCCTGCTCGCCAATCTGATACATGCCTGGAGGCATGCCCAACGCGCCCATGGCATCGCTGACCAGCATTATTCCCCTGGCGCCGCGGCATTTCCAAACCAGTTTGACCATCTCCGGGTGCACATGGATTCCATCCACAATCAATCCCAGCCGATACTCCTCACCGGTTAACATTGCCGCCACCATACCCGGCTCGCGGTGATTCAGCGGCGGCATGGCGTTAAATAAGTGCGTTGCGCAGCTCGCGCCCAGCCTGGCTGCCTGGGCAAGCTGCGGTAGATCGCACTGGCTGTGTCCAATCGAAACCACCACCCCACGCTCCACAAACCATTGGATCGCCTGCATTCCGTGCGGCAGCTCAGGGGCCAGCGTTACCATTTTCACTGCGTCCAGAGGCTGCAGGCGCGCCAATGCCTCTGGAACAGGATCGATCAATAATGAAGGCGGGTGCGCTCCCGGTTTTTCTCGGCTTAAAAAAGGCCCTTCCAGATGCACACCCAACACTCGGGCACCATCCCCTTCTCGCGCGGATTGCAGGATACGGATTTTTTTCGGGTAAGAATCAATTGGTTCAGAGATGAGCGTAGGGAGGAAAGCGGTTACTCCCATTTCCGGCAATCGGATGGCCACATCCCTCACCCGCGCCGGGTCATTTGAAAAATAATACCCATATCCGCCGTTCAACTGCAGGTCAACCAGCCCTGGCGCAGCCCACCACCCTGCCGCATCAACCTGAACAGCGCCTTCGCTGATCGACATACCGCCCATTTCCCCCGCGTAAGCGATGGAATTACCTTCAATGGCCAGTCCACAATGTGATAATTCCTGGCCGTCTTCATAGACATGGATATTCTTGAAAACAAGGTTAGGTGCTTGCATGGTCATCTCGTTGAAAAAAGCTCACCCGCCAGTTTGGTCGTCCACTCATGCCGCTCGTCCCTACAGGTAAATCAGCCTTCCCGCATAATGGTCCCAAATCTTTTGGTTGTGCTCATCACTGTTGTCGAGATTAGCGCTCTTTGTTACCGGCGGAACGATGCCGCGCTGCAGCAGGAGCTCAACAGCCTCACAAATGGCCGCGTTCATCAGCGTCGCGCCCACCACTGTAGAAGTGGCTCCACAGCGTTGATCAAACTGATCCAGCTTCACCACCGCGTCTCCGGGGATGCCGCAGTTGTCAATCACCAGGTCAGCAACATCCATTAAACGATACCCTTTGAGGTGGCGAGATTCAACGCTTTGGCTATGCGCAATACTGGTGAGCGCCACAACCCGCACACCGTTGTCCCGGGCAATTTCAGCCATCTCAATCGCCACCGTATTTCGCCCGGAATTGGAATGCACGATCAGCACATCGCCTGCTTTAACCCCGGCCGATTCAAAAACCAGCTTGGCCAGGCCGGGCAGCCGTTCCAATTGGGTCTCCAGAGTCAGAGGCCGGGTGTTTAAGGTTAACCCTGGCGCTAGAATGGCGTTGACAGGCACCAAACCCCCGGCCCGGTAACACATCTCTTCCGAAATAATTCCGGCATGCCCGGCGCCAAACACATAAATCAGATGGTCGTTGGCGATCGCATCCGCCATCCATTCGCCCAGCCTGCGCACATTCTCCGCCTGAGTTTTCATTGCCTTTTGCAGAATGGGCATGATCTCGTCAAAATACTTGAGTCCGGCCATGTTGATTCCTTTGCAGCCAGCACCAGAAGGGTATTTCTGATGCTGGCTGGCTGTTCGCTTTTCCTAATAACCACTTATGGTCTTATGGAATTTCTTGTATTCGTCATACACCTTCAGGTCATGATCCGGGTCGGTCACCACATTCGGAGAAGCGAAGGTTGGGCGATAAATCCCCTCATCCGATAAGATTTTCGCGGTCTCCGCAATCAAAGCCATCGAGATGGTAATTGCCATCACCGTCGAGGCAGCCGCTACCGGCTCTTCCCAGCCATTCACATAAATGATGGCGTCTTCAGGAGGAGCGCCGTTATCAATGGCAATATGAGCCACATCTGCCAGTTTCTGACCCGATGAATGCTTAGCCGGATTCTTGCGGTAATTCTGCATGGAAGTGACCGCGACCACCGTGGCACCGCATTCTTTTCCGATCATCGCCGCTTCAATCCCAGCCGCGTTCAAGCCGCCATGTGAGAAAACGATCAACGTGTCTTCCGGGGTAATCTCATAAGAGCGGAAAACATTCTTGACATACCCTTCAACGCGTTCCAGCCATAAGAGTTCCGGCGTCCCGCCTGGGCCTAAAACGTTGTTCCAGGTCAGGCGCGGGTCATGGATGGGTTGAATACCAACAAAAGTGCCATAGCGCGGAAAAACATCCAGGCAAGGCAGGGCAGAGTGGCCAGAGCCGTAATAGTACACAACACGCCCGGCCTTGATTGAGTTGGCCATCGCGCGGGCCGCTTTCTTGATTTCAATCATGCTGGTTTGATCAAGATCGCTGATGAGTTTTTGAATTTTCTGAAGGTACGATTCTGCAGACATTTTTCCTCTTTTCTATTGATCAATAATTTGTTTTAGACCATTCATGGTGTCAGATTCGACACCGAAAACCAGTCCCATATTCAACATCATTCAGTTTTGGGGGTACTCACCCATTCCAGATGGGACAGAACAACCCTTATTCTCCTTTGAGCGCGCCAGCCGTCAGCCCGGCGACAATATAACGCTGCAACAAAAAGGCCAGAATCAATGGGGGCAGGCTGCCAATCACGCCGCCGGTCGCCATCAGGCCAAAATCGACGCCAAATTGCGAGCTAAATTCGGTTACCACCACCGTGATCGTTTTGGTGCGCGCGCCGGTAAAAATCAATGCCATAAAAAACTCGTTCCAGGAAGACAAGAAGGTGAACGCAGACACGGCCACCAGCCCCGGACCCGAGAGGGGCAAAATTACGCGCATCAACGCGCTCAATCGCGAACAACCGTCGATCATGGCCGCTTCTTCCAGGCTTTCTGGAATCGACAAAAAGTAGCTGTGCATGATCCAGATCACCGTTGGAAGCATGAAGCCGGCATACAACACAATCAGTCCGGTCCAGGTATCGGCCAGGCTTCTTAGCAGAAGGTATAGCGGAATGATAATGACGATCACGGGAACCATCTGCGCGCTGAGGATTCCGACCAGAACACGCGGCTTTCCCGGGATCGGCAAGCGCGCCAGGGCGTAAGCTGCCATTGTCCCAGCCACAACACACACCGCAGTAGTGGATATGCTGACAATTAAACTGCTCAGCATTCCACGCAGAAACTTCTCGGTGGCAGCCGGAATGGCGGCGCCGCTTTGGCTGCCGAAGATCAGCGACCGGTAGCGCGCCAGCGTTGGATTGTTTGGAATCCAATGCGGAGGTTTAGCGGAAAGCTCCACCTGAGGTGAAATGGAAGAGATCACCATCCAGATAAATGGAGTCACAACCGCGAAAACCAACATGAAGACAAAAAAGTACGTGATCACTCTCTCAAGTTGTTTTCGGTGGGAACCACTCCGACCTCTGAAATCGCGGGGAGAAGCTGATCCAATTTGTTTGAAGAAATCTCCTGATATGGCCATATTGATCATTTCTCCCGTGTGAGTGCCCGTTGGTAAAGAACCACAACCAGCATAACGACAATGGTCATAATATAGGCTGCCGCGGCGCCTCTACCCAGGTCCAGCGAAACAAAGGATTTCATGTATGTGTAGAAACCGATGACATTCGTTCCATTGGAGGGACCGCCTGCCGTCAGGGTGTAAATCAAATCAAAACTCTTCAAAGCCCAAATGGTTCGTAAGGATAACGCTACAAACAAGGTCGGCCTGATCATTGGGATCGTTATTTGAAACAATTTTTGCAAAGCGTTCGCGCCATCCACTTCGGCCGCCTCATAAAGGTCCTGGGGAATGGTCTGCAAAGCAGCCAGGAAAAGCAGCATAATGAATGGTGTTTCTTTCCAAACATCCGCCAGGATGACCATCAACAATGCCAGAGTTGGGCTTCCCAACCAGACCACGTACTGATCAATAATTTTCAATGAGTACAACATACCATTCAAAGCGCCGTAGCTGGGATTCAAAATCCACTTCCACATAATGCCATTCACGACCGGCGGAATGGCCCAGGGCAACAGCGCCAGCATGCGCACAAAATTTTTCCCCACAAAATCCTTATTTAATAGCAGAGCCAGGAGCAGACCCAACACAATTTCGAGTGTAACCGCGCCAACCACAAATAGTGCGGTCACCCGTGCACATTGCCAAAAAATCGGATCTTTAAGCACATGCAAATAATTCTCAAATCCGATAAATGGATGGCCCAACTGCGGTTTGGTCAGATCCCATTTAAGCAGGCTAATCCATAAGGAACGCACTAATGGATACACCGTGACCCCAGCCATGATGAGAGCAGCGGGAGCGACCAGAAAGATCACAAGGAGGCGTTCCTCGCGTTGCCGCCTGCTGATATGTTTAAGTAGTGCCATTAACACAACTCCTGAAAGCGGGTTGCTGGTAAGGGTTAGCCTGTATGGAGGCTAAAGCCTCCATACAGGCGTACAGCATCAAGTACTATTGTTCGCGGATGCGGTTCGTCTCCGCGACAAGCCAGCTAATGGCATCTTCAGGCGATTTGCGATTTGCCATCACATCTTGCACCGCGGTAGCAGCCGAGCGCCGCCATTCCTCGAACCAGCCAAACTGTGGCGGAAATTCGCCGTAGGTCAATTGCTGCGCCAGCACATCAAAACCGCGCCACGCTGCCGCAATATCGGCATCTTCATACAGCGAAAGACGGGTGGGAAGGTTCGCGCCATTAATCGCGTGGTGCTTCTGCGCTTCTTCACTGGTCAAAAATACCAGGAATTCTTTGGCAACCTCTTTATTTTCAGAGGTTTTTAGCAGACCAAGGCCACCCGCATACAGATATCCAGCGCTGCGCACATCACCGTTGCCAGGGATCAGCATCAGATTGGCATCATCCATGACAGTGGAAAGATCGGCATTGTAAGCGGCTTGTGTCACCGACCAGGTCGAATTCAACATGAAGGCGATTTTGCCGGTGCCAAACGCAATCAAGGTTTCGTAGTCATCCAAAGCAATTCCAGCAGGATCAAACAGGCCTTCATCAATACCGGTTTTGATCATCTGTAAGCTTTTCACAGCCGCGTCATTGTCAGCAAAGATCGGGGCGCCTTCCTCATCAAAGAACTCGCTGCCGTTGGAGAGCACCATCGTGCCCCAGTTGTAGTAGAAATTGCCCGGATATTTTGCGCTGGGTGAGAAGCAGAATTCCGCCGCGCCGGTTTCTTTGATCTTTCGGCAAGCAGCCATGAAGTCATCCCAGGTAACAATCGAAGCCGGGTCGACACCCGCAGCTTCCAGCACGGCCGCGTTGTAAGCCATATGGGCACCGCCAGCGTACCAGGGCATCGCGATCAGGTCGCCGTCAATGGTGTACATATCCACTACCGATTCGAGCCATTCACCGCGATTAGCATCGGTAATCAGATCATTGATCGGCTCAAACCAACCGCCCGACGAGAATTCCACCACATTGGCTGAGGGGATGAAGATGATGTCATATCCGCCGCCGCCCGTCGCAAGGGTGGTGATGGTTTTATCATGGATCTCCGCCCAACTGGCAAAATCCACAACCACTTTATTGCCCGTCATTTCCTCGAATTTTGCTGCGTAGGTGGCAACGTTTTCACCTTCATCCGGGCGGATCAACGCGCGGATGGTAACAGGCGTTTCAGCGGGAGCAGCCGGTTCAGCGGGGGCGGTTGCCTCAGCGGGAGCAGCTTCTGCAGCCGTTGTTGGGGCTGCTGCTTCGGCAGCCGGTTCCGCAGCCGGAGGCTGCTGGCAACCTGCCAACAACATCGCAAGTACGATTACAATAGTTGAGACGAAATAAATCGAGCGCTTCATAAGTTTTTATCTCCTCTATCAAACCTTTTCTCAATCCAATTCGAGTTTTCTCAAGAACCTTCAGCCTGCGAGTAAAATACTTGTGATCCTCCTTTCATTACCCTTCTGCTCCGTTTCTTAATAAGACGCTATAGGCAGCCCCCACTAAACCCGCTTTCGCGCCTAAAGTTGAGAGAACCAGTTGCACAGATTTCCCGGCGATCGGTTGAGCCCAACTCTGAACCACTTGACGAATGCGCGGCAGCAACACACCACAATTACTGCCAACGCCACCACCCAGAATCACAACTTGCGGATCGACTAAACTGACAACGTTCGCAATGCCAATTCCAATTTCATCGGCAATTTGTTCGCAAAACTGTTGAGCCGCCGGATCTCCTTTTCCTGCAATCTCAAATACCTGCTGGGCTGTCAAACGATCCGGGGGCGAGACACTCGCCATCATCGAATTGGGGTGTTCTGCGGCAAATTGTTGCGCGCGCATAGAAATCGCAGGGCCGGCAATTCTTGCCTCCCAGAAACCAATCGAGCTTTCTCGCTGGCTCTGCATGCCGGCATTCAGCGTCAAGCCAAACCAGCCGGCTGCGCCTGCCAGGCGGTTCATCCCGCGGTATAACTTTCCATCCAACACCATTCCGCCGCCCAAACCAGTCCCAATGATGATGCTGACCATCGACTGATACGCTTTGCCAGCACCAATCCACCATTCTCCCAAGACAGCCGTATGTCCATCGTACTCAACGCAAACAGGGACTTTGAAGTGATCAATGAGCGCGCCTCTGAGATCGACGTTGCGCCAACCCGCTAAATTCGGACCCCAAATCACAAAATCGGTCTCTGGCTCCAGAACTGCCGGGATGCCGATCCCAATTCCCTGCACCTGATCAATGCCAATTCTGGTTTCGAACAGGACCTCTTCAATTAATCGTATGATTTGGGCAAAGCCATGCTGTGGGCCGTCCTGACAGGTTGGCGCCTGCTTCTGAAAATGAAGATAGCCTGAGGAATCCACCAATCCAACGGCTGTTTTCGTCCCGCCGATATCCACACCAACAAGGAAAGTTTGAGAAGTAGGTTTCATTGTCGCTTAAAAATGGATCAAACCAGCAGGCCGAGCCGCTGCCGGCCCATGTACAGGGAAATGGACTTGCCGTTATAAACGGTTCGCACCACTTCGACCATATCAAACGACTCTGTGAAGGTAACACCATCCACAACCAAAACGGGTTCATCCAGGCCAATTCCCAACAGATCCGCCTCTTCGGGTGTCGGGTTGCTGGCGCGAACTTCCGCTTCCGTCCAGGCCGGATGGATGAAATACCGGTCGCGTAAAACGCTGAAGAGAGAGCGGTTCTCAAGGTCTTCATTTTCCAAGCCCGGGCAGATACGGGAAGGCAAGTGCGTATATTGAATCGCGATCGGTTCCCCATCCGCAAGACGCAATCGCACCAGATGTAAAACCAACTCATCCGGGCCCATCTTCAATTTTTGGCGGCACTTTTCGTCCACCGGCACCAATTCTTGCTTGATCACCTTCGAACCCGGTTGATATCCACGCGAGCGGATATCCTCCGTGAAGGAGCTAAAACCCTGGATACCGTGCATTTTTGATTCAGCGACAAACGTTCCCCGCCCTTGTTCGCGGTATATCAATCCGCTTTTCAGCAAGGACTCAATCGCCTGGCGAGACGTGATGCGGCTCACATTGAGGCTTTCGGACAATTCCCTCTCAGAAGGGATTTTGTCGCCCGGCTTCAGCACGCCTGACTGAATTTGGCGGATTAACTGCCGCGCCAGCTGCAGATATAACGGGGTATGGCTGCCCTTATCCAGCGTATTTAATTCCATCATCACTCCGCAGGGTTCAGGATTAAATTCTATCTATCAATATATTGTTATGTTGTTATAACCATTTTATATATGATCCAAAGGTTTTGTCAATAGGTTTTTTTTAGAATTTACGCTTTATTCTTTCTGTTAGCTGAGACGATTTGTGATCCATAGCGTTGGACCCAACACAAAAAACAACGCCCATTTCTGGACGTTGTTAATCCATAAACAATGAGAATTGAAATCTAGCCAACCATTTTTTGCAAGTTTACGCTTCGATCCAACTGGTGCTGCCAGCGTTCATCAATCGCCGCGCTGATAATTGGGCGCCTCACGCGTGATGGTTACATCGTGCGGGTGACTTTCGATCAGCCCCGCGCCGGTGATACGCAGCAGGCGGGTTTTAGTGCGCAGCTCTTCCAGGTTTTTTGCTCCCGCGTAGCCCATCCCCGAGCGCAGACCGCCTACCAGCTGGTAAACAAAATCGGACAATGCGCCTTTGAACGCCACCATGCCTTCTACCCCTTCGGGCACCAGTTTTTTCGCGCCGCCCTGCCCGCTGCCGTAGCGGTCTCGGCCATAGCCCTGCATGGCACCCATGCTGCCCATGCCGCGGTAGGTTTTATACTTACGGCCTTCATACAGCACCGATTCACCCGGCGCTTCTTCCAACCCCGCCAGCAGGCTGCCCAGCATCACCGTGTCCGCGCCCGCGACAAGGGCTTTAACAATATCACCGCTGTATTTCACCCCACCGTCGGCAATCACGGGAATGCCGCGCGGGCGCGCCGCCTTAGCGACACGATAAACGGCTGTCAACTGGGGCATGCCCGCCCCAGAAATCACCCGTGTGGTGCAGATGGAGCCTGCCCCCACCCCCACTTTAATCGCGCTGGCGCCGGCATCCATCAACGCGATCGCGCCTTCTTCGGTTACCACATTGCCGGCGATAATGGGCAAATCGGGCAGCATGGCGTGGATGCGCTGGATGGACTTGACCACGCCCGCCGAATGGCCGTGGGCGGTATCGATCACCACCACATCCAGGCCTTTGGCTACCATCAAGGATATCCGTTCTTCAACATCCGCTCCCACGCCAACCGCCGCGCCGACCATCAATCGCCCGCGCGCGTCGGTGGCCGCGTTGGGATATTTCAGCTTCTTCTGAATATCCTTGACGGTGATCAAGCCTGCCAGGCGGCCACCTTCATCCACCAGAGGCAATTTTTCGATGCGATGTTTCTGTAGAATTGCTTTCGCCTGCTCCAGCGTAGTGCCAATCGGAGCGGTAACCAGCCGCCCGCTGGTCATAAACTCACTGACCGGTTTATAGTAATCTTCGGGTTCGGCAAAACGGATGTCGCGGTTCGTCAGGATTCCCACCAATTTACGCGATTCGGGATCGACAATCGGTATGCCGCTGATATGAAAGCGCGCCATAATATCTTCGGCGTCCTGCAGACTGGCCGTGGGAGAGAGCGTGATTGGGTCACTGATCATCCCTGACTCCGAGCGTTTTACGGTTTCCACCTCTTTGGCCTGCGCGTCTGGCGACAAATTACGGTGAATGATGCCTATTCCGCCTTCGCGCGCCAAGGCAATCGCCAAGCGCGCCTCGGTGACGGTATCCATCGCCGCGGAGAGCAGCGGAATATTCAGGCGGATAGTCGGCACCAATAGAGCAGAAACATCCGTTTCGCTGGGCAAAATTTCGCTGTAGCCCGGCTGGATCAACACGTCGTCAAACGTCAGCGCGTCTGCCCCTTCAAAAAGTTCTTCATTCATCAATTCAATTTCTCCAAACCATCATTCAAAGGATTAATGTCTGAAATGCCGTACGCCGGTGAAAACCATCGCAATACCCAGCCGGTCGGCTGCTTCAATCGACTCTAAATCGCGAATCGACCCGCCTGGCTGGATGATCGCGGTAATACCCGCCCGGCTGGCTTCTTCAATCGAATCAGCGAAGGGGAAGAAGGCATCTGAGGCCATGACGGCCCCGCGTGCCTTGTCTCCCGCGCGCTGCGCGGCGATGCGCACGCAATCCACCCGGTTTGGCTGTCCGCCGCCAATGCCCACCGTGGCTTCGCCCTGGCAAAACACAATCGCGTTCGACTTCACATGCTGGCAGGCTTTCCAGGCAAAACGCAGCGATTGCCATTCCTCCTGGCCTGGCTCGCGCTTGGTCGCCACTTTCCACTCCGTCTCCGCCGGGTCGCCAAAGTCCACCGATTGCTTGAGAATCCCGCGCGTGATCGAGCGCAGTTCATAATCCGGTTCAATACGCAGGTCAGGCATTTTCAGCAAGCGCAGGTTTTTCTTCTTTTCAAAAATTTCCCGCGCGCCGCCCGAAAAACTGGGCGCAATGACGCACTCCACAAAAATCTGGCTGATCTGCTCAGCAGTTTCCTCATCCACCTCGCGGTTGCAGGCCACCACCCCGCCAAAAGCCGAAACCGGGTCACTCTCCAGAGCGGCCAGGTAGGCATCCACCAAGTGTTCGGCGCTGGCAATTCCGCAGGGAGACAGATGCTTCACAATGCACACGCTTGGCCGGGTATAACTGACCGCCGCCCGCCAGGCCGCGTCCAGGTCCAGCAGGTTATTATACGAAAGCTCTTTGCCCTGCAAAACCTCACCACCCAGCGGGCCCTGACCCGCTTCAAACCCATACACCGCGGCGTGCTGGTGCGGATTTTCACCGTAGCGCAGGGTTTGCAGCGGGTAAAGGGTTAAGCTCTCTACGGGTTCTCCGCTCAGGTAGGCGGCGATGGCCTGATCGTAGGCAGCCGTCAAGCAAAAACCTTTCACCGCCAATTGACGGCGAAACTGTTCGCCGGCATTTCCACTCTTCAGTTCTTCTAGTACAGCCGGGTAATCTTTTGGATCGCAAACCAGCATCACGCGCTCATGATTTTTCGCCGCGGCGCGGATCAGCGCTACCCCGCCAATGTCGATATTCTCAATTGCTTCCGCCAGGGTAACGCCCGGCCGCGCAATGGTCGCCTGAAAGGGATACAGATTCACCACCACCAAATCAATATTGCCCCACCCCAGAGCGTCCAGCTGTGCCTGGTCCTCAGGAAGGTCGCGCGCCAGAATTCCACCATGAATGGCGGGATGGAGTGTTTTCACCCGCCCGCCCAAAATTTCTGGCGAACCGGTGTAATCCGACACTTCTTGAACTGCCAGACCGGCCTGTTTAAGCAGCCGGGCTGTTCCGCCTGAGGCCAGCAGTTCCCATCCAGATGCGGCCAGGGTGCGCGCGAACGCTTCCACCCCAGACTTGTCGTAAACCGAAAGGATAGCTTTTGGCATTGATAACTCCTTTTTCGTCAAAGGATCGCTGATCGTTTCTTCTGCAAGCCAAACTCAAAAAAGCCGCCCATCACTGCTTCCCCCAAGATGAGACGCTCCTGTTGACTGGCGTTTTTAATTTGTCTGAACAGGGTCTTGTAATGATCTTACTGCATTATACCGTTATCGCGAAGGAAATTCTCCTTCAATTTTCTCCAACATAAAAAAACCCGGAAGAGTGAACTTTCGGGTTTTTGTCTGCGATCTTTTATCGGGCTACTCAATTTTATGAACTACATAGTAACCAGCCGTGTGATACATCACCTTTGCGATTGCGCCCATCACACAGCCGCGCAGCCCCAATGGGGACTGCACCAGGTTGACGCCCATGGGCAGTAGATCGCCCAAGCGTTCTTTGACCGGTTCGATTAATAAATCCGCAAAGGCGGCAATGCCCCCCGCGAAAATGACAACTTCAGGGTCTGTAATCGAGATCACGCTGGAAACAGCCAGCGCCAGGTAATCCAGCGCGTTCTGATAAATGGGCATGGCCCACTCTTCTTCGCGCCGTACTGCGCGGAAAAACTCTTTAATCGTGATAGCATTGAGAGATTCTTCCGGCAATTGCCCCTTCAACACTTCTCTGGCCTGGTTGGAAAGGCCAATTCCCGACATGACCGTTTCGAGAGAACCCAGCTTGCCGCGTTTCTTATATAAAAACTCGCGGCCGGGCAGCATATTGGCAATCTCGCCCGCGAACTCATGCGCCCCGCGGTACACCGCGCCGTCGATCACCATTGCCGAGCCGATGCCGCCACCAGAGGCCAGCACGAAGAAATTCTTGCGCCCTTTTCCCGCGCCGAACCACAACTCACCCATCGCTGCCAGGTTGATATCATTTTCAACCATAATCGGCAGATCGTATCGCTCGCTAAGTTTCTGCTTCAGCGGGAAATTTTCCCAATTCAAAGATGCGGAGTAAATCACCACGCCGGTTGAGTGCAGCGTGGGGCCCGGAGCGCCGACCCCGATCCCCAACACCTTGCGGCCTTCTAATGCCGGGTGGTGCAGCAAGGTGTCGATTAATTCAAACATGCGCTCCAGATATTTTTCCTGCGGGATGGTGGCAAAGGGGATATCCAACTCCGCCAGTAGATTGCCGCCGATATCGGCAATCGCCCCAAACATGGTTCCACCGCCCAGGTCTATGCCAATCACTGCGTTTCCTTGCGCGTTGAATTCCAGCAAAGGCCGCCGCCGCCCTCCCGACCATTCTGTTTCTTCTGTGTTGCGCACAAATCCCAGATCAACTAATTCGTCCACAATGCGCATAACTGTGGGCAGACTGATTCCCAATTTTTGGGAGATATACGTGCGCGACGTGGGAGACTCACTGCGAATGATCTCTAAAATCGCGGATTGGTTAATGGATCGCATGCCGGAGGAAGTGATGATTTGGTGCACTGGCTTTCGCTCTTTCTATCGTCTGGTAGCTGGAATAAGGGAAAATCGGTTTTTCTCTTCAATAATCCCCAACTCAGATTCGCGCATAAGATTATACCAAGTTGTTCCCGAAGAAATCTCTTTCCAACATATCACACAGGCAATGGTAGAGAGCGATATGCTCTTCTTGCACCAGATCGGTTCGCTGTGCGGGGGCGTGAATGGCAATATCGCAAAAATCGGAAAGGCGGCTTTCCCTTGTTCCGGTTAAAACAATGGTGGCCGCTCCCCGCGTTTTTGCCACAACCGCCGCATAGTAGACGTTGCTGGCCTTCCCACTGGTGCTGATACCCAACAGCACGTCTCCGGGGCGGGCCAAAGCAATCAGCTCTTGCGCATCTCCCAGACCGCGGGCAGAAAAGTCATTGTCCACCGCGCTGCCCAACACCAGATTCGCGCCCAACACAACCGCGGGCAGCCCGCCTTCCAGATTCTCAGCCAGAAACTGGCCGTCTGGATTGCTGGCTAATTGTTGTT
Source organism: Ornatilinea apprima (assembly GCF_001306115.1). Classification (GTDB taxonomy): domain Bacteria; phylum Chloroflexota; class Anaerolineae; order Anaerolineales; family Anaerolineaceae; genus Ornatilinea; species Ornatilinea apprima. The sequence continues at coordinate 149,142 of NZ_LGCL01000016.1, read as the reverse complement.
TCAGCCGTTCAGAAAGCGGGCGCGGGCGGCCAAACGATTTCAACAACTCGCCGGAGATGTGCATCGCGTCTGACATGCTGCCCCCGTTGCCGCACAAATACAGCGTTCCGCCCCGCTCAAAACTTTCCGCGATGGTCAGGTAGGCTTTGCACAAGCCGGGGACGGCTTCTTGCAGATGCGGGCGGCGCTGCAGCAACTCTCGCACCGCGTCTGCCGCCAGCAGTGAACGCCGTCGGACGGGCTCCAGCACGGCTTCCACCTCGCCCGCGGCAATAGACTGGCTGACTGCTTCGGGCAAGGGTTGGGTTTCAAGCCGCTGGCAAACCGCGTGATGCAGGTTTGGAACGGTCTGGCTGTGGTCGCCCTGGATATGAAAACCGTGCCCTTTCAGAGAAGTTGGCCGGTTGACCACATTCTTCCGTGGGCGGTAATAATATTCCGGGTTGTCCTTGGGGACCGAAGCATGGTAGTCGCCTCTCAGCGGCATCAGGTCGAAGTTCGCGGTGGTCAACCCCTGAACCGAGTACCCCAGGTTGCGGGTGATCGATACGGCTTTTAAGAAGACTTCTGGGCCGGTGACCGCTGAACCGAAGTTAAGCAAAACGCCATTTTCCAGATTCGCCACCGAAGCGCAGAACACCTTAAAGTCCTGGCCGGTCGCTGCCCCCAAAATGCCAAAATCGCAGTCCGGGTGCTGGTGAATGATGTCTGCCCCCACTGTAACATGCACGGTCATTGGGATGCCCAGTTTATACGCCTGGTACTGCACGCTGTATTGTCGGTAAGGGAATGCCTGCTCGTCTATATAGCGCCCCACCGCTTCACCGTAGCCCAGGCCGTCTTTGACGCCCTGGCGCAGCGCGCGGTGAATGGCCGCCCCGGTCTCCTGCGCCATTCCAAAGGTGCCGTCTTCAATACTGGTGGCTACGTCCTCGCTGGTTTCGCCAATCATGGCCAGCTCCAAATCATGGATGGAGACAGAGCCATTCCCGGCGACATGGGTAACCACACCGCGGCGCATTAAATCGATCAATAGCGGACCCAAACCGCATTTAATCACATGCCCGCCCATCATCCAGATGACCGGGCGTCCATTCCGGCGCGCTTCCAGCACTCGCTCAACCACCTGGTCAAACTCAGGGTGGGAAAAGGGCGGACAGGCATGCTCAGGCAAAATCAGATCACTCAACTTGACCAGATTCTGTCGCTCCCGGATGGGATATGTCTTTACTTTTCTTAAATCAATCGCTGGATACGGCAATTTGAATTCTCCCAATCAGCGCTCATACAATCTTTTCAAACGGAATTATCCCTTTAGGGACCCAGCCATCAAACCGCGGATGAAGTAACGGCTCAAGAAGACGTAAATCAACATCGTCGGCAGAGCCGCAATTAACGAACCGGCCATTTGCACATTCCACTCTACAATATACGAACCGGCCAGGTTATTCAAAGCCACGGTAACCGGCTGTACGTTGGGGTTGGAGGTGACAATCACGCCAAACAGGAAGTCATTCCAGATCGAAGTGAACTGCCAGATCAGAACCACCACAAAGCCCGGCATGGAAATGGGGAACAAAATATGGCGGTAGATACCCAGCAGACTGGCGCCATCTACCATTCCCGCTTCCACCAACTCAGTGGGAATCTCGGTGTAATAATTGCGGAAAATCAGGGTGGCAATCGGAACGCCGTAGATCACATGAACCATGATCAGGCCGCCAATCGTACCATAAGCCGGTATGAATCCAGCCAGCCAGCCTGGCAGCCAGGAGAGACTTCCCGCGATTTTCCAGCTATTAATAAACCCGATTATTGGCCCGGTAAATTGAGTGAGCCATTGTAAAACACGCACCAGCGGAATCAACACGCTTTGGTAAGGGATGAACATTCCAAAAAGCAGCATGGAAAAGAGAACATCAGACCCTTTGAACTTCCATTTGGAGAAGATATACCCATTGATGGAGCCAATAAACGCAGAGAGAAGCGCGGCTGGCACTGTCAGCCAGATGCTGTTTAAGAAATTCCCTTGCAACCCGCGAAAACCCTGCGAAACGCTGCCCGCCCAAGCACGGCCAAAAGACTCGAGGCTGAATGAGGTAGGCATCTTCCACATCGAAGCCAGCCCAACATCTTGATAAGACTTTATGCCGGTGATTAACAGCATATAGATGGGCATGAGGAAAAATGCCGCCATGACCACCAACAAGAGATAAATAGCCAGGCGGTTGAACACAAAAGAACTTTTTTTCTGGTTCATCGAACCACCTCTTTCCGGTAACTGCTTACCAGATAAGGTACGACCAGCACCGCAACCATTATCAACAAGACCATTGCGATGGAGGAACCTTGCGCGAAGCGGTTGCCACGGAAAGTAGTATCAAACATGAACAGGGCAGGCACATCTGTGGAGAAGCCGGTTCCAGGGCCGGTCATCGAAACCACCAGGTCGTAGATCTTTAGCGACATATGCCCAAGAATGATCACCGCGCTCAGGGTAATCGGCCGCAGCAACGGAATGATGATATAGCGGTAAACGTCAAACTCATTCGCGCCATCCACCCGGGCGGCTTCTTTCAATTCATCCGGAATGCCGCGCATACCCGCCAGGTAGAGTGCCATCACATAACCGGCCATCTGCCAGGTCGCGGCGATGACCACCGCGCGGATGCCAATATTGGGGTCGGTATACCACCCGTTCTTCAAAAAGCCCAATCCAAGGTTATCAAACAATAAGTTCACGCCTAACGGGCCGGTGCTTTCGGTGCCCGGAGATAGCAGCCATCGCCATACCACGCCGGTAACAATGTAAGACAATGCCATCGGAAACAGATAAATGTTTCTGAAAATGGACTCACCCTTCACTTTTTGTTCAAGCAAAAAAGCCAGGAAAAAGCCCAGCAGAATGGTCGCGATCAAGAACAACACAGTAAACGTGAATGTGTTGCGCATATCAATGATGAAGCGCTGATTTTCAAACAGCTTTATGTAGTTTTCAAATCCAATGAAGGTGAAATCCGGCTTCAATTTCTTCCAATTGGAGAAGGAAGCGTAGCCAGTAAAACCAATAAACCCGTAAATGAAGATAAACATCACCACAATGGTGGGTAAAACCAGAGCGATGGAAGTCGCGCGATCTTTTCTTGAGTATCTCATTCACATACTCCATAAATGGGAAGGCAGCTCCATAAAGGAGCTGCCTTTTTGTTCAATTTCTAGCTATTGACACACTTCCGCATCGACACAAAGGCCTTGCAGAGCTGCCTGGGTACCAGCAACGTCACCGCTGGAAACGAACAGGGTGATGGTGTCTTTGAAATCAGTCGCCCAGCTTTCGATCGAGGCCGCGCCATGCACAACACTCGGCACAATCGCGTTAGTCGCCCAATCTTCCGCGGCAGAAGTCAGGTATTCGTAGGTCTCAGGAACAACCTTGAAGGCTTCCGGATCGCAGTCGGTGCGGGCGCAGATCGAACCCTTCTTGGGGTTGAACGCTTCCTGGCCTTCTTTAGAACCGCAAACCTCCAGCCAATGCCGTGCTTCCGCTTCGTTTGGAGCGCCCTGCGGCAAAGCAAAGGAGTCGGAGAGACCCACAAAGATGCCACCGCTGCCCGGGGTAGCAGCCCAACCGAAATCACTGTAACCCTTGCTCGCGAACCATCCGGCAGCCCAGTCGCCCATGATCATCATGGCCGCCTGGTTGGACAACATGTACTCGCCAGCGCCATCCCAGGTCAGAGCCGCATGGTCTTCGTTCACATAGGTCATCATGCGCTGGAAGTATTCCAACGCTTCGGTGACGCGCGGGTCCGTCCAGGGAACTTCGCCGGTCCATATACCGCGATAGTCATCCGCGCCCAATGTCGCCGCCAGCATGCCTTCGAAGACGTGCGCAGCTTCCCAACCGTCTTTGGTGCCCATGGTCACGGGGATGATGCCAGCCGCTTTGAGGGTGTCGCAAGCCGCGAAGAACTCATCGATGGTGGTGGGAACTTCCAGACCGTTCTCTTCAAACACGGTCTTGTTGTACCACAACACATTCGAGCGGTGGATATTGACGGGCATCGACCAGTAATGGCCTTCGTATTCCAGCATCTTCAACAGGTCCGCCGGGAAAACACTCGGGTCGAACATGTCGTCGATCGGCTGCAGGTAGGTGGTCGGTTCATATTTTTCCACTTCCAGACCAGCATGCACCTGGAAGGAATCAGGCGGATCTCCACCCTGCAAGCGGGTAGCCAAAACGGCTTTCGCGTTGGTTCCAGCGCCGCCAGCAACAGTCGCATTGATGATTTCCACTTCGGGATACTTGGCGCTGTAGACCTCAAACATCGCGTTGAGACCCTCGGCCTCACCACCAGCAGTCCACCATGAGAAGATCTCAAGTTTACTTGCTTCTGCAGCGGGCGCCTCAGCGGGCTGTTCGGTGGCAGCCGGGACGGCCGTCGGTTGTTCCGCGGCCGGTTGCTCAGCGGCCGGTTGCTCAGCGGCTGGCTGTTCGGCAGGGGCTGCCGGCGCAGCAGGCTGGCAGGCCACCAGCAGCATGGAGGCGGCCAGTACGAGGGCCATGGTTAGATACCAAAACTTAGACTTAGACATCTTTCTCCTTCCTCACGCATAACAACTTGTTCGTTTTAGAGATGATTCTTGGTTCATTGACCTGCTTCAATATCGTTTTCTCAAAGGTTGATTCGATTACTCTTTTCTGACGGTGAAGACCCTCCTTTCCCGTTTTGTTTCTATCCCCGCACGCGATCAAATCGCACACGGTACTCTATTAATCTAGCATGCAAATCAATAAAATACAAGATGTTAATAATATTTACTTGTTGTTAATAAGTGTTTCTATACTATAATAAGTATATCGATTTATTTAATCCTACTACTCGAGGTTCTTTCATGACTCCTACTTACCCCGTACTCCCCGGATCGCAAATTGAAATCATCCAACCGGCCATCCAGCGTGGAAACATCCGCCATGCTCTTTTCGATTTTGACGGTACCATCTCTCTGATTCGCGAAGGCTGGCAGGCTGTCATGCAGCCCATGATGGTTGAAATCTTAATGCAGACACCTCGCCATGAGGAGCGAGATCAGATTGAAGCGCTCGTTAAAGAGTTTGTTACCCGGCTTACGGGCAAGCAAACCGTCTACCAGATGATTCAACTGGCCGAAGAAATTGAGAAAAGAGGCGGCCAGGCCAAAGACCCGCTTGTTTATAAACACCAGTATCATGCGCTGCTGATGGAGCACATTCAACACCGCCTGGAGCAACTGAAAGCCGGGCAAGCAAACCCCGTGGATATGGTTGTTCCTGGCAGTTTTGAAATTCTAAAAAGCCTGCGGGAGCGCGGTGTTGCCTGTTACCTGGCTTCTGGAACCGATGAGGTGTTTGTTCTGGAAGAAGCCGAGCTTTTGGGTGTTACCCCCTACTTCAAAGGGGTTTACGGAGCCCAGGATGACTACAAAAACTTCTCCAAAAAAATGGTCATTGATCGCATCATCCAGGAAAACCATCTGGGCGGCAGCGAACTGGTTGCTTTTGGTGACGGCTATGTAGAAATTGAAGATACAAAATCGGTGGGCGGGATCAGTGTGGGTGTGGCCAGCAACGAAGCAACCCGCGCAGGCATCGACGAATGGAAGCGTTCGCGGTTAATTGCCGCCGGCGCGGATGTCATTGTCCCCGATTTCGGTGAGCATGAGCAGCTCGTTCGATACTTATTTATGGAGGAATAGACCATGCCTTTTCCACAGTTTGACCGCAGCCGATTAAAGCTGAAACCCCTTTCTGAACGAATTCACGACCTGACGCTGGACGTGATGATGCAGCCCACAGACCCTGCGCCTTCCTTTGAAAACCCCGATCTGCCCACCATCGCGGACCGCATTCTACGCGCCCGCGAGGCCGGTTCGGCGATCATCGTGATGATGGGCGCCCACGTCCTGCGCAAAGGCAATGCCCTCTTGTTGATCGACATGATGAAGCGCGGGCTGATTTCCCACATCGCGCTCAACGGCGCGGGGGTGATCCACGATTTTGAGTTTGCCCTCATTGGCGCCACCACCGAAAGCGTGCCGCGCTATATTTCTGAAGGCCAGTTCGGGCTTTGGACGGAAACCGGCTACATTAACGATGCCATGGTTGCCGGCCAGCGAGATCAGCTGGGCCTGGGTGAAGCCGCCGGCCGGATGATCGAAGAAGGCAACTTTCCTTACAAAGAGTACAGCATCCTGGCCGCGGCTTACAAACTGCAGGTGCCGATCACGGTGCATGTGGGCATCGGGCAGGACATTATCCATGAGCATCCCAATTTGAACGGCGCCGCCCTTGGAGATACCTCTTACCGCGATTTTCTGATTTTTGCGGAATCGGTTCGCCGCCTGGAAGGTGGTGTGCTGCTGAATATTGGCACCTCGGTGATGGGGCCGGAAGTGTATTTGAAGGCCCTTTCGATGGCACGCAATGTCGCCAAACAGGAAGGCAAGTCGGTTTGCCATTTCACCACTGCCGTATTTGACCTGATCGACCTGGGCCCCAACTACCACAACGAAGCACCCAAAACCAATGCCGCTTATTACTTCCGGCCCTATAAAACCATTTTGGTCCGCACCGTGCAAGACGGCGGAGAGAGCTTTTACATTCAGGGCGATCACCGTGTTACGGTTCCCAGCCTTTACCACCAGCTGATCAGCAAACTGGAGGAAAAATAGACCATGAGTGGATGGATGGATGAGGCCCGCCTGACCCAAATATTAGACCGGTTTACCAGCGTTAACTTGCTGGTGTTGGGTGACTATTTTCTGGACTGTTACCTGACCATGGACCGTAATTTGAGCGAAATCTCGCTGGAAACCAATCTGGAAGCCTATCAGGTGATTGAGATGCGGAAATATCCGGGGGCTGCCGGCACGGTTGCCGGCAACCTGCGCTCACTGGAAGTCAACGTAACTGCGTTGGGCATATGCGGCGACGACGGCAACGGATATGATCTGCGGAAAAAACTGGCGGCGATTCAAATCAACCCGGAAACACTGCTGCACTGCCCGAATCGATTCACGCCCACCTATAACAAGCCCATGATGCGCGAACCCGACGGTCACGAGCATGAGCTGAACCGCATGGACGTTAAAAACCGGCTGCCCCTGCCTGAAGAGGTGGAACAGCAGATCATTACAAAACTGCGTGAGCTGCTCCCCCAGGTAGATGGCGTGCTGGTGGTTGACCAGGTGAAAGAAAGGAACTGCGGCGTCATCACTGACCGGGTGCGGGAAGAGATCCAATCCCTGGCCCGCTCCCATCCGCAGAAGCTCTTTATGGTCGATTCGCGTGATTTTGCTGGCTTATACACGGATGTGATCATCAAGACCAACCTTTCCGAAGCGGTCAAAGCCGCGAATTATCCTGCGGATATGCCGCTTACCAGCGAACAAATCAAGGCGTGCTGCCGCATCATTTATAGCAGAACGCACCGCCCCATTGTCATCACCCGCGGTGAGCGCGGCGCGATAATCTACCAGGGCGACCCCGAATCGCTAAGCGAGATTCCCACCTATCAGGTCAGCGGTCCCATCGACATCGTCGGCGCGGGCGACAGCGTTTCTGCCAGCACCGGCGCGGCTTTATGCGCGGGCGCCAGCCTGGAAGAAGCCGTTTTCATCGGCAACCTCACTGCTTCGCTCATCATCCAACAAATTGGGGTAACCGGCACCACCACCCGCGCCCGCATTTTGGAGCGCTATCACGAGTTTATCGGTCAAAAAGTTTAATGGTAGACAGGAATCCATCTGGCCAGGCTTTCTTATGGAAAAAATTGCTTACATCACTTCAGGCACGCCGGTAAACAGCACACTGCTGCTAGCCGCTCTGTTGGATTTAGAGCTGCAACAGGCCGAAATCCAAACAGCCATCGACCAATACCATTTTTCCATCCCTTTACAAGTACAAAAAAAGCCTGGCCACGATGGAAACCTGCGGGGCAAAATTCTGCAGTTCAGGTTTCCGCGCCACGCCGAACCGCCCCAAATTCCACTCGCCGCCGTCATTGAGAAGGTCAGCCAGCAAGCAGACCAATCATCCGTTTTGGAGATTCTGACCACACTGGTCGAAACCGGCGCGCAGGTGCATCACACACCAACCGCGCAATTTATCCAGCAGAACAGCCTGCCGTTCCAAACCCTCGCGGAAGTGATCGGGTTCACCCACGGGCTGCGCAGTCTGGGGATTGAGAAACTCTTTTGCGGAGCTTTACCCTTGCCGGTCAGCGCTTCTGCCAATCCTGCAGCCGCCTGGTATGAATCCGCTGCGCTATCACAAGAAATCTTGCGCCAGAACCAATGCCTGGTTACCCCCGTGGATCAGGATACTGGCTGGGTTACGCCCAGCGCGGCGGCTCTTTTGGTTCATCTGGCTGTTTTTGAGCGTCCCGCGTTTCGCCTCCAATCCATCGGCACAGGCATGGAAGATCAAGCAGCGAAAGGCGCGCTGCAAATTCTGGTTGGCGAACGGCAAGCGCCCGCGAAACCCGGCAATATTCTCATTGAAACCAACATCGACGATATGTCTCCGCAAATTTTGGCCGATGTAACCGTCCGGCTGATGGAAGCAGGCGCGCTGGATGTGTACCGCATTCCCATTCAGATGAAAAAGAACCGCGCCGGCACGCGCCTGGCGGTGGTCGCACGCCCGCAAGACGAGGAGCGCCTGGCCGAAATGATTCTGCGCGAGACCAGCACGATTGGTTTGCAAACCCGCCCCATTGAGCACAAGTACCGCGCTAAAATTGAGGTGAAAGAATTCAAAACACCCTACGGCATCGTGCCGGTCAAGCTAAAATATAGTCAGGGAAAGGTCATTCAGGCCTCCCCCGAATACGAAACCTGCTCGGCGTTGGCCCGCCAGCATCAGATTCCCACCCTGCAGGTGTACCAGGCCGCCCTGGCAGCCTGCAACCCCTGGGCAGAAGAAACCGAGACCAGCCATCAGGCCTGATCTCCACAATTGATTGTGAGTTGACATGATTCCTCATACATCCAAAAAACACGCTCTCGCTCTCGATTTTGGCGGCACCAAGCTCGCCGCGGGTGTTGTCAACATCGAAACTGGCGAAATTTCTGCCCTGGTGCGCAAATCGACCCCCGCCGAGCAAGGCGCTCAGGCCACATTGCAAACCATGCTGGCTGCCGGGCAAGAGGCAGTCAAGCGATCGGGGTTGGAAAGCCAAATCCTGCGGGTGGGCGTCAGCTTTGGCGGCCCGGTAAGCAAAGACCGCACCACCGTTTTGCACTCTCACCACGTTGCCGACTGGGACGGTATCCGCTTGACCGATCAAATCAGCCAGGTGTTCGGTATACCTGCCTATATGGATAACGACGCCAACGCGGCCGCCCTGGGGGAATGGCATTTTGGCGCGGGCAAAGGCGCGGAGAACATGGTTTACATTCAGGTCAGTACCGGCGTCGGTGCGGGGTTGATCCTCAATGGTCAGCTTTTTCGCGGCAGCGCCCTGGCGGGGGAGTTCGGGCATATCATCGTCCAGCCAGGCGGACCACGGTGCGCCTGCGGGCGGTTTGGCTGCGTGGAAAGTCTCTGCTCGGGATGGGCGCTGGCCCGCGATGGCAAAGCCGCTCTGCGAGAAGCTCCCCTCCACAGTCCGCTGCGCGAGTTATGCGCCGGGGACCTCGACCAGATCAGCGCTAAAACCGTTATCGAGGCTTGCCGCCGGGGAGACGCGCAAGCCGAAGCCATTTTGCAACGCGCTTTTACCGGTCTGGCCATCGGCATCGCGAATGTGGTTTCCCTGTTTGACCCCGACACCCTCGTTCTGGGCGGCGGCGTTACCCGCGCTCAAGATGTGCTGTTGCGCTTCCTTGAGCCCGCTCTGCAAGAATATCTGCATCCCCTCTCGAAAGGCCGGTTTGTGTTGAAATTCTCTGAACTCAACGGGATGGAGACTTTGCTCGGCGCGGCCTTGCTGGCTTAATCCATTGATTCTTAAGATAAAAGCCTCTCCAGGCATGGCCACCGGAAGAGGCTTTCTTTGTGGTGAATGTTGGAATTCAATCCAGCAGATTGTGAATACGCCGTGCCAGCTCGCGGGCGCGCTGCGGCGCGCTGCCCACATACGCGGAGACATCAAACAGCGATTCCATTTCTGCGTCCGTCAGCATCTGCTGGAAGAGTGCGTCTTCCTTAATGCGCTCGAGCAGCGGGTTGGCCGCCCCCTGCTGAACGGCCTGCCAGGCCGCCAGAGCGTGCTCGCGCAGGCGCTCATGCATCGCCTGCCGGTCAGCGCCTTTTTTCACCGCGGCCATCATCAGCCGCTCGGTAGCCGCGAAGGGCGCGTACGCATCCAGATTCTTCTGGATGCTTTCCTCACGGATATTCAGCCCCTTAACCACCCGCAGCGCGGTGCGCAGCAGTTCATCGGTGATTAAGAACGCTTCGGGCAGCATGCTGCGCCGGTTAGCGCTGTCATCCAGGGTGCGCTCCAGTAGAGAGTGCGCGGCGTTGCCCCAGGCCACCTGCGGCATCACCGCCAGCGCGCGCGCCAGGGAATCCATTTTCTCAGCGTTAATCGGGTTGCGCTTAAACGGCATGGCCGATGAGCCTACCTGCTTTTTTGCGAATGGCTCACTCAGCTCCCCAATCGGCGGCGATTGCAGCAGCCGTAAATCAAACGCCAGCTTATACACCGACCCGCCCAACCCGGCCAGCGCGCTGATCACTTCATAATCCTGCTTGCGCGGGTAGGTCTGCGTGGCAACCGGATAGAACGGCAGGTCCAGCAGCTGGCTGAGACGCGCTTCAAAGGCTTCCAACGCATCCAGCCCGATCAAGTCGGCGTATGCCGCCGCGGTTCCCACCGCGCCTTTGAATCCCTTGCCGCGCAGTTGAGCGTACTGTGTGGATAGCCGCAGCCAGTCTTCAAGCAGGTCTTGCGCGTAACTAGCCAGGCGGTACCCCAGCGTGCTGGGCTCGGCCGGCTGAATGTGGGTGAAGGCAATCACCGGCAGGTCGGCAGTCTGCTCGATCTTTTCGGCAAACGCCAGCAGCAGCTCTTTCAGGCGTCCCAAAACACAATCCAGAGCTTCGCGCATACGCAGCGCATCGGCGTTATCTTCAATGTCCATCGAGGTCGCGCCCATGTGCAAAATCCCACCGCCCGTGGGACATTGTTCCGCAAAGGTTTTCAGTTCCGCCATCAAATCATGGTGAATTTCGGCTTCAATGTCCAGAGCGCGGGGAACATCGATGTCCGAGACGTGCGCCTCGATATCGGCCAGCTGCTCGGCGCTCACCAGGCCAAACCCCTGCTGAGTTTTCGCCAACGCCACCCAGATGCGCCGCCAGAGCAGCCGCTTGTGATGTTCGCTCCAAATGCCGCGCATTTCGGGGCTGGCATACCGCCAGGTGAACGGAGATTGATAGAGGTCATAATCGGGCATAATTCTTATCCTTCCTGCAATCAGGAGAGACTTAATTCATACTTCGCTCGATCATCTGTGAAAGCAAACCAACGCCATCCGGTTCGATCACTTCATCCGCGGCATCCAGCACAAACGGCAGGCTGCCTTTGGGCGCGAAAGAGCGCTTCGCCACCCGGAAGGTCTCCACATCGTTTCCGCCATCACCAGCCGCGAAAATAGGCAAATGCGAAACGTTCATGGACTCAGCCAGAGCCGTCAGCGCCCGGCCTTTATTGACCCCCGGAGGAGTGAATTCGTAAATAAACGGCGTGCCATACGCCTTTTCCACTGGCAGTTCTTTCACGGAGTTCACAAACGAATGCAGCACATCCGGTTCGCCGCAGAAACACATCACCTTAAAGAACTCAAAGCTCTCCGGCATGGGGTCCAGCGTGTAGTGCAGATCGTAACGATTCAGGCATCCCAGGCCAAATTCATTCGGCCACAGTAAATAGCTGTTGTCGTGCCCCTGCATTAAGAACGAGATATGCTGGTTTTTTTCAATAACGCTTCTGATTTGCTGCTTCTCAGCAGCGGTAAACAAGAATTCCACCACCATTTCTTCCTGCGGCGCAAACGCCACCGCCCCATTCATGGTAATTAGCGGCAGCGGAAGTTTTTGACCAACAAAAAGCTGGTTCTGGTGAAAAAGCCGTTTCACCGATTCATACGAACGGCCCGTAGCGGGAACGAACAGGTAATCGCGGTTGTTTTGCAGAATTTCCATATCCGGTTTGCGGATTCGCTCGCGTTCATCCAGTAAAGTACCGTCTAAATCAAAACAGATAATCGCTTTATACATTCAAACTTTCTCCAACGGAAGTTAGGGGTCTCATAATTACGAGAATTATACCCTGTGCCCGCGCCCACCATCAGCGCAGATTGGCGGCCAGCCCGCCCCAAATAAATGAAAGAGCTGTCCCCCGTTCATAACTGGTCAGCTCTTTCCCATTGTTGGATTGTATAAACTCTATGCCGCGCCTGGTTAGCAGCTCTCAAGCCGTTTGATGGACTCTGCCACCGTTTTCGACATCGTTTCCAATTCTTGGAGCCGCCCGTTCAGCGATTCCTTGCTGGCGCCGTGGTCAACCGCCTCCACAAACTGGCGCAGCTTCTCGTGGAATTGGCGGTGAGGCGATTCAATCTGCTTGAATTCTGGCATGGTTCCAAACATGGCTGTTCCACGGGCGTAATACCACTTGCCCAATGCGCAGTCGTGGTGCCCAGGAACTTCTTCTGTGTGAATGACTTCCAAACCGTTCATCAGTTTGCGCGCCCGATCAACCCATTTGAAATGGGCGCGAATATACGTTTCACATGCAGCCAGTGAATCTTCCTTGCTCTCCGCATGCAGCTTGAATTGAAAGACAACCTCTTGCAGCTGCTGGGCCAATTCTGCCAGCTGCTGGGCCGAAGCGGTAACTTCTTCCACCTGTGCGGTCATTTCTTCCGCGGAAGCTGAAACCTCTTCCACCGCCGCCGAATTCTCCTCCGAGACAGAAGCAATGTTTTCGATCGCCTGGGTTACTTCACCGGATGAAGCCGCCATTTCTTCCGTCGCCGCGGTGTTTTCCTCAACCACAGCCGAGACCGCATCCATCGACGCCACCAGTTCATTGGCCGAAGCAACCATCTGGCTGGCAGAGCTGGCGGCCTGTTCGGCCTGGTAGCTAACGGCTCCAGCGGCTTTCAGAATCTCATCGAGGGCCTCGCCGGCCTGGTTGGCGAGCTGCACGCCCTGCTCAACTTCATGCGCGCCTTGCTCCATGGCCGTTACCGCGTCATCCACCGTAGTTTGAATTCCCTTAATCAAGCTGCCAATTTCTTTGGTGGCAGCAGCGGCCCGTTCGGCCAGCTTGCGAACTTCATCAGCGACCACCGCGAAGCCCTTACCGGCTTCTCCAGCCCGCGCGGCTTCAATCGCCGCGTTTAAGGCCAGCAAGTTGGTTTGAGAGGCAATATCTTCAATCGTTGTAACAATTTGCCCCACCTGTTCAGAGCGAGCGCCCATTTCCTCCACCTTTTTGGCAGAGGAGTCAACGGCTTCTTTAATGGATTGCATGCCAGCCAGAGTTCGCTCTACGGTTTGGGTGCCTTTTTTCGCGGCGTCAGCTGCAACTTTCGCTTCTTCCACAACCACCTGGGCGTTGCCAGCCACCTGCTGCAAAGCCGTGGAGATTTCTCCCGTAATCGAGGCGGCCCTGGCAACCGCGGTAGCCTGCTCCTGAGCGCCGTTAGCCACACCATCAATGGCCCGGGACATTTGTTCAATCGAGGTCGCGGTCTTGTTCACCGAAGTGGACTGCTGGTTTGTGCCGCTGGCCACTTGTTGAATCGTGATCGCAATCTGGTTAGTCGCCTGAGAGGCCTGGTCTGCTGTGGAAGCCAGTGTATCGGATGAATAGGTGATCTGCCTGACGCTTTCAGCAACCTGGCTGACTGCCTCGCGCAGGCTTTCAGCCATGTGTTGAAAGGCGCTGCCCAACTCGTCTTTCTCCGATTTCGGCAGAACATTCACCGTCAGATCGTTTTGCGCGATCGCCTGGGCTGTTTGTCCCATTTCCTGTAAGTAATGGGTCAGCAGGTCAAAGGCCCGACCAATCTCACCAATCTCATCCTTGCGCAAGCGCACTTTATCTTTTCTTTTCGCGTCATAGTCCCTGAGCGTATCGCCAGCGGAAAGCTTTTGAGCCTGCTCAGTAACTATCGACAACGGTGATGTGATGCTGCGCGAATAGAGCCAGCCCACAACTGCAATCAGAACAGCCAGAGCCAGAGATGCAAAAAACACCAAACTTCGAATGAAGAGAATTTCCTTCAGCGCCTCTTCCCGGTTCTGCTCAATGATCAAACCCCAACCCGCCGCTGTGATCGGCGCGTACGCGCCAACAACTTCCTGCCCGATATAATCGACGTACTCAGAGGAGCCTGTTTCACCGGCGAGCGCCTGCCGAGACCCGTCAGTATCCACCACCAGTTCCATTTCCGCGGTGGTCTCAATCAACCCAGCGGCTAATAATTCTTCTTTGAAACGGGATGCAGTCAGCATGGTCCCGTCGCGGCCAATCAGGTATGCTTCGCCGGTCTTGCCCCTATAAGCGCTTTCCAGCAGGTTGTTAAAAGATGCCAGGGAAACTGTGCCGGTCTGGACACCGATGACCTTTCCTTTATCCACAATAGGCGCGGCTAAAACATATACCACTTGCTGGCTGGCTTTGGAGACCAGCGGCTCGGAAATATTGACCTCGCCCTGCATGGCCTTGGTGAAATACTCCCGCTCCGCCACATTGATGACACTGCCATCCGTTCGGTAAACAGTTTCGCCATTGGGAGAGTAGACGGCCAGGTTCTCGTAATTACCCCATTGCTCAAAATACTGATCCAAAGAATCAGCAATTTGTTCAACCTCCATCGTTCGCACCCGGGCCGTTCCCGCCACCGTAACCATATCATCCTGGCGCTCTCTGATCCACTGATCAATATATTGGCTTTGAGATATGGCTGTTTGCTCAAATTCAGTCTGGATGCCTTCCAGCAAAATGGTGCTGCTTTGCTGGTAAAACAAGCCCGCCATTAGGATAAGTGGAATCACCGAAATGGCAAGCATAAGCACGGTCAATCGAAAAGAAAGCGAATTGACCCTCGAATTCATGGTTTTCCCCAATGTACCCTCCCACATTATCTGCAGATCGCAGAAATTAAAATCAAACCAGCTCAAAGGCTTCATCTTTCAGCAACACATCAAAACAATATAATCCTTGAATGCGTGCTTAAAAATGCTGCCCTTTTACTGAATCTGCGTTCAATCTTGTTTATACCCGGTGGAATGATTCTGACGGGCAAAAAAACAGTATGAATTTCATAAAAATAATGTGAATTAATGGTAATAAAATATTTACCAAATATTTACACAGCAAATACTGATAAAGAGAAACAGAGGTTCACTCTTCTTCATCACATCTGAATCAACTGTGCTGGTTTGGGGCTTCTATCGGCTATCAGCCAGGTCTCTGAAATCGTCTCCCCCATGGATTGATTTCAGGGCCATCCCATGGCCTGGCGATTTGATAGTTCACAGGCAAAGTTTTCCCTACCGGACGCTAGGCACCACCTTATGGGATTTCATAAGGGCCTGGACTTTGATATTTTTCTGTCCCCCTACACTTGACGGCCTATGGAGTGGCATCCGGATAGTAAATGCCGTGATACGCATCTAAAATTTTTCTGACCACCGGCCCTGCCACCGCCGCGCCTTCCCCGCCGTTATATACAAAGGCCACTACAAGGATTTCAGGATCATGATAAGGTGCGTAGGCCGCGTACCAGGCGTGTGTGGGCCAGTTTCCAAACGTGCAGCGATTCTGCTCCTGGGCCAGGTTATCGCAATATTCAGCGGTGCCCGTTTTGCCAGCAGAAGGCATTTTCGTGTTTCCAACCAGCGGATCTTTCGCTGTGCCCTCGGTCACCACCATCCGCATACCTTCTTTAGCCATCTCAATCACCCACGGTTCAACAGTTCGATATTCACCTGTCGGGAAATTATTCTGATCGTAAACCTGGATGAGCGGGTCTTTGGTAATATCCCATTTCACCCGGGGCTCAAACGGCTGGATGACATTGCCTTGTTCATCCACAACTTCATACACCAGAGTCGGCTGCATTAATACACCATCATTGGCCAGGGTGGAAAACGACATTGCCACCTGGATAACCGTTGCTAAAACATAGCCCTGACCCACTCCAGCAATATAGGTATCACCGCTGGACCAGTTTTCGCCCACATTGACTCGCTTCCAATTTGGGTCGGGGATTAAACCGCTCGATTCTCCGGGCAGTTCAATGCCGGATCGAGCGCCGTACCCAAGCGCGCGCGCGTATTCTCCCAAGCGCCAGATACCCAATCCTTCTGGCACTTCGTTTTGATAGCCGCCGGTAACCTTGTAGAAGAACACATTACAAGACTCAGCCACGCCGTGCAAAAAGTCTAAATCGTTATGCCCCTCACGATTCCAACACACAAAATCGCGTGTCGTACCGGTTTCATTGGCCAGAAACTTCTGCACCACACTGATTTTTCCCGGGCAGTCAACTGTATCCGTAGGAGAGATGATACCCTCGTTTAAGATCCCGATTGCCGAAGCCATCTTGAACACCGATCCGGGCGGATGCTCAGCTGAGACTGCATGGTTAAAAAGGGGTCGATGGGCATCTTTGGTCAGTTGTTCATAATAATACGATGGGATGACCCGCGCCATGCGATTATTCTCAAAGGTCGGGTAAGATACCAGGGCAAGCACTTCCCCGGTTTTAGGGTTCAATGCCACCACCGCTCCATTGGAAGACCGTGTGGTATTCAGATACGTGTTCCAGAACCGCATTTCACCTTCCAGGGTGGCTTTGGCAGCGGCCTGAAGCCGGGTGTCAATCGTCAATTTGACACTGGAACCCGGAATAGGATCGATGGGTGTTTCAAGATCTCTTAAGATTTTGCCGGCAACATCAACTTCTACAACACGCTGCCCGTTGGTTCCACCCAATATTTCCTGCAATGACCACTCAACACCCGCATAACCAACTTTGTCCCGGTTCGCGACAAAACCAAGCGATTCGTAATACTCTTGTTCCACAGCCGGTATCGGCCCCAAAAAGCCGATCACCTCTGAGGTTAACTCGCCAGTGGGGTAATCTCGAATGGACACCACCTCAACATCCACACCCGGCCAATCGGCGCTCTTTCCGACGATCACCCTTGCCGTGGTCTCATCAATGTTGCACTTGATCTGAATTGGAGAATAGGGCGAGTTGGTATCGCCAATCTCAACGATTTGCTGAATGCCTAAAGGAGTTACACACGGAGAGAAATTCTTTGCCGTTGTCTCATCCAGCGTGCCCATTGAGATTGGAACGTCAATCACCTCAGACAGCTCTCGATAGATGTTTTGCAGCCCCCCGTCGGAGGTGGGCAAAAGTGCCGGTGTGATGATCACATTATATGAAGCCACATTCCTTGCCAGCACAAAGCCATTTCGATCATAAATCAACCCCCGGCTGGTAGGAACGCTAATATTCCGGGTACGGTTTTCTTCCGCCCGGTCCAAGAAACTTTCACCATTGGTGATCATCAAATCGAATAATCGAAAAACAAAGATCGCAAAAACAACCGCGATAAGGATGTATACCACTCGCATTCGCCAGTCCTGAATGCGGCTAGGCTTTACATATTGAGAGTTAAAATCCATTTTTTTCTTTTTTGAATGTACTGATATTTCGTATCCGAATTATAGCATAAACCACGCAACCTCCAAATTCTTCTGTGTAACCTCAAGCAATTTCCCTATTCTCGCAAGCGACTCGGTCTGCTAAAATCTTTATGTCTTACAATCTTTTTCATACAATCATTTCATGTACTTACTACCCACCAAACTCACCCCGCCACAATTACGCAGCGGTTACGTCCACCGCCAGCGTTTGATCGACCTTTTCCATGAAAACTTTCTCCCCCATCGAAAGCTGGCCCTGGTTTCTGCGCCAGCAGGGTATGGAAAAACCACACTGGTGATCGATTGGCTGCACAATCAGCCGCATCCATTCGCCTGGATTGGCCTGGACAGTTCCGAAAACGACCCGGTCAGTTTTTTGGCTTATTTTGCGCAGGCATTCAAAACCCTGGCCCCCGCTTGCAGCAGCGCAATTGAGGGAATCCTTCAACTGCCGCAGCTGCCGCCAATGGAGGTTATCGCTGGCCTGCTGGTGAAAGAGCTTTCGGTATTTCGGCAGCCGGTTATTGTAATTCTGGACGATTATCACGTCATCCAGAATCCCGCTATTCACCAACTTGTTCAATTGCTCATCGCGCACACCCCAGAGACGGTTCACCTGGTGATAACCACCCGCGAAGATCCGCCCCTGGCACTGCCGCGCTTGCGGGTGCGAGACCAACTCACCGAAATTCGCGCCCGTGAACTGCGCTTTTCCCTTGAAGAAGCCGCGGACTTTTTTCAGACCTCTCTTTCCATTCCACTAAAACCGGAGTGGATCGAGTCACTCGACCGGCGGACCGAAGGCTGGGCAGCCGGCCTGCAGCTGGCAGCCTTATCATTGGCGAACTGCCCCAATATTGAAAGTTTTATTGCCAGTTTCTCCGGCAGCCACCGCTATCTCATTGATTACCTGATCGATGAGGTGTTCCTTACCCTGCCAGCCGCTACTCTGGCCTTCCTTAAACAAACGTGCGTTCTCAAACGCTTCAATGCCAGCCTGTGCGATTTCCTCACCGGGCAGTCCAACGCCGCGGCAATGCTCCATACGCTGGAACAAAGCAACCTCTTCATCATCGCGTTGGACGAAGAGCGCGCCTGGTACCGCTATCACCCTCTCTTTGCCGATTTTCTGATCTCGGAGACCGAAGCACCAGAGCGCCAGCGGCTTCACGCACGCGCCGCGCAATGGCATGAACTGCAGGCAGACCTGCCCTCGGCAATTGACCACACCCTGGCTGCTACTGATTATGTTTCAACTTTAAGCTTGATCAACCGACTCGCCCCGGAACTGTTCCGTCAGGGGAGAATTGCCAGCCTGATGCACTGGATTGATCAAATTCCGGAATCGCACATCCATTCCAACACGCAGACCAGCATTTATCGCGCCTGGGCCTGGTTCCTGACCGGACAATCTGGCCGCGCGCGGACCGCCATCCAACAACTCAGCCTGGCAAAGAACCCACTCTCCACAAGCGAACAAGGCAGCCTGATGGCTCTGCAAGCTCTGCTGGCAGATTTCAGCCACGACGAAAATACGCTTGTGCTGGCTCGCAACGCGCTCGACCATCTGGGTCAGGAGGCATCCTTCTTCCGCTTCTCGGCATTATTCCCCCTGGGCCATGCCCTGCACCAGATCGGCGACACGGAACTTTCAAACCAGGTTTTCCGCGAAACGATTTCCCTCGCCGAAGAGACCTCGCAGCCCTTCATGAAACTTCTGGCCATCCTGAACCTGGCCTATAATCTCAACGAACAAGGCCAGCGACCGCAGGCAGCCGCTCTCTGCCAGAATTGGCAGGATTTCTTCCAGGAAGGCGCAAACACACCCCTTTTGATTGCCGAGCTGTTGCAAACCCCGCTGGGCATTTTCCATTACGAAGGCGGGGACCTGCAAAAAGCCGCCCCCCTTTTAGAAAAAGGGATCGGCGTTTGCGAGCAGTTGGGGTTGGGCGCTGTTCTGGGAGGAGACGGCGAGCATACCCTGGCACTGATTCGCTTCTTTTTGGGTGATCAGGAAGGCGCGCTGGCGTCTCTTCAAAACGCCATCCGCCTCAGCAGCCACCTGCCCCGCGTTCATTTCCTGGCACGAAATGTACACTGCTTCCTGTTGATGAAAGCCGGTCGGTTGACAGAAGCCGCGCTGTGGATTGAGTCACCTGACTTTCTAAAAGCGCAGCTTCCTTCCCCCAATGGTGAGCTCAGGCTGCTGAACCAGGCGCGCTATTTTCTCCTCACTCATCAATTTGAACCAGCCCAGGCGCTGCTTAACGAACTCCAGGAATTTTTAGAATCTCACCAGCGCGGGCGCCGGTTGATATCCTGTCTGATCTTACAATCTGAACTCCAGGCTCAGATAGACAATTCCGCTCAGGCAAATGAGGCACTGCTTTCGGCTGTCCGCCTCGCCGCAAAAGGCGGCTATATCAGCCCCTTCCTTGAAGATTTTTCGGCTGATTTGATCTTCCGGCTGCAGCACCTCCAGTCCGCCAATCCCGAGTGGATCGCGGCCATCCTCCAAACCCTTTCAGACACCGGCCTGGCAGGCGCGCCCGCAGACGTATCCGCTGTAGAGGTAGCGGCCAGCCTGACTGCCGAAGGCGAAGTTGAAGTCTTTGAATCGCTGAGTGAAAGAGAAGTTGAGATTCTGCAATTGATCGCCCGCGGTCTTTCCAACCAGCAAATCGCCGACCGGCTCTACATATCCGTAGGCACCGTGAAATGGCACGCCAACCATATTTTTAACAAATTGGGGGTCAAGAACCGCATCCAGGCGGTAGCCGCGGCTCAAGAACTGGGGCTCATCTAGCAAACCTGATTTCTCTTCTTCCAACACCCCTTTTGGGGTGTCTTTTTGTTAACCTAACTTTGGATAGGCCACAGCCCTACCCCTTCTCCGGTATAAAAGGGACAGTTAACTTGAACTTTTACGATTGGAGAAAAAATGAATAACACCGTGAAAATTATCTTGTTTATCCTGGCCGGCCTGATGGTTGTTTGCCTGGCCGGAATGCTGTTGGCAGGGCCGGTTGTGAAATCGATCATCCAGAAAAACGCCATGTCCATCGGCTTGAGCGCCGATAACGCCCAGGCGATTGCCAGTCAAATGGTGCAATTTGAAGCCCCCGCCGATTTTGGCGAGCCTTACGCTTTTGAAATGCTCGGCTACTCGCTGATCACCTTCACGGGTAGCGACGGGCACAGTCATATCTACTTCATGCAAGTCCCTGAAGACTCCGGCCTGACCGAAGAGGAACTGCTCTCTCAGGCGCAAAAAATGAGCGGCAGCACGATTGGCACCGAATTTGACAACGCCCAGCCTATGGACGTGGTCATCATGGGTCAGACGGTAACAATGTTGATCATTGATGGGATTAATTCCGCCAACCAACCTTACCGCCAGGCAGTTGGTATCTTCACCGGTCAAGACGGTCCTATTCTGGTGGTGTTCGAACGCCCGCTTGATCTATGGGATGAGAGCGAATTGCTGGACTTCCTTTCCAGCATCCACCAAAGTTCTTAAACCCAACAAGGATTTGCATTATGGTCAACACAAACGAACATCATTTAGTCTACGCCATCCTCTTGAGTGGTGAGGTCAATCCGAACCGTTTTCAGGACCTGGAGCCTATCACGATTGAGCTCACCGCGGACGGTAACACCCGTCTGATCAAAAGCATCAAAGATCAGGCTGAACTGTTCGGTGTTCTCAACCGTGTGCGCGATCTGGGCGTGAGGCTTCTCAGAGTTGAGATCAGCCAATAAACGCGAAGGACGATTCATCAGAAATGGCGGCCAAAGCCGCCATTTCTGGTTACTGCATTCAAAACAACTTTTCAGGCAAATTAAGAATGTTTGTAAACATCCCAGCCTTTATAGGTCTCAAAGGCCTCTGCTAAAATTTCTGAACTTAACGCGGGTGTGATGGCAGCATGGTGTTCAAAACCGTTTTTGCAAACGTACTTCATCAAATCCTGCAGGCCAGGAATCTGCACCACAGCCCGGCTGCCAAAGGTATCCAATGGATCATCGGTGAAAGCGCCGTCGCCCACATAAGCCCGGATGATCCCGTAAGAGTCGTCGGTGGAGACCCGCGCGAAGCTCATCGGCCCAGCCGCGACATTCCCGTTAATCGCGCCGTAGGTGTTCTCTTGCCCCAGGGTGGTGGCAAGAATATTGGCGTATTCCATGCGGGCTTCTTCATAGAAGGATTTAGCCCAGTTGCCGCAGTGGAACAGCACGCATTTGTCCGGGTCTTTCTTGTAGTTGTTGTTCCAGTCCACCAGGGCAGCCGGTTTTCCGGTCGCCAATTGGAGCGAATACATGGACAAGACACCCGTTACATCTACTTCGCAGGCCGAGGGCATCAGCGATTCGCTCATCATGCTCATCAGCGTGCAAACATTAATGCCAAAGTTCTTCTGCACCGAATTCCAGCACTGCAAAGCGGTGGCTTGCACGTCAAATTCTTTCATCCAGCTATCCAGCGCCGCGCCGAATTTCGCCATGCGAACCACCGCGTCGGAAGGCACACCGTTGGCGGGCAAATAGGCACGGATATCGTCCAGTTTGGCCTTCACCGGCGCATCCGAGTCCTTCATCCGCCCGGCTTCGCCCATGATTTCCGACAAGTCGGCAGTAATAACGGTGATCCCTGCTTCTTGCAGCAGCTTTTCGCTGTAGCGCACCGTGTTGAAGGCTTGCGGCCGCGCGCCCACCGAGCCCAGGCGGACGTTTTCCAATTTTCGCACCACTTTACAAACCCGGCTGAAGCGGTAAAGGTCTTTCTTGAAAGAATCTTCAGAGGGGTGAACGGTGTGAAGATCGGTCAGTGTGTACGCGTACCCATATTGCCGCAAATTGTTGCAAACAGAAATCTTGCCGCAGTAGGCGTCACGGCGGTTGGCAACGTCGAATAATTCCGTGTCATCCGGGTAAGCCTGCACCATGATCGGCACGCGCAGGCCCGATAATTTGATGGCATCCGCGATTCCTTTTTCATCACCAAAGTTGGGCAGCACTACCAAAATACCATCGATCCGGTCGCGGTTGGCGGCGAATAATTCTGCGCAGGCCTTGGAATGCTGGTAATTCTCCACCGATCCAAACACCGTCTCTTTCTCATCCAAAATCACGGCGTCAAGGTTCAGCTCCTCGAATACCGCCGCAATATCTTTCCGGGCGGTAGAGACAAGATGAGAGGGAAAGAAATCCCGATTGCCAAAAATGACACCCAATGTAATCTTTTCCATTTTTAATCTCCTATACCTTGAAAGTAACTCCGGCAACTAGAATAACATTCGCGAAAGGTGTGCATTCTCCCGTTCGCACGATGCCTTTTGAGGCTTTTACTTTTTCTTTGAAGTCTACATGCGGAATGAGTTCGATGGGCGTATCGCCAAGCAGCTTTTTCAAACCCGCGAGTACTGTGGGGTTCTTCTGCACAATATCTTCCGACAGGTACGCTTTTTCCACCTGCAATTCCGCCAGAACCGTTTCCACGGTCTCTAAAAAACCAGGAACGCCGGGACGCAGCGCCAGATCGATGCGCCTGAGTTCGTAGGTCGGCAGCCCTGAGTCGCAAATGGTGAGCGTATCGGTGTGGCCCATTTCCGACACCAGCGCGGAAATGGGCGCGTTGATTAACATTCCTTTTTTCATGATTCACTCCCGTTCGATAACTGATTGATCAACTTTTGTTCGTGCTCCTGCCATAAATGAATGAGTTCATCATCAAAGATATCTTCATCGCCTCTGGATAGCAAGCCAAGCTCAATTACACGTGAGACCACGTGGCTTGTCCACTCATCTAGAGTATAAGACCATTTGAACTCAGGGAAATCTCGCAGGAATCGATCCGCGGAAAAAGCCACATTGTAGCGGGTGAGCGCCGGTAACAGGCACTCAGCAACGGCGGGGTGCTTAATTTTGAGGATGGTTTCGGATGGAATATGAACCATCTCAGGTGTTACGGATAAGGCGTCTGAAAAAAGACGGATGTATTTTTCATGGGTAATGGCGTAAGGGTGGCCGCAAGTGTATGATTTGCCCATCGCCTTCGATTCACCCACCAGCGCGGCGATCATTTCGCCTGTGTTGTACGCCGAACTCACATGCATAAGAGTGCTGCCATCGCCCGGGACCATGACCGGCCGGCCCTGTTGGATTCTACGCAGCATGTGATACCCCAAGTCGCGCGACATAAACGATAAGATAAACTCCGGCCCAAAAGAATAGGCGGGCCGGGCAATGGTTAAGGGGAAATCGGCCGTGGAATGGCCTTTCCAGAATATCTCCTCGCATTTGCGCTTATTCTCGGCGTAAGGAGATTGTGTAGAGGGATGCCAGGCGTCGTCCTCGCGGAACGGCAGGCGCGATAATGGATAGCCGTACACATCCACGGTGCTGATAAAGATGTACTGTCCTACATTTCCACGGCTTTCGCGATAGGCATTTTCAGCCTGTTCGGGTTCAAAGCACACAAAATCGATCACCACATCGGGATGAAACTGAGAAATAGAATCAGACAGCATGCCCTTCTGATTGCGGTTGCCAAACATCTTTGTTACCCCGGCGGGCAGCCGGTCAAACTTGGAGCCTTGCGCCAGGACACCCACCTGATAACCACGCGCAAGCAGATAATCGATACTGCTGGAGGATAACGTGCCCGGACCACCGATAATTAACGCTCGATTACTCATTTCTCTCTCCCGCAACAGAATGCAAAGAACCAATCAGGTTTGATGATGATCTATTTTGATGCTGCGCAGATGGTGAAGTTTAGCCATCTGCGCAGCCATGTCTCTGCTTACAACAGGTTATTGAATTGCTTTATCCCATGTCAAACAGGATAATGATATTGCTTCCAACAAGATGATTGGCACGGTCCTGCATTGTCGTTGGGGGCAAATTGAGAGGTCATGCAAGCGCGCTCGGCCACCGGCTGCAACGAGGCCGCTTTCACCTCACCCTGCATAATGGACTGAATCGCGCCGTCGCTGCCGTTTAAACCAACCACAACCATGTTCATAGGATCGCTTGCGGAGTTGATGTGATTGTAATTCGTAATTACGGAGTGCCTAGCTTTGCATGGGCAAGCCGCAAACCTGGTTCCATACTGCAAGGATCCTGTAGAGGTGACGGATAGTGTTAGAACCATCCGCCACCTCCTTTGTTACATTTCAACCAAATGCAACAGTACGATTAGAAATCCACTTTGACTACGGGCAGCTGGTTTTGCCGTTGGGAGCGAAACCCGTATACTGACAGGCGTTTTCAGGGGTTAACAGAACCATATCGATGGTCTGCTTCTCAGGTTTGCCAGTGCTGCCGGTCTTGATAAAAGCATCCGCCTGGATAACAGCCTGAGTAGCAAGTTCTGCCACTGGCTGGAGCGCCCCAGCGTCGATTTCGCCCTTCAGGATGGACTCATTGACATCATCAGAGCCATCGAAACCAACCACGATTACATCAGTACGACCAGCAGCAATCAGCGCTGCCTGTGCGCCCAACGCCATCGTGTCATTACCACAGATAACACCCTTGACCTCAGGATGCGCCTGCAGCAGGCTTTCCATCACGCTGTAGCCCTCAGTCTGGCTCCAGTTGGCGGTTTGTTGCGCAAGCATGGTCATGCCTGGGATTTGATCGAGCACATCATGGTAACCCTGGGAGCGAACATGGGCATTGGTGTCGGTGTCCTTACCGGTCAGCTCAATGTATCCGCCCTCTTCACCCATCAACTGGGCAAAGTACTCGGCCAGAATGGTCGCGCCCTGGTAGTTGTTGGAAACGATCTGAGCCACCGCAACACCTTCTTTGGTGATCTCTCGGTCGATCAGGAAGGTCGGAATGCCCGCATCCTTGGCTTTTTGCACCGCGGCAACAGTCGCATCCGCGCCAGCATTATCCAGAATGATCGCCGCAGCACCCTTGCCAATGCAGGTCTCAATCAGTTCCATCTGCTTGTTGGCATCGTCATCATGAACCAGCTTGAGCGCTTCATAACCCATTTCTTCCGCTTTCTTGGCCGCAATTTCCTGCTGGGTGCCAAAGAAAGGATTCTCCACGGGCGGCACAATGATGCACATCAATTTCTTGCCTTCTGCTGCCGCAGGGGCAGCGGCTTCTTCTGGTGCAGGGGCAGCAGGCTGGCAGGCGCTCAGCAACATACCCACAATCGCAAGCAAACTCAGAATAACAACGAACTTTTTGTTAGACATAGACTTCTCCTCTATATGTGTGAGAGTAAGAGACTTGGGACCAATTGACTTACGACTCAGAAAAGCAAGAATGTTTTTTCGATAGAAACTCCTTTCGATAAGACTTTCTCAGACTTTTTTCAGGCCATCATTTCAGCTCTTGTTGTTTTTGAAGTGCAATTCGCTCCTGCATTCGTGCCTGGGCTTGGTCGATAATCACCGCCAAAACAATTACCGCCCCCTTAATCACCTTTTGCCAGAAAGATGAGACACCCATCATTACCAGCCCATCTCCCAATACGCCGATCACGAAGGCGCCAATCAACGAACCGCCAATGCTTCCGCGCCCACCAGCCAGCGATGTGCCGCCCAGAACCACTGCGGCAATGGCATTCATCTCAAACGCTTCACCCGTGGCGGGGTGTGCTGCAACCAATTGCGAAGCAATGATCAACCCAACCATTGCTGAGCAGAACCCGCTAATACTATAAACAATCACCTTCGTGCGGTTGATGCGCACACCCGATAGCTCAGCAGCGCGTTCGTTTCCACCGATCGAATAAACATGACGACCGAATGGCAAACGTGTGGTTACAATGTAAGCAACCACAGCAAAAATAATCATCATCCAAATCGAATAATTTATTCCCAGAAAATTGCCCGAACCAAGAAGTTCAAAGCCGGTATTTCCATATTCTGGTCTTCCGACAAGATTGGGAAATGTATACCCATTATTCCGCAGACCAGCAATTCCGCGTGCGACGTACATCGTCCCCAGTGTGGCAATGAAGGGCGCCACATTAAAACGGGTGATGATTAACCCGCTGATAGCACCCATCAGCGTGCCCACTGCCAGCGAAATCAGAATGATCGTCCAAGTATGAGGGTAAACGATGATGCCCAGTTGAGGAATCCGCAGCCCTTCGTTGATGAGGCCACCCGCGATCATTGCGGTCATGCCGACTATGGAACCAACTGATAGATCAATCCCGCCCGTCAAAATAATAAAAGTCATTCCTGTTGCCAGTAACGCATTGATGGCCACGTGCTTTGACATAATCACAATGTTGTCACCACTCAAGAACTGTGGCGAAAGCAAAGTGAAGACCACCAGTACCAGGATGAGTGCGATAAATGCCCTGCCCCGCAACAGGAACTGTTGAATATCTGTCTTTGTAATGCCACGTGATTTCTTTACCAAAACTGAGTCCATTTTATTTCCCTGTTCCATTACGGTTGCCTCCGTTTGATGGGCCGTGACCAATAGCAGAAGCCGCGACCAATTTTTCTTCTGTAGCCTCTTGATGGGTAAATTCGCCCGTTATTGCGCCCTTTGACATCACCATGATCCGATCAGACATCGCAAGGATTTCTTTTAATTCTGATGAGATGAAAATTACCGCGTATTTTTGCGCCGCCAGGCGGCTCATAATCTCAAATATCTCAGATTTGGCTCCCACATCGATACCGCGTGTCGGTTCATCAAGCAGCAGCACTTTGGGGTGAGTTAGTAAGCCTTTCGCAACGACTACCTTTTGCTGATTGCCGCCGCTTAAAGAAGTTATCGGCTGCTGCACACTCGCCACACGGATGGATAATTCTGCAACCTGCTGTTGGGAGACCGCCTTTTCCTTCTTACGCGCCAAGAAGGTTCCCTGGAGATATTTCTTCAAGCTAGCCAGTAGCATGTTGTCCATCACCGAAAGTGTCTGCACCAGCCCATAACGCTGTCGGTCTTCGGGCACCAGCACAAATCCATCCTCAATGCGCTCCGCCACATTATGAGAACTGACAGGTTCCCCATTTAGCCAGATTTTGCCAGTAGCCTGTGGACGCGCTCCCGCCAGGCAGTCCACCAGGTCAGAACGCCCGGCGCCCATCAGGCCATAAAAACCTAAAATCTCGCCTTCGCGCAGTTCAAAAGAAACATGGTCGAGCACATATCCACCTCCGAGACGCGGCAGAGTCAGGTCTTCGACTTTGAGAAGTACCTCACCCAATTTGCGCTCGGCGCGAGTAAAAAATGCCGCCGGGTTGCGTCCGACCATCTTTTCGATCAACCAGGAAACGTTAACCTTCTCTGCCTCAGCTTCAGCCACTTTATGACCGTCGCGTAAAACAGTGATGTAATCACCAATTTGAAGCAGCTCTTCAAGTTTGTGCGAGATGTAAATAATGGCTACCCCATGTGACTTTAATTCTCGGATAATCCGAAACAGAACTTCCACCTCAGCCGCGCTCAAGGCAGAGGTCGGTTCATCCATAATCAGGATGCGCACATCTTGGGCAAGGGCTTTGGCAATCTCAACGATTTGCTGCTGCCCAATGCGCAAGTCGCCAACCAGTTCATTTGGGTCGATATTCTGCTCAAGGCGCTTGATCAATTGCTGGGCTTGTTGTTTTTCCAATTTTTGATTAATCAAACCGTTGTGAACGAGTTCACAAGCCAGATAGATGTTGTCTGTGACACTCAAATTGGCGCACAGGTTTAGCTCCTGGTAAATAATCCCAATTCCCAGACGGGTCGCATCCAGCGGAGAATGCAAATGGATTTCCTGGTTATCGAGCAGGATTCTTCCGCTTGTTGGCCGTTCCACTCCGGCCAAGATTTTCATCAGCGTCGACTTCCCAGCCCCGTTTTCACCAATTACAACATTCACCTTGCCTTTACGCACCTGGAAAGAAACATCATCCAGCGCCACCGTCCCAGGAAAAACTTTGGTGATATTTTCAGCGATTAAAACAATCTCTTCTGTCTCCGAAATCGGTTCAACTTCAAGAACAGGGGACTCTTCGAGCATAATCATTCTCCCAACTCGATTTCAACCGGCACAATCCGAATATCTTTCAGCTCTATTTGTATAAGATTAAAGGTGCGGATATTAAAAGCGCCCTGAAAGGAAATCTTTTTACCCATCAAGCTATTTTTATCCAGGTTGCCAAGCACATCTGAAAGAATGCGCTTGTTGATCTCAGACCCAACCTTTCCATATTCAGTTTGTTCCTTGAAATCTCCAAAGTTGATAAAGCCAACGGCATCACGAACCGAGGTTTCATCACTGGGAATACGCGTACCAATGTAAAGAAGAACCTTAATTGGGCCGTCGTAGCCATCCAGTTTGACTTCCACCGTCCCCAAACTAGTGTCAGTGTTGACATTCACTATCGTGCCAGTCCCCTTCACCATGTAAACATGCGCTTCTCCGACTGTGATGAGGCCATATTGGTTCGCAACTTTGATTAAGTCCTCTTTCGGTGCGGTCCCTTGTTGGTTTGGCTGCAATTCATCCAGGATTTTGACGAGCTCGACAGCCTTTTCGTCGAAGGCTGGCAGGATTTCGGTGGACCATATGCCATCCACATAGGACACCGGGTCAAATGCTTCACTTTGGACAGCTTTTTCCTCGTCCTCTATTTTGACCACTGTGAACCCATAGCGCCCCACCAGTGCCAGGAAGATGAGTACCACCAACGCAAAGATGATTTTTACTGTTTTTTGTGTCATGCCTTCTTCCTTATTTGGATTGATATAAAACTTGTTGCACGGCTGTTTTCCATCCGTCTTGTAATTTTTTCACCTGGGCAGCATCCATCTGGGGCATATATTCCGTGTAGTGAATGGGAAGGTTCTTGAGCTCTTCCAAAGAAGCATACAGTCCCAGTCCCAATCCTCCCGCCAGAACTGCGCCAAAAGCGGAAAGCTCTTGCAGTTGAGATACCCGCACCGTCATGCCGGACAGATCGGCAACAAACTGCATCAGGTAGCGGTTACGCACTGCGCCGCCATCTGCGTAGATATACTGCAGGTGAATGCCTGCCTCAGAAGACATCAGTTCCAAAGCGTCATTAATAATGTAGGCAATGGAATCTAGTGCGGCGCGCACTACTTCGGCTTTGCCGGTTGAGGGAGACATACCCACAATGGCCGCGCGCGCGTCGGGACGCCAATACGGCGCGCTCAATCCCACAAAGGCCGGCACCAGGTAAACTCCGCCGGTGTCCGGTACAGACAGCGCCAGGGCTTCGGTCTCTTCGGTGCTGCGAATCAGTTCGAGCTTGTCCCGCAGCCAGGCAATCGTCGCGCCGGTGAAATTGGTGATTCCTTCAAAGGCGTAGGTCGGCTGTCCATCCATCACCCAGGCCACAGCCGTTACCAGGCCCTGCTTGCCCAATTGCGGCCGATGCCCAATGTTCAGCAGGAGAGAGGATCCCGTGCCAAAGGTAGCTTTGGCTTCACCCGGCGCAAAACAGCGCTGGGCGAACAAAGCCGCCTGCGAATCGCCCATCACGCCGGAAATGGGCAGCGGTTTTTCCAGCAGGCCCTCAAAGGTTGTTTCTCCAAAGCGGTCGCGGCTCTCGCGGATTTCGGGGGCAACCGCTGCCTGTATGCCAAAAAGCTCAAACAATTGGAAGTTCCACGCCAGGGTGTGAAGATCGTATAACAACGTGCGAGAAGCGTTGGTATGGTCGGTGGCGTACACCTGTCCGTTGGTCAGCCGGTAGAGAACGTAGGTGTCAATCGTGCCAAACAAGGCTTCGCCGGATTGAAGTTTTTGTTGAATGTCCGCGTGATTGTCCAGAATCCAGCGCAATTTGGAGGCGGGGAAGTAGGTATCAATTTTTAAGCCGGTTCTCTCGCTGACATAGGCGTCTTTACCTTCTTGCACAAACTGCTTGCACAGCGGTTCACCGCGCCGGCAGAGCCAGACAATCGCGTTGTGCAGCGGTTTTCCGGTCGCGCGGTCAAACACCACCACTGTCTCGCGCTGGTTGGTCAGGCTGAAGCCCGCCAGATCTGACCAACGCTCCGGGTGGCGCTCCAAAAGCCGCCGCACCACTTGAATCAGATTCTGGTAGATTTCTTCGGCGTTGTGTTCAACCCATCCCGGTTGGGGATAGATCTGTTCATGGTCCATCGATTCCTTGTCAATCAACTCGCCTTGCGGAGTGAATAACATGGCTTTGGTTGCCGAGGTGCTTTGATCTACGACCAGAATGATGGGATTCATGCAATTTGTTCCTTTTCAACCAGCATGTTCATCGCCAACTGTGAAAGCCCTTCCGCGGAAATGCCGTAATGATTGAAGATCTCCCCCTGGCTTCCGCTGACAGTGGGCTCATCTGGAATGGCAACGATATGGAACGGTTTATGGTAACCGACCTGAAGCAGATAAGATGCGCAAGCCGAGCCCAACCCGCCGTGGATGCTGTGTTCTTCAACGGTAATCACTGCCCGGCAGCGATCTGCATAGGTTTTCAGCAGATCGGTATCCAACGGTTTGACGGTGTGCATTGAAATCACCGTACTCATAATTCCGTGGAGTTCTAATTCCTCAGCCGCCTGGAAAGCAGGCAGAACTGCTTCGCCAGTCGCCACAAAGAGAACATCATCACCTTCCCGCAGAACGCGGCCTTTGCCAATTTCAAAATCACCGGGGTTGTGCGGCAGCGCGGGCATAGATTTTTTGCCAAAGCGCAGGTAGACCGGCTTGTTCTGTTCGTACGCTGCCCGAACTGCTTCGCGGGTCTCGTAATTATCGGCCGGAACCACGATGGTGATATTGTTGATTGCCTGCAAAACCGCCAGGTCATGCAGCGAATGGTGCGTTGTGCCCAGCGCACCGTAGCTTACCCCCGCGCTGATCCCCACCAGGCGCACCGGCTGGTCGGAATAAGCAACGTCATTCTTGATTTGCTCCAGCGAGCGGGCCGTCAGGAAGCAGGCCGGAGACACCGCAAAGGTTTTCTTACCCGCCGCGGCCAAACCCGCCGCCACCCCAACCAGATTCTGTTCAGCGATACCAATTTCAACCATTTGCGCTGGCAGCTTCTTGCCAAAGCCGGTCAGTTTTCCTGATCCGCGCGAGTCGCTGGTAACCACAACCAGGTCACGGTCTTGCACGCCAGTCTCCAGCAGAATGTCCGCGAATACCTCTAAATTTGCTTTTCCAGATGACAATACAGCACTCATATTAACCTACCTGCGTTTCCAATGCCGCGTCCAGCTCGCGCAGCGCGATCAACATTTCTTCGTCTGTCGGCACATGATGATGCCAATCTGCCTTATGTTCCATAAAACTGATCCCTTTACCCTTTACCGTACTCGCCAGGATCAGGCTGGGCTTGCCTGGCTCAAACGGCAGCTGAGAGAACATATTCAACAGCGCCGGGATATCGTTGCCATCCACGGTTTTAACCGCGTAGCCAAAGGCTTCAAACTTCTGCCCCAACGGCTCAAGGGCCATCACTTCTTCCGTCTTGCCAGTGATTTGCAGTCCATTGCGGTCGACAATTACCACCAGATTGTCCAGCTTGTAATGGGCGGCGCTCATCGAGGCTTCCCACAGCGACCCTTCGGTCAGCTCACCGTCTCCCATCAAGGTGAAGACGCGATACGCGCGTTCATCCATTTTCGCCGCCAGCGCCAGTCCCACCGCCACGGAAAGACCGTGCCCCAGCGCGCCGGTGTTTTGTTCCACGCCAGGGATTTTGCGCGTTGGGTGCCCGATAAAATCGGACTGGTATTGGCAGATTGTATCCAGCGCCGAATCCGGGAAAAACCCTTTATCCGATAAAACCACATACAACGCTTCTACGGAGTGTCCCTTGCTTTGAATAAAGCGGTCACGGTCAGGTGACTGCATGTTATCAGGCGATATATTCATCACATGGTTGTACAGCACATTGAGAATATCCAGGCAGGAAAGGTCGCCGCCCGTGTGCCCCGCGTTGGCGGTTTTGATGGCTTTCAGGGTGCGCTTCCTGTATTGGATTGATTTTTGAATCAGGGTTTTTACGTCCATCGTTACTCATGCCTCTAAAAACGTCATTCTAAAAATTTCTGTATAATTATTCATAACTGAATGCTTATTAATAATAATTTGTTAATATATACATATCAACAAAAAATGTATAATTATTCAAACATCTATATTTATACAGGGAGCATCGCATGGCTAGAGTGGATGAACTACGGGTAATCAGCCGCATTGCGCGCATGTACTATGAATTGGGGATCAAGCAGTCAGAAATCTCCCGGCAGTTGGGTATATCCCAGGCCACCGTATCCCGCTTTCTGGAACGCGCCAAAGATGAAGGCATTGTGCGCATCTCGGTTACCATTCCGGCTGGCGTGAATTCCGAGCTGGAAGAAACCCTTATTCATCAATACAAACTGCGGGATGCCATCATCGTTGACTGTTACAGTGACACCGACGAATCGATCATCAACCGCGATATCGGCGCCGCGGCTGCGTACTACCTGGAAACGGCCATCAACCATAACGAAGTTATCGGTATTTCTTCCTGGAGCTCGGCCTTATTAGCCCTGGTCGATGCCTTTCACTCCATCCAAAAAAGAAACAACATCCGTGTCATTCAGATTTTGGGCGGGGTGGGCAACCCCACCGCTGAAGCGCACGCCAACCGTCTTACCTCGCGCCTGGCCGGTCTGGTGAGTGGTGAAGCCGTCTTTCTGCCCGTGCCGGGCATTTTGGGTTCCGGCAATTCACTCAAAGTGCTGGAGCAGGATCCGTATGTGCAGAAAGCCATCCAAATGTTCGATGAAGTTACCCTGGCACTGGTGGGCATTGGC
The DNA here is from genome assembly GCF_001306115.1 of Ornatilinea apprima. Taxonomy (GTDB): domain Bacteria; phylum Chloroflexota; class Anaerolineae; order Anaerolineales; family Anaerolineaceae; genus Ornatilinea; species Ornatilinea apprima. Next base: position 115,621 of record NZ_LGCL01000016.1, on the reverse strand, counting down.
GCGCTGCAGCCCTCAAATTTATTAAAAGCATCCGGTAACATCTTTACCGATGAAGAACTGGCGCTGCTTTCCAGTAAAGGCGCGGTGGGTGACGCGCTGCTGCGCTTTTTTGATATCAACGGCAAAGCTGTGCAAACCGAATTAAGCAACCGTGTTTTTTCCATGAAGCTCGAACAGCTTCAAAAAGTGGAACGAGCCATTGGCGTGGCCGGCGGTGTTCGCAAACGCGCCGCTATTCTGGGCGCCTTGCGCGGCAGATATATCAACATCCTTATCACCGATAAATGCACCGCCCAATGGCTGGCGGAGGAAGGCGGCAAAGTTTGACCTTCGAGAAGCCTTCAAACAACCAGGTTAATCGCTGCTAACCTCAATATCCATTTATTCGCCACCAGATCGGCCGCGAGGGAGTAAAAACCGGCATCTGGCCTGTTGGCTGAGACTCAATTTTGCACGCAAATCGTCTCCTCTCCATAAAAAATTCTAGTAGAATAAGGGCATGCCCCATCCAAAACCTTCTCTGCCGCGGCGTGTGGCGCGCTTCTTTCGCTGGAACCGCACCAGCTACATGATGATGAGCGCGTTTCTGGCGCTCATTTTTCTGATCGGTTACGTCTGGTGGCCTCTGCTGGAAGCCTACATTCAAACCTACGATCCGCGCGTTTCCTTCTGGCAGCAGTTCGATTGGCTGCTGCTGGGCAATTTTCTGGTTATGTCGCTGCTGATCATGGCGGACGCCAACTTGCGCAAAGACCTGCCCATCGCCTTCATCGGCTTAATGGGCGGCCTGGTGATTGAAAGCTGGGGCACCCAAACCGAATTATGGGTCTATTACACCAACGAGCGCCCGCCCCTGTGGATCATTCCCGCCTGGCCGATTGCCAGTCTCTCCATTGACCGCCTCTACCGCCTGCTGCGCTCCAAACTGGAAAACGTTCCGCTGGGCGTATTTAGAACCCTGCATTGGATTCTGCTGCCTGCCTTTTTAGGCTACATGTTGTTCTTCGTCTGGCCCACGTTGGACAAGTCGCTGACCATCATGGCCCTCATTCTGTGCGCGTTTCTTATCCTCACCCCCACCGACCCCAAAGCCATTGTGTTGACCTTTGTGGCCGGCAGCGGCCTGGGTTACTTCCTGGAATTATGGGGCACCACCCGCTGGTGCTGGACGTATTACACCCTGCAAACCCCGCCCTTCTTTGCTGTTCTGGCACACGGCATGGCCGCCGTGGCTTTCTGGCGGGTGTTGGAACTGTACCAGCTCTTCCTGCCCAAAATCGTCGCCCGCTTCAAACAACGAGCCAATCCCCTTTCACTGCCAACCGAACTCGAATAGGAATCTCCCATGCTGCAAATCCGCCCCTGCACCGAAGCCGACATCCCCGCGCTGTTGAACCTGATCGACGCCGCCAACCAGGTCGATCAGGCCGGCTGGTACTATACCACCGCCGATCTTGCTGAAGCGCTGCAGAAAGACCAGCCCATCCCCCCCGACCAACGCATTCACCTGCTTTACCACGGCGATCAACTGGCCGGTTATTACCGCCTGGATGCGGAAGATACGCTTGAGGGGGTAAAAGTATTGTGCTTCGGCTGCGTCCACCCTGCTTTCCGGCGTCAGGGGTTGGGTGCGCGCCTGCTGGAGCAGGCCGCGCACACCGCGCAAGCCGCCGCACCACGCGGCGCAAAGATTCTTTTTCAGGTGCCTGCCCGGCGCAATGTGCCCGGTATCTACGCTCTGTGTGAAAAATCGGGCCTGCAAATGGCGCGCCAGTTCTCTGTGTTAAAACGCGATACCCGCCAGCCCATCCCGCCCTGCCAAACCAAGCTGAGCGCGCAGCTCAACGCCTTTGACCCCGCCCATGACGGCGCTGATCTGCTGGCCGCGTTTGACCAGTGTTTTCCCGGCCACTCGTATAAACCAGAAATACTTGACAAGGAATGGCGCAAAACCCGCGAAAACTTGGGCTATTGGTGGGTAGCGCGTGATCCCACTGGCCTGCTCACCGGCTTTTGCCTGGCAGGGGTCGAAAAGGAAGCGGAAGAAGAACCAATCGGCCTGATTGACTATCTGGGCGTGCTGCCTGCAGCGCGGCGGCAGGGATTGGGCCGCTGCCTGCTCTACACCGCCATGCACTACCTGCAAATGATCGGCCTGCCGGCCATCAAACTCGCCACCGAGGTGGACAACCTGCGCGCCCTCAGCCTGTACTACGAGGCCGGGTTTGAAACCTGGCGCGAGGCGCGCCTTTATCAAAAGAGGCTTTAATCAAAACCGGATGGTGTTGCACCATCCGGTTCGCGTATTCTTCTTGTTGTTGATAAGTTATCTTATCCCCGCTTTACAATCGCTTGCACAATTTTCTCGGCCGCGCGCCCATCGCCAAACGGATTTTTTGCCTGCGACATGGCCGTGTAAGCCGCTTCATCTTCCAGCAAGCGGCGGGTTTCGCTCACAATGCGATCAGGATCCGTGCCCACCAGGCGCAGCACGCCCGCGTCCACCCCTTCCGGGCGTTCGGTGACTTCGCGCAGCACCAGGGTCGGAATGCCCATGGAAGTCGCTTCTTCCTGAATACCGCCCGAGTCCGTCAGCACCAGTTTGGACTGCTTCATCAGATGCACCAGCGGCAGATAATCCAGCGGAGGCAGCAAGGTGATGTTTTCCACCGCGCCCAATTCGCGGCTCACCACGTCCTTGATATTCGGATTCAAATGCACCGGGTAAACCAGTTCCACCTGCCCGCGGTACCGGTTGGCCAGCGTTTTCAACGCGGCGCAAATGTCACGGATCGGCTGGCCGAAATTCTCGCGGCGGTGGGCGGTAACCAGAATGAGCTGCTTGCCGCCCGCCCCAATGCCCTTGTCCGCCAGCAGCGAGGCCACCATCTGCGGCGCCGGGCGGCGGGTGATCTCTTGCAGCGCGTCAATAACCGGGTTGCCGGTAACCACAATCAGCTCGTCGGCCACGCCTTCGCGCAGCAGATTCTGGCGGCTGTGCTCTGTGGGCGCAAAATGTAAGTCGGTCACCACACTGGCGATGCGCCGGTTCACTTCTTCGGGGAAAGGCTGCCATTTATCGCCGGTGCGCAGACCGGCCTCCACATGCCCAACTTTGATACGGTTGTAATAGCACAGCAAAGCCGCCGTCATCACCGTGGTGGTATCGCCCTGCACCAGCACCCAATCCGGCTTCAGGTCTTTTAACACCGGTTCCAAGTGAATCAGAATCTCAGAGGTCAACCCCGCCAGACTCTGGTTCTCGCGCATCAGGTTCAGGTCTATGTCGGGCTGAATGGCAAACAAGTCCAGCACCTGGTCGAGCATCTGGCGGTGCTGGGCGGTAACGCACACCCGCGATTCAATCTCAGGATGCGCCTCCAACTGTTTTACCACCGGCGCCATTTTCACCGCTTCGGGCCGGGTGCCAAAAATAGATAAGACTTTAATCAAGTTATGCTTCCCCTTTTCATGCATTTGCACCCCCCATTCTAATCGATTATGAAACGGGCAACAATGCGCCTTTCTGGCAGAACAAAAACTGCGCTCCCCCCCTTTTTCGGTTAAAATCGTACCAACTCATTCACACCTCAGATTGATACCCTATGCGCAATCCCACCTCTGTCCCGCGAGTCGCTGTCATTATTCCCGGTTACCGCTGCGAAACCACCATTTCCGCGGTCATCCAGAGCCTGCCCGATTGGGTCGCCAGCATCATTTACGTTGACGACGACTCCCCCGACGACGCGCTGGAGGTCGTGCGCGGACTGCAATCCAGCAATCCGCGCATCACCATCCTCCAGCACGCGGCTAACCAGGGTGTGGGCGGCGCGGTGCTCAGCGGCTACCGCGAGGCCGTGGCACAGGGTGCGGATGTTCTGGTCAAAATGGACAGCGACGGGCAGATGGACCCCCAATACCTGCCCAAACTGCTGCAGCCCATTCTGGAAGGCAAAGCCGATTACACCAAAGGCAACCGTTTCCTGCATTTTTCCAAAATTTCAGCCATGCCTTTTTTGCGCCGCCTGGGCAACGTGGGCCTGTCTTTCCTGGTCAAAGCTGCCTCAGGCTACTGGAATGTGTTCGACCCGACCAATGGCTACACCGCCCTGCACGCGGCGGTATTTCCCCTGCTGGACTGCGAGCGCGTTGACCGCCGCTTCTTCTTCGAGTCCAGCCTGCTGGCCGAACTGGGCATCCTGCGCGCGGTGGTGCGCGACGTACCCATTCCCGCCCGCTACGGCAAAGAGAAAAGCTCGCTTTCTGAGCTGGACGCTCTGGTGAATTTTCCCTTCCGGCTGGCCAAAAAATTCTTGCGGCGTATCCTGATTCAATACTTCGTCCGCGATTTTTCAGCCTTCTCATTATTCCTGATCCTGGGCCTGATGCTGATGATCTTCGGGGTTGGCTGGGGAGCCTATTACTGGTGGCAGTCCATCCAGCAGGGCGTGCCAGCCACCACCGGCACGGTGATGATCGCCGTGCTGCCGCTGATGGTGGGAATTGAGTTGATCATCCAATCCATCGCTCTGGATATTCACAACGTTCCCAGCGAGCCGATCCAGAGTCAATTTACTGCCGGTTTCTGGTAACCGGTTGCATTTCACAAAGCGGCTGCGGACCGGCTGTTCTTATGCCTGGTCCAGGGTCTCGTCCCACCATTTGGAAAGCCGCCCGCCTGAGCGTTCCGGTTGATCGGTGTAATGGGAAACATCGTTGAATAGCATCAGCCGCGCCCGAACCGGATCACGGAAATCAAGCACGTTCAGGCAAGCCGGGGACTGGTCCAAACGGTCGCGGTAGCCGCGCGCGTCAAACCCCAGCACGCTGCTGATCAACAAGCGAATGGTGGCCTTATGGGAAACCACCAGCACATTCTGCCCGCGGTGGTTAATCACAATCTCTCTTAAAATCGGCAGCGCCCGCGCAATCACATTCACGCCCGCCTCGCCGCCTTGCGGGGCAAAGGTAAACGGGTCTTCTTCCCAGGCCGCGTATTCTTCGGAGAACTGCGCTTCCACATCCGCCCGGCGCATGCCTTCCCAATGCCCGTGATTGATCTCGCGCAGCCCATCGCGCTGGATCAACGGCAGGTTATGCGGCTTCGCCACAATGCTGGCCGTAGCTACCGTGCGCGCCATTGGGCTGCAATACACCGCCGATATGGCGTCGTCGGCCAGCCGTTCCGCCAGCCGGGCTGCCTGGAACTTGCCCTCTTCCGATAACTTCACATCCACAGCGCCGGCAAAGCGGTCTTCCGCGCTAAGCTGGGTGGCGCCATGCCGCACCAAATACACACGAGTTGCAGGTTGATCGCTCATAGTTTCCTCCATTGATTAAGCGTAGCATTATTTTGCATGAAAAGATAACAAAAAGGATGATGTTCCCCAAACACCATCCTTTCTGTTTTAGCTCAAGGACTTCCCCTGCCGGCTTACTGGCTCAATAATCCCAGCGTATGCTCCAGGTGGGCGGTGAACCAGGTAACCACGGTCAGCGTTACCCCTTTCCGCGCCCCAAACAACAGCTTTCTTTCCAGCGCGTCCAGCGGAAACGCGTCGAGAATCACCTGGCTGTTTTCGCCGTCTGCCCGCACCGCGCAGGAAAGCTGGGTGCGCTCTCCCAGGGTTTTTCCCAAAATGACCTTGGGGAAGCGGGCTTCAAAGCGCAATCCTTCCGGCGTTGAGGAGATGACCTTACCCCCCAGTTTCTCCGTTACCTTGAGAGCCGATTGATAAACAAGCTGAGCTTCTTTTGGATAACTCTTCTCTTGATGCTGTTCAAATGACATGCCTGGCCTTCACTTTCTCCTTCAAAAAGAACGATCCCGCTCACAGGGATTGGTAAACCACCTGTGATAATAGCGATTCAATCAACGCCCGCGAGCCAACTTCGGTGCCGCTCAAGCTGGCTGTGGCAGCGCCGCTGGCCACCCCCCACCCCAGCGACTCCTTCAAACCGAATCCCTGGGTCAATGCCCAAACCAGGCCACCCACCATCGAATCGCCGGCACCAATCGGATTTTTCTCGGTGACTTTAGGACTGTGAACCAGGCAGGTTTCCCGGTCGGTTTGCAGCAAAGCGCCCTGCTTGCCCATCGAGACCACCACATTCTGCGCGCCCATGCGGCGGATTTCGGCGGCTGCCAGCGAAACCTGCTCCAGGGTATCCATTGGCATTCCGGTCAGGGCACGGGCTTCTTCGGTGTTGGGTTTTGCCAGAAAAGGCCGTTCCGCGCAGCCCGCGCGCAGCGACTCGCCGCCCGTGTCCAGCACAGCCTGGGCCTGGCGCGTGTTAAGCGCCCGAATCACCCGCGCGTAAAAATCGGGGGCAACGCCGGGCGGCAGGCTGCCTGCCAGCACCCACCAGTCACCTGGTTGGGCCAGCGTGCCAATCAGCTCCAGCAGTTCAAGCTGTTTGGCCTCATCAACAAACGGGCCCTGCTCATTGACCTTGATATAATGCCCCCCGGCCTGGGTAACAATGGAGATGTTGGTGCGTGTTTCGCCGTCTACCCACACAAAACCGGTTTCAATTCCCAGCGAGCGCAGGCCGTCTTGCAGCAGTTCACCCGCTTTTCCGCCCACAAAGCCAACCGCTGTGCTGGTTACGCCCAATCCCTTTAGCAGCCGGGAGACATTGAAGCCTTTTCCGCCAAAATCCACGCGCGAGCTGCTGGCGCGCAGCACGGCATCATACACCACTTCTGGCACGGTCAATTCGCGGTCAACCGCTGGGTTAAGTGTGAGGGTATAGATCATTCCGGTTTTTCCCAATATTTCTCAATCAGCACTTCTTCAGCCTCGTTGGTCCACATCAAATTTTCACCCAATTTTGCCGCCACTTCGGGCAGTTTCTCCGGCAGCTCTTTCAACGCCATGAGTGGCAAATTGGAAAGCTGTGGGAAAACGACCACCTTGCCGGGATAGCGGCCTTCCATCACCGAGCGGATCGCTTCGGGCGCGGTTTCCAAACCGCCAATGGCTGCCACTGATCTGCCCGGCGAAAGGGTTCCGGCGACCCGCCGCTCCATCACCAGAGACTGGTCGTCTATCGTCAGACCGGATGTGCCGGTATACTGAGCGTTGGATAAATACACATTGCTCATGTCAACTTTACCCATTGTACCGTTGGGTACGCCCGCGAACAACACCAGCATGCCGTCCGGTTTCATCACCGCGCCGCCTTCTTCCATCAGGGCGGCAACTGGCACGCTCACCACCACGTCATCCGCCCCCTGACCTTGCGTGGATTCCATCACAAACGCATGGAAAGACTGCTGCGACGCATTCGGATTGAAATACAGTATGGTGCGCTGATATTTCTCAGCCAGGGGCTGGAACATATCGCGCAGTGTTTGCAAGCGTTCGTCGCTGATCTCGGTTACAATCACCAGCTTCGGACCGGTGGGCAGTTCCAGGGCGCGTTGCACGTGCATCTGGCCCATCGGACCGCCCGCGCCCACAAACACCGTGGTACCCCCAGGGCGCAGCTCGCAGCGGTTGCGGGCTTCTCCATACGCGGCGGCAATATCCGTTCCGCTGGTGCCGACAAAGGCGATGTAGTCGTAGTGCAGGCGGCCTAAATCCACTTCCACCAGGCCATCCAGCGCCTTTGCACCCACCAGGTTGCAGGTCCCCCGGCGCGCGATCAGGCGCGCGATCTTGCCAACCACATCCGCCGAGCCGGGGTTCAAAACCACAATGTCATCAAAACCGAGCCCATCCGTAACATCTTGTTTCAAGGCGTCGAAATCCGCCGGGGTCAGCCCATCGCGTTCGATGATCTCAGCTCCGCTGGCTTCCGCGATTTTACGCATCGATGCCGGAACATTGCTCAGCACAATCCGCGACGGTGACAGCGCCAGCGAGCAGGTATAGACCGTCTCATCGCCCGGCTGCCCCACCATCCACATTACGCCGCCTGCTTTGGGGGTTAACCGGCGGCGCTGGGTGTAAGCCGCCATCACGCAGCCCCAAGGCTCCAGCAGCGACGACTCAGCGTATCCCATGCTGTCCGCCATCGGCAGCAAGCATGCCCCCGCGTCGGTTTCCAACACTTCCTTGCCAATCAGGTGATACTGCACCAATCCGCCCGGAATGGTGTAACCATAAGCCGTGCTTTTGCCCTGCTGGTAAATGTCGGGCTGCACCGCCAGCCGCTGGCCCGGATGGTAATTGCCGGCTAAATTCTTGCCCACTTTCACCACCGTCAGGGATACTTCATGGCCCAGACGGGTCGGTTCCTGGCGCATATCGCGGTTATACAGCTTGGGGTGGGCGCTGCCCTGTTTGAGCACTTTAATATCCGAGAAACAAACCCCCACACTGTCGATGCGCACCAGCATCTGGTCATCATTGGGTTCGGGCACATCAAAGGCTTCGGGCTGGCCATCGCAGCCCATGTTTTCGAGCCCCGCGCCGTACAGGTTCCAGGCCAGTGTCTTGTCTGGCAGCGAATAGTCTAGTGACCGGTATGCTTGAAATTTTTCACCCATGAGATTTTCCTTTCCGGGCAAGTAAAAACAGGGTAGAACAGGGCTGTCTGATCCAGCGGAAGACTCGCCCTGAAAATGGTTCAGCCAAGTTTCTTTTTGACCAGGGCGCGCACTTCTTGCGCCGTGGAGCAATCCAGCGCCTCGCGCGCCAGGGTTTGCAAATCTGCATGTGTTAATGAACGCACCTGCGCTTTCACTGTCGCCACTGCGGGGATGCTGACGCTCAACTCATCAATCCCAAGCCCTAAAAGCACGGGTACCGCCAGCGGGTCTGATCCCAGTTCGCCGCAGATATCGGCGCGCTTGCCGAATCGGTGCGCCGATTCAATGGTATGCGCGATCAGGCGCAGCACGGCCGGGTGCAAACCATCATGTTTGGCTGCCAGCGAGGGATGGCCGCGGTCAACCGCCAATGTGTATTGGGTCAGGTCGTTGGTGCCAATTGAGAAGAAATCAATTTCCGGTGCCAGCTTATCGGCCAGCAGCGCGGCCGAGGGCACTTCGATCATGATTCCAACCGGAACGGGCGGCACGCCCAACTCTCGGCGCAGCTCTTCTAGCATGCCCTTCGCCTGGCGAAACTCTTCCACGTCGCCCACCATGGGGAACATGACGCGCAAATTCCCTGCCGGCGCGGCGCTCAAAATGGCGCGCAGCTGCTCGCGGAACAACTCAGGCCGGTTCAGACACAGACGCACGCCGCGCTCGCCCAAGAACGGGTTCATTTCCGCTTTGAGTTGAATATAGGGCAGGGGCTTGTCCCCGCCAATATCCAGCGTGCGCACAATGACCGGTTTTTCTTTCATCGTTTCCGCAATGGTGTGATAAACCGCGTACTGCTCTTCTTCGCTGGGGGCCTCGCTGCGCTCTAAAAACAGAAATTCTGTGCGCAGCAAACCAATGCCATCCGCGCCCATTTTCAAGGCTTCCACCGCGTTAGCCGCCGAACCGGCATTGGCGGTTACATCCACATGATATCCATCCAGCGTGACGGCTGGCAGAGAAGCTTTCTCCTGGGCCGCAAGGCGGTTTTCCAGCCAACGCTGCTGCGCGGCTTGTGCCTGGATCAGAGCCTCAGCGCTTGGGCTGGCACGCAATACGCCATCATTCCCATTCAGAATCACGGGGGTTTTTTCCGCCAGAGCCAGCATGGCTTCATCCAGACCCACCACTGCCGGCAGGCCCATCGCCCGCGCCAGAATGGCGATATGCGAAGTTGGCCCGCCGTTGACCAGCCCAAACCCCAGCACCCGCTCCGCATCCAGGCAGGCCGTATCGCTGGGCGACAATTCCCGCGCGAGCAGCACCACCGGGGTTTCAGGCAGAGCCATACTCTTCTCACCCAGCCCCAACATCAGGCGCAAAACACGCTGACCCACATCGCGCAGGTCATCGGCGCGGGCCGCCAGCAGCGGATCTTTTAACGCGGCGACCGCAGCCGCCTGTTCATCCACAACCGACTGCCAGGCTTTTGCCGGGCTGGTTCCCGCGGTTATGCGCGCCTGTGCTGCGTCCACCAAATCGATATCTTCCAACAGTTCTTTGTGCGCTTCAAAGATGGCAGCTTCGGCGGCCATCTTCTTCTCGACCATCTGCCGGTGAAGGGCCTCTAACTGCTCTTTGGCTAGGTCAAGCGCGTCGAGAAAACGAACTTTACAATCACGCTGCTCAACATTCAGCGCATCTAGGTTCAGTTCCTCGGCCTGGTAGTGAAAAACCGGCCCAATGGCGATCCCCGGCGCGGCGCCAAGACCCTGGAACAAACCAGGCTCGCTCTGCCGCGGCTTTGGCTGTACAGGGGGGGCGGCTGGCTTTGATTCTGCTTTGGCCGCTGGCGGAAGCGCGTAAGCCTCATCGTTATCCCCCAATCCGCTTCGAATGGCCGCTTCCAATTCAGCAATCGCCAGCTCTTCGTCCTCTCCCTGCGCCTGAATTTGAATGCGGCTCCCCATCACAGCGCCCAGGGTCAGCACAGACACCATGCTTTTCGCGTTGGCGCGTTTTGCCTCGTGCTGAAGGCTGATGTCCGACTTAAAGCGCTTCGCCAGATTGACCAGCACTTTAGCAGGGCGGGCGTGCAAACCGGATTGGTTCTGGATAACAAGTTCAATTTGTTTCATAAAGACTCTTTTATTTACATACCGGGCGCGCGGAGACTAGCCCACACCCAGATATTTCACGATCACATCCGGATCGGTGGTGGAAAGCAGTTCGGACAGGTTGTTTTCGTCATCAATTACATCCGCCAGATTCGAGAGCACTTCTACATGCTCATCCGAGGTGGCGGCAATGCCGATCACCAGATACACCTTTTCATCTTCATCCCAGTCCACCCCGTCAGGCAGTTGCAGCACAGAGATGCCGGTCTTCAAAATGTGATCGCGGTTCTCATACACGCCGTGCGGAATGGCAACGCCGTTTCCCAAGCTGGTGGACATGGACTGCTCGCGAGCCAGCATTCCATCAATGTAGGGGGGTAAAACACAGCCCGATTCCACCAGTAAATCACCCGCTTTGCGAATTGCTTCTTCCTTATCCATAGCGCTTGCCTGAAGGCAAATGCGTTCTTTTGATACGATAGCCATAGTAGTTACCTGCCTGTCCTCGCTCGCAGCGTGCGCAAGCATCCCGCCCCTCCCCAGGAGAAGCTGGTCAATACTTTTCGCTGTACTGCTCAGCAAGCTAGATAATGAATTGAGTACTGATTTTTATAATGGCGTGTTACATCCATTGCTTAGAAATCAGCGCCAACAATTTCCGCCTTGGTTACCATTGCATTGACGAGCTGATCGAAAATCGGGTCATTGAGGAAGTGATTGAAGGCCACGATCACCGCGTTGGGCGCTTTGGCGTGCGCTGTTTTGGCAAGCCCTTTATGCACAACCACCACCTGAGCATCCGAGGGAATATCGCGGACGGGTTTATGCACAACGGTAACATCTTTGACTTGCGCCGCTTTTAGTTTCTTCTTCAGGGCATTCACGCTCATCAGGCTTGAGCCCATTCCGGCTTCACAGGCAAAAATAATGGTATTGACTTGGCTGGCAGAAATTGATTGGGACATTTTGACTCCTTCTGAGTTCCAGGCAGGTGCGATAGCGTGTATAATTTCTTTAGAGAAAGCTACCGCACCTGCTTGATCAGTGAAAATCCGATTTAGTTGGACCCTAAACCAGGAACCGCGCTGACAGCACCGGTAGCTTCTTCTTCTTCCTCAGTTTCGCGCACCGGGTTGACCCGCAGAATGAACGCGCCGACCAGGAAGGAAACCACCGCGCCAATCAACACACCCATCAGAACCGGGAAGTGCTGTCCGGGAGGGGTAACCGCCAGGTAAGCAAAGATGGAACCGGGCGAAGGAGTGGCAACCAGGCCCGCGCCGGAGATGACGAACCACAGATCCGCCGCGAAACCGCCGGCGATCATCGCCACGATCATGATCGGGTGAGCCAGCACAAATGGGAAATAAATCTCATGAATGCCGCCCAAGAAGTGAATGATCATCGAACCCGGAGCCGAATCTTTCAACATTCCCTTGCCCGCCACATAGAAGGCAACCAGCAGACCCAGGCCGGGACCGGGGTTGGTCTCGAGCAGGAAGTGCAGCGCGCGCCCCGTTTCTTCAGCGGCAGCCACACCCAGCGGGCCTAACACGCCATGGTTGAGGGCATTGTTCAAGAACAACACTTTCGCCGGTTCAATAATGATGGCAGCCAAAGGCAGCAAGCGGGCGTCAACCAGCCAGTCTACCGCCGCGCCAGCCGCGTTGCTGATGCCGGTAACCACCGGGCTGACCACCACAAAGCCAAGCAGCGCAAGGCCGACAATCAAGAAGCCAGCCGAGAAGTTGTTGACCAACATCTCAAAGCCCACCGGAATTTTATCTTCCAGCGCTTCGTCGATTTTCTTCATCAACCAGCCGCCCAGAGGGCCCATGATCATGCCGCCCAGGAACATGGGGATCTCAGCGCCAACCACAACACCCATCGTGGCCGCCGCGCCGACAATACCACCGCGCACGTCATGCACCATCTTACCGCCCATATAACCAATGAGCAGGGGAAGCAGGTAAGTGATCATCGGACCTACCAGCTTGGCAAACGTCTCGTTCGGAATCCAGCCGGTGGGGATGAACAACGCAGTGATCAAGCCCCAGGCGATGAACGCGCCCATGTTGGGAATGACCATCCCGGCCAGGAAACCTCCAACTTGTTGTAACTTCTCTCGCATATATACTCTCTCCTTTCAGGATTTTGTATGAGCCTGATGCTTCAGGCAAGGATTAATTCCAGGAGACTCTGGGCTTGTCTCCACATTACAGGTAACGTTCAGCACGTTACGCAATAACCGAAAGGTTAAAATCTGTCAGCTCAAAAACTTTGTAATGGTTTCAATATCTTCGGGCATCAACAAGGGATGCACCTGGATCACATTTGAGCTGCCGGCGAACTGCCGGGGCAGCGGAACTGTTGTCAAAATCAGATCGGCCGAGGCCACCAGCGTGGGGGTCAGGTCGCGCAGCGAAATCACTTCCAGCTTTATGAGATAAGGGAAGCGTGCGGTCAGCCGCGCCACCAGCAGCTGCGCGGTAGCCATTCCGCTGGGGCAGACAACAATGATGCGGTCAAAGCGGTAGGTGCGGTTGCGAATGAAGGCGGCGCGCAGCAACACCACCAGGTTGTTAATTTCACTCTGCGGCAAATCCACACCCGTGTGTTCTTGCACCATGCGCGCCACTTGCAGCGCAATGGTGTGCTCGCGCTCATATTGGTCCGGCAGGCTGGCCGCGTTTAATACCCGCGGAAACCACAAGTGATAACGCTGCCGGTAGCACGCAGGAACAATATTGTTCAGCAATCCGTTTTGCAGGGTGCGGTCGTACTTCATTTTGGAAATCTCAAACGCCTCGCTGATCGAGATCATCAAACGCTCCACCAGTGTAGAGAAATCTCCATCGCGCTCCAGTTCTCCCGGCAGAATGTCATTGCGCGGCGCGGCCAGCATTTCCATTGCCACCGCCGCCACATCGCCAGCTTCCCACGACGAACTGGTATCGCGCCCCAAATGCCGGGCCACATAAGCCGCCACCGGCCATATCGTTGACGCCTGCAAAGTGTTGACCAGTTCTTCAGCAACCGTGAGATGATAGCCGGACTGCACGCGCCGCGACAGAACCGCGAACACCAGAGCCAGATGCATCACAGCGTCATCCGTGAAGCGCCCGCCCAACTGCTCTTCCGATTTTGCCACCAGGCCAATGGCGCGGCGCATATTGATCTTGGAAAGAAACTGATTGGCGTATTCAACCAGCGGCAGCAAAGCCGCGTCACCGCGTAGGTTGAACACCAATCCTTCGGCATGCGTGATCTCGGTGATCGGGTCTTCGCTGAAAGGGGTCTCATTCCACAGCACTTTGGCCAAAGCCTGCAGACAGTCGCGCTCTTCCCCACTTACCTGAATTCCGTAGTGCGGCTTGCGGATGAGGCTTACATTTTCGTGTTTCAGCCAGCTTTCGATCAAATCCAGGTCCTTTAGCAGGGTCATACGCGAGACCTGGGTGAGCGTCTCAAATTGAGACAAAATAAACGGCTGAGACTGCGTCAATAAGAACAAAGTCAACAACTGCTGCCGCTGGCTCACCGATAGTACGATTTGCACTTTGGAAGCAGCGCTGAGTTCCTGGAAGAGGTTCTTCGATTGCTCGGGGGTGGCCGGAATAGAAAAGCCAACACCTGGAACAACGTTCAGAGACTGCTTATGCTCTTGCAGCCAGACCTTGACCCCCTGCATACTGTAACTCACCTGCCGGGCAGACAGGTTAAACATTTCCGCCAGTTCAACCGAGCTGACCGGCCGGTTGGCGTCCAAAACCACTTTTAGAATATCTCGCTGGCGGGTTGTGAGCGTGATCATCACTTTATGTACGCTTCCAAACATTGCGGGGTAAATATCTGATCTTATTGTAGGAAATTCCAGCTTGAATGCGCATTGAATAAAAGCACCTTTTGTTCACTCAGTCAATACAATTCTTTACTATTCGTTAATCTCATTTTAACAAAATTATCCCCTTTTGCCGGGGTAGTCACCTCTCTATTGCAAAAAAATCGCCTCATCGGGCGATTTTTTTTTGCACGGCTCCAGCTCCCTGCTACCCAAAAGCATTACTGCTTATCGTGCTGGCTCAGAAAATTGCGGATGGATTCCAGCTCTTCGGGAGTGATATTGAGCAGATCCAGGGCGTTCTCTCCGCCCTCCAGAATATCTTTCCCTAAAACGGAGTGCCGCCAGATTTTGAAATCCTCCTCGATGGGGTTGCCGATGATATCCTCACGGTCGATCCGGCCGTCTTTCATCACAATCACGCGGTTGGTCTGACGGGCTACCGAAAGGTCGTGCGTCACCACCACAAAGGTGGTCCCCTGAGTGCGGTTCAGGTCGCGCAGCAGGTGCATCAACTCCTGGCCGTTGGTTGTATCCAGCGAGCCGGTTGGTTCGTCTGCCAGCACAATCGGAGGGTTATTGGCCAGCGCGCGCGCGATGGCCACCCGCTGCCGCTGCCCGCCCGAAAGCTGCCCCGGCAGGTGATTCTTGCGGTCTGCCAGGCCAACCAGTGTCAGCAGCTCTTCAGAGCGCGCTTTGCGGGCAGCCGGACCCATGTGCGCCATCATCGGCACCTCAATATTTTCACGTGCCGTCAAAGTGGGCAGCAAATTATGCAGTTGAAAGACAAAGCCCACTTTTTTCGCGCGAAAATCGTCTTTATTGGTGATCTGGCTCAAGGCAATCCCATCGATAAACACATTACCGCTGGTCGGCAGGTCCAGCGCGCCAATCACATTCAGCAGCGTGCTTTTTCCGCTTCCACTGGGTCCCATCACCGAAACCAGCTCGCCATGCCGGATGCGCAGTGATACTCCATCCAGGGCGCGGATTTCATCACCGTCGCCATAGATGCGCGTCAAGTCTTGGGTCTCAATCACCCATTCAGATTGGTTTTCCATGCTTGCTTTTTCCCTACGAATCGCCGATTTCAATATCCACAAAGGCGGTCATCCCCCAGCGCAGCCCGGCGGGGATCGTGTTCAATTCCAGCACGACCTTATAATTCACCCCAGAGCCTTCATCCGCGCGGGGGGCGATCTGCTGAACAACCCCTTCCACCACCACGTCGGGCAAGGCGTCAAAGGTAATCGCCGCCGTATCACCCACCGAAACAGAGGCCACGTCAATCTCGCTCAAATCGGTGGTTTCCACGCGCAGGTTTGCCAGGTCGGCGATTTGCAGTACCGGCTGACCGGCCATGCCCCATTCCTGTTCCCGCAGATACAGCCGGCTGACCACCCCGGCGAAGGGCGCGGTGAGCGTCTGATCTTGCAGGGTTTTCTGGGCAGAAGCCAGTTGTTTTTGGGCGTTTTCAACTCTAGCCTCGGCAATGGCCAATTGTTCGGGGTCGGGGCCGTCTTTCACCTTATCGTAGTCAACCTGAGCCTTCTCCAACCTGGCCTGCGCCAGCGCCAATTTCGCCTCGGCTTCTTGCACTTCTTCCGCATCCGGCAAGCCCAACGCGTAATTCAAATTCTGCAAAGCCCGGTCATAAGCCTTGCGGGCGTTGGAAAGCGCGCTCAACGCCTGCGCGCGGATGGCGTCATCCTCATCGCGGTCTGCCACGCCTTCAAAAGCCTCTTCCGCGTTATCCAGCGCCTCTTTTGCCAGCACAAAATCAGCCCGAAGCCCGTCGATGGTGGCGTTACCGGCCCGCCGAAAATTCTTGCGCTCGCGCTCCTTTTCGGCGTCATTCAACGCGATCTTTGCCTGGGCCAGCTCTAATTCTGCCTGAGCGCGGATCACCTCATGGTTGGCAACCAGGTCATCGTGAGCCTTGGTTGCGCTTAACAACTCAAGCTGCGCGCCAGCAACAGCTGCCTGCGCCGCTTCATTGCCACCCAAAACCAGGAGTACTTGACCCTGCTCAACGGTGTCACCTTCCGCCACCATAAATTCATCCACCACACCCGCGCTGGAAAGGCTGAGGGTAGCCCATTGGGCCGGCACAACCACCCCCGTGGCGGTCACCACCGGGGAAAAATCTTCCAGCAGCGCGGGGTCCACGGTTGGTGTGGCTTGAGTCTTTTGACTACACCCAGCTGTGAAAAACATGATGAATGCCAGAGCCAAGAGAAGATAGGTTTGCTTTTTCATCGCCGCCACCTCTACCCAGTGATTATGGATTATTCATAGCGCAGGGCTTCCACCGGTTGAAGCCGTGTTGCGCGATAAGCCGGGTACAACCCGCCCACTCCACCTAAAATCAATGCAACCAAAATCGCCCGAATAAAAATCCTCACGTTCCAACTCGCTTGCATTGCCTGCCCCATGCTGGGTTCCATTTGAATCAGGACCACCAGGCCAAAAGCGATCAGAATGCCAGCCAGCGCGCCCAGTCCAGCCAACAGCAAAGCTTCTTTCATAATCATCAGCAGAATGGAGCGCCGCCGCCAGCCCAACGCGCGCAGCACCCCAATTTCGCGGGTGCGTTCCATGACCGCCATCAGCATGGTATTCATCACACCCAAACCGCCCACGCCAATTGCCAAAAATGAGATGCCGGCCATAATCGCGTCCATGGCTTCCATGTCTGGCATCTGACTGGCGAACTCACCGCTCAAAGCGGCGTGCACATCTGGAATTTCGCGGTTGATTTTTTCAACCACCGCTTTTGCCTGCGATGGATCGCGCAATTTAATCGAAAACAGGGTAACCTTGCGCGGTCTGCCCATAAAGGTTTGCGCGTCTCTCAACGTAACCACCCCGCCCAATCCTTCCCAAGAGACGCTGGAGGTATAAATGCCCACGATCTTGAAGCGTGTGCCTGAGAGGTCGAGCGTTTGGCCCACTTCTTTGTTTAACGCCTCGGCGATTGTCTTTCCAATGATGATCTGGTGATTGGCAGTAAGGGTGGTCCCTTCTTCAATCCGGAAGCGGCGGATGGCATATTCCCGCGGTGAATACCCCTGCAAGATAAAGAAACTGCCGTTCTCGGGCAGCATCACCGCCGTGAACATAATGCCGCTGATATGCTCTACTTCGGGCATGGCGGCAATTTTCTCTCCCGCGCGCTCATCAATCGCGCTGGTGCTGGTGTCGGCGATATCCGCCTGGCGGGCCATAATTTCTGCGTTTGCCCCCAGGGCGATCTGATTCATCTCATCAGCGGCGCCGTTGACCACCCCTTCCAACGCCATAATCGAACCCACCGTCAGGCCAATCACGGTCAGGGTCAGAATAGTTCGCGTGGTGCGCTGCCAGAGACTTTGCAGCGCCATGCCGCCCACGGGCAGCCGGTGTACCTGCTCACCCGCGCTGCCACCTTCATAACGCAGCGCCTCAACCGGCTGCAGCCGGCTGGCGCGCCAGGCCGGGTAAAGTCCACCGGCTATGCCCAGCAAAAAAACCACCAGCAGTGACTGTAGAATCAACCCGGTGGTGATGTTGGTACTGCCTGCGCCAAAAATTGCCGGGTTGTTGCCAATCGTCAGCATAATCAGATAGCCCCACAGAATGCCCAGCAAACCACCGGCCAGGCACACGATCACCGATTCGCTCAAGATCATGAACAGCACCCGCCGGTGAGACCAGCCGACCGCGCGCAAAACACCAATCTCGCGTGTGCGCTCGAAAACCGACATCAGCTGGGCATTCATCATGCCAACTCCGCCCAAAACGATCGCCAGTCCGGCGATCACCCACACATAGCCCTGCATGAAATCATCCAGAACCTGGGCGTCCGAAAATTCCGCGGTGGTTCCCACCGAAAGGTCGGGCCACAAACGCTCCACCCGCTCAATCACCTGTTGCCGCGCGGATGGGTCCTTTAACTTGATGTAGTACAGGCTGACTTTGTTTTGCTTTCCCAGCAGGGTTTGCGCTTCTGCGATCTCCACAATCCCGCCGGCGTCTTCAAAGCCGTCCCCGGTCTGATAAATCCCCACAATGCGGTAAACCGAGCTGCCAAGACGGATTGTTTCGCCGGTTGACTTCTTGAGCGACTCCGCTGCGGAAGAGCCAATCATAATCGGCGTGCCGCGCATGCGCTGCGCCTGCCGGTCGGCAATGCTGACGCCCTCAATAATTTGAAACCGGTCCAAAAGGAAACTGTCGAGCGGGTATCCAAAAATGAAAAAGTAAGGCACGCCTTCGGTTTGCGCAAACCCTTCCAGCATGCCGGCGACTTCGGAAACTTCTGGCATGCTGGTCACTTTCTCACCTACACGCTCATCCACGGAACTCATGCTGATGTCCATGGCATCCGGCTGGCTGATCACCAGGTCTGCATTGCTGCCTGAGATCATCGAGTCATAGCCAGCCTTCAATCCATCGGCCATCGCCCCCAGGCCAATAATCGACGCGACACCCACGCTGATTCCCAACACCGTCAAGAGCGTGCGCGTTCTTCGCCGGCTTAAGTTTTTAAGGATGAACTTCAACCATTCCATACGCCACCCGGGAAACCGCAAATATCCCTGCTTGCCGCTTATTTGATTATATATGAGAATCCGCGCTCTCCAGCAGCTTCTTCTTCCACGGGTTATTTCGCCTATGAAATGGGATTTTTAGAAGAAAAAAACCGGAAGAAAAAATAGTCCCGGGGGGAAACGGGCAGGTGGATTCGCGCCGATTTTAAGCCAAACTGCCCGGCTTGACCTGCATGGGCAGGCCGGCAACCATAAAGATCACGCGGTCAGCGGCAGCCGCCAGGCGCTGGTTCGCTCTCCCCAGCGTGTCGCGGTAGAGCCGGCCCAGTTCGTAGGCCGGCACCAGCCCCAGCCCCACCTCATTCGACACTAAAATCCACTCGCCGCCCCGCTGCTCGATCTGCGCCAGCAGATCATCCAATTCCGCATCCATCGCTGCTTGCGCTTGTTGGACCGAATACGGCTCAGGCAGGCTTAAAATCACGTTACTGACCCACAGCGTAACGCAGTCCAAAAGGTAAACATCTGCAGAAAGCGGGCTTTGGGCAACCGCCCGCCCCACTTGCGCCGACGCTTCCAGCGTTGCCCAGTCCGCCGGGCGCGAGGCGCGGTGGCTGGCAATGCGTTCTTCCATTTCCGCGTCACCCGCCGTGGCGGTGGCGATGTAAATTACCGGGCGCTGCAAGCCTGCCGCCAACTTTTCGGCGTAGGTGCTTTTCCCGCTACGCGCGCCCCCCAGAATGAGTGTGAGATGCCGGGTCATTGTCCGCCTTCCTTTTGCGCTGCCAACACGTTCTGAACGATTTGCAAGGAAGAGTAAAAATCCTCTTCGCCAAAGACTTCCAGGGTCAGCACACCCGAAAACTGGTTGCGAGCCAACAGATCAAATACGGCCACCAATTCCGCGTGCGATTGGAATACCAGTGAGTGGTGATCGCTGCCCTGCGGCGCGATGCCGTGCAGGTGCACCACCCGTATCCGCGGCCAATCCACCCCATTGGATAACACCGCGGCGGCATCCCAGCCGTCTATCCACAGGTGGCCAATATCCAGGCAGGCGCTCACCGGCACGCGTGCGAAGACCCCATCGAGATAATGCAGCGGGAAGCCTTCCAGATTTTCCAAAGCAATCCGCTGCCAGCCCCCTGCCCATTCCGCCGTCCTTTCCAACGCCTTCAGCGCCTGGTCTTCCCAGGTCTTCCGCTCCTGCCGGCTTCGCCAGTCCACCCCGCGCCCATCCAGGTGGGTCACATAGGCCAGTGGCTGCAAATCTTGCGTGGACAGAATGGCCTTACGCGCTTTTGCCAGGGAGGGATGCGGTTCACCGATCCCATTCTGCCATTTCAGGTCTTCAGGCAAATGAACGGTATAGCTCAAGTCTTTGTCTTGAGCGGCTTGTTTCAATGCCGAAACCACCTGCGCCGATGGAAGATTACACTGTCCATCTTCCCGATCAAACAGCACCAGTTCCATGTCCTGCACTTTTCCGGCCAGGTAGTGGGCGTTCTCCAGCAAACCGGCTTCCATGATATACGATGTGGTTCCCAGGCGATATTTACCAGGCACGCGCTTTTTCCTCTATATCAAAAGAAGTGGATACACCAACAGAACAACCACCTCAACCAGCTCAATGATCATGCCATGCACATCGCCAGTTACACCCCCGATGCGGTTCCTGGCCAGCCATAGAACGCCCGCGCACATCAGCCCGCCGGCTGCCGCTGCACCCAATCCCGGCCAGTCCAACCAGACAACCAGCCCTATAAGCGGTATCAGGCCAAAGAGAATGCCCGCCCAACTCACTCCGCTGCGCACCTGCGCTCCCAACCCGCCTGGCCGCGCAGAAGGCTGGCTGAGCGCCAGATACACCGCCGAGCGGCCGGCTGCCGCCGCCAGCAGAATCACACTCCACGCGGATCTCTCGATAACCGTCTGCAGCACCGCCACTTTCAGCAGCAAAAACAGAAACAATCCCGTCGCGCCAAACCCGCCCAGCCGGGGATCTTTCATAATCTCAAGCCGCCGTTCGCGCGGCGCAGAAACCAGCAGCCCATCGCAGCAGTCCGCCAGTCCGTCGAGATGCAGCCCGCCGGTGATCAGCGCCCACACCGCCGCGCTCATCACCGAAGCGGTTAGCGGGCTGAACACGCGGCTCAGCAGATAAGCCGCAGCAGCCGCCGCCGCCCCGACAATACATCCCGCCCACGGAAACCACGGCAGCGCCTCCGCCAATGCTTTGTTATTCACGTCTGGGGCAGCGGGGACCGGCAGAATGGTTAGAAAACCAAGCGCCGTTCTGAACCCTTTTAAGAAAGAAGCGAGATGAAATCTTTTAGCCATTTTTTACAAAACAATGATTCTTCCAGCCGGTTTTCGACGTACAATTAACTTTAAGGAGTCATCTTCATGTGGTGTTATGCTCGCTGTTTGGAGCGCAAGGACATCATACAGGTGATTTTATTGCAACATCTGGCAAGATTATAATGCAAGTAAGTGTTCTATCCATCCGGCGGCTTGGTTAAAATCGAGAGGTATCATCTATGTCATCCTATCCATTACCTTCATCTGCGAACAAGCCCAATCGCGGCTTGATCACCTGCGGAATTATTGCTGTCGCTCTCTTATGCGTGGGATCACTGGTCGCGATCTTTGGTTTTGGCGTGTTGGCCAGCATCTTTGGCGCTGAGCCGGAAGGGCTGGTCGTGGTTCCCCAGCTTCCGGCGACCGTTTCAGAAGGCCAGGATTTCGACCTGGTTGTGAACCTGAGAAATGAGGGCGAAGAAGCGCTGAAAATTAGCGAAATTAAACTGCCCGATGCGATTACCCAGGCCGCTTCCGTCCAACAGGTGATTCCTGCCAGCCCCAATCAGGTGGATTACAGCGATTCGACCGGATACCAGTTTTCCATCACTCTCAGCCCCAAAAACTCTCAGCAGGTCATATTCAAGATGATCGCGACCCGCCAGGGCGATTTCACCGGAGATCTGGATGTCATGGTCGGCACAAAGACCAAATCCAGCCAGGTGCGCATGGTGGTCAGCGCGGCCAGCGCCCAGCCGCCTTCGCAACCGCCAGCCGCACCCAATGCTCCCGCGCCGACTTTTGCGCCCTTCACCACCTTCCGCAATCCCAAGATCCCGTATGAAGCCGTGGTGCAAATCAGCGCTGTTGTTACCGTGGAAGGAAAGCAAACCGTGGGTTGGACAGGCTCTGGCTCCATCATAAGCCCAGACGGCTACATCCTCTCCAACGCGCATGTGGTACTCTCTGACCGCTATTTCAAAGTTGAAGACCTGGTGATTTCGCTTTCCACTACCGCAGACAGCGACCCGGTGCCCATGTACCTGGCCGACCTGCTCCAGGCGGACGAAGCGCTGGACATCGCCGTGATACGTATCTCCCGCGACTTGAATGGAAACCCGATCAACCCGCAAAATTTGAATTTGCCCTTCGTTCAGTTGGGTGATTCAGACACCCTGGAACTGGGCGAGCCGCTCACCATCATTGGCTATCCGGGCATTGGCGGCAACACTGTTACGCTCACCAGCGGTGAGGTCAGCGGTTTTACCGCCGAAAGCGGCTATGGCAACCGCGCTTTCATCAAAACTTCAGCCACCATTGCCGGCGGCAACAGCGGCGGCCTGGCTGCCAACCAGAACGGTTTTCTGATCGGCATCCCCACCCAACTGGGATACGGCGGTGAAGACCAGTATGTGGACTGCCGGGTGCTGGTAGACACCAACCGCGACGGCAGCGTGGACGAAAATGACACCTGCGTGCCCACGGGCGGTTTCATCAATGCCCTGCGCCCGGTGAAGCTGGCCCTGCCCCTCATTGATGCTGCCCGACGCGGCGAAGTGAGCATTGCTGAAGCGGGTGTCGCGCCTGCGGAAGAGATCAACCCCACCGGCGGCGTGATTTATTCCGAAGATTTCAACAGCACCTCTGGTGACTGGCAAGAGAGCGACACCCAGGATGGTGCGGTGGGATATTATGATGGTCAATATTACATTCAGGTAGACACCACCCAATACCTGATCTGGTCTACAGCCGGCCAGTCTCTGCAAGATGTGGCGGTAACCGTCGACGCCAACGTGCTCAACCCCACCGGCGTAGGTGATTATGGGCTGATTTGCCGCTATGTTGACAACCAGAATTTCTACGGTCTGGAAATCAGCGAAGACGGGTACTTCATCATCTACAAATATCTCAACGGAGAATACTTTCCGCTCACCTCGGAAACCTGGACCTACTCAGAGATGATCCCCACCGGTCAGCCTACCCAGATCACCGCGACTTGCAACGGCAACCGTTTGATGCTGGCCGTCAACAACATGGTGCTGGCAGAGGTTCAAGATTCCTCGCACCGCTCGGGAGATGTGGGTCTGATTGCCGGCACTTTCGACCAGCCCAGCATTGTGGTCGGCTTCGATAACTTTACCGTCCGCCAGCCATAAGCTGGACCAACCAGCCTGAAATGCCACCCTGCCCAGCCGGGCAGGGTGGTTTCTATTCTCCAGGCCATACAAATTCTCCCGAATCTGTGATAAGATACTCGCAGATGGTCATTCCAAAAAGAAAGCATGTAGGATTTCCGATGACGATTGGCAGCCTGTAAATATTCCGTTTTTTAGGACACGCCTGTTTGGTTGTTTGCCGTTTTCTGGCAAAAGTTTGCCATTTCATCTCGGCTGAGGGCGCTGCCCTCGGTCGTTTTTATTTAAAGGCAGGTTGCACCATGTTAACCGTTCATCAAATTTCAAAATCCTACGCTATCCAAACTGTTCTCTCTGACGTTTCATTCACTTTACAAGCCGGCGAGTGCCTCGGCCTGATCGGCGCCAACGGGTGCGGCAAGACAACCCTTCTTAAGATCATCGCCGGGGTCGAAAGCGCCGATTCAGGCAGCGTTCAAAAGAACCCGCCCCATCTGCGAGTAGGCTATCTGGCCCAGGGGCAGGCATTTCTGGAGGGTGAAACCATCCTCACATACCTGCGCCGGATGGAAGGCAACCTGCCTGCCCTCTCCAGAGAGCTGGAATCGGTTGCCCGCCAGCTCACTGATCGCCCGCATGACCGCGAATTGCAAGACCGCTACGACCAGATCCTCGCGTTACTGACCGCCGCCGGGGAGTCCGCCGGTACAGGCGAAGCCGCGCTGCACGCCCTGGGACTGGCCAGCCTGCCTCAAGACCTGCCTGTTGCCTACCTGAGCGGCGGCCAGAAAACCCGTCTGGCGCTGGCCGGCGTGCTAGCCAGCCAGCCGCAGCTGCTTTTGCTGGACGAGCCGACCAATCACCTGGACCTGCAAATGCTGGAATGGCTGGAAAACTGGTTGAGTCAGTTTTCGGGGGCTGTCCTCATCGTCTCGCATGACCGCGCCTTTTTAGACCGCGCGGCTAGCGGAATACTGGAAATTGACAACAACACCCATTCCTTAAAATCCTGCGCGGGAAATTACTCGCAGTACCTGGAGCAAAAACTGGCCGAGCACGCCCATCACTGGCAGGCGTATAAAGACCAGCAAGAGGAAATTTCGCGCCTCACGCGGGCGGCCAGGCAGGTGCGCGGCCAGGCAGCGTTCAAAAAAGGCGGCAAAGGGGATACCAATGACGGGTTCGCGCGGGGTTTCTTCGGCAACCGCACGCTGGAAACCATTCGCCGCGCCAAGAATATTGAAAAACGCATCGAAAGCCTGATGACAGACGAGCACATCGATAAGCCCCGCCAGGACTGGCAGGTAAAGATTGAATTTGCCAGCCAGGTCTCCACCGGGCAAGATGTTTTGGTATTAGATGAACTGGCCGTAGGCTACAATGGAAAAGCGCTCATTGACGATATCGACCTTGTGATTCGCAAAGGCCAGCGGATCGTCTTGACCGGCCCCAACGGCTGCGGCAAAACCACCCTCTTGCGCACCATCACCGGGCAGATTGAACCCTTGCGCGGCAAATGCCGCCTGGGGTCGGGCGTTCAATTCGGCTATATGGCTCAGGAGCAGGAGAATCTCAACCCGCGTCTCAACCCGCTGGAAACCATTCAAAGCCTGCGCCCCATGCCCGAAACGGAAGCGCGCGCGTTTCTTTCCTTTTATCTGTTCACCGGAGACGATGTCTTCGTGCCGGTGGGCAGCCTGTCCTTTGGCGAGCGCAGCCGCCTGGCGCTGGCCTGCCTGGTAATCCGCGGCTGCAACTTTCTCATCCTTGATGAGCCGATCAACCACCTCGACATTCCCTCGCGCACGCGTTTTGAGCAAGCCCTGGCGCAATTTGAAGGGACGGTGCTGGCGGTTGTGCATGACCGGTACTTTATCGACGGATTCGCCACCGAGCTGTGGCAGGTGGAGCAGGGAAAAATCCGGCGCTACCCGATTTCGCTGGATTTTTCCTGAACCTGGCTGGCCGCGCGGATGCCGACTTTCTTGTCCAGCATCCAGGTAAACAAGGCCAGCAGCGCGGCAGCAAACACCAGAACGGCGGAAATGCGGTAAGTGCCATCAAACCCCGCGACCAAAAAAGCCGGCGCAACCTCGGTTACATCCAGGTTCGCCGGCAGGTTGCCGGCCGCGTGCACCTGGGCGGTGAACAGCGCCCCCATTAGAGGCACACCCGAAGTTTGCCCCAGCGTCCGCGAAAGCGAAAGCAGTCCAGAGGCTACCCCCAGACGCTCCCTGGGCGCGCTTCCCATAATCGCGCTGTTGTTGGGAGATTGAAACAAGCCAAACCCCAACCCCATGGGCAGCACGCGCAATATGAACCCCCAGGCGCCGGTCTCTTCCCGCAGCGTGGATACCGCCAGGCAGCCAGCCAGCAGGATCACCAATCCTAAAAAGCTGATTCCGCGCGAGCCAAAGCGGTCCGAAAGCGCGCCCGCCGCCGGGGCCACCAGCCCCATGATCACCGGGAAAGCCATCAGCATCCAGCCCACCTGTTGCGCGGGGTAGCCTTTGACCAGCTCCAGGAAGAACGGCATCACAAAATTGCCGGCCAGCACAATAAACACCAGCAAACCCATTAACAAATTGAGACCAAACAACGGATTCTGGAACAAATGCAAATCCACCATCGGTTGGGAAATGCGCCGTTCCACCCACACAAACAGGCCGGCCCCGGCCGCGGCAGCCGCCAGCAGAACCAGAGTCAGCGGCTGGCCAAACCCGGTCTCTTGCCCGCGGGTCATTCCCAGGGCGTAAGCGCTCATCAAGGCCATCACAATCAGCGCGCCTACAAAATCAAAGCGTTGATCGGGGTGGCTGGGTTTCAGATCGGGCACATAACGGATGACAATCCAGGCCGCCAGAATACCTACGGGCACATTCACCCAAAAGACCGACGGCCAGCCCGCCAGACTGATCAGCAAACCGCCCAGCGGCGGACCTACCGCGATGCCAATGGAGACGATCCCACCCATGATGCCCAGCACACGCCCGCGTTCTTTCGCCGGAAAAATCTGCGTCACAATCGCCATGCCCAGCGACTGCATCAACACCGCCCCCAACCCCTGCAGGGCGCGCAGGGCGATCAGCCAGTGAATGTTTGGCGCCAGCCCGCACAGCAGTGAACTGAACGCGAACAGAATCATCCCTGCCAGGTAAATGCGCTTCTTGTTGTACATATCCCCCAGGCGCGCCACGCCCAGCATCAGCGAGGTGAGCACCAGTAAATAACTGAGCACCACCCACTGAATATTGGCAAAGCTGGTCTGAAAGGATTCAACCAGGGTCGGCAGCGAAATATTAACAATGCTCGAATCGAGGGTGGACATAAACACCCCCGCCCCCACTCCGATCAATGCCAGCCATAATTCTCTTCGGTTCGGTTCTTGGTTCTCCATGGTTACAGGCATCCTTCAGGCGCGTTAAATTGCAGGCAAAAGCGCCGCGCCGCCTGATTATACGCCAATATTCAGGATAGTTCGATGCGGAAATTGACCCTCAGCCGTTCAGCGCTGCCGGATGGAGCGCACCCGCTCCATCAACGCCTTGACCCGCGCAGCATCCACCTCATTCCAAATAGTACCGTCGCGTTTGAAGGTGGTGCCAACCACCGCGCCGTCGGCAACCGCTAACTGCTGTTCCACATTCTCCAGGCGCACGCCCGTGTTGGCAAAAACCGGCGTCTGCGGAACCGCCTGCTTCACTTTTGCCAGTACAGAGGCGTCTGTTTCAGCGCCGGCGGTCAGCCCCGAAACGCACAACCCATCCGGGCGGGCATTGAACACGGTCGAGCGGGCAACCTCAACAATATCGCGGTCAGCCAGGTAGCGCGCCGCCTCGGGGACAATATTGAACAGCAGCTTCACTCCCTGGGCGTGGATATGCTGCTGGTGCCGCACCACCTCGCCGCAGTTCGTGTTCCACAGTCCAAAGTCACTGGCATACACCCCCGTGAAAATCTCGCGCACAAATTTTGCCCCGGTGGCCGCCGCCAGGTCAATTGAGGCAAACGGGTCCCATAACACATTCACCCCAAAAGGCAGTTTCACTTCATGCAGCAGCTCGCCGATCACGCGCGCCATGGTCATACCGGTAACGGGTTCCACTTTGGTCAGGTACGGCAGACTGGCTTCATTGGAAAACATCAACGCGTCCACCCCGCCCTCCTGCAGCGCCAGCAGATCGGCACGGGCACGCCTCACAACCCCCGCCACACCGGCCGCCGAATCGTAACCGGGGTCGCCCGGCATGGCCAATAAATGGCACATGGCAATCACCGGTTTTTCCACGCCAAATAACTCTTTAATCCAGGTCATGCAATTCTCCACGCATTCGTTGGTTAAGAACCCTTGCGCCATAGTCCCTTGGACGGTCTTGACTGAATGGCAGCCTATCCCTACACAAAGATTTCGATCTCAGGGTGATTCTGGGCGATCTCAACAATCGGCCCGTATGCCAGGAAAGATAATGCCAGTCTGCTTCCGCGCACAACCAACAGGCGGCTGCCGGGATTCACACCCGCAATCTCAGGTATTTTAATCCGTCCGCCCGCTTCGATACAACCCTGCTCGATTACACGAGATTGTAAAGAGATTTTGCTCTGAGCCAATCTTTCGGGCAGACCAATGATCAACCCTCCTGAACGGCGGCTGCCGCGCAGAAACAAGACTTCGCTGCCAACCCGAAAGCCGTATTCGCTAAAAGCAGCCGGGGGAATGGCAATTTCACCGCCCACCCCGACGATGGACCAGCCGAAAACCCATTTTCCACCTTTTTCCAGTTGCGGCATAAACCATATTCTCCTGATGATAGTATGGGTTGAGACCACGCAGGCACAAAGAACCTTCCAGGTTAACTCATAAGAGCCGGGTGCGCCTACCCGGCTCTTATTCTTGAAAGGAGAAGAAGATAAAGTTGTCTTGTTGCCTGCTGTTGAAACTATCATACCTGCCCGGCGCTTTTTGTGCTTGACGCAAAACCTACGCTCACCCACCGATTAGAAAATGATGGCAAAAAATGGTGCGGGATTCATCCCACAGTGACCATCCTGGCTTTCACCTCTTCCAGCCGGGACTCCAGCACCGTTCTTGGGGGCGCTGCCGTCCAGCGCGGCCCTCCTTCAATCCAGAATGAAGCCGCCACGGCGCCCCTCGCGCAGGCCTCTCGCAGATTGTTTTCTTCAACCCAGCCGGTGAGAAACCCGCCGCAGTACGCATTCCCGGCGCCCACCTCGTGCCGCACCGGCGCCTTCACCGCCGGTGCGTGAACGATCTCACCCGTGCCCGGGTTGGCAGCCCAGGAGCCTTGATCACCTATACGCAATACAAATAGGGCTTTTCCCAGGCGCATAAACCGTTCGCAGAGCTTCTCTGGCGTGCCTTCACCGACGAGGGAATACGCCTCCTGCAAATTCACCGAGAAGATGTCCACGCAATTCAGCAGACCTTGCAGCTCTGCTGGCGACACCGGCCGCCCGGCCGGGCGAAACGCTTCCACGCTGAGCACTCTTCCTGGCGCTGCTTTAATCGCCCACAGGCGTTCAAAGTCAAATTGATCGGGGTGAATCCCCAGGTGCCAACCACGCGCCCTGCGGTAGGCCTCTGGCAGGTCTTCCAACCGCCAGCCTAACTGGCGCGCAATCGCTTCTCCTGCCGACCTCCACACCTGTTGCCGGTTTCCATTGCGGCTCATTACCTGCAAAGCCCGCAGCGTGGGCCAATCGGAAGCGGCCAGACCCTGAGTATCGATCTGATGTGCGGCGAACCAATCGCGCGCCTCACCGGGAAGGTCGCGCCCCACGCCCGAAACAATCCCCACATGCTGAGAGAACAGGCTCATCCCAAACGCGGTTTGCGGTCCGCCACCCCCCAACACAGACGATTGAAGGGTTCCATCCGGCATGGCGATATCATCCAGAATCAGGGTAAAAGCCAGGTAATCAATCATCGTTCACCAACGCGGGAACATTCACCCGATACTCAGCCAGCAGCGCCAGCACTTCCTGAAGGGTGGGCATTTGCCGGCCTGTGCCCTGCTTGCGCGCCTTGGCGGCCCCCACCGCGTTGGCAAAAGCTGCCACTTGCTCCGGTGCCCAACCCTGCAGCCAGGCAAACATCAAACCGGCATTGAAGGCGTCTCCCGCCCCGGCTGTATCGGCCACAGAAACAGGAAAACCGGCATGTTCAACTTCTTGATCCGACTGAAATACGACACAACCCTGGTTGCCGCGTTTCACGCAAACCAGATTCACCCCTTCGGCGAGAAAGCGCTTTACCGAATGAAGTTCGCAACTGCCGGTCAGCGGAAAAATTTCCTCCTGGTTCAGGCAGATGACCGCGCTCTGGCGCATCACCTGCTGAAGCAGAGCAGGTTCAATGCGGGCAGCCAGCGGCCCGGGGTCAAAAAAGATGGGTATCCCCCATTGGCACGCGAATGCCAGCGCGGAGGGAATGGCCGGGCGCACGCGCTCTTCCAGCAGCGAATAACCCCATAACTGCAGCGCGTCGCAGGTTCGCAGCGCTTCTTGCCACATGGTAGAGAAGCACACCGGCCTGCCATCTGCCAGACTGCCGAGAAACGCATGGCTATCTTCTTTGTCCTTCAGCACAAACACGGTTGAGGTGCGCTCGTCCTTATGAATCTCCACCAACTGCGTGGCGACGCCCTCTTGTTGGAACAGTTCCAATAATTGCCTGCCAAACGGATCGCCCCCTGCCACACCCAGCGCGGTTGCTTTCAGGCCCAGGCGCGCCGCTGTGATGAGAAAGTTGCCCGCCCCGCCTGGCTCGCTGCGCACGGCTCCAGTTTGCTGGTGGCCTTTCACCTCTACCGGCAGTCGTACCTCTTCAACCAGAATATCCAGCACCAAGTCGCCAAGAGAAACCACCTGGTTGCTTGTCCGTCTCCGCTTCATCACGCCTGACATCATGGATATCTCCCGCTTTCAGCCGTTATCCCTGGCGGGAATGGATATCAATGAACGCGATCCCCTCTTCCCAGGTAACCGGCATGGCAAAATCATAGCGGTCCAAATCCATGGTGAGGGGAATATCAGCGGAGGGAAAGTCGGGGTCGTCAGGATTGGTAAACAGCCCGGCTACAAGCGAATTTTTGACCCGTTCCAGGTACGGCCGCGGATCTGGCTGCTTATCGGATAGGAGTGCCGCGAGATAATCGGCCAGCGCCACATCTTCATCACCCCGTCCATCGTCCCGGATACCGGTGGAAACAAAGTTCACCTCCGCGGGCTTCAGCGCGCGAATGGCGCGCGCGGTTGCCCCGGCCACACAAAAGCTGGCCGCGAAAATCTTTTCGGCCTGGCGGCTGCGCACCACGCCTTGCGTTCCCGAAGTGGTGCGTTGTATTACCGTTTTTCCTTGAAAATTGATTCTGCTCAATTGCGATGGCGAATTGCCAAAATCAAACTCTGGCACCTTAATCCCCTCGATTTCACCCATCACCACCGCGTTGGGCAGGCGCTGGCGCAAAGCCAGCGCTTCTTCCACACCGCTGACCAGGTAATCGCGTTGCGCTCCGCCAGCCAGCACAACGGCCGCGCAGGTGAACGCCCGCACCACATCAATTACAACCACTACGCCGCTGGCATGGTGACAATCGTCCAATGACCAATATTTGTATCGCATCGTGCCTTCCTCATCTACCTGTACGGCCTGAGCCACGCGCAAACGCAAGCCCGAATGAAATATTCTATCGCGATTCACGTGCCGCCATCATCCGCGAAGCGGATTTATGCTTTATAATTTTCTTAAAAATATATCCAATTTGATCCATTTCAAGAAAAAATTTTCACGCGAACCAGGAGATTATATGCCAAATTCCTCTTCCTCTAAAGTCGGTGTTTATGTGGATGTCGTCAATATGTACCGCAATGGTGGCCAGCGCATGCGTTACGACGTTTTGCGTGAATTCGCCTGCCGCGATATGGCAGAGCCCCTGCGCTTAAACGCCTATGTCAGTTACGACGCAGAACGCGCCGGGCAGGATTATGCTTACAAAGAGGGCATCAATAGTTTTCATTCTGCGCTGCGCGACCTGGGATTCAAAGTGATTGTCAAAGAAATTCGCTGGTATCAGGACGAATCGGGAAACCGCTATGGAAAAGCTGATGCGGACCTGGACCTGGCAGTCGACGCGATGGTGCAGTCTCAACATCTCGACAAGGTTCTCATCGCCAGCGGCGACGGCGACTTTGTACGCCTGGTTCAGGCACTGCAGAACCGCGGCTGCCGGGTTGAAGTGGTCGGTCTTAGCAACGTTTCGCGCGCGCTGCGTGAAGAAGCCGATCTCTACGTCTCCGGCTTCTTGATTCCCAATTTGATCCCCATTGAGCAGGACCAGCAAGTAAATTGGGGAGACGTAGGCTCGCGCACGCGCGGCTGGTGTTACTGGCATCACGCTTCGCAGTCGTTTGGCTTCTTGCGCTTCATGAAGACGATCAATAACAATCTGTGGCTCACCGATACCCGCAATCCTCTCTCGCCCTTTGGCACGGCCTTCTTCCACGACTCGGAGCTGCCCTATGACCGCATTTCGGCCAACCAGCTCCCCAGCCGCAACCTGATTTTTGAATTTGAACTGACTGAATCGGAACGCGGCCTGCAAGCAGTGGATATTCAGCTTATCTCACGATTATAAGATTCACGATTGAAAGATACGCGGTTAAACAAAGTAATGGCTTCCATGCGAAAATACGGGATTCCAATCCTCCTGGTGCTGATCGTCCTGGCGGCGCGATTTATTCCCGGCCCACGTACGATTGATGACGCCTACATCACCTTCCGTTACGCTCGCAACATTCTGGCCGGTCAGGGCTTTGTTTTCAACCCCGGCGAGAGAATCCTGGGCACCACCACCCCCTTTTACACATTGAGCATGGTTAGCCTGGCCGCCTTCACCGGCGGCACAAACGCGCCTTTCCCCTGGCTGGCTCTGATCTACAACACCGCTGCTGATTCCCTGAGCGCTTTGATTCTATGGCAGATTGGCAAGCGCCTGAAATGCGAGCTAGCGGGGTTCGCCGCCGGGCTTCTTTGGGCCGTGGCGCCCTTTTCCGTCTCTTTCGCCATCGGCGGCATGGAAACCAGCGTGTATGTCTTTCTGCTGCTGGCATCGGTTTACGCCTATCTCCACCAAAAGCGGGCTCTCACCACCCTGTTTGCCGCCTTTGCCATCCTCACCCGCCCCGACGCGCTCATTCTGGTGGGGCCCCTGGCTTTGGACCGCCTGGTGCGCGCCCTGCGAATGGGAGAAAAACTCACCCTGAGGGAAATCGTGGCTTTCTTTGTTCCCACCCTGGCTTGGGCGGTCTTTGCTGCCACCTTCTTTGGCAGCCCCATCCCGCATTCCATTCAAGCCAAGCTGGCCGTCTACCGCCTGGACGAACATGCCGCGCTGATCCGCCTCATCCAGCATTACGCCAACCTGCTGCACCAGTACAATTTTCTGGGGTCAACCGGCACACTGCTGGGGATTCTGATCTTCCCGGCCTTATATATTGCCGGCGCGCTGAACGCCTGGCGCGCCGAGAAGCGCCTGCTGGTTCTGCTGCTTTATCCCTGGCTCTACTTCCTCACTTTCGCTCTTCCCAATCCACTGATCTTTCGCTGGTATCTCACCCCGCCCCTGCCAGCCTATTTTCTGTTTTGCCTGGTTGGGCTGCAGGTTGTGCTGAACAAACTGCTTAAAATCACCGCCGGCGCGCGCCAACCGGTCTGGAAACTGGCTGTCTTGGGACTGCTGATCGTCATCCTGCCTTTTGCTTCCCTGGTCTCCGCCTGGCAGCTCCATCCCAGCCACGGACCCGACCGCCCCGCCCCGGAAATGGCCTGGTTCGAGCTGGAGTTACTCTACCAGAAAGCCGCCCAGCAGATCAAACCTCTCTTAAGCCCAGGCCAAGTGCTGGCCGCCGGAGACGTGGGCATGCTTGGTTTCGTTACCGATGCCTATATTCTTGATACGGTGGGTCTCAACTCCGGCCAGACGCTGGACTACTACCCCATCCCGGCTGAGTCGTATGTAACCAACTACGCCATTCCGACCCGCCTGATCCTTGAAGAGCAGCCCGACTGGATTATCATCCTCGAAGTGTACGGGCGAAAAACTTTCCTGGCAGACCCGCAGTTCCATGCGGCATATCAACTGTGGGATAGCCTGCCCACCGATATTTACGGCAGCAAGGCCATGCTCATTTATCACCGCACTCAGCGGTAGAAATGAATCTGTTTTTCCATCATGGTGTAGAGGAAAATCCCGCTCATGGAAAGCATCCAATCTTTATTCCGCGTTGGCCACGGACCCTCCAGCAGCCACACCATTGGCCCGCAGCGAGCCGCTGAGGACTTCTATAAACGCGTGCCGCATGCCAGCTCCATTCGGGTAACCCTCTTCGGCAGCCTGGCAGCCACCGGGAAAGGCCATCTCACCGATTTGGCGATCACCCGCGCGCTGGCGCCTTGCCCGGTTGAGTTGGTCTGGAAGCCGGATGAGCTGCTGCCAGCTCACCCCAACGGTATGCGCTTTGAAGCGCTGGATGAACAAGGCCAGCAGATTTCCGTCTGGCAGGGATACAGCGTTGGCGGGGGCGCCATTCTGGAAGAAGGGCAAAAACCCTCAGAAGCCGCTTCGGTTTATCCGCTTGGGTCTATGCGCGACATCATGAAATTGTGCACACAAACCGGGCAGGCTTTTTGGGAGTATGTGGAAACGCAAGAAGGCCCGGAAATTTGGGGCTTTTTGAGTTTCATCTGGCAAACCATGCAGCAGTCCATTCAGCGTGGTCTGCAAGCTGAAGGAGTCTTGCCGGGAGGGCTGGGGGTTTCCCGCAAGGCCAGCGTTTATTACCGCAAAATCAAACTCAACGGCGCCAATTTTCTCAAACATGGCTATCTTCCCGCTTACGCGCTGGCAGTCGCCGAAGAAAACGCCACCGGCGGGCTGATCGTTACGGCCCCCACCTGCGGATCGGGCGGAGTGCTGCCGTCTGTGCTGAAGCATGTGCAAGACCACATGGACTGCAGTGAAGCGGTGATCCTGCGCGCTCTGGCCACCGCCGGCCTGATCGGAAATTTGATTAAACACAACGCCTCCATTTCTGGCGCAGAAGTCGGATGCCAGGGAGAAATTGGCTCGGCCTGCGCCATGGCCGCCGCGGCCGCCACCCAAATTCTGGGCGGTACCATCCGCCAGATTGAATATGCGGCAGAAATGGGCCTTGAGCACCATTTGGGCCTTACCTGCGACCCGGTGAATGGCCTGGTGCAAATCCCTTGCATTGAGCGCAATGCCTTTGCCGCCACCCGCGCCATGGATTGTGCCAGCTACGCCCTTTACTCCGATGGCACGCACCGCGTTTCTTTTGATGAAGTGCTGCAGGTAATGAAGCAAACCGGCCATGATTTACCCTCACTTTACCGCGAGACTGCATCAGGCGGATTGGCATTGACCTACCGCTTCCCACCCCAATCACCAGCAGACACCCGCAGCGGGGACTAGATCAAAAGTTATACAGCTTATACTCCCTTCCATACTGAAGGGTTAAAATGAGAGCAATGACCTACGAATTGCCCTTATTTCCCCTGCACATGGTACTTTTCCCGTCGATGCCGGTGCACCTCTATATTTTTGAACTGCGTTATCGGCTGATGATGCGCGAAGTGCTGCAAAGCAACCAGACCTTTGGGGTTGTGCTCATCCAGCATGGCATGGAATCGCTGGGGCCGCTCGCCAAAACCTACAAAATTGGCACTGCCGCCCGCATTGTGGAAGTGGAGCCGCTCGAAGGCGGCACAATGAATATCGCCGCCATTGGAACCGAGCGCTTTCGCATTGTGAAAATCACCAGAGACCACCCCTACCTGATCGCGCAGGTAGAACCGCTCCCTTTAGACATTCAGGACGAACAGGCCTTTTCCGGCAGCGCAGCCCGGCTCAGAAACAACGTGCGCGGTTACCTTGCCATGGTTACCGAGCTAATGCGCAACGCCAAAAATGACGAAGAGCGCATGGACCTGAATGAGCTGGAACTGCCCGAAGATCCGCAAACATTTGTGCAGATGGCCGCGTCACTCCTGCAGCTTCCCACTATTGAGAAACAAGATTTGTTATCCTCGGAAAGTATGGATGTGTTGGTGAACAACATCGCCCGCCTCTACCGCCGCGAGCTGCAGGTGAACCCCCATCTTCAAGACATCAGCGAACAGGAAGCCGCCCGGGCCGCCTGGTTGAATTAGTCTTCTTCCCCATCAAATTCAACCGAATACCAGTGCTCTTCTTCCTGCAGGCCGTGCTCTTGCTGGTCTTCAGGGGTCAGCGGATCGTCCATGCGCACTTGCAGAATAATGCCCGCTGTGCGGATTCCATTGGGCGTCATCACACGGCGCACGCGATAGCGAAGAAAGTATTGTTTCACCAGCTCCTGGTTCAACACATCTTTCACTGTGCGCACACTGACAGCTGCCCGTTTGGCCAGCTCGGCCATCTCGGTTTCCACCTCGTTGCGCAGCTCGCCGGTCAGCGGATTCCAATAACACATCGAGCGCGAAGCCAAAATGATAGCCACCGCCGAATGGCCGATTATCGGCTGCCACTGCTGCAAAAAGTACAGGGTTACAAACATGCCCCGTTCCGGCTGGATGACGGCCGCGCGCTTGCTGCCGTAGGCGCGCTGCAACATCACCTTGCGCGGAGAAGGCTGCGCGGGCTTGGCGGCAACTTTTTTTGTTTTCTTGCCGGGTTCAATGTCTTCCGGGAGCGTGTCTGAAATGGCTGTGTCGCCATCCGATTCTTCTTCGGATTCATCCTGCTCAGATTCGGCTGCCGGTTGATTGGAAAAACCATTGGATACAACCACGCGCAGATCAATCGCCTCGCCAAACACCCCCTCCAACAACCGTGTGATCCGGCTGCGCAGGCGGTTATCCACCCAGTCCCGCGCGTATGGGTTGAAAGCGCCCAGGGTAAACACGCCCTCTTTGAATCCAAGCGGATGGAGCGGCTGAACCCAGGTATCAAACAAGGTTCGCGACATCTCCATCTGCAGTTGATTCAACACCATCTGCCAGGCATCCCGGTATCCGGTTACCTTGAACGAGGGTGGTTTACTTTGGACAATGTGCTCCATTTAATTTCACCTTCCAAAAGGCTGTAACGCCTTTTGCGAACGGCATCCCCTAAACATCTTTTGCTTTGGCAGGTTTGGCGTTTTCTTTTGTCAGTCCGCGAATCTGTCCCTCTAAAAAGTCCACCACCATTGCAAAATCTTCCCGGCGAATATCTTCCGAGCGGCTCACTCCGGTCAGGCGGGTGATATCCATATAAATACCTGGATACGGCTTAGGCACTCCCTGCTCCTGAAGCAATGTTCCCAATGAAGCTACCAGTTGGCGGAGCTGGCCCAATTCCTCAGGTGTCAGGCGTGCTTTGGGGCCGGCCACCTTTTCGAGGCGGGTTACCTGCTGGCGAAGATCGCTAAAGGCTTCACGAATTTGCTGCACCTTCTCTTCGTGCGCCCGGCGCAGGTCAGCCAGCTCCGCTTCTACTTTTTTTGAGATGGTATCCTCAAACTGCTCTTGCTCCGCAACCATGCGAGAAACGGACTCGCGCAGGAATTGGAGTTCACCACGCTCGCTGATCCCAAAATGCTCGGCCAGCACCGTGTGCGCTTCATCCAGAAAGGCGGTCAGCAAATCCCGCGTCTCAGCGTCCTGCACCCGTTCCAGTTCCACCCCCGTAAGAAACAGCGGAACGGACGAGGCCATCAGACACAGGTTTGGCTGCGGGCCGCCGGGTGTGTTCATCTGGATTGTGGCTGTGTAGGGAGCAAAGTAGCCTTGCTGCCGCAATAACCGCCGGCGCTGCGCGCGTTGGTCCAGACCGAACGCCTCACACAACGAGCGCACCGAAACGTAGCCTTTTCCATCCCGCAGATCAGCCGTGGCGATTTCTTTTCCGCGAAAGAGCAGTTTTCGTTCTTGCTCGGGTTTAAAAACAGGTGGTCCACCAGCCATTCAGTTGTTCCTTTTCTCAAGGGAGGGCCATGATGGCCTCCCCCTGCATGACTACACGATCTAATAATTTCTTCCTTTTATTTGACGAATTTTTGGAAGAAATTATTTCTCTCCAATCATTCGCTGCACCAGGTCTTCCAGCGTCTTCGGATTTCCCTGATCCTGGATACGCGCAAGGCGGGCGGAGCAAACCCGTGCCAAAATTCCCACCGTTTCGCCGGTAGAAACCTTGCGGTCAAGCAGGTCGGAAAGCCGTTTTTGCCACTTGTTCAGCTCATGGATTTCACCCTGGGAGAGGGTTGTGCCGATTTTCCGGCGCGGAACAGGGGATGGCGGCCTGCCCGGTGTTCTGGAGACTTCAATTTCAGTGATCATCGACCGGGCTTCGTATAGCTGAACCCAGGCCGTCTTGGAGGAGGAGGAAGCTCTCGGAGGGGTCATTTCTCAATCACCTCTTGAACAATATCCAGATTGATGAACGGCTCATCACTGGTCAGAAGATAGTCGGTTGCCAGCGCGCACAGACGGATGATCTCACGCGGCACGCCGTCAGACCGTTCGTACAGCAACTCAAAAGCATCGTCATCGATGAGGGGTTCGCTGCGCCCAGCCACCCGCAGGCGGAAGATCACCATTTGCAGGGCGCTCGCCAGGGTTAAGGGGGGCAGCACCAGGCGCACAAACACACGCGCGTTCACGGCTTTGTTGGCTTCAAATAAGGGAATAATTTCCCGCTGGCCAAACGCCAGCACCTGCACTACTTTGGAGTCGTAATCAAAGTTGTAAAGGCGGTGAATCACTTCCAATGCCTCGGCGCTCATTAATTGGGCATCATCCAGCAGCACCACTACGTTGCGGTTGGCGGTGTACGCTTCGGCCACCTTCTTTTCCAGCCCTTCCATCTGGCGCTGAAAGCTGCGCTGGGGGGGCACGTTCAGCGCGTTGGAGATCTGGCGCGCCGCGTCCATCGCCGACTTGAATGCGGCGGTATGGATATAGCAAATTTCTACGCCATCTTCTGAGGCGTAGAGATCATACAGCCGCCGGGCAAGTGAGCTTTTGCCCATTCCCATATCCCCATTAATCAACGCCAACCCGCGCCGGCGAGAGATCACCGCTAAAGCCTGCCGGTATACTGACAGATGCTCGTTTCCGAGGTATAAATAACGCGGGTCTGCGGATAATTTGAAAGGATCTTCTTTGAGACCAAGCCGCTCCATGCGCGCAAGACGCCACTCATCATCGCTGAACGTATCCAACATAGGCTATCTCCTCCAAAGTTGACCCTATTATTGCACCGAATCGATTCAATTGCAATAGAATTAGCGCAACTTACAGCTAGACCCATGATAATTAGCACAACTTTATTGAAGCTAATCTCCATTTGTGCTAATATAGACTATATCGTCCTGAAAATGGTATTCATTCTGGTAATGATACTCATCTGTTGTACATCTTCGTGAGGAAGCCCATGGCAATCACCATCACCATCGCAAATGAAAAAGGCGGTGTGGGAAAAACCACAACCGCGGTAAACCTGGCTGCCGGTCTGGCGCTGCGCCTGGAGGATCAACCCGGCGCCCTGGGAAGAGTTCTGCTGATTGATATGGATCCGCAGGGGCATGCCCTGCTTGCTTCGGCTTTTGGCCAGCACGAGGCTCCGGCTCACCAATCCCTGGCTGCCCTGCTGACCGAATCGCCGCCGCCCTCAGCGCAGCGCTTTCTGCAGCACGCTCAGCACCATCCCAATCTATTTCTGCTGCCCGGCAACCGCAACGCGATGGTAGACGCTTCGCGCATTTTGCCCAGCCTGATGGCCAACGAAAGCCGCCTGATGCGCGCCATTGAGCCGCTTCAGTCGCAATTTGCCTACATTATTATTGACACGCCTCCAACGATTGGCGATTTGCTGGTCAACGCCCTGGTTGCCGCCACCGATGTCATCATTCCGGTGGAAACCAGCTATCTGGGCGTCTCTGGCTTGCGCGAACTGCAAAAGACCATCGAACAGGTGCGGATGCACTTCCGGCCCGATCTGCGTGTGTTGGGATACCTGCCCACCTTATGCGACGAACAGCGCGGCGAAACCCACGATATTCTCAACGAGCTGACTTCCCGCTACCCCCACCAGGTTTTCAATCCCATTCACAAATCCACCGACCTGGCCTATGCCCATTCCACCCACATGGATGTCTTCACGTACCGCCCGCCCCGCGCGCGCACCAGCGAAGCTATCGCCTCCAGTTCGCGGGCAACCCAGGAATACGCCGAGCTGGTTGAAATTGTTCTCAACGCCACCTGGCAGCGGGTTTCAGGGAGGTAATCAATGGCAACCAGCAAACGCAAGCGTTTCAGCGCCTTTGACGATTTCCAAGCCCCCCAGGATGAGCCGCTTCCCGCTCCAGATCCCTCCAATGTTTCTTCATTATTCTCAAGCCAGCTGCGTGTGGAGCCCGTTCAGCAGGTGGAACGCATCGAGCGCCTGAAGCCGAGCCAGATGCTGCCCGACCGCTTTCAGCCGCGCCGCCTGCTGCCCGCCGCCCTGCGCGACGCCTTTTTTGCGGGCGAGCTGGACTGCTACGAAACCGCCGCGGAGTGGTTTACCCTCTCCCGTCAGGACGCCGGCCACCGTACCATCGTTGACCGGCTGCTTGCCATGGGTTCTTCTTTTGAAGAGCATGGGCAAATCAAACCGATCACCGGCTCCTGGGTTCCGGCCGAGGATGGCAGCTACATCTTTTTAATCGAG
Source organism: Ornatilinea apprima (assembly GCF_001306115.1). Lineage (GTDB taxonomy): Bacteria > Chloroflexota > Anaerolineae > Anaerolineales > Anaerolineaceae > Ornatilinea > Ornatilinea apprima. The sequence continues at coordinate 75,444 of NZ_LGCL01000016.1, read as the reverse complement.
ACGGGCGAGCGCCGTTTTTGGGCTGCCTGCCTGCAAATGATTAAAGAGCAGCGCAAAGACGAACCCCTGCTGCGCGTTGAGGTTGTGGAAAAGCCTACCCGCCAGCGCCAGGTGCTGGAAAATCGCCACGCCGAAAACCCCTCGGCTGTCAGCCAGGCCTGCGAAGTGGCCTCTCTCATTTTGGCTGAGCTGGGTAAAAATCCAGACGGTTCTTACACCGATGAATACGAGTATTTCCGCCAGGCGCGCGCCCAGCGCATGCCCGCCGGTCTGTGGGATCAGATCAAGCCCATCATGCAGCTCACCCGGCCGCGCATGGTGCAGCTGCTCAACATCCTGCAATTCCCCTCTACCCTGCTCGACATGGCCGACCGCTATCGCCTGCCCGAGCGCGTGCTGCGCGAAGTGCTGGCCTTCCCGCCCGAACAATGGGAAGAGATGCTCAAAGTCAGCATCCAAAACGAATTGACCTCCGATGAGGTCAGCGCGCTGGCGGAAAATGACCAGGCGCGTCCCGGGCAGGCGCAAGCCGCCCGCCCAGCGAAAAACGCAAAAGGCAAAACCAGCCCTGGAAAAATTGCCACCAGCGGTATTCGCCGCTTTTCCAACGCGCTGGTCGAACTGGATCGCATGCTCCAGGAAGAGGTGATGGACCAGGTGGCAGACGACCTGGCAGCCAGCGAAGAAGCCTCCGACACACTCACCTTTCTGGAAGAGCTGGTCGCCCTGATCCGCGTCCGCATCCATTCGAAATAACCAATCCTTTTCACACACCCCACATTCCCCGATTCGTAACCGCGGTTACGAATCGGGGAATGTCTTTTAATGCCAGTCGATTTCTGCTTTGGCCGTCAATATCATAGATGGATGGAATGAATCAAACGGCCATTTTTACCCCTCTTTTTCCGAGGACATATCGATCTATGTCTTGATAGAACAAAATCGCTGATAAGCCTTCTGATCTAACAAAGGGGCGACCCTGATATAATGTCAAAGTCGCCCCTAAGGGTCTACCCTTGACAAATGGGGGCGCGACCCTGTAAAATAGGAAGGGTCGCCCCTTGAAGCAAAATTTGCTGTCTTTTTTGAACTCCTTTCACCACGGATCAACTGCCCATGAACATTATCGCTTTTGCCAATCAAAAAGGCGGCGTTGGTAAAACAACCACCGCCGTCACCCTCGCGGATGGACTGGCTCGTTTGGGTCATAAAACGCTGCTTGTCGATCTCGATCCGCAAGGCCATGTCGCTATCGCATTGGGAATGGAAAAGACCCCCGGACTGTACCGCCTGATCTGTCTGGATGAGCGCCTGGAAAAAGTGGTTATCACAGCCCGCCCCAACCTGGATATTCTCGGGTCCGATAAACGCACTGAGAAAGTCAAACGCCAGATCACCCTCTCCGATTTTCGTGAATCCATCTTGCTGGACACCCTTCAGACGTCCTCTTATGAATTCATTCTGCTGGATCTGGCCCCCTCGCTGGATGTGTTGCACATCAACGGCCTGGTTGCCAGCGACTGGGTCATCATCCCTACCCGTCTGGACGCGCTGGCGGTGGACGGTGTAAAAGAGATTTTACTGACAATGGGAGAGGTGGCGCAGCGCGGATATTCCTTCAAAGGCTATGCTATCCTGCCCACCTTCTTTGACCGCACCACTCGCGAAACGCTCACCCAATTTCAAGAAATTACGCGCGCTTTCGGCACCAACGTCTGGCCGCCAGTCCCGCAAGACACCCGCGTGCGCGAATCGGCCGCTTTTGGAAAAACCCTGGAAGAATACTCTGCCAGCAGCCCGGCGATGGTGGGTTTCCAGGATGGACAGCGCCTGGTAGGCGGTTACCGGCAGGCCCTGCACAAATTATTGGAGATGACCTATGCCTGAAAAGTCATTTGAACGCCGCCCCATCCTGGACCCGATTGTGGCGGATTTGCTGGCCGGCATGGAACAAAAACAGGCCGAAGCGCAGCTGCCGCGCAGGCAGCGTGAAAAGAAAATCCGCGAGCGGCAAAAGATCCGCGCCCGCCGCGACCAGCGCGCTACCTACGATCTGCCGCCATTTCTGCGCCAGCGGGTCAAATCGTTGGCTGAAGAACACAGCGTCCCGGCCAGCCAGCTGGTAACCCTGGCCCTTCTGCAGTTCTTTGAAGCGTACGATCAGGGGCAAGTGGATCTCAGCGAGTTGAAGCAACCTTCTCGCAGTCCGCGTTACGACTGGAACCTGGTTTTCCCGGATAAATGGATTAAACCCGAAGAACGCAAGCGCAGCAAAAAAGCGTAACCGCGGTTACACATTGCAATGGTATGACCCCGTCAAGCAATTTCTTAAGAAGACTATTTCTTAAAGTTGTAGGAAGAGTCGTTTAAAGAGTCGTTAATTAGGAATCACGTGCAAATTTTGCATTCAGGAGAGATGCAGATTTTGCACTCACTCGGAGTGAAAAAAATGCCTTCAGGACCCCCTGAGGGCATTTTTTTCCTTCAGGCCAGAAGGTAAATTTTGCCCGCTGGCCTGGAGACATTTTTTGCACTCAGGCCAGCATGAAATTTTTGCCTGTTGGCCTGAGTGAAAATTCTGCATGCAGGCCAGGGTGAAAAATCTGCATTTAGGAAAAACACTGAAAATTGAATTGAAGCTAAAATTGTTTGATGTAGCCTTGTTTTGCGCGTTGCGCTATCGTTTATCGATCATCTGTTAAGTGGAGGTTAATGTGTCGCAATTTGATTTTCCGCTCAGCGAGCTTGAAGTGTACAAGCCGGAGCGTACAGAGCCTGCCGATTTTGACGCTTTCTGGCAAAAAACACTGGAGGCGGCGCGCGCGTTTCCGCTGGACGCCCGCTTTGTGCCTGCCGAATTTGGACTTGAAACCCTGGACGTGTGGGACGTTACTTTTAATGGCTATGCCGGCCAGCCGATCAAAGCCTGGATGATGATCCCTAAAGGACAGAAGAGCAAACTGCCTTGCGTGGTGGAATTCATCGGCTACGGCGGCGGACGCAGCTTTCCATATCATTGGCTCTCCTTTCCCAGCTGCGGGTACGCTTACCTGGTCATGGACACGCGCGGCCAGGGCAGTGTCTGGTCGCACGGCGATACCCCCGACATGGACGATTCGACCTCTTCTCCGCAGGTTCCCGGCTTTATGACGCGCGGCATTCTCAGCCCTGAGACCTATTACTACCGCCGCTTGATGACGGACGCGGTCCGCGCGGTGGAGACCGCTGCCAGCCATCCACTCGTGGACGCTGATCGTGTGGTGGTGACCGGCGGCAGTCAGGGCGGTGGGATAAGCCTGGCGGTGGCTGGGTTGGCGCCCTCAGTGCTGGCTGCCATGCCCGATGTGCCTTTTCTCTGCCATTACCGGCGGGCTGTGCAGATCATCGACAGTTACCCTTACGGCGAGATCGTTAAGTTCTGCCATACCCATCGCGATAAGGTGGAGACTGTTTTCCACACGCTCTCGTATTTCGACGGCCTCAATTTTGCCGTCCGCGCCAAAGCCAAAGCCTTATTCTCAGTTGGTCTGCGCGACGAGACCTGCCCGCCCTCAACCGTCTTCGCCGCGTACAATCATTATGCCGGTGAAAAAGAGATTCGTGTTTATGAGTTCAACAACCATGAGGGTGGTGAGCTTTTCCACCTCCGGCAGCAGATCGCGTTTTTGAAAACAATCTTTTCGTAACCGCGGTTACACTTATCTGCGCGATTACAAGTAAAGAAAGAAAATTCCCGCCCGGTGCTCTGGGCGGGAATTTCGCCTAAAGGGATGCGCCCTGTTTGGTTTTTTGAAACAGTTTCAACAGCCCGTAGACAAGCGGTAAAAACAGCGCGCTGCAGGTGAACACTGCCGGCGAAACAGGGGTCGTTGATTCTACCGCCACCGCATATTGGGTGGCGCTGCCGGTCAGGCGTTCATCGAAGGGCCGCACCATCAGGTAATACTGCCCGTCCTCTGGGGCGGTCCATTCCATCGTAATTGCCTGGTTCATCTCTTCCGCGCTCGTTTCCATCAGCACTGCGTAGCGGTCAGGCGCGATGATCTGCACGGCAGCAGACGCGCCCGCGTCGACCGGGTTGACTTTGATGGTGTATTTCTGTCCGGCAGTGGCCTCAAAGCTCAGCCAATCCACGTCTTGCGCTGCGCAGAAATTGTGCTGCTGCGACTGGTTGATTTCCAGCCTGGCCGCGCCCGTCCAGGTATTGTCGCTGCCGTTATTCTCATAAGCGTCGGGGGTGCAATCGACCATAATTCTTGTCAGCGTTTCAGCACTATCCGTGAACGCTTCCTGGTTCCCGGCACTGTCCACGCCGCGCAGCCGGAAGCCATAGGAGGTACCGGGTGTGCCCAGCATCCAGAAATCGCGCTGTTGCGGGTTGATGGCTTCGGCCAGCATGGACCAGGCGCCGCCATTTTCCTGCACTTGCAAATCGAAATACGCCAGGTCTTCGCTGCCTTGCTGCACGCTCCACTCCAGGTGAATCGCGCTGGACCCCCATTCGGCCGGCAGGGTTTTGAGCGCGGTCACGGGGGCGGGGTCGGCCGGCTGCACTTTAAACTCCAGTTTGGCTTCACTTTCACCGCTGAGGTTGCGCGCCCAAACCGTCCATGTATACTTTCCGGCAGGGAGCTTGCCCACTGCCCAGCTTGTGCTGCTTTGCCAGTTCAATTCTTGCCGCCAGCCCTGTTCACCCGCCAGCACGCTGCGAAATTCCACGCCGCTTTTTGCGCTGCCCCAGGTCAGCTCGATCTCACTTGCATCGGTGATGTTCGCTGAAGGGATTTTAAGGGAGGGAATGGCGGGTATCTCTGGCCGGATGGAAACAGCCAGTGACGAAATGCTGTCCGTTCCAATCTTATTGTCAGACAAATCAGAGTCATTCTGTAGAATGTTTTCGCTGTTGCCTGCCAGGTTGGCATCACTGAAGAGCCGCGCCATCACATTGGTGCCCACCTGGATGGAACTGGCGCTGTTATCGGCCAGATACCCAAACTGGGCGCTGGTTAAATAGTCTCCTATCGGAAAGGTGTGGCAGCTGCCGGTGAAACTTTTCTCGCTGTAAAGGGCCACTTCATTCGGCCCCGGTGCGCAGGCGGGGGGTTGCCCGGGACAGGTGTACTGCTTCTCCAGCTGTGTCAGGCCCGGTAATCCGTTGGAGAGTTTTCCCGATTCATCCAGCACCTGCAGGGAGATGAAGAATCGGCCGTTGGGAATATTTTTTGCGCATAGATTAATCTTCGTGGTGAACTCGCTTTTCGTTATGATCGGTCCAATCGGGTACCAATCGCCGGTGGTATTTGCCATCACCTGCACCGCCGTAATGCCGCTATCATCCTTGGCCCACCCGCTGACGGTTAATTCGGGTTGGGTGTAGATGGTGTTGGCGGCTGGTTGGGTGATGCCGCCAGTGGGGCGCTCCGTATCGCCATTTCCAGAGACATACCAGTTGCCGGTCTGGCACTGTGTGCCGTAGCTAGGAAAATTGGACGCTTCGTAGCAGGTGCGCGGCCGCCCGCCGTTATCGTTGACGTCATCGAAAGAAATATCCACCGAGGTTCCCCAGTGGGTGGTGGTGCTGGTGTGCACGTGGAAATGCAGGTGGTGCCCGGTGCTGTATCCGGTGTCATCCACAATGCCGATGAATTGTCCCTGCACCACCTCCGCGCCTGGCACGCGCAGCTCGGGCGGAATGCTGTCTTGCGCCAGGTGATAGTAGACCTGATAGGTAGTCGGTACAGTCGTGTTGTCCTCCAGGACGATGTAATTCGTATTGGAGGTATTTCCATTGGGATATTGCCACACGGCGTATTTCACCCGGCCGCCTTTGGCCGCCAGGATCGGCCACATCGTTCCATCGGCGAAGTCGAAAGCATACAGGCAGGTGGATGGGCAGGAGCGGTAAATAAACACATGCCCAATGCTGCCGGTAACACGCCGGGCAACCCCGGCTTCCCAGGGCAATTTATAACCGGTATAAACCGGGTGGTCTTTGGGGGTTTGCTGCACAGCAGGCATATAAAGATCGCGTGTGGCCTGGTCCAGCATTGAATCGGGGACGCTTTGCAATTCAGCCACCCATTCTCCGTCCGATTGCAGAGTTACTTTCCAAGCCGCAGAGGGGCCCTCGCGTTTTGCGATGGCCAGTCCGGGTTCGCCGGGCAGAATTTCACCTGTTTCCCGGTCCACCAGGGCCAGCCACAATAGCGCCAGGGTACGTTCAGTGTTGTATTGGATGTGATCAATCTTCACATCATTAATCAAATAAGCCAGCACATCTTCTCCATTTTCCTGCACTTTTTCGGCCAGCGTCTTTTGAAAGGCGGTTACTTCCGCTTCTCCAGGTTGGATGGTCAGCGGCAGGGTTTCCACGTCCGGCTCTTCCGTGGAGAGCGATTGCTTCTGTTGCGGAGCGCAGGCGGTAACCAGAAGGCCCAAAGCCAGCAGCACCATCCATAACCCTGATCCAGACTTTTTAATTTGAGGCATGGAGAATCTCCCTGAAAACGGATAAATTTCTATCAGCCGATTCAGTTGCACTATTTATGCCAGCCCCGCAAGGCAGCGAATCAACGCCGTCTGCGGCAGGGCGTTCTTGAAGACAAGGGAGAAACTCCGTCTGATCATCGAAAAGAACGCGAAATGAAAGTATAATTCGGGGTAACTTACTCGTAATTTTAGGAGCGCGAATGCACACGCACGAAACTGAACAAGAACAGGGGCATAATTATCACCATGACCATTTTGGTCACCACCATCACACTGACGACTCGCTAAACAATATCCGCGTGGCTTTTTTTCTCAACCTGGGCTTTACCATCCTTGAAATTGTCGGCGGCTTGTGGACCAACAGTCTGGCGATTCTATCGGATGCCCTTCACGATTTGGGAGACAGCTTTTCGCTGGGTATGTCTTGGTATTTGCACCGCCTCTCCACCCGCAGTCGTGATAATCATTATTCGTATGGATACCGGCGGTTTTCTCTTTTGGGGGCGCTGTTGAACACGCTGGTTTTGATGGGTGGCTCCGTTGTCATTATTGGGCAGGCTATTCCGCGCGTTCTACATCCCGAAGAATCAAACGCGCCGGGTATGGTCTTATTCGCCGTGATCGGTATTCTTGTCAACGGCGCGGCGGTGTTGAAGCTGCGCGGCGGGCAGTCATTAAACGAACGGGCGGTGGCGCTTCACCTCCTGGAAGATGTTCTGGGGTGGGTGGCCGTGCTGGCGGTGAGCGTGATACTACTCTTCACCGACTGGCATTTTCTTGACCCGCTTTTGTCACTGATGATCACCCTCTACGTTTTGATCAATATATTCAAAAATCTGCGTAAAACCCTTACACTGTTTCTTCAAGGTGTGCCCGAAGATGTGGATTTGCAGCAGTTGGATACTGAAATCCTGAAGCTGACCAATGTGATCTCCACCCATCACACGCATGTCTGGTCGCTGGATGGTGAGCGTCACGTTTTGACCACCCATGTGGTGATCCCACACACGGTCAGCCGGGAAGAGGTTTTGAAATTGAAAGAAGACATTCGCGGAATCACCGAACGCATGAATTTTGCCCACACAACAGTAGAAGTGGAGTTTTCAGACGAAGAATGCCGCATTAAAGAAGACTGCTAACCTGGTGCTGCATCTCTCGAATCTCACCCATTCAAGGGGGGGCCATCATGGCCCCCCCCTTGCGTTGGCTTTTAGGGGATATAATCAATTTGTTGGTTACTTTTTTTCACGCAAAGACCTCAACCCAAATCAAAGCGCAGCAAAGAAAGAATTGTAATTGATGAACGGATTTCCACTACCGATGGCAGCTGCTTTGTTGGTCGGCCTTTTTATATCCGTTGGCCTGGCATTTTATGCCATCAGCCAGCGCTCAGCGCGCGGCGCTTTGCCGCTTGGCATGATTTTAACTGCTTCAGCCTGCTGGCTGGTTTGTTATGCCTTTGAACTGCGTGGGGTAACCCTGGAAAGTAAATTGACCTGGTACGTGGTCAAGACGATTTTCACAACCCTTCTTCCCAGTATCTTGCTGCTGTTTAGCCTGGATTATACCCACCGTACCCACTGGATTAACTGGCGCATCTTCGTTTTGCTGGCTATCGAACCGGTTGCCATTCTCGCGCTTCTGTGGACCAACTCGCTCCATAAACTGTATTACTTTTCCGTTTCGGTGGAGGAGTTCTTTAACGGGTTGTCCGTCCTGCTGTTTGAGTTTTCGGTTGGCTATTACGCGCATGTCATTTATTCCTATCTCTTAATCCTTATTGCCATTTCGGTTGTAATGGTTCAATATCTGCGCGCGCCGCGCCTGTTTCGCCGCCAGGCGGCAATAGTAATGATTGGCATTTTACTTCCAGCGGCAGTGGGCCTGGTGGCCATGGCCTACCCCACTGTGTTTCAATATCTTGAGATTGTGCCCCTCACGCTGGCGTTCAGCCTGCCGATCGTTGCGGTGGGGGTGTTTCGTTATCAGCTTCCTGATTCAATGCCCATTGCCCGCGAGCATATTCTGGACAATATTAAAGACGCGGTGATTCTTTTGGACGCGAAGGCGCGCATTTTAGATATCAACCTGGCTGCCAAAAAGATTTTAGGAGACCAGGGAAAGATTGCGATTGGCAAACCATTGCAGATTCTGGCGCCGTCCATTGCCCGCTTGCTGCCCGATAAAGACCCTGTCCGCTCCTTCCGCACCGAAATCGCGCTGGAAAATGGCGTTGGACGGCGAATTTATGAGGTACGCGGCACGCCAATCAACGCCGGAGATGGGCGGGTGTCTGGCCGTCTACTTTTATTGGACGACATCACCGACCGCAACCAGGCGCAACAGTTCTTGCGCGAAAGCGAAAACCGTTTTCGCAGCGTGGTAGAGCTGCTGCCCGATGGTCTTTCCATTCACTGTGATGGAAAAATTGTATATGCCAATCTCACTTTCGCGCGCATGGTAGGCGCGGCCAACCCCGAGCAGTTGATTGGCAGAAATGTGCTCGAATTTGTTCATCCCGAATACCATGAGATTGTCTTTGAGCGTATGCTCGAGACGTATGGGGGTAGACCAGTCAGCCCGATGATCCAAAAAATGGTGGGGCTCGACGGAAAAATCACCATCACCGAAGTAGTCAGCATTCCGGCCAGTTTTAAGGGAAAAACGTTTGCTCATGTGATTCACCGTGACCTGACCGAGAAACTACGCGCGGAAGAAGAACAACGTTTGCAGGTTTCGGCGCTTAACGCGGCAGCTAATACCATTGTCATCACCGACCGGACCGGCAAGGTCATTTGGATCAACCCGGCTTTCACGCACCTGACGGGTTACACCAACGAAGAAATCGGCGGGCGCAACCTTCGCATCCTCAATTCGGGGCATCACGATCTGGCTTTTTATCAAAACTTATGGGAAACCATTTTGTCCGGAAAGGTCTGGCGGGATCAAATTATCAACCGTAAAAAAGATGGCAGTCTGTATGTGGAAGACATGACCATCACGCCGGTGTCGAACCAGAAAGGCGAAATCTCCCATTTTGTTGCCGTGAAGTATGACGTTACCGAACGCAACCGGGCCGAAGAGGCACTGCGCGCCTCAGAAAACCTTTACCGCACGACCATTGACGCCATCGACGATATGATCTATGTGGTTGATGCGGATTACCGTTTTACCCTCTATAACTCCACTTTCTTGAAATGGCTGCAAGAAAACCATCTGGCGGAAGGCGATGTGCTTGGGCAGTCCCTATCCGAAATTTTGCCCTTCCTCACCGAAGATCACCTCAGCCAGTACCGCCAGGTTTATGAATCGGGCAGCACCCTGGTGACCCAGGAGCTGACCGAGATCAACGGTAATCACATCATGGTGGAAACGCGGAAATCGCTTGTGCACGCAGATGATAAACCACCCCGCTTTGTTACGGTGGTCAGGGATATTTCTGATCTGAACCGACGACAGCGGGAACGAGAAGCCATTATTGAAGTCGCCGCAGCCATGCGTGAGCTGAACCAGCGCTCTGAACTGCTGGAAGTTCTGTTGAAGCAATTGAATAAGTTATTGGATTCGGAGGCTTCCAGTGTGGTTCTGCGTAATGCGGCAACCGGCCATCTTTCCGTTGAGCTGGCTACCGGCAAATGCGCCCATTTGAGCGGCCAGGACGTGCAAGGGACGACTAGCGCTTCTCATCAGGTGATGGCAGGCGGCAAGTTATATGTGAACAACCAGACGCTCGAACAGCCAGGCATCCTTCAGCAAGAATTGCTGCAAGGGGTCAAGGCGATTGCTGGCGCACCGCTGATGGCTTCGCGACAGGTGATTGGTGTGCTGTGGGTGGGGCGAGCCCGTGATTGGACGGACAGTGAACTGCGCATTCTCAACGCGGTTGCCGATATGGCCGCCAACGCCATTCAAAGGACAACCCTGCATGAACAAACCCAGCACCGTCTGGAGCAGCTTCAAGCTCTTCAGGTGGTGGATCAGGCCATTACCAGTTCGCTTGATCTGCGTGTGATCCTGGATATTCTGCTTGAAAAGGTAACCACACAATTAAGAGTGGATGCGGCTGATATTCTGTTGTATGATGCCAGCACCGAAATGCTGCGGTTTGCAGCCCGGCGCGGATTTCAAACCCAATCTACCCAGCGTTCTTATATCCGCCTGGGAGAGGGGAATGCGGGCCGGGTGGTGTTGGAGCGCAAAATTATTGCCATTCCAGATATTCGTGAAGGCAATCAGCAGGAATTGTCTTACCGCTTGATGGCTTCGGAAGGGTTTGTAACCTATTACGGCGTGCCGCTGACCGCCCGCGGCCAGGTGCAGGGGGTGCTGCAAATCTTCCACCGCACGCCTTTTGAGGCCGGGCCAGAATGGCTGGATTTTTTGCAGGCGCTTTCTGGGCAGGCAGCGGTTGCCATTGATAACGCCATGTTATTCGATGGCATGCGCAAAGCCAACCTCGATCTGCGCCGCGCCTACGATGAAACCATTGAGGGGTGGGCGCTGGCTCTGGAATATCGCGACCAGGAAACGGAAGGTCATAGCCGGCGGGTGACGGAATTAACCGTCCGGCTGGCGGAGTATTTGGGGATTAGCGGTGAAGACCTGCTCAATATTCGCCGCGGCGCGATCCTCCACGATATTGGCAAAATGGGCATTCCCGATAATATTCTGCAAAAACCGGGTCCGCTGACCGACAGCGAGCGTGAGATTATGAAGCAGCACCCGGTATACGCGTATAAAATGCTCTCTACCATTGATTTCCTGCTCCCGGCGCTGGATATTCCCTATTGCCATCACGAATACTGGGATGGAACCGGTTATCCGATGAGCCTGAAGGGTGAAGAGATACCGCTGGCCGCGCGTATATTCGCGATTGTGGACGTGTGGGATGCCTTGAATTTTGACCGCCCTTATCGCCCGGCCTGGGAAAAAGAAAAAGTTGTCGAATATGTCCAGGGTCAATCTGGCAAGCAGTTTGACCCGCAAGTGGTGCAGGCCTTCTTCAAGATGTTGGAAGAAGAGTCTGCCGCATCATCGCCTGAATAATATCGAAGGGCCGTATCCATCTGCCTTGTTTTGCGTCTTAAAGAGTAGCCAATGAATCGCTCAGATAACGCGGTCTTGCAGCGCGCTCGAAAAATGGATGCCGACGCGCTGGCCTGGATCTACGATGAATTCAGCCCAGCGATCTTTGCCTATGCCTACCGTCTGACGGGAGACTCCTACCTGGCAGAGGAGTGCGTATCAGAGACCTTCAGCCGCTTGCTCCAGTCTCTGCGCGCAGGTGGCGGGCCGCAAGATCACCTCAAGGCTTACCTTTACCGCATTGCCCATAATTGGGTAACGGACCAATACCGCCGCGCAGCCCCGGCCGCGGAAAGCTGGGAAGATGAAAATGAAAGCGTATCCAAGGATGTGCCCACAACGCAGGCGCGCATCGAAGAGCGCGAGCAAAAAATGGAAATCCGCAATGCTTTGCGGGTGCTCACCGCGGATCAGCGCCTGGTGATCACCCTGCGCTTTTTAGAGGATCAGACGATTGAACAGATCGCTTTGGCGCTGCAAAAGCCCGCGGGTGCGGTGAAAGCCTTACAGCATCGCGCGCTGCAGACCTTAAAAAAAGCACTATCAAAGCCAGATAAAGGTTAATGAAATGGAACGCCAAAAAATGCATGATGAGCTGGAACAAGAAATTTTTGAACGACTCACCCCGCTGCGAGAGGTCCCGCCGCGCCAGCCACACGCCGTGAAGGCCGGCCGGGAGCGCTTTTTGGCGCAAGCTGCCAAAATTCGTGCCAGTTTGCCCGTATCCAAATCTGCTGATTTGCGTCTTAGTAAGCAGAAAAGAACCTTCAGCACATTGTTTGGATTACGAAAGGAGCCTTTACCGATGATTGCTCAAATTGGCCTGGCCATTGTATTGGCATTAACTGTTTTGGCTGGCGGCGGCGGCGCTACTGTGTATGCTTCTCAAACCAGCCAGCCGGATGAATTCCTTTATCCGGTGAAAATCTGGAGTGAAGATGTTCGCTACGATATGGCTACTTCCGAAACGCAGCAACTGCAATTGGCGGTGGAGTTTGCCAACCGACGCCTGGAAGAACTGCAGGCACAGCAATTAAGCCAACAGCCTGTGGACGAAGCTGTGGTGCAACGTCTGCGGCTGCATGTGGACGAGTCGCTCCAATTGATGACCCGTCTGAATCTATCCGAAGAGGATCAACTGCAAATTCGTGAGCAGTTGCGCACACAAGATCGCCTGATGCAGCAGCTTTCTGTAGCGGAAGGTGCTCCTGAAACCGCGCTTCTTTTACAGGTACGCGAGATGGTGCGCGAGCAGCTTCGCCTGGCAGGGGTTGAGACCGAACAACCAGTTCAGACGCAGCAGCAGAACCAACAGCAACAGCAGAACCAACAGCAGATGAACCAGCCGGAAACCTCTCCCGAAGCGCCGCAGCCCGGCCCAGGCCCGCAAGCCGAACCCCTGCAAGAAGGCAACGGCCCGCAGAACCAAAATCAATCAGGTGAACCTGCGGGAGTTTGCCCGGCCGATCAGCCAGACTGCGATCCGGTTCAACAGCAGCAACAGACCCAGCAGCAAGATCAATCTCAGCAGCAAAACCAGGATCAGCAGCAGGAACAGCCGCAGCAAGACCAATCGCAGCAGCAAAATCAGGATAATGACTCTTCCTCCGGCAGTTCTGACCCCGGACCGAAGAAGGGCAAGTAAGATAAACGGGAACTTTGCTTCAAAGCAAATAATGGATGAGAAAATCAGGCTCTCTTTTTGAGGCCTGATTTTTCTATCCATTGTTCCTTTCAACCACTATATCTCAAGCCCGCTCATCGATTACTGATCCGAGGCGCGCCGGGCGGCAATATGGTAACATTTGAATATGCCTGCTCAAAACCGGTCCGCGTCTCCTTCACTCCTCACCCAGCAATTGGAAGGGGTGTTAGAGCGCATCACCTACCAGAATGAAGAAAACGGCTATACCATTGCAAAACTGATTCCGCGTGGTAAATCGCAAGAGATCACCGTGGTGGGCACGCTCACCGGCGCGAATGTGGGCGAATCGCTGCGCCTGCAAGGCATGTGGATCAACCATGTTCAATACGGCCGCCAATTTGAGGTGCGCTCTTTTGAAGTGACCATGCCGGCCACCGTGGAGGGCTTGCGCAAGTACCTGGGGTCGGGGCTGATCAAGGGCATCGGGCCGGTCAACGCCGGGCGCATCGTTGACGCGTTTGGCATTGAGACCCTCGAAGTGATTGAATCCGCGCCGCAGCGCCTGTTGGAAGTAGCCGGTATTGGCGAAAAACGCGTTGAAATGATCCTGAAGGCCTGGGAAGAGCAGAAGCAGATCAAAGAAATCATGTTGTTCCTGCAGTCCAACGGGGTCAGCACCAGCCTGGCGGTCAAAATCTATAAGCAGTACGGCCAGAACGCCATTCAGGTGGTGCGCACAGATCCTTACCGCCTGGCGCGGGACATTTACGGCATTGGCTTTAAGACCGCCGATAAAATCGCCCGCCAGTTGGGCATCGCCGAAGACGCTCCCAGCCGTATTCAGGCCGGGCTGTTGTTCGCGCTGGGGAAGCTTTCGGGCGAGGGACATTGCTACGCTGAGCGCGGGCAGCTGTTGAACGCCGCCGCGGGGCTGCTGGAAATTGAGGCGGCATTATGTGAACCTCAGGTGGACCTGCTGGTGGCGCAGGGCGATCTGATTTTGGAGGAAGAAGCCCTGTATTTGCCGCCTTTCCATTACGCCGAGGTCGGCGCGGCGGGCAAGCTGCGCCGCATTCAGACCGATGCGCGCGACCGGTTGGCGGTGTTCAAAACCATCAACTGGCCGCTGGCCTTTAACGCTCTGGATAAGGTCAGTTCATTCCAGCTCACCGAGCAGCAAAAGCTGGCTGTGCGCATGGCTCTGACCGAAAAAGTCAGCGTGCTGACCGGTGGTCCCGGCACCGGAAAAAGCACCATCACTTTCAGCATCATTCAATTGCTTAAAGAGCGCTATTGTTCAGTATTGCTGGCCGCCCCCACCGGGCGCGCCGCCAAACGACTCAGCGAGGCCACCGGCCTGGAGGCCAAAACGATCCACCGCCTGCTCGAATACTCTCCCACTTCCAGCGATGCTTTTGTGCGCGACCAGGAAAACCCGCTGGACGCGGATATGATCATCATTGATGAAACCTCCATGGTGGATATTCTGCTGCTCAATCATCTGCTCAGCGCGATAGAGACCGGCAGCCATCTGGTCTTTGTGGGGGATGTGGACCAGCTTCCTTCGGTGGGGCCGGGCAACGTGCTGCGCGACATGATCGACTGCGGCGAGATTCCGGTGACCCGCCTGGACACGATTTTCCGCCAGAGCGAAGACAGCTACATCATCGTTAACGCCCACCGCATTAACCAGGGCGAATTTCCGCAGTTCAGCACCCAGTCGAAGGACTTTTTCCTCTTTCCTGAAGAGGACGCCGAAAAAGCGGCAGACCGTGTGGTGGAACTGACCACCACCCGTATCAAAAGTAAGTTCGGTTTCAACCCCCAAACCGACATCCAGGTGCTCAGCCCCATGCACCGCGGCGATACCGGTGTCAGTGAGCTTAACCGCCGCCTGCAGAACGAACTCAACCCGCCTTCCGCCTCGCGAACCGAGTATCGCCAGGGCGGGCGTGTGTTTCGTGAGGGCGACCGGGTAATGCAGATGCGCAACGATTACGAGCGCAAAATATTCAACGGCGATATGGGCGTCATCCAGCAAATTGACCTGGAAAATCAGGCGCTCAGCCTGGATTTTGAAGGGCGCCTTGTGCCATGCGAGTATTCTCAATTGGACGAGTTGACGCATGCCTACGCGGTCAGTATTCATAAATCGCAGGGTTCCGAGTTTCCGGTGGTGGTGATCCCCATCTTGATGCAGCATTATATGATGCTGCAGCGTAACCTGCTCTACACCGGCGTTACCCGCGCGCGCAAAATGGTGGTGCTGGTGGGCAGTAAGCGCGCCATCGCGCGGGCAGTCAAGAACAATCAGATCGCCCGGCGCAACACGCGCCTGGCCAGCCGCCTGCGCGTCAAACAGACCCGCTAGCCGGTCGGCGCTTTCCTTTCCGGTTTTCAATTGTTCAAATGATCAGCCCCTGACTGATTGACTCAGGGTCTTTCTTTTCTTATAATCGAAAGTAATCGAAAGTAAATGTAATTAAACAAAGTTTGGAGATTCGTGTTGACTATCTCAAAAGACCTCTACATGGAAGAACGGCGGCAGAATATTCTGCGCCTTCTGGACCTGCAGGGAAAAGTTTCGGTAACCGATCTCAGCACCGTTTTTTCCGTTTCAGAGGTAACCATCCGCGCCGATCTGCAGGCATTAGCCGACAGCGGTCTGCTCATTCGCACGCACGGCGGGGCGTTGAAAGCGGACCCCGCGCTGGTGGATATTACCCTCACATCGCGCCGCGAGCGCAAGGCCAGTGAGAAAAGCCGCATTGGTCAGGCCGCCGCGCAGCTGGTTCAGGATGGTGATTCCATCTTCCTCGACTCTAGCAGCACCGCGCTGGCGATTGCTCCTCACCTCAAAAACCGCCGCAATTTGACTGTGCTTACCAACTGTATTGCTGTGGCGCAAGAGCTGATGGATGCCCCTGAAATTACCGTGGTGATGACCGGGGGCCGCTTGCGCCGCGACACGGCCTCGCTGGTAGGCGGTGAAAATCTGGACGTGCTTGCCCGCTACAACATTCAAAAAGGATTCTTCGGAGCGCACGGCATCGATTTTGTTGAAGGCCTCACCGATGTTTCCGCGGATGAGGCTGAAGTCAAGCGCCTGCTGGTCGCGAAGTGCCGCATGGTCATCGCTGTGCTGGATGCCAGTAAATGGGGCCGGGTGGGGCTGTCTTCCTTTGCCACTTTTTCTTCCGTGCGAGTGATTGTTACCGACACCAACGCTCCCGCCGAACTGGTGGCGCGCGCCCGCATGGAGGGTGTTGAGGTGGTTTCTGTCTGATTTGGCAAGGAAAATTCTTTATTGAGGTGAAATCTTTATGGCAAAACCTGTGATTATGCCCAAACAGGGCAACTCGGTCGAAACGGTCATCCTCACTGCCTGGAAGAAACAGGTGGGCGAGGTGGTAGCGCAAGGAGAATCGCTGTGCGAGGTGGAAACCGACAAAGCCGTGATGGATGTGGAAAGCACCGCGGATGGAACGCTTTTGGCGCTTTTCTACCAGCCCGGCGATGAAATTCCGGTGATGGTCAACATTGCTGTGGTGGGCCAGCCCGGAGAGGATTTCTCCTCCTTCGACCCACGCGGCGGATCGCAGCCAGCGGACGCCGATTTAGTCCCTGCAAACCAACCCGCGGCTCTTGATCTTCCCGCGGCGGCCCTGCCTCCTGCTCCACCAGCCGAAACTGCCTCGGAGATTTTTATCTCTCCCCGCGCGCGTGAACTGGCAAAAACCAAAAATGTGGACTACCGCCAATTGACTGGCAGCGGACCCCAGGGGCGCATCATTGAGCGCGATATCCTTGCCGCCCTGCAGAGCCAGCCTACCCTCTCGCCGGTGGCCAAAGCCATGCTTGAAAATGGCGACTTCAACCTGCCAGAGCAGGGCAGTGGTCCGCGCGGGCGCATCATGTCCAAAGACCTGCTTCCCGCTACGCCGGGGCAAAGCTCCGCGCAGCCTGTTGCCGAAGAGCCGGAGTATGACGTCATCCCCCTCAAAGGTATGCGCAAGCTGATTGCCGAGCGCATGATGGATTCGGTGCTAACCACCGCGCAGCTCACCTTTAATGCCTCCGCCGATGCCCGCGCCTTGCTGGCTTTGCGCCGTCGCTATAAAGACAGCCCCGAAAGCTACGGCTTGCGCAAAGTAACCATCAATGATCTGGTGATGTTTGCCGTGTCGCGCGTGCTCTTGGACTTCCCGGATATCAATGCCCACCTGGTAGAGAACCAGATCCGGCGCTTCAAGAACGTCCATCTGGCCTTTGCTGTAGACACACCGCGTGGCCTGACCGTGCCGGTCATTCGTAACGCTCACACCCTCAGCCCAGCGCAGATCTCGGCGCAGGCCAACCGCCTGGCGGCTGCCTGCCAGACCGGTGAAGTCTCTCCTGACAATCTGAGCGGCGGAACCTTCACCGTTACCAACCTGGGCGGCCTGGGAATTGAGAGCTTTACCCCCATTCTCAACCCGCCTCAGGTAGCCATTCTGGGTGTCAATACCATTCAGCTGAAACCCGTGCGGGTAGGCGGCGCGGTCGAGTTCATCGACCATATCTCCTTCTCGCTGACGGTGAACCACCAGTGGGTGGATGGGGCTCCCAGCGCGCGCTTCCTACAAGCAGTTGTGGAAGCGGTTACCCATATTGATCTTTTATTAGCCCAATAAAAAACGAGGATTTCATCATGCCGAAATGTTTTGTGATTGATCCCAAAGAAATGCGCAAAAGCGGCGCCATCTCCTTCCCGCAGATTCCGGTTAACGCTTATGCATCCAACCCCGCAGCCGAGGCGAAAAAATACGGCCGCGACAATCTGGTGCGCATCTATCGCGACATGGTCATTATTCGCGAGTTTGAAACCATGCTCGATAAAATCAAAAAAGAGGGCGCGTATAACGGTTTTGTCTTCACCTATAAAGGCCCTGCCCATCTTTCCATCGGCCAGGAAT
Source organism: Ornatilinea apprima (assembly GCF_001306115.1). Lineage (GTDB taxonomy): Bacteria > Chloroflexota > Anaerolineae > Anaerolineales > Anaerolineaceae > Ornatilinea > Ornatilinea apprima. Next base: position 57,270 of record NZ_LGCL01000016.1, on the reverse strand, counting down.
CGGCCGCGGTGGGCCAGGCATACAACCTGGAGCCGCACGACTTCATCTTTGGCTCGCACCGCAGCCACGGCGAGATTTTGGCCAAGTCGCTTTCGGCGATTGCCAAGCTGAATGACAGCGACCTGATGGGCATCATGGAATCATACATGGGCGGCAGCGCGCTGCGCGTGGTTGAGAAAATGGGTTGGCGCAACGGCAGCGTTAAAGAGCTGGCGATCACTTACCTGCTCTACGGCGCGCTGGCCGAGATCTTTGGCCGCGAGACCGGCTTTAACAAGGGGATGGGCGGTTCGATGCACACCTTCTTCCCGCCCTTTGGCGTGATGCCCAACAACGCGATTGTGGGCGGTTCGGCCGATATTGCCACTGGCGCGGCGCTCTACAAGCGCGTCAACCGCAAGCCGGGTGTGGTGATCGCCAACATCGGCGACGCCTCGCTGGGCTGCGGCCCGGTGTGGGAAGCCATGATGTTCGCCGCTATGGACCAGTACCGCACCTTATGGGACGCCGATTTAGGCGGCGGCCTGCCGATGATTTTCAACTTTATGGATAACTTCTACGGCATGGGTGGCCAGCCCCAGGGTGAGACCATGGGCTATGGCATGCTGGCGCGCGTTGGCGCGGGGGTCAACCCTGAAGCCATGCATGCCGAACGTGTCGACGGTTTCAACCCCCTGGCGGTGGCCGACGCGATTGAGCGCAAGAAACAGATCATTGCTGAAGGGCGCGGCCCGGTTCTAATGGATACATTGACCTATCGCTTCACTGGCCATTCTCCTTCAGATCCGTCTTCTTACCGTATTAAAGAAGAAGTTGATCTGTGGCTGGAGCAAGACGCGCTGGCAGCATATGCAAAATATTTGGTGGAAAACGAGCATGCCTCTGAACAGAGTCTAAGCGAATTGTCCACTGGCATTCGCGAGCGCCTGTTTATGGTGTTGAAAGCCGCTGCGTCATTGGATTATTCTCCTTTTTTACGCAACACTGAAGAGATCGGCGCAATGATGTTCTCCAATGGCCGCGTTGATCGCTTTGATGACCGCACCCCAGATGTGCTGCAACCCAAAGAGGAAAGCCGTCTCAAAACAACCTACGCCAAAAGCCGCTTTGGCCTGGAAAACGGCAAGCTGCTCTCCAAAATGAAAGCGCTCACCTATGCCGAAGCGCTCTTTGAGGCCATGATGCACCGCTTCTATGAAGACCCCACCATGGTGGCCTACGGTGAAGACAATCGCGATTGGGGCGGCGCGTTTGGCGTGTACCGTGGCATGACCGAGGCGCTGCCGTATCACCGCCTGTTCAATTCACCCATCTCTGAAGCGGCCATTGTTGGTTCCGCTGTGGGCTACGCCCTCTCTGGCGGGCGCGTAGTAGCTGAACTGATGTACTGCGACTTCATGGGCCGCGCTGGCGACGAGATTTTCAATCAGATGGCCAAGTGGCAGTCCATGTCTTCCAATGTGCTCAAAATGCCGCTGGTGCTGCGCGTTTCGGTGGGTTCCAAGTATGGCGCCCAGCATTCACAGGACTGGTCTTCGATTGTGGCGCACATTCCCGGTCTCAAGGTGATGTTCCCCGCTACCGCCTACGACGCCAAAGGCATGCTCAACCTGGCCTTGCGCGGCACCGATCCGGTGGTCTTCTTTGAAAGCCAGCGCCTCTACAACGAGACGGAAACCCTGGTGGAAGGCGGCGTTCCCGTGGACTACTACGAAGTGGAAGAGGGCGAGCCGGTGATCCGCCGCGCGGGCAAAGACCTCACCCTTCTGACGGTGGGGGCCACCCTCTACCGTGCTTTGGAAGCTGCCCAGGTTTTGCAGGAAAAATATAACCTTTCCGCCGAGGTGATCGACGCGCGCTTTATCAATCCTTTGAACTACGAAAAGATCGTCCAATCGGTCAAGAAGACCGGCCGCATTCTGCTTTCTTCCGACGCCTGCGAGCGCGGTTCCTTCCTGCACACCATGGCGTCAAACATTTCTCAATTGGCTTTCAATTACCTGGATGCCCCCGTGGTGGTGGTTGGCGCGCGCAATTGGATCACCCCGCCGGCGGAGCTGGAAGAAGCCTTCTTCCCGCAAAAGGAATGGATCATCGATGCCATCCATGAGAATATTCTCCCTCTGCCCGGCCATCAAGCGTCAACCCGCCAGGCGGCTGGCCTGATTTTGGAGCAGAATAAATTGGGAATATAGACCGCCATGATTGGTAGTTCCAGGCTCCCGCCTGACCCCGGGAGCTGCTACATTGTGCTGAAGCTGCCTGGTACCCCCGGGCAGCTTCAAGTTTAAGCAGGGCTATGCCTCGCCTCCTTCTTTTGTAAAGCGGCTGAAGAATGGAGAATTTGCGACTTGAAAACCGAAAAGACCCGCCTTAAGACGGATAGACAAGTTAGAGATTCTATGTGAAGATTCTGATCAGGCCAAGAAGGGGTTATGTATGCTAAAAAAGATTCGCGGACGGTTCTCTGATCAATTTTCACCGCTCTTATTCCTTTGCATTTGCGCGGCTTGTTTTGGTATTCTGGCCCCAACCCTGGGGTTTTACTGGGATGATTGGGCCAAAACCCTGGTCAACATTCTCTATGGGATGCAGGGCTATTGGGATTATTACGCCAGCGACCGCCCCTACTCGGGTTGGACGCACATTCTCTTGGTGACGTTGTTTGGCAATGGCAGGGTTACCTGGCAGCTCATCAACCTGGCGTTGCGCTGGGCAGGGGTAACCGCGATGTGGTGGAGCCTCACCCGCCTGTGGCCGCGCGCCCGCTTTGAAATCAGCCTGGCAGCCGCGCTCTTCGCCGTGTACCCCGTCTTTACTCAGCAAGCCGCCGCGGTGACCTTTCACCAGCAGATCATGCAATACGCCCTCTACTTTGTCTCCATGGGACTCATGATCGAAGCGCTCCGCCATCCGCGCCGCTATTGGCTGTTCACCATTTTCTCCTTGCTGGTTCAGGCAGTTCAATTAACCGTTACCGAATATTTTGTGGGCGTGGAGTTGCTGCGCCCCTTGATCATCTGGTTTGTCCTCGCTGAAAAAGAGCCCCAACTTCTTCTGCGTTTCAAAAAATCTTTGCGAGTCTATATCCCTTATTTGCTCTTCATCGCTGCTTATGTTTACTGGCGTATGTTCTTGTTCAAACTGCCCAACGCCGATCCGCATCAAATCACCATGCTGCAGAGTTTGCTCCAAAATCCTATCGCTGCCCTTCCGCAGTGGATTGAGACAGTGCTGGTGGACTCAATGTATGTCATCCTGGGTTCCTGGGCGCCGGCAGTGGGCATGGGCATTTCTGCAGATATTGTTCCCTCAGGCTGGTTTTCTTGGGCGGTTGGCGCACTGCTGGCAGGCTTAATGGGTGCCTATTATTATTTGACCCGCAGCAAAGCGCTCGATGGCCCGGACCAGAATCGCTGGGTTTTGCAAGCCATCCCTTTGGGATTGGTAACCATATTGTTGGGATGTATGCCGGCCTGGGTCACGGGCCGCTCAGTTTTGGATGATTATCATGCCAACCGCTTCGCCTTGCCGGCTATGTTTGGGGCAGCCCTGCTGCTGGTGGCTTTGATCATCTGGCTGACTCGCACGCGCTGGCAGGCGGTTTTGCTGACCGCGCTGCTGGTGGGCGTATCGGGCAGCTACCAGGTACGCATGCTGAATGAATACCGCTGGATATGGTCTGACCAGCAGGATTTCTTCTGGCAGTTGTACTGGCGCGCTCCACACCTTGAACCAGGCACAGCCCTGTTCTTCCAGAAAGAACCGTTTCCAAACCAGGGATTGTTTTCAACGTCTTCAGCGGTCAATCTGCTTTACCCCCAGCCGGAAGGTTGGAAAAAGCTGGCTTATTGGGTATATACCCTCGAACCGCGTTACCTGGGCAAGCTTCCTGAAGAGGCTTCTCCCAATCTCAATTCTACCTTTCGCAGCCTGTCGTTTAGCGGCAAGCTCAACGACAGCATCGTGCTGCATAATGACCCTGCTTATTCCAACTGCTGGTGGGTGCTCGATAGGCGCGACCAGCTTCACCCATACTTGCCAGATATCTTAAAGGACTACATTGTCGTTTCCGATTTAAGCCAGATCCATGTTCTAATCGGTGAGGACCGCCAGCCTCCACCGGATTTATTTGGCGAAGAGCCCACTCACGAATGGTGTTATTACTTTGAAAAAGCCGAACTGGCCTACCACGTTCAGGATTGGGAAGGCTTGGCAGAGTTAGGTAGAGACGCTTTGGCCGCGGGTTATGCTCCGGATCAAACTGCGTCGAATGTCCCCCGAGAATGGCTTTCCTTTATTGAGGCCTTTGCGCGGACAGGCGATATGGAAACCGCTTCTGCCCTTTCTGCCGCCAGTTTCAACCGCGATCCCGAATATCAACCGATGCTATGTAGCGTTTGGAATCACCTGGCTGATGATCAGCTGGCGGGTGTGAAGGATACCCAGGCCTGGTCTACGCTGGGCTGTGCTCAAACAGATCCTCAACATCATAGCTGATGACTGCCGGTTCAGCGCCTTCTTGAATCCACTGAAGAAAAATTGCCACCACCTGTGGGTCAAAGTGCGTGCCTGCCTGAGACTGGATGTATTCAAACACCCGCTCGTGGCTTCAGGCTTTGCGGTATGGCCGGTCAGAAGACAACGCGTCCCAAACATCCACCAGCGCGAAGATGCGCGCCGGCAGGGGGATTTCTTCGCCTTTCAACCCGCGCGGGTAGCCGCTGCCATCCCAGCGCTCGTGGTGACAGTAGGGGATGTCAAGCGCCGGCGTAAGGTAGGGAATGGGGGAAAGCAGGTTGTAGGCGTATAAGGGGTGCAGGCGCATCACTTTCCACTCTTCTTCGGTGAGCGGACCGGGTTTCAGCAAAATACGATCCGGAATGCCCATTTTTCCAATGTCGTGCAGCAGCGCTCCCCGTTGAATGTGCACCAACTGCTCCTTATCCACTCCCATGCGGCGCGCCAGTTCCAGGGTGGCACCCACTACCCGCTGGCTGTGCCCGGCCGTCTCGTGCTCGCGCAGCTCCAGGGCGTTCGACCAGCCCTGCAGGGTGGCGTCGTAGGCAAACCGCAGCTCCTCGGCTGATTTTTGTGTAGCCAGCCGGGCCAGGTGCTGTTCGGTGATATCTTCCGCCATTCCGGCGAAACGAAGTACATTGCCTTGCTCATCGTAGACCGGATAGGCTCTGGCCCGGATCCAGCGAATAGACCCGCTTTCTCGCACAATGCGGTAATTAACCTGAAATGGCGTTCCGTGATCCCACAATTCTTGCTGCGCTTTTATAACCCGTTCTTTGTCATCAGCATGTATTTTTGTAAGAAATAGTTGAGAATCATTGTAGATCGCCTCCCGCGGGATTTCCCACAATATTTCAAACGCCGGATTGGCGTATAGAATTTTGCGGGTCTGGCGGTCGCGCAGCCAGAAGGCGTCGCGCATGTTTTCAGCCAGTTGGCGGAAGCGGTTTTCACTCTCGCGCACCGCATCATTGGCAATTTTTCGCTCAATCGCGTCCCAGGAGAAGTCGGCCAGCTGGGTTAAGGTTTGAACATCGGTTTCGCTGTAATCGGTTTCTTTGTTGCCCACCCCGAAAATAGCCACAATTTGTTCATTGCGAAAAACAGGAACCGCCAGCTCGCGCGTGAAGGCAGGCTTGGCCCGTGATTATGGATCACCACCTGGCGCCGCGCGATGCAGTCTGCCCACCCGCCAATTGTTGAAAGCTGAGCTGAGTCTAAAACGCAGGAAGGCTGTTCTTGTATCGTTCGCCGGGACCAGGTCTGCAAAGAGATGATCTCATTCGGCGGTTCTAAAAAGTGGTAACAGCTAACCTGGCTGCCCGTCAGCTCTTCGGCAAACTGCAGCGCGGACTGGAGCAGTTCTTCTACCGGCTGGTCAGCAGAAAGTTCCAGCAGCTTTAAGCGCGTGCTGAGAATCTGCTGGGTGATCTTTTTCTGGGTAATATCTTCTTTGATGCCAATAAATTGTTCAATTTGCCCGCTTGCGCCTTGAATGGGGGTGATGGTCATCTCTTCGGTGTAGAAGGATCCATCCTTGCGCCGGTTGGTGATTTGCCCGCGCCAGACCTTTCCACTCAGAATGGTTTGCCACATCTGCTGGTAAAATTCGGCATCTTGCTTTCCCGAGCGCACCAGGTCGCGCGGCTTGTGGCCGGTTGCCTCGTGCGCCTCGTAACCAGTGAGGGTTGTGAAAGCGGGGTTTACCCACACAATGGTTCCGCTGGCATCTGTGATGACAATGGCATTGGCGGCTGCGTTCAACGCGGAAGACTGTAGCCGCAGCAACTCTTGCTGGTGCTTCTGCTCAAGGCGCAGCTTGCTTTGTTCCAGCGCATTGCGAATGGCCAGCCCTAACCGCTGCGGGCGGTCTTTCAGGATGTAATCAGAGGCCCCCTGGCGCAGGGCTTGCACAGCGGCCTCTTCACCAATACTGCCGGAAACAATAATAAACGGGATTTCCGCCCCGCGCGCGGTAATGATCTTTAATGCGCCCAAACCGTCAAAATTGGGCAGAGACCAATCGGATAACACCAAATCACAGCCTGCGTCCAGGGCAGTCCGGAAATCCTCTTCACGGTCGACACACACCCAGCTAAAGACAAAGCCTTCGTTTTTCAATCGACGAACCAATAATTCAGCATCGCTGGGGTTGTCTTCAAGAATAATGACGTGCAGAGAATTTTCCATTATGGCCATTGATTGCTACTGAAAATAAGTTGGCTACCAAAAAAACGTACACGAAACGATTCTGGGTTCAATTAGACGAGCTGGCTTGCGAGTTTCTGTTCATCGCTGGTGAGAACACGGCTTAGATCCAGCAGGATAATCAGCCGCGAATCGAATTTGGCTACACCGATGATAAACTCGGTGTTGATGCTGGTAGCGATGGGGGGCGGAGGCTCGATCAGGCTTTCTTCCACATTGAGCACCTCCGATACGGATGCGACAATCATGCCGATTTTCAGACCGCCGATATTGGCCACCACAATGCGGGTTTCGGAAGTTTGGGGTTGGGCGGGCAAGCCAAAGCGGCGCTCGAGATTGACAACCGGCAAAACTGCGCCGCGTAGGTTGGTAATGCCTTCGACGAAATCGGGGGCCTGGGGCACACTGGTGATGCGCTGCAGCTTGATGATGCTTTCAACGGAAGCAATATCGATGCCAAACTGCTCTCCTGCGAGGGTAAATATGACGAGCTGTTTTTCCATGGGACACTCCAATTGGGAAAGAAGGGATTAACCAGGCGGGCGCACCGGCTGCCCGCCTGGTTATCTTTGCGAATTAGTGATTCAACTTGAATTGGTTGACGACCTGCTGCAGGGCACGGGCCATTTCTGCCAACGACTGGGCCGAGGCGGTTACTTCTTCCACCTGGGCGCTCATTTCTTCGGCGCTGGCGCTGACTTCTTCAATCGCCGCGCTGTTCTGCTCGCTGACCGAGGCAATGTTCTCGATGGCAAGAGAGACCTCGTTGGCATTGGCAGACATCTGTTCGGTTGCGGCGGTGTTCTCTTCGATCACAGCCGAGACGGTGTCGACAGCGGTGACCAGATCACCGGCGGCGTTATCCATACGCTGGCTGGCCTCAGAAGCCAGTTGCGCCTGCTGGTAAACTGCTTCGGCAGCGTTGAGGATCTCTGAGAGCGCGTCTCCGGCGTGGTTGGCATTGGCAACACCGGCGACCACTTCCTTGGAGCTTTCGTTCATGGCATCCACGGCTTCGCTGACGGATTTTTGAATACTGCGCACCAGGTCGCCAATCTCTTTGGTGGCGTGAGTGGATTTTTCGGCCAGCTTGCGCACCTCATCGGCGACGACCGCGAACCCTTTGCCGTGCTCTCCGGCGCGGGCGGCCTCAATGGCGGCATTCAGCGCCAGCAGGTTGGTTTGCGAGGCGATGTCTTCAATCGCTTCGACAATCGTGCCAATCTGTTCGGAGCGGCGGCCCATCTCCTGGACTTTTTCACCCGAAAGGCTCACTTTGGTCTGGATGTTTTGCATGCCCTGCAGGGTTTGCTCAACGGTGCGGACGCCGTTGCGGGCGGCCTCGGCGGCCATTTCGGAGCCTTTCATCACTTCGGCGGAATTGCCGGCAACCTGCTGGATGGCGAGAGTCAATTGGCTGGTAATCTCAGAGGCCTTGCTGGCAGCGTTGCTTTGCTCCTGAGCGCCCCGGGCGACGCCGTCAATGGCGCGGGTCATCTGCTCGGTGGAGGTGGCGGTGCTGGTTACAGCCAGGGTCTGGTCTTGCGTGCCCTTGGCAACCTGCTGCACGGTGCTGGCGATCTGGCTGGTGGCCTGCCCGGCCTGGTCGGCGGCGGAGGCCAATTGCGATGAGGCTACTCCCAGGCTGTTGGCGTTGTCCGAGACATCTTCCAGCGAGGTTCGCAGCGAATTGATCATGCGCACAAATGCGTGGCGCAGCTCATCCTTTTCGCTCTTGGGTGTAACGCTGACCGTCAAATCGTTGGCGGCGATGGTGGCGGCGGCTTCGCCGGTTTCCTGTAGATAAATAACGATCTCATTCAACGCTTTTCCCACATCGCCGATTTCATCTTTGCGGGTGCGGACTTTGTCTTTTTCCGCTTCGCTGGTGTCGCGCATTAGGTCGCCCTTAGCCAGTTTGCTGATGAAGGTAACAACCAGTCCCAATGGAACCGTGATGCTGCGCGAAATCAGTACGCCCAGCCCAACCGCCAGCAGCACGGCGATGGAGATGATGATGATCATAATGGTTGTTGCCTGTTTTGCCAGGGCATTGTTTTCATCTTCAATCTGGTCTGCCAGTTCCACTTTCAAATTCATCATTGCGTCGAGGGTATCTTGCGTGGTGCGCGCGCTTTCATAGGCGTCTCCCAGAAGAATCTCAAGGGCTTCATCGCTCTTGCCTTCTTTATCCAGCGCGATCATCTGCTGCAAGTACGGGTCAAAGGCCTGTTTGGCCGCTTCATATTCGTTGAACAACTCTTGCATTTCATCGGTTTCGATCAGGGCTTCATATTCCGCCCCAACGGTATCCATTAAAGCGGAGAGTTCATCGATGGTGTCATAATTGGATTGGTTTGCCGCCGCGTCATCTACTAAAATGGCGTCGCGCATATTCACGCGAATGCGCTGAAAGGCAATCCCCATCTTATCCAACTGCATAATTGGAACGGTATAGTTTTGATATAACCGCGTATCCGCATCATCGATGATGCCAATATAGCTAATTCCAAACAGCCCTACCACACCGCTGATCGCCGCCAGTAGAATGAAAGTGCCCAGCAGCTTCGCTCCAGTTCTAAGATTATTAATCCACTTCATTGTCTGATCCTCCTACGGATGGTATAAAATGCTTTCTCAAGTTAGTTTTAATTCTTTGCTTGCAACGCTTCATATCCGGGAATAAGGTAATGTTCTGCTGGCTCCTTCCTGTGTGCTTATCACAATAGGGTAAGCACATTTGTGGAGATATCGTCGTAGATCACTTCTTGAATGGCCGGGCTGAAAAAGGGGTTCCGCTGGCAGATGCGGTTCTTTAGCAGCACAATTTTTTGGCAGGGGTGGGTTTCCAGCAAGCTACTGATTTCTTGATTCAATTCATCGTCCGGGTTGCGGTAATCGACCAAAAAAACATCTGGAGAGCTGAAAACCAGATACTTCCTGGCTGTGCGCCAATCGTCTGCGATTTGTATTGAGGTATCCGGATTCAACAACGCGAACATCGCCAGCAGGTTTTCTCGTTTGCGGCTGGCGGGGGCGATTACTAGAATGTGTTTTGAAGAGTTCTGTGTCATAGAAAAATAGGGGCGCGTATTCATTGTCAAGGTATGTATTGATCATACGGATAGGTAAGCCGCTGCACATCTTGATAAAATGGGCATTGCTTAACAAAAAAAGACCGCTTTTTGGCGGTCTTTGATCAACTTAATAGGGGGTATTACGGCTCTAGTTTCACCAATCCTTCGCGCAGCGCATAGAGGGTTGCCAGCGTGCGGTTCTCCACCGCCAGTTTTTCCAGGACGGTGCTGACGTATGTACGCACGGTCCACACGCTTAAGAACAGCTCGTCGGCGATCTGCTGGTTGGAGTATCCCCTGGCAATCAACTTGAGAATTTCGATTTCTCTTTCGGTCAGGGGAATTTTATCTTTTGGCTTTTCTTGCGGCCGGTTGATCTCTTTCACCAGGATGCTGGCAATGCGCGAGGGGAAAGCAGATCCGCCCTTGACCACTTCGCGGATGGCATTTTCAATTTCCAGCGGCGAGGAATCTTTTAACAGGTAGCCCGCCGCGCCAGCTTTGACGGCGTGGATCACGCGATCCTCTTCCATAAAGCTGGTGATGATGACCACTCTGGCGTTGGGATTGTTTTGCCTGATTTGTTGGGTGGCTTCAATGCCGTCCATGCCGGGCATCATCAGGTCCAGCAGAATAACATCCGGTTTTAATCGCGACGCCAGATCAACCGCCTCCGCGCCGTTGCTGGCCTCGCCAACAATTTCAAAGCCGGGTGTGGGCGCGATGAATGCCTTTAACCCCTCTCGCACAACACGGTGGTCATCCGCGATCAGTAAATGGATTTTCTCGTTCAAGCTTTCCTCCTGGCGAAATTAAATACCACCTGTCAGCGGAACCTTTGCTTCCACACGGGTGCCTTTGCCCGGCCGGCTGGTGATGTTGAGGGTTCCATTCATCATTTCGCTTCGTTCTCGCATTGTGTTTAATCCGATTCCGCCCGTGCTGAGGGTTGGGTCAAACCCGCAGCCGTCATCTTCCAGCACCAGTTCAATTTGCTGTTCGTCTTGATGGATGCCAATCCATAAATGGGACGCGCCGGCGTGTTTCAGCGTGTTGTTCAGCGCCTCGAGCGCGATGCGATACAGGTGATCTTCGATCTTGGGGGGCAGGTTGCATGTTTCAGGCGCGTGGAAGTCCACAATCATGGAAGACCGCCGCTCCACTGCGTCCAGCCGATTTTGTAGCGCGCCGATCAGCCCGCCTTTGGTTATCTCTGAGGTCCGCAGCTCATAGACCAGCAGGCGCATTTCCTTTAAGGCTTGCTGCGTCAGCCCACCGATTTGCTCCAGATATCCCTTTGTGTCTTTGAGATTGCCCAGGGCAGCATATTGCTGTGCCCCGGCTGCGTATAGATTGGCACTATACAGCAATTGGGTTACCGAATCGTGCAGTTCGCGCGCCAGGCGGGAACGCTCTCCCGCAATCGCGGCTTGTTCCGCTTTTTTATATAAGCGAGCGTTTTCAATCACCAGCGCCAGATGGTCGGCGATGAAAGAAAGCAGGGTCAGCTCTTCCACGGTAATTTTGCCGCCGTGCGGTTTACCCAGGATCAGCACGCCTGCTACCCGGTTTTGAATGCGCATAGGTAAACCAACATACTGCAAGCCCGTTTCCTCTTCCTCCAATGTATTTGGTTCCGGCGCGAAAGCAGGTCGTCGGCTCAGAACAACAGTGTTGACAATCTCTTTGGGAAATTCTTCTGGAAATGGCCTCGAGGTTTGTGATCTGGCATGAGTATTCATAATATACTCAGGCCTGTTTTCTTCCTCATTCAGGAGGAAGATACATCCCCATACGGCTTGTGCTGCGTTCAGGGTCAGGGTCAGGGCTTCTTGCAACGCCGAGGAAGTATCCAGCGGTTTGCTGGCGGCGGAGGTGATCTGGTAAATGGATTCCAGTTCCTGCTCCCGCCGCTTCAGCAGATTTTCGACTTCTTCCGCAGCCAGCATGCGGTTGATGGCGTTTCCGGCCATTTGCGCTATTGCCTCGATCAGGTTCACCTGCTCGTTGGAAGGTTCGCATTTTTGATCGAATCCCAGCAGAATAATCCCTACGGTGTCTTTGCTGCTGACCAGGGGGTGAATTTCCAGGCAGCAAAGGCTCAAAAGAGGCTTGCGTAATTCTTCTGGCAGCTGGGATAAAATTTGCTCGTCTGGCTGGCGCAGGGTGAGCGGTTTACCCGATTGAATCACACCCAGAAAAAGGGGATTGTGTACTGGCACAATGAGTTTTTTCGCTGACTTCTCGCCCACCACATTGGTCTCAAAAACCAGGCGGTTTCCTTCCAAAAAGGCCAGGGAGGCAAAAGACGCATTGAGGAGTTGGGTCAGATCTTGCAGGATGATTTCAACCAGTTCACCCGGGGTTTGCGCCAGCCGCATGCTGGAGGAAACGCGTGTGATCGCTTCCAATTCGCTTGCCCGTTTCTGGCTTTCTTTCATCTTTTCCAGCAGCGCGAACTCAGCCTGTTTGCGCTCGGTGATGTCTTGCACGACTCCTGAGACTTGAATGATCTGGCCGGATTCATTGGTGTTTGTCTCACCCAGCAGAGAAAGCAGGTGTCGGAGTGTGCCATCGGGCCGGATGATGCGGTACTCAATCTGATTCAGAGCAGGGTTCAGTTTGGTGATGTCTCTCGCGGCGAACACAAAAGCCCGGTCTTCGGGGTGGACGCACTCTTGCCATGTCCGATACAGATCTAGGCCGTTTTGTTGGGATTTGACGCCGAAAATGCGGTACAGCTCTTCTGACCAGAGGAGTTCTTGCGTTTGCGGTTTGCGAACCCAATGCCCGACATGCGCGGCTCTTTGGGAATTTCGCAGGTTGCGTTCATTCTCACGCAGGGCTTCGTAGGCGCGTTTGCGCTCCAGGCGCACCCGCGCTTCATTCAGTTCCCGCTCCACGGCCGGTCCCAGGCGCGCGAGCCTGTCTTTCACCAGGTAGTCGCTCGCGCCGGATTTCATCAGGTCTACCGCCGTATCTTCACCAATTGCGCCAGAGACAACAATGAAAGGAATGTCCAGTCCGCTTTCCTGTAAAATGTCCAACGCGGCGGGCGCGCTGAACTGCGGCAGATGATAATCAGCAATGATGATGTCCCATTGGCCATCGCGCAAAGCGGCTCGATACTGCTCTTCATCTTCAATGATTTTGGACTGAACGGTGTAGCCAGCCCGTTTGAGCTGCCGGATGATCAGTTCAGCGTCAATTTCCGAATCCTCAATGATTAAGACGCGCAATGGAACCATACAAACCTTTTAGCCAGCCCGCAGAGATGTCGAATCTAAGAATTGATTGCGAGATCTGACCTTCCGATGTTAAGGTTAACAATAATTTCGGTATACAGAATAAAAATGGAATAAAAACTCCGAAAAAAATTCCATAAAAACCACCCGCGTCAGGAATCAGCGCCCAAAACAAACCAGAGCGGGCGCTGCTGTTGAAAAACATAACAGCCGCCTGCTCTGGATAATGGATTGAGAAACGTTCGTTTGTCGCCTTATCTGAGGTCGCTCAATCCCTCTGATAAGCGCGAATGAAAGCATAGGGGTAGGGCGGTTTCATGTCGCTGGCGGCGTTGAGCTGCTGCATCACCGCTTCGGGAATAATCCAGCCGCTTGCCCCTAAATTGATTTGCAAATGTTCGGGTTTTCTGGCCCCGATAATGGGAGAAGTGACTCCGGGGCGCTGCAGCAGCCAGCGGATGGCTACCTGGGCGGGGTGTTTGTCCAGGTCCTTGGCGGCGGACATCAGGGCGTCGATGACGCTCCAGGTGTGTTCATTGGCATATTCGTCCCAGGCTTCACTCCAGCCCTGCTTTGAGGCTTCCTCCACCCGCGAGCCTTGTGGCGGTGCGCTCATGCTACGCTGGTATTTACCACTCAGCCAGCCGCCGCGCAGCGGGCTCCACGGCAGCACACCCAATCCTTCATTGCGGCAGACCGCCATCAGTTCCCACTCGCTGTAGCGGTCCAGAAGGTTATAGAGCGGCTGCAAAGATGTGAAAGCTTCCAGCCCCATCTGGCGGCTCAGGTCGATGGCTTTTTGCAGCTGCCAGCCGGTAAAATTGCTGGCCCCCAGGTAGCGCACTTTTCCGCTCTTCACCAGTGTATCGAGGGTAATGAGGGTCTCTTCCAGCGGTGTGCGCCGGTCCCAGCAGTGCACCTGGTACAGGTCAATGTAATCGCTGCCCAAGCGCCGCAAACTGTCGTCCACCGCTTTCATCAAGTGTTTGCGGCTCAGCCCCTCATCGTTGGGGCCTTTTCCCATCGGGAAGCGCGCTTTGGTGGCGATCACCAGATCATCCCGCTGTTTGCCGCGCAGCCACTGCCCCACAATCTCTTCTGATGTGCCCAGCGAGTAAACATTGGCCGTGTCGATAAAATTGCCGCCCGCTTCCACGAACAGATCCATTATGCGGAAGCTCTCTTCTTTGCTGGACTCGCGGCCGAACGTCATCGCACCCAGGCAAAGTTCGCTGACTTTCAACCCGCTGCGCCCCAGGTATCGGTATTCCATATTTTCCTCCTCACGCAATCAATGATTTCATTCTTATTCTAGCGACGAAAGTGGAGAAAAGGAAACCCCCGGTCGCGCTTAAGATAGTCATCTGTGATGCAGCTTAATGACGATTCAATAAAATGCGGAAGATACCCAAGATGAAATTAATCCGGGGAACTCTTTTCATGTATTGGATGTACTCCTCCCCGAATTTCTCGATACAGCCCTTTTCTTCATCAAAGATACCCAGGTAGTAAAGCACTGCCGCAGCCACGCCTGTAAGAGCAACCAACCCATGCTGCGAAATCAGGGCCAGCGCGATATTGATCAAGATGCCTGCTAAATACTGTGGATGCCTGACGATGGCGTAAATTCCGCTATCTACCAGGACGGTCGTTTGAATATACCCCCGGCCTTTAACCCCGCCCTTTGCGCGAAAAGTGAAGATTGGCAGCCAGCCAAAAACGGCGGAGAGAAACAGGATTGCCCACCCCGCGTTGATCACCGTTTCATTCGCTTGCGGGTTGTATAAAAGAAAGGCAAGCAAAATTTGTGCTACCGCAAAAATGGTTAGCGGAATAGAAAGGAACACCATTTTTTTGTTCCACATCTCACACCCCGCAGTGTTGATTCACAAGGAATCTGGCTTCTCAATTTGGATATCAGCTCCCTATAAAAACATGTTAGCACGAATACCACTCAAATAGCGTTGGTCAGATCCAAAATATTGTCAATCAACCCCACTGGCAAGCGGATTCATTTCCGTTTGTAGGGTTAAGGATTCTCTTGGATATTGTCTTGCACAGCTGGTTTAAGCGAAAATAATTAACGTGAATTCAAAACGAAGTGAGATTGAAATCAGTTATAATTTCTTGCATATCAGGCAGGTGTAAATAAAATGGAAGAGTCGCCCCTTTCAAAACTGAGTTTGGAACAAACCGCTGTATTAAACGACGATCAGAAGGCTATCTTCTGCGCGCTGGACGAGCGCGACCAGGACTTCTTCGCGCAGACCTTTAAACCCGCCGATCTGCCCAAAGCGCTGGACCGTAAGGGCGAAATTCTCAACCGCCATCAAGCGGACCGCGCGCGCCTGGAAAAGATCAGGGTCTCGCTGGCCCAGGCCGCGGCGGAGAACCCTGCGGGGGAGGATGGGGCTGAAGACGTGCTCACCGCTTTGGCGGGCGCGGCCGGCATTGGCGCGGCGGCGACCATGGTCGCCACCGACAATACTGCTTTCTGGCAGGGGGTCAAGCCCTCTGACCTGGTGGATCCGCTGCGCACTGAGTTCACCAACGAACGCACCCGCGTCAGTGTGTCTGGCGACGCTGACGCGCTGGTGGTGAACGTGCTGTTGGTCACCGATGGATTTCAGGCGGTGCCCGCTTTAACGGTGCACCTGTCGGACGTGAATAACGGCACCCAGGTTAAAGTCAGCGATTTGACATCGCACGGAATTCTGCAAACGATTAAAGATGGCGGCAAGAAGCTGCTCGACATTGCCGCCGATGGCCTGGAACTGCTGGCCAAGAAAAAGCTTTCAATGGCTGGCCCTGGCGACGTGATCTCCAAAGCCGGTGAAGTGCTGGATGAGGGCTCTGAGCTGGCAAAAGTGGCTGGCAACCTCAAGCTCAACGAACGCGCCTGGAAGGTGATCAAGCAAACCGCCGAGGCCGTTGAAGCCAGCTACCTGAGCGAGAAGCAGCGCCAGCTCGAAGCGCGCATTGCTCTGGAGGGTGCCTGGGACCGCTATACCAACTGCCCTACCTGCGGGGTGTCTTTTGATGCGGGCGAAACGTCTTGCCACGTCTGCGGCACGGCCCGCCCGCCTGCACCCCAACAGCCGGATCCACGCCAGCTCTAAAATCCCCTTTCTTGAAATCGCGCTTTTAATCTCGATTCAGTTCTTTCAATTCGTTGTTTAATTAGAACTAACGTGCTATCATTGAAGCAAAACAACGGATGGTGAGATGAACGAGAGCGCATTAGTCCCTGTTCCTGATCTGCAGCAGCTATCCCTGGTGATCTCCCCGCGCGCCGCGCGCGCGCAAATGCTGGAGATGGCCGCCATGCTGTCGTTAAGAGGCACGCTGCGCGTTTTTGACGGCGGCAACATGCTGGATGTCTACCGCATGGCCAAATCCATCCGCCGCCGCACACCGCGTGTAGAAGAAGCCCTGGAGCGCATCCATCTCTCTCGCGCCTTTAGCTGCTACCAGGTGGTAGCGCTGTTGAGCGAGGCTTCTGCTGGCACCGCGCCGCTGCTGGTTTGCGATCTGCTGGGCACTTTCTACGATGAAAATGTAACCCTCAAAGAGGCCCATCGCCTGCTGGAAATCTGCCTGCGCCACTTGCGCCGCCTGAGCAGCGAGGCGATTGTGGTGGTCAGCGCGCGCCCGCCGCGCCTTAACCCGGAACGCGTTGCATTACTGGAGCGCCTGATGGAGGAAATCCAGAACGTTCGCGAAATTGTTGAGTTGGAGGAAGAACAGGCGCCGGCGCTGCCGACGGGCATTGTGCAGCCGCCGCTGCCCTTTTAAGGAGGTTTATTGTTATGGGGCGGACATTACCCACCATCACCGACGCGTTCTACCGCGAGCAAGAATCCTTCAACCGCTTTCGCCGTGCTTTGCGGCGCAGTGATCAGAAGGTGCTCGACGATTTGTTTGCCTCTGCGCGCTTGCATCTGGCCGCCGCTTCGTACGCTGCCGATGCGCTGCCGATGGAAACTTTTCTGCTGGCCATGCTGCTTGAGCAGCACAAAGAAGTGATGCGCCTGCGCGCCCAGGTAGAAGAGTTTTCCCGGCCGCGCGATGAATGAATTTACCGGTTGGCTTCTCGATTTATACGACGATCCCAATGGGGGGGTCTGCCTGTGGCTGGTGGGGGATGACGGCCATCGGCGCATGTTTCGCCAGCGGTTTCCGGTTACGTTTTATGTCAAGGGCGAGGCGACGCGCCTGCGGGCGGCCTGCACCTGGCTGGAAAAGCGCAGCGGACTGCTGCGGTTGGGGCAGGCCGTGCGCCGCGATTTATTCGAACCCCGGCCTGAAACCTTGCTGGCTGTGGAGGTGCAGCACCCCCACGACCAGTTTGCCCTCTTCCGCGATTTGGAGAGTGAATTTCCTGACCTGACGTATTACGACGTGGACGTGCCGCTCACCATCCGTCACGGCAGCCACTACGGCACGTTTCCGCTGGTCAAATGCCGCGTGCAGGCCAGCCCTGACGGCTGGGTGGAAGACATCGAGGCGCTCGACACCCCCTGGGACACCGACCCCGAGCCGCCGCCTCTGCGCGTGATGGAGCTGGAGCCAGACGTAAACCCCGACCACGCCCCGCCCAGCGCGCTGATCGTGCGCTGCGATGGCCGCTCTTCACGCCTTTCTCTCCAGCCTGCCCGCCCTTTGCTGATCAATCTGCGCGTGGCGCTTACCCGTCTCGACCCCGATGTAATTCTGACCGACTGGGGCGACACCTGGCTGCTGCCCTACCTGCAAGAGCTGGCCACCGAGTGGCATGTAGACCTGCCCTTCAACCGCGACGAGCAGCGCCGCGCTGTGTTCCGCCCCGAGCGCTCTTACTTTTCTTATGGGCGGGTGGTCTTTCGAGGCCAGCAGGTTCACTTATTTGGCCGCCTGCACATCGACCGGCGCAACGCCATGCTCTGGAAAGATTACGAACTACCCGGCGTGCTGGAAAGCGCGCGGGTAACCTGCCTGCCGGTGCAGGGCGCGGCGCGCCTTTCGCCGGGAACGGGTATTTCGGCCATGCAGATGGTGGTAGCCCTGCGCAACCAGATTCTGGTGCCCTGGCACAAGCAGCAGGTGGAGCCTGACCGCTCAGCTCTCGACCTGCTGCGCGGCGATCGCGGCGGCATGGTCTACCAGCCCACCATCGGCCTGCACGCCAACGTGGCCGAAATCGACTTCGTCTCCATGTACCCCAGCATCATGGTTTGCGCCAACATCTCGCCGGAAACCCGCCCCGGCAAAAACCTGCAAGAGTCGCTGGATCCGCCCGGCCTGGTGCCACAGACGCTTTCTCCGCTGCTGATGAAGCGCGTGCTGCTCAAGCAGCGCATGAGCCGCTTGCCCGCCTGGGACCCGCGCCGCCGCCTTGATCGCGCGCGCATCTCGGCCCACAAATGGCTGCTGGTTACCTGCTTTGGCTACCTGGGCTATAAAAATGCCCGTTTTGGTCAGATCACCTCGCACGAGGCCGTCACTGACACCGGCCGCGAGGCGCTGCTGCGCGCCAAAGAAACCGCCGAAGACCTGGGGTTTGATCTGCTGCACATGTATGTGGACGGTCTGTGGATTGCCAAGCCAGGCGCCAGCCAGCCCGGTGATTTTGAAGAGCTGTTGGAGCGCATTTTGGACCGCACCGGACTGCCGATTGTGCTGGATGGCGTTTACAAGTGGGTTTGTTTTCTACCCTCCCGCATGGACGAGCGTGTGCCGGTGGGCAACCGCTATTTTGGTGTCTTTCAGAGCGGGGAGATTAAGGTGCGCGGCATTGAGGCCCGCCGCCGCGACACGCCGGCCTTTATCGCTCGCGTTCAAATGGAACTCATTGAACACCTGGCCCAACTGGATTGGCCGGGGGATGAGGGTGCGCAGGAGCTGGCCTGGGGGGCTGTGCGGATTTTCCGCTGCCGCCTGGACGATCTGCGCAGGTTCCGCGTGCCGCTGGAAGATCTGCTGGTGGCGCAGCGCCTCAGCCGCGAGCTGGAGGCCTACCGCACGCCCTCACCGGGTGCGCTGGCTGCCATGCAGCTAACCAAAATTGGCAAAACACTAAGCCCCGGCCAAAAGGTGCGGTTTCTGTATACTCTGGGCAGTCCGGGAGTGCACGCCTGGGATCTGCCCGAGCCGCCGCCCATTAACGCCATCAACGTGCGCCAGTACGAAGAGCTGCTCATCCGCGCCGCAGACACGGTGCTGAAGCCATTTGGCGTCGATGAGAGCATGCTGCGCTCACTGGCCGGCAGCATCCCCGCTGTGCAGCAGCCGCTGCGCTTGTTTCAGTAAGCCGCCCTCCCCAAACAAAATCAGTCGGTTCCCGGCCGCAAAATTGAACCTAATACCGCCCAGCAAGTGGTCTGCGCCTGCTTTTTAATCGGACAAGCTCGTCTGGTTAAAATGACATCTGTCCGCCGATTTCCTGACTTATTTCCATTGCTAGAAAGGCTCAGGACGCCTAATATTATTAGGCATACCTAAAGATTATTCAATAAATTATTAAGGTATACCTTTTATGTCTGAAAACTCGTTGGCATCTCTGACGGAAAGCATGCAAATGTATATTGTCACCATAGCCCGTCTATGGAAAGACAATCAGCCCGTTCCGCTGTCCAAGCTAGCTGAATTTTTCTCCATTTCACCGGTTTCGGTCAATGAAATGTGCCGTAAGCTGCAAGAGAACGGGTTGGTTCAATACCAGCCCTATAAAGGCGCGTCGCTGACCCCCGAAGGAGAGGAAAAAGCCAGCTACATCTTGCGGCGGCACCGCCTGTGGGAAGTGTTTCTGGTTGCAAAGCTGGGTTTTGATTTTGATGAAGCGCATCAGATTGCCTGCCAGCTGGAGCACACCACCTCGGATGAACTGGCAGACCGGCTGGATATGTTTTTAGGCTATCCTTCAGAAAATCCACAGGGAGATGCAATTCCCAAAAAATCGGGAGCTCTGCCTGTGATTGAAACAATTCCATTAACCGCGATGGCGGTGGGCCAAAAAGCCACGTTAAGCCGAATGGAAGTGAATGACACCGTGTTGCAGTTTTTGCAGCAAAGCGGATTGCGCATCGGAAGCCAGGTTTCTCCTGAAGTGATCATGGAGGAGGGAATTCTGCTGCGTGCGCATGCCGGCCAGATGGTTTCATTAACCGTTGAGATCGCAAACCAAATATTTGTATCCCTAACTCAAACCGGCATCGATTCGTTGCCTTCTCGTAAGACCAATGAAGAAGCTGGAGCAAAGCAGGAGGAAGTGAGCATGATGAATAATTCCCAGACAACCCAAGAACAAACAACCACAGCTGTGCATAAAATGCCCTTAAGTAAAATGCGAGTAGGCCAGCAGGGGGTTGTGGTAAGCGTTAAAGGGAAAGGCCAGGTGCGCCAGCGAATGATGGACATGGGCGTTGTGCCAGGCAGCGACGTTCGGGTGATCCGGGTAGCCCCCCTGGGCGATCCCATTGAGTTCTCGGTGAGAGGGTACAACCTTTCCTTGAGAAAATCGGAAGCCGAAGAGGTGATTGTTGAGGTGATTGAATGATCCCCGTGGCTGTGATGAATTTATCGATGGCGGCTTCAGGCGAGAAGGTGCGCATGGTCTCGATACAGGGTGGCCATGAACTGCGAAAACGCCTGGCAGACCTTGGTTTGAATATCGGTGAAGAGGTGTACGTGATCCAGGTGGCGTGCGATGGACCGATGCTTCTGGGCGTGAAAGACTCTCGCCTGGCGATTGGCCGGGGAATGGCGCATAAGATCATGGTTGAACCGGCTTAATACGCAAAAAATCACAGGCAAGTTTGCTTGTTTGAAGGAGAAAAAATGGAAAACCAAATAACGATTGCGCTTGCAGGCAATCCGAATGCAGGGAAAAGCACAATTTTTAACGCACTTACTGGTTCCCGGCAGCACGTTGGCAATTGGCCGGGGAAGACTGTTGAAAAGAAAGAGGGCCTTTGGAATCACAATGGAAATTCTTTTACGGTAGTCGATTTGCCTGGTACCTACAGCCTCACAGCGTTTTCGCTGGAGGAAGTGATCGCACGCGATTTCATCATCCATCAGAAGCCTGATCTGGTAGTGGCGATTGTAGATGCCGCCAACCTGGAGCGGAACCTATATCTGGTAGTGCAGGTAATTGAATTGGGCGCAAAGGTGGTTATGGTTTTGAATATGAGTGATGTGGCGGAATCGCGTGGAATAAAAATTGATTCCCGCAAGCTGGCAGATCGCCTGCGTATTCCGGTTGTTCAAACCGTCGCCAGTCGAGAAAAAGGCATTGATGAATTAAAGACAACCATTGCTGAGATTGTAACAAGAGGTGGAGGTAAATAATGGCGACGCAAGAGCTGACGTTTGCAAATGAATTACCGCTGGTGAATTATGGGAAAGACGTGGAGCGCGAAATTGCGGTTTTAGAGGCAGCTATTCGAGTGAATGCTGACCTGACCGGGCAATATAATCCGCGCTGGCTGGCGATAAAACTGCTGGAAAATGATGAAGATATTCTCGAACAGGTAAAAAAGCATTCCGATGCTGCTGTTCTTTTTGAAAAAGTGGAAGCCTGCACCGCGCGCTTGCGGAAAGTCTACGATGATGAAGTTGACATCATTATCGCTGACCGCCGTTATGGCTGGATTCATGGATTGGTGCAGGAAACGGTGGTGCGTTCCACACAAAACCGGATGACTTTCTCCGACAGAATTGACCGGATTGTGACCGACCGCGTTTTGGGGATTCCCATTTTTCTGTTGATGATGTGGTTTGTGTTCAAGTTCACTACCGATGTGGCCGCGCCCTTTTTGGATTGGATTGATGGGTTGATTGCCGGCCCAATTACGAAATGGGTGGTCGACTTATTGGCTCTGGTGGGTTTGTCGGGTTCCTGGGTGGAGTCACTCATGGTGGATGGAATGATTGCCGGGGTAGGGGGAGTGCTGGTGTTTGTGCCTGTGCTCATGTCACTGTACATGGCGCTCGCTGTGCTGGAAGATTCGGGCTACATGGCTCGCGCGGCTTTTGTGATGGATCGCTTGATGCACGTGCTGGGCTTGCATGGGAAAAGTTTTTTGCCCATGATTGTGGGGTTTGGATGCACTGTGCCGGCGTTCTATGCCACCCGCACGCTCGAGAATGAGCGCGACCGCATTCTGACGGGCTTGTTAGTTCCCTTTATGAGCTGCGGCGCGCGCCTTCCAGTGTATGTCCTTTTCGCGGCGATTTTCTTCCCCGAAAATGCTGGAACAGTGATCTTCTCAATGTATCTGTTAGGTATTGTTGTTGCCATATTATTAGGCCTGATACTGAAAAACACGCTGTTCAAAACCAATCATCAGGGTTCTTTCGTGATGGAAATGCCGCCCTACCGTATTCCTACCTTGAAAGGCGTCTGGATTAATACCTGGGAACGCACTTCGTCTTTTGTGCGGAAGGCGTGGACGCTTATTTTGGGTACCAGTGTGGTCATTTGGGTCTTGCTGGCTATTCCGGTCAATTCATCAAATCAGTTTGCCCAGATCAATGTTGGCGACAGCGCCTTTGCCGCTGTTTCACGGATGATTGCCCCGATATTCACCCCGGCAGGTTTTGGCAATTGGGAATCCAGCGGATCGATTATCACCGGGTTTGTGGCAAAGGAAGTGGTGGTTTCGACCATGTCTCAGGTCTATGAAGTTGAAGAAACGGCGGAAGAAGAAGTTGAGCCGACCACGTTCCTGGAAGATGTGGGCGGCATTCTGACCAGTTTTGTTGGCGCAACGGTCGACACGGTGAAATCCATTCCGC
Source organism: Ornatilinea apprima (assembly GCF_001306115.1). Taxonomy (GTDB): domain Bacteria; phylum Chloroflexota; class Anaerolineae; order Anaerolineales; family Anaerolineaceae; genus Ornatilinea; species Ornatilinea apprima. The sequence goes on along the minus strand of NZ_LGCL01000016.1, from coordinate 34,442 downwards.
TCCTGGTGGGAATTAACCTCTTTGAAGAAGAAGAGGAAGAACCGATGACCGGTCTGATGCTGGCGATTGAAGAAGGGTTTCGCCAATCAAGCGGCGCTCATGGCAAATTGGCGGGGCTGGCTTTCATGATCTTCACTTTGCTCTACACACCCTGCATGGTTGCCGTCGCGGCAGAACGGGCTGAGTTTGGCGCCAAGTGGATGTGGGTCAGTATTATTGGGCAATTTGTGCTGGCCTGGTTGGCCGCGGTGATTGTCTTTCAGGGAGGAAAACTGCTTGGTCTTGGTTAGGCAGATTCTTTTTATCCATCATCCATAAAAAATAGGGCTGTTCCCCCTTGCGGTGGTAAACCATCCTTTCATTGACTCGCAAGGTTCAGGAACAGCTCTATTTCATTTCTCCATCAGCTGCTTATCAGGCAGCAGGGTTTTGGGTTGGTTGAATTTCCACACCAGAAAGCCGCGCCGTAAATACCGGTCTCGCAATTCTACTGCATAGCCCATCTGTTGCAGCAGGTGCGCGCTGGCGGTAAACCAATGCCGCAGCCCAAACGTCTTGAACGGCGCAGACAGGCGCGCGGCTTCTTTCCAGGCTTCCATAAATTCGTGAATGGCCTCACCGGGCCGCATGCGGTGAATGTAATTCTTGGGCAGCACGGGCTGGAAAATGCCTGGCTCAAACCCCCAGCGAAAGTTCGTGCCAAACACAATTCCTTCATGCTCCAGCGCGGTTTCACTGCCGGTCAGCGGCCGCTTGCGCAGCAGATTGGCCACCCAAACACGCCCGAAAGGGTCCGATGTGCCTTCCAAAACCAGCCCACCGGGGACAAGCTGGCTGGCCAGTAAGTAATGGGCGCCAGCGACCTGGCCTTCTTCGTATTGGCGCAATACGTTAAACGCGCGGATGATCCGTGCGCTTTCGCCGGGCTGCAGGGGAATGTTGAACCCCCCCAGCCGAAACTGTGTGATGGCATTCTCATAGGGTTTGGCGGTCGCCACCCGCGCCGGGTCAATTTCTACACCTAGTACCGGTAGGGCGGGGTTGATCTGCCGGAAGCGCTGCGCGCTTTCGAGAGTGGTGTGCGCCTCAGCACCGTAGCCCAAATCCACATAAAATGACTGCGTATAGATTTCGCCTTGCCGCCGGAGCAGTTCTTCGGCGTACAGCAGCAAGAAAACATCGGAACGCCGCAGACGGTTGCGCGCCGTCTTGCCGCGGGTGGGCTGGCCGATCAGCCGGCTGCGTTGGTGATTGTAAACCATCATACCGGTAAAAGAAGCACCTTTACGTGAAGATCAGCCCACGATTTTACCATTGATTAAGCAAAGAACGCCCAGAGAAAATCCTGGGCGTTCAATGAAAAAAAAGAATCATCAATGGTATTGGATGGAAGCTTGAATCAATCAGGACATTCTATCCATGTACTGTTTTCATGACCTTTCTAAGCATAGTTGCGGGGTCCTCTCTTTGCCACACATTTCTTCCCACCGCACAACCTTTTCCGCCAGCGGCAATGCTGTCCTTCAAGATAGCAAGAAAATCATTCGGATCGCTGGTGACTTCGCCACCTGAAAGTAATACAGGAATAGGGCAGGATTCAACAACCTCCTGGAAAGTCTCTTTGGACCCCGTGTAATAAGTCTTAACGATATCCGCGCCTAGCTCTGAGGCAATTCTGGCAACCCATTTAACGTGATGAACATCGAAGTTATTCTCAAACCCTTCAGGATACATGATAGCCATCAAGGGCATTCCCAAACGATCACAATCGCCGGCAATTTTCCCCAACCCTTTCAGCATTTCACTCGTTTTTTGCGGTCCCACAAACACATGCATGGAAACAGCGCTAGCGCCCACGCTGAGCGCATGTTCCACTGTGTCTGCCAGAAAGAAATAGTCCGGTTCTGGGCCTAAAAAAGTGCAGGTGTCAATTGAGGCGATAAAGGGTATTTTGTATTTAATCAAGCTGGGAAGCACCCGTTTGATTGCTCCGATAGGCATGAAAATTGTGTCTGGTTGTTCCTTACACAATTGATCAACCGTCTTTCGTGGGTCTTCGATTCCTTTCACCGGCCCAACAACAACCGCATGGTCCATTGCCACCATCACCGAGTTTCCGCTAACCGGATTAAAAATTTGGTTAAGGCGGACCTGTTTTCCAATTTCGCTCATGTTCTATCTCCTTTTCAGTAATGATATTCAATCCGTCGCCATTAAGGACAGATCATAAAACGCGAATAATATAAGCAATAATGAGAATAAAAGATAATATAAATTAATATATATTGACAAACGATGTATAACAATAATATAATACTATCATAAACAACAAAAAACGCAAACAATAAACAAATATTATTGAATATTGAGAATAAAAGGACTGTTTTTCTATGAGTAATCAAGTGCTCAAACACTATCGTTTCGCTGAAAAACCGTTGCCCCAGGCGCAATACACCTGGCCTTTATTTGGTTCAGGGCTCGATCAGTTGGGGAAAGATGGCCGCGCGGTGGAGGCGTCTCTCCCTCATTTTGAAGATGACCAGCTTTTGATGAGAATCGATGCAATCAGCCTTTGTTTCACAGATCTAAAAGAAATTGACCAGGGTGAGAATCACCCTCGATTGAAAGATCGAAATTTACAGACCAACCCAATTATTCCCGGGCATGAATTAAGTATGACTGTGGTGGGCGTGGGTTCAGAACTTTCGGATCAATATTCGATTGGGCAGCGTTTCACCATTCAGCCGGATGTGTGGGTGAACGGGAAAAGTATTCCATTTTGTTTTGGGATGGATGGCGCTTACCGCCAATATGCTGTGATGGATCAAAGAATTTTGGCGGGGGATGCCGGAAATTATTTGATCCCTATTCCGGATGAAATGTCTTATTCGGCGGCAGCCATCACGGAACCCTGGGCGTGTGTGGAAGCGGCCTACCGTATGGGGTACCGCACTTCCCTCCGCAAGGGTGGAAAGACTTTGCTGCTGGGCGCTTCAGAAGCGCGGAGCGGGTATTCGATTGCCCCCAAGTGGCTTGCGGACTCAGCTCCTGAAGTTGTTTATTGTTGTGATGTCCCCGCTGATCTTAAAGAAATTCTTGTTTCGCGGTCGTCAACTTTAGGATTTCAACTTAAGGAAATCTCCCGGGAAGAGATCGCTACGCTCAAGATCACGTTTGATGATCTTCTCTTCCTGGATGGGCCGGCCGAAAACGTATTGGCTTATAGCAATCATCTTGAAAAAGGCGCGGTTATTGCTCTCTACAACGCAAAGCCATTATCTTCAGAGATTGAGGTTGATCTCGGTTGTCTGCATTACGATGAAATTCTTTATGTAGGTGCCAGCGGACTAGAAATCGCGGACGCCTATCAAAAGACCTATCCCAGAGCTGAGTTTAAAAAAGGCGGAACGGCCTGGATCTTAGGCGCCGGTGGTCCAATGGGACGGATGCACTTACAGCGCGCGATTGAGTCGCAAAGTGGCCCGGCTACCATTATTGCCAGTGAAGTAAGTTCTGTGCGTCTCAACGCGCTTCGAGAATTTTTCTTGCCATTAGCGCAAAAGAATGGCAAAAACCTCATCTTTGTAAATTCGGTAGAAGAACGGCCTGAATTTGAACGCGTTATGCAAGAGTGCCTTGAACAGGGCGGTATTGATGATATTGAGGTCATGGTTACCCTGCCCGGTGTCATTGCGGAATCGTGCGCGTATTTGGCGCCTCAGGGTATCGTCAATATTTTTGCTGGAATGAAGCGCGGTGTGAAAATGGCGCTGGATGCCTGGCAGATCATCGGAGAGAAACAAGTGCGCTTCGTTGGTCACAGTGGCTCTGGGTTGGATGATCAGAAAGCCGTAGTAGACCGGTGTATTTCTGGTCAACTCGACCCAAATCTCTCGGTTGCCGCAATTGCCGGTCTTAACCAAATTCCGGATGGTGTTCGGGCGATGAAAAATTCTGTTTACCCCGGAAAGATTGTTATTTATCCGCAGATTCTGGATTTGCCACTCACCGGTTTATCAGAATTGAAAGACACGCATCCAAAAGTCTACGCATTGTTGGGCGAAAATGGAACCTGGAACATGATGGCAGAAAATGCTCTGCTGGAAAGCCTGTTATCGTAATATGGAAAAGAGGAATATACTCATTTGGGGTGCGGGTCGAATTGGCCGCGGATTCATCGGAGATTTGTTCTCAGAATCCGGATTCCATTTAGTCTTCGTGGATCAGTCTGATAAACTCGTTGAACTTCTGTCGAAAAATGGACAGTACACCGTTGTGCGAGCATTAAGTGATACGGTCATCAGGCGTATTCAAATCTCCGATTATGACGCTTTTCATGTTTCACAAGCAGCAGAAATTGAAAAAGCGGTTGAGAACACTGACCTTATCGCGGTGGCAGTTTTTCCGCAAAGTTTTGAAAGCACCGCGGTCGATTTAGCCAATCTTATTTTGAAACGCAGAGCGGTAAGGCCCAACGAACCGATCAATATTATCCTTTGCACCAATCTGATCCATGCAGGTCCAATCTTCAAAGAATACTTATGGAAGAGACTATCTGCGGATGAAAAGAAGTATTTTGAAGAAAATGTAGGTGTCGTGGAATCGCTGGTTATTCGCATCGCACCCGTTCCCCCTGCGTGTGAAGTAGAGATCGATCCGCTGGTGGTTTGGACCAATGGCTATTCAGAACTGCCAGTTGAAGCCAATGCGTTTCAAGGGCAAGCGCCCTCTCTTCCCACATTTCGGATGGTCAGTGACATGCGCTCGGAAGAGAAAAGGAAGATTTACACTTACAACATGTGCCATGCGGTTCTGGCCTATCGGGGTGACTTATATGGGCATCAGCTTCTTGTAGATTGTCTGGCGGACCCAGCTGTTCGAGTTGAGGCGGAAGGCGCACTTGGTGAGATCAGCCAGGCGCTTCAGGCGGAGTACGGTTTTTCGAAAACAGAAATGGATGCCTGGATTCAGGGAGTGATTGAGCAGACAAATAATCGAACTGTGGGGGATTCGGTAGTACGATCTGCGGCAGATCCACTTCGAAAACTTCACCGAGATGACCGGCTTATTGGACCGGCGTTGCTGTGCATGAAACATTCCATAAAACCTGCCCACCTCATCCGAGCCATCGGCGCAGCGTTTTCTTATAACAAGGAAGATGACCAAAACTCGCGGAAGCTATTAGAGAGTATTCACAGTAAGGGAATTTCCAACACCATCAAAGAAGTCTGCGGTTTGGGTGATACAGCTGAGGAAATGGTCATGGCTCAAGAAATCGAGATCGCGTATGAAGACGCATTGATTGAGAAAAAATGGCATGAAATGGCCGTTAATGCGTATAAATTGGGATTTGAGTATGAGAAGGTGTATCATGGTTGCGGTCAATGTGTTTACGCCGCCGCCAGCGAAGTGCTGGGCTGCTTTGAGCGGGAAACCTTTGAAGCGGCAACAGGTTTGAGTGGCGGGATCGGGCTATTGACAGACTGCACCTGCTCTGCATTTACTGGGGCTGTGTTGGTGATTGGTAATCTTTTTCCGCGACGAAGACAGAATTTTGGCGGGGATCGCGAAAATAAATACGCCAACTTTGCGCTTGTGCAACAATTGCACGACAGGTTTGTAGAAGAATTTGGCAGTATTACCTGTGCTTGTGTTCACCAGAAGAAATATGGGCGAACCTTTAATATGAGAAGCAAAGAAGAGCGGGATCAATTTGAAGCATGTGGAGCGCATAGTGATACCGGTTGTCCTGAGTTGGTTGGCAAGGTGGCACAGTTCACAGTTGAACTATTAAAGCCAGCACTTTTATCCCTAAAAAAGGAAAAGACAATATGAGTTATGAGCACCTAAACATTGTGGAAGTTATCCGTCCCGATACCGTGGATCTGGATCTTAAAGGGATTACCTGCAAAGAAGAAGCGATTCATTATCTGGCTGGCCTGTTGAATGAGGCAGGACTGATTAATGATAAAGATGCTTATATCCAATCGGTGTATGAGCGAGAATCATTAGGCCCTACCTACATGGAGAACTTCATTGCCATCCCGCATGGAAAGTGCGCTGCGGTGCGCGAGGCTGGAATTGCATTCGGCAGATCGCCGGAAGGGTTTGAATACCTTACTCAGGATGGTGGTGGCCTTGCAAAATTAGTTTTCTTGCTGGCAATTCCCGAGCGCACAGCTCCCGACGCGTATATTGCCGTTCTTGCTCAACTGGCCCGTTTACTGGTGCACGACGAGTTTCGGGCAAAACTGATGGAAGCAAAGTGTTATCAAGATGTGTTTGAGGCGATTGCTGAAGGACAAGTCTTGCTAGAAGATTAACGCTTGCAATAAGGAGAGTGTGTATGAAGATTGTTGCTGTAACTGCTTGTGCCGGGGGAATTGCGCATTCTTATATGGCCGCTGAGGCGATTAAGAAAAGCGCAAAGAAAGCTGGCGATGAAGCTAAAGTGGAAATCCAAGGTTCCATGGGGCTGGAAAATCGCCTAAAACAATCTGAAATTGATGAGGCCGATATGGTCTTGCTGGTGGCAAATATTGCCGTGCGCGAGATAGGCCGCTTTAAAGGCAAAAAGATTGTTGAAATTGACCCGGGAAAATTCGTGGCAGATGGCGATAAATCTCTCTTGCTTGCAAAGGAGAAAGGAGGGTTTATTCCAACCAATCAATAAGTCCTAATCTATCTTTGTATTAATCGAATACTTAGTTGCTAAATGCAGAAAGAGGAGATCGTGATGAAGAGGTTTTTGCATGATGTTCAAACGCACCTGCTCACCGGTGTGTCTTACATGATACCCTTTGTTGTACCTGGTGGTATTCTGATTGCAATTGGTTTCTTGCTGGGCGGCATCAAAGTATATGAAACCCCAGGCTTCGCTGCAGAGTTATTCTTCCTTGGAAAAGACGCATTTGGCTTGATGGTGGCTGCGCTGGCTGGCTACATTGCCTATTCAGTCGCCGATCGCCCGGGCATTGCTCCTGGTTTTGTGGGCGGCATTGTTGCGACCCGGATTGGCGCGGGTTTCTTGGGTGGCATGATCGCAGGTCTCATTGCTGGCTATCTTGTCGAAGCCATCAAACAAATCAAAGTGCCCCAAATGATCCGTTCATTGATGCCGGTGTTAATTATCCCGTTGCTGGCATCCACGATCGTTGGTTTATTGATGGTCTATTTCATTGGGCCTCCAGTGAAATGGCTCAACGAGACCATGAGCGTTATCCTGAATAACTTGGGCACAGGCAGCGCGATTGCTCTTGGTCTTTTGATTGGTGCAATGATGGCGTTTGATATGGGTGGCCCGGTCAATAAGGCGGCTTATTTCTTTGCTCTGGGTGTTGCTGAGACCGCGAACAATTGGGTTCCAATGGGTGCGGTTTTTGTAGGTGGCATGGTTCCGCCATTGGTTATTGCTGTTGCAATGCTGATTGCAAATAATAAATTCACTGAGGAAGAAAAAGCAGGGATTCCAGGATGTTTTGTTGGAGCTGCCTCGTTGATTACTGAATTCGCTATCCCTTACGCGGCGGGAGACCCTGTGCGGGTGATGCCATCTATCATGGTGGGGTCCGCAGTAGGTGGTGCGATTAGCATGGCGCTCGGTGTAAGTATGATGGCACCGCACGGCGGTTTGTTTGTGTTTGCTTTATCCAACAAACCATTACTCTACGTGCTTTCAATTATTGTTGGCGGCATTGTTGGAGGGTTGATGCTGGCAGCGATCAAGCCAAAATTGGAAGCAGAAAAAGTGGAACTTGATGGTCAAAGCGCATAATCTTTAGATAGGCTCATCTCTGCAGAATACACTACGCGCCATCAAACGCGTAGTGTATTTCGTAGAGAAATTCGTTGTGTTTCTTTGATTTTTTTCGAAAGCACGCCAAAGAATTTGCAAAAATGCCCGATTCTACATTAAAATGATAAGAGATGCGTATAAAAACCAAAGATTGAGGGAAGAAATGAAAAAATTACTTTTTCGTGAAGAACGATTACGTCTGATTATGGAAACAATCTATGAACAGAAGAGTGTAGTCGTTGGTGAACTGGCAGAGAAGTTTGGAAAAAGCGCATCTTCTATCCGATTAGACCTTGCAGAGCTTGAATCGCGCGGCTTAATTTCTCGTACTCACGGTGGCGCGATTTTAGCTGAGGAATCGGCTAAGGATTTGGTATTGAATAAGAAATATCTGCAATACCGGCTAGAAACCTACAAGGAAGAAAAAGAGCGCATTGGAAAAATTGCGGCTGATATGATTCAGGATGGCGATTCAGTAATGATCGATGGTGGGACAACGAATTTTTATGTAGCGAAAAACCTCCATAAGAAGCGTGGCTTGACTATTATCACGACATCTGTATTCTTGTTCCCCGTATTGTGGGAAATACCCGATGCAACAATTTATCTTGCAGGAGGTTTACTCCACCGGGAATTTGAGGAGATGTATGGAGATATCGCACAAGAGTCGATTTTGAGGTTCAAGCCAGACCATACGATCATTGGAATCGATGGATTGTCCATCGAACAAGGGTTAACCTCAACTGAACCCATCATGGCAATTGCAAAGCGTCAGATGATTTCGGTGAGTAAGGACATTATTGTCGTGTCCGATTCTTCAAAATTTGGGAAAGTCTGTTTGTTGTCTGTCAGCAGTTTGAAGGATGTCAATAAAATTGTGACTGACGATAAGGTTTCAAAAGAATATGTAGACCGTATTGAAAAAGTTGGGCCTAAAGTATACCTGGCCTAGGAGAGGTCGATCGCGGCAGTTGTTACAGGGGGGAAGTTTTCTTCCAGGGGACTTGAATTCATAGATTGCGCAAAACACGAATAATTACTTGCAAACACGTTTGACTTTAATCGTTAAACGCTGTAAAATGCTAATTAATAATTCTCATTTATGCTTATATATAAATGATTATTTATATTAATAAGCGGTTATTGATAATAAATTGAGAATATCATCATTGAAATAGAGGAAAAAATGAACAAAGAAATGATCGATGTGTTGAAACAAGAAGAAAAGCATAGAAAGCAGCATCCATATTGGGTGTGGGAATCGATTCAGAGCATTCCAGAAATGCTTGCTCAATGTTGGAATGAAGATGTTCGGCAAGATATTGAGAGCGTAATCCAGGAATGCAAAAATCGCGAAATTGAAAGATTGGTTTTCCTGGGTAGAGGTTCATCGTATTTTGCGGCCTTGTCTGCAAAGCCCTTTATCCAAAAGATCACGCACCTGCCAGTAGCGTGTTATGTGAGCAACGTCTTTGAAGCGTACCCTTATGATAAGTGTGATGAGAAAACCGCCGTCTTTTTCAATTCGCATTCTGGAAAATCGGAAGGCGATTTACGAATAGTTGAGCTGGTGAAAAGTTTGGGCGCCTATACCGTCGGCGTCACAGATATCGCGGATTCAAGCCTGGCAGAAGCTGTCGACCAGCTGCTGATTGGGCCTGGTGGCTCAAAAGTTGAGCTCCCCGCTACACGCACGTATGCCACCGCTATTTATCGAACTCTACTATTTGCGCTTGCGTTTGGCAAGGCTCTTGGGGTGGCTCAAGATGTTGATGAGTATGAAACTGCGTTGAAGGATCTTCCGGAAAAAATGCGAAAATTTGTACCAGCATTCGAGGAGCAGGCGCCAGAAATAGTTTCTATTCTCAAAGATTGTAAATCCTTAATCGTTGTAGGATCTGGGCCAAATTTTGGAAACGCTGAGGAAGCCGGTATGGCCTTCAATCAATCCTCTGGGATTCCAACCATCAGTTATGAGATGGAAAACTACATTCACGGCCCCATTCAAGCGCTTAATGATCAGACGGGTGTAATTCTGATCGCCACACCATCACCTTTACAAGGCCGGATGTTCAGCCTGGCTTCTGCAGCCAAGACGATTGGCGCGAAGGTGGTTCTCATTACTTCCGTAGATTCCAGGGATATCCCTGAAACCGATGGCCTTGTATCGCTGCCAGCAGGTATTCCCGATCTGTTCTCACCCGTGGCTAGTATGATCCCTCTCTGGCAAATCGGTTACCATTTTGGTTTGCTCGGCAATGGCTCTCACCCTGATCGGTTGTCTATGGATAAGGAGGAATTCAAAGCAGCTTTTACCCACCTGATGAAAAGCGATAAATGGGTTAGCATGAGATAGACGAGAAAAGGCCTGCGCGTATTTTGTTGGCTGAAAGGTACTCCCCATTCCCTCCAAAAGCATCTCTTGCGATGAACTCGCAAGAGATGCCGGTTTGTAAAACGATTGGTCTTTTCTACTTTCGAAATCCGAAACAGGAGGGTTTTATCGTTTCTTCAGCGGAACTGCTATGAATTAAGCTCCGTCTCTTTCAACCCATTCGGCAGCAAGAATAACACCAGCGTCAGCAGGCTGAAGCCGATGGAAGCCACCAGCCCCACCGGTGTGGGCCCCAGCAAGGGGTTGGGGTTACCTTGGATAAACAGGGCGCCGATGGCCGCGATCCCATTGATGGCGGCGTGCCCGATCACCGCCGGCCAGACGCTGCCTGCTTTCAAGGTGGCCCAGCCCAGCATGGTGCCGATGACAAAACAGAACCAGATCATCGCCAGCGGCCCCAACCAGGGCGCTCCAGGGTAGTTCAGCCCGTAGTTGTGCCCCATCAAGATGGCCGGTGCGTGCCACACACCCCAGATCAGGCCCATCAGCAGCATGGCTTTCCGCCCGCCTAAAGGCATCAGCTTGGGCTGCAGGTACGCCCGCCAGCCGAATTCTTCACCAAATGTGAACAGACCGTTGATCAACGGAGAGATGAGCAGCCCTTGCACACTTTGCACTAAAACGATCAGCCACGGGTTGATCGGCGGCATGGCCTGGCCGGCTGCCGCGGCGCTGGCTTCGAGCATCGCGGTTAACTGAGTCAATTCGGGATCGAAGAACTGAGGGAAGATCAGGAAGAAGACCCCGGCCCCTATAATGGTGAGAATGCCCGGCAGGAACCACATTGCCAGCCAATAGGGCCAGCCGCGCTTAAACTGCGGGCGCAGTTTCGCGTCTGCCCACCCTTCACGCGTGACTAGGCGAGTAAGAATATTGGCCAGCATCGGCGCGCCCATATACAGGGTTGCCATTAGGACCAGAGCCAGCGTGAAATTGCCAAACAATACCGGGCTGTTAACCAACCCGCCGGTCAGGTAGATCACCAAGCCGCAGGCCCAGGCGATGCCAAAAGCAAACGCCAGGAAGATAATAATTCGTTTCACATCGATTTTGGTTTCCACAATATTACTCCATGATCATAAAGAAGGAACAACATAATCCTGTAGATATACGCTGATTCTACAAAAGAGTAGCAAAAAATTGAGTTTTTCTTTTTAACCAAAGGGTTATCAGGGTCGTTATAACGGCTGCTGAAAAACCGCCCCAGCCGCAAATCCACCCGAAGGGCTGGTAGATAAACTCGATTATATGCTCACCCGCCGGAACAATCACCCCTTGCAGCGCGCAGTTCACGCGCAGCAGTTCTGTTTCATTCCCGTCGATATACGCTTTCCAACCTGGCGCCCAGGCTTCTGAGCGAACCAACAGAGCCGTCTGGTTGGCTCTTGTCCAAACGCGGGCGTCATTTACGCCTCGTTCCCACCGCAGTATTTGTATCGTTCCTAAAATGGAAGGCTCCACTTTGCTTTCTGTTAGCGCGGTCTGGGTCAGGTCTGTTTGCGCGATGGCTTCTATGCAAGTCTGGGCTGAAGTCAGCTTCGCGCTGCTCACGCTCCAGAACTCGCCCATAGGGGTCCTCAAATCATAGACCAGCTCGCCATTCACCCGCAGAACCGGTGAGGCGCCGTTCCATGCTTTATCTTCCGGCAGCACCAGGTAGCGGACATTCAGAATCCGCAGCAGGCTCAAATTGGGTTGAGGCGTGGGGCATGCGCGCAGCGCGTCTGGCTGGGTCTGCGCGGCGGGAGCCGAAACCGCGTAACCTTCATAGCCGCATCCGCTGGCAGCCTGAACCAAACCGGCATAACCGGCCAGCAGGAATGAGTCATAGCCATCCGCCGTGCGCAGCGCAGGGTTGACCCACTTTTGGTATTGCAGCCCGCTGTAAGGCGCGAAGCTGCGCTCGCCGGTTTGGGCCGCTCGCTGCAGAAATTCTGCAACCGGGTCTTCCTGGGAAATCGCTTCAACCGCGTAAGGGCGAATCAGCGGCAGCGAGGCGCTCCATTGGGCAGCGATCACCAGCAGACCAACCAGAGCAATGCGGCAATGTTGTGGGGCCATCCACAGTAATACGATGAATCCGATAAAAAACAAAGCTGGGAAGCGCGCCTCAAACGGGAAAAGGTCGGGCTTGATCTGGCGCAGAATGGCCGCAGAAACCAGAATTGCCGTCATGCCAAGACTGAAGAATTGAAATCGCCGCCACTTCCAGGGTTGGTTGGCCAGCCATTTCTCTGTCCCTTTTGCCGATAAGATCGCCAGCGCAAACAGAACCACAATCCACCAGCGGGCCGGAACGCGCAGCATGGAAACCCCCGGAATTAAGCGGTATACCAGCGCATACAACGGGGTGTGCGTGCCCAGCGCCAGAGCCGCTCCCGTCAGGCCGGCCCATGCCCACCGGCGCTCTTCCGCGTGCCAGCCCTTTGCCCATCCCGCGCCAGTTAATACCATCGCACCAATTCCTGGGTAAACAAACCATTCCGGGAATTGAACATCCGGAGGGAAGAAGCTGCCTAATATCAGAGCGGGGGGCAGGCTGCTGAATCCGGCCTCGGCAATGGACAGACCACCCCGATTGGACTGATTGAGCAGCTCCAAAAAAGGCAAAATTTGTGGGGCAGCGACCAGCAGCGACAGGGTGCCTGCACACAACCAGGCCGTTGCGGTTGCTTTCATCCAGTTGCCAGCGGGTTTTTGAAAAGTGGACACAGACCATACCGCCAGACTGAGCAGGCAGATGTACAAAATCCGCAGGTCTGTAGCGGCCATTAACCCTATTGCCCAGCCGCTGGCCAGCAGCCATTGAAACTTGCGCGTTTGCTGGTAGCGCATCATTCCCAGCCAGGCCCACGGCCACCAGGCGACCGCATAGAGCAGCGGCCAGTGTCCGCCGCTCAGGTGGGCAATCCATTTGGGCGCGTGAGAGAAGATCACCGCTCCGATGAAGGCGGAGACTGCGCCCAATGAAAAATGCCTGCGCAGCAAGAAGAATATTCCCATGCCTGCCCACCACACATGCAATGTGGCTAGTAAAGCCAGCCCCCGCGCCGGGGGCAGCGCCATCACCAGCCAGTAGGGCAGGTAAGCCAGCGGGATCACTGGATGGCCGGCCATGGGTGAGCCGCTCAATAGAAAAGGACGCCACAATGCGATCTCACCGCTTTGGTGGAAGGCCTGAGAAAGATATACGGCATTGGGCCAAACTTCGCGGGTCAGGTCTGTGCCCAGATTGGATTGGGGGAAAATAAGAACCGGGTCCCTGGCAAGCAGATATGGGCTGAAAAAGACAAGCGCCAACACCAGTAAAAGACCGCTGGCCAGCCAGTCTGGTTGAATTTGCAGTCTGTTTTTATTGCTGACCGGTCCCATATTGAGATTTTACAGCAAGATATCTCAGACGATTCAATCGAGGATAGGTTCAAATGAATCCTTCCATATTTAACGAATATTATCTTAAATGTATTTTATATTACCAATATATTAGTTGTATTGTGATGTTCATCCATAAAAAACCTGACAATTTCCTCTAAAAACCAGGTTGTCCGCGGCCTACAATAGCGATTGTGATTTGTGATGAAAATCACATAATAAAACTGTTGCGGTGCATAAAAATTATTTTTATAGAAAGAAGGAAGAAAAAATGCAAGCCAAAGAAATCTCTGAAAGCATCGTGCGGATTCTTCACCTTGAGACCGAACCGGTCGCTGTGAAAATGTATAAAGACCGCAAAGACCTTCCCAAGCATCCCCAGAATATCAAGCAGAATTTTTGCCAGTTGGTATCCATTGCCCGTTATCAGGGGCGCGGCAATAGCAGCACAGCCGATAACATGATTTGCGCTTTTGGCGCTGCCTGCCTTGGTTTAATTGAAACTCCTGAGGTGATCTCTTCCGGCAAGGCCGCGGTTGGTATTTATACCGGTACGCAAGAAGCCGCGAAAAACTTTATGTCCAATGCCTTCAAAATTGGCGACACCGGCCGCGAATATGACGCGGTCATGGTCAAACCGCTTTCCGAGGTTGAAGAAAGCGATGAACCGGATGCGGTGATCATGTATGTCAATCCTGCCCAGGCCATGCGCCTGATCCACTCGTGTGCCTACGACACCGGCGAGAAGATCACTGCCGATACCGTTGCTGAAGGCGCCATGTGCTCCTGCACTGGCTTTTCCATTGCCAAACAGAAACCCACCGTAGGCTTTCCCTGCGCCGGTGATCGCATCTTCGGCGGCACCCAGAATCACGAGCTGGTCTTCACGGCCCCGTACAGCCTGGTGAAAGAAAAACTGGTCGACCGCTTGGAAAAGACCGCCGCTGGTGGTTTCTCGGTCTTCCCGGTTCCGCCCAACATGCACTGGACGCCCATGATGCCGCCGGCCTACACCGTGCAGCCGGAATATTTGAAGAAGTAACCTGAAAAAGAACATTTCTTGCAAGACTGGCGATTGGGGATCGCCAGTCTTTGATAATAAACTCTTTATTTGTCAGACAAACCTTGGTTTTGGTTTGACTTTCTCTCGGCGCCGGTCTAGAATGGGGAATACGTACCGTTTTTCCATCCAATTGAATAAGCGAAGAGAACACTGCACAACAGGAGGCGAGGGTCAAAATGGCGTACTTGCATGAACGAAAACAGCTCCACGAAGTTACTCAAGATCTTGCCGCGGTAGCGATGGGCCGCCAGCCGGCCGACCTTATTATTCGCGGCGGGCGCCTGGTGAACGTTAACGTCGGCCGCATTCAAGATAATGTCGATGTGGTGGTCCGTCACGGCTGGATCGCTCTGGTGGGCAATGCCGATCATGTTCTCCAAGATGAGCAAACCCGCGTGGTGGAAGCGGGCGGTCGTTTTTTGGTGCCGGGTTTTATTGACAGCCACATGCACGTGGAAAGCAGCATGGTGGATTTGCGCAGCTTCGCCGCCGGTGTGCTGCCGCACGGCACCACCACCATCTGCCCCGATAATCATGAGATTACCAACGTTTTCGGCTTGCGGGCAGTAGAGCTTTTCAAGCAAAGCGCGGCGGGCCTGCCGTTGAAAGTGCTGGTGGCGATGCCGGTCTGCGTGCCCTCCATCCCCGGCTTTGAAGACGCCGGCGCGGTCATCACCGACCAGGAAGTAGCCGAAGCCTACGCGCGCGATTGGGCCGCCTTGCAGGGCGAGCAGATGAACTTCCCCGGCGTGATCTATGGCGACCCCGGTGTGCACGCCATCACCGCTGCCAGCCTGCGCGCCGGGCGCGTGCTCACCGGGCATTATGCCAGCGCTGACCTCAATGCCGGCCTGAACGCTTTTGCCGCTTGCGGCCTGACGGCAGATCACGAAACCACCACCGCCGAAGGCGCCATGCGCCGCGCGGAGCTGGGTGTGTACGTTCAGCAGCGTTACGGCAGTGCCTGGTTGGATCTCCCTAATCTAATTAAAGCTGTGCTGGAAAACCCCGGTATCGATACCCGTTTCTTCAGCATGGTTACCGATGATGTTTCTCCCGCTACCATCGCTTATGAAGGGCATTTGGTGCGTGTGGTACGCAAGGCCATTAGCCTGGGCGTTCCGCCCATCACCGCGATTCAGATGGTAACGTTGAATGCCGCCCAGCTTTTGGAAAAGGCGCGCTGGATTGGCTCCATCGCCCCCGGTCGGGCAGCCGATATCCTGCTAGTCAGCGATCTGTCCGCTGTTACCATCGACCAGGTCTACGCCGACGGCGTGCTGGTGGCTGAAGGCGGAAAAATGGCAGTTGACCTGCCCGCCTACCAATATCCTCAGTGGGCTTTGCGCTCTGTTCATCTAAACCCGCTTACCCCCGGCGATTTTCGAGTCCTCACCGATTCCGCCCAACCGGTTACCGTCCGCGCCATGCGTCTGGTGCCTGGCATGGTGCACACCGAAGAAGAACTGGTTGAGCTCAATCCAGTGCAAGGTGAATTGTGTGCGGATGCCGCTCGCGATCTGGCCAAAGCCGCGGTGTTTTACCGCCACGCGCCCCAAGAAGGGCTGACCGGCACGCGGGGTTACGGTTTTGTAACCGGGCTGCAATTCAACCCCGGCTGCGCCTATGCGTCTACCGTATCGCATGACTGCCACAACTTGTTGGTGGTGGGCACCAGTGATCAGGCGATGAGTCTGGCAGCCAACGCGCTGATCGAATGTGGCGGGGGGATAGCTGTGGTGGTCAACAACCAGCTTCAGGCTGTTTTCCCGCTGCCCCTGGGCGGCCTTATGTCACTGGAGACGGTTGAAGCAGCCGCCCAAAAGGTCCGCGAAATTGAAGCCGCGCTCAAACTGGCTGGCTGCCCGCATGATTCTGTCGAGATGACCCTCAGCCTGTTGGGGTTGATCGTACTCGAAGAACTGCATCTGTCTAACCGCGGGTTGGTGGCGCTCAAACCTGGCCAACCGCCGCAGTTTACCAGCCTGGTTGTTGAGCCGCAAGAAGCCTGAAGCCCCCAATCAACCGCTTATTTTATAACCCCGGCCTGCCATTTGAAGACCGGGATTTCATTTTAATGCAATTCTGTGTTAAGATTCGCATGTTATCCTCAATCCGAAAAGGCCAGATTGCGTTCATGAAAAAATTTCAATCCATCCCCTTTGAAAAGTTCACCTGGTTGGTCCTGCCTGTTTTCGCGCTCATTCTGATGCTGCCTTTCCTCAACCCCGAGCTGTTAATTCGCGGGCACGATACTGAACTTCACTTAAACAGGGTGGTGGGCTTTGTGGAAGCGATCAACTCTGGTCAGATTCCGGCGAAAGTCTATCCCAACGCCGTCAACGGTTTTGGATACGGTTGGGGCATTTTCTATCCACCCCTTTCGGTAATGGTGCCGGGCGCGTTTGTGATGCTTGGTCTGGACCTGGATATCGCCTTTAAGCTCTTCCTGTGGATCACCCTCAGCCTGTCCGGCGTTTTCATGTACCAACTGGTGATGGATATGTCTGCGTCCAAAGAGCAGTCTTTGGTCACCGCGCTGCTCTACATCACCTGTCCTTACCTGCTTTCGGATATCATTATCCGCAGCGCGGTGGGGGAGTGCCTGGTGTTTGTTTTCCTGCCGCTTTTATTCCGCGGGTTTTACAGCCTTCTCTATGGTGACCGCTCCAAAGCGTATTGGGTCGCGGTGGGTTTTGCCGGGCTGGCTTATTCGCATGTGATCGGTCTGGTGCTCTCGGTGATGGTCTCGGCCGTTTTTCTACTGTTCCATCTTCGCCGCCTGTGGAACTGGAATGTGATTAAGCCGCTGGTTGCCTGGTCTTTGGCGGCTGTAGTGTTGAGCGCCGGTTTTCTTGTGCCGCTGGTGGAGCACATGTTCTTTCACGATTACACCATTGAGCATCTCACCGACAATGAACTTACCTATCAGATGGCTGCTTACCCGTCGCAGATCTTTTCTTCAGAGTTCGTTTTTCACATGTCCAATTATCTGGGCGACTTTGAAGAAATGCCCTTTACCCTGGGAATCATTTCGCTTGGTCTGCTGGTTTCGGGTATGTTGGTCTTCCGCTCGCTGATCAGTCACCGTTTGGCCTGGTTTTACCTGGTTGCTTTGCTTATTTTAGGCGCAACCATTTTTATGAGCACGGTGCTGTTCCCGTGGCGTCAGGCGGGCGCCCTGGCGTTCATTCAATTTCCCTGGCGCTTTCTCATCTTTTCTGTCTTTTTCATTTGCCTGCTCAACGGCTGGATCTTTGCCGAGTTAAACCGTGGCAGCATCCAGCCGGTGGCGATTGCGTTTCTGGCGCTGGTCAGCCTGGTTTCGGTTTCTCCTTTGCTGGATATTTATGTGCATGAGGAAATCTACTTCGAGCCGCGGTACGGCGACTACCGCTACCACAACTTCATGGCAGATGAAGGCGTTATTTACAATGGTACCTTTATGGGGGGCGCGCGCGAATATTTTCCAGCAGGGGTTGACGAAGTCTTCCTGCGCCAGCGTGGTGACGGGGTAACTGTTCTGCGGGGCAGCGCCGTGGTAAAGGATTTTGAGCGCGCTGGCAACCAGCTCAGTTTCTCAATTTCCGGTGCTGACGCGGCTGTATTGGAACTGCCCCTCATTTATTACGCCGGCTATCAGGTGCGCATTACAGATGGCAGCGGAGCCCGGCTGACCCTGCCCGCGTATGAGTCCCCCAATCACCTCGTCGCGGTAGACCTGGGCGCGCTTTCGGCTGGTGAGGCGCGGGTCGCTTACCGCGGCACGCTGCCCGGAAAAATCGGTTTTTATGCGTCTCTGGTTGGCTGGCTGGGGATGATCTTCTTCGGCCTTTATCAAAAAGGAATCATCCAAAAACGGCTGTCATTTGCCCGGGCGTAGGGTTGCCAAGAAGGGGTGAATTGTGAAGTGGAATAGGGTATGGCGGGGGGTAACTTCCATTCTGTTGTTTTGCCTGTTGTTTTACCTCGTATTGCTTTCAAATGGCAGCCAGGGGTGGCTTAATCCGGTTTTGTTGGCATTGGCTAGTGCGGCAGTTCTTATTTGGGGCCGCAAGAGCAGTTTGCTTGTATTTCCTTTGGCAGTGTTATGGTTGGCTTTAGGTCTGGGCAGCCTATGGGCGGATGATCGGTTGCGTTCCATTCTGACGCTCTGGACGATTGGGGCCGGAATTGTAATTATCCTTATCTCTGCCAATTTAGAGCGGAAAAACGAAATCCGGCTGGCCGTCATGGCAATTGGTGGTCTATTGATGCTGTGGAGCTGGACGGACGCGATCAACTGGTACCTGCAGTGGCTGAGAGTCTCTCCGGGAATTTGGTTCCCCTCCATCCCTTTTCGCTTGAACGGTTCGAATAATATCGCGGCTTACCTGAATCTCTTAATGATGTTCGGTGTCTGCCAGATGTTTTTTGCCAATCTTGCCTGGAAAAGAGCAGCCTGGGGAGCTTATTCTGTTTCCGCTTTTTTATTGATCTACCTTTCCAGTTCTCGTGGCGCCTGGGTAGCGGCGGCGGCAGGTTTTGCAGTATTGGTTTTGGGCGTTTTGTATTATCGACCGCAGGTCTGGAAAACCTGGTGGAAATCTTTGCAAACCAGCGCCTGGAGCAAAGTTGGGCTGGCCGGGTTGGTTCTGCTGGGTGCATCGCTGGTGGCTTTGTACCTTCAGCAAAGCCGGCATCCCACTCATGGCTCGGCCCTTTCTTCCCGCTCAGAATTCTGGCCAGTGGCCTGGAAAGCTTTTTTACAATCTCCGCTGTTGGGGCATGGGTTAAACACGTATGCCTCTTTTTGGTTGAAGACATATTCTTGTCCGCCACAAGAGGTTTTCTTGCACGCGCATAACCAGTACCTGGATGTGCTTGTCAGCGCGGGTTTAATGGGTTTGTGTGCATTGATTTTTCTGTTGGCTAAATTATTCACTACCTTGCGCTCTGAATTGAGCCGGGCGGAAGGAGAATTTCCATGGGTGCTGGGGCTGGCAGGCGCTTTGTGCGCTTACCTGGTTCACGGCGTGTTTGATGGCCTGTACCGCATGCCGTTTGTCAGCTTCAGCCTGGCGCTGATGTTGGGCGCGGCGCTGCAGCCGGTTACCTTCTCCAACCGTTTCTATCAAACTTTCAAGGCTGTCTTTTGTGGGTTGGTTGTTTTGGCAGGGTTATATATTCCCTGGGTTTTGCAGCCTTTATCCGATGGGATTGATCTGCTTAATCAAAACAACTATTCTCAGGCCGCGAGCCGCTTTGAAGTGGCTGTGCAGCGCGCGCCTACTTTTTCAGTCGCTCACCAGCATGCCGGGCTGGCCTACAGCCATCTTTTGGGGGAAGAGAACTTGGATTCAGCCATCCAACATTTTCAAATGGCCATTGCGGCTGATCCTCATTGGGCACTGCACCATGCCAACCTGGCTGCTTTATACCGAGCGCGGGGAGATATACCTGCAGCGCAGGCTGAGATCGAACAGGCAGTTCGCCTGAGCTCGAAATCGTATCTTTATTGGATGAACAAGGCGGTAATCGCGGAGGAGTCTGGCGCGTCCGAAGACGCCCATGAGGCCTATTTATCTGCACTCGCTTTGCGCCCACGGCTGTACCCGGCTAAGTTTTGGTTTCAAACGTCCATCAGGGCCGATGCAGCTTTGGATTATTCACGACAGGCTGGCTCTGATCCGCTTAATAAACAGGAGTTGTTCGAAATCGCATCTTCGGGGGCTGGCAAGGCGGTAGATTATATCGCTCTTTCTGCGTTCTTGCTCCAAGAAGGAGATGTAGACCAGGCATATCATTATTTGAATTTAGCCGACCTGGCCTATTACAGCGATCCAGAAGAAAGAGCCGAGTATTTCTGGCAGTCTGCGTTATTATCGGCGGCTGAAGAAGATTGGGAATCAGCGGTAATATGGGGACGACAAGCCGTGAAGGCGCTCTCAACCTGGGGGCCGTACGGCATGGGAGCATCTCTGCGCGCGCCCTATGCCAAAGAGGTGTTTGGGGTACCCTCTACCATTGACCAACTTGTGCCCCAATTGGTCACCTTTGTACCTGAATTTGTAACAGAACGGGAAAAGCTTGTTTTAGAGTGGACTGATCTGGCCGGCAGATAGCCACTTTGCCCACCTGGAACTGTGAAAAAAAAAGCTTCGAGAATCAATAGTTAAGTATCGGCCACCAGGCCGATTTCTTTACCTTTCATCCCTTTTCAAATCTGATAACCAGCGCCAGTTCGATTTTTATGGAAGTTTCACGCGGGAGATGCTAGAATCATGTTTAGTAATTATATGGTAAGGAATTGGTTATGGTTGCGTCTGTGGTTACTGGCAGTCTTTACAAAAAAAGCCTCGATCAGCTTTTAGACCTGATTGAACTGGCTCAGAAAACCGGAAAACTTCATTTCTCCGGTTATGCTGAGCCGCTTTCTGTCTATTTTCAAGACGGCCGCGTAACCTATTCGCAAATTGGCAAAGAAAAAGCCGCCATGTACGCGGTGGTGGTGTCTTGCGCCAAACTCCTTGAAGGGCGACTCAACCTTCTGCGCCTTAAACGCGAACTTTCCGATGTGGCCTTTTCGCTGCATCTTATGGATCGCTTTGGCGTGTCGCGCGAGGAGATCCTGCAATACGTTACCCGGTACTATGCCGAAACGGTGGTCAATGGGGTTTTTTGGCGGCGGCGCACTTTTGAATTCTTTGAGGGCGAGCAGCCCCCGGAAGATGTGGTAACTACCCGCCTGCGCACCGGCGATGTGGTGCGGCAGGCCCAAAAAATGGTGGTCGAAGTTGATCACATCGTCAGTAATCTGCCCAGCGGCATGCAGTCCATTATCTGCAAAACCGACCTGGCCCAGGTTGAAGAAGCCCAGACCGGCATTGGCTACTACGAATGGAAGGCTCTGCACTTCATTGATAACCAGCGCGATATCATTCAGCTCAGCGACGCCATCCGTATGGAGCGCACCGAATTGATTCGCATCATCTATAACCTCTCCTCAATGGGGTTGGTTAACATCTACTCGGCCGATAAGTCCACTTATATCAGCCCTGGGGCCAAAACCCGCGTTCTGTCTGAACGCTCGCTCTTTCGCGGCTGATCTATTCTCCCCTCTATTCCGCAAAAATTTTAAGCTTAACCGTCCCAGATTCTACCCGCACGTTTGTGCAACTCCGGTTGACATTTCGCGTTGGGATGATTAAAATGGATTATGAATGAAATATATTTCATTTAGTGATATTTATTTCATGTATATTGGTTGTGGGAGCTGGTGGTGGAAGATTTTCGAGATTATGAATACGCCCGCCTGATCAGCAGTGTGCTGACGCTCTACTATTTTGAGAGCCTCAGCCAATATCAAATTGCCGAGCAGCTGGGGCTTTCAACGGCCAAAGTAAATCGCCTGCTTAAGCAGGCCCGTCAGCAGGGCATGGTCGAGATTGTCCTGCGCACGCCTTTCCAGACGATTTTCAACCTGGAACAGCAATTTCAGTCCATCACCGGAATCAAAAAAGCCATTATCGTTCCTTGTCTCACTGAAAACCCCGAAGCGACCACACAGCTTATCGGCCGCGCCGCCGCCAACTTCCTCATGGAGCAAATCCGTGACGGCGATACCATTTGCCTGGGTGGCGGCAACGGCGTTCGCTCAGTGGTTCAAAACATTACCGGCCGCAAAATTTTTGACAACATCACCGTTGTGCCTGCCCTGGGCGGGGTTCAGGGGCGCTATGAAACCGATGTCAACAACCTGGCCGCTGACCTGGCCCAGCGTTTAGGCGCGGCTTCTTACGCTTTCCACGCTCCCGCGATCACCGACTGCGCTGAGGAACGCGAGAACCTTATTCAACTGCGCCAGGTCAAAGAAGTGCTGGATATTGCCCGCGGCGCTCAGATCGCGCTGTATGGTATTGGCGCGGTGCGCCCTGAAACGGCCAGTTTCTTCCGCTTTACTTCGCTGCGCGAAGATGAAGTGAAGGACCTGATTGCCGACCCCAACAACACCGGTGAAATTCTGGCCCATATTCTGGACCCGCAAGGAAATGTAGCAACCCCCGCGTTTGAACAGCGCGTGGTTGGCCTTGGTCTGCCGGAGCTGGATCGCATTCCCTTGACGATTGGAATCGCGACATCCGAAGAAAAGGTGCTGCCGGTGGTGGCCGCGATCCGCGGCGGGCATGTAAAGGCGCTGGTAACTGATGAAAAAACGGCGCGGGCCGTCATTGATCTCTACCAGCAAAGCTAGCATGAGAAATATCGCTCCTTGCCTGGCAAGGAGTGACAAGAAGGCAAAAATCTGGATGGGAGGTATTCGAGTTCTACACTTTCGCAAGGTAAGGCGATCACTCTTAAAGGAATAAAAGATGAAAAGGAACACGCTATGAGCACAAATAACCAAATTTATGAGCCTTTATCGGAAAAACGCAGGAAAGAAATAACGAAGAGTCTTTCAAAAGACGTCATGGTGGAAGCCCTTCAAAAAATGTGGAAGATTCGCGCTTTTGAAGAAAAAGCCGAGGAACTCTACATGCTGGGCAAAATCCACGGCACCATGCACCTGAGCATCGGCATGGAAGCCTCAGCGATGGGGTCGATTTTGCCCCTGCGCCAGGATGATCTTATCCTCAGTACGCACCGCGGGCACGGTCACTGTATTGCCAAGAACGCCGATCTGAAACTGATGATGGCCGAATTCTTGGGCAAAGAGTGCGGATACTGCCGCGGGCGCGGCGGTTCCATGCACATCGCCGATGTTGAAGGCGGCAATTTGGGCGCCAACGGCGTGGTGGCTGGCGGCATCCCGATGGCTGTGGGTGTGGGCCTGGGACTCAAGCTTCAAAAGACGGATAAGGTTATTGTTTGTTTCTTCGGTGACGGCGCTGCCAACGAAGGCGCGTTCCACGAAGCCCTCAACATGGCCGCGATCTATGATTTACCGGTGGTCTTTGTCTGTGAGAACAACCAGTACGGCATGTCCGGCTCGTTCAAACGCATGTTCCGCATCCCGCGCATTTCGGACCGCGCCGCTGGCTACGGCATTCCGGGCGTAACGGTTGACGGAAATGACTTACTGGCGGTCTATGATGCAGTCAACACCGCGGTCGATCGCGCCCGCAACCAACGCATTCCCACCCTGGTGGAAAACATCACCTACCGCTGGCGCGGTCATTCCAAGAGTGATGCCAACCGCTACCGCACCAAAGAGGAAATTGAAGAGTGGAAGACAAAAGACCCCAACACGCGTTTCGCGGACTGGCTGGTCGAGTCGAAGGTGATTACCAGCGATGAAGCAGAGCAGATTCGCCAGGCAGCTTACGCCGAAATTAATGCAGCCGCTGAATTTGCCGAAGGCTGCGCCGATCCCGCATTGGAAAGTATTGAAGAAGGAGTTTACGCATGAGCGGCCGAGAAATTACGTATTTAGAGGCAATCCGCGAGGCGCTGCGCCAGGAAATGCAGCGCGATGAACGCGTTTTTCTGATGGGGGAAGATATTGGTGTGTATGGCGGCGCGTTTGGGGTAACCCTGGGCCTGCTGCAAGAATTTGGTGAAGACCGCGTTATCGACACGCCCATTAGCGAGCTGGGCATTGCTGGTGCCATCACCGGCGCGGCGCTCACCGGTATGCGCCCGGTGGGTGAGATCATGTTCATGGATTTCATCACCCTAGCGTCCGAGCAGTTGGTCAATCAGGCGGCCAAAATCCGCTTCATGTTTGGCGGCAAGGCCACCGTTCCGCTCGTGATGCGCACGCCGATGGGCTCTGGCACTGGCGCGGCTGAGCAGCACTCGCAAAGCCTGGAAAACTGGTTTGTGCACGTGCCCGGCATCAAAGTTGTAGCGCCTGCAACCCCCGCGGAAGCGAAGGGCCTGCTGATTGAGTCCATTCGAGATGACAACCCGGTGCTCTTCCTGGAAGCCAAACTGCTGTATAAAACCAAAGGTGAGGTGCCCGAAGAACCTTATACCATCCCGCTCGGCAAAGCCGATATCAAGCGTGCCGGCCGTGACCTTACCATCATCACCTACTCCATCATGGTCAAACGCTCTCTCGAAGCCGCCGAACAGCTGGCTCAGGAAGGCATTGACGTGGAGGTGATTGACCTGCGCACCCTCAAACCCCTGGATAAGGACGCGATTATTGCTTCCGTGAAGAAAACGGGTAAGGTTCTGATCGTTCACGAAGCGGTGAAGACCGGTGGTTTTGGCGGCGAGTTGGCTGGTGTGATTTCTGAATCAGAAGCCTTTGATTATTTAGACGCCCCCATTGTTCGCCTGGCCGGGCGTGATATGCCTGTGCCGTACAATCGTACGCTGGAATACCATACGGTTCCCCAGGTGGAAAATATTGTCGAGGCGGCGCGTAAGTTGGCGAGACGAGAGGTGTAAAATGCCCGTACCCGTAATTATGCCCAAGTTTGAAATGTCTCAGGAGACCGGTCAAATTATCTCCTGGTATAAAAAAGAAGGCGACGCGGTGAAAAAAGGCGAAGCCATCTTCTCGGTGGAAACCGACAAAGTAACCATGGACGTGGAAAGCCCCGGTGACGGCGTTCTGGCTGGTGTGACTGCCAAAGAAGGTGAAAGCGTTCCGGTAACCACCGTTATTGCTTATCTGCTCGGCGCGGGCGAGAGCCTGCCCGCGGGCGGCGCGCCTGCTGCTGCGACGCCCCAACCGGCGCCGGCTGCTGCCGCGGCAGAAGCGCCCAAAGCGCCGGTATCCGCGCCGGCCTCAGCTACACCCGTTGCTCAGCGCATGGCAGCAGCCAACGCGCTCGATCTGTCGGCTGTACAGGGCAGTGGACCCAAACAGACCATCACTAAGGCCGATGTGGAATCCGCGCTGGCGCGGCGCGGAGAAGAAGGGAAAGTGCGCGCCACACCAGCCGCCCGCCGCGTTGCCCGGGAAGGGGGCGTGGATTTGGACACGGTCGCGGGTAGCGGCCCGCGCGGCCGGGTGCAGGAAAGTGACGTGCAAGACTTCCTCAGCACCGCTCCGCAAGCCGCAGCGCCAGCCCAACCGCAGGCTACCGCTCAAGCATCCTCAGCCGACTTTGACACCATCCCGCTTAAAGGCATGCGCCGCACCATCGCCGACCGCATGGTGGCCAGCTACCAATCTGCGCCGCATATTATGTTCACCATGAGCATTGATGTGTCTTCTCTGGAAGGCCTGCGCAAGCGCATGAACGAGCAGGCTGCCAAACGCGGTGAAGAAAAGATTTCAATGACCGCTCTGCTCACACGCGCCGTAGCCTGGACGCTGCTGCGCCATCCGCGCTTGAATAGCACGCTGACCGGTGATGAGATTCGCCAGTATAAAACTGCCAATATCGGCATCGCCGTGGCGCTGGAAGATGGACTGATTGTGCCGGTAGTGCGCAACGTGGAGAAGAAAGGCGTTGCCCAGCTTGCCGCCGAGATTAATGACCTGGCCAAACGCGCCCGCGAAAGCCGTCTTACCCCCTCAGATGTAACAGGCGGCACTTTCACAATTTCCAACCTGGGGCCCTTTGGCATTGAGCAGTTCACCGCCATTCTCAACGCTGGTCAGGCCGGTATTCTGGCTGTCGGCGCGGTGCAAAAGGAAGTGGTCGTTGTCAACGATGAAATGGTTATTCGACCCATTATGCGCATGACCCTCTCCGCTGATCACCGCACCGTTGACGGCGCTGTGGCCGCCCAATTCATGGCTGATTTACGCAGCGTGATGGAAAACCCGGATTTGCTGCTTTACTAGAACTTCCGGTCAACCGGTTCTGAAAATGAATAAGAAAAAACCTTCTAAGTGATGTTCCTCAGAAGGTTTTTCTGTTTAGTGGCTCTTAAAGCCGTTGCTCTTGACCAGGTTCTTGAACGCCCTGACCACATTCGGGTCGAAATGCGAGCCTGAATTTTCTTCGATATAGTCCAGCACTTTGGGTTCAGGCCAGGCAGATCGGTAAGGCCGGTCTGAGCTGAGCGCGTCCCATACATCAATCACCGCAAAAATTCGCGCCGCAATCGGTATCGATTCGCCGCTTAATCCGCGCGGGTAGCCGCTGCCGTCCCACTTCTCATGGTGGCAGTACGGAATATCCAGAGCGGGTTTGAGAAACTGGATGGGCAGCAGCAGCTCGTAGGCATACGTGGGGTGTTTGCGCATGATTTCCCATTCTTCGGGGGTCAAAGGGCCAGGCTTGAGCAGAATTTGATCCGGCACGCCCATTTTTCCAATATCGTGCAGCAGGGCGCCGCGCCTCATATGGATAAGCTCGTTTTCATCCACCCCAATCAGTCTCGCCAGCTGCAGCGTTAATGTGGTTACCCGCTGCGTGTGGCCTTCCGTTTCTTTGTCGCGCAAGTCTAAAGCGCGTGACCAGCCCTCGATGGTGGTGTCATATGCCATGAGCAGTTGGAAATTGGAGCGTTCCAGGTTTTCAAACAGGCTTGAATTTTCCAAAGCAACGGCAGCCTGCTTGGCAAGAGAATTGATCAGGTCGAGCCATTCCTGGTCTGGGTTGAACTTGCTGCGATTATAGGCTTGAATGACTCCCCTGAGCCTGCCCTTGGCGATGATGGGAACGCCGATATAGCTGATTAACCGCTCCAGGCTGGTTAGCTCCGCATCTTCCGGGGACATGGAATGTAACCGTAAATCGGGGATGATGGTTGTTTCTCTTTGTAGGGCAACTTTTCCGGCCAGCCCTTCACCCAACCTTACTTTCAACTGTTTATTGCGGCCGTAGTTAAAGCCTTTACCTTCCGAGAAGGTCAACGTGAAAGAAGTCTCATCCAACAGATAAACGTCCATGGCGTCCACGTCCAATAGAATAATGGCTTCTTCTACGATGGTGTTGAGAACCAGGCGGGTATCTGTGGAGCTTGAAATGGTGTTTTCGATGCGGTTTAGTGCCTGCACCTGGTGCAGGCGCTTCTTTACATTTTCAAACAGCTGCGCGTTGAGAATGGCTTGCGCGCCTTCGTTGGATAAATCAGTGATCAGCGCGATGGTATCTTCGCTCAAAGGTGTCTCTGAAAAAGCCACAACCATACTGATCAACTGGTTGCCGCGAACCATCTTCAACACCGTGATCTCGTCGCGGCAGTCGGCCGGGCTTAATCCAGGCAGCCATGCACTGCGATGGGTTAAAAAGTAGGGTTGTGAAGATTTTGTCAGGCCACTTTCCGTCTGCAACGCTGTAAACACAGCCCGTGTCAGCTTTTTTTGTGCTGCGGTTGGATCGGGTATAGTAAACGTTTTTTGGTTTTCATTCCAGGTGAAGATGATGACATCGTCAATCCCTGCCGCCGTTTTCATTTCTTCCCGAATAATACGCAAAATATTGGCCTGGTCCAGCTCTTCGTTCAATCGCGCCGCAGTGCGCGCCATCGATTGAGCACGGTCCGATTCCTTCTTGATTTGCTGCATGGCCTGGATGCGCTCGGTGATATTCTGGCAAATTACAACGTAATTTGAGATGGCTTCAGACCCGTTATAAATGGGTGATACGACGATGGAGAACCAGAAGGCTTCCCCGGTTTTGCTTGAAATCAGCCGCTCCAGCGCAGATTTGCCCTTATCCTGACGGTTGAACAACGTTTCAATTGGTTCAGTGATCCCTAAAAATTTGGTGATCGATTTCCCCTCGATTTCCTGGAAGGTAAATCCGGTCAGGTCGGAAAAAAATGGATTGGCATACTCAACATTACCGCTGGTGTCTGTGATGAGCACGGCAATAGGACTCTGATCTACCGCGCGCGATAACTTGCGCACCTGTTCTTCCGCCTTTTTGCGGCTGGTAATGTCATGGATAACGGAAAGGTGGATGCCGGGGATGATGTTAGCCGCAGACCTTACTTCCACAAAGATCATTGTTCCGTCTTTTCTTACCAACTGAGTCTCAGTCTCCAGCACCCCCTCCTGCAATAGTGCTTGCATCCAACTGGCATGGAAGGGTTTCTGATCGGCTGGCAGAAGATCGATATTCTTCATTTTGACCAGCTCAGATTGTGTGTACCTCAAAATTTTGGTTGCCGTGCGGTTGGCATCCACAATCTCAGATTCATCATTCAGCAGCAAAAACGCGTCTTGCGCGTTGTTAAATAAGGCTTGCAGCCGTGCCTGGCTTTCCCGCAGTGCGGTCTGTTGCCGCTCCCGTTCAACCGACTTAATCACATTCTCAATAGCATAAGGCAGCTGGTGTAAGTAACCCGTATTTTTTATTATATAGTCCGCTGCACCCAGCCGAATCGCTTGCAGCGCCACCTCTTCATCGCCCTGCCCGGTGACCATGATGACGGGGATATCAATATTGTTGATTCGCAGCTCTTTCAGCACTTCCAGGCCGCTTTCGCCTGGCAGACGGTAATCCAAGAGCAGCAGGTCGAATGCCTTTTGGTTGGGCGATTTTAAAATATCGATCACCTTCGGACCACTATGCGCGACTTCCAGGTGAAAATAAGGCGCTTTACGCTGCAGGTGCCGGGTGGTGAGATCAATATCAACCAGGTTATGTTCCGCGTACAAAATGCTTAGCGGTCTTGAAATGGTGTTCGACTTGACCCTGTTTTGCTGATATGCATTGGCCAGCGTGAAAGGAAGGTGTTTCAGATAATCCGCGCGCTTGACAATATAATCGTCCGCGCCAGCTTTGAGGGCTGCTACTGCCGCGTCTTCATCCCCACCAGAGGTCACGATGACAACGGCGATTTGTAAAGCGGCCTCCCGAATCTCGGCCAATAATTCCAAGCCAGTTCCATCCGGAAGCCGTAAGTCGCTCAACAGGACATCAAAACTATCCGCCTCTGACTGGAGAAGCTTTTCACGGGCTTCCTGTAAATTATTGACAACTTCTAAATTGATATCTGGAGCTATCTTGGCGATCTCTCTACACGTCAAATCAATGTCAGAAGGATTGTCTTCCAGGTAAAGAACTTTCATGGCACTTATCCTGTAAAGTTTAGCACGGCCCAATACAATTCAATTTGTTCAGCGATTTCCATGAATTTCGAAAAATCGACGGGCTTGACAATGTACGAGTTGGCGCCAAGCTGGTAGGCTTCAGCTACATCTTTATCTTCTTTCGATGTGGTCAGCATCACTACCGGAATTCGTTGTGTGATGGGGTTCGCCTTATAGGTCTTCAATACTTCCAGCCCTGAAATCTTCGGCAAATTGATATCCAGTAAAATCACAATGGGTAAGGTCTTCCCATTCTTCCATTCTTCCAATAAATCGATGGCTTCTTCGCCATCCCTGGCCACAGGAATATCGTTGGCCGCTTTCCGCCGCCTGAATGCTCGCAGGGCCAAATCAACATCCATTGGATTGTCTTCCACTAACAAGATGGGGCGCACATCGTCTTTCATCGCTTTTGTATCTCCAAGAAGAATGTGGCCCCCTTACCAGGCGTGCTCTTGGCGTAAGCCCTGCCTCCCAGGCGTTCCATGGCTTTTCTCACAATCGCCAGGCCAATGCCGGTGCCGGGATACTCTTCAGAACGATGGAGCCGCTGAAAAATCTCAAACACTTTTTCCGCATATTTCTCGTCAAATCCTTCACCATTATCGCTTACCCACAAAATATAGCGGTCGTCTTTTTCTTCACCACCAATGGTGATTTCAGGGTGTTCGGTGTTTTTTGTAAATTTAATCGCATTATCAATTAAATTGCGAATCGCTTGTAAAAAGCTTTCACTATCTGTATTTATTGTATCAAAAGGAATGTTCTTGTGGATCCGGATGTTTCGAGAGGAAATCTGATCCATGTACAGATTCAGCTGTTGATCCACAACCATATTTGGGTTAACAGTGCTCAACTGGAGCGAGCGCCTTTCCAGCCGTGAGAAAGCCAGCAGGTCATCAATCAACTGATTCATGTGATTGGCTGCGTTTCGGATTGAACGCACAAAATGCATGCCGTCTTCATCCAGTTTATCCGCGTATCCTTCGACCAGCAGACGGCTGTATCCATCCATGCCGCGCAGTGGCGCTTTGAGGTCATGTGAGACGGAATAAGCAAAGGTTTCCAATTCTTTGTTTTTGGATTCCAATTCTTGCGTGCGTTGGTGAACCAACCGCTCCAGCTCATTGTTGAGCTTTTCCAACGCGAGTTGGGCTTTTTTTCGGTCGGTGATATCAATGGATATGGACCCGACGGCGTAAACGCGCTCCTGTAAATCTTTTAATGGAAATTCGACCGTTTCGAAATAATATTCCTGGCCGCCTAACCAAATATTCTCTTCAAATTCGATAGGCTTCTTTTCCTCTATGACCCGCTTGTTGATTTGTTTTCGCAAGGCGGCCGCGCTTTGCGGCAGCAACTCATCCACCGAGGTCCCAATAATTTCTTCCTTTGGTTTGCCTAACACTCTTTCCCATGATTGGTTGCTTTGTATATAAGTGTTTTGAGGGTCACTGACGTAGATTGGAACCGGAGCGTTCTCCAACAGCGCGGTGATGAATTCTTGCGACGCTTGAATCATCTCATGGTCTCTTTTTTGTTGGGTAATATCTGTAATCACAGAAACCACACCGGTCGTTTCGCCATTGGCGTTGATCATTGGGGCGGTGGAGAGGCTAACCGCGATTTCAGATCCATCCTTCCGAGCCCGAGTAGCCTCGAAGTTGGTGATTTTCTCACCGGCAATCACGCGTCGCAGTATTGAATAAAACTCATTCCGTTTTGATTCGGGAACAAATGGGACTATTTGACCGATGGCTTCCTTGGCGCTCCAACCAAAAATATCTTCTGCAGCCGGGTTCCAGGAAATAATCTTTCCTTCTCTGTCAATCGCAATCACCGCCAATGGCGTTGCGCTGACGATTGCCTGCAAATGCTGGCTGATTTCTTTCATCTCTTTTTCGTGCTGGAGCCGTTCAGTAACATCCAGCACCATGGAAACAACACCGCTGAGATTTCCCTGTTCGTCATAAAGCGGTGTGCTGTTCCATTCACACTGAATTGTTCTTCCATCCGCCAAGGTGCAAGTTACCAGGCGGCTGATGTTGGTCTCACCGGACGTAATGAGGTTCTTTATCTCCTCGAGCGCTGTAGAGTCGTCGTTTGCAAAAATCGTTTCTGATGGGCATATGCCAGTGATTTGAAGGTTGGAATAACCAAAAATCTTCTCGGCAGCGGGATTGAAATATTCAAAACAAAAGTCTTTGCGGTGCAAAATGCAGGCAATGGGCATTCTCTCGATTAAGAGCTGCAGTTTCTGCTGGCTTGCCCGAACTGCTTCTGCCGCCCCGCGCTGCTCAGAGACATCCCAGAAAATACCCAGCAGACCGGTTACTTCTCCTTTCGAATCTCGCATGGGTGATTTAATGGTATGGATGATTTGCTTCTTTCCATTACTCAGCAAGCGGGTGTCGTCAAACTCAATTAATTCCCCTTTTTCTATCACCATTCTGTCAGACTGCTGGTTTTTCTGCGCGTCCGGTTCTGGTAGCAGATCTAAATCAGTTTTACCAACGATGTTTTCAGGCGGCAGGTTGAAATCAACGGCATATTGCTGGTTGCAAAAGGTATATACCAGCCCCAAATCTTTGATATACAGCTTTTGAGGGATGTTGTTTGCCAGAGAAGCACGCTGAAAGGTAACTCTTTGCAAGTTCTCATCGGCATGCTTGCGCTCAATGAAAAGCAATACGCTCATCATCACGATAAAGAAGATACCTTTAATCGTCTGCGCCTGGGTGAGATTGCTTTTATCCACGACCAACCACTCCACTACTCGGTCAGAAAACACAATCCATATACTGGCGGCGACCAGATAAAGAATTGCGATCCTGAGTGCCGAAATAAATGGTGATCGGGGTTGGGAGTTGCGCATATTTGCCCCATAAATCTATGGAAATCTTAAGAGGAGACCATAGTTATATTGATTGTAGCGTGTAAGTACCTATATTTTATATGATTTTCCTGATCGCACATTCAATTCTACTGTGTAAGCTTTGAAACCAAATTGGAAAATCGGAGAAAAATACGTATAATGTAGACCGATCCTTTTTTCGGTTATTGTTAATCTGTTTCATTTTGGAGGACACATGATCTTTGTTGACAATCAGAACACATACGATCCGCGCGTTAACCTGGCCATTGAAGAGCATTTGCTGCGCACGCTGGATACCGATGAGGATATTCTGCTTTTCTATATTAATCAGCCATCTATCATCATTGGCCGCAATCAGAACACCTTGGAAGAGATCAATCATGAATACGTGGAGCAAAACGGCGTGCATGTGGTGCGGCGGCTTTCGGGGGGCGGGGCAGTGTATCATGATCTGGGAAATTTGAATTTTAGCTTTATTTCCAATTACTCGCGCGATAACTTCAAGAATTTCAAGAAATTTACCGGACCGGTGATTGAAGTTTTGCATTCATTGGGCGTGCCCGCGGAACTGAGCGGGCGCAACGATATTCTGGTGGAAGGCCGCAAAATTTCTGGCAACGCGCAGTACACCACCACGCGGCGCATGTACAGCCACGGCACACTGCTGCTAAATACCAACCTGGAGCATCTTGTGGCGGCATTAAATGTGAAGATGTCAAAAATCGAATCCAAGGGTATCAAGTCAGTGCGCAGCCGGGTGGCGAATATCAGCGAGTATCTCAGCGAAGAGATGGACACCCTCACCTTTCGCCAGCGCTTACTGGAAGGCATTTTTGCCGGGTTGCCCACCATTCCGGAATACAAATTAACCGAAGCGGACTGGCAGGCGATTCACAAACTGTATGAAGAGCGCTACTCACGGTGGGATTGGAATTTTGGCCATTCGCCTGACTTTAATGTGAAGAAAGTGGAACGCTTCCCCTTTGGTGAAGTGGAAGTGCGCATTGATGTTCACAAAGGAATGGTTGAGGGTTTCAAAATCTTTGGCGATTTTCAGGGAGAAGGGGATATTCACGATATTGAATCGGCTGTCATTGGAACCCGCTTTGAGCGCGAAAGCTTGCTGCAAGCGCTGCAAAACCTTGCGGTTGACCGTTACTTTGGTGGGTTTGGCGCTGAAGATTTTGTGAATTTTATCTATTGACGGAATAGGCGGCCAGCGCGCCAGCGGAACCAGACCGGCTTCTGCGTCGTCTTATATCTGCACACGATTTGTTTCTCAGGGAAAGGAGCGAAGAATGAAAGTGCGGAAAAAAACGCAGGGGATGCTATTGCTTATCCTGTTTCTCGCGGCAGCCGGGTGCGCCCCGGCGCTAGCCTCAGGTGAAACGCAACCCGACCCAACCCAAAATGCGGATGTGCAGCCTGTGGCCTCGCCCACCCCGCCTGTTGCTGCCGAGCCGCCACAGGCGCAGCCAACTCGCCCTGCCCCAACTGGTCTGCCCGCCGCAGAGGCGACAGAACCCTTACCGCCGCAGAAAACATGGCCGAAGCGCTGTGACACTATGACAGAAGTTGCCAGGGGCTTGCTTGCTGAAGAGCAGAACATTCCGCTCGACTCGATTGAAATTCTGCGCTGTTACGCGGTTGAATGGCCAGACGCCAGTTTGGGTTGCCCGCAGCCCGATCAGATGTACGCACAGGTGATTACCCCCGGTTTTCAGATTCTGTTGGAGGCTGGCGGGAAGCGCTACGTTGTTCATACTGATACGACCCAGAACGCGGTTGAGTGTTCCCTGCTGCGGGAAGGCGAAGAATTCCCTGATATTCCCGTCCTACCCGGTGAAGATATTGATGATGACATTCCCTGGGTCCCTGTTGATTAGAAGTCATCTCAAAAATAGTGTTTGAGTAAGATCACCAAGCAGCCCAAATGGACAAAGCCGATATAGTTCTCAACCAAGCGATCAAACCGAACCAGGATACGACGATAATTCTGAAGCCATGCAA
>NZ_LGCL01000022.1 GCF_001306115.1 Ornatilinea apprima | reverse complement strand
TTGCATGGCTTCAGAATTATCGTCGTATCCTGGTTCGGTTTGATCGCTTGGTTGAGAACTATATCGGCTTTGTCCATTTGGGCTGCTTGGTGATCTTACTCAAACACTATTTTTGAGATGACTTCTAGCCAAGGAAGAGGTATGAATAACGAACAATGGGAACGCTATTGGTCTGTTGAAGACAATCATGATTACTGGCAGCGCCCGGCCCAGTCAGTGATTGATTTCGCCGCCAGCCTGTCGCCGCAGACGCACCCGCGCGTGCTGGATTTGGGCTGCGGGCTGGGCCGCCACGCGGTGCTCTTCGCCGCCGAAGGCTTTCAGGTTACCGCCACCGACGTCTCCAGCCAGGCCATCGCGCACCTGCAGCGCTGGGGCGCCGTAACCGGGCTGAGCATTGCCACCCAGGTATGCGACGCCGAAAGCGACGAATTTGCCCCTGCCAGCTTCGATGTGGTGGTGAGCTACAACGTGCTTTATCACGGCTACCGCGAGGAATTCGCGGCGCGTATCGGCCATGTGCGCGATCTTCTGCGCCCCGGCGGGCTGTTCTTCTTCACCTGCCACAGCCGCCGCGACCAGAAATACGGTGAGGGCGAACGGATTGCCCCACACACCTACCTCAGCCCCAATTCCATCACCCCCGGCGATATGCATTACTTTACTGATGAAGCAGACCTGCACGATTTGCTGAGGGACTTTACCATTCTATCCATCCAACCCGAAGAATACACCTGGGATTTCAAAGGCACGCCGCGTTTCGCCTCCAATTACATTGTTATCGCGCGGCGCTGAGCCGCAGCCAAAGCCATTCCACATTGGCCTGCCGCACCCTCCCTAAAATGCGTTTTCAGCATCTTGGGGAGGGTGTTTGTGGATGGTCATTCGTACCTGCAGGGGATAGGGCAGCCAATCACCATCATGGGTAGGGTGGGTGAAAGGCGGTATGTTATCCAAAAGGTAAACCAGCGTACTGATCCGCCTGAAACTCACCAATGGATTTATCCCCGCCAGCGTTGAATGGACAGGCTGCTTGGCCGCTGCCGGTGCGGCGACAAAAAAACGGGCGTGGAGCCCCGCGCCCCTACCGGGCGATAGGGCAACCAATCACCATCATGGGTAGGGTGGGTGAAAGGCGGTATGTTATCCAAAAGGTAAACCAGCGTACTGATCCGCCTGAAACCCACCAATGGATTTATCCCCGCCAGCGTTGAATGGACAGGCTGCTTGGCCGCTGCCGGTGCGGCGACAAAAAAACGGGCGCGGAGCCCCGCGCCCCTACCTGGGATTGGCGGTCCGGGTTCTTGCATAAGGGCGGATGGCCACCCGCCCCCAAAAACCGGTGCGGCGGCGCCGCACCCTACGGAAGAACTGCGCCTTTTAGCATCTTGGGGAGGATTCGGCGTGGGGTCTGCCCAACGGATTGACAATCTATTTATATTCTAATATAATAATATTATTGATTTAGAATATAAAGAAATGGACGGACGCATGGACTTGACCAATGCCGAAATGGCCCTGCTCAGCCTGCTGGCTGAAAACCCGCTGCACGGCTACCAGATTGAATCGCTGATCGAGGCGCGCGGCATGCGCAACTGGGCGGAGATAGGCTTCTCTTCCATTTACTACGCGCTCAACAAGATGGAAAAAAGCGGTCTGGTGGAAAGCCGCATCCAGCCCGAAGAAGGCCGCCCGGCGCGGCGCGTTTATTCGCTGACGGAAGTCGGCTGGCAGGCGTTGACCAGCGCGGAATATCAGCGATTGTCCCAACCCCGCCCGTACAGCGCCGATTTTTCGTTAGCCCTGGCCTGCCTGCCGCTGCTGCCGGTCGAGAAGCAAATTGAGGCGCTGAGCGAGCGCGTTCGCTCGCTGCAAACCCAGGAGCAGGCAATTCAGGAGAAATGGCAGCAAGACCAGCCGGGCATGCCCGCGCATGTGAATCACCTGTTCGCGTACA
The DNA here is from genome assembly GCF_001306115.1 of Ornatilinea apprima. Taxonomy (GTDB): domain Bacteria; phylum Chloroflexota; class Anaerolineae; order Anaerolineales; family Anaerolineaceae; genus Ornatilinea; species Ornatilinea apprima. The sequence continues at coordinate 67,761 of NZ_LGCL01000022.1, read as the reverse complement.
GCCTGGCGCAGCTGCACGCCGAACGCGATTGGGCGCAAGGCTTTCTCAACCAGCTACAATCAACCTCTGCCGCGCAGGCGGAAGAGCATTCGCAGGAGACATTGAAATGATCGAAAAATTAGACCTGAAAAAACAGCCCGGCCTGTTCTACCAACCCTCGCCCAAACAGCCGCAAATTGTGAACCTTCCCACCATGAACTTCTTAATGATCGACGGAACCGGCAACCCCAACACCTCGACCCTCTACCAGCAAGCCGTCGAAGCGCTCTACTCGGTTTCGTACACGCTGAAATTCACCTGCAAAAAAGAACTGGGAAAAGATTACGGCGTGATGCCGCTGGAAGGCCTGTGGTGGGGAACCCGCATTGACCAGCACGTCTTCAGCGAAGCCGACAAAGACCAGTTTCAATGGACGATGATGATCATGCAGCCCGATTTCATCACTCCGGAGATGGTGGAGCGCGCCACGCGCGAAGCCGCCGCCAAGAAAGACCTGCCGCTGGCCGCCAACCTGCGTTTTGAGTCCTTCACCGAAGGCACGGTGGTGCAGATCATGCATATCGGGCCGTTCGATACAGAAGGCCCCACGGTGGAAACGATGCACAACTTCGCCTTTGAGCAGGGCTATCACCTGCGCGGAAAGCATCACGAGATCTACCTGAGCGATCCGCGCCGCACCGATCCGTCCAAATGGAAGACCATTGTGCGCCACCCGATTGAGAAGTAAACCCGCGCTGGCCACCAGACGCGTGAGGGATTAATCCCACATCTGCAAGTCCTGGGCGTGTTCCTCCAACTCGTGGCCAATGGCAATCGCCCACAGATACCAGCCCACCGGAATGCTGAGCGGGAAGCCAAATTCTTCGGTGTCATACATGCGTGAAGCGTCCAGGGTTTCAATCGGCAAAATCTCGGCATTGGTGTACAGCGCGTACAACACTTCCGCCGCGCGCAGCGCCATGCGCTGGATGCGTTCCCAGGGCCAGCCAGCCGCGCGCCGGGCAGAATAAGCGTTGAAGTCATCCACACTCTCAAACTGCAAGCACCGCCCGTCTTCCTCCAGGTAGCCCTTCAGTTCCATGAACTGCGGCCACGCCACCCCGGCAGCCAGCTCACCGGCCGCCAGAATAAAATAGCGCTCCCAATCGGCGATATGCGCCACCACCTGGGCCATGGTTCGCCCGTCGCTGCTGGCGCGCGCGGCGGCGCGCGCGTCGATGCGCTTTACAGCCTCGGTGTAGCGCGCCAGCGTCTCGCGGTGCAGTTCCAGCAGGCGGGCGTACCGCTCCCGCGCCGGGGACTGCAGCGCGCGCAGAATGGCTTCATACCCTTCACCCGCATCCATCTTATTTGCCTACTTCACGCCAATCACCCTGGCGCCGGTCATTTTCTGCAATTCAGCCGGGGTGAGCTGAAACACGGCGTGGGGGGTACCCGCCGCGGCCCAAATCGTCTCGAACTGCAGTAGATCCTCATCAATAAAGGTTTCCAGCGGCTGGATATGCCCCACCGGCGGGATGCCGCCGATGGCAAAGCCGGTCTGCTGGCGCACAAAGTCGGCGTCGGCTTTGCCCAGGCTCTCGCCCAGCTCGGCGGCCACGCGCTTCTCGTTGACGCGGTTCATGCCGCTGGCAATGACCAGCACCGCCCGTCCGCTGGCGGCCTTAAACACCAGCGACTTGGCAATCTGCGCCACCTCGCAGCCCACTGCCTGAGCAGCTTCCACCGACGTGCGGGTGGAATCGGGCATTTCCACCACGCGCAGTTCAAAGCCAATCGCCTTCAGGGCCTGCTGCACGCGTTTCGCGCTGTCACTCAATGATTCAGCCATGTTGTTATTGTTCTCCTTCATTCTATCAGGGGTATCGACCGGCGGCGCGCAGCACGCTTAACGCGTCTACACTGACCCACGGGTTGGAGCGGTTTTTTCGCACCCCGCCCCACGGCATAGGGGTGCAGCCAGAAAGAGGGTCATCGCTGCCGCGCACGCGGTAATAGGCGGTCTCAGCCGCGAAGCCGCCGTCTGGCAGGCGCTTCGACGCGAGTAAATCCAGCGCATCAGCGCAGTGCGGATCGTCCAACCAGCCGCCTTCCATCATCACCACCAGCGCCAGCAGAAAATTATAACGCCAATAATAGGGATAGTGCAGTTGAATGAACTGCGGGGCGATGACGCTCCCATCCGAAAGGCGGTGGAACAGGCGGCGCGCGAGGAAGAACTCAGCGGCGCGTTCCGCGCAGGTCCGCGCGCGCGGGTCGCCGCTGTGCCGGGCGTAGAGCGCCAGGGCGCGCAACGGTATGAGCGATTCGTGGAGCGAAGAGGTGTGCGCCGCGGGGCGTTTGTCGCAGTTCCAACCGCCGTCCGGCCACTGCCCGTCCATCAGCAGATGGACCAGCTCCTCCGCGAAAGGGGTGGCAATCCCCAGGCGCAGCATGGCAAACAGGGCGTTGGCCGGAATGGACGCACAAAAGCGCTCGCGCCCGGCCAGCACCACATGCGGGGTCAGCGAGGGCAGCCAGGCGGCAACCTGCTCGCGCAGGGGGATCAGCTCACGGTCTCCGGGCGGGTAATACAGATCGGCCAGCTGCGCCAGCACCCAATGCGCTCCGCGCCACTTCTGGTAAGGCGGGCGCTCAATCCGCCCATCCGCCGCGCGCTCCGAAAGCAAAGCGCGCGCCGCCGGCGATTTGGCGATTTCGGCTTGCAGCGCCAGCATCGCCGGGGATTGCGGGTCTTCGCCCAACACAAAGCGGCGCGCCTTATAGCGCAGCGCCGCCTCGGGTGAATCAAGAAGCTGCTGGAGAATCACATCCATAGGGAACTCAATCCGCGCACAGACCGTCTTCTTCGGGGTTTTCAAACCATTTGACCGGCTCGCCCTGGCTGATGCTGCCGTCGCGGCCCACCGTCACGATGACCTGGTAAGTGGGGTGCGGACCGCAGCCCAGAAACTGGTAGCGGAACAGGTTCATCGCGTAGCCGCCGCTGGTTTCCTGCACGTGGGTTTCTTCGAGTGTATCGGTGAAGTAACGCATGCCGCGACTGGCCTGCAGGTCGTAATCGGCATCCAGGTTGGTGAGCGCCAGGGCATAGCTTAAGGCTTCTTGCGGGCTTTCAATGGGGGCAAAAGCCTGCTGAACGGCCTGCTGATTCGCCAACAGGATAAAACCGCCGTCCCGCCAGATCACATAGCGATATAACACCGGGAAAAGCCCGCCCACGCGGTAGACGCTTTCCTGTTGTTCAAAGGTCTCGTCATCCATCTCATCGGGCTGGCGCACCACGCACACCGCGATGGGGTCCGCCGGCTGCAGGCCGCCCAGCAAATCGCTGGCAGGTTGCAGCGTGGCGCAGCCCAGCTTATCCAGCGGCGAACCCTGCGGGCAGCGAATCCAACCGGAGTCATCTTTCTGGCAGCCCGCCGCCTCAAAGGGCGAAAAATCCACCCGCAGGTCGGGGGCAGGGTGTTCGATCACCTCTGGCAGGCTCGCCCCCAGCAAGGGAAGCTGGCAAGCCAGCATCAGACCGGCCGCAGCCGCCAACCACCAACGCCGCGCGCGAAGCGGATTCATATTCCCTCCGTTGGATAGACCAGAAAGCCCGATGGATGCGGGCTGCCGCGATCAGGGCTGGTAGGCTAGAAAATCGTCAAACAAAACCACACCCGAAAGCTGGTCGGGGGCGGTGCGGGCGTAGAAGGCCGGCGCGCCGCTGGGCAAAGAGGAATCCCGCGCCTGCAGGGCCAGCGTGCCGTTGACGTACAGCTCCAGGGTTTGCCCCAGGCAGACCGCCTTAAGGCGGTTGGGCAGGTCCCCGCGCTGCACTGCCGGATGATCGGACTGGCGCGCCAGCTCGGTCCACACGCCGTCAATGTACTTGCCAATGAACACGCCGCCGTCCCAGCTCACTTCAAAGGTATAGAAACTGGTGCCCGGCTGGTTCAGGCGGCAGATCAGGCCGGCGGCGGTGGTTTCTTCACCGCTGGCGTTTTCGGCTTTCACCTCCAGCACCACGTCCCCGGCATTGAGCGAATTATCGCGCAGCACCGGGAAGAAGAGCAGGTCTTTCTCCAAAATGGCGATGCTGTACTTGCCCTCTTCGTAGCCATAAGAGGCAAAGGGACTGGTCTCCTGGCTCCAGCCGCTGTAGATGTTGGAAAAATCGTCCATCAGCGGCAGCCCCTGCGTGCTGACCGGCAGGCTGCCGGGCGCGGACGGGGTGGCCAGCGGCGCGCCAACTGATTCATCGCTGCGCGTGAAACGCACGCCGTACAGCAGCAGGTTGTTCTCACCATCAAATTGGAAGGGAATGCTCTCGGCAGCCGCGCCGCTGAAGAGCAGCAGCAACTCGCGGCCTTCCAACACCCGGTACACGCCAAAGCCCTGCGTCTCGCGCAAGGAGGGCGAGGTTTTCACAAAGCGTCCGTCGGGGGCGAACTGGTAGAAAATATCGTAGGCCGCGTCTTCTCCGCTGCGCTTCCAGGTGCCGGGCAGCCAGCTTTCCGCAGCCGCGGGGGTGGGCGCGGCGGGGGTGGCGGTATCCTGGATGGCCGGCTGCACCAGACCGGCCAGGCCGGTTTCGGGCAGCAGGTATTGGCCGAGCACATACAGGCCGGCCAGTACCAACCCGCCCAGCAGAATCAGACCCAGCGCCAGCAGCGGCCAGTACCGCGCCACAAAGCTCTTCTTTTTGGGTGGGGGCGCGGGCTTGCGCGCTTTTTTCGGCGGCGCGGCGGCAGCCGGTTGAGACGCGGCGGGTGCGGCAGGCGGCGCGGGAAAATCCATCACGGCAGGCTGCTGGCCGGGAGAGGTCTGCTCAACGCTGGCCGCGGCAGGCGGCTCGGCTTGCGCAGCGGGGGGCTGGGGTTCACCCGGCTGTTCTTCCGCCGGGGCAGGGGGCGTGTCTTTCACCCACTGCTTGCCGTCCAGACGGTGCCACTCACCCGAGGCCGGTCCCAACTGCCAGCGGCGATTTTGCTCATCGTAGACCACAATGCGCTTTACCAGCGCGCGGTATTCTTCCGGCGAAATTCGCCCGGCCTCCAAGGCTTTTCGTAAGACCTGGTATTGTCGCTCAGCGGTTTGAAAATCCATATTCTTCTCCGGCCCCCTTTCTTATCTCTTTATCAGCGCGGCTGCTGCCAGGAGCTGCGCAGCCTCCCGCCGGGCTTCCTCCGCTTTTGGGCTGCGGACTGTGTTTGTTCTACCTTAATCACTCAGTATAGACCCTTTTGACGAAAAAACCAACACGCCCGCCGCTGTCCCATTTTTGGCCCGGCAGGCAAAGAGCCGCAAAGCGGGTTACAATTGGGGGCAGGTTTTCACCCAAATATTCGGGGCAGCGCCCCATGCACGCAAAGGATTCACAATGGCAACCACGGATAAGAAACAAATTTTATTGACCAATGACGACGGTATCGACTCGCCCGGCCTGTGGGCAGCCGCCGAAGCTTTATCGGAACTGGGCTATGTGTGGGTGGCCGCCCCGCGCGACCAATCCACCGGCACCGGGCGCAGCTCGCCGGTTACTTCCGACGGGCGCATCACCACCAAAACCCTGGTGGTGCACGGGCAGGAGTGGACCATCTACTCGGTGGGCGGCACGCCCGCCCAGGTGGTGGATCACTGCGTGCTCGAGATTCTACCGCGCCACCCCGACCTGATCGTGTCGGGCATCAATTACGGGCTGAATATCGGCACCAGCATCGGCATGTCGGGCACGCTGGGCGCGGCCATGGAAGGCGCATCGTTTGGCATTCCGGCCCTGGCGGCCTCGCTGGAGCTGGAAGACCCCAGCCTGGTTTACAGCCATTCCAAAGAAGTGGATTTCAGCGCCGCGGCGGTGTTTGTAGCGCGCTTTGCGCGCCAACTGCTGGAAAAGCAAATGCCCTTTGACGTGGACGTGATCAACCTCAACATCCCTTCCAACGCCACCCCCGATACCCCCTGGCGGGTTACGCGCATTTCGCGCCACCCCGGCTACGACACCTTCATCGAAAGAAACGGCAGTTTGGAAGACGCGGCGCGCATCGGCGGCAACCCCGTCCCCGTAACCCCGCGGGACGTGGAACCCGATTCGGAAATGTACACCGTGCTGTTTGACCGCATGGTGGCCGTTACCCCCATCAGTCTCGACTGCACCTCGCGCGTGGGTTTTGACGACCTCGACCACCTGCTGCGCGGGTAACAGATGATACAAACGACACTTAATACTTTTTCTTTGTAGGGTGGTGTTGCGGGCGAACAAAGCAATGAGCATTAAACCAGCTTTGATCTCCGCCCGCAACCAACCATCTTTTAAGACCTTGAGAGTTTAGCCTTTCTCACTCACAGATTCTCTCCCAGTTTTAAGCCTTCTTGATCTTAAGAAAGATTTCGGCTGTGCCCTCTCTTCTCAGCATCCAATCCCTTATTTAATTTCCAATGAACTCATCATCGCATCCAGCTGGGTCAGGTCGGGCGTGAAGGTGTTGGCTGCCTGGGTATTGAGCGAAGCCGCTGTGTTGGCCACATAGGCCGCGTAATCGCTCACAAATTCTGGCGGCTCGCTGCCGGTCACGCTTCCGTCCGCGGGCAGGCTGGTGTGGGTTACGGGCAGCACCGCAGCCACATAGTATTTGCCATCACTGGTCAGCCCCTGGTAGGTGTAGATCAGCTCATCATTGTTGATGGGCACAATCCCCTGAGAGAACATGGTCAGGTAGCGCAAGCCCTGGCCGCTCTGAAAGTCCAGGTACTGCAGGTGAGTGTGCATCATCTGACCCGCGTTGAACAGCGGCAGGAAGGGCATATTGGGGATCTCCTGCGGTGACTGAAGCAGGCTTTGCAGCGAGGAGACCACTGTCCGCGCGCCTTCGTTGACCTTCTCCAGTTCCCTGACCGGGTAGATGTAGATCGCCGGCTCATGCAGGTGATCGCTGATGGCGTAGCCCTGCAGGGTTACCCGCGTGTATTCGGGCAGCACCTCCCAATAGGGTAAATCTCCGCCAAAAGCGGCGGGGACCGTCTCCGCCTGATACCCGCTGGCCAGGCTGCCGGCGTCCAAAGAGACAGTTGGCAAACCGCTGTCGGGGGGCGGCAAAGGTGTCGACAGGCGCGGCCGTCACCACCAGCGGGGCGGCGGTGTCTGCCGGGGCGGCGTTCTCTACGCGCGCGAGGGGCTGCGCGGCCGGGGCGCAGGCGCAAAGCAGCAGTGAGACCATCAGTAGAGCGGCGAGAATACGCGTTGTAAAAACGGATGTTATTTGCGAAATCATTTTCATCTCCAAATTGATGCAAGGTTCAGGTGTTGTTTCTCAGGGACAAGACGATTTGACGGCTAAAAATGTTCCAACATCCAGACCACAAGATTCAGGTTGATTCTACCGTAGGGCGGAGCCACGGGCATTAAGGTAGAACCATCTTGAAACCGCCCGAAACCTGCCGGTGTTGGAATCTTCGGCTTTCACGCGGCGATTTCGTAATGCATCTTCACCAATCATTCCTCCGCCGCTCAAGCCGACCTACAAGACTTCCCCAAAATCTGTGATGCCTGGATTTTGGGGAAGCGAAGATACTTCGAGCAGAGGGCGTCCGCCCCCATGGAAGAACGAGATTTACTGGGCGGGCTGCATGGCCGCCGCCAGTGTGGGGATCTGGAGGGGACACTTTAACTTTTCTGCGCTGGCGGGTAAGGGCCGGGGGATGGGGCCTTCTATCCCCCATTCCATGTTAAAATCAAGCCTATGGAATGGAACATCCTTGGCCATGAATGGGCTGCCAAACTGCTGCAGCAGCACATCGCCCGTGGCGAAACCCGCCACGCTTACCTCTTCACCGGACCTTCCGGCGTGGGGCGGCGCAGCCTGGCGCTCAAATTCGCCCAGGCGCTCAACTGCACCCAGCCGCCAGCCCCCGGCCAGCCCTGCGGAACCTGCCGCGCCTGCCAGCAGATCGGGCGTATGCAGCACACCGATCTCTCGGTGGTGCAGGCGGAAACGGTCGGCGGCACGCTGAAAGTGGATCAGGTGCGCGAGTTGCAGCACACCCTTTCGCTGGCGCCGTATGAAGCCCGCTACCGCGTGGCGCTGCTGCTGCGCTTTGAAGAAGCGCACGTCAGCGCGCAGAACGCCCTGCTCAAAACCCTGGAAGAAGCCCCCGAGAAAGTGATTCTGCTGCTCACCGCCGACTCGGCCGAGAATCTACTGCCCACTATCGTCTCGCGCTGCGAGGTGCTGCGCCTGCGCCCGATGGGCGTGGCGCAATTGCAAAGCGAGCTCGCCGCGCGCTGGCAGATCGAACCCGAAGCCGCCCAGCGCCTGGCGCACCTCTCCGGCGGGCGGGTGGGCGCGGCGCTCAACCTGCGTGCCGAACCCGAATCGCTTGACCTGCGCCGCGAGTGGGTGGAAGACGCCCTGCGTCTGGCCCAGGCCAGCCGCCGCGAGCGCTTTTCGTATGCCGAAAGTGTGAAGACCAAAGAGCGCGAATGGCTGCGCCAGATGCTGCTGGTGTGGCTTTCGCTGTGGCGCGACGTGCTGATGCGCGCCGCCGGGGCCGATACCCCGCTGGTCAACCTCGACTGGCAGGCCGACATTGAGCAGCTTGCCGGGCGGGTCAGCCTGCCAGCCGCGCGCGCCGTCACCGCCGCCCTTGAGCAGAACCTGGCGCGCCTGGACGCCAACCTCAACCGCCAGCTGCTTCTGGAAGTGACCCTGCTGGACTGGCCGCGAGCTTAATCCCCATCCAAAACAGAAAACCCGCCTCCACCACGGAAGCGGGTTTTTTATCATTTCAACTCCATCAGCCTGCTACACCTTCGACAGGTCTTCCACCCGCCGCTCAATGGCTTTGGCCGCGTGCTGGTCCAGAATTTTTTCATGAATGATCTGCAGCAGGGCGGCGATGTAGATGGAAAGGCCGGTCAGCTCCACGGCTTCTTCCACATTCGCCAGCATCACATACTGGAAGTAGTTCGCCAGCCCATCCGTCAGCAGCTTGGATCCCAGGCTTTCCAGCCCAATCGCGCCAAACAGGAATACAATTCCGCCGATTAAGATGCGCTTGCGCTGTTTCGGGCTCATATCGCGCAGGAAGGGCAGGTATGCCAGCAGCAGAAGCAGCAAAATCGGAATCACTGGCAGGTACCAGGCAAAGTTTAAGAAGCCGGTTAGCTGAACTTTCACCGTATCGCGGATGATCACCCCCAATTGCTCATGCAGCTCTTTATACTCATCCACCGCCAGGAAGATGAACATGGCCGCCATGAAAAACCAATGGAAGGCAAACTTCTCGCGCCGCGTGATCGCGCGCACGCCCAGGTAGATCATCAGCAGCACCGAAATAGCCATCAATCCCATCGAGAAGAAGGTGGGCAGGTTCTTTTCGTTGTCCAGGTGAAATTCGTGGATGGCAAAGTCCAGCATCTCGCGGTAGGGGGTGAAGAAGCGGAACAACTGCCCGATCACCGAAAGCACATACAGCTCGGCAATAAACACCAGCAGCCCGCGAAATATCGGCCAGCCCTGGGCCGTGAAGTGCTCCCATCCGCCGCGACCATTTTGCTCCACCTCGCGCAGCGCGCGGCGGCTAAGCAGCAGCACCGCCAGCAATTGCACGCACACCAGCAGCCAGCCGCCCAAAAACGGGCGAATGCGCACCTGCATATCCGTGGCAATCCAATCAAAACCCAGCCAGCGGGAGAGCAGGTAGGCAGTCATCAGAATATTCAAAATCAAAAACGTGGCGATGGAATATATCGCGCTCGAGCGCAGCCAGTCCGCAAAGCGCGCGAAGCGGTCTGCGCGGGTTACCCGCAGCTCATAGACCAGAAAAACCACCAGCACCACCAGCAGGGCCAGCAGCGACACGGCCAGCACGCCCAGGCGGAAATACGACATACCCAACAAGGCCACATTCTTCGGGTCGCGGGGCAGCGAGAGGAAGAACCCCACCACGGCCAGCAGTTCCAGCAGCGACAGGCCAAAGAAGACACGCAGGTAATTTTTAACAGTCAGGCGGCTTTTCTCATTCATAGCAGACTCTTTAGGGAAAGTTTTTTGGCGACACGCGCCAGCGAGATGATTTTAGCACAAATTGCCGCAGTCAATGCGCGAGGCGCGCCAATCCGCTGACAGGGTGGGTTGTTTTTGTTGGGTTGCTATTCTCTTGCAGGGCGGTTTCGAGGGCGGATCAACCGGATTTACGGTAATACTTTCTTGAAACCGCCCGAAACCCGCCGGTATTGGGTGTCCGCTGCCGGTACGGCGGCTCCGCGCCCGCTTTTTTCGGGCGGACGGCCGTCTCCCCCCTACAGAAGATTGGTTTCTACCCAATCGCCTGGCGCAGGGCGCGCGCTAATTCTCCAAAACGCGGGCTGTAGCGCACCTCTTCCGCGCGCGGGCGCGGCAGGTCCACCGGCAGATCCAGACAAATGCGTCCCGGCCGCGGCGTGAACACCAGCACGCGGTCCGAAAGCAGCAAAGCCTCCGAAATGGAATGCGTAACCATCAACACCGTCTTGCGGCTGCGCTGCCAGATGTGCAGCAGTTCAGTTCCCATGCGCTCGCGGGTCAGCGCGTCCAGCGCGCCAAACGGCTCATCCAGCAGCAGCAAGTCAGGGTCCTGAATCAGCGCGCGCGCGATAGCCACGCGCTGCGCCATGCCCCCTGAAAGGTCGCCCGGCCAGTTCTTCTCAAAGCCTTCCAGCCCCACCAGTGAAATCAGCTCGCGCGCCATCTTCTCTGCCTTGGGCTCTTCCACCCCCTGCATCTCCAGCGGCAGGGTAATATTTTGCAGCACGTTGCGCCACGGCATCAGATTGGCATTCTGAAACACCAGAGCGATGCGCGGCTCACGATTGCAGTGCGCGCAGGTCTGGTAGGTTACACTCCCCTGAGTGGGCGGCACCAAGCCGGCCAGCACGCGTAGCAGCGTGCTTTTGCCGCAGCCGCTCGGCCCCAGCAGGCACACAAACTCACGCGGCTGCACGCTCAAGCTCATTTGCTCCAGCGCCTCCAGCCCGCCGGTATCGTCGGGGAACACCACGCTCAAATCGCGGACTTCGAGGATGGGCGGCAGGCTCATTTTGTCTCCGTTACAAAGGCGTTCGACCAGGCCTGGCTCAAATCCTGATCGCCGGCCAGCAGGCCCATCGTCAGCAAGATATTCTGCATATTCTCCCAGGCTTGAGGCGCGGATTGGCCCAGCGGCTCGGTCTGGTAGAATTCCAGCGAGGTTTTTAGCACCTGCTTCTGCGCGGCTTCGTCCGCCTCGGTCAGATTTTCCACATATTTCTTGCAAATCTCGTAGGCGGCGTCCGGGTCGGCCAGCGTGTCGGCCACGCCTTTTTGCAGCGCGCCCGCCATGCGCCGCACCAGCTCGGGGTTCTCGGCGATGGTCTTTTCGTTGGTGATTAATCCGTTGCCCACCAGCGGCAGGTAATCGGCGGTGCGGATCACATTCAGCTTATAGCCCTGGTTGGCCAACTGCACCGGCTCGTTAGGCACATAGATCACCACCGCGTCTACCTGTCCGCTGCTTAACGCCTCCACCTGGTTGAATCCGATCACATCCAGGGTTACATCGCTCTCTTTCAGACCGCCGGCCTGCAGCAGGGCGCGGAAGCCGATGTAGCTGGCGCCATACAGCACCGGTGTGCCGATCTTGCGCCCGCGCAGGTCTTCGGGCTTCACAATCCCCGCCTCGGCCAGCGAAGCGATTCCCACCGGGTACTCGCCGTACCAGGTATACACATACACCACCGGCAGGTCTTGAGCGCGGCCCAGCAGCACCTGCTCGCCCGAAGCAATGGAGAAGGGCAGCTCATTGGCCCCCACCAACGCCACCGCGTCGGTCTCAAAGCTGTAGTCCAGGGTTACTTCCAACCCGGCCTCTTTGAAATAGCCCTTTTCCATGGCTACATACAAGGGTGCGAACTGCACGTTGGGAATGTACCCCACCGGCAGGCGAATGGCAGTCAATTCCTGGCTGGCTGGCGCGGAAGCCGGCGCTTGCGGCGCGCAGGCGGCCAGCAGCAAAGAAATTATTACGATCGAAAAAATTATTCGTTGTTTCATAAGGTCTCCCTGAAATGGTTCGAAGCATTCCTCCAGGCCAGCAGGCGCCGCTCCAGCGAAACGACCAGCCCATACAGCGCCAGGGCCATCGCGACCAGGGTGAAGATGGCCACAAACACCAGGGCGGTATCGTACTGCCCGCGCCCGACGTTGATTAAAAATCCCAATCCGCGGTCAGAACCCACAAATTCCCCCACCACCGCGCCAATCACCGAGAGCGTGGCCCCAATGCGCAGGCCGCCCAAAAAGATCGGCAGCGCCGCCGGAATTTCCAGGTAGCGCAGCACCTGGCGGCGCGTGGCGCGCATCGAGCGCATCAGGTCGCGCAGATTATCCGGCACGGCGCGCAGGCCCACAATCGTATTAACCAGCACCGGGAAAAAGACGATCAGCGCGCAAATCAGCACTTTCGACGCCATCCCCGGCCCAAACCAGATCACCAGCAGCGGCGCGATGGCCACAATCGGAATCGCCTGGCTGGCCACCAGATAAGGTGAGAGCAGCCGCTCCAGCAGGCGCGATTTCGCCAGCAGATAGCCCAGCGCCGTGGCGCTCACGCTGCCCGCCAGCAGGCCCAGCAGCACTTCCAGCAGGGTAATGCCGCTGTGGCGCAGCAGGCTGCCATCTGCCAGCGCGCGCACGAAGCGCTCGGCCACCAGGCGCGGCCCCGGTAAAATGAAGGCCGGGTAATCACGCCACGTCGTGATCAACTGCCAGGCACCGATAAACATGCCAATCGAAAGCAAGATCACCCACGGGCTGTGTTTGCCCGCCAGGTCGCGCATGGTCAGGCGGTTCTTCTCTGGAGAAATGGGTTCCACTTTGCGTTTTCCTTGCCACGGTAAGCTCATTTGCTCGTTCATTTTGCACCTGTTTACAGATGGGGCCCCGGGGAAAAACGGCCGCCCGTTGAGAAAGAGGCCAGAGACGCGTTCTACGGAAAAACACAAACCCCGAAAACACATGGTTTTCGGGGCGTCTCATCACAGGCTGCAGCAAATGGCTTTCCGCTGTTCTGCGACCTTCTTTCGTCCGGACTATACCGTCGACTCCGGAATTTCACCGGATCATGCGCTGGCGCGCTCGTGGGTTATACCACCGATCGGGAATCGGAAGATTTCTCTACCTCACCCTGCCCCGAAGGTTTGTTCTTCAATTTTCAAAACTTAGTATAGCCTTGATTAATGGGAGTGTCAATGTGATTTTTATCACATGGTACAATCTTGCCGGTCAATTTGCGTGCCCGCGGCACTCGATATATACTTGTCATTGTGAAGAACCAAACGGTTGAAACCCTGCACCCCCCCCGGCGCGTTAAACGAAAACGCCCGCCTCATCCTCGATATTGCCTGGCCGCTCTTCCAGCAAAAAGGTTACCGCGGCTTATCGTTGGACGAGCTCTGCGAGCGCTGCGGTCTCACCAAGCCCACGCTGTATTACTACTTTCAGAGCAAAGAAAACCTTTACCTGCAGGTGCTCAAACGCCAGATCGATGGCTACCATACCGCCATCAGCGATGAAACCCTCACCACCCCGCAGCGGCTGGAAAACTTGGCCGCCATTATGCTTGAACAAATGAATTCGAACTGGCTGGCCATGCTGCGCGATCTGGAGCACTTCAAAAACCCCGAAAATCTCACCCAGATTCGCGCCATCTTCGCCAGAGACCTGCTGCAGCCGCTGGCCAATTTGATGGAGAATGCCGCGCAGCAGGGTGAACTGCGTTCAGATGATCCCGAACTGCTGGCCTGGTCGTTCTTGGGGCTGGTCAGCACCTTCACCGGCCGCCTGGCTCTCTTCGATCAGGACGCCCAGGCCGGCGCGCGCTGGCTGGTGAACTTCTTTATGCAAGGGGCGCGCCAAACCCATTGAAAATCCCATTGGATAACCGTATTTAGGAAAAAGGAGGAATAAAATGTCTGGTATTGGAGAACGAATTCAACAAGCGGATTGGAAAAAAGAAAAACACGCGCCGGTGATCCACTGTCCCGATGCAGTTGTCGCGGGTCAGGCGTTTGAGATCAAGGTCAACATTGGCGAAGAGATCGCCCACCCCAACACCACCGAGCACCACATCAGCTACATCACCGTCTTCTTCCACCCCGAAGGCGAGAAATTCACCTATCAGGTGGGTCACTTTGAGTTCAGCGGCCACGGCGAAGCCGTTGCGGGGCCCAACCAGGGGCCGGTCTACACCGAACCCTCGGTAGTGGCAATGATGAAACTCAGCAAGCCGGGCACGCTGCACGCCGTGTCGTTCTGCAACATTCACGGCCTGTGGGAAAGCGAAAAGGAAATCAAAATCGCGGCATAGCTGCTTTGGGGCCACATATCAAACAGGGCGGCGCATGCGCCGCCCTGTCTTCATTTTCATAGGCCGCCAGCGCGCCGCTGGTTAACCTTCCGCCAGGTCGGCCAGATTGGCAATCTCGGCGATGCGCGCGTCCAGCTCGGCTCCCAGGCCCTCAATATCTGCCTGCAAAAAGCCGCGAATGATCATCGAAATGGCGTCGCGCTCACCGATGCCGCGCGCCATCAGGTATTCCACCTGGTCGGGGGCAATCTTGCCGATGCTGGCCTCGTGGCTCATCTGCGCGTCGGGGTTCAAGGCACGCAGCCCCGGGTTGGACTGAATAAAGCCTTCATCCCCGGCGTTCAGCAGCATGCCTGAGCAGTCGATATGCGCGCGGCAGGCGTTGCTGCCCACCAGCAGGCCTTCCTGCAAGATCTGCCCGCCGGTGCACACCGCGCGGTGAATCAGCTCGGTGCTGGAGTTCAGCCCGTTCAGGTACACCTCGCCGCCGCTCTGAATAAACGAGCCCGGCGCGCCCAGCACAATGGATTGAAAACGCGCCGTGGCACCCTCGCCGTTCAGCCAGGTTACCGGGTTGGTGATGATATCCGCCGCGGGGCGCAGCGAAATGTAATTGCTGTTATAGCAGCCGCCAGCCGCCACTGCCGTGCCGGCCTTGGGGCGCACGGTCACTTTGGGACCCCAGGCGTGCACCATGTTGTTGGTCAGCGTGGCCTGCTTGCCAATATAGAACTCGCTCACTGCCAGGTGCAGGCCCTCTTCCACGCCCTGATGGGTGGTGCAGCCGGTGATCAGGGTCAGCTCCGCGCCTTCTTCCACAATCACCACATTGTGCAGCGTCTGCGCGCTGTTGGCCTCGGCCATGTAAAGACCCGCCTGGTAGGGCAGTTCCACTTTCACCCCCGGCATCACGCGGATGAAGAAGCCCTGCGGCTGGCTCTGCGCGGCCACATGGCGGGTAACGTCATCGGCGTCGCGCTTCACCAGCTTCCAATAATATTTCTCTCCCAGCCAGTCATATTTCTCCAGCGCCTGGTGAATGGGCAGCACTTCCAAACCGTCTACATGTGCGTACGAGCACAGGGTGTGCGAATTGCGCATCACAAACGAGCCGGCGCGCTGCGCTTCGTTGGTGATCACGCCCACCTCGGCCAGCGAGGCCGAATCGCTGCCCTGCAGGCCGTCCAGGCTCACCAGCGGCAGATCGTCCAGCGCAGCCGGCTGAACATAGTGCTGGAAATTAATCGCTTTCCCGCCTGTCAGCATGGGGCTCATAGATGCACCTCCGGAATGTGATTGACACACTCCACACATTTTTCGTAGCCGCTATCGCAGACCATATCAAAGATAATGCCCGGGTTGCCCGTGCAAGAGATTTTGCCGCGCATAATGATGTGCGCGCGGTCGGCGTGCACGTATTCCATCACTTGCCCGGTGTGGGTGATGATCAGCCCCGAGCGGCGGCGCACCGGGTGACCATGCTCTACCGAGAAAAGCTGGTTGGCCATCGCGCCGATCAGCTCAAGGGCTTCCACATCCACGCCCGAGTCGATCTCATCCAGCATGGCAAAGCGCGGGCGCATGGCCAGCAGCTGCAGCATCTCTGAGCGGCGGATTTCGCCGCCCGACAGCCCAGCGTTGATCTCGCGGTCCATAAACGGGCGCACGCGCACCGCTTCCACCAGGGCCGCCACCTCAGATTTGTGGCCTTCGTCACTGCCGGTTAAGTACTCCACCACCTGACGCAGCCGCACCCCGGGGATAGTGGGCGGGCGTTGCTGCGCCACGGCAATCCCCATGCGCGCCCGTTCGGTCAGGCTGGCCTGGGTGATGTCTTGCCCCATGAACAGGATTTTTCCGCGGGTTACCTTGTAACCCGAAAAGCCCATAATGGTCATCATCAGGCTGGTTTTTCCGCTGCCGTTGGGACCCAACAGGGCGTGCACTTCTCCTTCTGGCACGGCCAGGTCTACCCCGTGCAAAATCGGCTCGCCGCGCACCTCTACGTGCAGATCATGAATCTCAAGAATATTTGCCATTCCACGCTCCACAACCAGTATCGCTGCCGGTCAATCCATTGGACTGACGCGCCCAATGATTGTACCGCCAAATATTTGTGAATTTCATCACGATAAATATACCCCGCTTCACCCCAGAAAACTACTCACTTTTGTCCAATTTTTAGTTTGACAGGTTTCTTAATTCTATATTATAAATAACATACCGCGCGCTGAACGGTAACCGACACTGCACCCCGTTTAGCGAGAGCGCGGCAGGCTGCCTGGTCTGCCTGTTGGCTGGCATGAGGGTGAACGTACCCGATGCCAGACTTTCAAAAAAATTAAAGAAAACCGAACTACTTCGCCGTATGTCATTTTTGAGCTTTGGCCCCACCCCCTGCCCCTCCCCGCTGGCAAACAGCTCGGAAGATTCTGTTCATGAACGGGGAGGGGTGAAGATTTCGCAAAAGTGAAGGGCTTTCAGCCCCTCACTTTTACAGAATTCTTTTCCTCCCCCGGCAAAGTGCCTGGGTGATCCTGTTTCCTGGCTGCCGGGGGAGGGCAGGGTGAGGGAACCCGTAAAATGTGGCAAATGGGCGCAAGATTTGTAAACAAAAATCCATGATGCGCTCATCCTGTTGGCTGTCATTCTTTTGCCGGTATCATCTTTTTTGTATAATCGAATCAGAGATTGCTTCAGGGGGCAACGCTCGTCGCTTTTCGCAGATTGATTCGCTTGTGTGTATTGAAAAGGTCAGGTATGAAACAACTCAAGATCGCGCTGATTCACTACGCGGCTCCGCCCATCATCGGTGGCGTGGAGAGTGTGATGGGCCAGCACGCCCGTCTGATGGCCGCCGACGGCCACCAGGTTACCATTTTCGCCGGGCGCGGAGCGCCGTTCGATGAGCGCGTGGCCTGGCAAGAAATCCCGCTGCTCGATTCCGCCCACCCGCGCGTGCTGCGCGCCAAGAAAAGCCTGAACAAGGGCAAGCTGCCCGCGGATTTTAACGGCCTGCAGGCCGAGATTCTGCAGGACTTGCGCCAGCACCTGGCTCCCTTTGATGTGATCATCGCCCACAATCTGTGCTCGCTGCATAAAAACCTGGCGGCCACCGCCGCCCTGCGCCAGTACGCCGCCGAAAATCCCGCCCAACGCCTGGTCCTCTGGCACCACGACCTGGCCTGGTGCGCGCCGCGCTACCGCGCCGAGCTGCACCCCGGCTGGCCGTGGAACCTGATCGCCGAAGACTGGCCGGAGACCAACCGCCGGCATGTGGTCGTCTCGCAGTTCCGGCGCGAAGAACTATCCGGCCTCATGGGCCTGCCGCCGGAGCAAATCGCGGTGGTGCCCTCCGGCCTGGAAGCCGCCCAGTTTTACAAGCTGCACCCCTTCACCGCCGGGTTCATCCAGAAAAGCCGCCTGCTGGAAGCCTGGCCCATTCTGCTGCTGCCGGTGCGCATCACCCGCCGCAAAAACATCGAGCTGGCTATTGAAAGCCTGGCCGCCCTGAAAGAGCAGTTTCCCCAGGCCGCCCTGGTGATCACCGGCCCCCCCGGAGCGCACAACCCGGCCAACCAGCAGTACTTTGAAGAACTGGTGCGCCTGCGCGACGGCCTGGGACTGCGCCCCCAACCCGGCGCGGGGGGCGGCGCGTACCTGATGGCCGAAATCGAGAATGATTTTTTGCCCAACGAAGTGATTTACGACTTTTACCGCGTGGCCGACGCGCTCTTCATGCCCAGCCACGAAGAAGGCTTTGGCATTCCGATTCTGGAAGCCGGGCTGGAAGGCATGCCAATCTTCTGCTCGGACATTCTGCCCTTCCGCGAAATTGCCGCTGAAAACGCAACCTACTTTCAGCTTAACCAACCACCGGCAGAAGTGGCCGCGCTGATGGCAGGCCAATTGGCGCGCGTGCCCGCCCTGCGCCATCGCGCGCGCGTGCGACAGACCTACACCTGGGAAGGCATCTACCGCGCGCGCATTCTGCCTTTGTTATCGGAGGTACCCCATGAATGAATCAGACACCACCCCCACCGAGAACCTGCCCCGCCCGCAGGTGCTGATCCCCATTTTGCCCGGCGGAGACAACGCCTCGCTGCTGCGCCTGGCAAGCTGGCTGGCCCCCGACCTGCCGGTGATGCTGGTTGGTCTCATCCCCATGCAAGACCCCGAGCAGATCAGCGCCGGGGCCAAAACCGCCGAAGACCTGCGCAAACTGATCAACGAAACCACCGACCGCGTCAACATCCGCGCCCGCTCGCGCGTGCGGGTGAGCGAGCAGCCCTGGGAAGACCTGTGCGAGATCATCCGCCAGGAACCCACCATTCACCTGTTGATTCTAAACTGGCCGGAGCATCTGGACAGCCTGCGGGTAACCGCCACCGAGCTGCTCTCGCGCCCGCCCTGCGACATTGCCGTACTGCGCGGCCCGCTGCCCGAAGCCCTGGAGCATGTTCTGGTGCTTAACCGCGGCGGCCCACACGCCGAAAAAGCCCTGCGCCTGTGCCTGGACCTGATGAAAAGCCACCCGATGGACATCACCTCCATGCGCATCAAGCGCACCAGCGAGGGCAGCGAGCTGGATGAGCAGCTTTCGGGCATGGAGCAGCTGCTGGAAACCTTCCCCTTCATTCACCAGCAGTTGGTGGTGGCCGAAGACGAATACCACAGCGCGCTGGAGGCCTCCAACCATTTTGACCTGACCGTGCTGGGCACCATGGCCAGCCCCACCGATTTAACCTCTTCCTTCGGTCAAATGACCGACCTGCTGTTCAACCAATCGTCTTCCCCGGTGGTGGCGATTAAGACCAAATATTTCTCTCCCACCTCGGCCGGCCAGGAGTTCAGCAGCAAGGCCATTTCCATTCTGGTGGACCGCTGGTTTGCCGAGAACACCTTTTCGGCCACCGAATTTGAGAACCTGGAAAAGCTGCTGGCGCTCAAACAAGAGCGCGGCCTCACCATCAGTGTGGCGCTGCCTGCCCTGAATGAAGAAAAAACCGTCGGCAACGTCATCACCTGCATTCAAAAGAATCTGATGCAAGACGTGCCCCTGCTGGATGAGCTGGTGCTGATCGACTCAGACTCGGAAGACCGCACGCGCGAAATCGCCGCCGGCCTGGGTGTACCGGTCTACATTCACCAGCAGATCCTGCCGCAGTACGGCGCGCGGCGCGGCAAAGGCGAGGCGCTGTGGAAGAGCCTCTACGTTACCAGCGGCGATATTCTGCTGTGGGTGGACACCGACATCGTCAACTTTCACCCGCGCTTTGTGTACGGCCTCATCGGGCCGCTGCTGCACAGCCCGCGCTGGAAATTTGTGAAAGGTTTTTACCGCCGCCCCTTGCGCGGCGAAGACGGCCAGCTTCACCCAGGGCGCGGCGGGCGCGTTACCGAGCTGACCGCCCGGCCGCTGATCAACCTCTTTTACCCGCAGCTCAGCGGCATCATCCAACCCCTGGCCGGGGAATACGGCGGGCGGCGCGAAGTGCTGGAGCGCGTGCAGTTCACCTCCGGCTACGGGGTGGAGATCAGCCTGCTGATCGACGTGTTTGAGCAGTTTGGCCTGGACGCCATCGCCCAGGTGGATTTGGAAGAGCGCGTGCACACCAACCAGCCGCTCGATAAGCTGAGCAAAATGTCGTTCGCCATCATCCAGACCGTCATCCACAAGCTGGAAAAACGCTTCGGCACCGAGCTGGTGAAGAACATCAACCGCACCATGAAGACCATGCACTACGAACCGGACTACTTCTACCTGGAGGTGGACGAGATTGCCGAGCGCTTCCGCCCGCTGATGATTGAGCTGCCCGAATACCGCCAGCAGCGCGGCCTGGACGAAACGGCGGGCGCGTGACGGTGCTCTACCTCATTCGCCACGGCCAAACCGACTGGAACCTGCAAGGTCGCTACACCGGCCAATCGGATATTCCCCTCAACGCCACCGGCGAGCAGCAGGCCCGCGCGGCCGCCGCCCAGCTCGCCGGGGTAAAGCTGGACGCGATCGTTGCCTCCGACCTGCAGCGCGCCCGCCACACAGCCGAGATCATCGCCGCGCAGATGGGCCTGCCGGTGCAAACCGACCCGCGCCTGCGCGAGATCCACCAGGGCGTGTGGGAGGGCATGCACTTCGCCGAGATCAAGACCCACTATGAAGAAGCCTTCCAGCGCCGAAAACGCAACCCGCTGGGGGTGGCGCCCCCCGGCGGCGAAACGGTGGGCCAGGTGCAAACCCGCGTGCTGGCCGCCCTGCGAGACATCTGCGCGCAATACCCCCACCAGCAGGTGGCCGTCGTCTCGCACGGACTGTCGCTGGCGATCATCAAAGCCAGCCTCAGCGGCCATCCCATCCAGCGCGTGTGGGAGCTGATCCCGCCCAACGCCCAGGTGGAGCGCCTGCCCATGGGCTGCGAAGACCGCCCGCGGCCAGGTGGGGTATAATCGAAACAGTTAACCGCACAATGGAGCCAAAACATGACGATGAATGATCCCCAGCAGGCGCTGTTCTTCTTCCGCAAAGTGGTCTTTTGCCTGTACCGCGAAGCCGGCGCGATGAATGAAAGCACGCACGAAGAGCTGGCCAAAAAAGCACACCTGAAAACCTCTTTCTTTCACGGCGCGCGCAAGCGCATGGCCGCGCAGCTTTACCACGACATCAAAAAAGAAACCCAGACCCGGCGCATTCTGACGCCCTTCATGCTGCGCACCGGGTTAAACCTGGAAGACCTGCAGCAGCTCTTTGCGGAAGGCAACTGGCAGGGCAAGTTTAAGAAAATCTTTCAGGGCGGTCCGCGCTGGGCGCGCATCGCCGAAGAAGCCATCCGCCTGCGCGACGCCATCGATAAAGAAGACTGGCCCGCCGCCCTGCTGGTGACCCACACCATGAAGGGCATGAAGACCAACAACGGCTTCCTGATCGACGAGTTTGAGCTGACCGATAGGAATGAGTAGAAGAATGGCGCGCGGAAAAAACTATTCTTTATAGTATATAATGTTGATCAGTATGCACCATGCAAAGTAACCAGCAACATATACACATAGGTTTGCTTTTAAAATAATTAATCGGTATTGCTATCCATCGATATAAAGTAAAATCAAAGCCGGAGAAAATGAAATTAATATGACCACTGATAATGAACCTGCTGGAATTGTATTACCTCGTTCAATTCGAGAAACAGCCGAAAATTACCGTACAAAGTTAGACATTGGAACAAAACGCACATGCACTTGTGCTCCGAATAATTTAAATTGCTTGCCTGCAAAAGAATGGCTTAAAAGCCAAATTGGAGTTTGGCAATTTTTTTATGAAGGTAGAGATATTAGAGATAAGAATTTACACCCTGCTACTTTTCCAATCTCTTTAGCCAAAAAAGTAATAAGCCTTTTTACTCATGAAGGCGAATTAGTTCTAGATCCATTTGTGGGAAGTGGTACTACGCTTGTTGCAGCCCAAGACTTAAACCGTAATGCAATTGGTTTCGATTTGCAAGAAAGTTACATTGAATTATGCGTTAAGCGCTTAGCCAGCAATAATTTATTTAATCATGCTCAGCAAGTTGCAATTCAAGATGATGCCCTACATATACCAAATTATTTAGAGCGGGGTTCTGTCAGCCTAATATGGACTTCTCCACCATACGCGAACTTACTAAATAGAAAACGAAAAAATAAATCACGGCGTGAGAGAAACAACGAACAATTACATAAAGTAGAGCAATATTCCCAAGATCCAAGAGATTTAGGAACTATGCCATTGGAAGATTACACAAAAGCAATGGGGGATATTTATGAAGGATTATTACCACTGCTTCATCCTAAAGGGCATTGTGTAATCAACGTTCCCGATATGTGGTGGGAAAATGAGCGTATTACTATCCATGTATCCCTCATTAACGAATTGCGCAAACGTGGTTATGAGCTGCGCAATACGATCATTTGGGATAGGACAAATATCGTTAATAAAATAGGTATTTTTGGATATCCGAGCAATTATATTACTATGGGTACTACTTTTGAATACCTACTAGACTTTTGGAGACCACCCGAAACATGAAAACCTATACCAAAGAATCGCTCATTGCCGCATTAAAAGAAATCAAAAATCGCCGATGGATACCAAATGCTCGCCCGGGTAATTCTGGAGGAATTGGCAACACGCTTGAAGACTTACTTGGGATTCAAGAAAACAATTTACCTATTCCAAACGCTGCTGAATGGGAATTAAAGTGTCAGAGAGCAAACACAAGTGCTTTGACTACACTATTCCATATGGAACCATCGCCGAGAGCCTTAAAATTTGTGCCAAATATACTTCTACCAAATTATGGTTGGAAACACGAACTTGCGGGCACAAAATATCCAGTGAACGAAATGAGCTTTCGTCAGACAATCCATGGACTGGACCGGAGCGATAGGGGGTTCATGGTAGAGATAGACAAAACCAGCCGAAAAGTATTAATTTCCTTTGACGCAAGCAAAGTTGACCCTCGTCACACCGAATGGTTAGCATGGGTTGATAGTCGTGCCGGTTTGGACGAATTAACCCCACAACCATATTGGGGGTTTGATGACTTATATCATAAAGCAGGCACAAAACTTTTAAATACATTTTATGTTCAAGCCGAAGTTATGAAGAATGGTGACGAGGAATTTTTTTACTACAATCGAATATTAATTCTGCGCGGTTTTAGTGTTGAAAACTTTGTCAAAGCTATTGTTGAAGGAAATGTACTTGTAGATTTTGATGCTCGCACAGGTCATAATCACGGTACAAAATTCAGGTTACGACAAAATGCACTACCAATGTTGTACTCAGAAATACAAGAAGTAGTTTAATGCAATAGTCGTATCAACATTGGATATCCTCGTCTAAAAAAGGTTAACGTAAACCTCTAAAGGATTGTTTTTGCATATTTATGGTGATGCAATATGGCCGAGAAAAAATCACGAGGAGCAAGTAATCAACAAGTCGGACGAGCGGGTGAGTATTTTATTGTCGCCGAATTGAACAAGCGTGGGGCTTTTGCTGTTCCATTTGCAGGTAATATGCCAACAATTGACATAATTGCTTGCAATAGTGACGAAAGCCGTACAGTATACATTCAGGTGAAGACCAAGCGGGGTGGAAAAACCTGGCATTCCAGTATTGTTGGTAGTAAGTTGATGTCGCCCAAGTCCGATGAATTGAATTTTTGGGCATTTGTTGATCTAGGCAGTTACGATGAACATCCTCGTTTTTGGATTGTGCCAGATTGGTGGATCAAAGATGATATATTCAAGGCGCATCAAGATTATTTGGGCAGGCACGGCGGCATCAGACCTGGCAATCCAGATTCAACACACCACGCGATTCATGAAAACCGATTATGTCAGTGGCAAGGGCATTGGGAAATTCTAGAAATTTTCGAATAATTATTACGGCTGAATTGATAGTTTAATAAACCTTTTTTGGTCAATTGAGAGACCTAAACACTCTTACATTAATACTGACGAATTTTGCAGCCCTTGTGGTGATCTAGCTCAAATTCTTTCTCCTCCACCAGACGACCCGGCTTCCAGAACTACAATCCACTGGTGGGTTTCTTTCTTTTATTCTAAACCACACCATTTCAAGGAGCAGGAATGATGAACATTGAAATCTGGAATGAAGTAGATAAACGTATTCAAAACCCAAATGAGGCCTGTCAATTCATTGGCAAATTGATGGAAAACAGCAAAGATAAAACATTCAACGGGCTTATTACCGCAAACTTTACAAATACCCCGAGTGAAATTCAAAACGCCATTAATAAGTTTATATACGAATGCAACAAGACATTTGAATTAAAAGCAATTTACCTTGAAATGAACGGTTTCGATATTAATCCAAGCCGATGGTTTTTTGATTTGTTTGGATATGAGGCATTACCAGAGGATGATAGTGATCTTGATTGGCTTTCTGACTGGCAATCCCCCGATTTTCCAGATGTAACACTAAAAGGGCTTGAATCTATACAAGAATTATTCAAACAATACAATCAAGAAAAAGCGGATTTGAATCTAGATAAACCGAATCAGGTTTTGAAAAACAATCATGAACTAGCAACTCTCATGGTAATGGCTAAATTTTGCAAACTGATTGACGAGAGCCTGCACAATACTCATCTTGGCCTGCATATTTATGCTACTGCACATGATTTTGAAATAATCTATCATAAACACGCTTAACACCACCCCCCACCAGGCGCAGACCCGGCTTTCAGCCTGTATACCGCAAACCCCTGGGCGGTTAATGGATATACCCTTTCAAAACAGGACTCCAATGAATTACAACTTTGTTCCCATGAACCGCGCGTACGCATCCACGATTGTGGATACCTGGAAGTATGAACAAGAATATTCCATTTACGATTACGCCAATGAGGCGGACCACATGCTGGATGAGGAAGGCTGGGGGAGAGGAATATTTGCGGTTCTCAACCCGCAAGGGGATCTGGTTGGTGAGCTTTCTGTTGAGTTCTTTGATGCGCAGGGGCAGCCCGCTGATTTCTGCAATTTTGATGATCAAGCCCTGATCAGTGAGCGTGAACTCTGGATTGGCTTTGGTCTCCGGCCAGATTTAGTGGGCCAGGGATTTGGGGTTGACTTTGTGACCGCTTGCGTTGAATATGCCGCCCGGAGGTTTGGGTATCGCGGCGAATATATCCGGCTGGGTGTGGCTATGTTCAATCAGCGGGCCATCAAAACCTATGAAAAAGCGGGGTTTCAAAAATTTGACCAGACCGTTGGTGAAATTAGTGGAAAAACGTTTGAATGCGCATACATGCGCAAGCGTCTGTGATTCACAACCTGGATAAATGCAACCCTTCGCGGCAACGATTCGCGCTCCAGGCTCGCGCCTGTCCCCGCCAGACGACCCGGCTTCCAAAGCAAAATCCATTGGTGGGTTCCAGGCGGGTCGTTATGCTGGTTTACATTTTGGGTAGCCTTTCCCGCCTTCCACCCACCCTACCACCGGATGGAGGTATCAGGGCAGGTTGAGAAGCCACCCGAAGGGTGGTAGCCACCCGTAGGGTGGGTGCAGGGCGGCCAGAAGATGCGCGCTCAAAGCTATTCCAAACCGCCCGCAACCCACCATAGAACAACAACCCCGGCTTCCAAAGCAAAATCCATTGGTGGGTTCCAGGCGGGTCGTTATGCTGGTTTACATTTTGGGTAGCCTTTCCCGCCTTCCACCCACCCTACCATCGGATGGAGGTATCAGGGCAGGTTGAGAAGCCACCCGAAGGGTGGTAGCCACCCGTAGGGTGGGTGCAGGGCGGCCAGAAGATATGCGCTCAAAGCTGCTCCACACCGCCCGCAACCCACCATAAAACACCCCCCTTTCCCCCATCCATCCAAAATCAAGGGGCAGCCCGCTGCCGGACTGCCCCGTTTGATTCTCTGGCGGTTCCCCCCGCAACCCACCAGAAAGAGAAGGTCTGCGTTTATTCGCCGCGGGATTGTTTGCGGCGGTAGTTGCTGTAGTGGTTGAGTTTGCGCTCGGCCTCGTCCAGGCCGCCTTTCATTTTCTCAGACAGGCTGCGGTATTCCTCCAGGTCTTTTTCTTCAAAGAAGGGCGCGGCCATCTGCAGGGCCACATCCAGGCTGGCGCTGGCCTCATCGCGGCGGCCCATGCGTTCCAGGCGCAGGGCCTGGGTGGCGCGGTCGGCCACCTCTACGCGCGCGTAGGCCTTCATCACCGTCTCGTCCAGCGTGGCGGCGCGCACCGCCTCATCGGGGGCGTAGCGCAGCTCCAGGGTTTGCGCGGCCGTCAGGCTGGCCTGGTCTTCGCCCTGGGCCGCGGCGGCCACGCCGAGCGTCAGGCGATCGCTGCCGGCCGCTTGCGGCGGGGTGAGCAGGCGCACAAACACGTCGCGTTCGGCCGTAGCCGGCAGATCGCCCAGGCGGATGGTGAGCCGCGCGGCCTGCTGGTCGTGCTGCCAGCCGCCCAGCACATCGGCCGAGGTTTGCTCCGGCAGGCTGATGGTGATCTCCAGCCCGCGGGCGGTGATGGCGGTCAGCTCGCCCATTTCCCGCGCGAAAATCTGCGGAATGTCGCGCGGGTGCTCAATGAAGTAGAACTGCCCGCCGCCCTGGTTGGCCATCCCTTCCAGCAGATGCTCGTTGAAGCCCTGCCCCACGCCAAAGGTGGAGGTGGCCACTCCGCGCTGGTGCAGCTGGCGGGCGTGGAACTGCAGCTCTTCGTCGTGGGTGATGCCCACGTTGGCCAGCCCGTCGGTGAGCAGCAGGCAGCGCGCCACGTTCTGCCCGCCGTTGAGCTGGGCGGCGATCTGCTGGCAGCCTTCCAACCAGCCGCCGGAGAGGTTGGTCATGCCGCCGGAGCGGATCTCTTGCACCATGTTGCGCAGCAGGGACTTACTGGCAGGCGAGGTCTCCACGCTGGGGCAGAGCAGGCTCACCTGGTCGTCGTAGGCCACCAGGGCGGCGCGGTCGCGCTCGTCCAGCAGGTCCAGCACGTGCAGGGCGGCCTGGCGCACGTAGGCCAGTTTCTCGCCGCTCATCGAACCGCTGCGGTCGATCACCAGCGCCAGGTTGAGCGGGGTGCGCTGCTGGCGCGCCTGGGCTTGCGGCGCGCGCAGGTGAATATGCAGCACGCGCTGGGTGGGCGTGGCGATGAGAATCAGATCAGTATCCAAACGGGCGGTCATGTCGAACGGTTTCGCGGTCATTTTTCCCTCCTGAAGGGGCAGCCCCTTCAGGCTGCCGGGTCTAAAACAGGTGTCTGGCAAATTCAATCAGCTTTTTCAAGCGAAATTCGTCTTTTTGGTGCAGCGGCTGGCGCACGTGCAGCTCGATGCCGGGAGCAATCTCGATGCGCTGCCAGTTTTCGCCCTGGGTGCGGACATCCGCCTGTTCCTGAAACAGCATGGGCGGCTGGCGGCGGGCCGGGGCGGGGCGGTTGAGGTTCTGGCGGTCGCGCAGTTTGGCCAGGTAAGCCGCCGCGTCGTCTTCTTCGCTCACGCTTTTCGGGCTGGGCATGCGCCGGCTATCACTTATACTCGTTGGCGGCTCGGTGATGTCCTCCTCCGGCTCCATCTGCGCTTCTGGCCGTGGCTCGATCCTCCTGGAATAAGTGCGCTCCTCAAGTTTTTCCCAATCAGAAGGCGCTTCGACAAACAGGGATTCCGCATGAACCACCGTCCCCTGGTTGGGGAAGCCCTGCGCGCGCATCTGCTCGATCAGGCCGCGCACTTCGCTTAAGCTCAGCCCGGCAATCTTGTCGCGGATCTCTTTGAGCGGCAGGTAGGCGTCTTTGAGCAGTTGGATCAGCTCCAGCCGGTACACATATTCTTCGTCGTAGGTGGTGTATTTGCCCTGCGTCTCAGGCGCAGGCAGCAGTCCCTCCTGTATGTAATAGCGAATGGTGCGGGTGGATACGCCTGTGCGATCGGCCAGCTCGCCAATCTGCATCTGTTGCTTCATCATCGCTTTATCCTTTCCCGATCGTCAGCCTTCAACTGACGACAACGTCATTATAACAGTATTACGTTATACTGTCAATAAGCAATTTTTAGGGATTTTTACTGTCTTTATTATACCGATCCGCATCAAAAAGCGGCGCCCTGCCCAGGACGCCGCCAAATCTCCCATTCCGCCGCCCGCTCAGGCCTGGGCGGTTTCTTTCCTGGCGGTCTTGTTGAACACAATCGTCAGCCCGGCCGCCAGGCCCATCGCTACCAGCATAGAGATGAGGAAGCCCATCGGGTTATTCGACAGCCCCGGCGCGACCACCGAAGGCACATAGGCCGTGCCGCGCGCGTCGAAGAAGCCGCAGAACCCGCCCGAGACCATGGCCGCCAGCAGCGCGCCAGCAAACACGCGTTTATCGGCGAACATGAAGGGGTAGGCCGCTTCCACAAAGGTGCCAAAACCCACGTTGACCAAAAAGCCCGGCAGCGCCACCGAGGCCTCGCTGCGGTCGCGCGGGGCGATGATGTTGGCCAGGGTAATCCCCGCCGAGACCATCACCAGACCGGTCATGTCCACCGCGCCCAAAAAGCTGTAGCCGGTCTGTTCCATTTCCAGCAGCACAATCGGCAAAATGGCGGCATGGTACACCCCGCCAATGATCGCCGGCCAGATGAGCAGCCCCGCCACCGCGCCCGCCAGCACCGGGCTGAAGGCCAGCGCCTGCTCGATCAGTCCGCGGATGCCGTTGCCCAGCCACAGGGTGATGGGCGCCAGCACAAAGTAGACCAGAATGCCAGCCGCCAGACCGCTGATCGCGCCCGCCACCAAGCTGGCGGTGGTCGCCGGGAATTTCATCTTGAACGACCAGCGCAGCAGGTAGTTGGCCAGCACGCCCGCCAGCACACCGCCCACAATGCCGCCCAGAATCCCGCCGTCCACCGAGAGCGCGCCGGCAATCACGCCAGCCACAATGCCCACTTCGTCCAAACCAGAGACCTGTTTGGCCGCCACCACCGCCACCACAATCGGCAGCACGGCGATCAGCTTGTCAAACAGCGGACCCACCGACTCGGTTAAGAAGGGTAGCTTGCCCACCGCCAGAATCAACGCCATGGCGATGAAGGCCGGCAGGGAAGACATCATAATGCTGCGCAGGTTGATGCGCTCGCGCAGGCTGCCCGTGGCGGCTTCGGCCGCTCTGCCGATGACGGGCGTGTATTTGAGCTTCCACTCGCTGGCAAAAGCCGAAATGTAGCCCACAGCGCGGGTGCGGTTGGTGCTGCCGGTGGTGCCCGACGCCGAGATGACGTTGACGCCCATGGCACGCGCGGCGGCCATCGAGCTGCCGCCCGTTCCGGCCACCGGAATCTTCGTCTCGGCGGCGGCTTCCAGCGCGGCGTGGTTCAGGCCTTTGGGGTCGGCGCTCACCAGCACCAGCCCGTCCACCTCCCCGGCGCGGATGGCCGCCGCCAGGCTGTCCATCTCGGCCTGGGCGCGGGCGTTCACGTCTTCCAGCGTACCGCTGAACACCTCGCGCGGGCCTTCCGCACTTTGCGTCCACAGCGCCGCCTGGGTAGAGGCGGTTACATGGTCCAGCGTGCCAGAGGCGGCCACAAACGCGATGCTGCTCACCTCCATACCGGCGGCCTGCGCCTGGCGTGTAATTTCTCCCAGCAGGGCCTGGGGGTCTTTACCGCCCAGCACATACAGGTGCCCGCCGCTGCTGCCGATCACTGCGATCTTCTTCATACCTTCCTTACCTTTCTGAATCAACAATGGATTTCAATAAGAAGATGAATCACTATCAGCGGCGCCCGCCAGCGCCGCGACTTGCTCAGACGGGGTACAACAGGTAACCCGCAGCCGCTCTGCGCCGGGGCGCACAGGTCTGCCGGAAACATTGTGATGGGCTTATTTCACTGGATGATAAAACGCGCCGCGAGCGCCAGAGGCGCGCCCGCATTGTAGAAGAATCGGGTAAAAAACGTTCTTCTTATTCTTACCGAAAATCCCACTTTGTCAAGACCTTTTCGCGCCGAATCCGGCGCGCGGCGCACACCCGCCAACCGGGGGCGGTTTTGCATCTTTTTCGCGCCCGCAGCGTATATAGCTGTGAAATTACCAAGACACTGAATTGAGGAGTTAACCGATGTTTGAACGCATTGTACGGGCCATTCGCCTGGATAAAAGTCTTTACCGTGAAGTTGCCGACCTGCCCGCCCTTACCTCGGAAGGCGCGCTGGTCGCTGTAGGGGTGGCGCTGATCTCGTCGCTGGGCATGCTGGGCGCGGGGCCGCGCGCGCTGTTTGCCTATCTGGCTCAGGTGGCCAACAGCCTGCTGTTTGGCTGGATCTTATGGTCGCTGGTGGCCTATTTTGTGGGCACACAGTTCTTTAAGGGCCGCAGCAATGTCGAAGAGATGCTGCGCGTGCTGGGCTACGCCAACGCGCCGCGCCTGCTGGGCGTGCTGGGCTTCATCCCCTGCGTGGGCTGGCTGTTTTCGGTCACCGGCTGGGTGTTGAGCGTGATCGCCGGGGTGATCGCCATTCGCGAGGCAATGGAGTTTGAAACCAGCGATGCCATCGTCACCGCCCTGGTCAGCTTTGTGCTGTACATCATCGCCAGCATCACCATCGGTCTGGTCTTCGCCGGACTGAGCCTGCCGTTTCACTTGCTCACCAGCCTGTAAGCCATCCGCGGGAAATCTTCTTTCCCCTTAAGGCTGCCCGCCCGGTCCCCGGGCGGGCGGTTGCTTAACCCACTAGCGGCTTTTGTAAACCCACACCTGCTGGCCGTCCGTAACCAGCTCCAGCCAGCCGCCCGGAGGCAGAGCGGGCTGGCGCGCCCCATTGATCTCCATTCGTCCCTGAGCGACGGCCAGCAGCGGGTCGCCGCCTGCCGTTTCCACCCACAACAGAGCCTCCTGGTCTTCTTCACAGCCGCCGGGCATGCGCGCGGAAAAATCACCGTAACGCAGCGTCAGCGCCGCGCCCTGCGCGCAGGGCGTTTCCAGTTCCAGCTCAACCCCGCCTTCCAACCCTATACGACCATTCTCCGCCAGGGACGTCCACGGCGATTCATCGGCTGGCTCTGGCACGGCAAACACCTGCCGCGCCGCCAGCCCTTGCAGGTTGGCCGCGGAAGGCGCACCGCCGGCCAGCAGCAGCGCATCGAGCTGGCGGTTCAGCAGCGGAAGCCGCCGCCCCAGCGCGCGTCGCAGCGCGGTTGGGCTGGCCGAATCACTCTCCACCAGCAGGGTTTGTCCGCGCGGGGTGATCACCAGCAAGCCGGGGCCGCCGCGGGCATCCAGCAGGATCAGGTGCAGCCGCCCGTCTGGGCGCGCCAGAACCGCCTGCCACACCAGCGCGCTGGCCGCCATCAGACCCGCCGCCAGGGCGGCAAAGCGCAGCGGCGCTTTTCGCGCGGCGATCTGCTTCCAGCGCAAGGTGAGCAGCAACAGCAGCGCGTAAAACACCAGCGCCCACAGCGGCAAGACCGCGCCCGTATCCAGCGCGCCGCCCGGCAGTTTGGCCAGCAGGTGCGCCGCGCGCAGGGTATAGGCCAGCAGCGGCCACACCAGCCAGGCCAGCAGCTGCCCCAGCGGCGCGAAGACCAGCCCGGCCAGCGCGGTCAGACTGCCCAGCACCATAATCAGCGGCTGCACCGGCAGCACCAGGGGGTTGGCAATCAGCGCGCTCAACGAGACGCGCTGGAAGTGCAGCACAATCACCGGCAGGGTGGTGAGCTGCGCGGCCAGGGTGAAGAGCACATACTCACTCACCGGACCGCCCCAGCGTTTTGCCGCCGCCTCGCCCCAGCGCCGCTCGACCCAGGCCTCAAACCCGTTCTGCAGCGGGGCGGCGTACAGCACCAGCCCCAACGTGGCCGCGAAGGAGAGCTGAAAACTGGCGTCGTAGGGAAGCTGCGGATTGAACAGGCACATCAGCGCGGCGGTGAAGGCCAGCGAGTTGACCCCGCTCTGCCGCCGCCCAAGCTGCTCGCCCAGCAGGCCCATTACACCCATCAGCGCCGCGCGCGTTACCGGCGGCTGGCCGCCCACCATCAGGGTGTACAGCACCACCCCCAGCCCGGCCAGCGGCGGAATCCACCAGCGGGTGAAAAAGCGCCCCACCAGACGCGCGAAGAGGGCGGCCAATATGGCAATATTGAAACCGGAAATCACCACAATATGCGCCGTGCCGGTATCTTGAAAATCGCGCTCCACCTCAGCGGGAATATCCGACTCGATGCCCAGCACAATTCCGCCCAGCAGAGCGGCTTCATCGTGGGGCAAAAAGCCCTGCAGGCGGCGGTAGGCCTGCTCGCGTAGGGCGTACAGGCCGCGCAGCAGGCCACTGCGCGGCGCGCTAGGCAGATCTTCCACCTGCGGGAAGAGCATATAAGAATAAATACCCTGGCGCTCCAGGTAATCGCGATAAGAGAAACCGCCGCCCTCCGGCGGGGTGAGCAGGCGTCCCTGCAAAGCGACAGCGTCGCCGTACTGCCAGTTTCCCGCTTGTTTCACGCGCGCCTGCAGCAGACCACTGACCGGGTAGATCTGGCCGTTCACCAGCAGGCGCTCGGCGCGCAGGCGCAGCAGCGTGCCGCTCTCGCGCTGGTCGGGCGGCACAGCCAGCACCCCTTCCACGCGCGCGCTGGCATACAGATCATTGTGCCAGCCCAGCTCCGAAGGCAGCCAGGCGGGCCTCGCCAATTGCGCGCGCAGGCCGCCCAGCATCACCGCCGCCAGCACCAAAGCCACAGGCAGGCGGCACCATTTGCGCCAGGCCTTCCACCAGCCGCGGCGCTGCTCCAGCCAGGCCAGCAGCCCAAGCACCGCCGCCAGCCCGGCATACACCAGCCAGGGCAAAGGCAGCGCTTCTGCCAGCAGCAGACCGAGGATGAACGCCATTGAAAGCCAGAGCAGGGGCATAGGGCAGCAGAGGGTTATTTTTTAGAGAATTTGATAAGGGGAATCAACATGGGTGTGCTTTGGCGGTAAGCGCGGTACTGCTCGCCAAAGGCTTGGATCAATTTCGGTTCTTCCAGCAGCCAGGCGCCCAGCGCCATGTAGGCGGTGGCCCCCAGATTAAACGCCAGCACGTTCCAGCTCATCAGCGGACTGAGCCACAAAATCACCAGGCTGAAGAAGTACAGCGGGTGGCGCACATAGCGGTACGCGCCGCGCACCACCAGCTCACGCGGGTGGTCGCCCGCCGATTCAGGCCTGGTCAATTGTTCCAGTCCTAAAAAGTGCAGCGGGTGGGTTTGCAGCACGCTCACCAGCATTCCCAGGGCGGCCGCCAATTGCAGCGCGCCGGTGAGCAGCGCCCAGGGCAGCGGAATGGCGTAGATGCGCCGGTCGGGCAGCAGGGCCACCAGCGCCAAAATGGGCGCGAAGCTGATCAGCGCGCTGAGATTAAAGAACAGGCGGTAACCGAGCCGCCCGGCATCTCCAAACCAGCGCGCGGCCAGGGCTTTGGCGCGCAGCGAGGCCAGCAGCGAATGCAGGCCGCCGAACATCACAAATCCCAGCAAAATCCAGACAAAACCGCTTTGCAGCATACCGCCCTCCCAGGCAGAGGATACCAACGCTATGGTATGATTGTAGGCGCAAGCACGATGGAAGAAAAGCGCCCGTACAGCCTCACTTCATGCAGAGAGCACGCAAGCCGTAAATTCACCACCACAGGAAGAGTTAAGCACCCATGACGCACTTTGAACGCTGGACACGCAAACCGTGGAGCTTCCCGCTGGCTTTATACGCCTTGATGCTGCTGGCACACAGCCTGCAGATCTGGCAGCCGGGTTTCTTTTGGGATGACTGGCAGGTGCTGCTTCTGGCGCGGCAGGGCGGGGCCGGCGCGTTTTGGAACTATTTTCTCTCCGACCGCCCGCTGTCCATCTGGACCTATCTGATCAGCGTGCCGCTGCTGGGCAATTCGGCATTGGCCTGGCAGCTCTACTCGCTGACCTTGCGCTGGGCGGCGATATTGGCCCTGGTGCACACCCTGCGGGTTGTTTTTCCGCGCCAGGCGGGGCTGGCGCATGCGGCTGGTTTTCTGCTGGCAGTGTACCCCGGCTTTACCCAGCAGGCCATTTCGGTGGCTTACAGCCAGCACTTCACCGCCCTGGCCTTGTTCAGCGCCTCGCTGGCGCTGATGGTTGAAGCGCAGCGCCAACCAGCCCGGCGCAGGCGGTTGTATACCACTCTGGCCGCCCTGCTGGCCGCCGTTCACATGCTGACCATTGAGTATTTTGTCGGCCTGGAGGCCGCGCGCCCGCTGCTGCTGTGGATTCTGCTGCGCCAGCCCGCCGAACCCGCCGCGCAAACGGCGCGACGCGTGTTCCGCCGCTGGTGGCCCTACCTGCTGGCCGGGGCAGCCTTCTTGGCCTTCCGGTTTTTCCTGTACCCCGCGCTCTACCCGCAATTTGAACCCAACCCGCCCATTCTGATTGAGAACTTGCTGGCCAGCCCGCTGCCCGCGCTGCTGCGCCTGCTGGAACTGGTTCTGCAAGACGGTCTGTTCGCGGTGATTTTCGCCTGGCTGAACGCCTTCGACCCCACCGCCCTGAACCTGGATGCGAAAATCACCTGGTTTGGCTGGGGATTGGGCCTGCTGGCCGGGGCAGGGGTCTTCTTCTATCTACGCGGGCAGCCGTCTGACGAAACAGCGGCGCGGCGCGACCTGCCGGGCTGGCTGGCGCTGGGTGGGCTGGCGCTGCTTTCCGGCGGTCTGCCGGTGTGGAGCACCAATCGCCAGGCCATCGCCGGGGCGTTTTCCGACCGCTTCACCCTGGGGATGATGTTCGGCGCGGTGCTGCTGCTGGCGGCGGGCATGCTGTGGTTGTCTGCTTCGCAGCGGCGCTGGAGCCTGGTGTTCGCCGTGCTGGTGGCAGGCGGGGTTGCCGCGCAAACCCTGGAACTCAACCGCTACCGCCTGCATTGGGAGATGCAGCGCAGTTACACCTGGCAGCTGCTGTGGCGCGCGCCTTCGCTGCCGCCCGGCAGCGCGGTGATCGGGCCTGTGCTGCCCTACGGCTACTCCGGCGACTATTCGGTGGCCTTTTACACCAACCTGGTCTATGCCGGCGCGCTCAACAGCGACGAACTGCCCTACTGGTGGTTCAACGGCACGCGCACCTGGAGCCCTGAGCAGATCAAAGGCAAAAAGCCCACCTCAACGCTCAAAGCGGAGTTTCGCAATCTGACCTTCCAATCCACCGTCAGCCAGAGCCTGCCGGTGGCCTATAACCCGGCCGGGGGCTGCCTGCTGGTGCTGGACCCGGTCTACGCCGCCGGAACTCCGCTCAACGCAGAACAAGACTTCTACGCCTGGGCCAACCCCGCGTACCCCGCGCGCGAAGCCGGTTACAATGCCGAATTTGTGCGCCAGGTGTTTGGAGAAGCCCCACAAGGAGAATGGTGCCAGTACTTTGAACAGGCTGACCTGGCGCGCGCCTACGCCGACTGGCCCGCCGTGCTGCGCCTGTGGCAGGAAGCCCAACAACAAAATCTCACGCCCCAACAGGCGCGCGAGTTTGTGCCTTTTCTTCAAGCATTTCTTGAAAGCGGTGATTTTGAATCTGCCCGCCAATTGAGCCAGGACGCCCTGACGTTGGACGAGCAAGCCGCCCCTCTGCTGTGCGGTCTCTGGCAGGCAGCGCCCGCCGCCGAAAAGCCAGCCCTGCCTTGCCTTCCTTAAAGGTGAACCGGCTCCGACTGATGCGCGGCGGCCAATTCGGCCTGAATCTCCTTAATGCGCGGGTGCCCGGTGTAAAAACCGTGATAGCTTTCGGGCATCATGGCAGCAATGCGGCACATCACTTCATCGGTGTACTTTTTCAGCAAATCGTGACGCTGGTCGCGGTCGAGCGGTGGGTAGGTGAAGGCTGGGCCGACGCGCACATGAATTTTTGGACGGCGCAAGCGGAGCAGTTGCTTCACACTCACCTCGGTGCCGGTAACGGCCACCGGAACCACCGGCACTTTGGCGCGGGTAGCCAGCAGCACCGCACCGGGCTTGCCTTCCAGCAGCGCGCCCACTTTGCTGCGCGTGCCCTCCGGCGCGATGCCCAGCGCGCCGCCTTTGCGTAAAAAGTCTACCCCCGTGCTGAAAGCCGAGAAATCGGCCTTGGAGCGGTCGAGGTAAATTCCACCGGCGGTTCGGATGATGAAATTAAAGAGGACATAGCTCTGATACTTATCGGCCACCAGGGCTGTGATGTCTTCGCGGGAAGAGACCATGAACAGCGCCGGGAAATCCAGGCGGCTCATGTGATTGGTGGCAATGATCACGCCTCCCACAGCAGGAATATTTTCCATCCCCTCGTAGGATAACCGGGTCAGATGTTTGAATAAGAACTTAAAGATTTTAACCAGCGTTTCACGCTTCATGCACACCGCTCCTGCAGAGGTTGAGTTTTTTTATCAATGCAAGTTGTAATGAGATCGCCCTGAGTTAACCATAACACAATTTTATGGTTTGAGTTGCTCCTGGCGCAACCAGGGTGACTGCATCGATTTTTTCATGGAACTTGCAATGGGTTTTACCCATCCCCCAACCCCTTCCCGAATCGGGAAGGGGAGAAAGATTTCTTTCTGCAGTTATTTTGCCCCGCAATGCGGGGCAAAATAACTGCTTTTTTCTCATTCCCTGCCCTGGGTCGAGACACCTTTGGCTTGGGTGGGATCAACCCTTTCATGGTTTGAAATATCAATTCTGATGGGATTGCCCTCTTGCCTCAGCAGGCTCGCGCCGCGCAGCAAAATCGAGAATAAAACCAGAAACAAAACGCCCAGCGCCAGCGGGGCAACCTGCGAGAGTCGCGTGAGGCCCTGCAAGTTCTGCGGAAGATCAACCGCGCCGCCCACCGGCAGCAGCCCCATGAGAATACCAAACAGATTCCAGATGCCATGCAGCAGCACCGCGCACAGATAAGCCAGCCCCAGGCGCAAGTAACGGCCCGCCTGCCATGCGCTGGCCAGCCCCCAGCCCACCAGGCCGGTGGTAACCACGTGCAGAAGCCCGGTGCCGGTACGCCCAATCACCAGGGTCAGCCAATCCTGCGCGCCTGCGGCCGAGGCCAGCATGCCCAGGCTTTCAAACAGAGCGAACATCGCCCCGGCCAGCAGACCGCCGCTGAAGCCCTGCGCGGGGGTGAGGCGTTTGCCGGCCAGCAGCCACAGCGCCAGCGGTTTGAACAGCTCTTCCAGCAGCGGAACCAGACCAGCGGTAAAGGTCAGCGCGCCGATGATAATTTGCGGGTTCTTTAAGAAAGGCGCAATGATCCGCGAGAGCGCTTCGGGGTCCATCTGGGCATTCGAGAGACGCTGCCCGGCGCGGTAGATCTGTTCCATCGCCTCGGGGTTGCTCGTCAACCACACCACCAGGGCCACCAACAGCAGCCCGCCCACCACACCTTCAGCGGCGATGGTTACCAGCGGGGTTATCGCCAGGCTAAAACTAACCGTTCCCCAATTTTGCTGGCGGGTAAGGCGCGGAAGGCCCATCTGACCCAACAGCACAAAGGCAGCCAGCGGCAGGGCCACCACAGCAATCTGCAGCGGCGGCAGTAAGACCAGCGACAGGCCGGGGAGTTGATTGACACCGTACCCGGCGGCCAGCGCCAGCGGCCAAGCGGCCAGCGCCAGCAGCAGCCAGCGACGCGGATTGCGCTCTTTTTGGGCCAGAGGCCAGTTGAGCAGGCGCGCCAGGCCAAAGACCAGCGCGGGCGCCTGCAGCGCGGCCCCCAGCGCCGCCATCCAGGCCAGATGAACCAGCGAGATCACCTCCTGCCCAGACGCGCCCTGCGCCAGGCCGCCCATCGCAGACACAACCAGCAGCCCGGCCGCCGAGGGCAGCAGCAAAATCAACATCAGGCCGCTTAAAGCGACCTGAAGAACGGAAGGCCAATGCGTTTTTTGCGTAGGCTGCACTATTGTTCCTCGATGGTAATGGAGAGAATGCGGTCCGCGTCGGAAAGTGGCGCGCCGGCCGAGGGGTCGCGCGGGGCAAGGCTTTTCACCACGTCCAGCCCCTGCACCACCCGCCCGAAAATGGGATACTTGCCGTTGAAATCGGGCTGGGGCGAAGTGTTGATAAAGAACTGGCTGCCGTTGGTGTTGGGTCCCGAATTGGCCATCGCCAGCATGCCGGGCTGGTCAAAGGTCAGCGTGCCGATCTCATCGGCGAAGGCGTAGCCAGGGTTGCCATAACCGGTGCCCGACGGATCGCCGCCCTGGGCGATCACCCCCGGGATGACACGGTGGAAGATGGTTTCGTTGTACCAGCCGCCACGCGCCAGGAAAACAAAGTTGTTGACTGCCGCGGGGGCCTGGTCGGGGTAAAGCTCCACCAGCACATCGCCTTTGCTGGTGTGGAAGGTAGCGGTGTAAGATCGGCCGGCTTTGATTTGCGGCGCGGGGCACTCACTGAACTGCAGTTCTTCCAGCTTATTGAGGTTGATGATGGTTTCCAGGCTGGCATAATCACGCGGGCCGGCATACGCCTTGCCGTTGATGATTACAAACGGCGTGCCGGGAATATTGAGGCTGCGCGCTTCGGCCTGGTCATCCAGCACCTTTTGCTGAACCGCTTCGCTGTTCAAATCGTCCAGAAAGCGCGCGCGGTCCAGTTCCAGGGTTTCGGCCTGCTCGCCCAACCAGCTTTGCAGCTGATTGAGCGGCAGGTCTTTCCATTCGCCGGGCGAACGGAACAAATAGCTCTTTAACAAATAGGCTTTTTCAATATCCTGCCGGGCAGCCGCCTCTACCGCCTGAGCGGCGAGAACCACAGTATCCTGCCCGCGAAAGGGGTAATGTCGCATAATGATGCGTAAATCAGCGGGGTAGGCGCTGCGCAGGTCGCTTAGAGTGATGTCCAGCGCGGCGCAGTGACCGCAGAGAAAATTGGTGTACTCCACCAGGGTTACCGGCGCGCTGTCGGGGCCAAACACCAGGTCGGTCTGGCGCACGCCAGGGTAAGCCGAGGTCTGCGTTTGAGCGCCCTCCGCCGGACTGGTGACGGTGCAGCTCTGCGCGATGACTTCTTCCAGGTTGTCAGCCGCCGCGGGTGGCGGCGCCAGCACGGGCTGGGTGGGCGGCAGCGGCGTCTCTACAGGCGCAATCTCAACCTGCGACTGGCAGCCTGCCAGGAAAAGCACCGCAGCCACACACAAACCGGCCCATCCCCATTTTACGTTTCGATTCATTCCGCCACCCCGCTGCGCGTTACTGTTCGCTGATGGTTACCTTGATGATACGGTCCGCGTTTTCAACCGATTCGTTGGCTGACGGATCGATTTTGTTCAAGCTGGAGACCACGTCCATGCCTTCGGTTACCTGGCCGAAGACGGTGTAGTTGCCAGAGAGCTGCTCCACCGGCGCGAGGGTAATGAAGAACTGGCTGCCGTTGCTCTCAGGGCCGGCATTGGCCATGCCCACCACACCGGCTTTATCAAAGCCCAGGTCACTGATCTCATTGCTGTACTGGTAGCCAGGGCCGCCCAACCCCAAACCGCTGGGGTCGCCGGTCTGGGCAACAAAGCCGTCGATCACGCGGTGGAAGGGAATATCGTTGAACCAGCCTTCGTTGGCCAAAAAGACAAAGCTGTTGACCGTTACCGGGGCTTTGTCGGCGTACAGGTCCATCACAAAGTTGCCTTTGGTGGTCTCGATGGTGGCGGTGTATTTCTTGGTCGGGTCAATCACAGTCGGCGGGCACGCGTCGTAGATGCGGTCGCCGAGGGTTACGCTGAGCTGGTTGTACAGGCCAACAATTTCAACCACGTTCTCGGGGGTGTACATAAAGAGCTGGCGGGGAACGCTGGCGAGAAAGTCCTCTCCGTATTGTTTCTGCAGGTCTTGATAGGTCTGCACCACCAGGTCCACCGATTCGGGCGTGCTGATGATCATGGGGGGAATCTGGGCCAGGGCTTCGGCGCCGATTTTTTCTTCCAGGGCAACCAGCGCGTCAGAAATGGCCTTCAGAGCTGGCACGGTGCGCTCGCCTTCGTAGACAAAACCGTTAATGGTTACAAATGGGGTGTAAGCCACACCGGCATTTTGCGCGGTCTCCATATCAGCCAGCACTTTTTCTTCAATGGCCGGGTCTTGCAGGTCGGCCTTGAACTGTTCGGCGTCAAAACCCACCGTGCCGGCCTGGTCGATCAGCCACTGTTCAAATTCAGCTTCGGTCTTTTCGCCCCATTCGGCCTGCTTGTTGAAGGCCAGGTTTTTGAGATCTTCAAAGTATTTGGGGTCCTGGCGGCCAGCGGCTTCCAGCGCGCGCGCGCCCAGCAGCGCTTTGTCGTGAATGCTGGTGAGCGGGAAGTGGCGGAAAACAGAATTCGCCAGGTCGGGGTAGGTTTCAATGAACTCGGTCAGCACCGGCTCAAACTGGCCGCAGTAAGGGCACTGCAGCTCAGAGTATTCAATAATGGACACCGGAGCTTCGGGGTTGCCGTGCAACCAGTCCGTGTCGCTCAGCGGAGCAAAGCCGCTGGTCTCAGGCACTTCCAATAGACCC
Organism: Ornatilinea apprima; assembly: GCF_001306115.1. Classification (GTDB taxonomy): domain Bacteria; phylum Chloroflexota; class Anaerolineae; order Anaerolineales; family Anaerolineaceae; genus Ornatilinea; species Ornatilinea apprima. Next base: position 27,406 of record NZ_LGCL01000022.1, on the reverse strand, counting down.
ACCACGCGGCACACGGCCGGGCTGGTCTCAAAAGACTGGACGGGAGCCTGGGTAGGCTCGACGGCTGCCGGCGCGGGGCTTTCTGCCTCGGCGGTGGGGGTAGCCGTTTGCCCGCCGCAGGCGGCGAGCAGCAGCATGGCAAAGATACTGGCTGCAAATAACATCTTTTTCATTCGGTTTGTCCTTTCAGACAGGGAGAAAATAGGGTGCGCCCTGCCATTGTGTACAGTTTTAACAACGCTCTCATCCTATAACAACTTAAGGAATGAGTGTGTAATTTTACTTCTTTAATCGCTGTGTGACGATGCGGCGCAGCTCTTGCTGCACAACCTGCATGGGTTGTCCGGCGTCCACGGTTACCCAACGCTGCGGCTGCTGGGCGGCCAGTTCCACATAGCCCTGGCGCACGCGGCGGTGAAAGGCCAGGGCATAATCGTCGAGGCGGTTCCATTCGCCGCCGCCGCTCTTGCGGCGGTTGAGGCCGGTTTCAGCGTCCACATCCAGGTAAAGGGTCAGGTCGGGCCACAGGCCGCCGGTAGCGAAGTTGAGCAGCGAGCGCAGAAAGTCCAGGTCGTAGCCGTGACCGTAGCCCTGGTAGGCGAGGGTTGAATCGGCGTAGCGGTCGCTGAGCACAATCATTCCCTTTTCCAAAGCCGGGCAAATCACCTCTTCCACCAGTTGGGCGCGCGCCGCGCAGAAGAGCAAAATCTCGGTGCGCGGGTGCATGGATTTGTTCTCCATGCTCTTGAGAACATCGCGCACCTGGTTACTGATGGAAGTGCCGCCTGGCTCGCGGGTGGTGATGACGGAAAAACCCTGCTGGCGCAGATACTCGGCCAGGGGCTCAATCTGCGAAGATTTGCCGCTTCCATCGGGTCCTTCCAGGGTAATGAACATGCGCTGCTCCTTGGCCTGAAAAAAGTGGGTTACTCACGGTAGATGCGCACGCGGCGGCGCGGCTCTTTGCCGTAGGAATGCGATACCAGGTTGGCCTGGCGGGCCATCTCGTGCTGCAGGCGGCGAATGGCGGCCGTGGCGGGGGGCAGGTCGATAAAGCGCTGCCCGTTGAGCACCGCCTCAATGGCCGAAGCGGTGGAGTTGGCCACCTGCTCCCAATCGGCTTCCGAGCGGTCAACCTGCAGATTGAAGATCTCGGCCAGGGCCTGTTCCATTTGCGCCACCGTGTTGGCGCGCAGCACATAAATGGGCATGCCGCGCGCTTCAGCGTCTAAAATGGTGCGCTGGCGGTTGCGGTAGTAGGTTCGCAGGGTGATGAGCACATCCGCGTCGCCAAAGTCTTTGACCAGCATAATCGGCACATTCAGGCGGCGGGCGGCCTGCTGAATGCGGTTGCGCGCCACCCCATAAGCAAAAACGCGCATTGGTTGAGCCGGTATGGGCGGCTGAGAGGCTTCTTCAAAGCGCTCGCGGCTCTCGCGCACGAATTCGATGTTTTCAGAACGGCTCTGAGCCACGGCTGGCGCTTTTTCGCGCTTGCCCGCCGGGGCGATGGGACGACGTTGCCCGCCGTTCTGGAACGATTCCATCACCGGGGCGGAGGATTTTTCGATAACGATCTTGCCGTGTTCATCACGCCGGCGAATTTCGATCTGCGGCTCAAAGCCGCGCACCAGAGTATCCACGGCGTCAGCCACATCGGGGTGAATCACCAGGTAATCGCGCTCTTTGATCTCGATCAGCACGTCAAAGGTGGGCGGCGAGCGGCGCTCCAGCACGGTTTTTTGCGTGCCGCGGCGGCGGGCTTCTTCGTCCGAAAGGGTAACCGCCTCAATGCCGCCGATCAGATCGGAGAGAGTGGGGTTCATCAGCAGATTTTCCAGCGTGCGGCCGTGGGCGGTGCCGATGAGCTGCACGCCGCGCTCGGCAATGGTGCGCGCGGCGGCGGCTTCCAGCTCGCGGCCAATTTCGTCAATCACGATCACTTCAGGGTTGTGATTCTCCACGGCCTCGATCATCACCTCATGCTGAAGGGAAGGCTGGGCCACCTGCATACGGCGGGCTTTGCCCACCGCGGGGTGGGGTACGTCGCCGTCGCCGCCAATTTCATTGGAGGTGTCCACAATCACCACACGCTTGGTTTCGGCCAGGGTGCGGGCGGCCTCGCGCAGGATGGTGGTCTTACCAATTCCCGGCTGGCCGAGGATGAGCAGCGATTTGCCCGAGTCGATCAGGTCTTGCAGAATATCAATGGTGCCATAAACGGCGCGGCCTACCCGGCAGGTAAGGCCCACAATTGCAGAGCGGCGGTTGCGAATGGCCGAAATACGGTGCAGGGTGCGCTCCAGGCCGGCGCGATTATCGGCGTCAAAATCACCGATGCGCTCAACCACATAGTCAATTTCTTCGCGCAGCACTTCGTGATGGCTGAGCGGCAGCTCGCCGTCGACAAAGCGCGCCATCGGCAGCCGGCCCAAATCCATGACAATCTCAATCAATTTATCCGAGTTGTTTGCGGCCTCAATCGCGTGTGAGATGTGCGGCGGCAGCACCTCCAACAGGTTTTCCAGGTTATCAGTTATTCTTCTTTGTGTCATTCTTTATTTCCATGCCCGGTCAGGCGGGCGGGTTCGCTTTTCGGTTCCAAAAAGTGATTCATGATCGGCGCGGCGGGTTTGGCGTTGGGGTTTTCCATCACCGCCCGCGCGGCTGCGGGCACAGCGCTGCGCTGCGGTAAGGTAAAGTATTTTACCAGAAGGGCGTAACGCTCGTACAATTGCGCGCCCATTTGGCTCAGCACGGCTTCGAGCCAGCCCTGATACGAGCGCACTGCCAGGTACACCGGCCGTCCCATCAACGGCTGAAGCTGGCCGGGCAGGCTTTGGATAAGCTGGTTCACGTCTTCCACCGATGGATGAATCAAGGGGTTCACATAAAATCCGCGCGGACCGGATACACCCTCCACATAGGCGCTGATTTCGCCATTTTGCTCGTAGACCAGTCCGTTCAACTGGTGATCATTGAATACCTCGGCGCACTGCACCAGCGAAGGCACCAACGACTGGTAAAGCGAGCGCACATGGAACTCGTCCGCGCTTGAGATCGCGCGCCAAAAGCCCCCCTTAGACGTGTCTACATGCTCCTGGATGGGAAGCTGCCAGACCTGCTGCCAGCCATAAACCACAAACCCGGCGCGGCGCAGGCGCACAAAAAGCAGGCTGTCTTCGGGTAACTCGGCCACCAGGCTGTACGCGCCCAACTCACCAGCTTTGTGAACCAGACCGTCCAGCAGAAAAGCCAGCCGGGCGGGGTCGGGCGCATCATCGGATAGCAAAAAGGCCAGGTGAGCGGCGCGCTCTCCCAGGGTGAATTGGATCTGGCCAATCAGAGACTCTTGCGCGTTGTTCGCGGCGTAAACCCCGGTGAAAATTCCGCGGTTGGGGTTGAGATAATCCAGCATCGCGGAGAGGCCAATGGCATTTCCGCGAGTGAGCAGCGCGGCGCTATCGAGCAGCAGAACCTGGTCTCGGCGGCGGTAGAGGGTGATTAAATCATGCCAGGCAAGCGAGCGGATGTTAATGTGATTCTCCTTGAACATGCAGGCAGAAAGGAATTCGCGGGTGAGAAAACCTTCTTTCCGATTCTACCACGCCGCCATAAATGCGACAATCAAAGGTAGAATTGCGGAGCGGCGCGCGGTTAAGAGTTTTTTCATACAAGCAGTTAGCAGAGCAGCCAACCCACCAATGGTTTTATCACCGGCGGGTTTCGAGCGGGGACAAAATGATTTAACCTCAATGCCGTTTGACCCGCCCAGTAGACGAATCCCGTTCTTCCGTAGGGGCGGATGGCCATCCGCCCCAAAATACGGGCGTTCAGCCCCGCGCCCCTGCCGGAGAATGGCAGCCCAATGAAAACAAACACCATCCCGAAAATGCGTTCCCCAGCATTTTGGAGAGGGCTTGGTGTGGGGTCAGCAGGGTAAAAAAAGAAAAGCGCGCCTTCCGGCGCGCCTGATGTTGTATCCGCGAGAATGCAAATTTAGAATTTGCGCGCGCGCCAGAAATATACGCCCAAACCAATACCGCCAAGCAACAGCAGCCCACCCACAATCGCCATCACCGGCGAGCGCCCGCCTTCACTGGGAGCAAGGGGCTGGGCTTCAGAACTGAGCTGGGCGCCAAAGTCGAGGATGGAGCGGTCGCCGGCGCGCAGAATGAGGGGGTAGTTCATGGCGGTGGTGGGGTTGTAGCCTTCGGGCGGCGCAACGCTGATGTTGTATTCGCCTTCGGCCAGCTCGCTAAAACACAACGGCTCCGGGTCGGTGGTGGTTTCTCCGGTGAGCGAAACCTCGCCTTCCCGGTCGGTAATGCTCACCGCGCCGCCCGCAATGGACAGTTCCAGTTCTTCGGCCAGGGCGTTGCCGTTCAGGTCTTCAAACAGGAAGACGCAAATTTCACCGCTGCCGTTGAACGGGGTGGGGGTGGGCAGCGCCTGGGTAGGGGTAGGCGACGGGCCGGGGGTAACGGTAGGCTCGGTAACGACGCCCAGCAAAAGCTGTTTGCCCTCGGTGAGCAGGCATTCTTCGTCCAGATTGTTGAGCAGGCGCAGATCGTTGAGTTCAACGCCGGTGAGCAACGAAATGCTCAGGCAGCTATCCCCCGGTTTAACGATATAGATGATGCGCCCGTCCGCGCCGGGGGTGGGCGTCTGATAAAAGGCCTGGGGCTGCTGCGGGGTGGCGGTTACAGGGGCCGCCAACAAAGCCAGCAAACCGGTCAGGATTAAGCTTGTGAGAAGGAACAGTCTTTTCTTCATAGGTTTTCGCATTATAACATTTTTCAAATCCGCAAGGGGCGGCAGAATCAGGCGGTGATTTCGCGGGTGCGGCGCGAGACGTACTGCAGCGCCTCGCGGGCGGCCTGACGGTTGGCGTCGCTGCTGCCGCCCAACATCAGGGCCAGCTCTTCCTGGCGGGATTCACCGTGCAGGGCTTCCACCTGGGTGTGGGTGCGGCCGCTGCTGACCTGCTTGCGCACATGGTAGTGCTGGTCACCAAACGCGGCCAACTGCGGCAAGTGGGTAATGCACAGCACCTGGTGGCTGCGGCCCAATCGCCACAACTTTTCTCCCACCACTGTGCCCACGCGCCCGCCAATGCCCTGGTCAATTTCGTCAAACACCAGGGTGGGAACGTGGTCGGCGCTGGCAAGGACGTTTTTCAGCGCCAGCATCAGGCGCGAGGTCTCACCGCCCGAGGCGATTTTAACCAGCGGTTTGAATCCCTCGCCCTGGTTGGGCGCGATTAGAAATTCCACACGGTCCACACCGTTCTCATCATAGGCAAGGCTGCCTTTACCGGGCAGCGGCAGGCCTTTCTCATCGGGCAGGGTCTGAAAATCAACCTGAAAGCGCGCGCCAACCATGCTCAGGTCGTTCAACTCACGCTCAATGCCACGCGCCAGGGTTTTGGCGGCCTCGCGGCGCGCCTCCGAAAGCGCCCTGGCATGCTCGGCCAGGCGCGGCAGCAGGGCGGCCTCCTCGGCTTCCAGCTCTGCGATGCGCTCGCCAGCGTGGGTGATCTGCTCCAGGTCGGCGCGGGCGCGCTCGGCAAACGCCAGCACGGCCTCTTCGCTGCCGCCGTACTTGCGCTTAAGACCATTGATCAGGTCGAGGCGCACCTCCACCTGTTCCAGGCGGCGGGGGTTAAATTCAATCTGCTCCAGGTAATCGCGCAGTTCAATGGCGATATCGGCAGTGATCTCTTCCAGGCTGGCCGCCCGTTCGTGCAGTTCTGCCTGTGAAGAATCGATGCGGCTAAGCGAGGCCAGCGATTCGACCACCTGCCCCAGCAGGTCAGAGATGGAAGGCATTTCGGGGGTGCCTTCATCGAGGGCCGCCACGCTCTGCTGGGCCAGGGCGGCCAGCTTTTCAGCGTTGGCCAGGCGGCTGCGCTCCTGGCGCAGTTCTTCCTCTTCGCCGGGTTTCAGGCGCGCAGATTCGATCTCTTGAATCTGGAAGGTCAGAAATTCTGCGCGCTGATGGGCGTCGCGCTCGCCGGCGCGCAGGTCTTTCAACTGGCGGCGCAGCGCCTGAAGCTGGCGGTAGGGCGCGCGGTAGGCCTCCAGCAGGCTGTCGGCGGCGGCGTAGCGGTCTAACAGGCGCAGATGCTGGCGCACGTTGAGCAGGGAAAGGTGTTCGGACTGGCCGTGAATATCCACCAGGTATTCGCCCAGCTCGCGCAGCAGTCCAACGCTGACACTGCGGCCGTTGACGCGGGCGGTGTTGCGCCCTTCCAGGCGAATTTCGCGGCTGATGAGAATCTCGTTGGGGTCATCCAGCAGATCTTCGCGTTCCAAAATAGCCAGCACTTCCGCGCGGGTCTGTTCGGGGATGCTGAACAGCGCCTCCACACTGGCGCGTTCCGCGCCGCTGCGCACAAAGGTGGTGTCGGGGCGGCCGCCCATCAGGGCTTCCACCGCGTCGAGGATGATGGATTTGCCCGCGCCGGTTTCACCGGTAAAGGCGATCAGGCCGCCCTGAAAGCGCAGCTCAAGGCTTTGGATGATGGCGAAATTTTCAATGCGCAGTTCGAGGAGCATAGGACTTGTGTCTTCTCTATCGAATCTGGATACCGCTTAAGCGGTAGTATACCGTACTGCCCACCAAAAACGTGTAAATGCCCGGCCAGATCACCGACCAGATGATCGACAGAATGGCCTGCGGTTCGCCGGAAAGCAGCAGCACCAGCAGCCCCAGCAGAGCGGGCAGCAGCGAAGCCAGGCTTCCCACCACCGCCGCGGCAGTGGTAACTTGAAACAGGAGTTTGGAGCGGCGCTTTTTCACCATGAAACGCACCGCTTCGGCGATGATCATGCCCACTAAGGGCGCCGCCAGCAGGGTAAAAAAGCCCAGCCGCCCGGCCACCAGGCTGCCCAAAAAGGCCAGCACGCCCGCGATGAGCGCCGCCGCCACATAATCGGTGACCACGGCGGTTTCATAGGTTTTCTGCTGCACGCGCACGCACTCGCGGCAGCGATAGCCGGTGGGGGTGCGCACGGCACAGGCTGTGCAGATGGGCCGGTCGCAGCGATTGCAGCGCAGCAGGGTTTCGCGGTCGGGGTGACGGTAGCAGTATTGTTTTTCGGTTTCTTCAGTCATTCAACTACCTCAATGGAAGGCCGGAGGTTGGGTTTTGCTCCATGTAGGCCGTCAGGTTGCGATAAAAATAACCCGCGTCCTGAAAGCGCACAAAGGAAACACCGTGATCGCCGGCGTAGGCTTTAATCAGGTCGCCTTCCAGCACCTGTTCGGGGTTCTGGCCGTCCACGCTGACGACGGTATCGTAGCGTGATTCAACATGAATGGTCACACACACGCCTTCCGAGAGGATGACGGCGCGGTCCACCGAGAGATGGGGGGCAACCGGGATGATGAGAATATTGCGCAGCTCGGGGGGCATAATCGGGCCGCCAGCCGCCAGGGCGTAGGCCGAAGAGCCGGTCGGCGTGGCCGCGATGAGACCGTCGGCGACGTAGGTGGCCAGCTGGTAGCCGTCCACACAGGCGCGCAGGCGAATGGGGCGCACGTCTTTTCCACGGCAGACCACCACCTCATTCATCACCGTCCAGGCGTTAAGGCAGGTGTCACCGCGCCAGTGTTCCGCCTGCAGCATCATGCGGTCTTCCAGGCGAAAATGGCCGGCAAGCAGAGGGGAAAGGAAATCCCGCCATTGGCCGCGCTCCACTTCCATCAGAAACCCAAAGCGGCCCATGTTAATGCCGAGGACGGGCACATGGTTGGGACCGCACAGCCGCCCGGCGCGCAGCATGGTGCCGTCTCCGCCCAGGGCCACCAGCAGATCCACCGCGCCGGCGCCCACGCTGGCGTGCAGGGCTGCATCTTGCAGCGACGCGGCGTGCACCTCGCTCAACCCGGCGGCGCGCAGGGCGCTCTCCATCTCGCGCGCCTCGCGGTCAGCGTCGGGCACGTCAGGGTTCCAGGCAATGGCAATTCTTTGCGGAATGCTCTTGGGATCTCGCATTTTTCTATTATAGCCGTTTCTGCGGCAGACTGAAGTCAGCCGTTAAATGTTGGGGTGAGGCCGCGCGGAACCTCACCCTTAAAAAGTTTCGATGGACTTCCAACCGGGTTTAGCGGTTGGCCTCATCCAGGCGATTTTGCAGCGCCTCCATGGATTGCTTCAGGCGCTCTTCCTGCAAGGCGATGGTCATATCGCCGCGGGTGCGTTCCACAATGCCGCGCACCAGGTCCGTCTGGCGGCGCAGACCGTTGGTGATGGCGTCGGGGTAGTCAATCGTCACCAGAACGGAGTAAATCTCATCCATGATGGTGAGCAGGCGCTCGGCCTCTTCCGAGTAGCCGTGGCGCAGAATATCCAGCACGCGCCGGCGCAGCTCGCCGGTCACTTCGGCCAGGCCGTTGAGGTAGGTGGCCGGTTCCACGCCCAGGTCTTGCGGGGTGGGCAGCGGATCGTCTACGATGAGCGCGTAGGTGATGCTGGCTTCCACAAACTCTTTGATCGCGTCCATGGTGTAGCCGGCGTAGAGCAGGGTGGGGTAATTGGCCAGGTCGGTGTTAAGTTTATGCTGCAGCTCGCACGCCTCGGCCAGCAGGCTCTGCGCCTCTTCGCGCTCCAGGCGGTGAATGGCGCGAATGGTATGCGCCGATTTGCGGGTGAGCTGGCGGGCGTTGATCAGCGCCTGGTCGCGCGCGTGGGTTAACTCTTCAAAAACTTCCACAACCTGATCGGCTATTGTTTGTAAATTTTTCATGGCAATCCTGATAACCCAAACCCCGGGCAAACCGGGAAAAGAAGGGGGATAAACGGCCTGGCACAGGCACGCGCGGCCAGGAGTGTGGCTGCGCGCCAACCCAACCGGCCCCCATTAACTGCGCGGCGGGGCTGCTGACATACACGATGGCGGCGGATTAAAACGGCAAGTCGCCCGCGTCGCTCATTTCGTGTGAATCCATGCTGTATTCGTCCTCTCCGCCGCCGCCTTCACCGCGGGTGGAGAGAAATCGCACGGTTTGGGCGCTGACCTCAAAAGCCGCGCCGGAGGAGCCGTCTTGCCGGGTGTAGACACGCGGGCCGCCGGTGGAAGCGTCGCAGGTGAGGCGGCCTTCAACCAACACTTTGGAGCCTTTTTTCAGAAAATTATTGCAGTTTTCCGCGGTTTTGCCCCAGGCTGAAACGCGCACCCAGATGGTGCGTTTGTTTTCGCCAAAATCGTCATTCACCGCTACCGAAAAACTGGTTACCGCCTGGCCCGAAGGGGTGTAGCGCATTTCGGGATCACGTCCCAGATTACCGACCAATATGATCTTATGGTACATGTGATTGATCTCCTTTTTTAAGTTATACAGAACAATTGTACATCGAATTGATCTAGCTATGTTCTGTTTTTTACGCTCTGAACCAGGGGATGTTGGCGTTCTATAATCAGTATACCCGAATTCGGGCGGCCGGGACACCGCCCCACACTCAGGCATTTCTAGAGCAGGTGGTCAATCCGAGACAACGTGTTTTCCGATACAATATTATATAATTTGCCAAAAAAGGGGAAAAGAAGGCAGGTTCCCTCCTATTACCAACCGACCAGGAGAATGGCGTATGAATTTTTACCCTCCTTTATTCCGTCCAAATATTGCTCGGCTCAAAATGAAACGCGACCTCAAGGGACTGGTATGTGCATTCTTGTATGGGGAAGAAGAGGCCAAACAGGTATTGAGCGCGCTGGAGGAAATCAACTCGTTGGAGTGCGCGTTGATGATAACAACCGTACTTAATGAGCGCGGAATTTCTGACGAAAACAAGGAAAAATTTCTGAGCGTGCTACAAAAGCTCGATGCTGCCCATGCGATTGAAGGCTTGCTGGCTTACGCGCTCAACCAGTCTTTGCTACAGCACTCCACACACCCCCTGGACGTGGAGGTAAAGATGCATCTGATGCGATTATCTGCGCTAGCCAGTCCGCAGCAGCTCTCGCGTTACCCTAAGTACCTGCTCCCTGCCCCTTCTGAGCGTGATGAAAACTATATCCAACAACTTCTGGAAACCATTCAAGCGGAGACGCCAATCACCTACCAGCGTGAAGTAGACCAACTGCTCGAGATGGGTTGGCAGCCTCAGACGGCCTATCATCAGGCGCTGGTATTGGCTAGGCGCGGCGATTGGGAAGCCGCTGCAGCCATAGGAATGGAGGCTTTCTCCCCTCTAATTGCCTGGCGAGTGCAAGTGGAGCGAGGCTATCAAGAGTTGGAAAAAATGCGACACCTAGATCCCATCGACTCACAAAAAACCCAGGCGTATCTCGAGGAGGCAGCGCGTCTGAATCGGTTGTTGTTGAGTTTAGGAAGCGAAATTATTGAACCTCTTCTGAAAATGTGCGAAAGGTATTCATTTGCCATTGGTGTAGATCAGCCCAGAGTACGGGTCGCGTGCGAACTGCTGGTCGAATCGGCCAAACGCCACCCCGAATTCCAGAGCAAAATCATCAAGGATTGGATAAAATTGCTTGAAGACGGACATGCACCACACGAAATTGGAGCGGCGCTGTATGAAATTGCGCCGGGGAGCAACGTGCGTTTGATGCTCGCCAAACAACTTCCCCACCTGATCGAGCAGTTTGGAGAGCTGGCCATTACGCCGTTGTGCGAAATCGACCACGACGAGCGCATTCCACTTTCAGATAACGATCGGGCACTGGCTGCGAAAATCCTAATAAAGTTGCTGGCACAGTACCCGCAGTACACCAGCCAAATTGGGCGGTTTTTTGAAGCGCGCCTGGTCAGTTCAGAAAGCAATGAATACTATTGCATACGCCAGGGGCTGTGCCTAATGGATTGGCACCCTCAAACTCCACTCCTTCAGATTTTCCAGTATATATTTCAACACAACTGGCAGGGCTGCCTGGAAAGCGGCGCGGCGGCAATTTTTCCACTCTTAAAAGACCTGAATTTTTACTGCAAAACTGCGCGTGATTATCCTACCGCTCAGGGAATCAACGACATACTCAATCGGCTGTACATGACAGGAAATCTGCTCCAGGATCATCGAAAAGCCATCGAAGCGCAGGATGGTCAGGTGATCATTAAAGCATTTACGCCCGCGTCATTGACGGTATATTGGGACGACTGGCGGGATCGGCCGTCGGACGAAACAATTAATGACATCCTTTCATCAGAACAGCCAAAATCCCAACCTGCTTTTATATTTCGATTGAAACGAAATGGGTGAAAATCAATTCGGAGTGGGCGTCAGCGCGGCGGCGGGGATGGCGGCGCCCTCCAGGCTGTAAACGCTTAGATCACGAAAGCTGACCGAGACGGACGTCTCGCCGCTGGAGCGGGCCAGCACGCCAAACGTGCCCGATTGCCAGACCGGGTCGCGGGTTTCAAACTGAAAAACACCGTCCACAAACACGCGCAGCACATCGCCGCTGGCCAGAATGCCGATGCGGTTGGTTACCGGCGCGCCGGGACGCACCTGGCCGGAAGGCGTCCAGTCTTTCAGCAGGGCAACTTCGCCGTTGCGCAGGCGTTCCAGACGCAGTTGACCATCACAGCGCACCCACAAGCGGTAGGCGTTGTATTCCGACGCGGCGCGCGCCAGCACGCCGTAGGCATCTTCGCCGCGGCACAGGTTCACCTGGGCGGTCAATTCCATATAAAAATCCGAGTAGATATCGCCAGCGCGCAGACTTTTCAGGGTAATGCGCGGGCTGGCCACCGCCAGCGACAGCTCCTGGTTGCCAAAGGCAATATTACCGTCCGCGCTGCTCAGCGTGGTCCAACTCTTTTGTTGGGCGAAACCATCCTGGACGAGCATATCTCCCAGGGCGACCATGCGGTCGGGGGTGGGGGTGATGGCGCGTGTGGGCAGTTGGGTGGGCGTGTCGGTGGGCGGGAACCAGACAATCGTGGCAGTGGGCTGCGGTGACGGCGTGGCGCTGGGCAGCACCTCTTCCAATGGAAGGGGCTGCGGCGCGCAAGCAGCCAGCCAGATCACCACGATCAGACCCAGAATGGCGCGTATTTTTGCAGGGCTGCGCCCTTGCGCAGAAGTAGAAAAGATTTTCAACATAAACTGGAAGTATTATACTCTGGCTGGTTAAGCTAAAAATGAAGAAGGCGCTTCATTTTATCAAACCATCACAAGATTTTTTTCTAATTTGAAAAAACGCGCGTGAATGAGGTAATATTATTTAATGCGGATCCATTCTATTCTGGGGGAATAATGACAATGAATGAACAACCGGTTCAAATTCTTCTGCTAGGCTCACCGCTCATTCTGGTGAACGGTGAGCCGCTTCAGATTCAGCGGCGAACGGTACGCTCGACGCTCTTCTTCCTGGCCTGCCAGGGTCAGCACACCGGGCGGTCAGATCTATTGGTGTTGTTCTGGCCAGACGAACCAGAGACCAAAGCGCGCGCGAATCTGCGCGACATGATCAGCAAACTGCGCAGCCAGCTGCCGGTTGAAGGCGCGGTTTTATCGCAGGGCGATTTTGTGGCGCTCAACCCGGAAAAAGTCTTTGTGGACGTGGTTGAGTTCCGCAGGTTGGCCGCCAGCGTGCTGCAAGCATGCGAGCAAACTCCGTATTACCAGCCGCTGGACGCGGACGTGGTGCAGCAAATGGAACAAGCGGTCGGTTTATGGCGTTCTGACCGCTTCCTGGCCGGCTCCAGCCTGCCTTCCACCTGGGAATTTGAACAGTGGGCCATCTTAACCACCAACGAGTTAGAGTCGCTGCGCCTGACGCTGCTGGAACGGCTGGCGCGGCACTTCTTTTTAGCCAACGCGCCAGAGGTTTCCATCCGCTATTTGCGCGCCGCCCTGGAGACGGATGAATTTAACTTTGACCTGCACGCGATGATGCTGGCGTGCCTGGATAAATTGGGCCGCACCGGAGAGGCCGCCAATTACTGCCGCTACCTGCGCAGTCTGTTGGAAAACAACGCCTATGAGGAAATGCCACCCAGTCTGAAAGAATACTGCGACAAACATCACGCCAGTACCCAGCCCCTGAGCAAACCCCGCTTTGAGTGGCCGGTCTCCATGCCCATCCGCACGCCCTATGTTGGGCGGCAAGCGCTGCTGAACCAATTAAAACTGCTTTACCAGGCCAACCAAGTGATTTGTATAACCGGTGAGGCCGGCATTGGAAAAACCCGCCTTTTGTACGAATTCTTCCAGCGTATGGAGAGCATACCACGCCTGTTTGTTTTGCAGAGCAACCCCAATGAGACGGATCTGCCGCTGATGCCGCTGGGCGAGGCGCTGCGGCGTAGTGTTAACCAAGACACCTGGATGGAATTTGACTCGTATTGGGCAGCGCAGCTTTGTTCGCTGGTGCCAGAGCTGGAAGATTGGCGCCCGGAGCTGAGATCGGTTGAGATGAAAGGGGCAGAAAACCGCTTCTTAATTTTCGAGGCTGCCCGCCAACTGCTGCTGACCAGCGCGGAGAGAGAGATTTGCATTGTTTTGGAAGACGCGCATTGGGCGGAGGTGGATACCCTGGCGTTTTTAGATTATCTGGGTGAAAAAGGCTTTTTTAACAATGGCCATCATCTGATGCTGGCGCGCCGCGAAGACGTGCATCACCCAGCTTTGGAGAACTTTCTGCGTTCGGCGCCGTTTTATGGGGCGTATACGTCTCTGGAAATTCCACCCCTCACCAGGCCAGAAATCAGCGACCTGGCCAACTATTTATTGGGCTCCAATATTGGAGAAACCGTCAGCGCGCAGTTGGCGCAAGAAACGGGCGGCAACCCCCTGTTTCTGATTGAAATCTTAAAAGCGCTTTCGGTCCGTTCATTTAACGAACAAGATTTCGCCGAGCAGCTGCGCGAAACCCCCATTCCCGGCAGCATGCGCATGCTCATCCGTGACCGGCTGGCAACGCTGCAAATGGCAGAGCAGCAAATCCTGGTGACCGCCGCGTTGATCGGGTCTTCTTTTGAGCCAGGCCTGTTGGAGGCCGCCACCGGACAAAGCCCCGAGCAAGTGACCTCGGCGTTGGAATTGTTGGAACGGCATTACGTGATTCAATCCGACCCGCAATACCCGGTGCCTGGGGCGTATAAGTTTGTTCACGAAAAAATTCGCGAATTGATTATCCAGGACCTGAGCGCGGCGCGGCGGCGGCTGATTCATCTGCATATCGCCCAGGCGATGGAACGGCAGGGGCAGGTGGGCATTAACCGCTCAGCAGCTCTGGCCGTCCATTTTGAGGCAGGTGGGGCAGCCCAGCGCGCCTTCCACTACTGGCTGCAAGCGGCCAATTACGCCCGCCGCCTGTATTCGCAGCACAGCGCCTATTCCGCCTACACACGCGCCGACCACCTGATGCGGCAGCAGGAACACCTTTTTACCGATGAAGAAGTTTTATCGCTGTACGCGGCCTGGGGTGAAATGGCCTACGATCTGGAAGACAAGGAAACCGTCGCCACGGCCTATCACACGCTGGAACGCATTGGGCAGGAACGCGGCAGCCGTTTGTTGGTGGGCAGCGCGCTGAGCGGCAAAGCGGTTGAGAACCTGCTCCATCACCGGATGTCAGAAGGTCTGATTTACCTGGAACGCGCCCTGGCTTTGCTGGAATCATCGGAGCATGTGCTGGAGAAAACCAAAGCGCTGCTGCGCCAGGGAATCTTATTGGTCCATTCCTACCGCTATGCGGAAGCGGCCGAATCGCTGAACAAGGCCATTCAATTGGCACAAACATCAACCCACAGAGACTTAAAGACAGTGCGGCTGAATGTGGAAACCTGGTTGTCCATTCTTTTCCTACAAACGGGCTGGCCCGCCCTGGCCTTGCCGCACGCCCAGACCGCGCTGAAAGAAAGCCTGAATGAATATTTCCCGCTGATTGCCCTGCGCTCGCGCTCGGTACTGGCGCAAATCTATTATTACCTGGGAGATTACCAATCCGCCTACCGAGAGGCGATGAACGGCATTCACCAGGCCGAAACGGCTCAAATCCATCACGCCGCCGGCTGGCTGTATGCTGTAGCGGGCCGGGTGCGGTTTGCCAGCGGCTGCCTGGATGAATGCTGGAAATTCGCCCAAAAAGCGCTGGAGATCGGCCGGGAATGGAATTATTCCGATGTATTGAGTGAAGCGAACTGTTTATTGGGTGATATTTACCGCATTGCCGGAGATTTAGACCAGGCTTGCCGGTATTACGGAATGGGTGTGAAGACGGGCACAGATCATACCCTCACCTTGAACAGCATGGCGCGTCTGGGTATGGCCCGGCTGGAGTCTGGCAGTGTGGAAATTGGCCAGGAAACACTGGAAAAAGCCATCAACCTGGCGCGGGAGAACGGCCTGGGGGCCATTTACCTGATGGCGCGAGTTGCCAGGTTCGTCTATCTGGCCCATTCAGGTCAGGTCGCGCCGGTTGAAGAAACTGAGCTTGAACAGATGGAGCAGGAAGCTAAAGACCGCCAACTGGCCACCCTGCCGATGACGGTACAGATGCTGCGCGCCCGCCTGGCCTTCAACCGCGGGCAGTTGGACGAGGTGAAACAGCAGCTTGCCAGCTTTTTAACGAGCGAAGATCAATGCGAGAATTTTTGGGTGCGGTTTCTTGCCCAACGTGTGTTGTATCAATGTCTGCCTGAAGAAGACGCAGATCACCGCAAGGCGCGCGATTTATTACAAAAATCGCTGGAAATGATACGTCAGAACAGTACAGAATCGGTATTACAGTCTGTTGTGCGCCAGTTTGAGAAAAGTTTGTTCAAAAAATGAGCGAATTGGATTGCGATGTCTATGTTCTGTCTACGCCCCTTGAATATGATGTAGTCATAGCGATTACTTGAAAGAAATACCGGGACGCAGACAAAGGGGACCTGCGCCAAGAGGCTGGTTGTGTATAGGGGAACGCACAATCAGCCTTTTCTTTTTCATGCAGCAGCGGGAAAAATGACCACGATTAAAAAAGCGTGCCGCATCGGCGGCAGCGCGGGGATGAGAACCGGCAGGCTATTCGGTAACCATGTGTGCCACGGTTACGCCGTCGCCGCCTTCCGGCTCGGTTGCCACCATCCAGCTTTTCACATGCTCGGCGCGGCGCAGGGCTTTGCGCACCAGTTCCTTTAAGCGACCAGTGCCTTTACCGTGGATGATGCGCACAAAGGGCAGGCCGGCCAGATAGGCTTTTTCCAGGTAGCGGTCCAGCTCTTCCAGGGCGTCTTCACCGCGCTGGCCGCGCAGGTCCAACTCCATGCCGGGCGAGGGGTAAAAGACATTCTCAGGGGCGGCCGAAGGACCGCTGGCGCGCTTCTTTTCCGGCTCGGGGGCGGGCTTTTCCACCTCGCCAGGCCGTTGAAGATCGGCGATGCGCGCGCGCACGCGCAGCGAACCCAACTGCACCTCCACCTCGCTGTCAAAAATCGCGGCTACTTTACCGTCCATGCCCAGGCTGCGCACATGCACCTTATCACCAGCGCGCAGCGGGCGCGCCTCGGGGGTTTTTAACGTGCGGCGGCGCTCAACGGGCTGGGTGGTTTCAGCCTCCAATTTTTCCACTTTATCCTGCAGCTCGCGGATATCCTCAACAGGCTGGCGGGTGCGGCTGAGGGCGCGGCGGGCGTCTTCCACCTCGCGGTTCAGGGCGGCAATTTCATTCTGCGCCTGCTGGCGGGCTTTCTCCAGAATGGACAGACGTTCATCCTCAATGTGTTCCAGGCGATTGGCCAGCTCAGCGCGGATTTTCTCGGCCTCGCGGCGGGATTCGTCGGCTTCGGCGCGCGCCTGGCGGGCGCGGTCGCGCTGGTGGTGAATTTCATCCAGCAGGTCTTCGGCGCGCAGTTCATCCGGGTCAATCACCGTGCGGGCGGCTTTCAATATATCGCCGGGCATGCCCAATCGCTGCGCGATGAGCAGGGCGTTGGAGCGCCCCGGCAGGCCGATATTAAGGTGATAGGTGGGGCGCAGGGTTTTGACGTCAAACTCCATGCTGGCGTTCACCACCCCCGGCGCGCCGTGGGCGTAGGCCTTCAACTCGGGGTAATGGGTGGCCACCATGCAGGTGATGCGCCGGCGCACCAAATGCTGCAGAATGGCGCGCGCCAGGGCGGCGCCTTCCTGCGGATCGGTGCCCGCGCCTAACTCATCAAACAGCACCAGCGAGCGCTGGTCGGCAGCCTCCAACACGCGGATGATGTTGGTGATGTGCCCGGAAAACGTGGAAAGCGACTGCTCAATAGACTGCTCGTCGCCAATATCGGCAAACAAATTCTCGAACACGCTCAGCTTGGAACCGGATTGGGCGGGAATGTGCAAACCACTCTGCGCCATCAGCACCAGCAGGCCCACGGTTTTTAGGGTAACCGTTTTGCCGCCTGTGTTGGGGCCGGTGATGACCACCGCGAAGGTTTTTTCAAACAAATCCACATCAATCGCCACCACTTTTTGCGGGTCAAGCAGGGGGTGGCGCGCCTGGTAAAGCAGCAGCGTGCTGCCGGGGTGATTTTCCTGCTCGCGGAAAGGCTCCAGCACCGGCTCGCAGGCGTCCAGGTCGTCGGCGTATTTGGCGCACATCAGCGCCAGGTCGAACTCAGCCAGGGCGTCTACCACCTGCTGGATGGCCTCGGCGTGCAGGCCGATGCGGGAGGTCAGCTCGGCCAGAATGCGGCGCTCTTCGTCGCGCTCGGCCAATTGCAGCTCATGCCACTGGTTGTTTAATTCCACGGTAGCCAGCGGCTCCACAAACAGGGTCGCCCCTGAGGAAGACTGGTCGTGGATGATGGCGCGGATGCGCCCCTTAAACTCGGCGCGCAGGGGGATAACGTAGCGCCCGTTGCGTTGAGTGATGAGATTCTCTTGCAGCATGGGGGCGGTATCAGCGTCGTTGACCATGCGCTCCAGGCGCGAGAGCAGGCGCTCGTGTGCGGTTTTCAGCTCGCGGCGGATAGCAGCCAGCTTGGGCGAGGCGCTGTCGAGCACCTCACCGCGATCAGAGATGGACTGGGAAATCGCGTCCACCACGCCGGGCGGTGGGGCCAGGCGGGCGGAAATGGCCTGCAATTGGGGGTAGGGTGCCTCCTGGCGCTCCACGCTGCGCGCCAGCTCGCGGGCGGCGATGAGCGTGTTCTTGATCTCCAGCAGGTCGGGGGCTTCCAGCACGCCGCGCCGGCGGGCCAGTTCCACCTGGGGGCGCACATCGCGCGCGCCGCCCACCCCAATTTCATCGTGAACGCTGAGCAGGTGGCGCGCTTCCGTGGTGCGCGCCTGGCGCTCCAGAACCTCCTGCCGGTCGGTAGTGGGGCGCAGTTCGCGCGCCAGCGCCGCCGAATAGCTGAAGGCCGCGTAAGCAGCCAGCCGCTCCAGCACTTTGGGGAACTCAAGGGTTTTGAGCGTTTTCTCGTCCATCATCAAAGCGAGTTTACCATGAATCTGATTTCAAAAATGCTTGGCGTGGAGAAGGGCGGGGAAAATCTGGTCAAGTGGTCAGGGTGAAAAGCCCCGCTTAAACGCCCATTCCCCTTCGCTGCCAGGCAGAAAAGGGGAATGGGAAGGGTAAGAGAAACAACAATTACTTGACTTCGTGGGCAGCGCCGGTGGGGCAAACATCCGCGCAGTTGCCGCAGTCTTTGCACAGCGCCGGGTCGATCACATAGTAGCCATCGGCCTCAGAAATCGCGTTCTCCGGGCAATCCGCTTCGCAAGCACCGCAAGCGATGCACTCGTCTGCATCAATAATATAAGCCATGTCAAACCATCCTTTCAAATTTTTTGACAGTCATTGCTGGCAAAAGAATAGCATGAATCTCGCCAAATTGTCAACGCTGGCGGCATTGCCGTTTGTCATCGAATCGGGGGGTAAATGTCATAAAATTGGACAAGCCAGGCTGAATTTAGCGAATTCATCGTCCCACTACCAGCGAGTTAAAAATTTCTTATGCGGGCACCCAATGGAATGGGTGATTTAGGGGTAAAATTCGAAGGATATTCTCACAACCGGATCCATCCGGCGCAAGAGGAGGCTGTTTTTGATGACCGAGATCTGGCTGGTGCGCCACGCCCAAACCGATTGGAATATGGAGCGCCGCTTTCAGGGGCAGTCGGATATTCCCTTAAATGAAACCGGCCGCCAGCAGGCCCGGCAGCTGGCCGGCAGCCTTGCCGCAGCCGGTAAGGCCTTTCAGGCCGTTTACAGCAGTCCGCTTTCGCGCGCCATGCAGACTGCCAGCGCGGTGGCCGAGCGGCTGAACCTGCCGCTGCAAGCCGAGCCGCGCATCCGCGAGGCCAACCTGGGGGAATGGGAAGGCATGCTGGCCGAGGAAATTCCCCTGCGCTACCCCGACCTGGTGGAAGCACGCCGGCGCGACCCGTTCAATGTGCCCCCGCCCGGTGAGCAGGCCGAAAATGTGGCCTCGATTGCCGGCCGCGCCAGCCAGGCGATGGATGCCATTGCGCGCCATCACAACGGCCAGCCCGTGCTGGTGGTTACCCACGGGTTGGTAATTGCCACCCTGGTATGCCTGAACAGGCAGATCGCCTTTGAAGAAGTGTTTCAACAAATTCCACACAACGCTCAACCGGTGGTGCTGCATTGGAAAGTCGCCGGAAACGCATAAGGAGTGAAAAAATGAGTCACGATCACGATCACAATCACCGCTGTATGCAGTCGGATTTTGTCTTTTCCACCATCTACGGTGACGAAGAAGCCCAAAAAACTATTCTCTGGCTGCAGGCGCTGCGCGAGGCCATGCCGCTGCCTGCGCTGGACGCCGAACACCGTTTCAGCGCCGGTGACCTGTTTCTGATGGCCAACCCAACCGACTTTCTCGGCAGCGCGCCAACCGCCCTGGCAGGGCTGCGCCAGTTCGCCGAACGCTGGCTGAAGGGTTGGGTGAGCGGTTTGCACCTGCTGCCCTTCTACCCTGCCGAAGAGAACGACCCGCACGCCACGCAAGACTTCCGGCGGGTGCGTTCGGAGGTGGGGAACTGGAGCGACATTCTGGCGCTGGGCGGGCAGTTCCATTTGATGACCGACCTGCCCCTGCAGCGCACCGCGCGCGCCCATCACTGGTTCCAGGCCTTCTGCCAGGGCGAACCGGACTTTGAGGCGTATTACCTGGGGCAAGAAAACCCCACCCTTAACTATCTCAACCCGCAAATTCTGCGCGAAATGTCGGCGGCCTTGCTGCACACCGTCTACCGTGGAGCGCGCCTGGCGCGCCTGGTGGACGTGGAGCGCTTGTGGTACCGTGACGGAAGCCTAAAGCTCAACGATACCCGCTGCCACCTGGCCGCGCGCTTCTTGCGCTCGGTGGTCAATGAATGCGCCCCTGGTTTCCGGCTGATGGCAGGGGTGAGCAGCGATCAGGGCGACACGGCGCTCTACGGCGGCAACGGTGAAAACGAAGCCCACCTGCTGCCCAATAACGCCTTCGCGCCCCTGTTGCTGCACGCGCTGTGGAACGGCGACACGGCCCCGTTCCGCACCTGGGCTAAGCGTATGTCATTGCCCTTCCCGGAAGTGATGTTCTACAACCAGATCGACACGCTGGAAAGCTTCGCCGTGCAGCCGGCCGCGCGCGTATTAAGCGCCGAACAACGCCGCTCGCTGGGGCGGCAGGCGGAAGCCCGCGGCGGGCAGGTAACCTGGCAGAGCGGGGCAGACGGACAGCCCGACGCGCTGGAGCTGCGCCTGCGCCTGTGGGACGCGCTGCGCGCGGCCGACGGCGAAACTGAAGACACCGGCATCGCCCGCTACCTGGCTGCCCACGCCGTGCTCTTCTCGCTGGTGGGCCTGCCGGCGCTGTCGCTCTCCAGTCTGCTGGCCCCGGCCCTGCCCGCGCGCATCTCCGGCGAAGGGCGCATCGCGGTGTCTCAAACGGTGGATTTGAACGCGGTGGAAAACCAGATGGCGCAAGAAAACAGCCCGCTGCGCCGCGTGTACGACGGTCTGCGCCAGCTGGCCGCGGCGCGCGCTGCGGTGCCCGCCTTTGACCCAGCCGGGGTGCAGACCATTCTGGACGCGGGTGAGGGCGTGTTTGGCGTGCTGCGCTTCTCTTTGTTTGAGGCCGGGCTGGTGGTATGCCTGACCAACTTTACCAACCAAACCTGCGGCGCGTGCGCGGACATCAATGAAGAAGGCTTTGAGGTGAGCGCGTGGCGCGATGTGCTCAGTGACCAGACCTTCAGCAACGCGCAAGCGCGCCAGCTTTCCTTGCAGCCCTACCAATCACTGTGGCTGGTGCCCGTCGAAGCCTAGGCGCGGAGGTATTTACAAAAAACTTACAGCGTTTTTAGATAGGGCGACAGGTTGGTTGTGATATAGTAAAATGAGTTTATCAATATCGACTAATTTAGTAGTATTCAAAAACCTGGTTGCCGCTGTATGAAACCCGCCCTGATTCGCCCAATCACATTCGCCCTGATCGCTGCCCTGATTGCGGCGGTTATCGGGGCTTTGCCCGTTTTGGCGCAGGACTCCGCGCCAGCCGTGTTTGATGACCCGCAACAGGCCAGCTACCCGCGCCTGGCGCCCACCCCGGAGCTGGTGCGCGCGCGCAATGTGCAGGTAAACTACGACCTGCTGCGCCAGGCAGCTGCTGAGCTGCAAAGCGGCGGAGGCCCGTTCAGTATTACCCTTAACCTGTTCAGCGACGCCACCTTCATCGCCGAGCTGCAATCCGCCGCGGTGGACGCCAACGGCGTAACCACCCTCACCGGCGCGGTGAGCAGCCAGCCGGGCAGCGAGGTCAGCCTGGCTTTCACCGAATCCGCGCTGGCGGGCACGCTTAACCTGGCCGGCTCGTTCTACCGCCTGCGCATGCTGGACGCCAATCAGGCCCTGCTGGAGCAGGTGAACCTTGCCAACCTCACCCCCGACAGCACCTCACCCACACCGCCCAACACCGCTTATAACCTGCAGGCGCAGGGGCTGGTGGGCGACGACGACGGAACCCTGCTGGACGTGCTGGTGGTTTACACCCCCACGGCGCGCAGTACCGCCGGGGGCGACAGCGCCATCCAAAGCGAAATCGCCAACGCCATCGCGCTGGCCAATACCAGCTACAACAACAGCCAGATCAACACCCGGATGCAATTGGTCCACACCAGCGAGGTCAGTTATTCCGAGTCTAGCTTTGCGTATGAGACCAACCTCGACCACCTGACGTATACCAGCGACGGTTATATGGACAGCGTGCACAGCCTGCGCAATACGTACAACGCCGATCTGGTGGTGCTGATCCGTGCAGGCGGCAGCTACTGCGGCATCGCCTGGATGCTGCAGCAGGGCTACGAGAGCTTTTTTGACCAGTACGCCTTTGCGGTTGTCTCGCGCGAATGCCTTTCCGGCTACACCCTGGCGCACGAAACCGGGCACAACATGGGCGCACATCATGATTATCAGGCGGCGCAGCTCTATGGCGGAACCGGCTATTTCAGCTATTCTTACGGCTTCCTCAGCCAGGCGGGTAACTTCCGCACCATCATGTCTTATGCAAACTTCTGTCCAACCTGCACACGGATTAACTACTGGTCGAACCCCAACGTTACGTACAACGGGTATGACACCGGAAGCAGCAGCGCCGACAACGCGCGCACACTCAATACCACCCGCACCACCGCGGCGCGCTTCCGTGACGGCCCGCCGCCCGCTGTGCCAACCAATGTAAACGGATCGGCGCTCTCACGCACTTCCATTCAGGTCACCTGGACGGACGCTTCCACCAATGAAGCGGGGTTTCGCGTGGAACGCGCGGCAATCGGCAGCACAGCCTGGGCGCCCCTCGGCGGCACCGCCGCCAACCAGGCCAGCTTCACCGACAGCAGTCTCACCTGCGGCACCAGCTACCGCTACCGGGTGAAATCGTATAACGGCAACGGCACCTCGGCAGCCAGCGCCGAAAAAACGCTCACCACCCAATCTTGCCTCTACCCGCCCAACGGCCTCACTGCCACAACTCTGAGCGGCACGCAAATCCGCCTGAACTGGACGGACACCAACACCAGCGAGATCGGCTACCGCGTGGAGCGCGCGCCGCAGGGCAGCAGCAGTTGGAGCGCCATCGGCACCACAGCCGCAAACGCTACCAGCTACACCGATTCCACGCTAACCTGCGGCAGCACCTACCAGTACCGGGTCATCGGACTGGACAGCGTCAGCGAGAGCACGCCCAGCAGCACGATCACCGTCTCCAGCGGGTTGTGCGCGCCGGGCAGCCTGTCGTCCGCGGCGCTCTCCATGCAGCGCATCCGCCTCACCTGGAGTGACTCCAACAGTCTGGAAGGCAATTACCGGGTGGAACGCTCTCCGGACGGCGCAGCCTGGACGCTGCTGAGCGATCTGCCGGCGAACAGCACCCAGTTTGAAGAAGCCGGCCTCACCTGCGGCACCACCTATTATTACCGTGTCACCGCCACCGGCAGCGGACTGGTCTCCAGCACACCGGCACAGGTAACGCGCGCCACGCGCGCCTGCGGTGTGCCGTTGGCTCCTCAGGGAGGCGAAGGTAAAGGCTTTTCGCTCACGGCCATCCAAGTGGAATGGCAGGATGTGATTGACGACGAAACCGGCTACCGCGTGGAGCGCTCGCTCAACGGCAGCAGCGGTTGGACGGCGGTGGGCACCACCGGGCAGAACGAAACCTCTTTTGTAGACCTGAATCTGCAGAATGGGGTAACGTATTACTACCGCGTGATCGCCACCAACAGTTACGGCAGTTCCACGCCCGGCACGGTCTTCAGCGCGCGCCCGCACACCAAAGGCTTCTTCCTGCCCGGCTATTAACCGCCATTCATTCCCACGAATTCAAAAACAGGGCGCGAAGCCACCCGCGTAAATTTCACCATCAAACAAACAACACCAGAATCCCATCCTTCCGTAGGGTTCGGCGGTCAACCACCTTCATGGGTAGGGTGGGTGGAAGGCGGAAAATCCACTTCAAAGGTAAACCAGCGTATTGGCCCGCCTGAAACCCACCAACAGATTGATCAACGGCGGGTTTCGGGCGAGCTTCAAGATGGTTTTGATTCACAGCAGATCATCCGCCCTCAACACCGCCCTACAAGACAAACGTTCGGCGGTCAACCACCTTCATGGGTAGAGTGGGTGGAAGGCGGAAAATCCACTTCAAAGGTAAACCCGTGTAGCTACCCGCCCGAATCCCACCAATACGATACCGGCGGGTTTCGGGCGGGCTTCAAAATGGTTTTGATTCATAGCAGATCATCCGCCCTCAACACCGCCCTACAAGAGAATCGCAATCTTCCGCAGGGCGGTTTGACCTATCGATACTGATATGCATCAATCCAGGCGAATCGCTTGACGAATCCGCGATTCATCCATAAAATTAAACTACACGGGAGAAGGTGTCCGTGTGTATATTATTCGATTATGTAAGGAGTTGTAATGGAGCTTGAAGGCTCAGATAACGCCGAAAGCGTCCCTCCCAGTACGGACGATAGACAGGTGTTATCGAAAAAGGTGTTGAATAGCGAATTGCGTCGTGACGGCGGCGAAGGCGTTTCCCTTCACGTCTTTACGATGGAGCAATTCAAAGGGGGAAACCCAGCTTGAGGTTCTCAACAATCTCCTGAGGCGCGCTAAAGTCTCCGCCGGCTGGTTTCCCTCTCGGATCCGCCGGTTTTCATTTTAAATCTGGCCACCAGGTTTGGTGAATTTACAGGAGGCTGCTATGCGCTATTTTCGTTGCACGAACTGAAAATCTAACCAAAATTTATGGCACCCGCGCCGGGATTGATTCATTAACCCTGGAAGTGGAACCGGGTGAAGTGTTTGGCTTTCTCGGCCCCGATGGGGCGGGCAAAACCACAACCATTCGCCTGTTTATGGACCTGATCCGCCCAACCTCCGGACGCGCCCTGCTCTTTGGCATGGACAGCCACGCCCAGAGCGTTCACATCCGCAAGCTGGTGGGCTACCTGCCCGCGCAGATGTCGCTGCCGCGCTTCACCACCGGGGCCAATGTGCTGCGCTATTTCTCCAAACTGCGTGGTGGTGTTTCTTTCAGCAAGATTGAACATCTTGCCGGGCGGCTCAAGGTCAACCTCAACGCGCCCATCCAGCGCCTGGATGAAGCGGATACCTTCAAGATCGGATTGGTGCAGGCTTTTATGCACGACCCCGAACTGCTCCTCTTAGACGAGCCGACCCGCTACCTGGATGACGCCGGGCGTGAGGCGCTGTATGAATTAATCGCCGAAGTGCGCCGCGAAGGCCGCACCGTCTTTATCTCTTCGCGCTCGCTGAATGAAATGGAACGCATCACCGACCGGGTGGGCGTGATCCATAACGGGCGGCTGGTGGCGGTGGAACGCGCGGTTCACCTGCGCGCGCGCGCCTTCAACAAAGTGGAGATGCAGTTTGCCGGGCCGGTTACGCATGAGATCTTTGAATCTCAGCCGACCATTCGCAACCTGCGCTGGCAGGAAAACCGCCTGCAGTGCCTGGTTACCGGCGACCCGCAGGCGCTGTTGGAACTGGCTCGTAAACAAAGCGAGGTGATGGACTTCAAGGCTCGCCAACCCAGCCTTGAAGAGGCGTTCTCCCTGTACTATGGGGTTGGCCATGCCGGGTGAAGTTTTCATCCAGACATTACGATCCACACTCAGCAGCTGGCTGAAAAGCCTGCTGCTGCTGTGCGGTTTGCTGGCAGGCCTGTTGGGCTGGCACGCGGCCGGGGTGCCGCTGCCGGTCCAGCAGGTTTTTGCGCGCCTCAGCGGGGCTTCTCTGCCGCTCTCCGGCTGGGAGGCGTGGCTGTTTGCCGCCGGCTTTAACCTGCTCTTCGGGCTGGTGCTGTGCGGCTGCGCCATCCTCACCGGCAGCCGCCTGATGGCCGGCGCCGAAGAACGCGGCGCGCTGGCGCTGATTCTGGCTTTTCCCATTCCGCGCTGGCAGATTGTGGTGGAAAAAGCCCTGGGGCTGGCGGCCGGCATTCTGCTGGTGTGCACGGCGCTGCGTCTGCTGGCCGCGGCCCCTGGGTTGTTCTCGCCGCGCTACACCCTCAACGCAGACGCGCTGTCGCTGGCCGCTTTCACCCTGGCCCTGCCGCCTATTCTGCTCGGCAGCCTGGCGCTGGCGCTGGCCAGCGCGGGCGGGCGCTTGGGCTTCGCGCGCTGGGTGAGCCTGGCTGGGTGGGGAGTGTGGGGCGGCCTGGCGATTCTCTCGCGCGCGGTCAGTGGGATGGGCTTTCTCACGCCGGTAACCGGGATTTACACGGCCAACCCCAACGGAGGGCGCCCTTCTGTATGGCTGTTGCTGCTGGGAACTGCCGCCTTGCTGGCAGTGATGTGGAGCGCGGCAGCCAGCGGGTTTGAACAACGCGATCTCAGCGATTAAGGAGCTGAACATGCCACTTGAATGCACGTACACCCATACCAATATTGTTGCCAAAGACTGGCGCAAACTGGCCGCGTTTTACCAGCAAGTATTTAACTGTCAGCCCGTGCCGCCGGAGCGCGACCTGCAGGGTGAATGGCTGCAGCGCGCCACCGGGGTGGAAGATGCTCACCTGCGCGGGGCGCACTTGCGCCTGCCCGGCTGCGGGGAGAATGGCCCCACCCTGGAAATCTTTCAATACAACACCCTGGCAGCCGAGTCGCCGCGCGCGATCAACCAGCCGGGGCTGGCGCACCTGGCCTTCGCGGTGAACGATGTGCGCGCGGCGCGCGCCGAGGTGCTGGCACACGGCGGCAGCGACCTGGGCGAGGTGGTAACGGTGCAGGTGCCAGGCAAAGGTGAAATTTGCTTTGTTTACATGCGCGACCCGGAAGGCAATATTCTGGAGCTGCAGCGCTGGGGATGAGTTTTTTTCAATACGCATGCGCCTAAACAGACAACAAAAAACGCCCGCGCGGGCGTTTTTTTATTGGCTCTTCCCCGGGCGG
The DNA here is from genome assembly GCF_001306115.1 of Ornatilinea apprima. Classification (GTDB taxonomy): domain Bacteria; phylum Chloroflexota; class Anaerolineae; order Anaerolineales; family Anaerolineaceae; genus Ornatilinea; species Ornatilinea apprima. Next base: position 543 of record NZ_LGCL01000022.1, on the reverse strand, counting down.
CTGGCGATCACCAGGAAGGGACCCAGAATGGGAATCAACACGGCGACCAGCCCCCAACCCAGATAGTCCCAGAAGGTGAGCTTGCGCCTGAAAAGATAGAAAAAGGAGAGGAACAGCATGGCGAAGCTGAAAACGACCAGGAGAAGGCGCAAGATGTCGGCTGCTTGCATCTGGGGCTCCTTGGAGAGAAGATTAGTTTCATTTTAACGTTATTAGAACATTAATGCAAGGAATTAAAAACCATCCATCGTCGCGCATTGCTCAGGTGTTCTTAAATGGTTTCCCCCCTCTGCCCGGAGGGGGGAACTTGAGGAGAACAGAAGATAGAAACCAGCAGTTGCCCGACTGCCAGGTTCATCACAAAAGAATTAGATCCAGCCGCGCAGCTCCATGGCTTTGACCACACGGGCGATGGAGACCATATAGGCCGCGTCGCGCATGTAAGCCTTTTCCTTGAGCGACATCTCCAGCACGGCGTGGAAGGCTTCGGTCATCTTGGTGTCCAGCTTTTCCAGCACTTCCTGCTTGGTCCAGTAGAAGTTC
>NZ_LGCL01000034.1 GCF_001306115.1 Ornatilinea apprima | reverse complement strand
GTATCCATTCATCGTTGGGTTACCTGACACCTGCCGAGTTCGAAGCTGCTTGGCTGTCATCACAATCAGTGGTGGGTACCCCCTAAACTATCCCTGTTTTTGTGTCCAGTTTTATGGGTCCACCACACATGCCAGATCAGATTCAAGGCCTGCCACCCCTTCACGAAACCCATAACAGTATCAGTCCAGAAACATCCACAAAACACGCCCCGCGCGCCATCCGCCTTGAAAAAATCATCGACAGCGTCTTTCGCGCCTCGCCCATTGGCATTGGGTTGGTGATCAACCGCGTGCTGATTGATCTTAATCAGCAGGTCTGCGAGATCACCGGCTATAGCTATGATGAACTTGTCCACCAGAACGCTCGCATCCTTTACGCCACCCAGGAAGATTTTGATTTCGTGGGAAGCGAAAAATACCGCCAGATCCGCGAGAGCGGCAGCGGCACGGTAGAAACCCGCTGGCAGCGCAAAGACGGCAGCCTGCGCGACATTCTCCTTTCTTCCACACCCCTCGACCTGAACGATCTTTCGCAGGGAGTCATCTTCACCGCAGTGGATATCACTCTACAAAAGCACATCCAGCGCGCCCTGCGCGACAATGAGAAACGCTACCGCCTGCTGGCCGAAAATTCCACTGATGTGATCTGGACGCTGGACTTGAACGGCCGTTTTACCTACGTCAGCCCCTCGGTGGAACGCTTGCGCGGCTTCACACCCGAAGAAGTGATGCGCCAAAGCCTGCAAGAAGCGCTGACCCCCGCGTCTTTTCAGGTGGTTTCGCGAGGCCTGGCCGAAATGGCCAAAGATATTGCCACCAACCAGATTCACGGCAAAGATTACCCGGTAACCGAATTAGAACAGCCTCATAAGAACGGCTCTACCGTCTGGACGGAGGTGATCGTCAATCCCATGTTCGATCAGGAGGGCGAATTCCAGGGCATTCTGGGCGTTACCCGCGATATCACCGAGCGCAAAAAGACCGAAGAGGTTCTGCGCCATTTTGTTGAGATCATCTCAGCCACTTCTGACATGCTCTACATGGCCGACCGAAACTACACCATCAAAGCCGCCAACCTGGCCTATCAAAAAGCCTACGGCCGCACCGAAGTAGAAATGCTCGGCCAGCCCCTGAGAGATATTGTTGGGGAGAGGGCATTTGCAGATGGCATCCAGTCCCATTTTGACCGCGCCTTACAGGGAGAAATTGTCTCCTACCAGTGGTGGTTTTCTTTCCCCAACGTTGGTAAACGTTTTGTTGACGTAACCTATTATCCCTACCGTGATGACAGCGGCGCCATCACAGAAGTGGTTGCCAGTATTCGCGACATCACCAACCAGAAGATTGCCGAGAACGCGCTGCGCGAAAGCGAAGAGCGCTACCGCCTGCTGGTGGAAAACCAGAGCGACCTGGTGGTCAAAGTGGACCCGGAAGGGCGCTTTCAGTTTGTCAGCCCCTCTTACTGCGAAACCTTTGGAAAAACTCCGGGGGAATTAATTGGCAAAACCTTCCTGCCCCTGGTGCACGAGGATGACCGCGCCGCCACCACCGAGGCCATGCGCGCTCTGTACTCCCCGCCTTACAGCTGCCAGCTCGAACAGCGCGCCATGACCAAAAACGGCTGGCGCTGGCTTGCCTGGGCCGATAAAGCCGTGCTGGATGAAAACGGGCGGGTGGTCTCGATTGTGGGGGTGGGCCGCGATATCACCGAGAGCAAACTGGCTCAAGAAAAAATGCAGCAGGCCGCCGCCGTCTTTGAGAGCACACTGGAAGGCGTGATCATCACCGATACCAGCTCGCGCATTGTTTCAACCAACGAAGCCTTCACCCGCATCACTGGCTACCGCCAGGAAGAGGTGCTCGGCAAAACACCTGCCATCCTGCATTCCGGCCGCCATACGCCAGAGTTTTACAAGGAAATGTGGGATACGGTGCACAAAACGGGCAGCTGGCGCGGCGAGGTTTGGAATCGCCGCAAGAATGGCGAGCTTTACCCGCAGTGGCTGACCATCTCCACCGTGCAGGGCGCCAGTTCCAAGCCGCAGTATTACGTCGGCGTGTTCTCGGATGTCAGCGCCATCAAAAAGTCTGAGGCCGAGCTGGAACACCTGGCGCACCACGACCCGCTCACCGACCTGCCCAACCGCCTGCTGTTCAACTCGCGCCTTGAGCACGCCATTCAGCGCTGCGTGCGCGAGAATGGCCAGCTCGCCGTGCTCTTTTTAGACCTGGACCGCTTCAAGAACGTCAACGACAGCTTTGGGCACCACTTTGGCGACCTTTTGTTGATCGAAGTGGCCCGCCAGATCTCTCACCAGCTGCGCGAAGCCGACACGGTTGCCCGCCTGGGCGGTGATGAATTTGTGATCTTGCTGGAAGATCTGCGCGAATACGAAGACGCCGCCCAGGTGGCCAATAAAATCACCCAGGCCCTCTCCCATCCCTTCATCATCAACGAGCGTGAGATTTTTGTTACCGGCAGCATCGGCATCAGCGTCTACCCCGCGGATGGCAAAAGCGTAACCGAGCTGGTTAAAAACGCCGACGCGGCCATGTACCGCGCCAAAGAAACCGGCCGGAACAATTACCAGTTCTACACCTCCGAGCTGACCGCCGAGGCCTTTGAGCATGTGGTGCTGGAGACGCAGCTGCGCCGCGCGCTCATTCACGAGGAGCTGGAGCTGCATTACCAGCCCATGATTGACCTGTGCAACCGTCGCCTGGTCGGAGCCGAAGCCCTGGTGCGCTGGAATCACCCCACCCAGGGGCTGGTCTTCCCGGCGCGGTTTATTCCCCTGGCCGAAGAAATTGGCATTATTCACGCCATTGGAGAGTGGGTGCTGTACGAAGCCTGCAGCCAGGCGGTCAAATGGCTGCAAGACGGCCTTCCCTTTGAGCGCATTGCCGTCAACATCTCCGGCCAGCAAATCCAGCGCAACGACTTCACCAGCACAGTCGAGTCGGTTCTGCGCAAAACCGGTCTTAATCCGCACTATCTGGAACTGGAGGTTACAGAAACCTCGGTGATGAAACAAGCGGAGAAGAGCATTCGCGCCCTGCAGTCGCTGCGCGACCTGGGCATCAGCGTGGCTATTGATGATTTCGGCACCGGCTACTCATCCCTGTTCAACCTCAAACGCCTGCCGATCCACAAAATCAAAATTGACGGCTCCTTCATCCACCACCTGCCCGAAGATAACAATGACGCCGCGATTGCCAGTGCCATCATCGCCATGAGCAAAGCCATGCAGTTGAAGGTGATCGCCGAAGGAGTGGAAACCCAGACGCAGATGGAATATCTGCTGAATGAAGGCTGCCATCAGGCGCAGGGCTTCTACTTCAGCCGGGCTGTGCCCGCCAGAGAATTTCCGAGGGTGGTTGCCCCCTGGATAAAACCAGCCGCTTAGCTGCCGCTGAAGTGATCATAGACCAGCCGGTCAATCCGCTTCCAAAACATTCCCGCTGTTAACCCAACCGCCTCTGCCAGGCGGGCATATAGAATGCGTCGGGGCAGCCGCCGGCGCAGGGCGGCCTTCAACGCGGGTGAGTTCACCGCCTGCAGGTAACGCGTCAGCCAATAACCGCGCGCGTAACGGTAGATAATATCATCCGTCCCACGAAAATAAAGATTGGTGTTCATCAACAGCCAGGCGCGCGGTCCGCGGCGCGGCTTTTTCAACAGTTGCAGGGTGTCTGTGCGCACCGTATCGCGCCCCAGCGCCAGGTCTGCGGTGCGCATGGCCAGGCCCTCATTCAACCAGGCCGGCAGCCTCAGGTGAGCCGCGGCGGCGTGAGCCAGCTCATGCGCCGCCAGGCTGCGAATTTTCAATTGCGAGTCGGGCTGCTCAACAAAGATGCTCTGGCCTATCGTGCGATCCGATGCTGCCACCAGACGGGCAGGTTTCACCCCCACCACAGGCCTGCCGGGGTAAGGAACCGTCCAGCCGCCAACATACGTCCACATGGCGCGCATGCGCCGCGCCCACAGCGGATAGCCCAGCGCGTAGATCAACCGCCGCAGGGGCGGCGCCGAGTTAAAAATGAACTCGCGCCAGTCGGTCATCACATATACCCGGCAGCCCCGCGCCAGAGCCAGCCCCCACTCCTCTTGCAGCAGCGGCAGGCTGTCCCGGCAGGCCTGCGCGATCACCTGCGCGTCGAGCGCGTCTTCCGCGTGAAAGTAGACGCTTAATCCGCCCGCGTCAGTTTGCTTCCAATCTTCACCCGGCATGTTCATCGTCTCTCACGGTATTCATTCGTGTGGCACAATACGCACAAACGCCGTCTCGCCGCCCGCCTGCGGCCAGAAGCGCAGCAGATGCGCCTCCAGGTCCAGCTCGTGCCGCCCGGCGGAGGTGATCACCTCGCCGCCGGTGGGGTACTGCAGTTCAGGCACAAACACTTCCAGGGGCGCGTCCACGGCCGGGTCGGGGGCAAATTCAAACTCAAAGTGGCGGCTGAGCCAGTCAAACGCCATTTGCAGCGGCTTGCCCGGCACCTTGCGCGCGTAAGGCCGCACCACGGCGCGCAGCGCCCGTCCGCCGTCGTGGATGCTGCCGCTGCCGGTTATCTGGTCGCGCGAGAAGATCGACAGGTCTTCATCGTTCCACTGGTCGCCGCGCTCGTTGGTATTATCTGCCGTGTAATTCCACAGGGTAAAGCTGGCCAGGTTGGCCTCCAGGGCGCGCATGGTGGCGTCCATGGCGCGCGTCTGCACCGCGAACTTGCCGGTGCTATAGGCGCGCTTGCCGTTCATATCAAAGGGAATGCCCACCTCGCCGATCAGAGTCGGCACGCCGCCCATGTTCTCTTCGGCGGCGTGAATGCTGGCCGCCACCTGGCGGTTGCGCATGGCCTGTGTTTTCTGCATCCCCACCACAATCCGCCCGCTTTGAATATCATAGCTGTGCAGGCGGCTGAAACTCTTGGTAAAGAGCGTGTAATTATCGTACCAGTGAATGGCATGCACCACCTGGGCCGCGTCGGCGGGCGTCCAGGCCATGTGCGCCTCCAACGGCACGCCTTCCACAAACAGAATCGCGTCCGGCAGCTCGGCACGGATGGCGGCGGCGTAGCGGTTGGCAAAGGGGCGGAAGTAATCGCGGTAGAAATCCACCTCGCGCTCGCCCACCCGCGCGAAATAATCCGGCTTCAAGATTTCGGGCTGGCCCTCTGCGTTCACACCCCACACACCGTGCGCTTTCCACAGCGGTTCCATGCCCTCACGCCAGGCCGAGACGCCATCGGGGTTGATCAGCGTTTTCCCGGCCCGTTTTGGACCGCTGGCGGCCAGCTGCCACAATTCCACCTCGGTGGGCAGCCCCGCCCCGGCCCGCATCGCCTCAAACGCCGAGGGCGCCTCACCCTGCAAAAAACCCAGCCCCATGCGCTGGTTCAGATCGCGGCAGCCGATCAGCCCCGCGGACGGCTCGTTGAGCGTGTCAAAGCCGGCCACATTGGGCAGCCCTTTCAGGCGCGCGGCCACCTGGCGCATGGCCTCAATGTAATGCCCCTGCAGATAGTCTTGCGCGCTCTGCCCTTCGATCTTCAGGTTGGGGGCAAAATCATTGCCGCCAAAAAACAGCGTCCACATCGTCAGGTTGGCCAGCTTGCCGTAGTTGGTCGGCCAGATCATGCGCGGCAGGGGATCGCCGTGCTCCTGATGAGTGATGGCCGCCCCGCAGGCCGTTAAGCGCGCCATCTCCAGCCCCACCGCTTCCAGCGTCCAGCCCGGCGCGCCGTCGCCGCCGGTGAAGCGGCTCCACACGTCCTGGTGGGGGTCTATGAAGAGATTAATCTCATAGTCCGCGGCCTTCTCCACCACCGCGCGCACATAATCGAGGTAAGCCTCATCATACTGCCCCGGCCCAGCGTGCTCCACCGCCTCCCAGGTTACCAGAAAGCGCAAAAAGTCCAGTCCCCAAGCCTTAAGGCGGGTGAAATGCTCATCGGCCTCCTCCAGCGGGAACGGCCGCCCCACAAAAGACACCTCGCGGTGCTGGTAAAAGCCTTTCTTTCTCCAAGTCGCCCCATCGGGGGAGAACGGCACTTTGCTGCTGCCACCCAAATTCACTCCGCGCAACAGCAGAGTGCGGCCCAGCTCATCTACAAAACGCGTGTCTTGCAAGCGAATCATCACAACACTCCTTTAGCTACCCCCGGATAAAATTCCATGTTTAATTCTACAAGAGGTTCCTTCACAGGGCAAAAGCGGAAATCAAAACCCGGCCCAAAGAAGGGCCGGGGAATTATGGATTATCCAACCGAAAAATTTACGGAAGCTGAATCACTGCCTCCAACAGCGGGTCTCGCAGTCCAAAGTAATCCTGGCTGGTGAAGGGCACGGCCACGTCCGGCTGCAGCGAGCGGATACCTGAATCATCAGGGGGATTATCCGCCAACCAGATACCCATACGCGCCATGTTATCGCCCTGGTCATTGGCCTCACCGCGGGCAATGGAGAAGAACTTGGTCGAGTAGGTTACCAGCAAACCCGAATTGGGCAGCGTGAACGAACGCACCTCGCCAAAATGATCGGGGCGGTCGGCAGTTGGCTCACCCACCAGGGTCGCGCCGGCCATCGACTGCAGGTCCAGGGCGTTGAGAATGGCCGAAGAGAAGGTATTGCGGCTGATGAGCACAAACATGCGTCCCTCCTGACTGATGGGGTGCTGGCTGAGGCGCTCAATCAACGGGTCGAGCACCGCCGAATTGCCGCCGCCGTTGAAGCGCAAATCGATCACCAAACGCTCCACCGGGTTGGCGTCCAGCGCCGCAAACAGCTCATTGGCAAAGGTTTGCATCGGGCGCTCCGGCGAATCGACGCAAGAATTGTATTGGAAGAAGAGCGTATTCGTATCCGGCAGAAATTCAAACCAGTAGACCTGGTCAGTCTTGCTTAAGTAGAGCGGCTTTTCCTGGCCAGACATGCCGTTGTCAATCCCCTCGCGATATTCCTCCGCGCTCACCGCGGCCAGGCTCAACTCAAAGGGCGTGCCATCGGCGCGCTCAAAGCCCAGCCGCACCTGCTGCGCGCTCTCCGCCAGTCCCAGTGCCTCAAGCACATCTGCGGTCAGCAGCAAATTGGCGATGTTGGAGCGCAGACTCATTTCATTCTCGCTTGAGATGTACGGCTCCAAGCGCTCCACCACCTCGTCCAGCGGCGTGTCTTCCACGCTCACCAGGCGCGCGCCCAGCGCCTCCTGCGATTGGGGCATCACCCCGGTGACCACCAGTCCGTCATCAAACCAATACAGCCGCAGCGGCAGCAAGCTGGCCTGACGCCACTGCGCCGGTACGGCGCGTGTGTGCGCGTCGCCAATCGCGGCGGTCAGGCGCACCAGTTCCAGGCCGATCTGGTTATCACTCAACTGGGGCACGCTGGCCTTCAGCGATTCAATCTCCTGCGCGAACTGCTCCGCGCTCAGACTGTGAAAAGCGTTGATATGCAGGCGCGGGAGTTGAGTGGCGTAATAGTCAATATCCGCGATCCATTTTTTCTCACGGCTGCCTTTGGTGGGCGCAACCTGCGCTGCTTTGCGATACGGCGCGGGCAGCCAGGTGGTATAGCGGGTGGAAACATAACCCACCCCCCATACCAGCGCCAGCATCCCCGCCAGAACTGCCAGCAATACTGGCAATAGACTTCGTTTCTTTGGGTTTTGATTGTTCATTTTCATACTTCTTAATACGGTTAACCATCAAAATCGTTTCACGCGCAGCGGCCATATTTTCGCCCCACTCCAGAGAATGGGGCGAAAGATCACCAAGCCGCTCTCCGCGTTTTACTGAATGGCGGCCTCGTACCCCGCGGATTTCATCAGCCACACATAGCCGTCTTCCAGACCGGGCTTCGCCGTCACCGCGCCCTCATATTCGGCGGCGCTGGCGCCCACCAGGCGGTACTGCACCCCTTCCGCCAGGTGCAGCATCGAGACCACCGTCAGCCCGTTGTTGGGCTTGGTCGTGGATTGGGTGGTTACCGTCCACACCCGCCCCTCGGCCATGCCGGTCAGTTCGCGCGGGCTGCCGGTGTACAGAATGCGCCCCCTGGAAAGCACCGCCATCTTCTGGCAGGTCTGACCAATGTCTTCCACAATATGCGTGGAAAGCAGCACCACGCGGTTGGCGGCCAGGTCGACCAGCAGATTGCGAAAGCGGATGCGCTCTTCCGGGTCCAGTCCGGCGGTGGGTTCGTCCACGATCAGCACGCGCGGATCATTGACCAGCGCCTGGGCGATGCCCACGCGGCGCTTCATGCCGCCCGAAAAACTCTTAATCTTGCGGCCGGCCGCTTCACTCAAACCGACCATGTCCAGCACCTCATCCACGCGGTGCTGGCGCTGCGCGGGGATGTGCATCCCTTTCAGAATAGCCATGTAATCCACAAACTGGCGCGCGGTTAAATCGGGGTACATGCCCAGCTCTTGCGGCAGGTAGCCCAGCATGGCCTTGTAATCGGTGCGCGCTTTTTCGTCAGCCAGGTTATACCCGGCGATAACGACTTTACCCGCGCTGGGCTGGGCAATGCCTGCCAGAATGCGCATCAGGGTGGTTTTGCCCGCGCCGTTCGGCCCCAACAGGCCAAACATACCCTCTTCGATCGTCAAATGGACGCCGCTCAAGGCCTTCACGGCTTGCGCGCCGCTGCCATACGTTTTGCTTAAGTTGCTGATTTCAATCATTGTTCACTTCCCATCATTTACAGATAGCGTTCTTGTTGGCGAACCAGCGCCCAGGCGCCGGTCAGAAAAATCATTCCCAGCAGCGATATCACCAGCTGGCTGGCGCGCAGCTCTGGCAGTTCGGGGTGGGTAATGCCCATATACAAATATACATAGCGCGCGACCGGATGGTGCAAAAACCAGCCGTAGGCGATGAGCTGAGAAAACCACACCAGCCCCACCGCCATGGCGCCGGGCACGGGTTTGGCCGCCGCCAGTCCTGCCAGGCAGCCCAGCCCCATCAGATTCAGGGTGGGGGCCAGCCAGGCCAGCTGCCGCCCTGCCGCGCCGCCCAGCGGAGCCAGGCTCAGGCCGATCAACGCCAGATAGACCTGGTAGGTGAGCGCGCAGACCGCCGTGACGGCGAAGATCAGCCCCAGGCGTTCGGCCAGCATGCGCCAGGCCGGGCGCGGCATGGAAAACTGCAGTTCCAAAGCCGGGTCTTCCAGCACAGCGTAAGCGGATAAAATGCCCGCGATCATCGGCAGCACAATCCCCACAAAGGCGCGCGCCGCCTGATAGGCGCTGTCCATGCCGTAGAGGATCACAACGATCACCGCGAAGAGGCCCCACATGCTGGCCGGGAAGATGACCTGGTCAGGGCGCAGTGTTTTCAAGCGATACATTAAGGTTGAATTTCCAGATTTCATGCCTGTCCTGCTTCCTTCCTTACACCCGGCGCGCTTTCCAGGCCAGGTAGCGCTCCAGCGTGATCAGAGCAGCCGCGCCGCACAGCAGCAAGATGGCAATATTCAGCACGGCTTCTTGAGCAGTGTGGGCGAGATGTTCGTGCAAAAAGATATAACCGCTGGAGAAAAAGCCCTCCAGGGCGTAGCCGCCAGCCGCGTTGAGCAGCGTCTCGGTAAGGGTGGGCATCACCTTGGGGCTGAGAAAGTTGCCCCAATACCAGTAGCCGGTGAAGAGCACCTGGTAGACGCGCACCGGCATCACCATCGGGCAGGCCAGCGAAAAAGCGCTGAGAAAGGCCAGTCCCGGCAGGGTAACCAGCACAAACGCCGGCAGGGAATAGACCAGCATCACAGGGCTGCAACCCCGGATCACACAGCCTAGGCTGATCAGTGTGTTGATCAGCAGCGCGGGGAGAGCCACCGAAAGCAGCGCGCCGGCATACTTACCCAGCACATACGGCCAGCGCCTTAGCTGCGTGCTGCGCAGCAGTTCTTCAAAGCCCAGGCGCACATCGCGCGCCATGCGGTCGGCAATGGCGATGCCCGCCACCACCGGCACAAACACATTGATCGAAAAGGCCATTTGCCCGGCCAGCTTCCACAACTCGGGGTTCGTCATCTCGCTCCAAACCGGGTCATCGGGCATTGGCTGCATAAAAGCCCACAGGTAAAACAAACCCAGGGCCCCAAAAATCGCCATCACCCCCCAGCGGCGGGTTGCCATTCCAAATTCGTATTTCAATACACCAAAAAATTCTTTCACGTTTGCCTCCACAGTTGGACGTACGGTTTGAACGGCCGCGTCAAACCAACCGCGGAAGGCGGCGATCAGGCCAGCGCAGGCTCAGCAGCGCGCCCGCCAGCAGCACCGCTGCCAGGCCAAAGAGCAGCAGTGGATTTTCCCAAAAGCGGATAAACAGCGTTATCCCCTCTGCCGCTGAGCCAACAAAGACCGGCCCGGAGCTTTCTCCAACCAGCATGTTTCCCAGAATGAATTTTCCCAGCCAGAGCAGGTACGGAATCACCACCGCGCTGCCGGTGGACATCCACAAGGAGAGCAGCAAAGCCAGCGCCGCCAGAAAGGTCATCGGCGCCAGCCAGCTCAGAATCAGGCCGCTCAGGCTGAGCGTGGGGATGAAGGGCGTCGCCGCCAGGCTCACCGTCACAGCCAGCGCCAGGTTATACCCAAACACCGCCGCCAGGCGCGCCAGCAGAATCTGCGCCTGGTGGGTGGGGGTGGCCGCCGCCAATTCAAACGCCTGGTCGTTCTCCGGTCCATATAGAGAGGCGATGCCCCAGGCGGCCACCATTGGCGCGATGAGCTGGATAAGAAACTCCATTTTCACCAACACCGCCGCGCTGTAGCCGATCAAGAAGATCAGCGCCGAGGCCGGCCAGATCTCGTGCCGCACCAGCGGTATTTGGCTGAGCAACAAATCCACCGCGCGGCGCAGCGCGCCCGGCTGCCTTTGCTCAGCGCGGATCTGCCCCAATGCAGACTCAATCACCCGATCAGAGACCCGCAGGCTGGCGGACTGCTCCGTCACTTCCTGGGCGGTGTTGCGCCACAAGGCCAAATCTACCTGGCACTCCGCGCAGGTTTGCAGGTGATCTTCCAACGCGCGCCGTTCATTCGCGTCCAGCGCGCCCGTCACATAGAATGGCAGGTTTTCCCGGAATTTTTCGTGCGCGTTCATTTCATCTCCTCCCGCAATCCCTGGCGGTCCAGGTATCCGCGCAAAGCTGCGCGGGCGTAAGCCAACCGGCTTTTCACCGTCCCCAGCGGACAATTCATCACTTCAGCAATTTCCTGTAAAGACATGCCCCCATAAAACACCAGTTCCAGCACCGCTCGGTGCTCGGCCGAAAGCTGGTTAAGCGCCTGGCGCACGGACTCGCGGTCCGCGCGGGCGGCGGCCTTTTCTTCAGGCAGGCTGCCGGGCGCGGGCGGTTCGCTTTCAGTCGCGTCCAGCGACAGCGTCTCTTTACGGCGCAGGGCGTTGAGCGCTTTGAAATGCACAATCCCCATCAGCCAGGCGGCCGGGCAGCCGTCTCCGCGGTAGCGGCCGGCGCTCTGCCAGATGGCCACCAGGCTCTCTTGCACCACATCTTCAGCGGCAGCCGGGTCACCCATCCAGCGCAAGGCGTAGGCATACATGCGCTGCCCGTAGATTTCAAACAAAGCGCGCAGCGCGGCCTCTTCGCCCGCGGCAACGCGGCGAAGGAGCTGGGTGTCTTTGATTGGTTCAGAAGTGCTGCGTTCCAAAATCCATTCCATGTGGTTTGTTGACTGCGATTCTTCTCTAGTATATCTGATTGCGGCAGGCTTGCCGCGGCCGTTCACTTAATATGTCTCGCCATGCCCAAAAAAGGTTCAAAAATTTGCCCATTAAATACAAAACCGGACTCTATAGTCCGATTTTGGTTTGTTTTTCTGCACTGCGATTATGCTTCCGCCAATTGCGCGCCAGCCTTCTTACGCCCTGATTGCAGCATCACAATCACCGCGATGATCGCCAGCCCGAACAACGGAGATACCAACGTGGAGAGCAGCTTCTCGCCGTAGGCAGTCGTCAGGCGGTCTCCCAGGTAGAACGCGCTGCTGGAGATGTTGAGGTGGAAAAGCAGCATCAGCAGCATGCTGTTCCGGCCCTGATCGTGCAGCCAGGCCATCAGCACCGCGAAAACAGTCAGCCCCAACGGCCCATAAATGAAGATCAAGGGCGCGCTCTGCCAGCCCAGGTTGCCCAGGCCAATGTAATCGGGGTAGACATGCCACACACCCCACAGCAGCCCCACCAGCAGACCGGCGGTCAGCGGGCGGTAGCGCTGGCTCAAACGCGGCAGGGCAAACCCGCGCCAACCAAACTCTTCTCCCAGCGCCGCGAAAAGTCCAATCCCCAATCCCGGCAAGATTTTGCCCGCAACACCGGGCAGCGCGCTGCCAATTCCCAACGCTTCTTGCAAGAAAAAGCTGGCGATGGTGATTCCCGTCGGCAGGCAGGCCGCCAGGTACAGCCAGGGACTCACCTTCCAGGTGGTCACCCGCGCCCACAGCGCGCGCAGACCGGCGCGCCCGTCCAGGTAGGCAGTCAGGGCCACCCCCATGATCGAAGGCACCAGCCCGCCCAGCACCACATACAGCATGGCTGCCGGGGTGGGCGCGCTGAGCAGCTCGCCCGGCTGAAGAATGGTGAGGATGCGGCTCCAGATCAGCCAGGAGACGCCGATGGTCAGAACTCCGTAAGAAAGAACAGCATGATTGCGGATGAAATTTTTGAGAGACATGGCTTTCCATTTCCTTTTGTCAGATCTGTTACGATGATCTAATTTTACGGATGAATAACCCAACGCGCATCCTTCCAAGGAAGAATTTTCACGCGGCCGGCCGGTATACTTAAGGACTATTGGATGAAATAAAGGGTATGGAAATGGAGTTGTCCGCGCCCGTCCAGCGATCCGCATAAACGCAGCTCGCGCGGGCCTTCACCCGCCAGGGCATGCGCCGCCCAGGTGTGGTGCAGATAGGCCAGCAGGTGCGCCTGATCACGCGGCTCTGCCGGCCAGGTTAAGCACAGCGCGCTGGCGGCAGGCAGGTCTTTACCCACCAACGCGCCCGACTGGGCGGCCCAATCTGCGCGCGGGAAGCCTAAAAAGGTCAGCGGGGGCGCAAAAGGATCACCAGCCGAAGCGCGAATCACCGCCCACAGCGGCGAGCCAGGCGGCAGGGCGGCTTCTGCTTGCAGGGCATTGATCAACGAAGCGTCGGGCAGCCCCCAGCCGGTACCAATCGTCATCAGCCCGGAAAGATCAAGGTCGCCCAACAGCGCGGGGCGCGGGTCGGGGCGGGCGCGCGCCAGAAAATCAAGATAATCGAAGGTCAGGCGCGGCAGGCAGCGGCGCGGGTCGACCCCATGCTGGCGTGCCAGGTGCGGCTGCCGGGCAAAAACGCGCTTGAAGGCGCGCGCGAAGGCCTCCGCGCTGCCGAATTGAAAATCCAGCGCCACATCCAGCACGCGCGCGTCCGAACTGCTCAACACGCTGGCAGCTTCAGACAGGCGGCGGCGCATCAGGTACTCAAAGGGGGTCAGGGCGGTTACCTGGTTAAACACCCGGCAAAAGTGGAACAGCGAGTAGCCCGCTGCCTGGGCCGCCTCCATCACCTGAACAGGCGCACGCAGGCGCTCTTCCAACAGATCAATAGCGCGCAGCACACAATCGAGCGGCTGCATGCCTATTCCCCCGACCGGCGCACCGGCACCCAAACGTCCACTTCCGAGTCTGCCAGGTCTTGCATGCCCTTAAAGCGCGCGTCATAACATTGCAGGTTAAAGCCAAAATCACTCACCCAACCGGCCTCCGCCAGCCAGGCACTAATCTGCGCGTCCCAATCGGCGGAAATTTCCGCGCCGCGCAACGTGAACACCGCGTATTGGGCGGGCGGCAGGCGCTTGAGAGAAAATTGAATGGGAATGCCAGCCTCTGGCTCTACTTGAAAACCAACAAAGACCTCATACTCGCCGCGCTCGCCGGTTTCGAGGTGCTGAATATGCACCTCGTAGCCCGTGCCAGGCTCCAGCGCAGACGGCAGGCTGCCGGGCTGCTCGGCGCAGAAGCGACCAAATCGCTGCCACAGGCGGCCAATTTCGTTTTCTTCATCCCACCCACCGCGCAGTTGGAACGGGTCTCCGTAGAAAGCAAACCCGGCCAGCCACATCTCCGGGCGTTCGATCAGGCGCGTTGGTTTCAGCATATTTATCCTCCCAGGGGGTCAGCCCGCCCCGCAAGCCTTTGGGGCGGGCTGAATCGATTCTACCAGAAGCGCGCGCTCAACGCTCGTACTCTTCCAGGCCAATGCCTTCTTCGGGCATCCATTCCGGCCAGCCCTGCAGCCACTCCGGAATGTGCGCCTGTTTCACCCGGTCACAAACCGGGAAGTACGCTTTCAAATCCAGCACCGGCGTGCCGTCGAAGGCGTCCATATCCGCCAGGCGCACCACGCCTTGCTCTTCATCCACGCCCAGAATCTTGCAGGTGGTCATCAGCACCGGGTTGGGGCGCATGGGCGAGCGGGTGGCAAAGACACCCGATTGGTGTCCCTCCGCATAGGGCAGATCAACCACCAGCACCTCGCGCATTTGCGGCTCGTCAAAGCGGTTGGGCCAGAAAAAAACCATCACATGGCTGAAGTGCCCCAGGTCGCGCAGCGCCGGGCGGTAGGCTTCGTCAATCAACACCGCTACATCCTCACCCTCGCGTCGGATGCGGCCAATGGACTTCAATTCAAAGGTTTCCATTTTCATTTCTCCTTACCATATCGGATCAGTCAGGGCCCTGTTGGTTCGCGCAGTCTCAGTATAGGCCAGATTCCGGCTTATCGCCTGACCCGCATTGCGGCCCTTCCCCGGCGATAGGAGCATTTTTTCACAGACCCTGATCGAAATTGCGAAACACCACCCCTCCGGGGCTTCAACCCTTCCCTGACGTGTCGGGAAAGGGTCGCGCCGCAGGCGCGGGGATGGGGACGCCTCACCCGCTTTTTGGGTGCCTGCTTTTCGGGTTAAATCATCCATCCCCCAATATCCGGGGTTGGACATGGGGGATGAAATCAATGGAAACAAGGGCCAGGGCTATTTTTTCAAGCTCTCGTGGCCGTTCTTGTTCATTTCCCAACGAATATCATATTCACAGTAGGGGTGGCCATCGTACATGCAGCGCGTCTTGCGAATGTGCGGAATACCACCTGCCTCGCGGATCACGCCTTCCATCCAACCCACATGGTTAAAGGTGCAGCGCTCTCTGGGCTGCTTCCTGCCCATATCCACCTTCTGCAAAATGTGATTCTCACCCAGCTCCTCATTGATCACCACCACCCCATCACCCCAATTGTGGCGCAGGCACAAATCCATGCGGCGAATGGTGAAACCGGGATCGCCAGCTTTGAAGTGCTGCTCCAGCGCCCCGCCGGGTAGAATATCAAATTTGGCGCGGTAGGCCGTCATCTCGCGCAGAATATCGTCCTTGCCGCCCGCCAGCACGTTCTTGATCGCCTGCGTCAGCGACCCCAGCAGCTCCGAGGGATATTCGGACTGCGGATCGATCTTCTTGCGCAGCACGCGCTGATCGTCAGCGCTCATGCTCCACAGCACCTTCTCCAGCGCGTCTTTGCCGTGGACTTCACGCACAAAATCCAGCCGCCCAAGCAAAGCCGAGCCGCGCGACACCTTGCCGGAGATCTTCTGGGTGGTGAACTTCAACACATGCTGCTGTAAATCCACCGATACCTGGTCAAGCGCCAGCATCGAGTCGGTAACAGCCGTTACCTGGGTTTGCATTTCCTCAGCGGCAGTCTTCATATTCTTCACCGCGCGGTCGTTCTCGCGGCTCAATTCCATAATCGCTTCCACCGTGCCGCGCACCGCGCCCGACTGCCTGGCGATCTGGTGTGTGGCCTGGCGGTTCTGCTCGGCCACCACCGAAACCGAATCCATCACTTCGACCAGCGAATTGGAGGTGGCGCTGATCTCATCGGATGCGGCGGCAATTTCTCCCACCTGCAGTTCGATGGAACTCACCACCTCTAAAATATTGTTCAACGCCTGCTCGGCTTCATGGCTGAAGCGCACACCTTCTTCCACCAGGTGGGCTTCGTCCTCAATCGCCTGTTCCGTATCCGCCACTGTACTTTGAATGTCCTTAACCAATGTGGAGATTTCCTTGGTGGCCAATGCCGATTTTTCGGCCAGTTTGCGCACTTCATCCGCCACTACGGCAAACCCCTTGCCGTGCTCGCCTGCCCGTGCCGCTTCGATGGCCGCGTTCAGCGCCAGCAGATTGGTCTGCGACGAGATTTCGTTGATCACTTCCACAATACTGCCAATTTTCTCAGAGTGCTTGCCCATCAGACTCACACTCTGGTTGACCTTCATCGCCGACTGGTTGATTTGTGCCATGCCGTCCAGGCTCTGGTGAATCACCGAGGCGGCGGTTTGCGCCGCGCGCGCCGCCTGGGCGGAGCCTTGCGCGCCGGTGTGCGCGCGCTCAGCCACCTGGTCGATAGCGGTTTTCATTTGCTCGGTGAACTGGTTGGCCTGCTGAATGGCCTGGGTTTGCTCATCCGCGCCGCGTGAAATTTCTGAAACGGTCTGGTCCAGGGTTTCTACTGCCGCGGTGGTCTGGGTTACCTGCTCAAGCTGGTGATGCGTGCCGCCTGCGACAATCTCGATGGTTTCGCCAATCTGGTTGACCGCGCCCTGCGCGCGCTGCGCCGCGTTGGAAACCTGGTGCGCGGTCTGGCTCATGGTATCTGCCGAGGCCGTTACCTGGCTGACAATGGTACGCAAACCGCCGGTCATCTTACCCAAAGAACGGCCAAACTCGTCTTTATCGCCTTTCAGAACAATCTCATCGGTCAAATTACCGGTGGCAATCGTTTCAATTTTTTGGGCGTATTCCTGGTAATAGCGCATCACACCCTGCAAACTCTCCAGCAGTTCCCCCAGACGGCCGCCTTCCATCTCCGAGACGAATTGAATGTCGCCAGTCGACATGCGCTGCAAGGCCTCGGTCAGCGCTTTCAAAGGCTGCAAGAAAGAACGAATGGCATACAACGCCGCGCCAGACAACAAAAACAGGATGGCCCCCAAAACCACCCCGTTAAGCACGTTCACGCCCAATTTGGCAATCGCATAACCCCCGCCAATCGCCAGCAGCGACCAAACCAAAAGTAATAGGCTGATCGGTATGGCTACTTCTTTTCGGAATATCTTTAGAGCAACTCCAAAACTCACTCCACACACAAGAACAATAACGCCTGAAAGAAAGAGCAAATCTTTTTCCATTGAGTCCCCTTGTCCCCGCCAGGATGAAACTGAGATGTAGAAATTGCCAAGGCTTTCGCCTCCGCTTCGAGAATAGTCCGATTCTGACCAAATTACTATAAAATTGTCATAAAAATGGGGGATTCACTCAGATCGACAAACGCAGCTCTTGCCAGCTCAAGCTTCTTCGGGCAGTGTTACTTCTTTAATCACCGGCTGAAAGATAGCCGATTTTCCCATCCAGACCGCAATCGTAAATATATATTCGCCGCGCAGCTGCCACATCACTTTCCAGCCGTCGCCTCCGCCCGGCGCAGAGATGAGTTCAACAGGCAGCCAGGCCTGCATGGGATTTTTGGCCGCCAGCAGGTTAGGGATGCTCACCACAATCTCGCGCGCTTCTACGCGCAGTTCCGTGCCCAACGCGGTGAGAACGGCGGCTTTCACACTCCAGCCAAGCGCCATCCAGGCATTCTGGACGGCGGCCGGGTAGCCGCGCAGTTCCTGAATTTCCAGGCGAGTAAAATAATCCACCAGAAAGCTGTCGGCGCGCGGGTGGATATGCTCCAGCGACGCGCCCAGTGGCAGGTCATCCCGGTAAGTTACCGCGCAAAACGCCTGCCGGCCGCTGGTGCTGATCGCCAAACAGCCCGACACCGTCTGGCGGTCCGTCGTCAGATCCATAAGGCCGTTCACATCTCCACCCAGAAAAACACGGCAGAGCGGTAGATGTTGCATGGCCGGCTGGGTACGTTTCAGCAAAGCCTTGGCCGCCCACCGCCCAATCAAAAACGCGTCGCGGCGCAGGCGCAGGCGAACCTCTTCCATGCGTTGTAGTTCCAGCGGGTGCAAAAAGGAGGCTGGCGTCATCGGAACCAGACCAGAGCGATAATCTCCGGCTTCATACAGGGTCCAATAGATAATGGGGGGCGAATCGTACATTCGTTTATTTTCAGTTCCCGTTTTCCCCATCCAAACGCGGCTCGCTGGCCTTATCCTCTTTTGACAGGCGAATAAGGGAAAGGTAGCTCCCTATCCACAGCGAGCCGGGCAGGGTTTCCAGCAGCATGAAAAAGCGGGTAATCACCGCCAGCGAGGCGGCCTGCTCCAGGCTTCCGCCCAGAGCCACATACAGGGTGGTGATCAGCACCTCGCGCACACCGTAGCCGTTCAAAGTGATTGGCAGCAGGGTTAAGAGATACGTGATGGCATTCACACCAACCACCTGATAAAACTTAACCGGCATTCCCAGGTGATGGGCCAGAATGATGTTGCCCACGAAAATGACCAGCACCGAAAGCCACGAGATGATCAGCGCCGCCGCCAATACGCGCGGTTGGTTAAACCACAACAGCAGCGCGTCTTTGAATTTCTTCAACGCCTTCCCCAGCTTTTGGCGCAGGGCGGGCAGCCCCAGGGCGAGCGCGGAAGAAAGCTGCTGCTTCAAATCGAGGTGGACATTCGGGGCGGTGAAGGTAAAAAAGGAAAACGGCAGGGTGGCCAGCATGGCGAACACATTCAACCCACGGTCGAGCAGCACGGAAGCCAGGCTGAGCGTGTAGCTGCCGGTGAAAGGCTGCGAGCCCACCACCCGCAAGACGTCTCCCCCCACCGTTGACGGCAGAAAGTTGGACGCGAACGCCCCGGAAAGAATCAATTTAAGACATTCCAGAAAGGTGATTTCCACCTGCTTGGAGCGCAGCAGGATGTACCAGCGCAAAGCGTTGAAGACCTGCCCGCTGAAGTACAGGCCAAAACAACCCAACCAAACCCACAGGCTTACCCCGCGCACCTGTCGCCACAATTCCTGCCAGTCTTGCTGCCACAATAAATAAGCCAGCAGCGCCAAAGACAGCAGCGTGCCGGTGATGCGCAGCCATTGGTTTCCAGTACGGTGTCGGTTTTCTTCCATTAGATCAACGTTATTCCATAATCGACAGCAACAAAGCGGAAATGCGCATTTGCGCTGATCGAAAATCTTGGGTGGTATAGGGCAGCACCAGTTCGTAAAGGGGCACTTTTTCAATCACCGCTGCCAGCAGCTCGCGCTCGCGGTGCCGCCAGGCCGCCAACCGCTGATCAAAATCGGGGTGAACAGCTGAGGCCAGATCGATGAAATGGCGCCCCTCTTCAAAATTCATCTCCAGCAGTTCATCCAGCGCCGCCGCGCGGTCTGCCAGGGGACGCAGCTCGGCTTTTTCGCGCTGATCACGGCGCAGCAGCACCAACCCCGCCGGGCTGGCCTCAAAGCACAGGTCATTTTTAGGCCAGGCGCGTTCCGGCTCAATCCGCACTGGCCACTTCAGCCCTTCATGGCTCCAGCGGCGCAGATGCCCAAACACAAACAGACCCGATCGTTCCCAGGTGTTCATCACCGCACCCACCTGCGGAGCCCATTTGAGCAGCGGCAGGTAAATGTGCTGGCGGGTCATATAAGCCAAGCTTTTGGGCTGCGGAGTGAGAAAAACATAATCATCGGCGTGCACCTGCCAGCCGGTCTGCCGGTCAGAGAGCAGGATGGCCGTGGTAGTTGTTTTTCCAGTG
This sequence comes from Ornatilinea apprima, assembly GCF_001306115.1. Lineage (GTDB taxonomy): Bacteria > Chloroflexota > Anaerolineae > Anaerolineales > Anaerolineaceae > Ornatilinea > Ornatilinea apprima. The sequence continues at coordinate 51,437 of NZ_LGCL01000034.1, read as the reverse complement.
CCCCCCTTACCGCTGAAGAGCACGCTCTTCCCGTCACGGCTCACGCCGCCGGCATGCAGCATCAAAACGCCCCTGGTCGAAGCCAGGAAGCGCAGGGCCGGGTGCACCAGCATGTGATGGATCATGGGAATGGAGAAATAATTTCCGCGCGCCTCGATGTTGATTTCATCCGTGCCAAACTCAATCGAATAACGCCAGCGCGCCAGCAGCTTGTGGGTATGAAATATAAGCCGGGCCGTCTGTTCTGGCAGGTTGATCCGCAGGCGCACCACCACCTGGTAAGGCTGCTCGCCTTGCTGCAAATGATGGCTGTATTCCGCGCGGTAAAAGCCAAGCGCGCGTTCATCCGCGCTCCATACTTCCAGGCGCACCAGCTGATAGAAATTAAAAATTAACGGATCCAGGGTCTTGCTCCACTCAGCAAAATAGCCGCGTTAGCACGCCTCGCAGCAAAAATGATCTTATCACATTCCAGCCAAATCAGGAAAAAATTTAAAGGTAACCGTGTTGTTAAAGGGCGGCACGGCGCGGGGAGGCGCCGTGCCTTACGGAAACCATGTCTGAAACGAAACCGTTGTTTGGACGCCAACGGATGTTTCCATCTTTTTGGGGCGGCAGGGTTACGGCTGGCCGCCCCCCAATGCCAACATCTTTCGGGCGCGCTCCATTTGCAGGCGCACGGCCTCAGGGGCGGTGCCGCCCCAGCTCGCCCGGCGGGCAACCGCGCGTGGAAACTGAAAAACTTCTTTCACATCCGCGGCGAAGGCCGGGTGCAGTCCGCGCCAGGTCTCCAGCGGAAGATCGCAAACCGACACGCCCTGCTCCACGCTCCAGCGCACCGCTGCCCCCACCGCCTGGTAAGCCTCGCGGAAGGGCACGCCTTTCTCTACCAGGTAGTCGGCCAGGTCGGTTGCCAGCATGGCCGGGTCCAGCGCGGCGGCGATCTTCTCGCGGTTCACTTGCAGCGTGCGCAGAGCTCCGGCCGTTACCGGAAGCAGCATTTCCAGCAGACTGGCGGCTTCCATCACCGGGGCCTTGTCTTCCTGCAAGTCCTTATCGTAGGCCGAGGGAGTGGCTTTAACTACCGCCATCAGCCCGGTTTGCAAACCAATCAGCACGCCGCTTTTGCCGCGCACCAGTTCCATCGGGTCGGGGTTCTTTTTCTGCGGCATCAGGCTGGAGCCGGTGGAATATTCATCCGCGAAAGTGATAAACCCGAACTCCCGTGTGGAGTATAAAATCAGCGCTTCGGCCAGGCGGCTGAGGTGCAGCCCGATCATTGACGCGCAGTGTAAAAAGTCCAGGGCGAAATCGCGGTCAGAGACGGCGTCCACGCTGTTGGGCGCGGGCGCGGCAAAGCCCAGGTCGGCGGCCAGCGCGAAACGGTCGATCACAAATCCACTGCCGGCCAGCGCGCCGCAGCCCAGCGGCAGCACGCCCGTTTCTTGCTTCAAATCAACCAGCCGCTCGCGGTCGCGCTGCAGCGCCCAGAAATGCGCCATCCACCAGTGACTCAACAGCAGCGGCTGAGCCTGCTGAAAGTGGGTGTAACCCGGCAGAATCACGCCCCAATCCGCTTCGGCGCGTTCCAGCAGCGCGGACTGCACACCCGCCAGCCCAGAGTCGGCCGCCTGAATGGCATCCAGCATCCACAACCGGAAGTCGGTTACCACCTGATCGTTGCGGCTGCGGCCCGTGTGCAGCTTGCCAGCTGGCGCGCCGATCAATTCGGTCAGACGGCGTTCCACCGCGGTGTGAATATCCTCATCGCTTTCGGCAAACAAAAAGGTCTCGCTGGCCAGCTCTTTCGAGATGGTCTCCAGCCCGCCCAAAATGGCGTACAAATCCTCTTTCGTGATCAACCCGCTGCGCGCCAGGGCGCGCGCCCAGGCCTGGCTGCCGCGCACATCCTGCTGGGCCATGTTTACGTCCACGGCCAGCGAACTGTTCAGCGCCGCCGCGGCCGCGTTCAGCGATCCGCTCAGTCTCCCTTTCCACAATTTCATAGGGCCTCTTAATCGCGCACAATTTCTTCAATTGGAACCTGTGGCACTTTCACATCATCCATCTGGATCAAGGCCTGCACCTTGGACGAAAGCCCAAACAGGCGGATAAAGCCGGCCGCGTCCGACTGGTCATAGACCGGCGACGGCCCAAACGTGGCATACTCTTCGCGGTAGAGGCTGTAGGGGCTGCTGCGCTTGATGACGATGACGTTGCCCTTGTAAAGCTGCAGGGTAATCTTGCCGGTAACGGCTTTCTGTGTAACACTGAAAAATGCGTCAAAGGCCTCGCGCAGGGGGGTAAACCACTGGCCAAAATAAACCAGTTTGGCGTACTGCAGCGACAGGGTGTCTTTCATGTGCATTGTTTCGCGGTCAAGGGTGATCGACTCCAGCTCCTGGTGCGCCGCGTAGAGAATGGTGCCGCCGGGAGTCTCGTACACCCCGCGCGACTTCATGCCCACCAGGCGGTTTTCCACCATATCCACCCGCCCAATGCCGTGCTTGCCGCCCAGCGCGTTGAGCTTCATCACGATCTGCGCCGGGGAATAAGAAACGCCGTCAATCGCCACCGGGTTGCCGTTTTCAAAGGCAATCTCCACCGTTTCCGGCTCATCGGGCGCGGACTTGGGGGAATTGCTGAGCATAAACATCGAATCATCCGGCGCGTTAGCCAGATTTTCCAGTTTTCCGCCCTCATGCGAGATATGCCACAAGTTGCGGTCGCGGCTGTAAAGGCCGGGGTTATTGTTGGGGAAGGGAATATTGTGCGCTTCCAGGTATGCCAGGGCGTCTTCCCGCGAGGTGATGTCCCATTCGCGCCAGGGGGCAATCACCTTCAGGGTGGGGTTGAGCGCCATAATCGCCAGCTCAAAACGCACCTGGTCGTTGCCCTTGCCGGTGCAGCCGTGGGCAATCGCGTCCGCGCCTTCCTGCTCGGCCACCTGTACCAGGTGCTTGGCAATCACCGGGCGGGCAATGGAGGTGCCCAGGAAGTACTTGCGTTCATAGAGCGCGCCGGAATGAATCATCGGGAAGAGATAATCTTTGGCGAACTCTTCTTTCAAATCGCCAATAATCAGCTTGCTGGCCCCGCTTTGCAGGGCGCGCGCTTCCAGGTTATCCAGCTCTTCGGCCTGCCCCACGTCGGCGGCGAAGCAAATCACCTCGCAGCCATAGTTTTCAATCAACCACGGAATAATCACCGAAGTATCCAACCCGCCCGAATACGCCAAAACCACTTTATTTGCTTTCTTATCTGCTGCCATTTCCTTTTTCTCCTGAAAATAGATGGGTGTTTAAGACCAGAAAAATAAAAAACCCTCCGCTCGGGAGGGTTTCAAATACTGCTTACAGGCTTTTAACCAATGATCGAGGGACTCAACTCATCGCGAAAAGCCCACCTCCATGAGCGGGTGGGGATACAAGCTTCGTCGAGCTCGCATGCGCTGCGTTACGTCCAGAATCATATTCATTGGTACTATCATAGCAAGGAAAAAATGGATGTCAATAGGGTTAAGATTATCGTTTGATTAACAAATTTTTGCGCTACCCACGGGCGCGCGCCATTTTTTCTCGCGCGGCCGGCAGCGCCTGTGGATTGACACACACGGCCGGGCTTTCACCGTTCATAAACGCCAGCAGGGCGCTCACCCCAATGCGCGATTGATTCTCTACCACGTCGCGGGTGGCCCCGCCCAAATGAGGTGTGCAAACCACATTGGGCAGCTGCGCCAGCGGGTCATCCGGGCCAATTGGCTCTTCACTGAACACATCCAGCGCCGCGCCGCCAATTCTCCCGGCACGTAAAACCTCCAGCAGCGCGGTCCCGTCCACCACATCGGCGCGGGCGGTGTTCACCAGGTAAGCGCCAGGCTTCATGCAGGCCAGCTCCCGCGCGCCGATCATACCGCGCGTGGCGTCATTGAGCGGCACGTGCAGCGAGACGATATCCGCCTGGGCTAGCACGTCTTCCAGCGCCAGCCGTTCCACGCCAAAGGCGGCGGCTGCCTCGGCGGTTACAAACGGGTCATAACCCACCAGGCGCACATCAAAACCGGAAAGGCGTTTGGCCACCAAGCGGCCAATCGCGCCCAACCCCACCAGGCCGATGGTTTTGCCTGGCAGGTCGTAGCCCTGGTGAGTAACATACGCCCAGCGCGTGCCTTTTTCCACCCACCAGTTCTTGCGAATGGTATCCACGCCGGGCAGCACCTGGCGCGCGCAGGCGATCATCATCCCCACCGCGAAATCGGCCACCGCGTCTGCGTTGCGTCCCGGTGTGTTGAACACCACCACACCCTGGCGGGTGGCTTCTTCCATATCCACATTGGATGGCGTGCCGCGAAAGTCCACTACAGCGAACAGGTCGGGGCAGGCTTTCAATACTTCAGCAGGCACATCGTCATTCTCAATCACGGCCACATGGCATTCGTGCATCTTCTCAATCAATTGAGCCGGGTTCAGGTTGCCCTGGCTGAAGTGAAACGACTGCTCCACGTTGTAACGTTCTTTCAATTCATGCAGCCACCGGTCGGTAATGCGCGCTCCTATGAATGCTTTCATGTTTTTATCCTCATCGAAACAATCTATGCCATCCGCTCTAATGGACAGGGGCTGCCCAAACTATGGTCTGGGCAGCCCCGCATCCTCTTTTACCGCTAATGTTCTTTACTCACCAAACCTACCAGATAATATGGGGAACCATAAAAGGAGGAGGGATTTATTTCTTCTGCCCGTAATCATTCACATACCCGCTGGAGACTTCACGAATCTGCTCAGGGGTTAAAATGATCGGCTTCCCGCGCAGCATGGCTAAATGGGCAATTTTGGCCATTTCTTCCACTTCCACGGCCACACGGGTGGCATGCGAGGCGCTGTGCCCAATGGTGAAGACGCCGTGGCTCTGCATAATCACGGCATACGAGTCGCCAATCACATTGACAACTTCATGACCAATCGTTTCGCCGCCAAAGCAGGCAAAGCGGCCCAGCGGCACGCCGCCGCCGATTAGTCCGCAGGTGGTGGTTACCGGCGGGATGGGCTGGCCCAAAACTGCAAAGCTGGTGGCGTAAGTGGAATGGGTGTGCACCATGCCAAAAACATCCGGGCGGGCGCGGTAAACCACCAGGTGGGTCTCCGTGTCAATCGAGGGGGTCAGGTCGCCTTCCACCACGTTGCCATCCAGGTCGACAATCACCATATTCTCCGGGCTGAGCTTTTCATACGCCACACCGCTGGGTTTGATCACCACCAGGTTGGTCTGCGGGTCGCGCCCGCTGACGTTGCCGCTGGTCATTTTCACCAGGTCATTTTCGGGCAGCAGCATATTGCATTTGTATACTTCTTCGCGTAAAGCCTGTAACATCATTTTGCATCTCCCAATTCAAGCCTCATCGGCCTGAAACCAATAAGAAGTTCTGTCAGCGCCCAGCCAGAAAGCGGGAAAAATTTACCGCGAAGCCCGGCTGCGAGCGCATTTCTTCATTCTCTGTCAAACGGCCCGCTCTAAAAAGCGATCACGTGCCTTCCAAAATTCAAGTTCCGAATCACGCAGCTGACGGTAGATGCCAAAGCCGTCTGCGTACCGCCGCACGCTGGCGGCCTGCGGGCTGAAAAATTCACCTTCCTGCACCGCCGCGCCCCGCGCGGAGACGTAACCCAGTTTTTCCAGCAGGGCAGAGGCCATGCCATACAGGCCAAACTCCTGGTCGGGTACGCGCAGCATGGGGCGGTTCAACACATTGGCGCAGATCTGGCACATCGCGCGGCTGGCCGAAGCGCCACCCGCCAGAATCACCGGTGGATCGCCTTTGGGCAGGTGATCATAGCAGTGGCGCAGGCTGTAGGCCAGGCCTTCAAACACAGCGCGCATCAGGTGCTGCGGCGTGTGGCGCGGGGTAATGCCATGAAACGCCCCGGCCGCCCGCGACTCGCGAAACGGCGCGCGCTCTCCATTCAAATACGGCTGGAAGAACACCCCTTCGCAGCCTTCGGGGGCGGCAGCGATGCCCTGCTCCATCTCCTCCAGCGAAGCCTGTGGCAGCAGCGTGCGGCGCGCCCATTCAATCGCGGACGCGCCGTTGGTGGTAGCCATCACGCGCATGAATGTTCCGGGGTACAGGTAACACAGTGTGCTGCCGGCCACATCCGTGTGCGAAACCTGGCTGGCATCCAGAATCACCTGATTGGAAAAGGTGGTTCCCAGAATGGTAACCGCGTCTCCGGGCTGGCGCGCGCCCGCGCCAAAGGTGGTGGCGGCCACATCCAGCGACCCGGCCATCACCGGCAGACCGGCGGGCAGGCGGCAGGCCGCCTCGGCGGCCGGGCTGGTTTGGCCCACAATTTCCAGCGAGTCCACAATCTCAGGGAAAACCTGGCGGGTTTCGCGCGGCAGGCCCATCAGCTCCAATTGATCGAACTCATAGCGGTCTTGCAGAATATTCATCAGCGCGGTGGAGGCGTCGCTGCGGTCGGTCATTATCCGCCCGGTCAGGCGGTAAACCAGCCAGTCTTTGCAGTGCAGGGCATGGCGGATTTTTGCGAAGCGCTGCGGCTCAAGCTCCATCAGCCATCGCAAAATCGAGGGGACCGCGCCCACAAACAGCGGCGACAGCGAGTGTGCCACACCATAGGCAGTGATTTCGGCCTCATTCTGCAGTTCCAGCCGCTTGCAGCGGCTGTCATTCCACAAAATGGCGTTGCCCACCGGTTCACCGTTCTCGTCCAGCGGCCACATTCCGTCACCCTGGCCGGTGATCGCCACACCTGCCAGCGCCTGCCATTCGCGCGGGGCGCGTTCGGACAGCTCCTGGCAAACTTCCACCAATCCATCCCAGACGGCGCGCATGTCCATTTCACACGCGCCGTCAAAGGGATGCAGAACCGTCATCGGCCGGCCGGCAAACGCCAGCATCTCACCGCTTGTGCTGTACAACGCGGCTTTCAACCGGGATGTGCCCGCGTCAACCGTCAGAATGGTCCTGGGTGTCATATCGTGATGGTTAGATCTGTTTCAGCGCGTTATCGATATCGGCGATGATATCGTCCACGTCTTCCACACCCACCGAGAGGCGAATGTAGGAATCTTCAATGCCCATGGCCTTGCGCGCCTCAGGGCCCATCTTGCCGTGTGTCATGGTGGCAGGCTGCTCAACCAGGGTATCCAGGTCGCCCAGGGAAACCGCGTAGTAGGCCATTTGCATGGCGTTGATCACCTTCTGCGCCTCGCGGATGCCGCCCTCCACGCAGAAGCCCACCATACCGCCGAAGCCGTTCTCAAACTGGCGGGCGGCCACATCGTGCTGCGGGTGGCTCTTGAGGCCGGGGTACGAAACCGAGACCACTTTGGGGTGCTGTTCCAACCACTCGGCCAGCTTCATGGCGTTTTCGCAGTGCGCGCGCATGCGCAGGTGCAGGGTCTTCAGACCACGCAGGCCCAGCCAGCAGGCAAACGGGCTGGGAACCGGGCCGAACTCCTGGTAGACTGAGCTGCGCAGTTTTTCGTGGTAAACCGCATCGCAGACAATCGCACCGCCAATATGGTCGCCGTGGCCGTTGATGTACTTGGTAGTCGAGTGCAGCACCACATCCGCGCCGTGCTCAATCGGGCGGTACAGGTACGGGGTGGTGAAGGTGTTATCCACAAAGGAGCGAACCTTGTTGGCGCGCGCCCAATCGAAGACCGGCTGCAGATCCAGCACCTCAAGAGTGGGGTTAAGCACGGTTTCCACATAGACCGCTTTGGTGTTGGGGCGTTTGGCCGCGTCCAATGCCGCCGGGGTCATTTCAGGCAGGAAGGTAACTTCAATATTCAGCTCAGGGAAAATGCTGGTGAAGAGCGCGTGCGTGCCGCCGTAGACGGTTTTGCAGGCGATAATATGATCGCCAGCATGAACGGTGCCCAGCAACGCGGTGGAGATCGCCGCCATACCCGAAGCGGTGGCCAGCGCCATTTCTCCGCCTTCCAGAGAGGCAATTTTTTCCTGGAACATGTTCTGGGTTGGGTTGCGCGAGCGGCCGTAGGTGTAAATACCTTCTTTGTCGCCGGCCATGTAGCGTTCCATTTTTTCGGGGGTGAACACAAACGTACTGGTCAAATACATAGGAGAAACCAGCGCGCCGGTTTCGTGATCGGGGTGCTGACCAGCATGCACCACGCGGGTTGCGAACTTCTTATCTTTCGTTTCCATGAGATTCCTTCATTTAATAATATAAAGTATTAATCGACCGCTTTGATTTGCACGGCGATTTTGACATGCTTGGAGGGGTTGCGCAGCAGCTCCTCAAAACCATCTTCCACGATCCGCTCCAGAGGAATGCGGGCGGTGATCAGTTTTTCAACCGGAATGGTTTGCTTCTCCATCACTTCCAATATGTCACGAAGTTCATCCGTATAGGCCTGCGAGGTATACAAAACCCGCTCGCCTTCCTGGAAAATATTCATGTTGAATTGTGGCATCTTCTCAAACACACCCATCACCATCAGCTTGGCCGATTTGCGCAGCAACTCGGAAGCCGTATTCAAAGAAGACTGCACGCCCACGCATTCATACACCACATCAAAACCGGGTTTGCCGGTCAGCTTGCGGCCTTCTTCCACAGGGTTCATGTCGCGGCTGTCAACGTAATGGGTGGCCCCCACCAGGCGGGCAAGCTCTTCATTGTCTCGCCCCAGGCCAACCACCATAATCTGCTCCGCGCCGGCCTGTTTGGCGGCAAAAACGCAGGCCAGCCCAATAATGCCCGGGCCAACCACAGCCACATTCTTTCCTTTAACATCGCCCAGCAAGCGCGTGGCGTGCCAGCCGCAGGCCAACGGCTCGGCCAAAACGGCCTGCTCCAGGCTCACACTATCCGGCACGCGGAAAAGTTGGTAAGCCGGCAGCACCATGTACTCGGCAAACGCACCATCGCGGCCAATACCGTTGAACGCCAGATTCTCGCACAGGTTCACGCGCCCGCTCTTGCACAGATCGCACTCCCCGCAGTAGATATTACCGCTGGCCGTGATGCGGTCACCCACCTGCCAGCCGCTAACGCCTTCGCCCAGGGCCACAATCACACCCGAAAGCTCATGCCCCAGGGTAATCGGCGCCATCTGCCCGGTGATGCGGTGCGGCTTTTCCATCGGAATCCACACCGGGCCGGTGTATTCGTGCCGGTCGGTGCCGCAAATGCCCGCCCAGGCCACCCGCACGCGCACAAAACCGGCGGGCACCTCTGGCACGGGAATCTCTTCCACGCGAACATCCTTAAATCCGTAATAACGCGCTGCTTTCATCGCTGTTTACTCCTCATTCACCCAATAAGAGCTCGTACACTGCCCGCACCGAACGGCTGCCAGAAGCGCGGTTCTCTTCAATCAGGCGGTCAAAATTCGGCTGGTTGACCAGATTTTGCATTTTGGAAACAAAATGAATGGACGTCTGGCAGGCTTCAATGGGATCATCACGGTACGGGTAAAGGTCCAGCGACAGCCACCCGGCATAGTTCAGTTTCTTCAACCAGTAAAGCAGTTCCACATACTGCAAAAAGTGCACGCTGCCCACCGGCATATCATCATCCGACCAGGAGTAATTGTCGTTAAGATGGATGTGGAAGAGGCGCTTTTCGGCCAGCAGCACGGCAGCAATTTCCGCCGGATTCTCGCGCGCGTTGATGGCGTGGCCCACGTCCAGAGTAATACCCACATTGGCCTTGCCGGTCGCCTGCGCCAGCGCCAGGGCCTTACCGCCCGAGTTGATGTAGCAAGCCATCTTCGGTTCGCTGGTTTTATATTCCAGGCCCAGGGTTACATCGGAGCGGTGATTGGCAGCCTCGCGCACGCCTTCCACCAGCCGCTGCCAGGCGGCCGCGTAATCATCTTGAAACACATAATCAAAACCATCTTGCCCCAACCACAGGCTCACGTTGGATACCCCAAACTCTGCCGCCATATCCATCGCCGCGCGCGTCAGGCTGATGGCCTTTTCGCGCCGCCGCGGATCGGGTGAGGCAAATGAGCCGCTCTGCCACTCTTTGTCGCATACCAGCTCCACACCCATGCCGCACAGCGACAGACCGTATTGGTTGATCAATGCTCGAAATTTGTGCGCTGTGTCTGCATTCACATCATTCGGAAAGGTAACTTCGATCCCCGAAATCCCTTTCAGGGTCGAAACTTTTGCAATGCGCTCTTCCAGGGTTAAATACGGTTTATAACCATCGCTCACATAGCGCTCGCTGCCCATTCCAAACGTCCAAACACCAACTCCCAAACCCTTCATCATAAATCTCCTTTTTATGCTAACCAACCCTTAATTGCGATTTCCGCCCGCCTGTCCCAGATAAATTTCTTCCAGGTTTTCGCGTTCCAGCAGTTCTTGGGCGTTGCCTTCCGCCTCAACCAGGCCGGTGGTCATCATATAACCGCGGTGGGCAATCGAAAGGGCTTTGTAAGCGTTTTGCTCCACAATTAAAATTGTTGCGCCCTGCTCGCGGTTGATGGTGGTTAAGATCTCAAAAATCTGGTTGACAATGATCGGCGCCAGGCCCAGAGAAGGCTCATCCAGCATCATAATTTTCGGCTTGGCCATCAGGCCGCGCCCCAGCGCCAGCATCTGCTGTTCGCCGCCCGAGAGCAAACCGCCATACTGCTTCTTGCGCTCTTCCAGACGTGGGAAATAGTGATATACCATTTCGAGATCTTTTTGAATTTGCTGATGATCGTTGCGTAAGAAACAGCCAATCATCAGGTTTTCATACACCGTCAGGTTGGGAATGATCTGCCGGCCTTCGGGCACATGCACAATCCCGGCTTCCACCACGCGGTACGGCACGCGCGGGGTGGGCACGCCTTCCAGCAAAATTTCTCCGGCTGTAGGTTTCACCACCGCCGAAATAGCCTTAAGTAATGTCGATTTACCTGCGCCGTTAGACCCCAGCACGGCCACAATTTCGCCCTGCTCCACACGCAGAGAAACGCCGCGCAAAGCGCGAATACCACCGTAACTGGCCTCGAGTTGATTGATCGTGAGCATGCTCATGCTTATTCCTCCTCGCCCAGGTAGGCTTCGATCACGCACGGTTCAGCGATCACCTGTTCTGGCGTTCCCTGGCAAATGGTTTGTCCAAAATTAAGCACAGTGATCGAGTCGCACAGCTTTACCACCACATCCATGTGATGTTCAATCAAGAAGATGGTCAGGTCAAATTTGCGGTGCAGATCAAAAATAAAATTGCACAAATCTTCCGACTCGTCCGCGTTCATACCAGCAGCCGGTTCATCCAACAGCAACAGTTTAGGGTGGATGGCCAAAGCGCGCGCAATCTCCAGACGGCGCTGGTGCCCGTAAGGCAACCCACCCGCGATGCGGTTGGTAATATCCTGCAGGCCTACCATCTCCAAAAGCTGCATGGCATGCTCGCGCACCGCTTTTTCCGTCTTTTTGAAGCTGCCCAGGTGGGTCATCTCGCTGAAAATCGAGTAGTTGCAGTCTTGGTGGCTGGCAATGATCACATTATCCAACACAGACAGGTTGGTAAACAGGCGGATATTCTGGAATGTGCGGGCAATTCCGGCCAGGGCAATCTGGTAGGGTTTTTTACCCACAATATTGTTTCCCATAAACTCCACCGACCCGCCAGAGGGCTGGTAAATACCGGTAATGATATTGAAGATGGTGGTCTTTCCGGCGCCGTTGGGGCCAATCAGGCCCACAATTTTATTTTTCTCAATATCCAGACTGAAATCGCGCGTGGCAACCACACCACCGAAATTCTTCTGAAGGTCTGTGATTTTCAAAATCGTTTCTGTCATGAGGAAGCCTCCTCGCTGGAATGAACCGCCTTACGGGTAAAGCGGTCTTTCAGCCAGTAATAGATGCCGCGCGCGGAAAATTCTTTGTAACCCATCAGGCCGCTCGGCCGCAGGGTGATGATCAGCACTACCGCCAGACCGTAGGCCAGCATGCGGTATTCTGCCGCGGCGCGCGCCAGCTCGGGCAGCAGGGTCAGCAGCGTGGTCGCAACGATGGAACCCGTCAGCGAGCCCAGGCCACCGATCACCACCGTGATGGTCATCTCTGTGGACTTGACCATGTTGAACATTACCGGCACGATAAAGGTGAAGTAATGCGCGAAGAGTACACCCGCCCAGGCCGCGAACATGGCGCTGATCACAAAGGCCATGTTCTTGTACTTGGCCGTGTCAATTCCAATCGCGTCTGCCGCGATTTCCTGCTCGCGGATGGCCATAAAATTGCGTCCCATTTTCGAGTGCAGCAGGTTCCAGGCGATGAAAATGGCCACTGCGACCGAAACCAAAATCACCAACAGGTCGGTTTTATACGGAATGCCCGAATAACCACGCGCGCCGCCGGTAACGCTCTGCAAGTTTTCAATAATTACGCGCACGCTTTCACCGAACCCCAGAGTGGCAATCAAGAAGTAGTCGCCTTTCAACCCCAAGGTGATCTTTCCCAATAAAAAGGCGATGAACCCCGCCACCAGCATGCCGCCTAAAATGGAGACAACCAGCGGTGTGTGCAGCTTGGTGGAAAGGATCGCGCCGGTATAAGCGCCAATCGCCATAAAGCCGCCGTTCCCAAACGAGAACAGCCGCGTGAAACCAGTCAGGATCGACACACCAATTACGGCGATAATGTTGATCCCAACTAAAATGATCAATCCTTCATAATATCCAGCCATAACAGAACCCCATTCTTCCGTGGTATTGGCCTGCTTAGGCCTTATCCTGAATATCTTTGCCAAACAACCCGGTCGGGCGAATGACAAGCACAGCAACCAGCAGCGTAAAGGTGAACAGGTCTCTCAAACCAGCGCTCACATACCCTGCCACAAACACTTCCATCAGACCAATAAACAAAGCGCCAACAATTGCGCCGGGGACGCTCCCCAAACCGCCGAACACCGAGGCAATAAAGGCTTTCAAAGCAAAGTTACCCAACTGGGGGTAAACCGTATATTTCATGCCCAGAAACACGCCCGAAAGACCCGCCAGCGAACCGGCCAGCAGGAATACCAGGCTGATGTATTTGTCTACATTAATACCCAACAAGGAGGCCACCTGCATATTAGCCGCGGCCGCTTTGACTGCCAAACCGAACTTGGTCCGTTCAATCAAATAATACAGAATGATAATGACGATAACCGCGCCCAAGAATGAGATCAAGTCCAACAGTCCAACATACACGCCGCCAATTTCAATTGCTTTGACCGGTAAAATTTGCGGATACGTCTTGAATTTAGAACCAATCGTCACCAAAACAAAATTCTGTAACGCCACCGAAAGACCCATGGCCGCGATCATCAGGAACATGGTTGGCGAATTATTCTTGCGAATTTTCCGGTACGCTACCCGCTCGCTAATCACCGAGAGCAGACCAGCCCCAAGCAACGCCAGAATTAATGCGGCCCACCACGGCAGGTGCAGAGAAGCGACGAAGAAAAAACCCAGGTATGCGCCGACCATGGCGATATCGCCATGCGCCCAGTTGGAAAAGCCGAGCAGGGAGTAAATCAGCGCGTAGCCGGTCGCCATCAGCGCATAAATACTGCCGACTGAGATGCCATTGACTATTTGTTGCCAGATCATAAGTTGGTTACTCCGTGGAAATTAGGTCGGGGGGGCAGCACAGCCCCCCCGAACCGATTAGCTTAACAATCGTTGGCTATTTGAAGTCGCCGTACCAGACGCGCTCGCCGTTCGTGAAGGTGTACACAGAGGCGGGTTTGGCGGGGTTGTGGGTCGCCGGATCCACAGCCATCGAGCCCATCAGGCCGTCGAACTGGGTGGTGTTTTCCAGAGCGGCTCGCAGCGCTTCGGGGGAAACTTCACCAGCGCGCTCCAGAGCGTCTTTGATCCAGTACAGACCGTCGTGGCCGAACAGAGCTTCGGTCTCAGGAACCAGGTTGTCGTACTCAGCCATGTAGGCATCGTAGTAGGGTTTGGTTACGGGGTTGGCAAAGGAAGGCTGCGAGGTGTAGAAGCTGCCTTCGATCGCGGGGCCGGCCATGGTGATCAGCTCAGGAGAGTCCCAGCCGTCGCCACCCAGCATCGGGGCGGTGATGCCCAATTCGCGAGCCTGGTTGGCAATCAGAGCCACGTCTTTGTAGATCCACGGGACCATGATCACGTCGGGTTTGGCTTCGGCAATCACAGAGAGCTGTGAGCGGAAGTCATTGTCACCAGAGTGGGCTTCCACTTTCGCGACCACGGTGCCGCCATTCTTCACAAATTGTTCTTCAAAGTATTGAGCAAGACCGGTCGAGTAGTCCGATCCGATGTCATAGATCACGCCAGCGGTCTTGGCGCCCAGTTCATTGGAAGCCAGATTGGCCAGAACCTGACCCTGGAAGGGATCGATGAAGCCGATGCGGAAGCTGTAAGGATGCAGGTTGCCGTTCTCATCAACGGTTACTTTGGGGTTCGAAGCAGCGGTGGCGATGAGCGGAACTTTCAGTTCATCGGCAATGGGGGCCATGGCAATGTTGCAGCTCGAGAAGTTGGTGCCGATCACAGCCAACACCTTCTCTTCGGTTACCAGGCGGCGGAAAGCGTTCACCGAGTCGGTGGGGTCGCCGCGGCCGTCCAAACCAACAACTTCCACTTTCTTGCCCAGGATGCCGCCAGCTTCGTTGATTTCTTTAGCGGTCAGCAGCATACCATTCAAGCCAGCCTGACCCCACACAGCGGTCTCGCCAGACAGGGCGCCGACATAACCGATTTTGATCACGTCTTCATCGGCCTTGGGGGCGCAGGCGCCCAACAACATGGAAGACACCAACATCACAACAAACAACACGGAAACAAGCTTAGTCTTTTTCATATTTCTCCTCTAATCATGGGTACACATTGGGTTTCTGAATGAAACTTGCAATCAGCTAATTTTCAATCGCCTCAGATAATTCTGCGCCTCCTTTCACAGGTCGCTTCGAGGAATGGATCATGCTAGGTCCAATACTAACCGGCGCGCGGTTTCTTCATCGGTTACAAGAGAATTGATATATTTTCCGCGCACAGCCCCCAAGATGGCATCATACTTCTGTGTACCCCCTGCTACGCCTACCACCCGCTCCAGCTTGCGGATGACATCCAGTTCTACACCAATAATCCGCTGGTCAATTTCTGACAGAAGGCGGCGTCCTTGAATATCGAAGAAGCGCAGGCCAATATCGCCCACCGCGCCCCGTTTAATCAACGGATCAACCTCCTGCCAGGAAATGATATCTTCATTGCGCATCAGCAGCGCGTCTTTGCGGAAAGAACCGATCCCCACAAAGGCCACCTTTACCTCGGCGCCCAGTGAAAGCGCGGAGCTGACATGCTTGTTCTTGCGCATGGCCTCGCACATTTCCACGGTGTCCACAATGCCGGGCGCGGGCATCACCGCCAGCTTGGCATTTAAGGTCTGCGCTACGCGGCGGGCAATATCGCCGGCATGCGCGTCCGAAAACGGATCGCCCATCCCACCCACCATTTGTACAATCAACATCTGCCGCAGTTTAATCGGAGAAATCTGGTCAGCCATTACCGAGAGGGTGTTTCCCCAGGTAAAGCCCACAATATCGCCGTCCTGAACAATCCGCTCAAAATACTGCGCTGCCGCCGCGCCCAACTCCTGGCTGACCATCATGGAATCATCCGGGCGGCTCACCCGCACAACCACGCTGTCCAGCAAGCCGGCTTTCATCTCCAGTTCGCGCTCCAGGTCTTCAAAGCCATTGGGCAGCGAGCTGACAATGATCTGCACCACACCTTCGGCCCGCGCTTCAGTTAATAAACGCGAAACTTTCGGACGCGAAATGCGCATTTTTTGCGCAATTTTTTCTTGCGTCATTCCGTCTTCATAATAGAGTTTGGCAACTTTTTCGAGAAGGATGGCGTTCATAAACCTCAATGACTCACAAACAGGGCGTGAACAGTTGTTCAGTACTGCACATTTATAACATTATAGCAACAAGTTGTTAACCAGTCAATAACAATTTCTGATTCTCATATCCTTTTAACGAAATCCGCAATTTTGTTCAGATGTGGATTTTTTACATAATTTTTACCTTTATTATCTCATTATACCCACAATAATGCTCAAATCACCCAGGATTTCGTGGTTTTTTTCACCATTCAACCCGATCGTTACCCCTGCCTGCTCAAAATTGAAAACTTAAAGAAAATTGACAAACTGTTAACATCGATTTATAATGTTTTTTGAAAAGAACAATTGTACAGAATAATGAACAATTGATCACACCTTATCAATAACCAAACAGGACAAGAGCTGATGAAAGAGATGATGCGAGCGGCAGTATATTATAACAACTCAGATATTCGGATCGAAGAAATGCCGATCCCTGAGATTGGCCCCGACGAAGTGCTGGTCAAAACCATCGCCAGTGGCATTTGCGGCGGCGAATTGATGGAGTGGTATCACGCTCCCCGCGCCCCCAAAGTGATGGGCCACGAACCCGCTGGAATTATTGTTGACAAGGGTTCGCAGGTGAAGAACTTTAACGTTGGTGACCGCGTATTCGTCAACCACTATGTTTCATGCGGCACCTGCCGCCAGTGTCTGCGCGGACGATTCACCCTCTGCGAGCACCTCAAAGAATCCAAACTGTTCCCCGGCACCACCTGCGAGTACTTCCGCGTGCCCAGCCGCCAGCTCAATCGCGACACCCTGATCATTCCCGATAACGTTACTTTTGCCGAAGCCACCGTCTGCGAGCCGTGGGGCTGCGTGCTGGGCGGCCTGAAAGTAACCGAAATCCTGCCCGGCGACACCGTGCTTGTCATCGGCGCGGGCTTTATGGGCATGGGTTTCCTGCACATGGCTCCCCTCTTCGGCGCGGGCAAAGTGATTTCAATGGATCTCTCCGATTGGCGGTTGAACAAGTCGCTCAGCATGGGCGCCACCCACACCATCAACCCCAAAACCGAAAACCCCGAAGAGAAACTGCGCGACATCAACGGCGGCTACCTGGCCGATGTGGTCATCGTCACCGTTCCCACCGTGCAGCTCTATTCGCAGGGCCACAACCTGGTGGAACGCGGCGGCTTTTTGCACCTCGGCGCGCCCACCATGCCCGAACCGCTCTGGACGATCAACCCGCAGCGCCAGTACTTCACCGAGATGAAAGTCTCGGCCAAATACTCCGCCGACCACAACGACACCAGCCAGATCATGAAGTGGCTGGCCGCCGGGCGCATCGATGCCAAGGCAGCCATCACCCACCGCTGCGAACTGGACGACACCTTCTCCGCCTTCCGCATGATGTTGGATGCCGGCGAATCGCTGAAGACTGTTGTCTACCCGCACGGTATTGACCAGGAAATTCAACCCGTCTCCAAAAAAATAGGGACTGATTCATGAACCTGCCGAAGAATTCTTCAACCGGGAACATTCCCCTCGAAGAATTGCGCCTCATTACCCGCGCGGCCTGGCTGTATTACATCCAAGGCCTGACGCAGACCGAAGTTGCCGACGAGCTGAACTGCTCGCGCATCAAGGTAACCCGGCTCATTTCGCGCGCCAAAAGTCTGGGCATTGTCGACATTCGCATCAACCAGCCCCCCGGTTTCTTTGTAGACCTGGAGCACCAGTTAATTTCTCAGTACAATCTGCGCGACGCGGTAGTAACCCTGGATGTGCCCAACGGCGAGCCGCTGCGTCGCGCGCTGGCGCGCGCCGCGGTGGAATGGCTAACCCCCAACTTGAACGGCGAGCGCGTGGTGGGAATTTCAATGGGCCGCACCCTGGCCCACTTCCCCGAGATGATTGAGCCTGGCCAAAAAACCGGCACCACCTTCATCGAAGTCATGGGCGCGTCCGATTCGGTCAACAGCGGATTCAGCTCGTATGCCGTCATCAGCCGCATGGCCCAGCTCTACGGCGGCCAGGCGCGCCTGCTGGATGTGCCCACCTTCGTCTCCAATCAATCTATCCGTGACCTGCTCATGGGCGAAAAACAAATTGCCGAACGCTTTGAGATTGCGCGCTCCTGCGACATTCTCATGACCAGCGTGGGCACCGTGGATGAAGACGCCCTGCTGCACCAGATTGGCTATATTTCCGAAGAAATTCTCCAACAGCTCCAAAAACAAAAAGCGGTCGGAGACCTGTTAGGGCACTTCATCGACCAGAAAGGCCGCCCCGTACCCAGCCCTTTGGATGGCCGCCTGATGGCCGTGCAACTGGAAGATCTGAAACGCATCCCGTACAGCGTACTGGTCTCCGGCGGGCAAAACAAGATTCAGGCGATGAAAGCCGCCCTGTTGGGCAATTATGTCAACGTATTAATCACCGATGTAACCACCGCACAGAAATTACTCGCACAGAGTTAATCATCTTATCTCGCATAAGGAGAGTGAAAATGAGTTCAGCAGTCCACCACTTTAATGGCACCGACACCGAGTTCAATTGGGAAGGCGCGGTTCCCAAACAAATTCCCGCCGATGATACCGCCAAATATGCCACCGGCAAGGTAGTGATTGGCGGGCAAGACGGCGCCGAAAACTTTGTCTTCCGCTATTTCTGCGTGCAGCCGGGCGGCAATTCCACCATGCCCGACCAGCACGTTCACGACCACGGCATTTACTTCCTGCACGGGAAAGGCGAAGTAACCCTCAATGGCGTGGTATACCCGGTGCAGGCGCGCGATATGGTTTACATCGCCCCCAATGACGTGCACGGCATTATCAACACCGGCGACGAACCCCTGGGATTCATCTGCGTTATTCCCGCCAAAGAGCGCCTGCAAGAATACCTTAAACTGACCGGAAAATCAGCTTAAGCGCAGCTTCTCATCCACCGACATTTCTTTCCAGATGGAGCGAGCGCGTTCCCCCGCATCGCTCCATCTGGCTGTACCCAACCCCCCTCTCAGGAGCAATTTAATGGCTAAGACGATTAAAGTAATGGATGCCAACGAGGCGACTGCCCATACCGCGTACCGCATCAGCGAGGTCATCGCCATCTACCCTATCACTCCCTCCTCAGGCATGGGCGAGCTTTCAGATGCCTGGTCGGCAGAAGGCCGTAAGAACATCTACGGCACGGTGCCCTCGGTAGCCGAAATGCAGGCCGAAGGCGGCGCGGCTGGCGCGGTGCATGGCGCGGTGCAAACCGGCGCGCTCACCACCACCTTCACCGCTTCGCAGGGTCTGCTATTGATGATCCCCAATATGTACAAAATTGCCGCCGAGCTTTCTTCAATGGTTATGCACGTTTCGGCGCGCGCGCTCTCTTATCAGGCTATTTCCATTTACGGCGACCATTCAGACGTGATGGCCACCCGCGCTACCGGCTTTGGCCTGATGGCTTCCAGTTCGGTGCAAGAGTCTCACGACCTGGCGCTCATCTCCACCGCCGCGGCGCTGCGCAGCCGCATTCCCTTTGTGCATTTCTTTGACGGCTTCCGCACCTCGCATGAAGTCAACAAGATCGAATACCTGGACGATGACACCCTGCGCGCCCTGATCCGCGATGAAGACGTAATCGCCCACCGTGCGCGCGGCCTGAACCCCGAAAAACCTTTCATCCGCGGCACCCTGCAAAACTACGACGTTTACTTCCAGGGGCGCGAAGCCGCCAATCGCTATTACGCTGCCTGCCCGGGCGTGGTAGCCGAGGTGATGGCTGAATTTGCCCAACTCACCGGCCGCGTTTACCAGCCCTTCACTTATTTCGGCGCCCCCGACGCCGAGCGTGTGGTAATTTTAATGGGCAGCGGCGCTGAAACGGCCGCCGAGACGGTGAAATACCTGGCAGCGCGCGGCGAAAAGGTCGGCGCGGTGCAGGTTACCCTTTACCGTCCCTTCTCCATGAAACACCTGCTGGCCGTGCTGCCTGCCAGCGTGCAGCGCATCGCTGTCCTCGACCGCACCAAAGAATCCGGCGCGATGGGCGAACCGCTCTACCAGGATGTGGTCGCCGGCCTGACCAACGCCCTCACCAACGGCGAAATCGACAGCATGCCGCTGGTGGTTGGCGGGCGCTTCGGCCTCTCCAGCAAAGAGTTCACCCCCGCCATGGTCAAAGGCGTGCTGGATGCCCTCAACGCTGAAACCCTCAAAAACTCTTTCACCATCGGCATTGAAGACGACGTTACCTTCACCAGCCTGCCCTACGACCCAACCTTCAACATCCAATCCGAGAAAACACATCGCTGCATCTTCTTTGGCCTGGGTGCCGACGGCACCGTGGGCGCCAACAAAAACTCAATTAAGATCATCGGTGAAGGCACCGACAACTACGCCCAGGGCTACTTTGAGTACGACTCCAAGAAATCCGGCTCGATCACCGTTTCGCACCTGCGCTTTGGTCCCGACCCCATCCGCGCGCCCTACCTGATCGAAAAGAACACTGCCGACTTTGTGGCCTGCCACCAGTTCTTCTTCCTTGAGACCTATGACGTGCTCAAATACGCCCAACCCGGCGCCACCTTCCTGCTCAACAGTTACTACGGCCCGGAAGAAGTGTGGGATCACCTGCCCCAGGAAGTGCAGCAGACCATCATCGACAAGCGTCTCAAGTTTTATGTGATTGACGCTTACAAAGTGGCTCAGGAAACCGGCATGGGCCAGCGCATGAACACCATCCTGCAAACCTGTTTCTTCGGCATCAGCAACGTGCTGCCGCGTGAAGAGGCCATCCAACGCATTAAAACCAGCATCGAAAAGACTTACGGCAAGCGCGGGCGCGCCGTGGTGGAACAGAACTTCAACGCCGTTGACCGCGCCCTGGAAAACCTGTACGAGGTCAAGGTTCCCGCCCAGGTCACCAGTCAGATTCACCTGCGCCCGGCGATGAGCGCCAACGCCCCCGCCTATGTAACCGACGTGCTGGGCAAAATTGCCGCCCGCCAGGGCGACGACCTGCCCGTCTCGGCCATGAGCGTGGACGGCACTTACCCCTCGGCCACCAGCCAGTACGAAAAACGCAACATCGCCCTCACCATCCCCGCCTGGGACAGCGACCTGTGCATCCAGTGCGGCAAATGCTCGCTGGTTTGCCCGCACGCCGCCATCCGCCAGAAGGTCTACGCCGCTGATGCCCTGCAAAACGCCCCGGTGACCTTCAAGCACACCCCGGCCAAATTCAAGCTGATCGAGGGTGGCGAGTTCACCATCCAGGTCGCCCCCGAAGACTGCACCGGCTGCGGCCTGTGCGTGGAAGCCTGCCCGGCCAAAGACAAAACCAACCCGGCGCGCAAAGCCCTGGAGATGGTGTCGCAGCCCGAAATTCGCGAGCAGGAAGCCGCCAACTGGAACTTCTTCCTCAGCCTGCCTGAGATCGACCGCGGCAAGCTCAACCTGAATCTGGTGCGCGACTCGCAGTTCATGCGCCCGCTGTTCGAGTTCTCCGGTGCCTGCGCCGGCTGCGGCGAGACGCCCTACGTCAAGCTACTCTCTCAGCTCTTTGGCGACCGCGCCCTTATCGCCAACGCCACCGGCTGCTCCTCGGTCTACGGCGGCTCACTGCCCACCACCCCGTGGGCGATCAACGCCGACGGCCGTGGCCCGGCCTGGTCCAACTCCCTGTTTGAAGATAACGCCGAATTTGGCTTTGGCTTTATGCTCACCGCCGAAAAACAGGCCGAACAGGCCCGCGAGCTGGTGAAAGAACTGCGCGAGACCATCGGCGCGCAGCTGGCCGACGCCATTCTGGACGCCGACCAGAGCAGTGAGAGCGGCATTCAGGCCCAGCGCGCCCGCGTGGCCGAGTTGAAAGCCCTCTGCGCTGCCGACGGAAATCGCCGCCTGACGCTGCTCGGTTCTATCGCCGACTACCTGATCAAGAAATCGGTATGGATCATGGGCGGTGACGGCTGGGCGTACGACATCGGCTACGGCGGTCTCGACCATGTGCTCGCCTCTGGCCGCAACGTCAACGTGCTGGTACTGGATACGGAAGTCTACTCCAACACCGGCGGTCAGTCCTCCAAAGCCACCCCCACCGGCGCGGTGGCCAAGTTCGCCGCCAACGGCAAGCCGATCTCCAAGAAAGACTTGGCCATGATCGCCATGACCTACGGTTATGTGTATGTGGCGCGCGTCGCCCTGGGCGCCAACGACCGCCACACCCTCAAGGTCTTCCAGGAAGCCGAATCCTACAACGGCCCCTCGCTGATCATCGCCTACAGCCACTGTATCGCCCACGGCATTCCCATGCACAAAGGCCTCGAACAACAAAAACTGGCCGTCGAATCGGGCGTATGGCCGCTGTACCGCTTTGATCCGCGCCTGGCCGCCGAAGGCAAGAATCCGCTGCAGATCGACTCAAAAGAGCCGTCCATCCCCGTATCGGAATACGCCTACAACGAGACCCGCTACCGCATGCTGGTCAACCGCGACGAAGAACGCGCCCAGATGCTGATGCAATCGGCGCAGCATCAGGTGGAAGAGAAGTGGAAGCTGCTCAAACGCTCGGCCGGCGTTGAATAAGCCGCGCCTTTCCTGAAGCACACTCTTAAAAGAGCCGCCCGTTTTGGGCGGTTCTTTTCTGTCACTGTTATCACTGGCCATAGTGCGCCCGCGCTGCATGCTTTTCATCACTTTTCAGCTATAATGAATGAGGATAAAATATCCAAAATTCAAGCGGAACTGAACAGAAATCACACATGGATCTCGCAGAGATATCGCCATCCAGTATTGAAGCCAGTCTCAAAGCCCTGCGCAGCGGAAACCCGCCTCACGGCGGGCTGTTTGCGCTGGTCGAAGGGATCCGCTCGCCAGAGGAAAAACGCCTGGTGATTGAAGATCTGCTCATCAACACCATCACCGATACCTACCTTCAAATGCGAAAAGTGGAAGGTCTGAAAAGCGCCCTGCCCGCCAACCGCCAGCAGACACTGGCACAAATTTTTGAAGATTTTTCAACCAAAAATTCCGACCTGCAGGCCTGGTGCTGCCTGTATTACCGTTACCTCAGCCCCATTGACCTGAGCGTGGAAGAGATCTCACAGGCAGCCTGCGTGGTTCCCCAGCATCTGCGCCGGCGTATCAACCAGGGCCTGGCCCTGCTCACCCAAACCCTGCGCCGCCGCGCCCTGCAAAACCACAGCCAGGTAGCTGCCGTTACCCAACACCTGCCCACCCCGGAATACACCCAACTGGTGGGCGTGCAAAGTTACACCAGCCTGCTGCTGCGCCTGTTCAAAGACCCGGAAGGCCCGCGCATGGTCAGCCTGGAGGGCATGGGCGGCATCGGAAAAACTGCCGTGGCGCGCGCCTTTGTGTCCCTGCCCGAAAATGTCGCCTTATGGCAAAAAGTGTTGTGGGTCAGCGCGCGCCAGACGCTGCTGGCTGAAGACGGGCAGCTCACCCGCTCGCCGGATGCCAGCGCCACACTGGAAGATATCAGCGCACGCCTGGCCGAGCAGATGGGCCTGGCAGCCCTGGCCGGCAAGCCCGTGCAAGAGCGCCTGGAAGGACTACGCGCCGCCCTCTTCCAGAATCGCTGCCTGGTGGTGGTGGACAACCTGGAAACCATCGAAGAATACCAGCAGCTCATCCCCGCCCTGGCCCGCATGGCCGGCAGCAGCCGCTTTCTCATCACCACTCGCCAGACCCTGCGCCAATATCCCTTCGTTCACACCCTGCCCATTCAAGAGCTTCCGGTGCAATCGGCGTATGAACTGATCAGCGCGGAAATGACCCGCCGCGGCCAGCCGGGCAGCCTGGCCAGCCGCGACTTTGCGGAACTCTACCGGGTGATCGGCGGCCTGCCGCTGGCGATCAAACTGGTCGCTGCGCAGCTCAAACTGCACTCCCTTAATGAAATATTGGCCGGCTTTCGCAGCGCCCAGGCTGGCACCGACGGCCTGTACCGTTTCCTCTACTGGAAAACCTGGCAGTCGCTGCGCGAACCTGCCAAACAGCTCTTGCTCTCTTTTTTAGCCGCCAACCCCGAAGGGGAAGACCTGGAATTCCTATCGATCATGAGCGGGCAAAGCCAGCAGGACTTCTACACCGCCATGCAAGAACTGGATGCCTTCTCGCTGCTGGAAACCAACACCGATCACGAGCCTACGCTCTACCGCCTGCACCGCCTGACCGTCACCTTCCTGCAAACCGACATCCTTAACCTGTGGTCGGGGGATAGCACCGATGAGCGCACGCAATCCGGCTAGCGAATCCCAATACTGGCAGGCCAATTACCCAAACTTGCTGGCGCAGCGATTGGAACGGTCGATCCAGTACCTTCAAAGCGCGCCGCTGGCCGATGTGCGCGCCCACCTGGCCAGCTTTCTGACCCTCCTCAAAGAGACGCACCGCTACCCCGCCCTCACCCAGCGCGCCCTGGAATTCATCTCAACGCTGCACCCCCTGCCGCTGCGCTGGGGAATGGGCTACCTGTGGGAACCCCACCTGCGCTTTGCCCTCAAAAACACCCCCGCCGGACACACCGAACAGCGCTGTGAGTACCAATGCGCCCTCGCGGATGTTGAATTTTTCAGCGGTCATTTTGAACCGGCAATCGCCCTCTGCCAGGAAGTCCTGGCCACACCCGCCGCGCCGCCCAGGCTCTCAGCGCGCGCCAGCCGGGTATTTTTTTACTGCTTGCGCTCCACTGGCCAACCAGACAAAGCGGATGAACACTTTGAACACGCAAGCTCCGCTTACCTGGCCGGCGATCCTGCCGTATCCATTCCCCCCCACATGACCCAGGCCTGGCTGCTGATGAACCAATGCCAGATAGACCGCCTGCGCGAGCGCGGGAAATGGGACCAGGCCCTAAGCCTGTTGGAAGATATGGTCTGGCTCGACCAGCAAGAAGGCAGCCGCGATAAAACCCTAACCGCCGATCTGGTGACCCATCGCTCCACCTTACTGTGGGCCAAAGCGCGCTACCCCGCCGCTGTCGCCGACCTGAAGCAGGCCATGCAGCTTTACCGAGAAGCCGAAGACCACTTCAACGCCGAATCCTTAAAAAGCAACCTGGGACTGGTGTATTGGAGCATGGGCGAGCTGCCCTTGGCCGAAGAAACCCTGCAAGCCACCATTGACTACTACAAAAAAACGGGCTCCCAGCAGCTCATCACCTACGATATCGGCAACCTGGGACTGGTGCATTTCGCCCGCGGCAGCCTGGACGAAGCCCTGCGTCTCACCCGCCAGCACATCACCCACGCCCAAAAAATTAACTTCATCTCAGAGGGCCACCGCGGCCGTAGAAACCTGGGTACCATTTTGTATTATTTTGGGGAATACCAACAAGCCATTGAAGCGCTGACCTCCAGCAACATTTACTACGAAAACCACGGCTCGCGCGACGGCTACGGCCTGGACTTTCTGTGGCTGGCGCTGTGCCATCACGCCCTCGGAGATCACGATAAAGCGCTGGACATGGCCAAAGGCATGATCGCCTGGTGCCAACAAATGGACACCCAACTGCTCCTGCAGCTCAACCTGCGCTGCCTGGCCTTCTTATCTCCCCCCGGAGAAAAAGAAACCCTGCTGCGCCAAAGCCTGGACCTGGTCAATCACAGCGAGCGCAAACTGGAAAAAGCCGCCGTCCTGCTCGCCCTGGCCAACGCGACAGGGGATGAGCAACACTGGCAGCAAGGATGCCAGATCTTGTGCGAAATCGGCGCAGAACGCTGGCTGCACGGTCGCGGGATGGATAACCCGCCGTTTATACCGATGTTTGTGTGATGGGAAGTTAAAAGAAAATGGTGACTCACCAGGGACTCGGATATCATCCCCGCAGGGGACCCTGAACCCATTAAATAAAAATGGTGACTCACCAGGGACTCGAACCCTGAACCCACTGATTAAGAGTCAGTTGCTCTGCCAGTTGAGCTAGTGAGCCACGCCATCGTAGCGGAAATAATTATACCCCACATTGAGGGGATGTCAATAAAGGCGTGAAAAATCTGGCCGTAAACAGCCCGGATACAATGGTCAAGAAGCTCAGCCCCTCATCGCCGTGCGCACGTGACAGGGATGCAAGAATCCCTGAAGGGCAATGTAAGGCTAATCTCATCTGTGAGCCATCTATTTATAATTTTGCTATATTATTAATTCATATCATCATTTATGGGGGAATGTTCAGTAAATCTCAACATGAATCGCAAATTCACCCTCATCACCATTATCCTTCTCCTCGTCAGCGGATGCGTTCCACTCGCTCCACAAAACACGCCAGCGCCCAGACCAACCAATCTGCCAACCGAGATACCAAAATCAAGTGAAAATTCAGGCTCTTTTTCAGAAACAAGATCAACCGCAATAACACCTTACTTATCTCCAACTCTTACACCTGACTTCAATACTGGTGTTATTCAAAACTGCATCAGCGTGAAGCCCGAGCTTCCAAAACAACATCCATACACAGGAAAAATTGTGTTTGAAACGCTTCCGCCCCAAGACGAGAGGGTTTACTCTTTCTTTGACCTTTCATCTGGAAAGGCAACAGAAATTCCTGGAAGAAATTACTCGTATCTATCTGTATCCCCAGATCGAAGCATGTATGCTTACAAAAATTGGGATGAAAACCAATTAGAGGTTTATGGGTCCGACGGGAAAATAATTAGAAAACTGCCATGGAAACAGAATTGGGGATCAATCGACGGTTGGATCGATAACCAGCATCTCATAATTGTGATGGCGGTGATCGATGTGCCTGGATTTGTAAAGTACCCAAGAGCGATTACTATCTTAAACCCACTTGAAAATAAAGAGAAAATTTTAGAACCCAATTACCCGAACATTGATATTGGTAACACCAACGTGAACTGGCCTTATATGGGTACCACTGTATATAATCCATCGCTATCACGGGTGGTATATCCTGGTAGCCTGGAAAATTCACCATCAGGGGGTTATCAAGGGTTTATCCTTTATGGAATTCCAGAAAAAGCAGTGTTAGCCGAGTTTGACAATCCATATTGGAGTGGCGAGGGGCCATACTGGTCGTTAGATGGCTCACACTTGTTGCTCTTGGTCAATCGAGAGTTTTATATCGTAAGTCCGGACGGAATACCGGAAGTCATTACGCAGATGAATCCGCTCGAAGGAAAAAGGAATTACACTGCTGAATTTTATTCGTGGTCACCAGATAATAAAACCGTTGCTTTCCGGTTGCTATCATATGAAACAGAAGAGTTCTCGCTTGCGTTTCTTGATACAAAAACAGGTATGATCACGAATACCTGCATCCTCGCGGGCTTTGAACCGGATTATTACACAACCTTCCCTTACCCCATCTGGTCAAAAGATGGAAAGAGTCTCGTTATAGCGGCTAATTACCAGAAAGATCCACCTGGAAATGATGTGGTTCTGGTTAATCTTGCAGAGAAATCGGCTTTTATTATTGCGAAGAACCTGTCTCCTGTTGGATGGGTAGAAAATCCATGATTGCTCTTTTCATTCAAATAAACGGAGTAGTCGTCGAATTGAGCAGCGATTATTTTAATGAATAAAGGTTCACCCCCACGTTTGTGAGGAAAACGTGATTTGATCAGTATAATAAAAGCGTAGACAGAATTGGTGATGAAAAACTGAGGAGGCCGTATCTCAAAAAAAAGTTACCACTTCGGCCAAGCAGAAGTTCACTATATCAAAAGCAATAGTTACAACTTCGTTTAACGCAGATTTTTCCTATAGCAATAAGAGGGGTAAATTTTTCAATGACAAAATCAATACTCCAGGCTCCAACACGCTTCAATGGCTCATTGCAAGAATTCTATGAGCAATGGGCTCAACAGGTTCATATAAATTATCAAGCAATTAAAGATTTTCATCGTGCCTTTTGTGATTATTATCTTGGCTCTGAAAATCCAGTCTTTCTTATTCGAATGGTCCGGGGCTTGGAACGTGGAGTTACTGTCCAAAACAGTAAAGGGTATCAACTTCGCGCCACAGACAATGCGCCCGCATGGTGGATACATTATCAATTATTTACAAATAAACTCCATGAGAACCCATCATTCTCAGCCCTCATCAATAGAATTCCCTGTCATATGTTTCAAGTTCAATTACCAACGAACATCAGCCAGTCTGGGTGGCATGTAGCCCATATCTTTGACGTAAAAGACCGACGAACGGATTATGAATATTGGGATCGTAAAGAACTGCTCTGGCGAACAGCACGCAATATCCACCCATGTAACTACTTCTATATTCCAAAAATTGATTGGCAGTCGTACGGCGGTGATCCAACCGTAATTGCTTTTTTTTACGAGATATTTCAACAATTATACGAACCAATTTGGGATGAATTTCTAAATCTAGTTAATGGTCAACCATTAAAACAAAGCCGCAATCCGCAAACCTTTCACTATTCATTCCCAAAAGATATAAAGGAAACTGCATATAGCCGACAGGTAAAGAAATCGGACACCATGCAAAATAGACCCAACCAAGAATCTAGAAGTTCTTTTGGATACAAAGAAATTTACCCGTATTATAGATTATGTTTTAAAGCCGAGATAATTGAGCCGCTGAATTGGGATGATGAATTTTGCGTTATTACTCCAGAAGGTTCTTTTGCGATGAGTAAACGAGATTTTTATGAAACCTTTCCGAATGTGGTAAAGTCACTAAGCTATCAAAGAGACAAGATTTATCATTATTCCGTAATCCCCAAAAAGGCTTTGAAATTCAAACTCTCTTAATCAGTTTCTTTTTCTATAACCAGCAGCATCCTTGTTGACCACTTTTTCGTCAGATAAACCAGTCAATGACCGTTTTATTTTCTGAATAATTTTTGCTCTGATTATTGTAAGAATATGAAACTATTTTGTTCACACCCCAACGCATCAAGAACTCTTCCGCCAAAGGCCTTTTCAAAATGGCATCAACAATATATGGCCATTGTCCATCCGCTGGTCTTATTCAGTTCGCTGAAAACAGGTTATTCAATAACTCACACGAAACACCTATTCTGAAATGGGGTACATCCTCCTGAGATAAAAATCTCGTGGATTACAGCAGAAAGTGATCATTTTTTAGGAACCCAATGCCCTCCACCGAAGACCTGATCTTTCGATTACGATCCCTTGTGCAGGCCGAAGCGCAAAAGCAGTTTGCCGCCCTCGACCAGCAGTGGTCACACCCGCTTTCAGAACG
Organism: Ornatilinea apprima; assembly: GCF_001306115.1. Taxonomy (GTDB): domain Bacteria; phylum Chloroflexota; class Anaerolineae; order Anaerolineales; family Anaerolineaceae; genus Ornatilinea; species Ornatilinea apprima. The sequence goes on along the minus strand of NZ_LGCL01000034.1, from coordinate 22,361 downwards.
GGTAGCCAAAGGGTGGGCCATTGAAGGCCTGAACATCGAGCGCATCGAAGGAAATATGGTGCGCCTGAGCTGTGTCACCAACGATTCGCGCTTCCGCGAGGGAGATCTGTTGGTCTTGCACCAGGGTAACCCCAAAGACCCAAACGCCCTGCACGTTGAATTGCAGTACGACGATGAGACTGAACTGGATGTCAGCATTATTCATGGCAATCATTACTTCCTCTCCGCCAATCCCTACAATTGGATCGCCGACCAGGATTGGTTCGACGCCAGCCACTTCTATCTCGAGGCGCTGGACACGGTTTCCGATTCCAACCGCGGCCGCAGCGTCATTCTCGCCCTGCTTAAGGGATCGCTGATGCCCAAAATTGATTACGCCCGCTACGAGCGTGCCATGCAAGAAGCCGCCCAGGCCGGGTTAAACGATAGTCAGGTAGACGCGGTCGCGCAGGCCTATGCCACTGATTTACTGCATCTCATTCAAGGACCGCCCGGAACTGGCAAAACCCTCATGCTGGCGCACCTGGCCAGGCTGCTGGTCGCCGACGGCCAGCGTGTGTTGGTCACCGCCCTCACCCACCGCGCCATTCACAATGCGCTGAACAAAATTCCCCAAGTGGACGATTCCATCCCGGTGTGCAAAATCGGTCAGGAAACCGTCGCGGGCGATCTCGATGTCCCCAACTTCAAAAACTTTGACCAGTCTCATTTCGGTGATCTGACTGGCGGCTACGTCATCGGCGCCACCCCCTTCGCGCTGCGAACCAACCGGCTTTCCAATGTTGAATTTGATGTCGTTTTGTTCGATGAAGCTTCTCAAGTTACTCTGCCGCTGGCCATCATGGGCATGCTGGCGGGGGATAAGTACATCTTTATCGGTGATGAAAACCAGCTCCCTCCGGTCAATATTTTCTCCGTCAAAGAAGCACAGCAAACCTCCATCTTTGCCTACCTTTCCGGCAGGGGCAACGACAGCATGCTCAATATCACCTACCGTCTCAATGATGTGCTAACCGAATGGCCCAGTCGCACGTTTTACAGCGCGCAGCTCCAACCCAGCGCGGAGGCGGCCAAACGGCGCTTGCGGCTTTCCAGCCAGGCATCCCGTTGGGACTTTGTCCTCGATCCCTCCGCTCCTGCCGTTTTTCTCGACCTGGGCCACAAAAATACCACCACCCGCAGCCGGCAAGAGGCCGAGGTCGTGGTGGAATTGATCCTCGCCTTGCTGGAACACGGTGTTTCTGCAGACGAGATTGGCGTTGTGGTGCCCTACCGCGCGCAGAGCCGCTTAATCCGCAGTATCCTACGGCGCATCATGGGTCAGGAATCCAGGCCCTGGAAGCGCCTTGCCGTGGATACGGTTGAACGCATGCAGGGGCAGGAACGGGAGGTGGTGCTGGTTTCCTTTACAACGGCCAGCCCGGTGTTTGCCGCCCAAATGGCCGACTTTCTTTTCCAACCACAACGCCTGAACGTGGCTGCCACCCGCCCACGCACCAAGCTGATTCTGGTGGGCAGCCACCACATGCTCGCAGCCGATCAATACGATCCGCAGCAGGCCGAGACCCTGGCCTTGATGCGAAGTCTGATCGATAGCTGCCTGCAAATCTCTTTGCCGGAAGGTTCGTTGGTTTAAGGTATGGCCTACATCCTGCCCAATAATATTTCCAATACGCTGCCTTATGTGGTGGTAAAAACCTTTCGTGCGTTAGAATCGCTACCCGATGATTACACCATCTGGTCCCATTTGGCTCCCTGGCAGCCCGAAGCGCCCGATTTTTTCATCCTCAATGCAGACCGCGCCTTGCTCGTCAAGGTCAGCTCCGCTTCCGCGGCGCAAACCAGCAATGCCGCTCAAATGCTCCTGCTGGCAGACGAAGACCGTCCGGCTTTGGGCGCCGTTGAAGCGCAGGTTCTCGAACAGTTTCTTCGTCCCATCGGTCTTCCAGAAAATTCGCCGATTGAAACCCTGGTGGTTTTCCCCAACATTCCTCGCAAGCTGGTCCTGGAAAGCCGCCTAAAACGCCTGCCAGGCGAGCCGCAGTGGGCTGGACGAGAGATTCTGCAAGCCGATAGCGGGCTAAAATGGGAGAGCTTTTTGCCTCCTCAACCACTGGATAGAACCTGCCTGGAGAAAATCCGCCAGCAGTTCTCCCCAGAGATTGTCGTGCCTGCCGCCAGCACCGTACGGACTCTCGACCAGCGCCGCCTGGAAGCTGGTCTCACCGATTACCTGCTGGATTACAGCCAGGAAACTGCGGTGAAAATGGATTTGGAAATCGAGTCTGGCGGACAGGAACTGAGTAAAGATTTACGCCTCAACATCATAAACGGTGTGGCGGGCAGCGGCAAAACGTTAATCCTGCTTTACCGCCTGCGCCTACTCTACCATCTCTACCCGGAGAAGCGCTACCTGGTGCTGACCCACAACCGCCCGCTGGCCAATGATTTGGAAAGCCGCTTCACCCGTCTGGAAGGCGCTACCAACCACAGAATTGAATGGAGCACATTTCTAGCCTGGTGCCGCCGTTACTGGCCAAAAGACTTGGAATGGAATACTCCCATCTCCATGCAAACACGCAAAAGAATAATCGCGCAGGCGCAAGAGACTCATTTGAAAAACACCAGTGTGAGCGTTGCCATGCTGCAAAGCGAGATCGACTGGCTCAAAGATCAGTTGCCCATGAGCCGCGAAGAATTCCTCGCTGCTGATCGCCGCGGGCGCGGATTTGGCCTGTCTGTTGAAATGCGCCAGCGCGTGTGGTCTGCTATGGAAACCTACCAGCAAATGCTTTCGCGTGAAGACAAGCTGGACTGGGGTGATGTTCCCCAATTATTATGGAAATGGAGTGAAGAAGGGAAGGTTACACTGCCTCAATACGATGTTGTTCTGGTGGATGAGACCCAATTCTTTGCTCCCTTATGGATGCGCCTCATCCAAAAATCACTCCATCCGCAAAACCCACACCTTTTCCTGGTCGCCGACCCCACCCAAGGGTTTCTGGGGCGCAAAGCCTCGTGGCGATCCTTGGGCCTGCAAGCACGTGGGCATACCCATGCTTTACAGCGCAGCTACCGCACCACCTACGAGATCATGCGCTTTGCCACCCTGTTCTACCGAACGCGCCTGCCGGATGACCATGATGAAGACATTCTCACCCCCGACCTGCTGAATATGCCCAACGGCGCCACACCGATCATCATTCCCCTTCAAAGTGCCCAGGATGAAATCGCCAGGGTAGTCAATGAAGTGCATGCGCTGTTGAAAAATGGTTGTCAGCGCCAGCACCTGCTCTTGCTGCACGCCAACGGGCAGGGAGCCAAATCGCTCATTGAGGCTATCAACCGCCGTGTAGGAAAAGACGCCGCCATGGACGCAAAGCAAACTTACCCCGGAAATTACGTGCGCGTTACCACCCTCAATGCCGGTGCGGGCCTCGAAAGCCCAATTGTATTTCTGGTAGGGTTGCGCGATCTTTTTGAAGAAGAGCAATCCCTGCGACTGTCCGATGAAGAACGCGAATCCCTCATCCGGGAAAATACCCGCAAAATCTACATGGCCGTCACCCGCGCCGGTCAGCGCCTGGTTTTCACCTACGTTGGCGATCTTCCGGAGATGCTCCGTCCGCTATTTGGGGAGCAGGCCAATCATCCGTAGATCAATTCCAAAAGATGAACTAAACTATAAAAAATTCATTAATTTCAGATGAATCGATCTGAAAATATTTACAATTCTTTCCCCAGAACGCTATAATTACTTGGCGTAGAAAAAAAAGGGAGAGAACAAATGCCTAATCTCAGGGGGATGCACCAGAGCAACGCCACACTTTTCTCCACCTTAGGGACTGAGCCGCAAGTCGTTACGGCTTTTGTAGACCTGATCACCCGCCAGGGAATTTCTATCGATTCCCTCCATATCCTTCACACCATTGGCGGGGATAAGCGCATCGATCAGGCCACAGAAACGCTCAGGGAAGAATTCGCCAATTCTTCAAGCATCTACAAAATCCATTTTCACGCAATTGCTAACCTGCAGGGGCATCCCTATCCGGACATCGACTCATCCGAATCAGTGGAAGCTTTCTTCCGTCTGCTCTACCTGCTCATCTGGCAGGAAAAGCAAGCCAACCATATCGTGCATGTCTGCATCGCTGGTGGGCGCAAAACCATGGCCGTGTATGGCATGTCTGCCGCCCAATTGCTTTTCGACGAGCGCGACCGACTGTGGCACCTCTTTTCAGCGGGTAAGTTCTTAGAAAGCAAACGCCTGCACCCTCAACCGGGTGACGACGTGCGTCTGGTGCCCATTCCCGTGATCCCTTGGAGCAGCCTTTCACCCGTTTTAACTAACTTATCCGGCATACAAGATCCTTACGCCGCCCTCGACCAGGTCGCCCACCTGCGCTTGCGCGAGCGCTACGACGAAGCGCGTATCTTTGTGCTCAGCCTGCTCACCCCCGCGGAGCAGCGTGTAGTGCGCCTGCTGGCTTTGGAAGGGTTAAGCGATCAGGAAATCGCTGAGCGCCTGGTGGTTTCTCCACGCACTGTGGAACAGCAGCTTCGCGCCGCGTATGCCAAAGCCGAAGAGCACTGGCAGGTGGAGAAGATCACCCGCACACAACTGATCGCGTTATTGCAATACTTTTTCTCCACGCAAATAGGGGAAAACCCGCATGACAAACCCATGCGGTCATTGTAAACTGAAACTGCTGGCCGTCGGGGCACAGCCAGGGGGACTGAAGGGGGTGCGCCGGCTGCCAGCCATTTTTATCGAACAGGAGGGTTCATGCAAGATAGAGTCTTTTTTGCCGCGCTGGGTGGTTTGCTGCATGATATCGGCAAACTGATTCAGCGCTCTCAACCAGATCCCTGGAAGAAACCGGAGCGTTTTAGAACCGATGCTCTGAAGACGCACGCCGCCTTCTCCGCGGATTTTATCTGGGAAAACCTGCCCGAAAACTGGCGTGAGGCAGTCTTACCTGCCGCCTATCACCATAATCCCCAAGCCGCGCAAGCAGACCAGGCGTTGAGCCAGCTCATTGCCCTGGCGGATAAGCTCTCTGCTGGTGAGCGCAGCGACATTGATGAGGAAGCACAGAAGAAATACCCCATGCAGCTGGTTTCCATTTTCGACCGTGTCTCCCTCGACAAAAATCGGAAAAAACAGGCTGCACATTTCCTTCCACTCAAAGCGTTGGCCCTGGAAGAAAATACGCTCTTCGCCGCTGCGCCCCAGGCCGAGAGCCTGCAGCGCAATGGGTACAAGCAGCTGGCGGATTTGATTAAGGAAGAAGTTAAATACGCGCAGGAATCCCTTTCCGGCTCCAGGTGGGCGTACCTCGAGCATCTGCTTTCCAGCCTGCAGCGCTGCGCCTGGAGCGTTCCGTCTGCGTATTACTATTCACTGCCAGACGTGTCGCTGTATGACCATTCGCGCATGACGGCCGCCCTGGCCGCCTGCCTGGCCGATTGGGAACCCGCCCTCATCAACCAGCAATTGGACGCGGTCACACGCAATTTCCGCGATAAAAAGGACAATCCCCTGCTCGAGCAACCGGCCGCGCTGCTGGTAGGCGGAGACATCTCCGGGATTCAAGACTTCATCTACACCCTCTCAGCGCAGCGCGCCGCCAAAACCCTGCGCGGACGGTCTTTTTACCTGCAGCTGCTCACCGAAGCGGTGCTGCGCTACGTGTTGAACGCGCTGGGCATGCCTTACACCAACGTGATTTACTCCGGCGGCGGGCATTTCTATCTGCTGGCCCCCGTTTCTGCGCTGGAGAAGCTGTCCGAGCTACGCCGCGACGTGACCACCCGCCTGCTGGAGCATCACGGCACATCCTTATATCTGGCCCTGGAAGCAGTGAGCGTACCTTTCACCGGCTTCAAGGTGGGGCAGTTCCCCCAGCATTGGGACGCGATGCACCGCAAGCTGGCATCTGCCAAGCAGCGGCGCTACAGCGAACTGGGCGAGGATTTCTACCACAAAATCTTTGAGCCACAGGCGCACGGCGGCAATCAAGAAGACACCTGCAGTGTATGTGGCGTGGAGCGCAACGATCTACAACCGATTACAGATGAGGTGGAACCGAATTCATCCAACCGCATTTGCAAATTGTGCGCCTCCTTCTACGATGAATTGGGCAAAAAGCTGCCCAACGCCCCATACGTGATCCTGGGAATCGGCCAGCCCAAAGACACCCGCAGCGGGTCCGCGCTGGACGCCCTGGCCGCCTTCGGCCTCAGTCTGGCATTTCCCAACGGGAATATGCAGCGCCTCAAAGACGCCGATTACGCCATGATCTGGGCGCTCAACGATCCGCAGCCCGCCCAACCCTGGCCGCGCCTTCAGAACCTGCCGGCGGCGCGCGGACTGCGCTACACCGTCAACCGTGTGCCGGTGGACCAGCAGGGAGACGCCGTCGCCTTCGATGAATTACAGAAGCGATCCAATGGAATTAAACGCCTGGGCGTGCTGCGCATGGACGTGGATGGTCTCGGCAATATTTTCAAAAATGGCTTTGGCGAAGGCGGTCAGAGCATCGCCAGCCTGGCGCGCGTCTCCACCCTGTCGTTCCAGCTCTCGCTCTTCTTTGAAGGCTGGATTAAGCAAATTTGCGAGCAAGAGTCCGATGATATTTACGCCGTTTACGCTGGCGGCGACGACGTGTTCCTCATCGCGCCCTGGGACCAGGTGCCGGGTCTGGCCCTGCGCATTGTCGAAGATTTTGGCAAGTACACCGGCGGCAACCCCGACCTGCACATCTCCGGCGGCATGGCCTTCATCCACGGCAAATACCCTATTCACCAGGCCGCGCAGGACGCCGGCCGCGCTCTGGACGACGGCGCCAAGCGCGTGGATGGCAAAAACGCCTTCCACTTCCTCGGCGAAAACTGGAAGTGGCCGCAGTTCAAAGAACTGGCCGCCAAACAAAAGCTGCTGGTCGAAGTCTCTGACCCCCAAAACAACCAGCAGGCTCCCCGGGCCTTGCTGCAGGTCTTGCAGGGATTGGCCAGCCAGGAGCAAAAGCGGCGCCAGGAACGGCCCAACGACAAACGCGTCTGGGGACCCTGGATGTGGATCGGCGATTACCAGCTTACCCGCATGATCGAACGGTCTTCCGGCGAGCTGGAGGAGAAACTGAAGCACATCCACCAGCAAGCCAGCAGCGACCTGTATGCCAATATCTTGCAATGGGGCAAAGCCGCCCGTTGGGCGCAATTAGAATTAAGAAAAACAAAGGAGTAAAAATGCCTGAAGATTCTTCTCGCAATTTTGACTCAAATTTCTTCCTGGACAAGGTAAACAGATGGACGGAAGGACCACGTCTGGATTTCAAGGAAGTTTATTACAACCTTAAAGACGAGGAACAACTTGCTAAGTTCATTAAGCATGTCATTGCATTTTCAAATGTTGCGAGAAGAATCGGCAAAGTATGTTGGATATTATTTGGTGTCAAAGATGACACAAAGGAAATATTGGATATTCGGGATAAATTTCCAAGCAAGCAACCAAAGGGTTGGAATAATCCAAAGGTGGATTTTGGATCAATGATGACTCAAGGCTTTGAAGATGAATTTCGAAATTGCTTTACTACTTGGATATCTCCCGATATTCCAGATTTTACATTCGAGTATGGGTATGTAATCGATCCAAAGGACAATAATAGAAAATTTGTTAGTTATCTGACTATAGAACCTACTCCTACCGAAACTCATTTCTGCTTAAAGAAGAGTCCTCAATCCGGAAAATACAAAGTCGGTGATTCCTTTATTCGCAAAAATTCTTCAACCGTCTTGGTAGCAAAAGATCAAGAAAGGTATTTACTATCGAGATCAAAAATTGAATATTTTTCAAAAGACGATTGGGGGAAAATCGTCAAGCATCATCTTACTGGAGACTTCCAAAGGTTCATGGATATTCAGCCATATATTAATCCGGGATTTGAAAAGCATGAAGAAAAAGTTGATTCGATTCAAGCTATTTTGGATAACATAAAAAGGCATAAAGTCCAGGTAATAATTGGTGGAAGGGGAGAAGGAAAATCGATCTTGCTCCATCGAATCGCATATAAATTAGCTGAGCAAGCATCAAATTGGATTACACAAGTAAATGAATACGGACAAAGCATTGATAAAAATAAGGAAAATGATGATTACATCGTTAAATCTATTGAAAAGGAAATAGAGATAGAAGCAAAGAGCCCTATTCCAATTTACTTTAGCTTGAGAACAAGTTTTTCTTCTATTTCGGATTTCGAAAATCAGATCTGCGGTTTGATAAATTCATTTCTCGCTAAAAGTAAAAACACATTTACAAATCTTTCTGCATTTACCGATATGCCTGGTACTCGCTGGCTAATATTATTGGATGGTGTTGATGAATTAAGGAATAAAGACGTTGCTGGGCAAGAATTACAAAAATGGCTAAGATATCTTCCCGAAAACGTAAATGTAATAATGACATCCAGACCATTATCCGTAACTGGTATCGATGAGTATTATCCAATGATAATTAAACCTCTCACGACAACACAGATAGATCAACTTTTGCAAACAAGAATAAATGAAAATAGCGTCTTTTTTGATGTCTATAAATTTGCTGATTCCAATCCATTTCAAACTATAAAGGATTGGATTATTTCTAACCCTGATATACAAAATCTATTAACAAATTTCCGAGCACTGGAGTATTTTATAGAACAAATTATTCCATCAAACAATCAAGCCAAACCCGATATGGACGATATGTTACCAGTCGTCAACATTAAGAGTGAAGAAATAAGCAATGCCAAAGAAAAGGTGGTTGAGATTATTGAACCAGCTATCAACGGCTTATCCTTTAATATCAGTGAACTTACGTATGAGAATCAAATCTCATTAGATGAACAGAAAATAGGCCTTGATGCAGAATCTGTAGAAACTGAAAACAATGAAGTTGAAGATCCGAGAGATGAATTCGTGATTCAAGATATTTCCATTGTATTAAAAAGAATCATAGACTCATTAGAAAAAGATGAGATCCATAGGATGCAAGGAATTAATACAAACACGCCACAATTCGCCAGAAACACACGAAACTCATTATGCAGAATAGCTTGGAATGACAACTGGGATAATATCGAATTTAACTGTGAAACATACAAAGTAAAGGAGAAATGGATTGATGATGACCAATTGTATTGGGGAGAGAATGTTGGCTATATACAACACAACCCCAATTATATTTTCTACAAATTCATTGATTCATTGATAAGGATTTACTTTGCAGCCGAGTACGCATTTGAAAGCAGATTGAATAACGAGGACATCATATCAATGGTTGGTAATCAAAAAAGCAGAATCAAAAATGAGACGGTAATCCATAAACTGATCTCGATACTCAATGGGCTATTGAACGCCAATGGTAGAGAGAAATTAAACATAAACTTTGGAGGGTAACCAATGAGCGTACAACAAATCATGACAGCCGATGAAACCGGAGAAAAACTGGTCCAGTTTGCCAGCGAGACCGCCGACAAGCTGGTCAAAGCCAGCTTGACCCGCGCGCAGATTCGCAACATCTTCACCGAAGTGCGCCAGATCGAATCGCTGTGGGGAATGAACCGCGCCGATGCGCTGCGCCGCCTGAATATGCTGAAACCCAAGCTGGCTTACCAGACCGCGCGCACCCCACAAATGAAGGATTTACAATCTGTGCTTTCCGAGGCCATAACCCTGGTCTCCAACGCTGCCAGCGATGAAGAAAAGGACCAGCGTTTTGAGCGCTTCATGGACCTGTTTGAAGCCATTCTCGCTTACCACCGCGCCAAGGGCGGACGTAACTAAACTGGGAGGAAACTATGTCGGATAAAAAAGTACAACTCTGCGGACGTGTTTTCATTGAAGCAACCATTGAAGCGGTAACCGGTTTGCATATTGGCGGTTCTTCGGAAGGGATGGAGATTGGCGGCGTGGATAACCCGGTCATCCGCGATGTGTTGACCCAAAAGCCTTACATTCCCGGCTCCAGCCTGCGCGGTAAGATGCGCTCCCAGCTTGAAAAATCGCTCGGCCTGCAGCAGAATAACCGCATTGGCCAGGTGAGCATTCACACTTGTAAAACCGCTCAAGAATATAACAAAGATGGTGGTTGCTTGGTCTGCCACATCTTTGGTGTGCCGGGCGAAGTCGAAGCCACAGGCCCTACCCTGCTGGTTGTGCGCGACACCTTCCTGTCCGAGGACTCCGCCGAAAAGCTGGAAAAAGCCCACACAGACGCGGCCTACAGTGAACTTAAAACCGAAGTCGCCATCGACCGCGTAACCAGCGCCGCCTCACCGCGCAACATTGAGCGCGTGCCCGCCGGCGCGGAATTTGGCCCGGCCGAACTGGTCTTCAGCATCTACGAAGACGCCGATGTGCAGCGCCTCAAAACCGTGCTGGACGGCTTGCTGCTGGTCGAAGACGATTATCTGGGCGGTTCCGGCTCGCGTGGCAGCGGCAAAGTCAAATTCAAAAACGTCAAAGTCTCGGCGCGCGGCAGCCGCAATTACAGCCTGAAGAAGGAATACAAAACGGTCGCTTCTGTGCAGGAGCTGGCCGACCAATTCGACGATCTGCAAGGGTGGATCCGCGAAACCATCCAGGAGTGATGGCATGCAAATTGAACTCTGGAACATTTCCGGCAGGAGCTTCCATTTTGGCCGCCACGGCATGGGACAGGAAGAATCCGCCGAAACCTTAACCTCCGACAGCCTCTTCGCCGCGCTGGTCTCGCGCCTGGCTGCCTTGCGCGGCGGCGCGGCCGTGGACGCCTGGGTGCGGCCCTTCCTGGGGGAGCAGCCGTCCTTCGCCCTGTCTTCGGCCTTTCCGCGCGCGGGAGAAGTGCGCTTTTACCCCGCGCCGCTCTCGCTCAAGAACAGCGCCGCGAAACCGGACAGGGTGGATGTTAAATCCATCAAAAAAGTGCGTTTCCTCTCCGAAGCGCTGTTTCGCCGCGTGATAAACGGCGAGGCGCTCAGCCAAACGCTCTATGAGAACTGCCTCAAATTAAACGAAGGCCGCCTGCTGTGCGCCGCGGAAGACGCCCCGCGCCTGCCCGCCGCCCTGCGCAAAGACGGCGCGGAATTATGGACCGTGGAGCAGCGCCCGCGCGTCACCATCCAGCGCGACACCAACCAGTCGACCCTGTATTTCACCGGCCAGACGCTCTTCGCTGAAGGCTGCGGCCTGTGGTTTGGCCTGCGCTGGTTAAGCGAAGACCCCGCCCTGCGCGCCGACTTGGCCGCGCTGCTGGCCGACCTGGGCGATTCCGGCCTGGGCGGCGAGCGCAGCAGCGGGTTTGGCGCCGCCAGCATCCAGCCTGCCGGGCAGGTGGAGCTGCCCCACACCCCCGGCCAGCCGTGGGTAACCCTCAGCCGCTACCTGCCCCGCGCAGACGAGATCAGCGCCCTGCAGTCTGAGCAGGCCGCCTATACCCTTGAGAACGTGGGCGGCTGGGCGCAGTCTCCCGGCAAAAAAGCCGAACGCCGCCGCGCGGTCAACCTGCTGGCCGAAGGCTCCGTCTTTGGCGGGCTGCCGCGCCTGGCGCCCGGCCGCGTTGTCGACACCCAGCCCGATTACAACGGCAGCCAGCCGCTTGGCCACCCCGTGTGGCGCAGCGGGCTGGCCCTGGCCGTCAGCCTGAACGGCGAAGGGAGATAATGCGAATATGGCTAACTACCGATTAAAACTTTCCACCCTCTCGCCGGTGCATATCGGCGCAGGCCAGGAACTGCGCATGGGCTTCGACTTCATGCTCTACGAAAAACTCACCTGGCGGTTGAACGAAGACGCCATCCTGGCCGCCAAGGAAAAACAACTGCAAGTGGTGCGCGACGGACGCTACCCTTTGCCCGGTCAGATGCTGAACGAAGCCGATTTTGACAACCCGCGCTTCTTCCGTTACGTTCTGCGCGGCACGCCGCGCTCCAGCAAAACCGATGCCCGCCTGCAAGCCTGCATCAAAGACCCCTTCGACCGGCCTTTCATTCCCGGTTCCTCGCTCAAAGGCGCCCTGCGCACCGCCCTGGCCTGGACCGGCTGGGACGAGGTTAAACCGCGCCTCGACCGCTCTGCGCTCAACAATTCCCGCCAGTGGGCCGGGCAAAACCTGGAGCACAACCTGTTTGGGCCCAACCCCAACAAAGACCTGCTGCGCGCCCTGCAGGTCAGCGACAGCTTTACCGAAGCGCGCCCGGACGACTGCCTGATTGTGGTCAACGCCCAGGTGGTTACCCCGCGAGCCAGCGGATCGCCCATCGAATTGGAAGCCATTCGCCCCAACCAGGTGTTCACTGGCAGCCTGCGCGTGGATGATACCCTCTTCAGCGAAGCGGCCAACCGCGTTTTGGGCTTCAACAACCGCAAACGCTGGCTGGAAGAACTGCTCCCCCGCGCGCAAAAACACAGCCTGGCACGCATCGCGGAGCTGCAGGAATGGTTTACCCATGTGGATTTGGAAGGCGCCGATAAAATTGCCGCCTTCTACCGCCAGCTGCAAAACGCCAACCTGGGCGCCAACCAGGCCCTGGTGCAGGTGGGCTGGGGCAGCGGCTGGGACGGAAAAACTTTCTGGACCCATCTCAAAAGGGATGAAGGTTTCTTTGAAGCCATCGTCAGCCAATATCGCCTCAACCGCGCCGGAAACAGCCGCCGCCAGCGCGGCGACGCTTTCCCCAAATCGCGGCGCACAGCCATGTCAACCAAGACCGATGCGCAAGGCCGCCAGGTAAGCCGGCTTTCTGCGCCCTTTGGCTGGATGATCATAGAACTGGAGGAAGATTAATCATGAAGTTGCTGACCTTTTTGGGCGCGGGGAAGTACCAGCCCACTCGATATATCTATCAGGGCCAGGATTGCCTGACCAGTTTTTCACCCATCGCGTCCTGCGCTTTCCTTCGTCCCACTCAGGTCATCGTGTTTGTGACCGATGAAGTCAAAACCAAAACCCTGCCGGAATTTCTCAAAGAAGTTCCGGCAGGCACCGAAGTGATAACCCGCGAGATTCCCATCGGCGCGGACGAGCAGCAGCTCTGGCAAATCTTTGACGCGCTGGCGGGCAGTGTCTCTCCCGGCGAAGAAGTGGCCTTCGACATCACCAACGGATTCCGCTCCTTCCCCCTGCTGGGCCTGCTGGCGGCCGCCTTTTTACGCTCCGGATTCAACGTGAACCTGCGCGCGGTGCTGTATGGCGCGTTTGACGCCAGCCGCCTGGTCTCACCCGACGAGACGCCCATGATCGACCTGACCCCCATGCTCACCCTGCTGGAATGGTCTTCGGCTGCCGACCGCTTCAACCGCACCGGAGACGCCCGCTACCTGGCCTCGCTCATCCGCCAGCAGCGCAGAGCTTTGGGTATCGCCGCCAAAAATGACCCGCAGCGAAAGAATGAAGCCGGAAGATTAGGCAACCTGGCCGGTGCATTGGAAGACGTTTCCCATTCGCTGCGCCTCATCCGCCCGTTTCAGACCATGCGCTCCACCAGTGGGCTGTCCGAACGGGTTCAGGCTGCCATGCCCGCCCTGCAGGGCAGCGCCGCCTCGCAGCCATTCTTAATGCTGCTGGAGAGCATTCAGAACACTTACACCCCGCTGGGCATGTCCGATCCGCTCGATCCGGCCCAGGCGCAGCAGTCGATTGGCAAGCAGCGCGAGATCATCCAGTGGTACGCCGAGCGCGAGCAGTGGGTGCAGGCCGCCACCCTGGCGCGCGAATGGATGGTCAATTGGATCATGTTCCAGATGCAGCTCTTCGACATTTGCGAACGGGATGACCGCCGCCGCATCGAAGAAGTCATCAACAGTGAATCGCACCAATATAAAACCGCCTGCCAGAAGAAAGAACCCTTCCGCTCGCTGTTCCTGCGCCAGGTGCCCCAGGTGGAAGAAGCCCTGGAATTGTGGAATATTCTGGCCGACACGCGCAACGACATCAACCATGCCGGCATGCGCCGCGACCCAGGCGCGCCCGACGATCTGATCAAACAGCTTCAAAAAATCATCGAACGCATCAACCGCTTGCCCCTGGAGCACGGCGCATGATTCTGCTTTCCTTGATCGGCGAACAACCCATCCCCAACCTGCTGCCGCTCTGGCAGTCCGGCGCGGTGTACACCGGCACGCGCTTCGCCGTCACTCAACAGACCATGCGTGTCGCCCAATCGTTGCGCGAGGCCCTGGCGCGAGACGCCGCCCTCAAACACCTGGCGGTTCTCGACCCGCTGCTGCTGGACGCCTACGATATTGACGGCGACCGGCGCGCGCTGGTGCAGGCCATTCAAACGCTGCAGGAGCGCGGGGAAGAGGTGTGCGTCAACCTGACGGGCGGCACCAAGTTGATGAGCCTGGCCGCCCTGCAGGCCGCGCAAGACACACTTGCCCCCATGCTGTACGTCAGCACCCAGAGCGGCGAAATTATCCATCTGGACCTCGACGGCTCGCAGGCGCGCCGCGAGCCGATTCGCGTGCGCGTCAGCGTCAGCCAGTACCTCGGCGCGCACGGCTTTGAGACCAGCCTCAACCCCAATTTTCACCTTCCCCAATTGCGGTCTTTTGCTCCACCCAAGGAGGGCGACCCCCTCGAAAATCAGGTGGAGCGCCTGGCCCGTGATTCCGGTTACTTTGACGATGTTCAGCGCGGATTATTCATTCGCAAGCGTGCCAAAAAGCAGGAATCGCGCAACGAATTGGACCTGCTGGTTACTCGCAACGGCCGCCTGGCAGTCTGTTCCTGCAAATCTGGCGTTAAAATTACCAAAGAAATGATCTACGAATTAGACTCGATCTTCAGCCGCGAAGACACCGGCATCTACTGCGCCAAAGTGCTGGTTTGCGCGCAAGAAGAACTGCCCCAGGCCATCCGCGACCGCGCCCGCAACCAGAATGTGCATCTGGTGTACGGCGAACACATCCAGCAAATTGCCGACGTGCTGCTGCGGGTTCTGCGCTGAAAACAGGAAATTGCCTTATGATCTTACTCAACTTCTCTCACCCCATCTCTGCCGAGCAGATTCGCCAGGTTGAAGGCCTCAGCGGGCAGCCCCTCGAGCGCGTGCTTGACCTGCCCACCCAGTTCGACAACAACCAGCCCTTCCAGCCCCAACTGGACGCGCTGCTGGCCGCCATCCCGCTCAACGCGCAAGAATGGCAAACTGCCGCCATCCTGGTCAACCTGCCCTCGCTCAACTTCATCGCCGGGCTGCTGCTGGCCAGCCTGCACGGCCGCATGGGATACTTCCCACCCATTTTGCGCACCCGCCCGGTGCCCGACAGCCTGCCCCCGCGCTTCGAGATCGCCGAAATCCTCAACCTGCAAAAAGTGCGCGAGCGCGCCCGCGAGACCCGCTATGAATGAGACCCCCACCCCCGAACTGCTTTCGCTGGTGCTCACCCTGCGCCCCCTGGCCGCGCCCCAGCCCGACCGGCCGCTGCCCAACTGGTGGGGGCGCGCGGCGCATACCTTGCTGCTCGCCACCGTCAGCGCCGCCGACCCCGCTCTGGCCGCCCGCCTGCACGATGACGAAGGCCTTAAACCCTTTACCGCGTCCACCCTCATGGGGCGCTTTCTGCGCGGCCAACCCCTGCCCGACCAGACCTACCGCCTGCGCTTCACCGCCCTCACCGCCGAGTTGAGCGCCGCCCTGCTGGCCGCCGTCCACAGCGGACCGCTGGCCCCCGGCGCGCGCGTGGAACTGGACTACCTGCCCTTTGAAATCCTGGCCGCCGCCAGCGCCGAAGACGAAACCGGCTGGCCCGGCGCCACCACCTATCAAGACCTGGGCGCGCGCCGCCTGCTGGCCGGCAGCGCCCCCGAGCGGCGCATCACCCTCAGTTTCACCAGCCCGGTGGCCTTCAAGTCCAAAGACCGCACCATGCCCCTGCCCCTGCCCGACCTGGTCTTCGGCAGCCTGCTGCAGAAGTGGAACGCCTTCGCCCCCCTGTCCCTGCCCGCGGAGCTGCGCCGCTACGCCAGCGAATGCCTGGCCATCTCGCGTTTTCACCTGCGCAGCCACGGCGTGGGCGCCAAAGACAACGGCCTGCGCGTGGGCGCCGCCGGTGAGATCACCTACGCCACCCTCAACTACGACCGCTACTGGATGAGCCTCATCCACGCCCTGGGCGAATTTGCCCGCTTTGCCGGCGTGGGCGCGGCCGTATCACAAGGCATGGGACAGGCGCGCCGCCTGCCCACCCCTGGCCGCGAGGACTGACCCCTCCCCGCCCGGCCGAAGCGCACCTTAACAACCGCATACGCAAAAAGTAACACACCTTCCCTAACCCAAGCAGACGGACGAGAAGTTATTTTTTAATCACAAACAGGCGGGGAATCTCGGAAGTGAGATTCCCCGCCTGCCTGCCAACCTTTCTTCAACGGAGACGTCTGATGGACTACATCAACGACCCTGGCTGGGATGATGAACCGCTGTACGATGATCAGTCAAACGACTACCCTCCCGGCTGGGACAATCAACCGCCTTACCACCCACCGTCAAAGGCCTTCGACAACAACCCCACGACGCGAAAGCCGTCCGCCCCGCCGCCCCAAAGCAGCCCCGGCTGCCTGGCCAGCCTGTTTGGCTTCGCCCTCATTGACCGGATCATGTTCCCGTCGGACGAAGAAGGCTTTGATGATTTTCTGGACGATTTGTTCTTCTAAAGAAAGGGGAAAGACATGCCGCCGCTTTACCTGGTGCAGCAAGGCGCCAAAATCCGCATCAACAACCGCCGCGTGCGCGTGGAAATGGACCCGTCTGAAGCCGATGGCAGCCAGCCCGAACTGCTGCTGCAGGTGCCCATTGGCCAGGTCTCACAGGTCATCCTCTTTGGCAACATCGGCCTCACCACCCCGGCCATCGCCACCTTTTTAGAATCAGGCATCGACGTGATCTTCCTCACCCAAAACGGGGAGTACCGCGGCCAGTTGAGCGGCGGGCTTACCCCGCACGTGCCCATCCGCCGCGCCCAATACAAATCTCTGGCCGACCCGCAGTTCAGCCTGCACACCGCGCAGGGCATCGTCAGCGCCAAACTGCAGCACCAGCGCGCCCTGCTGCAGCGCCGCGGGCGCGAGCTGAACAACCCCGAAATCACCTCTGCCGCCGAACGGTTAAGTGAATCCATGCAAACGGTGGAACGCAAAACTTCCTTAAGCAGCCTGCGCGGGCTGGAAGGCGCAGCCTCGGCCGCCTACTTCAGCGGCTTTCGCCGCCTGTTTGACCCGGCCTGGAACTTCAACACCCGCCAGCGCCGCCCGCCCGGCGACCCGGTGAACGTGCTGCTCTCGTTTGGTTACACCCTGCTGGCGCACGCCGCCAGCGGAGCGGCGCAAGCCGCCGGACTGGACCCCTACGCCGGCTTCTTCCACGAGGTGGTCTACAACCGCCCGGCCCTCGGCCTGGATTTGATGGAAGAATTTCGCCCGGTGGTCGACGGCGTGGTGCTGTGGGCCTGCCGTTCCGAAGTGCTCACCCCGGCCGACTTCACCCCCGGCCCGCCCGAACGCCCGGTGGTGATGAGCGACGACGCCAAAAAACGCTTCATCAAAGCCTTTGAAGAGCGCATGAACCGCGAATTTCTGCACCCCATCCGCCAGTTGCGCCTGCCGCTGCGCCAGTGTATGCTGGAACAGGCGCGCCAGATCGCCGCGCGCGTGGTGGAAGAGCGCCCCGGCTACCAGGGCATGGGCTTCCGATGAAAAACGACGGCCGCGCTTTCTACGTCATCGCCTACGACATCGCCGATAACAAACGCCGCGCCAAAATCGCCCGCGAGATGGAAGCCCTGGGCGCGCGCGTGCAGGGCAGCGTGTTCGAGGCCTGGCTCACCCCGGCCGAACTGAAGAAGCTCACCACCCGCGCCGCCAAAGTGCTCAAAGCAGATGAGGACAGCCTGCGCTACTATGTGATCTGCGAAGCCTGCCGCGCCAAAATTCAAACCCAGGGCAAAGCCAAAACCACCCCGCCGCCCGATTTGATGATTGTTTAGCCGAGCCACGGGCTTTTCGGATATAATAGAAAACAACCCGTACATTCACAATTGGACCCTCTGCGCGGCCCCCCTCTTAAAAACAGGAAAAAGAACCGATTTTCGAGGGGGGCCGCGCAAAAACAAACCGGGTGGGAGAAAAACGCGAAAAGCAGGGTATACAGCAGCCCACACTTGCATTTTTCAGGCGTTTTTGGCGTAAGAATGCCCCAAAGCGCCAAAAAACACCCCTCAGGTGGGAGAGCCAAAAGAGCAGTCCAAATCCCCCAATACCCGACAGGGTATTAAGACGCATACAACGCGCCGCTATTTGCACCGTTTACGTCCAAATCCCCCAATACCCGACAGGGTATTAAGACAAAATCCATGTTGCCCGGCGCCAATGGTATCAGCAGCTTGTGTCCAAATCCCCCAATACCCGACAGGGTATTAAGACATAATCACGTTTTCGTTTTTGGCGTCAGTCTCGATGGGTCCAAATCCCCCAATACCCGACAGGGTATTAAGACAAATAAATACGCCCCTGGTTCCCTTTGAGTTAGATTTGTCCAAATCCCCCAATACCCGACAGGGTATTAAGACTTTCGTAATCTTCGGGTTTTGCCTTGCGATACGATAACGTCCAAATCCCCCAATACCCGACAGGGTATTAAGACGCGGGGGCGGATTGTGGATAAAATCCTGATAGGGCTGTCCAAATCCCCCAATACCCGACAGGGTATTAAGACCTAAAATCTACTTGAAACGCTTCACCTCCCTTCGCGGTCCAAATCCCCCAATACCCGACAGGGTATTAAGACTTAAGCCGTCATGTACAACGGGCGCTTTATGAAGAGGGGTCCAAATCCCCCAATACCCGACAGGGTATTAAGACGGAAACTACTCAAACTACGCAAGAGCGATCTGAACTGTCCAAATCCCCCAATACCCGACAGGGTATTAAGACCTATCGAGTAGGCTTGGGATCACACGACCCCGCAAGAGTCCAAATCCCCCAATACCCGACAGGGTATTAAGACTCAACCCGCCATGGACGTGGCACATAACATCATCCGGTCCAAATCCCCCAATACCCGACAGGGTATTAAGACGTTATTAAGGTTCTAATCTTGCGATTCTCCAATACTTGTCCAAATCCCCCAATACCCGACAGGGTATTAAGACTCATATCCGACCTTCGCGTACATACTACCACGAAAAAGTCCAAATCCCCCAATACCCGACAGGGTATTAAGACTGACCAAGGCCACAGAATAGGTGGTACAGGATATGGGTCCAAATCCCCCAATACCCGACAGGGTATTAAGACTCATCATTTTGTGCCGCCTTGGCGATTCTATCAGTCCAAATCCCCCAATACCCGACAGGGTATTAAGACTTATGCGGTCAATCGCCGCTTTATCAACAATTTTATAGTGTCCAAATCCCCCAATACCCGACAGGGTATTAAGACACAGCGTCTGCCCGCCGTGCCTATCCTCGATGACCTTCGTCCAAATCCCCCAATACCCGACAGGGTATTAAGACGTTTCTTTCTAAATAGGCACTAATCATTTTTGATTTCTGTCCAAATCCCCCAATACCCGACAGGGTATTAAGACTAAAAAATATTATACTCGGTTAGAACAACATTTCAGTCCAAATCCCCCAATACCCGACAGGGTATTAAGACCTTCTACGAAATCAGCCTCTTTGCTCTCATCATCTGCGTCCAAATCCCCCAATACCCGACAGGGTATTAAGACCCTCTCGCGAGGTTGGACGCTTGCTGAAAACCTACGTCCAAATCCCCCAATACCCGACAGGGTATTAAGACGCCGATTCTCGCTCGATTCTGGCCTGGTTTTCGGGTCCAAATCCCCCAATACCCGACAGGGTATTAAGACATCTCATCGACCAGTTCTGTTACCGGGGTATTCTTGGTCCAAATCCCCCAATACCCGACAGGGTATTAAGACTCCCGGTGATGTGATTTCCAACGCCACTGAATATGGTCCAAATCCCCCAATACCCGACAGGGTATTAAGACAGACTTGCGCCTCATTCGCCGGCGCTTGTTCGTAGTCCAAATCCCCCAATACCCGACAGGGTATTAAGACGATAAAATGTACCGACACGGTATGCCGCTGTTAAGGTCCAAATCCCCCAATACCCGACAGGGTATTAAGACGGACCTCCTCAGGCGGGACATAGAATACACCCGCCGTGAGTCCAAATCCCCCAATACCCGACAGGGTATTAAGACTATTTATTTATTATTTATTTGTTATCGTCTTACAGTTAGTCCAAATCCCCCAATACCCGACAGGGTATTAAGACGTTCCTGGCAGGCCGTCTTGGGTGCAGCGGCACATAAGAAATCCGTCCAAATTCCCCAATACCCGACAGGGTATTAAGACCAATTATTTTTATTACTCTGTTAGATAAATCTTTTTAGTCCGTCCAAATCCCCCAATACCCGACAGGGTATTAAGACCTCAGCCTTGAGTTCAAACGTGCTTTCCAATTCGTACGTCCAAATCCCCCAATACCCGACAGGGTATTAAGACCCCTGTGTGCCCAACAAAGATCGAAAAAAAATGATACGTCCAAATCCCCCAATACCCGACAGGGTATTAAGACAACTCTGGCTCTATCACGCGCGCGCCGCAAACTGGACAGTCCAAATCCCCCAATACCCGACAGGGTATTAAGACGTATTTGATATGCGCGCTGATCAGCTTCCCGGTGAGTCCAAATCCCCCAATACCCGACAGGGTATTAAGACCGTCATCGTTGATGACGACTGTATTGAACGAGTTGAGTCCAAATCCCCCAATACCCGACAGGGTATTAAGACTCATAAGCCGCCCTTCTCTGATTTTCAGTGAAAGACCGTCCAAATCCCCCAATACCCGACAGGGTATTAAGACCAACTAACATACTAAAGATTAGAATGACGAACAGTAGGAAGTCCAAATCCCCCAATACCCGACAGGGTATTATGACATATTAAATGGATCGGTTCGTACCACTCAATAGAAAGGTCCAAATCCCCCAATACCCGATAGGGTATTAAGACTTGTCCCCGATGTCAAATTTGTCCAGCGTGTTCATTTGTCCAAATCCCCCAATACCCGACAGGGTATTAAGACCTCGTAAGGAATGGATGACTCGGTGAACCCAAAAGACAGGTCCAAATCCCCCAATACCCGACAGGGTATTAAGACAGTCGCCGGTTTTCCATGTCGAAATCAAACGCTTCTTTGTCCAAATCCCCCAATACCCGACAGGGTATTAAGACCCGGTTTATTTCTCGGCGTAAATTTGATGACAAGGTACGTCCAAATCCCCCAATACCCGACAGGGTATTAAGACCAATCGGGGGTTTTGTATTCCCAAACGACCCAATGTCCAAATCCCCCAATACCCGACAGGGTATTAAGACTCAATCGCCGGGATTCCCAACCCGAAAACGGTTCCGGTCCAAATCCCCCAATACCCGACAGGGTATTAAGATTTCAGGCCGATGTTTTCCCAAATTAGCGAGAGACACCGCGTCCAAATCCCCCAATACCCGACAGGGTATTAAGATGTACCAGTGTACCATAGACCAAATTTACCGACTGTTACGTCCAAATCCCCCAATACCCGACAGGGTATTAAGATCAATCTTTGCGTCGCCTATCTTAAAACTGGTGTAATCTGGATCGTCCAAATCCCCCAATACCCGACAGGGTATTAAGACTTAATGCAATAAAGATAACTAATCCAGCTCGAATGACGTCCAAATCCCCCAATACCCGACAGGGTATTAAGACGGTCTTATATGACGGTATCATATATGATATTGTTTCGTCCAAATCCCCCAATACCCGACAGGGTATTAAGACAAGAGGGCTATAAGGCTCTGCCATAGATTCTGAAAGGTCCAAATCCCCCAATACCCGACAGGGTATTAAGACTCTCGGCCGTAGTGGTTCATCGCCCGCACTTGCAGTTTGTCCAAATCCCCCAATACCCGACAGGGTATTAAGACAAATTAATACGTGGTATAGACTTGGGGAATCCGAGAATCGTCCAAATCCCCCAATACCCGACAGGGTATTAAGACGGCAATCGAATCCGCCGAGCGCCACAATGCCCGTAGGGTCCAAATCCCCCAATACCCGACAGGGTATTAAGACCCAGATAGTGCCCTATGGCACGCGCAACGCGCAATTCGTCCAAATCCCCCAATACCCGACAGTGGAATGGTGCAAAAAAGTGGACACAAAAAATGTCCTGATCGGGTAAAACTAAAGAAATGGAGATCAGGCATGGAAAAGAGAAATTACCGAGAATACCCACCAGAGTTCAAAATGAACGCGCTGGAA
>NZ_LGCL01000032.1 GCF_001306115.1 Ornatilinea apprima | reverse complement strand
GATCAGTATTGCCCATAATATGCGAAAATTGGCAGCCAGGTAGGCTACCAATTTTTTGTTTTTTCGTTTTTATTCGATTTGCAGCTAATTTTTGGGGCTGTTTCCAAATTCTTTAGAGACAGCCCCTTTATTTCAAGGGATGATTTCGGCGGTAAAGTCGTGGGGCATGGCCTGGGTAATACGGGCGTTGACCAGGCTGCCAACTTCAGTTTCGCCAGCCAGAATGACCAAACCGTCCACTTCGGGTGCGTCGCGGTAGGTGCGCCCGATGCTGATGCCGTCGCCAGCGCCATCGATGAGGACTTGCATCTCACGGCCCACAAACGCGCGGTTATTTTCCAGGGCGATTTCTTCCTGAATTTGCATCAACTGCTGCAAGCGCTCCTGTTTGATCTCCTCAGAAACAGGGTCTCCCAGGGGCGCGCCGCGCGTGCCGGGTTCAAAGGAATAGGTGAAGGCTCCCAGGTGGTCAAACCGAATCTCACGGGTAAAATCGAGCAGGGCAGAGAAACGCTCATCGGTTTCGGTGGGGTAACCAACGATGAAGGTGGTGCGCAGCGCAAGGGCGGGAATTTTCGAGCGCATTTTTGCCAGCGTGCCGCGCACCCATTCCATATCGGAGGGGCGGTGCATGGATTTGAGCACATCGGGGTGAGCGTGCTGCAGGGGTAGATCAAGGTAGGGCAAAATCTGCCGGGAAGAGGCCATCAGGTCAATGAGACGGTCGGTGATGTAACCGGGGAAAGTATACATCAAGCGAATCCAGGGGATGGATGGGACTTCTCTGACCATCTGTTCCAAAAGCTGCGAAAGCCCGTCTTTCAGTCCCAGGTCCGAACCATAATCCGTGGTGTCTTGGGCAATCAGGATCAGTTCTTGAACACCGGCCTGTTCCAAAACGCGGGCATCGGCGAGAATATCTTCCATCTTTCGGCTGGAAACAGGGCCTTTGATCAACGGGATGGAGCAGTAAGCGCAGCCCCGGCGGCAGCCGTCGGCAATTTTGAGGTAGGCGCTGCCACCCTGAATGGCGGAGCGCAGCACGCCGCCGGGCTCAAGGGAAGGCATATTATCCGGAGGAATATCATACAAGGCGTGGGAAGAAGGCTGGGAGCGAATGGTCTCAATGAACTGTACAATCTGCATCCAGCGGCGCGTGCTGAGCAGCCCGTCAATTTTGGGCACCGCTTGGGTAATCAATTCAGCATCGCGCTGCGGCAGGCAGCCGGCGGCCAGCAAGATCTGCCCCCGTTTTTTGCTTTTCGACAGGTCTTGCAGAACTTCGATGGATTCCTGGCGGGCATCGTGGATGAAACCGCAGGTATTGACGATCATCACGTCGGCTTTATGCGGGTCTTCCACCGGGCGGTACCCGGCGCTATTGAGCAAGAGTGCCATCGATTCAGAATCGACTGTGTTCTTCGCGCAGCCCAGCGAGGCTAAAAAATAGGTCTGGTGATTGCGTTTCATGTTAACCATTAAGGGATAAAGGGGGTAACCGTAGGCGTGGGAACGGTGGGAGTTGGCTGAAGGGTGGCGGTTGGTTGGGCGGTAGGGGTCAGCGTGGGGCTGGCCGCCGGTGTGGGAGTAAGAATGCCCGCCGCTGAGAACAGCAGCGAGACCACTTCGCCAGCATTTCCCAGCGTGCCCAGGTCTGTCTGGTTGTAATACACACGCAGCCCGGCCGCGTTGCCGGTAATTAATTCCATTTTCTCTTCGCCGGAGAAGGAATACACGTTTCCGGGGGAGACTCGACCGGAGAACTGCTCTTTGCCATCCGCAACAATACGCATCCAGGCGCGCTGTTGGGCGATGATGTAAAGCTGCAGCGGGTTGTCATCCAACACGGGCAGGGTGGGCGTGGCGATTTCGCCGCCTTCGGCTGAGCCAGTTTGTCCGCGGTCATCAGCGAGGACGTCACGAATGGGCGTGGCGGTGATGGCCAGAGTGGCGTCGTAAGAAGGGGTGATGGCCAGCACCTCGGCCACAGGGGGGGCGGTGGGTTCAGCGGCGGTGGATTGAGCGGCGGTAACGCGCGCCAGACCCCAGACGGTGAAACTAAAGAGGCCGAGAATGATGGCCCCCATGATGACCAGATCGGGGGTGAGAAAACGCCGCCAGGCAGGGGCGTCTTGGACGGCTTTTTTGGTGGGCAGGGTAAAGAAAGGTTTGGGTTTTTCCACCTGGGCAAGCTTTTCGGCATGCCGCAATTGCAGACCTTCCGCGTAGCGGGTGAGAATCGCTTCTTCGTTAAGTTCCAGGAATCGGGCGTAATTTTTCAACATGCCGCGCGCCTGAACAGCGGAGGTGAGCCGGTCAAATTCACCGGCCTCGATCAGATCGAGATAGTGCTTGCGAATGAGAATATGCTTTTCTGCGTCAGCGGTGGAAATACCCAGCACCTCGCGCTGGGCGGCAATAGTGCTGCCGATCTCACGGAACACCTCCATCCAGGGGGCGGGCGGCTCTTCGACCGCTGCTGGTTCTTCAATTTTGACTGGCGTTTCGGCCACGGCGGGAGGGGGAGGCGGTGGTTCTGCAGCCGCTTCGGCGTTTTTTTTCGCGGTCAGGCGTTCTTCAGCCAACCGGTTTACGATTTTGCCCATCCCTGCCAGCGGCGATTGTTTTACGGGGGGCGTTGGTTCGGGCTGCGGCTCTGGCTCAGCAGCGGGCTGAGTGAAGTCTAAATGAATCTTGAGATAGTCCGCATAGAGGCGCAAAAAGCCTTTGGCCTGTACTTCGGAAGGTATGTCACCCCAATCGTCGGATTCCAGCGCGACAAGATATCGCGGGCGGATATGAAGCGCATGAGAAACCTGCTCGATAGACAGGCCCATCTCCTGGCGTTTTTGCTTGAGTTGATCTCCGAACAAAGGGCTCATTGCGTTAGGGGGGATAGAAAACCGGCCAGCCAGCATACCTGCTGTGACTGGCCGGGTCAATGCTATTGAAACAAGAAGTCAGACTGGTTTCGCAAAGAAGATGATTACTCAGCGGCCTGTTCTTCAGCCTGTTCTTCTACTACAGGTTCGGCTTGGGCGGGCTGCTCAGCAACCGGGGCTTCGCCTTCGCGGTAAACCATTACTTTAATGTGAGGAACCAGGTCAATGGTGAGGCGGACGCGGGCGCTGTGCTCGCCAAGGGTTCGAATCGGTTCGCATTCGATTTGGCGTTTGTCAATCTCGAGGCCGGTTTTGGCGTTGATGGCTTCGGCAATTTCCTGGGTGGTGACCGAACCGTAGAGCTTGCCGGTTTCGCCCGCTTTGCTGGAGAAAACCAACACAAGATCAGCCAATTTGGCAGCCACGCTCTGCATTTCTGTGTTCAGCGCGGCGCGTTGGGCGGCAGCGCGAGTGCGCAGGCGGTCTACCTGCTTCAGCGCGCCAACGGTGGCAAGAACAGCCAGCCCCTGCGGGATGAGGAAGTTGCGGCCATAACCATCGGCCACTTTCTTAACATCACCGGCGCGGCCCAGTTTGTAGACATCTTTGAGAAGCATTACTTTCATTTTTTCAAGCCCTTTCAGGTTGCAATACTCAAAGCGAAGGGTACAACGCTTTGGCGATTGGATTTTACCAGAGGGTGGGGCAACCGTCAACCTGGCCGGGAGCAATGAAAAACCAAGGTAGAAATGTTTGCTTTTTCAAAAGTTAACATATTTCCTCGTTGGGAGCATTTTGAGGCAAATCAAGGTTTCGCGATCATGGCGATATATCCATCTTTACGGGCTGCGTGCGCCGCCGATAAAGGTATCATTGGCAGTTAAAAAGGTGACAGTCTGGCTTCTACGCAATTGGCAGGATTGTGTATACTGTTTAATGTGATCAATCTACTCTTGAGAGGCCAGAATGAATTTTGAAGCAGAAAAAAAGCGCTGGGAAGAAGAGGTTTTGACTCCCTTGACGAAAAAGTTCCCGGAGCGAAAACCTGAGTTCAAGACCTTATCCGGAAACCCCGTACCGGTTGTGGCGGTTCCCCAGGAAATGGATTATCAACAAAAGCTGGGATTTCCCGGTGAGTACCCGTTTACGCGTGGAATCCAGCCAAATATGTACCGCGGCCGTCTGTGGACGATGCGCCAATACGCCGGTTATGCTTCGGCGGAAGAGTCGAACCAGCGCTACCGCTATCTGCTCGAACAAGGGCAAACAGGACTTTCGGTGGCGTTTGACTTGCCCACTCAAATTGGATATGACGCGGATGATCCAATTGCGGCTGGCGAAGTGGGAAAAGTGGGCGTATCTATATCTTCTCTGGCAGACATGGAATTGCTGTTCCGTGAGATTCCACTCGACAAAGTGTCGACCAGTATGACGATCAACGCCCCTGCGGCAGTTCTGCTGGCCATGTATATCGCGGTCGCGAAGCGGCAGGGGGTGGATGAGCGCCTGCTGCGCGGCACCATTCAGAATGATATTTTGAAGGAATATGTGGCGCGGGGAACGTATATCTTCCCGCCGGCGCCATCCATGCGCTTGATCACCGACATTTTTCAATACTGCAAGGCCAGCGTGCCGCGCTGGAACACGATCAGCATTTCGGGTTATCACATTCGAGAAGCGGGGTCAACAGCGGTGCAGGAAGTGGCCTTCACGCTGGCGAACGCGATTGCCTATGTGAAAGCGGCGATTGACGCCGGCTTGCAGGTGGATGAATTCGCCTCTCAGCTTTCATTTTTCTTCAACGCGCACAACCATTTTCTGGAAGAAATTGCCAAGTTCCGGGCAGCACGCAGGCTTTGGGCAGAGATCATGCGCAACCAGTTCCATGCCGCGGATCCCGCGTCGATGAAGCTGCGCTTTCACACACAGACCGCCGGTTCCACGCTAACCGCGCAACAGCCCGAAAACAATGTGGTGCGGGTAACGCTGCAGGCCTTGGCGGCTGTTTTGGGTGGAACGCAATCGCTGCATACCAACAGCATGGATGAAGCCTTATGGCTGCCCACAGAGAAATCCGTGCGGGTGGCTTTGCGCACCCAGCAGATTATCGCCTTCGAATCTGGCGTGGCCGACAGTGTGGATCCGTTGGGCGGGTCATATCTAGTTGAAGAGCTAACTGACCAAATCGCCGAGCAGGCGAAAATGTATCTGCATACGATTGAGCAGATGGGCGGCGCGCTGGCTGCTATTGAGAATGGATATATGCAAAGCGAAATCCAGACCGCTGCATACCAGTACCAGAAGGCGGTTGAAAACAAGGACCAGATGGTAGTTGGCGTCAACGCGTTTCAGGTGGACGAACAAACCGACCTGGAGGGGCTTAAGGTGGACCCGGCGATTGAAGCGCAGCAGCGGGCCAAGCTGGCAGAAATTCGGGGGAGACGCGACAACCAGCGCGCGCAGGAACTGCTGGGTCACCTGGAAACTGCCGCCAGGGGCAAAGAAAACCTAATGCCAGTCTTGATTGGCTGTGTGGAAAATGAGATCACGCTGGGAGAGATTTGCGGGTTGCTGCGTTCGGTGTGGGGCGAATATCAGCCGCCAGCCTGGTTATAAACAAGGGAAAGGAGTCTCATGGCAAAAGTAACCAAAATTAACCACATCGCGATAGCGGTCAATAATATTGAAGAGTCGCTGGCTTTCTGGCAGGGCGCATTAGGTTTGTCGCTCAGTCATATTGAAGACGTGCCCAGTCAGAAGGCATCGGTAGCATTTATTCCCACCGGCGACAGCGAAGTGGAGTTGGTGCGGCCCACGGATGAAACCACCGGCGTGGCTAAGTTCTTGAAGGACCGCGGGCCGGGTATGCACCATCTTTGCCTGGAAGTGGATGATATTGACGGCATGCTGGAACAATTGAAGGAAAAAGGCGTGCGCTTGATCAACGAGACGGCTCAGGTGCTGCCAGGCAGAAAAATGGCTTTTATCCATCCCAAAAGCGCCAATGGTGTGCTGGTGGAGCTTTACCAAATTACGGAATAATTGAAACGAGACAGTCTATGGCTTGAAAAAATACGCGAAAAATGGTTTTCGCGCATTTTTATCTGTTTTTAATCCGTTTTTTCGGCGCCCAGGGGATGGCGTAGTATAATTGTTTCCAAACTTTGTCGATAATAGTATTAATTGTATTGTTAAGTCTGCGGGACTTATTCCATACCTGTATTTGTTTACTTTAATGCACCTGGAGGTTTGATGTTCGATCAGATACTCAGCCATATTACGGATGAGCTGCAATCCAAAATTGACGCTTATGAAGCTGTCTATGAAATTCATGATGTTGGACGGGTGTTGGAAGCCGGTGATGGAATTGCCCAGGTGGATGGGTTAAACTCGATCCATGCTCAGGAACTGGTGGAATTTGAAAACGACGTGAAAGGCATTGCCTTCAACTTGCAGCGAGAGCAAGTGGGTGTCATCATTCTTGGCGAATACCAGAGCATTAAAGAGGGCATGCAGGTCAGATCTACAGGACGGATTGTGTCTGTGCCGGTTGGAGAAGAATTGGTTGGCCGGGTTGTAAATGCCCTGGGAGAACCGATTGATGGAAAGGGTACGATTCCCACCCACAAGTACCGGCCAATTGAACGGATGGCTCCCGGCGTGCTGGAACGGCAGGATGTGGACACACCGCTGCAGACCGGGATTAAGGCGATTGACGCGATGATCCCAATTGGCAAAGGCCAGCGGCAGTTGATTATTGGTGACCGTCAGACCGGCAAGACGGCCATCGCCTTTGATGCGATCATCAATCAAAAAGGTAAAGACGTGATTTGCATTTATGTCGCGATTGGGCAGAAGAAAGCTCAACTGGCGCGGCAGATTGCCTTGCTGGAAAAATTTGACGCGATGAAGCATACCATTGTGGTGGCTGCGTCAGCAGATGAGCCGGCTGCAATGCAATATATCGCGCCGTACGCGGGGTGCGCGATTGGCGAAGAACTGATGGAAAAGGGTAAAGACGCCTTGATCATCTTTGATGATCTATCTAAACATGCTTGGGCTTACCGGCAAGTTTCTTTGTTGCTGCGCCGTCCGCCCGGACGCGAGGCTTACCCTGGTGATCTGTTCTACCTGCATTCCCGCCTGTTAGAGCGCGCTGCCCGGCTGGCTTACCAGTATGTGATTGTCCCCGGTAGTTATGAGGGCGAATTTGCAGACCGAAACGCTGGCGTGAACGGCCTGATATTTGGAGGTCCGGTGGGGCTGGAAGACGCCAGGCGCGCCTTAAGTGAGCTGCCGGAGTCCAGCCAATATAAGATTGCCAAGGTGAAAGGCACAGGCGGCTCACTGACAGCGCTGCCGATTATTGAAACGCTGTTGGGAGACGTCTCGGCTTATGTGCCGACGAATGTGATCTCCATTACCGACGGCCAAATTTACTTGGAGACAGACCTTTTCAACGCAGGTGTGCGGCCGGCGATCAACATCGGCATCTCTGTTTCACGCGTTGGCGGCGCAGCGCAGGCCAAGTGTATGAAACAGGTTGCCTCCCGCTTGAGATTGGATATGGCTTCATTCCGCGCGCTGGCGGCGTTTGCTCAATTCGGATCAGATCTTGATAAGACAGCCCAGGCGCAGTTGAACCGTGGGACCCGTTTACAGGAGATTCTCAAGCAGCCGCAGTATAAACCGGTGTCTCTGGAAGACCAGATCATCATTTTATATGCGGGCACGCACGGTATGGCGGATCAAATTGAGGTCAACCGGGTGCGCGAGTGGGAAAATGAGCTGCTGCGCTTTGTAAACAGCCATTACCCTGCAATTGGCGAGGAAATTGCCGCCAGGCGGGTGATTAGCGAGGACCTGGAAAAACAATTAGTGGAAGCAATTAAAGCCTTTAACAGTACCTGGGAAATGTAAGCGAGTGAAGAGCGCATGAATTCAACTCGAGACTTAAGAAGGCGCATTCGCAGCGTTAAGAATATCTCCCAGGTTACCCGCGCCCTGGAAACGGTGAGCGCGCGAAAAGTGCGCCAGGCCATGAATTTGGTGCAGCGATCGCACCCATACACCGAGAAGGCCTGGAAGGTGTTGCTGCATTTGGCGCGCGAACCTGAGCGAAAGAACTTACATCCACTGCTGACCATTCGCAGCAAGGTGGAGAAAATATTGGTGGTGATGATCAGCAGCGATCGCGGCCTGGCAGGGGCATACAACGTGAACGTGGTTCGCCAAACGCTGGAGCATTTTCGTGATGTAGAACAAGAAGTGTCATATGTGCCGGTTGGTCGCAAGGGCAGGGATATGCTGTTGCGGCGCGGCATGCGGATTTTGGCTGAGTTCAGCAATCTGCCGACCCCACCAAAATTTTCAGATGTTTCCGCGATTGGCTTCCTGCTGGTTGATACGTATTTGCAAGGCGAGGTGGATAAGATTTACCTGTGCTATACCGAGTTTGAGAGCATGGTGAAACAGCGTGTTGTGATTCGAGATCTGCTGCCGGTGGTTCTGGAGTATGAAAAACCACCAGAGAAACGCTCGTTTAATATTACCCACACCTCGAAAGCAGTTTTTGAGTATGAACCTGACCGGGATACCATTTTGGATATGATTGTGCCCAGATTTATTGCATTGCAGGTGTTTGAGGCCATTTTATCCTCACAGGCCAGCGAACATGCGGCCAGGCGTATGGCGATGAATAACGCCACGAACAACGCCAAGGATATTATTGACTCGTTGCAATTGGATTACAACAAAATGCGACAGAAAACTATTACTGACGATATTATCGAAATTGCCAGCGGGGCAGAATCGCTCACGCAGAACACGTATTAAACAGGGTTCTCCCGAATATCTATGGAGGAATTAATGGAAGACATTTTTGGACAGGTCATTCAGGTACAGGGTAGTGTGGTGGATGTGGAATTTCCCGCTGAAAACCTGCCTGATATTTATGAAGCCATCAAAATTGATATGAGTGAGAGCTATTCCCTGGTGGTTGAGGTGCAGCGTCATTTGCCCGGGCATATGGCGCGCTGCGTGGCGATGGGTCCCACGGATGGACTGGCACGCGGCACCCGCGCGCGGCGAACCTTTAATCCCATTATGGTGCCAGTTGGCCCAGAGACATTGGGCCGTGTGTTCAATGTGTTAGGTGAGCCGGTGGATAAAAAGGGCGATGTGGTTACCGCTGTGAAATACCCCATCCACTTCCGCGCTCCGCGCCTAGACGAACAGGTAACGCGGGTTGAGGTGTTTGAGACCGGTTTGAAAGCCATTGATCTCATCGCTCCTTTCACCAAAGGTGGGAAAACAGGTATCTTTGGCGGTGCGGGCGTGGGTAAAACCGTGGTGATTATGGAGCTAATCCGCTCGATTGCCAAGGTGCATCAAGGGAAATCTGTTTTTGCTGGTGTGGGCGAGCGCACGCGTGAAGGCACCCAGCTTTACCGCGAAATGCTCGAATCGGGTGTGCTTAAAGACACCGTCATGGTCTACGGGCAGATGAATGAGGCTTCGGGCGCGCGCCTGCGAGTGGCCCTGACCGCGCTTTCAATGGCTGAATATTTCCGCAATAAAGGCATGGACGTGCTGCTCTTTATTGATAACATTTTCCGTTTCACCATGTCTGGCGCGGAAGTATCTGCGTTGCTGGGGCGTATGCCCTCGGCGGTGGGCTACCAGCCAACGCTGGCGACTGAAATGGGCGAGCTGCAGGAGCGCATCACCACCACGCGGCACGGCTCAATTACATCGATGCAAGCTGTGTATGTGCCCGCGGATGATTACTCTGACCCGGCGCCGGTGACGACCTTCACTCACCTGGACGCTACCATTGCCTTGGAACGCTCGATCGCAGAGAAATTTATTTATCCGGCTGTAGACCCGCTGGCGTCCACTTCCCGTATTCTGGACGCGAACGTGGTGGGGTGGGATCACTACAATACCGCCCGCGAAGTGCAGCAAGTGCTGCAGCGCTACAAAGACCTGCAAGATATCATCGCGATTTTGGGTATTGACGAGCTGAGCGAAGACGATAAACTGTTGGTCTCGCGCGCACGAAAAATTGAACGGTTCTTTTCGCAGCCCATGTTCGTGGCAGAAGTATTCACCGGCATCCCCGGCCAATATGTTCCGCTGCGCGAAACCATTCGCGGATTTCGCGAAATACTGGAAGGAAAGCACGATCAACTGCCCGAACAAGCATTCCACATGGTTGGAACGATTGAACAGGCGGTTGAGAAGGGCACCCGGATGATAATGGGCCAGTTGGCATAAGGGAAATTGGCATGACTATCCGTTGTGAAATTGTGTCTCTTG
The DNA here is from genome assembly GCF_001306115.1 of Ornatilinea apprima. Classification (GTDB taxonomy): domain Bacteria; phylum Chloroflexota; class Anaerolineae; order Anaerolineales; family Anaerolineaceae; genus Ornatilinea; species Ornatilinea apprima. Next base: position 61,396 of record NZ_LGCL01000032.1, on the reverse strand, counting down.
AGAATATCATATTCGAAGGCGACGTGGATATGGTGGTTCTGCCCGGTGTTCATGGTGAAATTGGTGTTTTACCAAACCATTCTCCTTTCTTAACCATGCTTTCTTATGGTATTATCACCATTAAACAAGGTGATAAAGAGAACGTCTTCACGGTCTATGGGGGCGTGGCAGAAGTTCAGCCAGACCAGGTTACGGTGCTGGCAGAAGGCGCTGAAAGCGTAGAGTCAATTGATGTAGAACGGGCTGAGATGGCCAGGAAGCGGGCGGAAGAACTGCTGAAGAGTGGCATACCGCAGATTTCTGAGCAATATGCATCGATGCAAGCCTCGCTTTTGCGCTCCAATTTGCGTTTATCCGCTGCACGCCGCTACCGCAGACGCGGTCAGAGTCCTCTGTCACCGGGTGAAGAATAACCTGGAGGAAAGTACATCGCATGCCTTTTTTAACGCGAGAATTTGGAATTGACCTGGGCACGACGCACATCACCGTTGCGGAAGGGAACCAGATTCTGGTTCGAGAGCCAACTGTGGTGGCGATCATCGTAGATGAACAAAAAATGGTGGAATGGGGGCAGGCGGCCAAAGATATGCTGGGCCGCGTTCCTGATTCCATAGAGGTGGTTCGCCCACTTCAGCATGGAGTGATTGCTGAATATGACGTAACCGAAACTTTGCTGAGCTTTCTGGTGAAGAAGCTGAGCGGCCCCATGCTGTTGGCACGTCCGCGCCTGATGCTGACCGTTCCGTTTGGCGTAACCAGCGTGGAAAGTCGCGCCGTGCAGGAAGCTGGTTTGGGCGCGCGCTCGCGTGAGGTCTACCTTATTCAACAACCGCTGGCCGCCGCGCTGGGTGTAGATTTGCCGATTGGCACACCATCGGGTAATATGATCCTGAGCCTGGGCGGTGGCACCTCGCAAGCGGCGGTGTTGGCGATGAATGGCATTGTTACCGCCGAAACCTCTCGCACCGGCGGAATTAAGCTGGATGAGGCCATTATTGGGTATGTGCGCAAAAAGTATGGCCTGATCATCGGACAGCCAACGGCTGAGCAGTTAAAAATCCGCATTGGCGCTGCCCTGCCGCAAGACACTCAGGATGTGATGGAAATTCAAGGGCAAGACCAGGTTTCGGGTTTGCCCCGCCCGCTGACCCTGACCACCGATGACATTATTGACGCGCTGCAGGAGCCGCTGGGTGAGATTGTGCAAACCGCCCGGCGCGTGCTGGAAAAAACTCCGCCAGAATTGATTTCGGATATTATTGACCGCGGTGTAGCGCTCACTGGGGGCGGAGCGATGCTGCGCGGGCTGGACCGTTTTTTGACCAAGTCGCTGGGCATTCCGGCTTACCTGGTGGATAACCCCACCACCTGCACCGCCGAAGGGGCGGCGCGGGCGCTGGTGATGCGCGAATCGATCCGCCGCAGTCTGATCGCAGGTTAAGCAGGTTTGATTAAACAATGAGGCGAGCTATTGGCTCGCCTTTTTGATTCGTGTGATGATCTAATCCATGTAGTAGGTCATTTGTTGGAGTTGCAGGATAGGATCGATATGCTGGACGTGGATAATATCGGGCGGCATGTTGAGGGCCACGGGCGCATAGTTAAGAATAGCGGTAACACCGGCTTTGACCAGGTCATCTGCGACTTGCTGGGCAATGGAGCCCGGCACGGTGAGCATGGCGATTTTTATATTCGCTTCGCGGATGCGTTCTATCATGGTGGCGCTGTCTTCGATGGTAATATCGCCGACCTTTGTGCCGATTAAAGCGGGGTCGGAGTCAAAGCACATCACGATTCTGAAACCACGATGGTTAAATTCCGGGTAGCGGGCAATGGCTGTGCCCAGGTTACCCGTACCGACCAACGCCACGTCCCAAATCTTATCAACATGCAAAATTTTGCGTAATTCTGCCACCAGGTTGGGGATGGAGTAGCCGGTGCCTTGTTTACCAAATTCTCCGAACTGGGAGAGGTCTTTGCGAATTTGGGCGGCAGTGATGCCGATGCGATCCCCCAACTCGCGCGATGAAGTTTTGTAAATTCCTTCTTTGTACATCAGCTCGAGAGTTTCGAGGTATATAGGCAACCGAGCAACAATAATGGCAGGAATATCTACTTTATTCATGTTCGTATCTTTCTTCAATTATGAAATTCCAGTAGAAGCCGGAAGAAATACATTCAACGATATGTATTTTCCATTTCCATTATTTTAATATAAATTGTGAAAAATAGTGCAATCCTTTGGTTTGTCATTTTTCCACCCAAAGCCGGATCGTCGCCCCTGGTTGCACCTGAACCAGGAAATGGACCAGCGGGAAGGGAAGAAAATGCCCTTCATCAAATACCTGGTTGGCATCCTCGGGCTTTTGAATGTATTTCAGTGTATCCAGAAATGATACTGTGTCAATCATCTCCGCATGGTTTAGGGTGAGCGTAACCGGCGTGCCGGAATTCAGCCGTATGGAATCCGGTTCTTGCTGAAGTGAGACCGATTGCACCCAGGCTGGCGACAGTGTGGAAGCCCGTGGAGGGATCAAAGGTATATCCATGTTCTGATTGGATTCTCCCGCCCAGGTAAAGATCAGGCTGCCATCATCGTCCAGTTCGAAGACTTTTGCATCCGCGGAATCGGGGAGGTTGAAGATGAGCCTGTTGGCGGTGATTTGGGATGAGTATACACGCGTGTCTTGGGCAAGGGTAAAAGCTCCCGGGAGGGTGCCGGGATCGCTGAAAGCTCCCGTGGTGAGATTCCATTCGGAGGAATCCCCCAGGCCTAGTGCGAGGGTGGAAGATGGAGCGATCCAACGGGTGAGCGACTGGCTTTCAAGGGTGTACAGGCCGACCAAAGCGGCGCCGCGGTGCTCGAAGATGGCCAGGGTGGACTGGTTGGCAAGCACACATTCGGCTTCGGCATCCCAATCGAGATCGATGTCACAGCGGGCGATGGGGGTGGGCTGGCGCGCCCAGAGCAGGGCGTAGAGCGGATACCCCAATTGGCCGAGGTAGTTCGCCTGGAGCTGGGCTCTTTCGGGAGAGGAAGCGGGCTGGGTGAGGGTGAGGTAAGCGCGCCAGGTTTCACGCGTGAAGGGGTTTGAGGCAGGCAGCGATTGCAATGCCTCGCGCAGACGGGATTGAGTTTCGGCCAGAGACATCTCGGCGGGCTGACCAGCCGGGGTGTAAGCGCGCAGGTTGGCGGAATTGGGTGAGCAAAAGAGATCCGCACAGCCCTGGGGCAGCTCAGCCGCCTGGCCGGCAGGGATTTGCCGCAATTCTTCCAGCGAAAGCACGCGCACCCAGGGCAGGTCCTCGATGGACTGCATCAACTGCGTGGCGATGGATTGCTCGGCAAAGAGGCTCTCGGGCAGGCTGCCGCCTAAAACCAGCACGCGGCGCGGGTCTGCGCTGAGGGCGTTTTGCAGCAACTGGCGCAGGATGGCACCCGAAAGGCGTTTTCCGTCCACCTGGGTAAAGGCAAACTCTTTGGCCGCGGAAGAATCGTAGGGAGGGTAAGGCAACGGAAGCAAGCTGACGCTCTGAAAGGTCTGGACAGTTTGAGCGGACTGGCCCAGCCAGGCAAAAGAAAAGTCCGCTGGGTTTGTGAGGCACTCCGCGGTCAGCGGGCCAGAAACGACACCTGGCGCGGCTGAAAGGCCATAGTCCCCGGCGGCGGATTGGCTGAGTTGAAGGGCTATCTGGCAGGCGGCCGGGTCTCCCCAGGAAGGTTGAGCAAAAGCAACCAAACCCTGTTGCTGCAGGCCGCGCAGGGTATCCACCTGACCAAGAAGCTCCAACGCGGCCAGCGCCTGGGGTGTGAGGGCGTCCAGCAGGGTGATGGGCAGACCTGCCTGGCTGGCAGCATTGAGCAGGTGTTTGAGGCCGTGGCGCTGCCCAACCGGGCCGGTGTGTGCGCCATCCCAACGGCGGAGCGCCTGGGCGGGCGTGCTGGCGGGCATCACATTCCAGAAGATGAGAGCGACCTGGGCGGGGGCGGGCGCGGGCGCGGAAAGCGCAGTGGGGACAATTTCATCCAATCCTTGCCCGCTGACCGGGTCGCGCAGCGTAATGGATACCTCCGTGTCCGCGGGAAGAGGTTTGGGCGAATTGAGTTGGACTTCCAGACCGGTACTGGTGACCCATTGGGCGTTGGCTGCGTGAAGCAAATTAGAATCAGCCGGTTGGATGGACACTGAGAGATCGGGGGCGATGAGAATGGTTACCCGCGCGGCGGGGGTTTGTAGGTGAAGCTCTGTGGAAAACTCGACCTGGGGCTGCTCCAGGAGATCCAATCGCACGGTGAGTGAATTGGGTTGCAGGCGGGCGGAAAGAGCGGCCAGGTCTGGCTCACCCGGGGCGGCGTCGGGCGGGTCGAGACGCAGAAGCGCGCTGGCGTTGTCTTCGCCGGCGGCGGGCTGCGGCGCAGATGCTGGGATCGCGCAGGCGGAAAGCAGGATCAAGACAACCAGAAAAACCGGAACAATTTTCAGAGTGTGGTGGTGTTTTTTCATGAGCGATCCGGTGAACAGAAAAGAACCGGATTTGAGCAGTCTCAAACCCGGTTCGAGGGTGCGCATGGTTTAGCGGCGGCTGCGACGGCCAGAGAGTAAAAAGAGGTAATACAAGATGGTTGAAACCGCCTGAACCGCGCCGGCTACATAAGTGAGAGCGGCCGCGTCCAACACGCTGTTGATGCCGGTCATCTCCGATTGGTACAGCACGCCGCTGGTGGAGAGCCAGGCTTTGGCGCGCTTGGTGGCGTCAAATTCTACCGGCAGAGTAATAAAGGCAAAAACAGCGGTAGCGGCGAAGAGAATCAGACCGAAGGTAGCGATCTGCGTGCCCAGGGTGGACTGGATAAACATGCCAATCATGAAGATGATCGGTCCCAGCCAACTGCCGAGCTGCACAGTGGGGACCATGAGCGAGCGGAACTGCAGGAAGAAGTAACCCTGCTTGTGCTGCAAGGCGTGCCCGGCTTCGTGGGCGGCCACTCCGGCGGCAGCGATGCTGTTAGAGCGGTAAACATCGGAGCTGAGGCGCAACGTGCGCGAGGTCGGGTCGTAGTGGTCGCTGAGCATGCCGCGGGTTTCTTCGACGCGCACATTTTGCAGGCCGTTTGAATCGAGCATGGCGCGGGCTACTTCAGCTCCGCTCATGCCGACATTGCTGCGCACACGCGAGTACTTGGAAAAGGCGGAGCGGACTTTGGCCTGCGCCCACATGCCTAAAAGAAGGGCTGGCAGGCTGAAGAGAATGTAAAGACCGTAACCACCAAACATGGGGACCATTTTTGTTTCTCCTAAAGTGCAGTCAATTTCACAATTTAATCCTATTAGACCACAATTTTATGAATTTTTCATCTACGCGGTATTAGCGTTGTACAAGAAATAGATAAGAATCACCAGGAATCCGGTACAATGATAAAAAAATTGGAAAAAGAGGCTATGTGATGACAGAAGCAAAAGGAAAAGTCATTCATTATTCAAAGGTGGAAGGGCAGAGCATGGGCGACGTGGCACCGGGCGCGACCATTCGCTGGCTGATTGATGACGACCACGACGGCGCGCCGACCTACGCGCTGCGGATGATTGAGCTGGCTCCGGGCGGCCATTCGCCGCACCATTCGCACCCTTATGAGCATGAAAATTTTGTGGTGGAGGGAGAAGGCCAGGTGCTGATGGATGGGGTCTGGCACGACCTGAAAGCGGGTGATGTGGTCTTTATGCCGCCGAATGCCGATCACCAGTACCGCAACGCGGGCAGCACTGTCTTCAAATTCTTGTGCGGCATCCCGGTGAAAAAGCTGCTGCCCAAATAAGCAAAACGGGAAGCATTCGTATGGGATTTGCTCAGGTTGGTTTCAGCCTGAGCCTTTTTTTATTGGGCAGGCGGAGTTGATGCGCAGCGCGCGGTGAGGAACGCGCCAATCTGTTCGTAGAGCGCCTGCCGGTCGCCATCGATGGTAACGCAGTGGCTGGAGCCTTGAATAAAGCGCATGTCTTTCTGCGGGCTGCCCAGCAGGGCAAAGAGGGGCAGCAGATTGGCGGGGTGTACATAGCCGTCATCCAGCGAGTGAATGAGCAGGGCCGGGGCGGTTACGCGCGGCAGAGCGGCTTGCATTTCACTCAGCATGAGCAGCAGTTCCACGGCCGAGCGGGTGGGGTTATAGCGGTAGCTGTAATGCTCGCGGCCGGCTTCGGGGTTGAACCAGTGGCCGCCTTTGGGCTTTTTGAGAAAGGGCTTGACGCGGCTGAGCAGGCGCAGCAGGGGCAAAATCTTACGCAGGCGGGGTGAATCGGCCAGGTCGTAGGGGGCCGAGAGGGTCACCAGGGCATCGAAAGGATGGTTGGCGGCAAAGAGCAGGCTCAGCGCGCCGCCCATCGAAACGCCGACAATGGCCATTTGGGCGCAGTGGGGACGCAGAAGCTGGTAGGCGTCTTCCAGCGCGTTATACCAGTCCTGGTAGCGGGTGCGGGGCATGTCTTGAATGGTGAGGGCGTGGCCGGGCAGACGCGGCGCGATGACGGTGAAGCCCTGCTGGTTGAGGTACGCGCCGAGGCGGGACATCTCTTTGGGGGTGCTGGTGAAACCGTGGACGAGGATGACGCCGGTGCTGCCGCCGGGCAGCAGAAAGGGTTGGGTTTGAGGGACAGGGTAGCTGGAGGGCATAATTTCCGCTGATGTTTTCTTTGATTACTTTCCCTTTATTGTACTGGAATACCCGCAATGAGTGCGATGGAAACAAAAAATCCCCTGTCCTGCTGGAAGGAGATTTTGCGCTGATGAGGCGTCCCCGGGGAGACTCGAACTCCCGCTTTCGGCTCCGGAGGCCGACGCTCTATCCACTGAGCTACGGGGACGGGTACTGGCGTGATTTTACCACGAGACGGGCGAATTGGAAAGCGACAGAAGCAATCGAAGGGTGCGTTGATTCACTTTGTGTGGGTAAAAAGGATAAAGCCAGGTTGATGAAATTCCCATTTCCTCAACCTGACCTACAAGATTAGGGCGGTGTTAAAGAGGTTTATTCTTCTTTGAGGTGCAGTTCCACGCGCTCCTGGCGGGCGAGAGAAGGGTCGAGGCCGAGGGCTTTGAGCACTTCTTCGGGGCGGCCGGTGGCGCTTTCGCGGGCGGATAGGCGCATGAGGATGGCGGGCCTTCCATCCGCGCCGGATTCGATGCTGAGGGTTTCAATAAGGGGGCGCAGGTCGTAGTCTTTGCCGCGGCGGTTCATGGGCAGGCTGGGCTGGGCGAGCAGTTCGGCTGCCCGCTGGCGCAGGGCTGCTTCGTCCACTGGGTCGAGAAGCAGGGCACGGTAGGTGGAGGAGGCCACCAGAGTCTGCACGCGGGGCGCCTGCAAGTCGATTGGGTCGGTGCGCAGCAGTTTGAAACCGGAAGGTAAAGCCGGGTTGAGGGCGCAGGCGATGTCTTCCAGGGGAAGGTCTTCTTCCAACCAGGCTTCGAGGATTTCGCACTGGCTGGTGATACCGAGCGGCAAGGGGCAGGCCTGATTAATGCGCGGCTGCGGGTTGAAGCCCTGGCTGTAGGCGAGAGGCAGGCCGGCGCGGCGCAGGGCGCGCTCCCACACGCGGTGCACGTCGAGGTTGGAGGTGTAGCGCAGGTCTTCGGTTTTGGCGTAAGTAAAGCGCACACGGATCATGATTGCACCTCCTCAGCGACAGGGGAAGTAACTTCGGGGCAGCGCCACGAGTCGCCGGGGGTTTCATACCGCAGATTGGCAAAGACGGGCAGAATGCCGCAGGCGAAGCACTGGTCGCGGCAGTCGGGGCGGGTTTTCCCTTCCAGCGACCACTGGTATTCCTGGCGAATATATGACTTTCGCACACCGGGGTCGATATGATCCCAGGGGAAGGTTTCATCAAGGGCGCGCTGGCGGTGGGAATAGAAATCGGGGTCGAGGCCGGCCTGTTGGAAGGCCGCCTGCCAGGTGGCGAAGTTGAAATGCTCGTCCCAGGCGTCAAAGCGCGCGCCGCTGCGCCAGGCCAGCTCTACCACCGCGGACATGCGGCGGTCGCCGCGAGAGAGCCAGGATTCAAAGAGGGTGGTGTTGGGGTCGGTCCAGTTGAGTTTGATGCCCGGCTCGCGCAGCTCGCGGCGCAAAAGGGCCTGCTTGGCGGCGATCTGCTCGGGGCGGTCGGTGGCAACCCACTGGAAAGGGGTGTGCGGTTTGGGCACAAAGGTGCTGACCCCGGCGTTAAGTTTGGCGCGGCGGCCAATCGCTTTGCGGCCTTCAGCAATCACCGCTTTGCATAAGTCGGCAATAGCCTGGACGTCTTCCAGCGTTTCGGAGGGATGCCCGATCATAAAATAAAGCTTGATGGTGGTCCAGCCGCGCGAGTAGATGGCGCGGGCGGTGTCCAGCAGCTGCTGGGAGGCGATGGGCTTGTTGATGATCTCGCGCATGTGGTCGGTGGCGGCCTCGGGGGCCAGGGTAAAGCCGCCGGAACGGGCATCTTTTAGCATTTCCATCAAGTCGATGGAAAAGGATTCGATGCGCAGCGAGGGCAGGGATGTTTTGAGGTGGCGGGCATTGAAGCGCTGGCTGACCTGCTGGACGAGGTCAAAAATTTTCGTGTAGTCAGAAGAGGACAGGGACAGGAGGGCGATTTCTTCAAACCCGGTCTGGTCCACCGCTTTCTGGATGGCATTGACGATGTCTTCCACCGAGCGCTCGCGCACCGGGCGGTTGACCATGCCGGCATGGCAAAAGCGGCAGCCGCGCGTGCAGCCGCGCATAATTTCCACCGAGACGCGGTTATGCACGATATTGATGGAGGGCACCAGCAGGCGGGTGGGCGGCTCGGGGAGTTTGGCTACAATGCGCTTGCGCACGCGCTTGGGCGCAGCGGGGTGAATGGGATTCACCGCGCTGAGGGTGCCGTCGGGGTTGTAAGCCGGCTCGTAAAAAGACGGCACATAGACGCCCCAGATGGATGCCAGGCGGCTGAGCAGTTCGGCGCGGGGGGCGCGGCTGGCCTTCCAGGCCTGGTGAGCGGCGACGATCTCATGGATGATCTCTTCGCCCTCGCCGATGACGAAGGCGTCGATAAAGGGCGCCATTGGCTCGGGGTTGTAGCACGACTGGCCGCCCGCGATCACGATGGGGTGCTCCAGGCCGCGATCAGCGGCGTGCAGGGGAATGCCAGCCAGGTCGAGGGCGTTGAGGGCGTTGGTGTACAGCGACTCGTACGGCAGGGTGATGCCGAGAATATCAAACGCGGCCAGGGGGTGTTTGGTCTCCAGGCTGTAGAGGGGAATGCCAGCGCGGCGCATGGCGGCTTCCATATCAATCCAGGGGACAAAGGCGCGCTCGGCCAGGGTGTCTGCGCGGTTATTGAGTGATTCGTAAAGAATAGCCAGCCCCAGGTTGGGAAAACCAATATCGTAAATATCCGGGAAGAGCAGCGCGACACGCGTTTGAATCGCGTCCCAGTCCTTGACGACCTGATTATACTCTCCGCCAACGTAGCGGCCAGGTTTTTCCACGCTGAGTAAAACGCGTTCAAGCCGGTCTTTAATTTCTTGATTTGATAGCAGCATTCAAAGTCCTTTTACAACGATAAATTCGGGGTAATTTTACCCGATTTTTAAGCCAAACGGCTGCCGGTTTTTCCGGCAGCCGATGATCTTGAAGACGATAAACCGTTAAAGGGTGCCTTTGTACATGCCGCCATCCACGCTGAGCATGACGCCGGTGATGTACGAGGCGGCGGGAGAGAGCAAAAACACGGCCGCGTTGGCAAATTCTTCGGGGGTGGCCATGCGGCCCATTGGGCTGCTGACCGCCTGCAGAGCGATTTCTTCTTCCACGCTGCGCCCGGTGGAGGCGGCACGGGCGTTCATCAGGTCGTACACGCGCTGGGTTTCCGTCCAGGCAGGGAGAATGGAGTTAAAGCGGATGCCTTCCGAGCCCAGTTCGAGTGCCAGGCTTTTGGTCAGCCCCACCGTGGCGGCGCGGACGCTGTTGGAAAGCACCAGGTTGGGGATGGGTTGCTTGACGGAATAGGATGTAATGGTCAGCACGCTGGCGCATTCCGACTGGCGCAGGGCCGGCAAGGCGGCGCGGATGAGGCGCACCTGACTGAGAAAGGAAAGTTCAACGGCCTGGTGCCATTGTTCGTCTGTAAACGATTCAAACTCGCCAGAAGGCGGGCCGCCAGCGTTGCAAACCAGCAGGTCCAGCCTGCCAAAATGCCCCAGAACCTGTTCGACGAGGTGGGCAGGCAGGTCGGGTTGGGTAACATCACCGGGCAGAGCCAGCACTTCGGCGCCGGTCTGCTGGCGGATCTGGTTGGCGGCTGTTTGCAGGGCTTCGGGATTGCGGCTATTAATGGCCACCCGCGCGCCTTCTTCGGCCAATTTGAGGGCAGTAGCATAGCCCAATCCCTTGCTGGAACCGGTGATCAGAGCCACTTTATCTTTCAATTTCAAATCCATGTTGTTCTCCTGTTATGGCTTAAAAAATGTTTATAGGATTTCGATGCGCTCGTCGACAATTTCTACGTCTGGCCAGGCGCGCTGAAAAAAGTGCTGAATTTCTTGAAACACCTGGCGGATAAAGATGGAATCGTTGCTGACGCAGGCAATACCCAAAAGGGCGTCTTTCCAAATATCGTTGTAATCCAGCTCAGAAGTCGAAACATTAAATTCACGGTGAAGCCGGTGCAAAATCGGCTGGATGCGGGCGCGTTTTTCCTTCAGCGAATGGCAGTCCGCGAGATGAATTTGAAGACTCAATAACCCAACCGGCATGGTATTAACCTCTTTTTGTAAAATTAATGTACCCGATCTACCAGCAATGGTCAAATCCTATCGTATAATTATGGTTTGTGAATGATGATAACAAAGAAGCAGAGAGAAAGCTAAAGGCCAATGGAAATTAATCTGGAATACCAGTCGGCGCTGGATTATCTTTACCGGTACGTTGATTATTCATTAAACCGCACATCACAATATGATCCGAGTGTGTTCAACCTGGAGCGGATCACGGAACTGCTGGAGCGATTAGGCAACCCGCACAAAAAATACCGGGTGATCCATGTCGCGGGAACCAAGGGGAAAGGTTCGGTTGCAGCGATGATTGCCAGCGCGCTACAAATGGCAGGATACCGCACTGGCTTTTTTACTTCTCCGCACCTGGTGGAATACACCGAGCGAATCAAGGTTAATGGGGTAGAAATTAGCAAAGATGAGCTGGTGGCGCTGGTCAACGAGATAAAGCCGCAGGTCGAAGCGGTGGAGCGGATTACCACATTTGAGATTACCACGGCGCTAAGTTTTTTGTATTTTGCGCGAAAAAACGTGGACGTGGCCGTGGTGGAAGTGGGCCTGGGCGGGCGACTGGACGCCACGAATGTGGTGCAGCCACTGGTCTCGGTGATCACTTCTCTTTCGATGGATCACATGGCGATTTTGGGCAACAGCCTGGAGAAGATCGCTTTTGAAAAAGCGGGCATTATCAAACCCGGCCGGCCGGTGGTGGTTTCACCGCAGAAACCGGAAGCGCTGGAGACCGTGGCGCGCGCTGCGCAGGAACGCGGTTCCAAGATGGTGCTGGTGGGGCGGGATGTTCGCTTCGCACCGTGGCGCAGCTCGCTGGATGGCCAGACGATGCTGATCTGGCGGGCGGAAGAGCAAGACCGAATGGACGCCTACCTGCAGGAAGATGGCCCGCAAGGCTGGGAGCCGCTGGAGGTGTTCTTGCCGCTGCTTGGTCAGCACCAGGTGCAGAACGCGGCGACAGCCTACGCGGCCCTGCAGGTTGCGCAAGAAGAGGGCCTGGTGCTGACCGAAGCGGATATTCTTAAGGGGTTCGCTTATGTGGTTTGGCCGGCGCGCTTTGAGGTTTTACGCCGAGACCCGCCGGTTGTGATTGATTCAGCCCATAACCGCGATTCCGCCTTGAAACTGCGGCTGGCGATTGATGATTATTTTCCGGGAAAAGACGTAGTTTTGTTGTTTGGCGCATCGGAAGACAAAGATGTGGAAGGGATGTTCATCGAGCTGATGCCGCGTGTCTGTCAGGTAGTGGCTTCCGAGTCGCTGCATCCGCGGGCGATGGAAGCCGAAAGGATCGTGAAGCTGGCGCACCAATTTGGGCGTCCGGCTGTGGTGGTTAAACCGGTGGAAAATGCGTTAGCATACGCGCTTCAACAAGCCGGGGCAGACGCCGCCGTTGTGGTAGCCGGCAGTATGTTTATGGCCGCGGCAGTGCGGGAGCTGTGGTTCGCAAGTTTGGACGTGAAGAAAGAATTCAAAGGTTAATGTATGAGAGCTGATGACTGGTACCAACGACAGGATGCCCCGGATGACTTTTCTGCGCTGCACCAGCGCACCGAAGAGCTGTACCGCATCCCGGACAGTGTAACCGATGAAAAACAAGAATTTGAAGCGGCCGCGGTGATGCTGCGCGATATTGTCGTTTTTCCGCACATGATCTCGCCGATCTTCATCACACCGGGGCCGAATCTGCTGGCGATTCAAGACGCGCAGTATAAATATCGCACGGTAGTGGCTTTGATCCAGCGCGATGAAGATTTAGATGAACCAGGTGAGGAAGATTTTCTTCCGATTGGGGTGGAAATGGCGGTTGGGCGGCTTTTGACCCTGCCCGATGGCAATAATTCCGCGCTGGTGCAAGGCCGGCGGCGGGTAGAAATTCTAGAATTCACCCAATATGAACCGTTTGTCAAAGTCAAAGTCAAGGTCATTGCCGAATCGACGCGGGTGGACCGCACAACCAAGGCGTTGATGCGCACGTCGCGGGATCTGTTTGAGCGCTGCGTGCAGCTTGACCGCAGTTTACCCGAAGAAGCCCATCTGTTTTCGATGAACATCAATGAGCCGGGCTGGCTTTCGGATATGATTTCAACTGCCATTTCACTGCCTTTCAAAGAGCGGCAGCTTTTACTGATGCTGCCCGACCCAGCCGAGCGGCTAAAGCGCATCAATCACATGCTGGCGCAGGAACTGGATGTGCTGGAACTGGAAGATGAAATTCAAACACGGGTGCAGAGCGAGGTTGATCGCAGCCAGCGTGAATACTATCTGCGCGAGCAATTAAAGCAAATCCAGAATGAACTGGGTGAAGGCGATATTTTTACCCGTGAACTCAATGAGCTGCGCGAAAAGATTGAAAACCGCTCGCTGCCCGAAGAGGTTAAACTGGCGGCGGTGAAAGAATTAGACCGGCTGGCGCAAGTTCCGCCGATGGCACCCGAAGTGGGCATCATCCGCACCTATCTGGACTGGATTCTTGACCTGCCGTGGACGGAAGAGACCGAAGACAACCTGGATGTGAAACACGCGGCTGAGGTTTTAGAAAAAAACCATTACGGTCTGCCGCGCGCCAAAGAACGTATTTTGGAATATATTGCCGTGCGCAGCCTGAAACCCAAACGCCTGCGCCAGCCGATTCTTTGTTTCGTCGGCCCCCCTGGCACGGGCAAAACCTCCTTAGGCCGCTCGATTGCCGAGGCGCTGGGACGAAATTTTGTGCGCTTGTCACTGGGCGGCGTGCGTGATGAGGCTGAAATCCGCGGACACCGACGCACCTATATTGGCGCGATGCCAGGCCGGATTCTGCAAACCATGCGACGGGCAGGCTCGATCAACCCGCTCTTCATGCTGGATGAGATCGATAAATTGGGTTCTGATTTTCGCGGTGACCCTTCAGCGGCTTTGTTGGAGGTGCTGGATCCTGAGCAAAACAACGCCTTTTCTGATCATTATCTGGAAGTAGCTTATGACCTCTCGCGGGTGATGTTTATTACCACGGCCAATTCGGTGGGCAGCATTCCACCTGCGCTGCTTGACCGTATGGAAATGATTGAGTTTCCCGGTTACATTGAAGAAGACAAAGTGGAAATTGCCCAGCAGTTTCTCATTCCGCGCCAGTTGGAAGAGAGCGGGCTGCAAGAGAAGGAACTGGTTTTTCAACGCCAGGCGCTCAGCCGGGTGATTCGCGAGTACACCTACGAAGCTGGTGTGCGCAGCCTGGAACGCGAATTGGGGCGGATTTGCCGGAAAGTGGCGCGCAAGAAATCAGAAAGCGCCAGCTACCCAACCCGGATCACATCTGCGTTGGTGGAAAAATTCTTGGGGCCGCCGCAGTTCTTCCAGACGGAAGCGGAAAAAGCGGATGAAGTGGGTGTGGCCACCGCGATGGCCTGGACAGAGAGCGGTGGTGAGATTATGCCCGTGGAAGTGGTAGTGCTGGACGGAAAGGGCAACCTGCAAATCACCGGACAGGTGGGCGAGATTATGCAAGAATCGGCGCAGGCGGCTTTGTCTTACCTGAAGTCACGCTCTGAACAACTGGGAATCAGCCCGGATGTGTATGAAAACCTGGATGTTCACATACACATTCCTGAAGGCGCCATTCCGAAAGATGGGCCGAGCGCTGGCATCACCCTGGCGGCAGCCATGATTTCTGCGTTCACCGGGCGCCGGGTGCGAAAAGAAGTGGGGATGACCGGCGAGATCACCCTGCGCGGGCGGGTTCTGCCGGTGGGCGGGGTGCGCGAGAAGATTCTGGCGGCCTACCGGGCTGGTTTAAGCATCGCCATTTTGCCGGAACGCAACCAGAAAGACCTGGTGGATGTACCCAAGAAAGCGCGGGAAAGTATGTCCATCCGGCTGGTGAGCCACATGGATGAAGTTTTGGATATTGCGCTGCACGCCGATACACCCAAACCGAAACGGGTAAGAGGCAAAACCAAACCGGAGGCTGAATCCACGCCGGACAGCGCTGAGCCTTCTGCGTAATGGAAAACAAACAACCGCCGGAGACAAGCAAAGTTTCCGGCGGTTCTCTCATTGTTCGTTTGGAATGCGGTGTTATTCTGATTCTGGAGGGCGAGACAGCGTGCGAATGCCGTTCCGTACCTGGTTAAGAGAACGGTCCAATTCCATTTCCAATTTGGTGAGCGTATCCAGTACATAGTCATCGGCTTCGCGTTTGGTGTTTTCGATTTCCACCTTGGCCTGAGCGATGATTTGTTCAGCGCGTGCCTGAGCAGCCTGGACGATGGAATCGCGCTCAACAACTGATTCTGATTTTTCGCGTGCAAGCGCTAGGGTGCGATTGGCCTCTTCCTGAGCTTGCGCCAGGATGCGGTCTTTTTGCGCCAGAAGCTGCTGAGCTTTTTTGATCTCTTCTGGGATGGAAACGCGCATTTGATCAATGATATCCAGCATCAGGTCTTCATCCACAATCACGCTGTGGGTGAAGGGAACTGAACGGCTTTCATTAAAGAGCTCTTCAAGCCTATCCACAAGATGAAGTATGTCCATATCGTCCTCCAGACAGAATCGCCCTATATGTTGCAATAATCAGGCCAATTTTGGTTAGTCACGCAGCGAGCTGTGCGGAATATATTCCTTTTCTTGCGACAGCTCTTGATAGCGAAATTTTAACGCCCTTTCCACATGCGGAGGAACCATGCTGCTTACGTCTCCCCCGAGGGCGGCAATTTCTCTAACGGTCGACGAGGAGAGAAAAGAGTGTTGCTCACTGGTGATGAGCGCAACCACTTCAATCTCCGGTGCCAGGCGGTGGTTTGCCAGTGCCATGCGGAATTCATATTCAAAATCAGAAAAAACGCGCAGCCCGCGTACAATTACCTGTGCGTTTATTTTACGGCAAAAGTCCACTGTTAATCCAGAATATCCCACCACGTTGATTTTTGAGTTGGATTCAAAGGCAAGGCGAGCCATTTGCAAGCGTTCTTCGGGAGTAAAAACCAGATTTTTCAGCGGTTTATCGTATACGGCCACGACAACCTCGTCAAACATTTTGGAGGCGCGATAGGCGATATCGATATGGCCGTAGTGGATCGGATCAAAGGTGGCCGGGAATACAGCTTTCACCATCAGCTCTGGTCTCCTTTGCCGCTTTTCCAGAAGGCCTGCAGACGGCGGGACAATTCCAGGTTTTCGGGGTTTTGAAGCTCTGGGTCGCGTTCAAAGAGCTGATGGGCCAACCCGCGGGCTTTTTCGATGAGATGGACGTCACTGAGGCTGGCCATTTTGAGTTCTGAGAATCCCGATTGGCGGGTTCCGAGGAACTGGCCTGGCCCGCGCTGTTCCAGGTCTTTTTCGGCAAGGACAAAGCCGTCATTGGTCTGGGTCATCACCATCAGCCGCTCATTTTCAACGGCATCTTCTTTTTCGGGAACGAGGATGCAATAAGCTGCGTCGCCACCGCGCCCAACCCGGCCTCTAAATTGGTGCAGCTGTGCCAGGCCAAAGCGGTTGGCGCCTTCAATGAGGATGACGGTGGCATTGGGTATATCGACGCCCACCTCAACCACGGAGGTGGAGACGAGAATATCGAATACTTTCTGCTGGAATTTGCGCATGACGGCATCTTTTTCATCGGGCTTCATGCGGCCGTGCAGCAAACCAAGCTTGAGGTGTGGAAATACGGAGGTTTGCAAACGTTCATATTCCTGCACGGCGGCTTTCTTCTCCAAGTCGGGGTCGGGCTGGTCGTCGTCAGGCTGCTCTACCAGGGGGCAGATGATGAAAGCCTGATGACCACTGGTGATTTGTGATTGAATGAGCGAGTAGGCTCGCTCTCGCTCGCGCGGGCTTAGGACATGCGTGTTGACGGGCTGGCGGCCTTGGGGCATCTCGTCCATGATCGATAGGTCCAGATCTCCGTAGACGGTCAAGGCCATTGAGCGGGGAATGGGAGTGGCGGTCATTACCAACAGGTGCGGGTTTTGACCTTTGGCGCGCAAGCGCGCGCGCTGGTTGACGCCAAAGCGGTGCTGCTCGTCAATGACGGCCAGTTGCAATTGATTGAATTCCACACCGTCTTCAATCAGTGCGTGGGTGCCGATGAGCAGCTTAATCTCTCCACTGCTCAAACCGGCGCGGATCTCCTGGCGTTCCGATTCGGGGGTGTCGCCAACGAGAAGGCGGATTTCTTCCGGCCGCAGCGGAGGTTGTTCGTCTTCGGCGATGGGTTGAGTCAGCAGGCGGGTGAGGTTGCGGTAATGCTGATCTGCCAGGATACTGGTGGGGGCCATGATGGCGGACTGAGCGTTATTCTGGGCGATAACCAGCACAGCCAGCGCGGCTATGATGGTCTTCCCGGAGCCCACATCGCCTTGCAGCAAGCGGTTCATCGGGGAGCCAGAGGCCAGGTCGGCGCGGATTTCATCGAGGACACGGCGTTGCGCTCCGGTGAGGGGAAAGGGCAGGCGTTGAATCTGCTGCGCAAGGTAGTCATCGGTTATGGAGTACGATGCTGCCGAAGCCGCTTTCCAGCTTCGTTTTTGGCTTAATACGCCCAATTGAATATAGAAAATTTCTTCAAAGGCAAAGCGGCGGCGCGCTTGCTTCAACAGATCTTCGTTATCGGGGTAGTGAACCTGCTGCAGCGCCCGGCGTAAATCGGGAATCCCGGCTTCTTTGCGAATAAAACTCGGAAGCGGATCGGCAACCAGCGGAGCGTAGCGCTCGACGACTCTGGAGACGTGCGAGCGGATGTCTTTTTGGGTAATGCCTTCGACCAAGGGATACACTGGGACGATTCGGTTGGTGTGCAGGTGCTGCTGATCAATCAATTCAATGTCCGGGTGATTCATCACCAGGCGGCCGAGATAGGTGTCAATTTTGCCAGATAAAACCAATTGATCACCAGTTTTGTAGCGAGCAGCCGCATAAGGGTTGTTGAAAAAGTTGACTCTTAAGAACGATGTAGTGTCGCTGACGATCAATTCGGTGATGGTTTTTCCACCGCGGGAGGTGCGGGTGGATTCGCTCATGACCGTGCCGATGACGGTTACTTTTTCACCATATTCCAGACGGTTAATCGGTTTTAATTTGCTGTAATCATCATATCGACGCGGGAAGAAGTAGAGCAGGTCACCAATGGTTTCCAGGCCCAGTTTCTTTAGTTGTGCGTATTTTTTCGAGCCAATGCCGCTAAGAACGGTCAGCGGCGCAGAGAGTTCCACCATTTTAGCCGGTTGGGATGGCGTTTCAGCAGGCGCAGGGCGTGGTTGGCTGCCGGTTGGTTCTGGCGGGCGCGTGGCGCGTTGGGTAGGCTGTTCCACACCAGTGGCGCTGGTGGGTCGGGAGGCTGGAGCGGATTCTGCAGCGGCGGGGCCTGCCTGTGCCCCCTCAGAAAGAGTGGAAATGATTTCCGCGATGGCTACTTTGCGCTGTTCCAGGTTGTAAGAATCATAAGCGGCCAGTATCGCGGTGATGTTTTCCACCAGAGCGGAGTCAATTTTTTGACTCTTAGCTTCCTGGTCCCATAAAGGGGCAATGTAATTCAGGCCGCCGAACACAGAGCGGTTATCGTAACCGCGGTCAATTTCCAGTTTAGCAAATTTGAGTAATTTTTCGATTGATGAAACCATAAAACAATTTTACCCTAATCTAGGATTCATAGAACAAAACTAGTTGCGCAGCATTAAATAGACAAGGCGCCGCCAAACCAGCATTCCGGGCAGCGCCTGGTATCCAAAGAGGTTAGATGGATGCCTGCTGGCTTTCCACCAGGAAAAGCGATGTTGTGCGCGGCCCAAAGAGAGACGCGCAGGGCAGGTTAATGCTGTGCTCACTAAAAACTGCGCCGCCAAAATTTTCATGCACAAATTCGCGCAACAACCGGGTATCTTGCGGGTTGGGAGGCGCGCTTTGCAGGAAGGCAATATTCTCGAGGTCATCGAACTCTTCAATGAACTCTTGATAATAAATAATGGCGTGGCGGTGGTTGCGAACTTTATCAACAGGAACCAGGTTGCCATCTTCAAGCGAGTAAATCGGAAAGATGCTGAGCATCTCGCCCACAGAGGCCTGTGCATGGTCAAGAAAGTGATTGCTGGCCAAGTAAGACAACCCTGGCGCGCAGATCACGGCGTAAGATCGCTGGATCAAATCTCTGGCGATGCGCTCAACCTCGATGCCGTTCGCGCCTTGTTGAATGGCTTTGGCGGCGGATTGAACTATCAATCCCAGACCGATGGCGAATGATCCTGAGTCGATGATCTGAATGACGGGCGCGCCATGAAACCCCGAAGCCGCTTCGCGGGCATTGTCTACGCTGTTGGTCAGGTGACTGCTGGCCAGGATGCACACAATGACATTGAAAGATTGCCCGAGCTGCTGAAAAAATTGCCGGTAACTTTCAACGGAAGGGCCTTCGAGGCGTGGATGAAAATCTTCTCCCGCGGTTTTTGGCAGATCGCGCGCGGAAGATATTTTTTGGCTTTTCCCTTCCAGGTGGACTTGATTGGGAAGGATAAACGTGAATGAACTTCCCGGGTATTGGGGAGTGAGAAATTGAGCTGAATCGTCAGTTACAATGCAAATTGAATTCATAAATTATTCAACGGCGATGATGAATTGGTAGTGTGGTTGGTTGCCGGCGTGAATTTCCAGTTCGTGTGAGGGGTAAGTTTTGCGGATGACATCAGCAATACTGTTGACTTCGTTTTTTGAGATGTCTTTACCGTAAAAGAGGGTGATGCGCTCGCGGTCTTCTGTTTCCGCGGCGGTGAGGAAGCCGAGGCAGGCTTCTTCGAGGGAGCGTGTGGATTGAATGAGCTTGCCATTATGCAAGGCAATCACTTCGCCTTCGTCAACCTGAATTCCGTTGATCTCCACGCTGCGGGTGGCCGTTGTGATTTCGCCGGTTTCCACATCGGTGAGGGCCGCGGTCATTTCTGCTACCACATTGTCTAAATCACCGTCGGGCATGAGGCGCAGCATGGCGGATAGGCCTTGCGGCACGGTTTTACTGGGTATGACTGCCACTTTTTTTACAGTGAGATCAGTGGTGGCCTGAGCAGCCATGACAATATTTTTATTGTTTGGCAAGATGACGATTTTATCGGTAGGCAGATTCTCAAAGGCGTTCAATATCTCTTTGGTGCTGGGGTTCATAGTTTGCCCGCCTTCTACGATGGCGGCCACACCCAAGCTGGCAAAAATGCGCGAAATACCCGATCCGGGAGAGACAGCCACCACTGCGATTTGACCGGGTTCCACCGGAGCAAGGGTTAGGTGTGATTCAGTCTCTTCGGGGGATTCCATCTGGGCAATCAAGTTTTCTATAGCCACTTTGGTTACTGTGCCGAGAGTCATAGCGTAATCGATGGGTTTGTAGCGGTTTTCGGTGGGGACATGAATGTGCATGCGGTACATTCCATCGCCTTCACCAACCTGAATAGATGTGCCCATTTCGGATAATGCGTCGTAGAATGATTCCAAATCAAGCGGTTGTGAAGGGCGAAGATCGAGAACAACTTCAAAGTCCTGGCCGGGTTCCACTGTTTCCATCGCGTG
The DNA here is from genome assembly GCF_001306115.1 of Ornatilinea apprima. GTDB lineage: Bacteria > Chloroflexota > Anaerolineae > Anaerolineales > Anaerolineaceae > Ornatilinea > Ornatilinea apprima. The sequence goes on along the minus strand of NZ_LGCL01000032.1, from coordinate 41,071 downwards.
GTCCAACTCCATTGCCGCAAGCGGCTGAACGGTTGTGAGGGCTGTTTCGAGCGGCAGCCCCTGAATCTTTCGCAACATACCTTCCAAGATAAAGAAAAGACCTTTTCCACCTGAATCGACCACGCCGGCTTGTTTGAGGATGGGGAGCAGATCAGGCGTGCGCTTGACCGAAACGTCTGCCGCTTCAACCACCAGCTCCAGCAGCTCAGAAAGGCAGGTAACGCTTTCTTTGACACCCTCAGCCGCGTCGGCGATGTCGCTGGCCACAGTTAGAATGGTGCCTTCCACCGGACGGACAACGCCTTTGTAAGCGGTGTTGCGTGATTCGCGAAACGCGGCGATGAGCTTCAGGACGTCCATACGGTCATAGTTATCCAATGCGCGCGCGAAACCGCGCCAGAGCTGTGAAAGGATCACACCTGAATTTCCCCGCGCGCCAATCAACGCTCCCTGGGCGACGGCGTGAGCCATTTTGCCAACATTGCGCTCGCCCGAATCTTTGATTTCGTCGTAGGCGGCTTGCATGGTCAGCAGCATATTGGTGCCGGTGTCGCCATCGGGAACGGGGAATACATTCAAAGCATTGACGGTTTGCTGGTTGGTCTTCAGCCAGGTAAGGGCTGCTTCGACCAGAATTTTTAATTCCTGTCCGTCGATCGTGGATTCTTCAGAATTTTTTCCACCAGCAACCGGCGGAAATTGCGGATTAATGCTCATAACGCTCCTAAATAAAAAAGAGATACAATAAGAAAAAATTAATCGGGGTTGCTGATGCGCAAACCACGCACATGAACATTGACTTGTAATACCGGAAGGCCCGTGGCTTTTTCTACCTGGTAGCGCACACTATCGCCAACGCTGGAAGCCACTGATTTGATGCGGGTGCCGTATTCGATGATGATGTATAAATCAATTTTGATTTCAGACCCGGTGAAGTTGACTTCGACACCCGCTAGCGGGTCCTTTACAATCGCCTGGGTAATGCCTTCGGCAAAATTCTTGGCTGCCAGGCCAACAACGCCATACGATTCGAGAGCGGATTGGCAGGCAATCGTCGCAATTGCCCGGTGAGAAATATAGATGTTTCCAAGGGGATTGTTTGCGTCTGTCATAATCAAGCCCTTTTTGCTTTCTTTAGATATGGTTAAAACCGTTCTTCTTGATGATCGTTTCGCATTATGGTAAAATCAGTTCCTGGTTAGAGCAATCTCCGGTTTGTTCTCCGGTTTAATCGGCACTTATTGTACGAAAGGATTATGAAATGGCAAAGTGCGAAGTTTGTGGAAAAGCGACAACTTTTGGCCACAATCGAAGCTTTTCGATGCGAGCCACCAACCGTACTTTTCGCCCTAATCTCCAGCGGGTGACCGTTGTTGAGAACGGCCGGAAAGTCAAGAAGGTGTTGTGCGCGAAATGCATCCGAACGATGGCAAAAACCGCGTAATACCGACCAAACCATCCTTTGAAAGTCGCGGCGCAAGCCGTGATTTTCGTTTAAACAACTGATCATCAGCGAACCGCGTTGCGCAAAGAGGCGATGCCCGCCGCGATACCCTGGGGGTGTTTGAAGATGGCTGTGGCAGCCACAAAGCTGCGCGCGCCAGCATCGTATGCCGCGCAAATGGTTTCGCTGGTAATTCCACCATCCACCTGGATGATAGCGGAAGAGTTAATTTGTTTCAACATGCTGTCAACCTGGGCAATTTTGCGAGCCATTTCTGGCATGAATTTCTGTCCGGAGAAGCCCGGGTTAACGCTCATCACCAAGACCAGGTCAACCATATCCAGCACCGATTCGAGCACAGCGGCGGGCGTGCCTGGGTTAATCACGATTCCCGGGTGGCAGCCCAGGGCGCGGATTTCTTGCAGGGTGCGGTGGATGTTAGGGTTGCCCTCGTAGTGAACGCTGATCCAATCCGCGCCGGCTTTGGCGAAGGATTGAATGTGGCGCTCGGGCTGTTGGATCATCAGGTGGACATCGAGGGGAAGATCGGTGATGCGATTGCAAGTTTCAACAATGAAAGGACCCATTGAAATATTGGGCACAAACTGCCCGTCCATTACGTCAATGTGCACCCAATCCAGATCGGTGGCCGATGCTGCGCGCAGCTCTTCGCCGAGCCTGGCGAAGTCAGCTGAGAGAATGGAAGCGGATAAGATAATGTTGTTCATGATATGGTTCCGGTAAAATTTCATTGAGCGGATAATGTAAGCCAGACGTACAGACCAAAGGGGATCAGACCGCCAACCGCGAGAGCCGCGCCTAATCCCAGAAGGATCGTAATCCAGTCAATTTGGCGCACTTCTTCGAGAGGCTCCCCCTGGGGAATCTCGATCGGAGCGGATGATGTCGCAGCCGCATGGTTCAGGTCAATGCGTGGGGGGATGTAGGAAACGGCCGGGGCTGCCTGCTGGACAACCGGATGGGGAGGGATGGTTGCCTGGTCGGCGATTTCAAGGTTGACCGTTTTCAAAATGCGGGCAAACTGGTCGGCTGTGCGGTAGCGGGCGGATGGTTCTTTTGAAAGGACCTTGAGAATGACTTTTTCAAGCCGCTCGGGAATTTTGGGGTTGATCTGGCGGGGAGGAACCGGTTCGGCTTCACGGTGAAGTCGCGCCAGTTCTTCGGGGTCATCGGCGATGAACGGCAGGCGGCCGGTGAGCATTTCGTATAGAATCACGCCCAGGGAATAGACATCGGAGGCTGGCGAAGGCGCCAATCCGGCGGCTTGTTCGGGGGAAAAATACTGCGGTGTGCCCCACACCACATCCGATTTTTCTTCGGGATGGATGGTGCTGAGGGCGCGGGCGATGCCGAAATCGGTCACCTTTAACTGCTGGTCGTGGGTGACCAGGAAGTTCTGCGGTTTCACGTCGCAGTGGACCAGTCCGGCGCGATGCGCGTAACCGAGGCCTTCGGCGGCCTGGATGATCAGGCTCATGGCTTCTTTAACAGGAAAGCGTCCTCGCTCGCGGATAATGGTTTTCAGATCCTTGCCCGGCATGTGTTCCATTACAAAGTAGAAATTGTCGCCATCCATGCCAAAATCGTGAACGGTTACAATATTGGGGTGCGAAAGGTTGGCGGCTGAGCGGGCTTCGAGACGGAAACGCTCTCGGAAGGCGTCGTCTTTGGAAAAGTCTTGTTTTAAGATTTTTACGGCCACCAGTCTTTCGAGCATCCGGTCGCGGGCAAGATAAACAACAGCCATCCCACCAGTTCCGAGCGGCTGTTGCAGTTCGTATCGATTTCCAAGCGAGTTAGGCACTTTGGAAGATTCCATATGATCTAAAAATTATATCATACAACTTTTTCGGCTGCCGGTACGATATAATGGTGAAGTGAAACGTACCCAGACAGGAAAGGCAGGAATGGAGAGCGGATTGAGATTTCAAAAGTGGATGGCGTGGGCGGCAGTGGGGCTTGCTATAAGTTTGTGTGTGATCTGGTCGGCAATTTTCTTGATTTCGCGGCCTTCTGCAAGCGCGGTGAGCCAATCTTCGGCGTTGATTACGGTCATCCCGGCCCCAACGCAAACGCAGACGCCAACCATTACTCCCACTGTTGACCCTGCAACCATCATCGAAACCGGCGGGCTGGCGGTGGGCGGTGTGGCTCAGATCACGGGAACCGATGGCGCGGGCCTGCGTTTGCGCGAGAATGCCGGAACGGCCGCTCTGGTGAAATTCATCGCGATGGATTCTGAGGTGTTTGAAATTACTGAAGGTCCTGTTGAAAAAGACGGCTACGTTTGGTGGCATATTGTTTCTCCATATGATGAAAGCCGCAGCGGATGGGCGGCCAGCAGTTTCCTGTCGGCGATAGTGCGGCAGGATTAATTCTTAACAGCAATACAGGAAAATTCAGATGATCAATCAACGTGAGACCGCATTGCAAATTGAAGCAAGTAAAAGCAAACGGGTTGTGGAAGTGAAATGGGGAGATGGTCACGTCAGCCGGTATGGTTTTTCTTTGCTGCGTGCCGCCTGTCCTTGCGCTGGCTGCCGGGGAGGCCACGAAAACATGCGCTCAGAGCCGGACGAAGACATTTTTTTGGTGGAATTGGGCGAGTCGGATGCTACCATGCTGGCCCAAATTGAGGCTGTGGGTGGTTATGGAATCCGGTTAACTTGGCAAGATGGTCACTCAGATGGAATTTTTACCTGGCATTATTTGCGTGAGCTATGCTCTTGCGCTGAATGCCGCGATGAAAAATGAAGACTGATGTGCCTGTGTCGTAACCACAAGCGGGGTGAAAAAGCAGCGGCCGGTTGGAGTGTTGTGCGCCAAATCAAAAAATGTAAATTTTGTGCAAGTTGCAATAATATATCAGGGTGCTTATAATTTAACGAGGCTCCTGTTAAACCCAATTTGATATCAAAAAAACGGACAAGGTAGATCAACATGCAATGGGGGACGTGCTTTTTGTCCTTCGATTGGGAGGCTAGGCTGGATACGTTACGCATGACACAAAGTTTTAGCAGTAATCAAAGACCTGAGAAGCAATTAGCGCCCGGCACCGTTTTGATGGATCGGTACTTGATCCGTGATGTGGTTGGCCTGGGGGGTATGGGTTCGGTTTACCGGGCAAAGGATTTGCATTTTCCGAATGTGGAAAAAATTGTCGCGGTTAAGGAGATGATTAACTCTGCGCCTGACCCGTTGGTTCGCGACACGATTGTGCAAAACTTTGAGCGGGAAGCCAATATTCTGGTTACCCTGTCCCATCCGTCGATTCCGCAGATTTTTGATTATTTTTCCCATCAAGACCGGTCATACCTGGTATTGGAATATGTCAACGGAATGGATCTGGAGAAGGTGTTGGAAGAGTCTGGCTCCTTCTTGCCGGAAGACCAGGTGATTGTCTGGGCAACGGAACTGTGTGATGTGCTCAGCTATTTGCACAACCACAAACCAGAGCCGATTATTTTCCGTGATATTAAACCGTCCAACATTATGGTCAATAAGCAAAACCATATTGTGCTGGTCGATTTTGGGATCGCAAAAATTTTTAAGACCGGTCAGAAAGGCACTATGATCGGAACTGAAGGGTATTCACCCCCAGAGCAGTACCGCGGCGAGGCCAGCCCGGTTGCCGATATTTACGCTTTGGGGGCGACCATGCATCATTTGCTTACCCGGCAAGACCCGCGCTTGGAAGCGCCATTCACTTTTCATGAACGGCCGGTGAAAAAGATTAACCCGAATGTTTCCGCCGAGTTGGAGGCGGTGATCAGTACCGCGCTCCAGTACGACCCGAAGAATCGTTTCCCTTCGGCTGAGGCGATGAAAGAAGCCCTGCTGATGGTGGCCAAAAAGACGGGAGCTTTGCGAAGCGCATTCTTCCATACCTCTCCCATGATCAACAATGAGCAGGGAATCAAACCCCTGTGGACATTTACCTGTGAGGATGAAATTCGCAGCTCGCCTGTGTACCATAAAGGGGTCGTGTACTTTGGGTCGTATGATAATAACCTTTACGCGATCAATACGGACAATGGAGAATTCTTGTGGAAGTTTCCCGCGGAAGGCGGGATTGTTTCGCGGCCGGTGCTGCACGAAGGCATGATTCTGTTTGGATCCGAAGACCATAAGCTGTATGCGGTGTCCACCCGCAATGGCCGCGAGATGTGGCATTATGCGACTGACCGCCCCATTCGCTGCAGCCCGACGGTGTCCGAAGGCTGCGTTTTTATCGGATCGGATGATGGGTATTTGCACGCGGTCAACCTGTCCACGCACACTCGCCTGTGGCGGTTTGACGCGGTGCAGCCGATCCGTTCCACGCCGTATGTGACCAAAGACCTGGTTTATTTTGGGTGCGACAGCGGTGAGCTAAATTGTGTCAATTTCCTGGGCGAACTGAAGTGGAAATACCGGGCGAAGAGGGGAATCACATCTTCGCCGACACTTCACGATGGGATTCTGTATGCCGCCTCGCTTGATTTTTCGGTGTACGCACTGGAAGCGAAAAGCGGCTGGATGATCTGGCGTTTTCATATGGGTAAAGGATCGGTGTCATCTCCGGCTATTGGGTTTGGTAATGTGTATATCGGGTCGGCGGATGGTAATATTTACTGTATTGAGGCGGGGGGCGGGCGTGAAGTGTGGAAGTACGCGACCGAGCACCAGGTCAGCGGTTCGCCGGTTCTTTATAAAGACGCGGTTTATTGCGGCTCGGTGGATGGGAAGATGTACTGCCTGGACGCGAAAAACGGCCGTTTGCGGTGGAAATTCAGCACAGGCGGCGCGATTACCGGCACGCCGTACATTGAAAATGACGTTCTTTACATTGGTTCTTTGGACCATATTCTGTATGCACTCATGACCTGAGGCACAGACCAAGCCGGGCTTTAAGGAGGAGAACGTGTTTGATTTCATCAAACAATTATTTACGAAGAAATCTTCACAATCAGAATCTGATGTGCAGACCACACCACTTTCCAATGAGCAGGTTAAGAGCCTGGAAAAAGAGGTGATCGCTCATACGCCGCCGCAATTACTGGTGGGCAGCGCGCAATCGGTGGGCCGGCAACGCGACCATAATGAGGATACGCTATTCACGTTGAATGCCATGTTCGCCGACGGCCGGGACGACGTTCCGTTTGGTGTCTTCATTGTGGCGGACGGAATGGGGGGGCATCAGAACGGTGAGGTGGCCAGCGCGTTTGCTGTCCGGTCGATGGCGGAGTATTTAATCAGCCGGCTGTATTCTCCGGTGTTGGGTATGCGTTCTGGCACGCAAATTGAGAGTTTGCATGAAATTATTGAAGAAGGTGTGCAAGAGGCGCAGTCGGCTGTGGTGAAGAACGCACCCGGCGGCGGCACCACGCTGACAACCGCTCTGGTAATGGGGGAGCGGGTGACCATCGCGCATGTGGGCGACAGCCGGGCGTATTTTATCCACCCCGATGGACGGATGCGCGCGGTAACAAAAGACCATTCTTTAGTGCGGCGCTTGATTGAATTAGGCCAAATCAATGAGGATGAAGCGGCTGTTCACCCGCAGCGAAATGTTCTTTACCGGGCATTAGGCCAGCAAGAACCCTTCCGGCCGGAAGTGAACACGCATTTGCTGCCGCACCCAGGCTATTTGATGATTTGCAGTGATGGACTGTGGGGTGTGTTGGGAGACGCGGAGATTTTCCGAATCATTACGAAAGCCCCGGATCCTTCCGAGGCCTGCCTGCAGCTTGTGGATGCTGCCAACGCGGCTGGCGGCCCCGATAATATCAGCGTGATTTTAGTCCAGTATTTGGAGTGAGTATGAATGCAAGGGGGCATTTTTGAATTATTATGAGATATTGGGTGTGCTTCCAAGCGCGACTTTTGAGGAGATCAGAGGCGCGTATTTCCTTGCGGCCCGACGCATGCACCCCGATGTGAACCCCGATCCTTCTATCAGGGAAGAGTTTCTCAAGATCCAGGACGCCTTTGAGGTCCTTTCCAATATCAGCCGGAGAGAGCGGTACGACCTGACGCTGAGCGAAGCGGATCTTAATCCGCTTTTCTCGGTTGAATTCCTTGTGTCGAGGGATCAGATCGCGTGGAAAAAAGAAGCCCAATTGGTGTATGGCTTATTAAAATTCACCGCCACCGGAGAAATGGACGTTAGCAGGCAAGTTCCGCGCTGCATATCGCTGGTGATCGACCGCTCCACTTCGATGAAAGGCGAGCGCATGGAAGTTGTTAAGGCGAATGTTCTGCAATTGTTCAAACGCCTGAATCCGCAAGACATCATCAGCATTGTCACGTTCAGTGACCGGGCCGAGCTGGTGTTACCGCCAACTCCGGCAGATGAATTGCAGCGTCATGAATATCCGGTGATGTCTATTCAAACTTCCGGTGGCACAGAAATTTTCCACGGGCTTGAATTGGGGTATAAAAAGCTGCTTGAGGTGGTGAACGGAAATCAAGACGCACATTTAATCCTCTTAACCGACGGCCACACCTATGGCGATGAAGAAAAATGTTTCGCTCTGGCAAGAGATGCGGCTTTGCATGGGATTGTGATCAGTGGGTTGGGCATTGGCGCGGAATGGAATGATGAATTCCTGGATCAATTGGCTTCCATCACGGGCGGCAACACGAGCTTTGTGCGCTCATCCAAAGAATTAGCCCGGTACCTGGATGAGAAAATCGGGGTGCGCAGCACGGTGTTTGCAAAAAATATCCATCTGGATTGTGTTCAAGACCCACTGATTTCTATGAATTACGCTTACCGCATCAGCCCCAACACCAGCGAAATCGGGATTGAAGATGTGCTGCCACTGGGAATGCTGCGGTATAAAGAAAACCTTTCGATTTTATGCGAATTTGCGGTTAATGATTTGCCTGATGACAAAGATGAAATTAGAATAATAGATGGGTGGCTGTTGTTTAACCTGCCTGGAGAGGCACAGCCACGGCGGATTTATTTGCATCAAACGCTCAAAATTACAGATAGCAGTGATGACTGGCAGCCTCCCGCGGAGATTTTGAAGGCGTTGTCGAAGATCAACTTGTACAGGATGCATGAAAAAGTGCGCGCCCACATCAAAACAGGAAACATTGAAGGCGCGACTCAATATCTTAAAAATTTAGCGACCAACTTGCTCAGTATGGGTGATTTGGACCTGGCAAAAGTGGTTATCCGCGAATCAGAGAACATTGAACAACATCACCGGATGAGTCAAGAAGGTGATAAACGAATTAAGTATGGAACAAGAGCTTTGTTGCTTCCTTCCGGACAGGAGAGATGAGCTATGGTGATCTGCCCAAAATGCCACACTGAACAGCCTGACGGCGCGCTATTCTGTAATGAATGTGGCGCTCAATTGGTTTCGTTGGACGCGTTTGAATTCAAAACCTTGAATTCGGAGGATTCTCCTGAATTATTTACGTCACCGCTGACCGATTTGCCCGATGTTGAACTGGAAGATGACATCAGCATGATGGCGCAGTCGGAGGTTTCTCTGCTGCTGCTGGATTCTGGAAAAATGATTCATCTTTCGGGCAAGCGCGAATTCTCTCTGGGGAGAGTGGCGGAGGGACAATTAATTTTGCCGGATATTGACCTATCACCGTATGACGCTTATTCGCAAGGGGTGTCCAGGCTGCACGCTTCGATTAAAATATCCCCAAGAATCATAATCCTTTCTGACCTTGGTTCTTCCAACGGGACGCGGGTGAACGGCCAACGCATTGGCCCGCATATTGATTATCCCATCAATCATGGCGACCTGGTTGCGTTAGGCAAACTGCGAATTAAAATATTGATTGATCAAAAAGATTAGGGAATCAAAATGCCCAGTATTATTATTCATATCCATAATGAAGACCCGGTGCTGTGCGAGGTAGAGGATCTTCCCACGCCAACAGACCAGATTATCACTGTTCGTAATCCGCGCAAACGGGATGGCAAAGATCTCACCTATATTGATGCGCGCGTCACCACGGTGATCTGGCCCATTAGCCGGATTAATTTCATTGAGGTTCTTCCCGGTGAGGAGGAAGAGCAGATTATTTCATTTGTGAGGGAGTAGGCTTATGCAGGAGAGCCAATTCCAGAACCGTTTAATTTTAGTAGTGGATGACGAAGAACGCATGGCCAGGTTTATCCGACTTAACCTGGAGCATGATGGTTTTCAGGTGATTGAGGCATACCGGGGGATGGACGCCATTCAGGCGGTGCGCGACCACATGCCCGACCTGGTGCTGTTGGATGTGATGATGCCGGACATTGATGGGTTTGAAGTGCTGCGCCTGGTGCGTGAAGTAACCCATGTGCCGGTGATTATGCTGACGGCAAAAGGCGAGGAAGATGACCGCGTGAAAGGGCTGGAGTTTGGCGCGGATGATTACGTGACCAAACCGTTTTCACCACGGGAATTGGTGAGCCGGGTGCGCGCCGTTTTGCGGCGCACAGAATTGGCGGGTTCGGGCTCGAAAGAGCTTATTGAGGTGGATGACCGCCTGAAAATCGATTTTGGCCGCCGGGAAGTGTGGGTGGAAGGCGAAAAAGTACAACTACGGCCGACCGAGTACCGCCTTCTCTATCATCTGGTGCAAAATGCCGGCTGGGTGATGACGTATGATCAAATTCTTTCCAAGGTGTGGGGATACGAATACCGGGATGAATCCCATTATGTGCGCCTCTACGTGAATTATTTGCGCCAAAAATTGGAGAAAGATCCATCCAACCCGCAATACATATTAACGGAGCGGGGGGTAGGGTACCGCTTTGTGGACTATCGAAAGCAAGCAGGGTGAGGCAGGCTGCGCGCAAACAAAAAATTAATAAACCGCTTGTGCATTTCTAACGCGAGCGGGTTATCTTTTTGTTTGATAGTTCAACTGCGGTTTTTTTGCCGATACCCGTATTTCTGGAGGATGTATGCCAGTTTATACTTATATATGCAGTGAATGTGGTGCTCGTTTTGAACAGCGGCGCTCGTTTAAGGACGGCGACGGGAATATAACCTGCCCGAATGGACACGTAAATGTGCGCAGAGAATACTCGGCGCCGTCGGTGGTCTTTAAGGGCAGCGGGTGGTACAGCACTGACCATCGCAAAAAATCGACTGAAGCGGTGAAGGACTGACGAATAACCCAACTTTTGGTATAATCATACCAATTTGGTTGAATTAGGAAAAAATTATTACCGCCCGCGCTTACTGCCGGCCAAGGAGTATTCATGATCCAAGAACCTGTCCATGTATCTGATGAATCGTTTGAAAAAGTCGTTTTGAAATCCAGTATCCCTGTGGTGGTCGATTTTTGGGCCCCCTGGTGTGGGCCGTGCAAGATGATTGCCCCTGCTTTGGAAAAATTTGCCAAAGAGTATTCAGGCAAGCTGCTGATTGCCAAAGTGAATACCGATGAACATCCGCGCTGGGCCACCCAGTTCAATGTGCAAGGCATCCCGACCATGTTGTTTGTGGCCAACGGAAAAGTTGTTCACCGGCAAACCGGGGCGCTGCCGGAAGGCATGCTGCGCGATATTGTTGAGCAATTCCTGGAAGTGGCCGGGCAGGCGCAGACGGGCGCGTAACTTCGACGGAAAAAAGGACCAATAAAAAACCAACAACGGCTGTGGATTTTCCGCAGCCGTTGTTTTTGGTTGCTTAGCGGGGGGCATTAAGCCTGGGTTAAGCGTTCAATTTTTGCGCCCAGGGCGGCTAATTTCTGGTCCACCTTTTCGTAGCCCCGGTCAATCTGCCCGACGTTGCGAATGATTGATTTTCCTTCCGCCGAAAGGGCGGCGAGGAGAAGGGCCATACCCGCGCGGATATCGGGGCTTTCCATTTTTTCGCCATATAAGCGGCTGGGTCCCTGCACAATGCAGCGGTGCGGGTCGCACAAGACGATATGCGCGCCCATGCCCACCAGTTTGTCGGTGAAGAACATGCGCGAGGGGTACATCCAATCGTGGAAGAGCACGGAGCCTTTGGATTGGGTGGCGATCACAATGGCGATACTCATTAAGTCGGTGGGAAAGGCCGGCCAGGGCATGACGCTGATTTCGGGGATGGCGCCGCCCAGATCTGGTTCCACTTCCAGCTTCTGGTCGGAAGGAATAAGGATGTCTTCTCCCTCCTCGATCCAATGCACGCCCAAGCGTTTCATCACCAGGCGAATCATATCCAGGTAGCGCACACCGGCATTGCGGATGCGAATTTGTCCGCGGGTAACGACTGCCGCGCCGACAAAGGAAACGACTTCCAAATAATCGGGGCCAATGGTGAACTCGCCGCCATGCAGGCGGTCTACGCCGGTGATGTGCAGGGTGTTGGAACCGATATTTTCGATCTTCGCGCCCAGACCGTTGAGGAAATGGCAAAGCTCCTGGATATGCGGTTCGGAGGCGCAGTTACGCAGGGTGGTTGTGCCTTTCGCGGTAACAGCCGCCGTGATCGCATTTTCGGTAGCGGTAACGCTGGCTTCGTCCAGTAGAATGTCTGCGCCTTTCAAGCCGTTGGCTTTGAAGATAAAGGAGCGATCATAGTGCACCTGCGCGCCCAATTTTTCGAGGGCGAGGATGTGCGTATCCACCCGGCGGCGGCCAATCACATCTCCACCGGGCGGGGGGAGTTGCAGCTCGCCCATGCGGGCGGTCATAGGGCCGGCTAAAAGGATGGAGGCGCGGATGCGGCGGCACATGTCGGGGTCTAAATCAGCAGGGCGGATCTCTTTGGCCTGGATTTGCCAGGTGTGTTGATCCAGATTCTGGATACTGACGCCCAGGCTTTCCAGCAGAGATCGCATGGCGTTGACATCCAGGATGTCGGGCACATTCTTAAGAATGATGGGTTCATCGGTCAGCATGCAGGCGGAGAGCAAAGGCAGGGCGGCGTTTTTGTTTCCTGCGGGAGTAACCTCGCCCGAAAGTGGTTGAGAGCCTTCGATGATGAATTTTTCCATAACACCTCCGTTTTGCAATTGGATGCTGTCGAGTTGATCTTATTAATAAATTTTACCAGAGGACTATAATTGATCCAGGATGAAACCGTATTTGAATTATACCGGCCTTTGGAAAGAACGCCTGGGCATTGCCTACCTGGACCCGGCGCCTGATCGCCAGCGTGTGATTGTGTTGCTGCACGGCTTGGGCGCAGACGCGGAAAGCTGGGTGTTTCAGTATCCGGTACTCATCGCTGCGGGGTTCAGGCCGCTGGCCCCCGACCTGCCAGGGTTTGGGCGTTCCGCAGCCTATGCTCAACGCTGGAGCGTGAAGCGCACAGCAGAGAAGCTGGCAGCGTGGCTGGCAGCACTGGGGGTTGAACGATTTTCCCTGGTGGGGCATTCGATGGGCGGCGCCGTGGCGCAAGAGTTGGCATTGATCTGCGCGGAACGCGTAGAGAAATTGGTTTTGGTGAACACGTTTGCTCACCTGCGCATTCGCTTCAGCGGAGAAACGCGCTACCTGACGCGGCGGTTTGTTACTTTGAATTTCCGGGGACTGGACCAACAGGCGGCGCAGGTGGCTGAGCGTGTTTTTCCACGGGAAGACCAGACGATTTGGCGGGAGCTGGTGGTAGAGAAGATTTTGCAAGCCAGTCCCAGGGTTTACCGGCAGGCAATGCTCTCGCTGGCGGTTTTTGACGCGCGGCGCAAAGCAAAAAAATTATCGATGCCCGCTCTGGTTGTCACCAGCGAGGAGGACACGACCATTGCGCCATCGATCCAAACCGAGCTGGCCAGCCGGCTGCCAAACGCGCGCCAGGTGCGGATTGAGCAATCCGGCCACGCGGTGTTGATTGACCAGGCGGAGGAATTTAACCGGACTTTGCTGACGTTTCTGCGGGAGCGATGACCGCGCCCGTCTGCTGGAGGGCTTGCGCGAACTGCGAGAGCGAGATCAGCGGGAGCTGGCAAACAAAATTCTGGCAGAGATAAGCTGTGGGCTGGCCGTTTTGCGCGGAGCGGTTATTCAGCAGGGGAGCATGAGCGGTGTCGATGGGCTCTGGCGCGGCGATGAAGACGCTGCCGGGCAGAAATACGCGGCGGGCGAGATCGAGAAAGGTTTTTGATTGTTGTGAAGATTGCGTATAGACAATAATTAGCTGCATGGGTTGAGACAAGACCAGCGGGGAGAGGGTAAGCCAGTATGCAAATGAAGAAGGATAGCGGGATATCAGGGATTGCTGGCTGGTAAAGAGCTTCATGACTTCTGCCCGGTAGGGGAATTGCGCATCCATTTGGGCGGCCAGCAATACTGCGTGGGCAGCCAGGGCGTTTCCCGAGGGGGTAACGTTGTCCTGAACATTCTTCATTTGAGCGATGAGGTTCTCTTGGGCGGGCGGCGATTCATAAAAACCTCCGTTCGGGGCAGAGAACCGATCCAGGCACAGGCGGGTTAGGTCAATCGCGGCTTGATACCAGCGCGGGTTGGCGTCCACCTGGTAAAGTGAGAAAAGCGCGACGGCCAGCCCGGTGTAATCTTCCAAAAAGGCGGGCTGGGCGGCGGCGCCGTTTCGCCAGGAGCGATACAGTTGAGGGGATGAATAGAGGTTTTCCAGCAAAAACGCGGCATTCTTTTGAGCGGCTTTCCGATAGCGCGGCTCGTTCAGATAGCGGGCGGCTTCAGAGAAGGCGCGCAGCGCCAGGGCGTTCCAGAGGACGATGATCTTATCATCGACGCGCGGGCGTTTTTTGCTCTCGCGAATCTTGCGCAGCGATTCAAGCAGAGGTGATACATCCAGCGCGGCTGGGTCACCGGCGGTTTGCAAGTCGGATTGATCTTTGTAGCGCAGCAAGAAAGGGCCGGCTTTGTCAAATTTCCCGGTCAGGGCGAATGGCTCAAAGACCCGGGCTGGCAGTGTGGATCGCGCAGATTGGATCTCTTCAGCGGTGAAGGTATAATAATCCCCTTCCACACCCTCCGAGTCGGCATCCAGACTGCTAAAGAAGCCGCCTGCCGGGTGAGACAGGTCCCTGAGAATAAAGTCCAGGGTTTGTTGGGCGACTTGCCGGTAGGCAGGGTTTCCGCTCACTATCCACGCATGCAGATACACCCTGGCAAGCTGGGCGTTATCGTAAAGCATCTTCTCAAAGTGCGGAACATGCCAGTAGCGATCTGTGCTGTAGCGGTGAAATCCGCCGCTGACCAGGTCATACATGCCGCCTTGGCGCATGTGATCAAGCAGGTGCAAACACAGGCGCATGGCATCGGCGTTGCCCCGCATTCCTTGCTGAAGAAGGAATTCAATGCTCATTGGCGCGGGGAAGCGGGGGGCAGACCCCCAGCCGCCATCGTTCCAGTTGTACGTTTCGATTAATTTCTGCGCAGCCTGTGAGATGGCTTGCTCGTCGGCAGCGCCGGACGCGGATGAATCAATCTGGAAATCCAGGGCGTTGGCAATCTGCTCGGTCAGCGAGCCGGCCAGGCGGCGGGCTTCTTCAGGCTCTTGCTGCCAGAAGCGGACAATGGAGAGCAGAACCTGTTTGAAAGAAGGCATGCCATTGCGTGGGTGGGGTGGGAAATAGGTACCGCCGAAAAAGGGTTTTTGCTCGGGTGTGAGAAAGACACTCATCGGCCAGCCGCCCTGCCCGGTCATGGATATAACAGCATTCATGTAAATCGTGTCCAGGTCCGGGCGCTCCTCACGGTCCACTTTGATGCTGATGAAATGAGTGTTGAGAAGATTGGCAATTTCGGGGTCGGTGAACGATTCTGATTCCATCACATGGCACCAGTGGCAGGCGGCGTACCCTATGCTTAAGAAAATGGGCTTGTTTTGCTCGCGCGCGAGCCGCAACGCCTGTTCGTCCCAGGGCTGCCAATCAACCGGGTTGTGAGCGTGCTGGAGCAGGTAAGGGGAGTTTGAATCCTTCAGGCGGTTGGGCATGTGCTTTTCCTTTGTAATATGACAAATCAAGTCTGTATAATCATCATATCATTTTTTGGCAGTGCTGTGGTGAAACAATGACTGAATGGTGGGGTTGTTAAATAAAAAAACAGAGACGAAGATTCCAAATAGGTGTATACTCGCAATATTAAGGTTCATTCCGTATTTTTTCCATTTTGTACATCCATTTATTCCTTCGTGAGGTTATTATGATCCAGGTCAAAGTTGTTGATACGCGGAACAAGCAAGATGTTAACCAATTTATTTCAGTCCCTTTCAATTTGTATAAGAACTGCCCGCAGTGGGTGCCGCCCTTCATCAGTGATGTTAAGTTCATGTTGAATCGCGACAAGCATCCCTTTTTTGAGCGATCGGACGGTGATTTCTTAATCGCCACGAAGGGAAATGAGGTGGTTGGACGCTTGATGGTGATGGAGCATAAGCCATTCAATGCTTATCACCAGTGCAAGAAAATGTCGTTCACCATGTTTGATAGCATCGATGACCAGGAAGTGGCTAATGCCCTGTTTGAATACGGGTTTGAATGGGGCCGCAAGCGAGGCCTGAATGAAGTTGTGGGTCCGAAGGGTATGTGCTCTTTTGATGGTTACGGCATTCTGGAAAGCGGTTTTGACCAGCGCCAAATGATGACCATGAGCAGCTATAACTATCCCTATTACCCGAAGCTGATGGAAAATATGGGATTTGAGAAAGAAGTAGATTTTGTGAGCTGTTCGCTGCCGATGGAGAAGTTCATCCTGCCGGAAAAAATTCATGAAGTGGCGCGGCGCGTGCAAGAACGCGGCACGCTGAAGGTGAAAAACTTTAAGAGCCGGCGCGAATTAATTGATTACGCGCCGACCATTGGAGAAGCCTACAACAATACCTTTGTGAATAACTGGGAATATTATCCGCTCAGCCCGGCGGAAGTGAAATACCTGTTGAGCCAGTTAATGTCGGTGCTGGATTACCGGCTGATCAAGATTATTACGCACGAAGAAAAAATGATCGGCTTCCTGGTGGCTTTTCCTGATATTTCTGACGCGCTGCAGCGTCAAAAGGGGCGCATCACACCGTGGGGCATTGTGGATCTGCTGACGACGATGAAACGGACAAAATATGTTACGCTGAACGGGGCGGGTATTTTGCCCGATTTCCAGGGCCGGGGTGGGAACGCCTTGCTCTACAGCGAAATGTACAAAACGATTCACGATTTTGGGTTTGTGCACGCCGAACTTACCCAGGTGGCTGAGACGACGCGCCAAATGCGTAAAGACCTGATCAACGTGGGTGGTGTTGAGTATAAGAATCACCGGGTGTATCACCGCGCTATCTAGTCCCTGGCTGACCGTGAATCACCCCCGAAAGCATCTTGCCCCCCCGCAAGGGGGCTGTGGCCCCCGCAAGGGGGCTTTTCTAATCCTGACCGATGGTCTGATTGGCGCAGAGCAGGCGATAAAAAGGCCAGGCCGCGAAAATGCAAGGGAAGGCGATCAACGGCATAACATAGCGCTGCCAGGTCAGCGGAACTACGGCGATCAATCCGCCAGCCAAGAATGCCAAAGAAAGAAGCAGCCAGGGAATGCGTGAATCGGGTGGATTTTGGCGGGTTACAGTCTGGTAGACCGCGGTTGCCAGGCCTATGAGCGTGAAAATGAGGTAGATGGTTCCGGGGAACATGGCACGATATCGAGAGTGAAGGGGTTGATCGAAATAGATGCTTTCTGCTTCGAGGGTGGCGGCATAATAATTGCGCGATTCGGCGATCATGGGCGGCGTGAAAAAGGTATGCGCGATCAGGCTGCCAGCCCGCATGGGGACGCTGGTCAAAATCTGATCGGGGTCCTGGCGGGAGATGGTTTCGATCTGCGATTGCAGGAGCTGCTGGCGTTCTGTAGCGGCGGCTTGAAGAGATGGAATTGGGTGTGCCCAAAAGACCGGATTGAGGAGCATGAAAATAAGCGCAAAAAGAAAGAGGAATAACAAAACGGCGCGCAAGGTTCTTTTCCAGGATTGATATTCTTTTTGTGTAATCCACACGATGGCCAGCAGGTTAAGCGGAATCAGCGCCGCAGCAGACTGCTTGGCGCAAATGGCTAAGGCGGCGGCCAGCCCCAGCCAGGGCAGATGGGGTGGCTTGACGTAAATGAGCATGAAAATATTGAGGAGCACAAAAAAGGTGAGAAAACTTTCGGTCATTACGCGCCGGGTATGCAACAACACCAGAGCGTTGCCGGCAAAGAGCAGCAGGCTGATCCAGGCGGCGCGGTAGTCCATCACCCCGGCAGCGATGGCATAGAGGAGTAGCATGGAAAAAGGGAAAACCCAGGCAACAGCCAGTCGGCCAGCGTGCAGCATAGCCGCATCGGGCAGGGCGCCGCGGTTTACGTTGGTCTGCCAGTTCTGACTCCAAACCCAATCAACAGGCAGTGGCTCCCGGCCGGTGAAGTAGAGAACAGCCCCAGCCGCATAGCGGGTGAGCGGCGCGTCGAGCAGACGAAAATGAATGACGGGGTCGTATCGTTGTTCGGGCCGCCAGGCCATTGAAAATGGATCGGTAATATACTGCTGGAAATCGGCGCTCATATAGAGCTGGGTGGCTTCGTCGGGGTGGAAAGGAACACCATCCACACCCTGCCAGTAAAAATAACTGGCGATGAGAATAAAACATGCCAGAAATACACGGTTAACGGGCGTTTGACTGAGTGGTTTCATGATGTCATTGCGAGCTTATGCCGCTAACACTACAATTAAGAACGAGCTGCAATTCGATTCTACTTCGAAACGGATATGCAGGTCAATTCTTGTTTTCTTCGCTTGGGAATTGTGACGATTGATGATTAAAAAACAGCGATTTTGGGTCATGGTTTGCGTTGCAGTGGCGCTGGCAACGGTCTGGAAAGCCATTTTTTTGGCATTTGAGGCATTTCCGTTCAATTCAGATGAAGCGATTGTGGCCCTGATGGCGCGGCATATTTTGCAGGGTGCCAGGCCGGTTTTCTTTTACGGGCAGGCGTACATGGGCAGCCTCGATGCTTATCTGGCGGCAGCCGGGTTCGTGCTGCTGGGCGAGCAAGTGATGGTGATTCGCCTGGTACAGATGCTGCTGTATGCGGGATTCTTGGTGTCCATCTCCGCGGCAGTGCGGGTCGCGTTTGAAAGCGACGAAGCCGGTATTTGGACGGCGTTTCTGCTGGCGATTCCTACGGTCAATATGACGCTCTACACCACCGTCAGCATGGGCGGGTACGGTGAGGCGCTGCTGATCGGCGGGTTGCAAACCTGGCTGGCGGTGATCACTGTGAAACGCCTGGAGTTGGATGAATCGAAAAGCGGGTATTTGTGGCTGGCCGGGCTGGGACTGGGTTTCTTAACCGGCCTGGGAGTATGGGCGAACGCGTTGAGCCTTGTTTTCACCGCGCCCGCGGCATTGATCGTGCTATTCAAAGCGGCCCGCGCCACGCGGGAGCGGCGAGGCGATTTTTTGTGGATTTTCGCTTTCACGTTTGTGGCGGGCGGGCTGGTTGGCGCGCTGCCGTGGTGGGGGTTCGCTGTTGAGCACGGGTTTGACCATCTGCTGGGCGAGCTGACCGGCAGCGCTGTGGCGGTGGAGCCGGGCTCATATTTAAGCCGGTTGGGGCGGCACACCGTGAATTTTCTGCTGCTGGGGCTGCCGGTGCTGCTGGGTGTGCGGCCGCCGTGGGAAATTCGCTGGCTGGCGCTGCCGCTGGCGCCGCTGGCACTGGTCTTTGCGGGGCTCAGCGCGGCGTACTTTGCGAAAAAGACCTGGCAAGAACGGGGTTTTTACCTGTTATTTGCCCTCTCCGCGTTGGCATTGATAGCTGGATTTTTGTTGACTTCTTTTGGGGTGGACCCTTCCGGGCGGTATTTTTTGCCGTTGGGAGCGTTTCTGGCGGTGTGTGGTGGGGTCTTTTTAGCCGCGAAGGCACCCAATCGCCGGCTGGCCTGGGCTGCGGTTGGCGCGGTGATGGCGTTTCACGGGGTGGGAACGGTACAGTCCGCGCTGCGTAACCCGCCCGGCCTGACCACCCAGTTTTACGCGCCAGCGCAGGTGGATCACCGTTACGCTCCGGAATTAATTGATTTTTTGAAAGCCAATCAGTTGACTCGTGGATATACCAATTATTGGGTGGCTTACCCGCTGGCTTTTCTCAGCCAGGAAGAGCTGATTTATATCCCCGCGCTGCCATATCACCCGGACTTGCGCTATACCGCGCGCGATAACCGTTACGCACCTTATAATGACATTGTTGCGCAGGCGGAGCAAATTGCTTACATTACCACCCACAACGAACCGCTCAACCAACAACTGCGCGGTGAATTTAAGCGGCTGGGGGCGGCGTGGGAAGAAAAAACCATTGGGGATTATGTGGTGTTTTACCACTTGAATCCAATGCTGCGAGTGGATGATCTAAACCTTGATTTAATTGAGGCAAAATGAGCGTGAAGAGTTCCCCGCAAAACAACGAACAACAAGTAGAGGGCTTGATGCTGGTTATCTGCCTGTTGCTGGTGTGGATCATCTCCGCGCGGGCGCCGCTGGACACCGATATGTGGTGGCATTTGCGCGCCGGTGAAAGCACGCTTGCCAGCGGCAAGCCGTTGCTGATGGATATTTTCTCTTTTACGCGCGGCGGCGAAGGATGGATGAATCACAGCTGGTTTTCTGAAGTGCTAATGGCGCTGGCCTATCGCGGTCTGGGCTACAGTGGCCTGGCGGGTTGGGTGGCGCTGACGGCGTGTGCGACGATGTTGATGGTGTGGACTCGTTTGGAAGGCCCGCCGCTGTATAGGGCGGTGTGGCTGCTGGCGGCGGCCATCTTCAGCTCGCTGGCCTGGGCGCCGCGCCCGCAGATTATGTCTTTGCTCTTTCTGGCGGTATTGGAGGAATTGATCGAAACGTCCCGGCAGGGCAAACCGAAGTGGTTGTGGGCGCTGCCGCTGCTGTTCGCGGTGTGGTCGAATTTGCACGCCGGTTACAGCCTGGGGTTCATTCTCATCGCGGCAATTCTGACCGGGGATGGATTGGACTGGCTGCTGACCGGGAAAAGCCTTAAACCCGCCAGCGCGCTGGCGTTGTGGGCAGGGCTGGCGGGGCTGGCAACCCTGATTAACCCTAACGGGTTGAACACCTGGCGCGTCGTTTTTTCCACGGTGGATGTGCAGGCGCTGCAGCAATTCATTTCCGAGTGGGCCTCCCCGGATTTTCACCAGTTGGACCAACTGCTGTTTTTGTTGTTCTTTCTGTTTTGCACGGTGATATTGGTGCTTTGCAAAGAGCGCGTCAGCGGGGCTGATCTGGCCAAGTTTTTTGCATTCAGCTTGCTGGCCTTTTACGCGCGCAGGAACATCGCGCCGTTCGCAGTGATCGCCGCGCCGGCTGCCGCAAGGGCGCTGCACCGCGGGTTGGACGGTTTGATCGCACCGGGGTCGCCTTTGAAGCGTGTGTCTCTGGCGATGCGGCAGTGGTTCCAACAGGCCAACCGCCCGCAGCACCCGTTTTTGCTGCGAGCGCGCAAATGGCTTAACCTGGGGATGGCGGCTGTTTTGGGTGTGGTAGGGCTGGGGAAACTGTACAGCGTATCTCACCCGGTGATGATGGACCGCTATCTCTCGGAAAGCTACCCGGTTAAAGCGGTGGAATGGCTGCGCTCACAAAGCGATATGGGCAACCTGCTCAATGAGTATGATTGGGGCGGTTACCTGATCTGGTTCGCGCGCGATGTGCCTGTGTTCATCGATGGGCGGACAGATTTGTATGGCGATAAAATTCTGGGAGATTGGATTAGGCTGGTTCAGGGAGGAGAGGGGGCTGACGAACTTCTGGAGCGGTATGAGATTGAGACACTGCTGCTGAGGCCCAACCGTCCGCTGGCGCGTCTGCTGGTGGCTGAGGACTGGAAAACAGTCTACGCGGATGATCAGGCAGTTATTCTGCAGCGTGAGGCGAAAAATCAACCATAGAGATCGCCGCGGCGGTCTTTCAGCACCGGGAAGTCTGTTCGCCAGGCCAGCAGGGCGTCAAAATCCAATTCGGCTGTCAGCAGGGCTTCCTCCTCCAGCGAAGCCTGGGCAAGAACCTGGCCTCTGGGGGAGATGATGGCGCTGGACCCGGTCAGGGTTTCTTTGCCGGTCAGCCCAACCGCGTTAACTCCAATGACAAAGGTTTGGTTTTCAATGGCGCGGGCGCGCAGCAAGGTTTGCCAGTGTTCCAGGCGCGGGCGCGACCATTGCGCCGGCAGCACAACGCATTGGGCGCCGGCCAGCATTTGCGCGCGGAACAGCTCGGGGAAGCGCAGATCATAGCAGATCGCTGGGCCAATTGAAATGCCCTGGTGGGTGAACACCGGGGCAAGCTCGCCGCCGGCTTGCAACCAGCTGTCTTCTCTGAGAGGCCGAAAGAGGTGTGTTTTTCGGTATCTGTAACGGATTTCTCCCTGGGGCGTGATGGTAACCAAACTGTTATAGAGATTGTCGCCTTCCGATTGCAGAACGGTGCCCCAAACGGTGAGCTGGTAATCCGCGGCCAGAGCGGCGATTTCTTGTAAGGCGGCGGGCGTTCCGCGGGCGTGTTCGCTGAAGTGTTTCAAATCGTAGCCATGCAGCCATAACTCGGGAAAGACAATCCAATGGGCGTGCAGGCGGGCGGCTGCTTGCATACGGGCGCGAGTGATTGCCAGGTTGGCGGTCAGCGAACCAAACTGGATGCGGGTTTGAGCAATGGCGGCGAGAATTTTCATGAATGATTGAATTATAATTGATTGCAAGCAGTGAAGCGAATGGGGGGAATCCGATTCAGGTAGAGGCAGATGGTATGAATCAATTAAGAACAAAACCGACTTTGAATACACTCTGGATCATTTTATCGGCCGTGATCCTTTTGGGACTCTTAACCTCGGCCAATTACCAGTATTCGAAACAAAATCCGGGGGGCACTGATTTTATGGTGCACTGGATGGGAACGCGCACTTATCTTATGGACGGATTAAGCCCTTACAGCGACGAGACCTCTTTGAAAATTCAAACATTTACCTACGGACGGGCGGCCGGACCGGGCGAACACGAGCTGCGGGTGGCCTACCCGCTGTATTCAATGTTTCTGTTTATGCCCTTTGCCGCCGCGGCGGATTTTGATCTGGCGCGCGCGCTATGGATGACCGTTTTGGAAGTGAGTCTTGTGGGCTTAAGCCTGATCAGCATTCAATTGACGGATTGGAAACCTTCTTTACTGATGCTGGGCGTTTTTTTGGGGTTCAGCCTACTGTGGTATCACGCGGTGCGCCCGCTGATTCTGGGAAACGCGGTGATTTTGGTGGCCGTGATGCTGGCAGGGGTTCTGTTGGCGATACGCAAGCGGGCGGATGAGCTGGCAGGGGTTCTGCTGGCATTTTCAACGATCAAGCCGCAGGTTGTGGCGCTGTTCATTGTTTTTATCCTGTTTTGGGCGGTTGCCAACCGGCGCTGGAAGCTGGTGGGCTGGTTCTTCGGAATTTTGGCGTTGCTGGTTGCGACTGCGTCTTTGTTGATTCCGGATTGGATATTGCAAAATCTGCGTGAAATTCTGCGCTACCCAGGGTATAACCCGCCTGGCACGTTGGGCGCGGCGCTGGCCGTCTGGCTGCCGGATGCCGGTAAGCGGATTGGCTGGGCAGTAACGGGGGTATTGAGCCTGGTTTTATTGCTGGAATGGAATATGGCCCGGCGGGCAAATTTCCGCGGATTTTTATGGGCGGCCTGCCTGACACTGGCAGCCAGTCTGTGGATTGGCATTCAAACTGACCCGGGCAATTTTATCGTGGCCTTCCCGGGGATTGTGTTGACCTTTTCGCTGTGGGATAAACGCTGGAGAGTGGGCGGGAAAAAGATCATTTACGCCTTTTCCGCGGTGCTGATGGTTGGAATCTGGGCAATTTTTCTGGCGACAGTGGAATATTCTTACCAGCCTATTCAAAGCCCGGTGATGTTTATCCCCCTGCCGCTGGCGCTGTTTGTGATGCTGTACTGGGTGCGTTGGTGGGCTGTGCGCCCGCCAAGCACATGGATGGATTCCATCTACGAGCTGGAAAACCCTGAATTGGAATGAAGAAAAAGACGGGCTGGCTGCTGGCAATTCTGGCAATGGCAGCTGGACTGCGGCTGCTGTTGATTGGCACGCGCAGTATCCAATACGATGACGCCTTTAGCCTGCTGCTGGCTGAACGCAGCCTGCTAGAGATTGTTCAAGGCACGGCGGCCGATACCATGCCGCCGCTGTTTTATTTTTTGCTGCATTTTTGGGGTTTGATTCAGCCTGGGATTGTGTTTGCCCGTCTGTTGAGCGTTTTGCTGAGCCTGGGCACCGTCTGGTTGGTTTATGAGCTGGTGCGCCTGGTCAGCGGCAGCGAGCGCGGCGGGCTGGCAGCGGCCTTTCTGGCGGCTGTCTCTCCCCTGCAAATTTACCACGCGCAGGATATTCGCATGTACGCCCTGGTGATGCTGACTGAAGCCGGTTACCTGGTGTGCTTTTTTCATTGGATCCGGGCCAAAAACGGCGCGCGGCGGCGAAGTCTGTTTGCGGCGGGGATGATCCTGTGCGCGGCGGCGGCGCTTTACAGCCACAATCTGGCTGGTTTTGGGCTGATCGTTCCCAACGCGTATTTGCTGTTGAAACGGGATTGGAAAAACCTGGGCAGGCTGCTGGCGCTGCAATTGCTGGTTGGTGTTTTCTTTGCCCCCTGGCTGGTCTATTTGCCCGGGCAATTGCAAAAGATTCAGGCAGCCTTTTGGACCCCGCGGCCAGGGGTGATCGAGCTGGTGCAGGCATTGGTGATGCTGGTGGCCAGCCTTCCGCTGCCGGGGGTGTGGCTGTGGGCTGGTGTATTGATAGCGCTGCAGGTGGTTGTGCTGACCGCGATTGAAGCAGCGCGGCTTTACCGCAAGGAAGCGCAAACGCGCGACGCGCTGGTTTTCTTCGGTCTGCTGCTTTTGCTGCCGCCGGCGCTGCTTTTTGGGGTGTCTTACCTGATCCGGCCGGTGTTTGTGCCGAGAGGCTTTCTGATTTCCAGCGCGGGGTTGTTAGGCCTGGCAGGGTTGGTGATTGCCCGGCAGTGGAAGGCGGGCGGCGGTAAGCTTTTGTTGGGCTTGTTTGTGCTGGCCGCTGTGATTTCGATCCCTTACCAGATCACTTACCAGGCGTTCCCGCGCTCGCCATTCGCGGAAGCGGCAGCTTACCTGAGTGAGTCTCAGCGGCCGGGGGATGTGATTGTCAATGACAACAAGTTGAGTCACTTTCCGCTGGCAGTCTATGCCCCTGAATTGGAGATGAAATTTCTGGCTGATGAGGTGGGATCGGCCAATGATACGCTGGCGCCGGCCACGCAAGCCGCGATGGATTTGACAGCTGAAGGCAGCATCGCGGCAGCCGCGGGTTCGGCGGACCGGCTGCGCTTTATTGTGTTCGCGAAAACCCTGGAAGAGTACGCGCAAATGGGCAGCGCGCACCCGGCGATTCGCTGGCTGGAGATGAATTATGCGCTGACCAGCAAAGAGGTGTTTGGAGACCTGGAGGTTCGCACCTATGAACGCTGATCCGGCAGGCTCTATCCGAAAGCGCATCCTCGTCCTGCTCTTAATCGCTGGCCTGGCCTTGCAGGTTGGTGTGGTGCTGCTGGTGCAAACACCCGGTTATATGGACGCAGAATATTACTTCGCGGGCGGCCAGCAACTCTACCGGGGGGATGGATTTTGGGAGCCATTCTTATGGAATTATCTGGATGACCCCGCGGGTCTGCCGCATATCTCGCATACTTATTGGATGCCTCTGCCTTCGCTGATCGCGGCAGGTGGGATGTTTTTGCAGGGAAATGATGGTTTCAACGCGGCTCGGTCACTATTTATTCCTCTGGCCGCATTGGTGCCACTGGTGACGGCGCTGATCGCCTGGCGGTTGGGGTTGAATACGCGCCAGGGGACGCTGGCAGGCGTTCTGGCGCTGTTTAGTGGGTTTTACCTGCCGTATGCTGCCCTGCCTGAATCCTTTTCGCTGTACATGCTCCTGGGCGGCGGTTTTTTTCTTACCGCGTTTCCGGTTTCGGGCAGTCTGGCGCAGCAGCCGGTACGCGCTGCGGCACTGGGGTTGATTGCCGGGTTGATGCACCTTTCGCGCGCGGACGGTCTGTTGTGGGGGTTGGGGGCTGCTGCCGTGATTATACTGGACGCGCTTGCCAGCCAGCCCGCGGGCCGGTGGAAAAAAGTGCTGGCTGGCGTGTTGCTGGCCGGGGCCGGTTACGCGCTGGTGATGGGAGCCTGGTATGGGCGAAATTTGAGCTTTTACGGCCAGGTGATGCCGCCGGGCGGCTCGAAAACCATCTACCTGACAGATTACAACCAGACTTTTGTTTATCCGGCAGATTCTCTGACACTGGAAACCTGGCTGCAAACCAGTTGGCGGGAGCATCTATCAGACCGCTTGCAAGCTCTGCAATCCAATTTAATGACTCTGTTGGGTGTGCAGAGTCTGGTGGTTCTGCTGCCTTTGATGAGCTTGGGGGGCTGGCGGTTGAGAAAACAACGCATGGTTTGGGTCGGGTTGCTGGCCTGGCTGGCCACGGTGTTGGTGATGACGCTGGTCTTTCCCTATTCGGGGGCGCGGGGTGGGTTCTTCCATTCGGGTTCGGCGCTGCAGCCGTTGCTATGGGCGCTGGCGCCTGCCGGATTGGAAGAGTTGATTGCGCTGGGCGCGCGGAAGCGCGGCTGGAAACCTGGGCAAGCGGGAACGGTTTTTGGGATTGGACTGGCAGTATTATGCGCGCTGATCAGCGGGATGTTGTTCTCGGCGCGGGTGTGGGGCGCCAGCGGAGAAGACTGGAACCTCACCTGGCGCGTTCATCAGCAAGTTGGCCGGCAGTTGGCCGCGTATGGGGCGCAAGAGACGGATATCGTGATGGTCAATAACCCTCCTGGGTTTCACGCGGCAACGGGATATCCGGCAGTGGTGATTCCAGATGGCAATGAGGATACACTGGCGGAAGTGGCGGATCGTTATGACGTGCAATATTTGGTGCTGGACCGCAATGCGGTGAGCGGGTTAAAAGATTTGTACGAAAACCCGCGGGATGTTCCGGGCTTTCATTACCTGGGGACATTCGCGGAATCGCACTATTTCCTATCTACCGGGTGGGGAGGGAATGAATGACACAATCCGCTGGCAAGCCTGAAAAGCTCATCAGAAATCAAACGCTGGTTCTGGCCCTGCTGGCGGCGGCCTGTCTGATAAGCGCGGCAGGGTATATATTGGCCAGCCGCCTGGTGTATAAAACGGGCTTTCCGCTGGATGACGCCTGGATTCACCAGACTTTCGCGCGCAACCTGGGGTTGTATGGCGAGTGGTCTTTCTTGCGCGGCATTCCGGCGGCGGGTTCCACTTCGCCGTTGTGGACTTTTCTGCTGGCGGCTGGTTATATGCTGGGCTTGTCTCCGTATGGATGGGCAATGGCTTTAGGCATGTGTGGATTATTTCTGACAGCCTGGGCCGGACAGGCCTTTGTGTCTGAGATTCAAGTTGACGCGCCGGGCCGCTGGCCCTGGGTGGCGGCGTTTTTGGGATTTGAATGGCATCTGGTGTGGGCGGCGGTTTCGGGGATGGAAACCGGCGTCTATGGGGGACTGATTCTGGTGTGCTTTTACCTGCTGGCCAGAAAGCGCAAACATTGGCTTGTGATCGGCTTGATGGCGGGAGGGATGGTATGGGTGCGGCCAGACGCCATTACCCTGTTGGGCCCCATCTTGTTTGTGGCTGCGCTGGAAAAAACATCTGATCTGCCCACCTGGAAAAAAGCCGCGTTTGCCCTGGCGGGGTTTTCCCTCGCCTTCGTCCCCTATCTGGGATTTAATCTTTCCATTTCTGGCAGCATCTGGCCGAATACGTTTTACGCGAAGCAGGCTGAATACGCGGTGTTGTATCAGACGCCGCTGATTCTGCGGTTTTTGAATCTGGCGCGCCTACCCCTGGTGGGTGCGGGGGTGCTGCTGCTGCCGGGTTTCGCTGCGAGCGCATATCAGAGTGTGAAACAACGCAATTTTATCCTGATGTCGGCAATTTTGTGGTGGCTGGGGTACACGGGAATTTATGCCGCGAGGCTGCCGGTTACTTACCAGCACGGGCGCTACCTGATCCCGGCCATGTGCGTCTATTTTGTGATTGGCGCGGCGGGGATGCTCAGCCTGGCCGGGCTGAATCTGCCGGGAAAATGGGCCTGGGGGTTGAAAACGCTCTGGAAACTTAGCTTCGCGGGGGTGTTGCTGGTCTTTTGGGGGGTGGGGGCAAACGCCTATGGCGAGGATGTGGCGATTATTGAAACCGAAATGGTGGATACGGCACATTGGTTGAATGAGAACACGCAACCCGGCGATCTGATCGCGGTTCATGATATTGGCGCCATCGGTTATTTTTCTGAACGTTCTTTGGTTGACCTGGCGGGGTTGGTCTCACCGGAGGTGGTGCCTTATATCCGGGATGAGGATGGGCTGGCGGTTTTTATGGATGAACGGGGCGTAGATTATCTGGTTACGTTTCCAGGTTGGTACCCCAGGTTGAGCGAGGGACGCATGCCTGTCTACCGGTCAGATGCGCAATTCGCGCCCAACGCCGGAGGTGAAAATATGGCGGTATACCGGTGGGAAATCCATCAAAAGAAATGAAATCTGCGATGTATTTGCCTGTTCAGACGTGTATATGCTATACTTCACGATTGAGAGATTTTTCTTCCATTCCAACGGAGCTGCTTGTAGAAAAGAACAGGAGTTCAAACGCATGGGTCTGCTAAACCAATCCGAGCCCAATCCCTGGGAAGATTTCAAGCAGTTTATTTCCAGCGAACTGCAAGAGTCGAAGCGCGCTTTGAATGAAATCACGTTGATGTTGGAGCAGAGCCAGGCGGAACTGGCAAAATTAACCCAGCGCAACGCGGTCATTACCGGTCATGTGCAGCAGATCATCGGTCAGCTTGAAGCGATCCCTCGGAGTGATATTGTATCCGCTTATAACGCATCTTTAGACGCCCAACAACGCCTGCTGGTGATGCGAACTCAGCTCGAAAAATTGCAAAGCGAGCGTGCCGGATTGCAGAAGTTGGTGGAAGTGCTGCAACGCACGCAGGAAATTTTTGGCGCCGACCTGACCGGAATTGCGAAAGGCGGCAACGGAACAGCGCTTTTGGAAATGTTAATTGATGGTCAGGAATCGATCCGGCAGCGGCTCTCTCGGCAGATGCACGATGGGCCAGCGCAAACTCTTTCGAATTTCATTGTGCAAACCGAAATTGCGGCTCGTTTGCTGGAAATTGACCCCAACCGTGCCAAGGAAGAATTAAATAACCTGAAAGTCGCCGCGATGAGCACATTCCAGAAGGTACGCGGTTTTATTTTTGAGCTGCGTCCGATGATGCTGGATGACCTGGGCCTGATACCCACTTTGAAACGATATGTTGATACTTTCAAAGAACAAACCGGCTGCGATGTGCAGTTGGCCATTAAAGGCCGGGAGCGCCGGCTGGAATCCTATATGGAGGTGATGATTTTCCGCGCGCTGCAAGAACTCATTGGAAACGCCGAAAAGCATAATCAAGATATGCCTATGAAGGTGCGGATTGAAGTAGAACTGTCCATTGAGGAGAATTTTGTTCGCGCCTCTGTCAGTGATAATGGGAAAGGTTTCCATGAAGGGGTCCTCAATGAGACCTCTGGAATGGGTTTGAAGTTTATTAAGCAACGGGTCGAATTAATGGGCGGTGTGATGGAATTGGATTCGGGACCCACAAAAGGCGCACGAATAGCTTTGCAGATTCCTGTGTAAAAAACTCAGCGGCAGGTCGCAAAGATCATTCATTAATTCTATTTTTATTAAGGAGGCTTTCGTGGCAAAAAAGGTAATTGGTCTCTTGACGGGTGGCGGAGATGTTCCCGGCCTCAACCCATGCATGAAGTCCGTGGTAATGAGCGCTCTCGAGAATGATTATCGTGTGATTGGTATTCGCCGGGGTTGGGCTGGTTTATTGCATTACAACCTGGATGAGCACAGCACGCATGATTATTATGTGAAAGACCTGTCGTTACATGATGTTCACCGGATTGATCGAACGGGCGGCACTTTCTTGCACACGTCTCGCACCAACCCTCAGCGTGTAAAGCCTCAGGATGTGCCAGATTTCTTAAAGAATTCCGCTTATGGAAAAGCCATCGATGATAAAGGCACGATGGATTACACCGATTATATCATGAAGGTGCTGTCGCACCTCGGTATCGATATTTTGGTTACCATTGGCGGTGACGATACCCTCAGCTACTCGGTTCGCCTGCATAAAGAAGGCTTCCCGGTTGTGGCCATCCCGAAAACAATGGATAACGATGTTTTTGGCACGGATTACTGCATCGGCTTTTCAACTGCCATTACCCGCAGCGTTGATTTCATCACCAATATGCGCACATCGGTGGGCTCACATGAGCGGATTGGTGTGGTGGAATTGTTTGGCCGCAACGCCGGTGAGACCAGTCTGATTGCCGGTTACCTGGCCTATGTTGACCGGGTTTTGATCCCTGAAGTGCCTTTCAATATGGAGCGGTTGGCCGGCTACATCATGGAAGACAAACGCAACAACCCTTCCAATTACGCCATTTTGACCATTTCAGAAGGCGCGATCATGGAAGCCGGCTCAATCATTGAATCTGGCGAGGAAGATGCCTACGGTCATCGCAAATTAGGTGGGATTGGCGAAGTTGTTGCGGAAGAGATTAAACGCCTGACCGGCCAGGGTATTATGTACCAGCAATTGGGCTATCTGATGCGCTCAGGCGCGCCAGATTCGCTGGACCGGATGGTGGCGATGTCTTTTGGGCATCTGGCTATTCAATTGATCCAGCGCAACGATTTTGGCAAGCTGACCGCGCTGCATGGCGGTAAGTACACAACGGTACCGGTGGAAATGGTGCTTTCGGGTAAGAAAGTTGTGGATGTGAAGTCTTTCTATGACATCAGCACTTACAAACCATTCATTAAAGATTTCCTGGGCGTTCCGATGTTCTTAAGTTAGGCACGGCTGTTGATCGGGCCGATGAAATTAAGGAGAAATTCAAATGATTGTTACTACTGAAAAGCTGTTTGAAGCAGCATATGGTAAGTACGCGATTGGCGCGTACAATATCAATAACCTGGAACAAACGATGGGCCTGTTCCGGGGTTGTATTGACAGCAAAGCTCCCTTTATTATCCAAATCAGCAAGGGCGCGCGTTCTTATACGCACAAAAACATGCTGGAAGCATTAATCCGCGCAGCCGACGAAATCTTCCCGGAGGCGGTTTTTGCGGTGCATCTGGATCATGGCGATGAGGCAACCTGTATGGACTGCATCCAGAGCGGTTTTTACAGTTCGGTAATGATCGACGCTAGCCATGAAGACTTTGATAAGAACATTGAAATTACCCGGCGAGTTGTCGAAGCGGCTCACGCGCGCGGAATCGTTGTGGAAGCAGAGTTGGGCCAGCTGGGCGGCGTGGAAGAACATGTTCAGGTCTCTGAAGCTGACGCTCACCTGACTGACCCCGAAACCGCGAAAGAATTTGTGGAGCGCAGCGGCTGCGATTCGCTGGCCGTAGCCATTGGCACCAGCCACGGCGCTTATAAATTTTCCGGCAGCCAGGCGCTGCGCTTCGACATTTTATCCGAAATTCAGAAGAAACTTCCCGGCTTCCCGCTGGTGATGCACGGCAGCAGCTCGGTTCCGCAGGAAGAAGTAGAGCGCATCAATGCCGCCGGCGGCCAGTTGAAAGGCGCGAAGGGCGTGGATGCGACCCAGTTCCGTCGCGCCGCAGAATTGGGCGTGACAAAAATCAATATCGATACTGACGGTCGCCTGGTGTGGACGCGCGTACACCGCGAATTCTTCAAAGAGCACCCTGAGAACTTTGATCTGCGCCCGCCAGGAAAAGAATTCATGGCCGCGTATGCCAAGTTCATTGCTGAGAAGAACGATTATCTCGGCAGCGCGGGCGAGTTGGACGCCGTTTGGAAGTTAATCAAGGGCTAACCGATTTCCGGTTATACCATAAACCCTGCTTGATGATTGGATCAGGCAGGGTTTTTTTCATCATGTGAGGAGAAGCAGACATGGGCAGAGAAGACCAGGGCGCTGACGCGGAACGTTACACCGTAATCCCCAGGACGCTGATTTTCTTGTTTCGTGGGGATGAAGTGCTTTTACTGAAAGGCAGCCCACAGAAACGATTATGGGCCAACCGCTATAACGGTATTGGGGGGCATCTTGAGCGCGGAGAAGGCGCGCTGGATGCGGCCCGGCGGGAATTGAAAGAGGAAACTGGTCTGGATGCAACGCTGCTGCGTCTGTGCGGCACAGTTTTGATTGACGCTGGAGCGGAGCACGGGATTTGTTTGCTGGTTTATTGGGGTGAAGCGGCAAACGGCGAGCCGCAAGAATCAGAAGAGGGAGAGTTAAATTGGGTCCATTTGGCGGAGCTGATTCATCTTCCGCTGGTGGAAGACCTGTACCAGCTTATCCCGGCGGTGCTGCGCAGCCGGGAAACGCAAATTCCGTTTTCAGCCCGCTATTGGTATGACGAGCAAAACCAGTTGAGGGTGGAAATTTCAGGTTGATGACGAATCGGATTTTTTGAATTCGTAAAAGATCAGCAGGGTGCTGCCGTATTTACGCTGGTCGAATTCGACAAAATGTTCCAGAGGCACTTCTTCATACTCAACCGGGTGGATTTGGACGATCACCCATCCGGAGGGGTCCATCCAGCCGGGGTTGGCGTCCACCTCACGCAGGGCACGCACCCATAACTGCTTGTACTGCGGCGGAGCGATGTAGAGGTAATCAAAGCGGTGATCTGGTTTTTGTTTTAGCAGGGCAAAGGCATCGCCAAAGATGACCTGGGCGTTGGCTTCCAGGCGGGTGTGCTGCAGATTGGCTTTAATGGTGGTCACCGCGGCGCGCGCCATGTCGGAAAAACGGACATACGCCGCGCCCCGGCTGAGCGCCTCTATGCCAACGCTGCCGGTTCCGCCAAACAGGTCAAAGAAATGAGCGTCAACAATATCCTGCCCGATAATGTTAAACAGCGCTTCTTTCACCCGATCAGTGATGGGACGAGTGGTGTCGCCGGGAACGGATTGGATGCGTAAACCGCGGGCTTTCCCCGCGATGATTCTGGGGTTACTCAAAGAAATACCTCACTTGACGATCAGGGTCTGGCGTTGGTGATGACCTTATCCAGGTATTTATGCAGTTCGGCGTCTTCGCGCTCGCGGTCTTTGATATAGTCCACCATATATTTCGAGCGGCGCAGCCGTAAGGCCATCGGAATCACTGCCTTGAGATCTTCGGGTTCCACCCGCTTGCGGCCATCGGCGGCGGCATGCGCCTTGGCCGATTCAAACAGGGTGATTTCAGCGCGCAGGGAGTCGATCTTTAGCTGCTGGATGAGTTGAATGCCTGAGCGGGCGATCTTTTCTGGTATGGATACTGTGCGGACCAACTTGCGGGCGGCCTGGATCTCTTGACGGGCCTGGATGGATTCTTCTTCAAACAAGGAAGTAAAGAGATGGGGGTTGCTGCGGTACGCCACTGTGCGTTCATAAGCGGTTTTGCGCTCTTTTTCGTCCTCAAGCCCTTTTACGATCACCCGCAAGCCAAAGCGGTCCAGAATCTGTGGGCGCAGATTGCCCTCTTCGGGATTCATGGAACCGATTAAGGTGAATCGGGAACGGTAGGTAGCTGAAAGCGGCCCGCGGCGCACGGTAAAGCTGCCTTGCGCGGCCGCGTCTAACACAGCATCAATGATATCGTCCTGCAACAGGTTGACCTCATCCAGATAGAGCAGGTTTTGGTCGGCCTGTGCCAGAATGCCTTTTTTGAGGCGCAAGCGGTTTTGAAGCAGTGAGCGTTCATCAACGCCGCCAATCACGTCTTCCAGGCGGGCGTTAAGAGGCAATTCCACCAGGCGGGCAGGTTCCATGCAGGAGAGAGGTTTGCCTTCGGCAAATCTGCGCGCGCAATCAGGGCACACGGCGTCCATGCCGCCGGCTTCCACGTCTGCTTCGGTGCAGCCATAAACACACAGGCTGCGGGGTACATCGGGAATGAGGTTAACCAGGCTGCGGACGGCGGTGGTTTTACCGGTTCCGCGCGGGCCAACCAGCAGCACGCCGCCCAACATGGGATTAACCAAGGAGAGGATGAGAGAAAGTTTCATCTCATCCTGCCCAACCAGCCCGAGGAAGGGATAGGGGAGCGTCTCGGCGATGCCCATATCTTCGTGGGGTATATCTTTGGGCAGATCGCGGCCAGTAACCCGATCGATCAATTCGCGCAGCGACCTGACTGGGGGTAATGTGTGGTTGGGGTGATCTTCTTCCAACGCATGGCCACCGAAGATTTCCGGATCAACCGGGGTGTTCTCGGGCTGTTCAACAGGATTTATATCTGGGTCGGTCGTATTTATGTCCATAGATTGAATCAATCACTTTTGACATCATTATACGTCCACAGACGGTTCGCGAAGAAATTCCACATCATCACTACCAGGATCGCGGTTGCCAGAGAGAGATTATGCCCCAGGAAAGTGGCCGAGAAAAAGAAATTGGAGGGCAGCATCTTTTCAAAGACGGGCACGGTGGCCGACTCGAGGAAGGCAAACAGCGGCGTGCGGATGAGGAGGCCAATGACATTAATGGCCGCGAATTGAATGATCTGCGTGCTGACGGACTTGGAACGGGAATCGGGATAGGTCCAATAGCGATTCCAGAGAAAGTTGTTGAGCACGGCGGCGACGAATGATATGACACTGGACACCACTGTATCCACATGAAGAACTGCGGATAAGAGATTGAACAGTCCAAAATCAACGACCGCGCCGATGGCGCCCACAATGGCAAAGCGAAAAAAACGTCTTTGTTCGTTACGTTTTGTTAGGATCATGCTAAAGACCTAATTTGGATTTGAAGTAGGGTGCAGTACGGCGAATGCCATCCGCAAGTGCAATGGTCGGGTTCCAGGCCAGAACTTGATTGGCACGCGAAATATCGGGTCTGCGGCGCTGTGGATCGTCTCCCAGGCGCTTTTCCATTTTGAAGGTGATTTCAGACTGGCTGCCAAGAACATTGATGATGGTCTTGGCGAAATCGAGGATGGAGGTTTCTACCGGATTGCCGATATTAACAGGTTCGTGGTAATCGGACATGAGCAGGCGATAGATGCCTTCGACAAGGTCTTCCACAAAACAAAAGCTGCGGGTCTGCGCGCCGTCCCCATAGATCGTGAGCGGCTCGTTGCGCAGGGCTTGCTGGATGAAATTTGGCACCACCCGACCATCATCCAGGCGCATGCGCGGGCCGTAAGTGTTGAAAATGCGCACGATGCGGGTATTAATGCCGTGGGCACGATGGTAGGCCATCGTCAGAGCTTCGGCAAAGCGTTTGGCTTCGTCATATACAGAGCGCACGCCGATTGGGTCGCAGTGGCCCCAATACGACTCTTTCTGTGGGTGCTCGAGGGGATCGCCATAGATTTCACTGGTAGAAGCCAGCAAGTACCGGGCATTATGCGCGCGGGCAACTCCCAAGGTATTGTGCGTGCCCAGGGCGCCGGCTTTCATGGTCTGAATGGGCAGGTTGGTATATCCAAAAGGAGAGGCCGGGTTGGGGCTGGCAGGTGAGGCAAAGTGCATTACGGCGTCAATTTTCCCTGGCACGAAGATGAAGTTGGCAACGTCGTGCCGGATAAAGGAAAACGATGGATGGCCTGAAAGATGTCCCAGGTTTTCGGCGTTGCCGGTGATGAAGTTATCCATGCCGATCACTTCGTGGCCTTCTTTGAGTAAGCGGTCGCATAAATGCGAACCCAAAAAACCTGCTGCTCCGGTGATTAATACTCTCATGTGTTCGTTTCTCCTCGTTGTTTATTTCCAATCCACTCGCGCAATGGAGCCGTCGCCGGTAATCTGCTGAGATTGGCCGGTTTCCGACTGGATGAGCCACAAATTGCCCTGGTAAATCACCGCCAGCCAGACGGGCGCCTGGTCATTAGCGGTTTTGCCCCAAACAATTCGCTGCGGCTCCAAGCCAGGTGAGCCATCGGGAGGGAAGATCGTTCGCGGGTTTGAGCCGTCTTGTTCGACAATCACAAGGCGGTAGCGGCTAGATTCTGACTGTTCTGGAAAAATTGATTGTAAAAAGGCAAGTGAATAACGGTTTTTCGTTTGAAACGGGCCGCATACCGGGTTGGCAAACATGCCCGTTTGTGCAGCCAGGCTAAAGGCCAGTTCATCTTCTGGAATGTGGGCGGAGAGGTCAAACAGCGGAGAAATTTCATCACTGGAAAGTCCCGGCATGGGCGTGTGAGTGATGGAATAAAGCACACTGCTGTCGGGCGCCCAATCCAGTTGAGGTGTCCAGGCCCAATCTCCACGGGTCTGGTAGGGGATCAGATCTTCCAGCGCGAGTAACTGGTTGTTTTCAAAATCCACCAGGCCGATGCCATCCGGCCGGGCAAACGCCAGCGCGGAGCCATCTGGCGACCAGCGGAATTGAGTGCCCCACCAACCATAAATGCCCCCAGAATTCGCTTCTAAAATTTCTTCCTGGTTGGTGATGACTCCGGAAGAATTGAAGGATAGCAGTTGCAGGTCGTTGTTGGCTTGCCAACCAGGAGCGATCTCGCGCGGCTCAACGGTAGAGTAGGTAATGGTTTGACCGCGGCCGGGGACCCAGTCTGCGAAGTGAATGATGTTGCGCACGCGCAAATCAATAGGTTCAGCCGATTTGCTCTGCAAGTTTAACGCCCAAAGGGCGTTAATCTCACCATCTTGTTGTGAGGTGCGGGTAAATAAGAGCCATGTGGCATCGGGTGAGAGCGAGAAAACCCGCCCATCCAGGTCGCCGCTGGTGATGAGGGGGGTGCGGTTGCCCGTGGTTTCACTCATCAGCCAGGCAGAGCCGGCTGTGAGGTATACCAGCGATCCACTGATTTCAACCGATGTAAATGGGGTTTGAATACCCACCATCACAATTTCTGGCAGGGCTTCTTGCAGGGTAATGGATTTAATGGCGGAATTAGAGACCTCTACTCCGTTCTCTTTGACAACGCGGTGGGTGATCTGCTGCACTCCGTTCTGGCCGAACTGAATGAGCATGGTTTGGCCTTCCGGAAGCGATTCATTACGAACCGTCTGGCGCTGGAAGGGGATGGTGGTCTCTTCCAGAACAAATTCTTCGGTAACGCGGATAATGACAACTGAGTCCTTGTCTGCCAGGAGGGTGGCCAGGGGAGGAGAAACGCGGTCAAGTGGGTTAATTTGTATTCCCGCCATTTGCAACGCTGCCTGCACGGTAGAACCGGCGGGAAAGACCTGCGTTGTTTGCGCGCCGTCCACCCAAATGGTTACGGTTACGGTTGGCTGAGTATTGGCAGCCGGGACGCAGGCAGCAACAA
The DNA here is from genome assembly GCF_001306115.1 of Ornatilinea apprima. Lineage (GTDB taxonomy): Bacteria > Chloroflexota > Anaerolineae > Anaerolineales > Anaerolineaceae > Ornatilinea > Ornatilinea apprima. Next base: position 4,240 of record NZ_LGCL01000032.1, on the reverse strand, counting down.
GCAAAAGCATCACGGCCGTGATGAGGTAGAAGAGGAATGGCGTTTTGGAAAGCCGGTTTTGGTTGGCAGGGTAGTGGATGACAGTATTCATTCGCAAACCGTGATTTGAATTTCCCCAGTCCCTTCGATGGATGCGGTATTCCATGATAAAATTAATTTTTGCGCACCGTAATTGTGATCGCGTCATTCCCAACGACCAGGTCTACGATTTCAAGCTCTCCGGCAGTCTCGCTCATTGCCTGGTTAATGCTGGTGTTGACAAAGCTGGAAAGGTTGTCTACCATACTTTGAGGGGCAGGGAACTGCCCAAAATCAACCGACTGAAGCTGGATGGATGGCTTTCCGGCTGCGTCTTTTACAGCGGCCAAAGTGAGCTGGACGCCGACAGAAATGGGGCCTTGTTGGATGTTTCCAACCACCCAAATCTGTTCGCCTTCGATCTGGACCTGCGGATTAGAAAAACCGCCGCTTTCTGCTCCAGCAAGCTGATTTGCCAATAACGCGGAGAGCTGCGATTCTGTTAGCTGAATGGTGGTTGCACCGCTCTGCCCTAATTGATCGGCGGCTTCTTCCAGAGTGTTGACAGCGCTTTGCGCGTCTTGCGCGGAGACTTCCACCGGGCTGTGCGGATCACTGGCCACACTGACGGGTAAGTTGCAAGCGATGGACACAAACGTAACAATAAGAAGGAATGGAATCAGTTTTCCATAAATCGATTTCATAAAAATAATCCTTGAACAAACGACTTTAATGATCAGGAGACAAGCCATATTATAGCATGAGTGAACAGGCACAATATTCTCATCTATCACAGAGTGATATCCGCAATGCCATCGAAGCACTGCTTTATGTGGCTGCCGGTCCGGTGTCTCCAGGGCAATTGGCAGAGACGTTGGCGATCAAGGTCAAAGAGGCGGAAGAACAACTCAAGGCGCTGGAGGTGGAGTATCAAGCCCAGCGTGGTTTGCGCTTGCAGTGGCATGCCGGGCGGGTTCAAATCACCACCGCGCCGGAATACGCGGACCTGGTGGAAAAATTTTTGGGGCTCGATGCAACCCAGAAACTGAGCCGCGCGGCATTGGAGACCCTGGCGATCATTGCATACCGCCAGCCGGTTACCCGGCCGGGGGTGGACGCGATTCGCGGTGTGAACAGTGATGGTGTGATGCGCAGTCTTTTGAGCAAAGGTTTGGTGGAAGAGGTGGGCCGGGCAGATGGCCCGGGGCGGCCGATTCTTTATGGGACAACGGCCGACTTTTTGCAGTATTTTGGATTGGGATCATTAGGCGAGCTTCCGCCGTTTGAGGAAGAAACCGCAGAAGAGACGCCCAAAGGCAATGGATTGTTGAAAGATTAAGGATAGAGGCAATGGAAGAACGCGTACAGAAAATTTTAGCGCAACTAGGCTATGGCTCTCGGCGCTCTTGTGAGGAGTTGATCATCCAGGGGCGGGTTACGGTCAACGGCGCGATCGTGGAAATTGGATCGAAGGCTGAATCCGGGCGGGATAAAATCGCGGTGGATGGCAAGGATGTGCCTGCCACGGCCCCCAAACCGGTTTATATCATGGTGCACAAGCCTCAATACGTGCTGTCGGTGCAGGACGAAAGCGATCAGCGCAGGAAGGTGTTTGATCTGGTGCCCGATTTTGGGCATTTATTTGCGGTTGGGCGTTTGGATTTTGACAGCGAGGGGTTGATGCTGCTGACAAATGATGGTGAGCTGGCCAACCGCCTGACGCACCCGCGCTACGGACATGAGAAGGAATATAAAGTGCTGGTGATCGGTGAGCCGGACGGCCAGCAGCTTCGCGCCTGGCGCAGCGGTGTGGTTCTGGAAGATGGATACCGCACCCAGCCGGCGACGGTGGAAGTGAACCACACTGACCGGGGAGAAACCTGGCTGACGGTTACGATGAAAGAAGGGCGCAAGCGCCAGATCCGCGAAGTAGGCGCGCGGATTGGACTGCCGGTGAAGCGAATTATCCGAGTGCGGTTAGCCAATCTGGAACTGGGCAAGTTGAAGGTGGGGCAGTGGCGTCACCTGACGGCGCAGGAAGAACTGAGCTTGAAGCGCACAGCGGGGATTAAGCCCGAATCGATGGCGGGGCGAAAGACTGCCCGGCCGGTTGGGCCCGCGCGCAAGCCAATGGGTAAGCCTGGCGCGAAACCAGCCGGGAAGCCAACGGGTAAACCAGCGGAAAAACCTGCTCGCCGGCCGGTTGGAAAGCCAACCTCGAAACCAGATGGCAAACCTGTGGCGAAACCGACGGATAAACCCGGTGAGCGAACAAAACGCTTTCGGCGGGATTCTTAAAGAAAAAAAACAACAACCCCATGTGAGGTTGTTGTTTTCTTAATGTGATGGTGGTGGGTTATTCTTCTGAGTCTGGCAGCAGGTTTTGGATGGATTTGATTTCTTCCATGTTGACCGGGTTTTCTTTGGTCACGCGGCGAAAATAGTCTTTGGCTTTTTCCAGCAGCACAGTGGGGTGCGGGGCGTTCTCGGCCTGAGTCTCTGCTTTGGGATTGTAGAAGGCTAAAATGGCTTTGACAGGGGGGTGTTCTTGCAGGTTCAGCTTTTGGGTGAGGTACCGTTCCAGGTCTTCAATGGCGGTTTTGACTTCATAATCGGGGCGGCCGATACTCTCCTGGGCGAAGAGCTTCATAAAGAAGTTGCCGCCTTTTTGTTTCCAGCGATTCCGTTTCTCGTCGTAAGTGATGGTGCCAGCCTGGTGGTACGGCATGATTATCCAGATGCCCGCCGGGCCGACCAGCAAATGCGAGACGGGCGTGGCAAAATGGTAGAGGGTGAATTTATTGTCCAGACCTTTGAGCGCCGCGCTGATTTTGTGATCTACCCGCGATTTGACCCCGATTCGGTTGGTGTAAAAGACGCTGACCTGTGAGGTAACAAAGCCAACCAATAAGGCGATGTAGGAATATAGCATCAGACTGGGCTGAAAGGACATGTAAAGACCCACGCCCAAGATAGCCAGACTGGCCCACAAGAAGTATTTCCCGATCTTTTGATTGCGTACGACGTATTTTTCGTTGGTAACAATTTTCATTCTATTACAGTCCGTCCTATTCGTTTTCAGGTGTGGTTTCAAAGCGAGATTGGATATTCTCGCGTAAGGCTTCCAGCAGGTTGTTGTTGGCGGCGACGTGCGCGGCACGCAGCGCACTGTGAATGGCGTGCGCGTCTGACCGGCCGTGTCCAACGAACACCAATCCGTCGATGCCCAGCAAAGGAGCCGCGCCGACTTCGGAGGGGTCGAGCATTTTCTTCACTTTACCAAAGGCGGGTTTGGCGAGAAAGGCACCCATCTTGGTACGGGTGGAGGCCATCAATTCTTCTTTTAATACCGTCAGCAGCATTTTGGCTACCGATTCGCTGGTTTTGAGCAGCACATTGCCGGTGAAGCCGTCGGTAACGACTACATCCGCGTGACCGGCAAAGAGTTCTTTAGCTTCCACATTGCCGATGAAGTTCAAACCAATTTCTTCCATGAGGTGATAGGTGTCTTTGATCAATTGATTGCCTTTGCCCGCTTCCTCACCATTGGAAAGCAAGCCAATCCGTGGGTTTTCGACCCCCAGGGCTTTTTGCGCGTAAATGCTGCCCATCACGGCGAACTGCTGCAGAAAATTGGGGCGGCAGTCGGCGTTGGCGCCAATATCTAGCACAACCGTATAACCGGTCATCACCGGGAACATGGCGGTGAGAGCGGGGCGTTGGACGCCTTTAATGCGTCCCAATTTGCGCAGGCCGTTAAACATCGCCGCGCCGGTGTTCCCGGCGGTGACAAAGGCGCGCGCCTCACCTGATTTGACAAGGTCCAGGCCGATAGCCATTGAATTGTTGGGTTTTTTGCGTGCCGATTCGACTGCTTTTTCGCCCATTTCCAGCACATCGGGGGCGTGGACAATTCGTACCGGCAGACCCTTGGTGTTAGCGGCTTTGAGACGCGGCTCAAGCAGCTCTTGCTGCCCAACCAGGATGATCTCTTCCTGCAGTTCCTCCGCGGCTGTTAGCGCGCCGGTAACTTCGGGTTCGGGATATTGGTCACTTCCCATTCCATCGAGAACAATTGCCATGATTAACTCTCCTTAGAAGCTATCTCAAAAATGGTAAACTCAGGCTCAAATCCTCACGAGGAACGAGCCGATGGACCTTACAGACGAACAATGGAAAGTAATCAAACCGCTTATACCAGAACCACCGAAACGAGCCGATG
>NZ_LGCL01000027.1 GCF_001306115.1 Ornatilinea apprima | reverse complement strand
GGTTCCTCCTGGCTTCGTTTCCGTATGCCAGTAGGTTAATCGATTTTGACCATGTCTGAAAGTGGCGTAGTGTTGCTGAAGATCTCTGGTACATCGTTGCTGAATATCTGTGGCGTAGTGTTGGTGATTATCGCTGGTACATCTTTGCTGAATGTCACTGGTACATTATAGGGCGTTCAATGACAATCACTGAGAATCCAATTCAGAGTGTCAGTACTGCCCTGTACCGTGCGCACGGCGACGGTGGTGCTGCCCAGGGTGTAGAACTTTTTGACAGTCACATTTGCGCCGTCCACTGCGCGGTTGTAGTGCCGTCCGGGGTAGAAGGTCACCACCCCGTTGACGATGCCGCGCGCCAGGTTGCCGTCGCCGTCGTAGAGGTAGCTGGCTTGCCCGGTCTCCGGGGTGGCGCGGAGAGACAGAGGAGAAGAAATTTGCAATACGAAAAATAAATATGAGGAGGTGTTGTCCGATTACACAGGTTTTGCCGATTCAAACATTCAAATTAGCCGTTTCATTGAGGATGTGTTTATAATTAGAATCGGATACACTTATAGTTGGGTTACCTGACGCCTACAAAATTCGTAGCTACTTGGCTGTCATCACAATCAATGATGGATGCCTCCTTAATTATTCCTGTTTTTGTGTCCAGTTTTATGGGTCCACCATAGACGCAGACCAAATCTCACTGGGGGTTTCAAAACAAAACGAACTACCTTTTTCCAAATAAGCCTTATAAAATGAATCGATATCATAACTTGTTGCCTCTTCAATCGACTTTATAAAGGGTTTAGAAACCCAGTCATATAAACCAGATAATGATTCTAGCGGGATCGATTCATCAGGCGAAGAAAGCACAATATTTATATCGGTATGTTTATCAAGCTGGGTAAATGAAGGACAGATCGTATAAATTTCTTTTCGCGCGATAATTCCTGTATAAATAATGAGAAATCCTTGCGAATCATAGAATGACCATAAATGATAAGCAACAAAATCCCCTCGTCCATAAGTAGTGCTTTGAACCCATATCCTACTTGGCTTTCCATATTGCTGCAGGATTTTTTCAGGAGAAAAGTGATTCCACAAGACCAAGATTTGTTCGGGATCCCGACCCGAAGCAGCTTGGACATTTATACTTGTAACTTGACCCTCTTTCTCCTTAAATCCAACCGAATTAATCGTGGTTTCACTCATTGAATCCAAATTAAAATTAACTTCGTGGTGAATAAGGTCTTCCGACTGTCTCGTAAACGAGGGGTTAAACCCCATTTGCAATAAATATTTTTCTGCGTCTACCCAGGTGGTTGTTCCCGGTTCTATCCCCCACCAACAAGGAAGTCTGCAATTTGGGTCACCTTGCATCAATTGTTGTATGCGCTGATCTCTTTGCAGGCGGGTAAGTGTCGGTTCCAGAGTCGTTACCACCTCTGGTAGACTTGTGCTTGTTCCTTCAATCTCAATGGTTGGTGTTCTAATTTGTTCCACGGTTGCGATTGGAGTTATTATCTCAACAACCTGAGCGGGTGTCGGATCGGGGATGGTGGTTTGCGTCTCAGGTCTGCACGCCGACAAGCTACAACAAAGAACCAGGAGTAGTAAATGTGTCCAATTAGCATGTTTTTTTGATTGCATAACTGTTTCTCTTTCCTTGACTACTTGCCTGTAAAAATCTCTACAAGGTTGGCATTCATCCAATCCATTCGCGCATTTCCAGCTTCAGGATTCCTATATTTGTCGAAAGATTCCCAAGCCCAGTTCATAAACATATCAGCAAACTCTTCATCAGGTGTGTAAGTAGTCCAATCGCCCCAATCATTGCCATGATGAACCCATGGATATTCATCGTCTTTATAACCCAGGAATCCTCTCTCCCAAATACCATTCTCATTGTGTATACCTGTCACCCAATTTCCATTCTTATCATAAATACCGATTATGCCAAAAGTTTCATTGGCATAATTATTTTCGTTTGCACTAAAAACATGACCGAGTTCATGAGCTACATTTCTTCTATTGGTATATCCTCCAAAGCATCCAACTCCGCTACCACTTGACAAACGAGTGCAATAAGGTTCATCTCCACTTTGATCCATATAATATTCGATTTCATCAAAAGTTTCTATAAATGAATCAATACCGTCCACACCATGTTTGTAAGTAAGATCATCAATTCGCCTTACTATTCTTGAAAAACCGGTCAAGATCTCATTCTTTTGCTCGTCTGCCCATTTTCCAGTAAATTTTATCTTATAAACTGAACTAAGGTTCCCATACCCTAATTTTGCATAATGCTCAGCTTGACAGGCTGCACCATGACACCACCAAGCATCATGACCAGAAGGATCGGTGTAATTTAAAGAGTTATTTTCAACGTACGCATACCGATCCCACGCCAGCGGATCTCCTGGGTCAGGGATTAAGCTATCCGCTTGAACAAAATGGGCCAGCTCGCCGTCGAACCAACGGGAGCGGTACCAGTACAAGTTTATGGAAGCCTGCTCCAACTGCCCGGTGTAGCGGTAGTCGGTGGGGGTCAAACCATTGTTGTAACGTACCTCCCCAAAGGCAGTATACCTCAATTCACTATTCAGGCTTCCATCAGCGTTGGCGGTGACGGATGCCGACCCCAGGTGATCCCCCAGAATCCAATTCAGAGTGTCATTACTGCCCTGTACCGTGCGCACGGCGACGGTGCTGCTGCCCAGGGTGTAGAATTTCTTCACCGTCACATTTGCGCCGTCCACCTCGCGGTTGTAGTGCCGTCCAGGGTAGAAGGTCACCACGCCGTTGACGATGCCGCGCGCCAGGTTGCCGTCGCCGTCGTAGAGGTAATTTGCCTGCACAGTCTCCGGGGTGGCGGTGGGAGTGGGGCTGGGCTCTTGGGTGGGGTCTTGGGCCAGCGCCGGGCGGTTGGGCGGAAGCTGCAGCGGGTGGGTGTTGGCTCCCCGCGCGGAGGGGTTGGCGGTCTCCGGGGCCGGGGTGGCCTGCGGGGCGGGTTTGGGGGTTTGCTGCGGCTGGCGCCCCGCGGGGGTCTGCGGTTCTTCCTGCGGTAGCATCGGGTAGGCGATCACGCTGGTGGCTGTGGGTGTGATCTCCGGCGTGGGTGTGGCGGTCGCAGCCGGGGTGGCTGGGTTGGCGGTGGCCGTCGGGGTGGGTGTGGCGTTGTTGGGAACCACCATGACCATTGGCAGGTAGATGGAGTAGAGTGTGGCAGTGGGTGTGGTGGTGGGGGTGGCGGTGGGTGTGGGGCTGGGTGCGAGGGAGGAGTCCACGTCTACCAGGTGATTTTCGGCGTCGTAGCTTAATTCGTACTGCAGGTCGGCCAGGTTGCGCGTTACCTGGTTGCCGTTGTTATCGTAGCTGTAGGTGTTGCTGCCCAGGCCGTTGACCGCGTGCGGGTGCTGCGGGTCGTAGCTGAAGGCCGAGAGGCTCTGCGCGTCGGGGCCTTTGGCGCTCATCCGCCCGGCCTCGTCGTACGTGAATACTTCACTGTGCACGGTCTCGCTCAGGTCGTTGAGCACGCTCATGCCGGTCAGCCGGTCAAGCCCGTCGTAGCTGAAGGTGGCGGTCTCGTCCGCCTGTTCATCGCTGATTTGCGTCAGGTTGCCTGCCGCGTCGTAGGTGTACGCCAAACTCTGCAAGCTGGTTTTCGAAGCATAGATGCTGGAGCCAGTCAGGCTGCTCATGCGCCCGCCTTGCACGCTCTGGTCCCACGGGTAGTAGCTGTAGTTGCGCTGAATCACAGCCTCGCTGCCGGTGTCGCCCAACTCCAGGTGGGTCATGCGCCCGGCCTCGTCGTACAGCACATCGCGCACATAGGTAAAGGCATTGGTGTTGGCCATTGTCAGCGGCTTGCCCTGCCTGTCATATTCGATGGCGAGCGTTTCCCCATCCGGGTACGTTGTGGTGACGGGCAGGTCGGCGCTGTTGTAGCTCCACTGGGTGGTGAAGGCCTCGGCCTGGGTGCTGGCCGTGTCCGAATAGATGCGCCGGGTTTCGCTCACCACCCGCCCGCGCTGGTCGTAGCTCCACGTGGTCATGCCCGATCCATCCAGCATGGCGGTGCGGCGGCCGGTGGTATAGCTTCCGCCGCCGTAACTCTGCCCCAGGAAAGTGAATCCCTGGCCGTCGTAATAATAGGCGACGGTGGGAGTATCGCCGCAGTAGCCCGCGCCGCTGAAGGTTTTGGAGGTAACCCGCCCCAAAGCGTCATAAGCCAGGTTGGATGTACAGCCGCGCGCGTCGGTTTGCACAGTCAGTTCGCCCAGGGCGTTGTAGGTGTAGCTCCAATTGCCCATATCGGGGTCATTCATGCTCAGTTTGCGCCCGCCCAGGTCGTATTGAATGGCGACGGTCCCCACGCCGGTGGTGGTCGCGACGAGCTTCCCGAGCCCGTCATAAGCATAGCTGACCGGAGACCCCTCTTCGGGAATCACTTTGACCACCCGCTCCCAGGCGTCTTTCAGCGTTTGTGTTGTGTGACCGTTGGCGTCGCTGGAATCAATGGTAAAGGTGGGGCCTAAATCTCCTTGATACGCCATTCCATAACTGATCGTTTGCCCGGCACCATTGGGCGGCGTCACCGCAACGACCCGCCCCCGCAGGTCATAATCGGTGACCGTATACTCGCTGGCGGGAGCGCTGGGAGTGTGATAGCCGGACGCCGGGGTAACGGCATATGGCATGGATTGGTGGGTTACGCGCCCATAGTCGTCATAGATATAGTCGACAATAATGTCACGCGTTATGGGATAAGGTTTAACATAAAAGGTAATGAAATCGGACTTGATTTGGATCAACTGCCCAAGGCCGTTGTAGAATTTCTGCATGGTCGTGATATTCACATCGTTGACCTTTTGCTGCAGTTCAACCCAATAAGGAGAAGTGTCGTGATAAGCCACCGAAAACGAGGGCGAGGCCGTGGTGTCTGGTGGGCGGACGATGCTGGTCAGGCGGCCAAAATTGTCATAACTGGCTGTGGTGATAACGCCGTTCGGGTCAGTCTCGCTGACCGGGACGCCCAAAGACTTGTCATAATTCCATCTTGTTAACTGCCCGGCAGCATTCATTTGCCAGCCCGGGTAAGTGTGGTAGGTGTCGTCAACGCATTGCGGCGCGGCAGGGGTGCCGCCAAACGCGCCGTAGCAGGTGGTGGTGGTCTGCTCTGTACCGGCAGCGGGTGAACTGGCGCTGCCTTCTCCGCGGTACACCGTCACTGAATTTCGGTTTCCCCAGGCATCATACCCATACCTTTCATCTCGAAAAACCGGATTTGTTCCGTCCGCCCCGTCATAGCGCAATAAAGTTCTCAGCCCGGTTAGCTTGCCAGTAGAAAGCGGTTGAGAATAAACGGTATTGCCATCATAGAGATACCAGGTAGAAGATAATTGGCTGGTGTAGCCCACATTACAAACACTGCCATTGCAACCATAAACACCTTCAATCGCGGGAAGCCCCACCAAATACACATCGTTATTGACGGTCGGGTAGTAGCGTGTCCTGACGGTGTTTAAGCCCTTCCAGTCATAACCGTACATTGATGAATACGATGTAACCCTAGTCACATTCCCATATTGAACTCCTTCCGGATTTGAGGGGTTCTGATCATTGGGATCATACTCATATTGTTTTCTTACTGCGATATAGTTGTATCCCTGGTTGTCATAGGTGCGTGTCTCTTCTGAATATACCCTGGCCCAATAAATATGCATATCCGTGAAAAGCCCTTCTTCATCCCTGTGCGGAAAGAACGAAGAATCTGTGCTGGTGGGAATTTCAGAGCTTTCGTATAAATAATGAGTCGATTGTATTAATGTTCCGTTTTCACTGCCTGCGCGAGTTTCAACACTGCTTATCTTGCCAAGCAGACCTTCGCTTTGCAGAAAGCGCGTAATGGTAACCAGGTTATTCGGCCCGGTTTCAACTACTTTCCCGTTGCCAAGGAACTGGCTGTTTTGCTCAAAATAACAGGCGTCCGTTTTCTCTGTATCGTAAGCCGGGCAAGTTGCTCCAGCGGCTCTAGTGTTGGTTTTTTCTGAAGCATAACTATAGCTAAACTCTGAGGTCTCATTGGTTAATGTGTCTTTGATTGATTTTTGGGTAACCCTGTATCTGGTCAGTAAATGATTGACTTCATATTTCAAAAAAACATCTTCACCAATCATCCCACCGACAAGGCAGCCTTCACACAAAACCAGGCCCCACAAGTTTTGATTGGCATAATTCTTGGGAAGCAAGAAGTAGCGCGAGATTTGAGAGATCTGATTGCCGTTTTCAGGGCCAGGATTATCGGAATACCACTTCTGAGTTGAATTCCCGATACCAACAGTAATGGTGTGCTGATAGTCCGAAAAAACCTGATATTTACCACCCGGATAAATCAGGCTCTTTGGAAGCTTGATATAGGCCTCACCAACATTGGATGTATGCGGCTCATCTTTAATATTGATGTTGTACCCCATACATTCCAGCTTGCCGCGGATTCTATTCCAAGGACCAACGGTTTCTTGGCTGCCCCCAACAGTACAATGCTTGGCAGTTTCATCCCGAAACCCATGTGACACTCCCGCAGAAGGTGAATGCCAGGGCTCAGTTTCATATTGAAATTCAACCCGGCCGCCGTAACCATTTTCGGCAGTGGTCAAATGCATTTCATCATAATCAAAGGTGGTCGCGGGTAAGGCCGCGTTATTCTTTCCAAACTCCTGAATGCTTTTTAACGTCAGCGTTTTTCCACCGGCAGTCCAGGTAACCCCGGGAAAAATCACTTCACTCGGATTGCTTTCGTAGGTCAACACATATTTGCGGATGATCTCATCGAACAGCCCATCCAAATTAGAATCGTGTTGAATGCGTATCTCATTAAGGCGGTACCGTAAGAATTGCCTTCGAATATTTCGGTTATCCCAGAAGTTTTCAACATCGGTGCGCCGGTTCGCATCTCTCTCAAACCAAACCCGATACCGCCCACCAGGGTAAATAATCGACTCAGGATAAACAGCGATCTCATACTTTCGCCACTGGTTGTCACATTCCATTTCAATATCTTTTGAATCAAGAAAATATGTATAACGAATGACTTGTTCAGAGTACTGATTCTTCACTTCTGTCAATGGCCAATTCCAAGTCACGTGGTCCTTATATCGATCATTACAACTAGAGCCATATCTGGGGTACTGTGCGCGATAATCCATACTATCCGGCGAAATGGTTCCAAATGAGTACTTGTTTCCGGTTTTGTCCCAAACGATCCAGGAACCGCCATCATTATCTTCAGGGTCAATTCGTTTAATCCTCCAAAAACTTTCCGCTTGGGTGTGATAATAACCATCTGCGCCCGGGATTAGCAAACTGGAAAAGTCACCAATCGTCAAGGTAAAAGTGTCATCACTCAGTTCTAATTGAGTACCATTAATATTACGAGTGATCGATCCCGTCTCCAAGGACCAGCCCATCCCCACCCAGCTGCCCTGGGTAATGATGGAAGCCTCGTCCACGACCTGGCTGTTGTACGACAGATTCAATGTGGGCGTCAGTCCACCCGGAGCGGCAGGCAAAGTCAACGGGTGGGAATATGTTGCCGCACCCGTAAAGAGCGAGTTCTGAAACCCATTTATTGATGGTTTCCAGGAGGGTTCCCATTCAACAATGTCATAACTGAAATCGGTTAAGTGGCTGCTTTTGGCGTACAGAATGTTATTTTCTTTGTCAACCCAACTGGGCAATGGCTCCCATTGCTGGGTCTCTTCGTTATAGAAGAATAGGGTCAACCCTTCTTCATATTGCAAGAGGTAACTATCATAGTAAGCAACTTTAATGGTGATATCTTTATTAAATTTTGAAACATCATGCTTTAATTCGTTTTCAGCGATGATCTCAAATGGTTGGCTAAAAAGCGTACTGGAATACTTTTTCTCTGGTTGCACATTCTTAATCCAAACATCCACAGATTCAGAAAGCGCGCCATCCGGGAACTCAACTTCAATTAATCCATCCAATCCTGAGATTTGACCACCCTCTTTGCCAACTTTCGACGGTTTAAATTCGCTGGCATCACTGATCAAATTAAATTTGTATTCTCCCTGAGCGATTTCATGGTCTTTCACTCTCAGGGTTACCTGAACAATAAAAGCATCAGCAGGTTTTTCCTGAGTTCGAAATTCAAAATCTCCCTTGGTAGAATCTGCAGGCAGAGTCCATATACCCATTTTTTCATCAAATTGGAGATTTTTGTTGTCGGTTAAAATTGGTTGTGAAAATTTAAAATCAAGATAGTGATCAGATATTATCTTGGCATCTTTATAACCCTGAATTTCCCAAGTAAGAATCACCGATGGATTCTCTTCACCAGTCAATCGAAAATCTAACAAAACCTCAATCGATTCGGTTTCCTGAAGCAATGTTTCTTGCAAGTAGAAACCGGAATTTATGGATGATAATGGGGAATCATTGTCTGCTTCAAGCGCTTTGGTAGTGTTTATCGGTTCAAATTCTTCGGTCTCGCTGGCTTCGTATGTGTGTTCTGAGAGAAAGAAATCTTGGAGAGTTGAAGGAGGAGTAATGCTGTTTTCCAGCTTCTCGGTTATCGGGCTGCTCATCGGCCCATCTTCTTGATAAATTTTATCCTCGATCGTTTTCGCTTGAACAGGTTGGGTAAAAACGAAAGAATTGGCCAGCAAAGAAGCGGCAACGACAAGATTTAACATCTTATTCAGCGTCTGCAAAGAAGTAAACATATTCAGTTCCCCAAGGATGATGAAATTCTTCTGTGGTTCTCCCCTGACAAGAGGTGCTACTATATGTTATACGCCGCAGTGGCTTCAAAAGAGGCTTCAAATTGGTTTCAGATGTGGCAATATTTTAATCACGGGTTACTGAAATTTTCCGAGATATTGATTGACAACTATTTACCAGCGGTGTGGACTTTATTTATAATGACTTCTCTGGGTGGCGCTGGTTTAAGGGAGCCAGAAAAGAGCCCAGAGAAGTCATTACCAATTAAGGGATTTTTTTTTCGTAAATCCTAGACCTTTTCCTCCATATAATCTGCTTTTTTTCATCCAATGACTGTTGTGCGCAGAGAATATATCTAAAACCTCGCAAAATACCGGGTTTTAAGCCTGGTATCCGGCAAAAAACTCATCGCACAATCCCCCTGATTTTTCGATCCCTTCATGCCTCCTTATAATGGGTTCAAATGCCCCATGTATATGAGCCCTTCCGTGAATACTTAATCCAGCTAGGCAGATCCGAGCGAACGATTGCCGGTTATCTGATTGACATCAACACCTTTGCATGCTGGTTTGAGCAAACCAACGGGTATTCGCTTACGCCTGATAATCTGACCCCCACCGATGTTCGCGAGTACCGGCAATTCCTGCTGAATGTGCGCAAGGCGAAGGCATCCACCATCAACCGCCACCTGGCGGTCTTGCGCGCCTATGGTCTTTGGGCGAAGACTTGTAGTGGCATTCCATACAATCCAGTCGAGGGCATCAAAAGTATTGCTCAGCAGAAACACGCGCCCAAGTGGCTGGATCGTAGAGAGCAAGCAGCTGTGCTGCGCGAAGCGGAACGGCACGTTCAGACCGCCAGAACGGAACCGGCCAAACGCCAGGCAATTCGGGATCACTGTATTCTGGTGACTTTACTGAATACAGGTCTGCGGGTGAGCGAACTGATCGATTTAGAGCTGTCGGATATTACGATGACGGATCGAAAGGGAGAACTGCTAGTGCGGGCTGGCAAAGGTACGAAGCAAAGGGTAATTCCACTTAACAACACAGCTCGAAAAGCCCTCAAAGCCTGGCTCGATGTTCGCCCAGAATCCACGCTACAAAAAGTCTTCACTACACAGCGTGGAGCCATTACATCCAGGGCCGTTCAAACGCTGCTGGCCGATATTGGAGAAAGAGCCAGAATTCAGAAAATGACCCCACATATGGCCCGCCATACGTTTGCCAAGAACCTGGTGAATTCTGGTGTGACGCTGGAAAAAGTGGCGATGCTGCTCGGCCATACCAGTTTAGATACCACAATGGTTTACACTACTCCGGGTATGAGCGATTTGGATCAGGCGGTTCGCGTCCTTGATGGGTAACTTTTTCCATCGTTCATTTCCGTCCGATTTTTCATCCCCCATTTCCTCGCTATAATGATCATAACAACCGAATACATTTGACTTTTCGTGTATTTCAATCGTGAGCCGGACATTTACCTACTGGGAAATTGCCTGGCTCGTTGTATTTTTACGGTCAATACAAAAGGAGGTGCATTTGATTAATGATGTGGTGCTAGAAGGCATCGTCGTGCGGGAACCGTGGAAGTTCATGGAAGACCTGTTCTTCCGAATGGCAGTCTTTCGTGACACGGATCTTCCCGCCAAACCACTCGATGCGGATCGAGATGCCGCAGATTACATCAACATTCGGATTTGCGGCGGAGCGAGTGGGTTGATCACCATGCGGCGCGGAATGCGCTTGCGGATCCACGGCTTCTTCCAATCCAGGGATTACAAAGAAAACCTGGCGGAGATCGTGGAAAAAGCCCAAAAGCGCAGCGGCGTCGAGATTTCGGTGGACGTGAAAGATATGAAACCGGAACAAGTCGCCATCGAGCGCAATTCGGTTGAGGTGGTTGCCCGCCGGCTGATCGTGCTCGACAAGAACGCGGAACGCAAAGAGAAGCCTGAATCTGTTTCTACTTGACCCTGTTTGCCCGGTTACGCCTCCCTGCCGTAAATTACCGAATCAACTTAGAGTAGCATGGGCAAAGCGTAGCCATCTGAAATCACCAGCGAGTTCCCCTGCTCAGCTGGTGTTCCTGGAGGATCACAAGTGTACGGCTCTTTATCGAAGAGCAGCTTGTGCATCCTCCTTTTTTGTTTAAGTCCGTTTGGCCAGCACTTTAACAAACAACCTTTTGCTCGTAAGGCGAAAGGTTCAAACAAACAAGGAGATTCATTTTCTAAATGGACGGGCGTTGAATGCGCCCGTCCACAAAACCCGTTTCAGGGCGTGTAATGCGAGACATTGACCATTCGTCGAGTTCTGGCGTTACCTGCTCTGCGTTTGTTTGGAGCAGTAGTCAACGCGAGCCGTGTATTGGATCAGATCGTTCAACGAGAGTTATTTCATACAGGAGGATCATGAATGATGAACTAATTCCCCGATCCGGGGATCCCAATGCAGCGCAGTTGGAACGTACGGAACGCGCAAAATCTGCAATTCGCGCCGGTCTATTTCACATCAGTCGGGCAGGGCCGCAACAATGGACGGTTAAAAACGGCGAAAAGCTGCCTTATGCCGTCTCACTTCAGGGTGACACCTGGGTCTGTACGTGCATGGACTATCAACAACGCGGGCCGCAGATTTTGTGCAAGCACATTGAGGGCGTCCGTCTTTCAGAGGCGGCACAAAACGAAGTTCTTCAAGCCAATTACAAGGAGCAGCAAATGGATCAACCCGATTCGAACAACTTATCTGAACGCTTCAACCGCATCTTGTGGGAACTGCGCCAACCGTTGGATATGTCCAGGGTCAAGCGCCGTCAAGCACCCGGAATGGGCAGCGTCCCATATTTGGAGGGCTATGACGTCATTGACCGCGCCAATGCAATCTTCGGCTTTGCCTGGTCTTTTGACTTGATCAGCGAGCCTTTGATTGTGCGTTGGCACAAGAAAATCCTGGCCTGGAACCAGCAGGAAAGACGCAAGGTCCCGGTCACCGATGCCAACGGCAACTTTCAGACCGAAGAGGTGGGCCTGGTGTACATCACCGGAAAAGTCACCGTGGAACTGGATGGCAAGGAATATAGTCATGCGGATCTCGGTCGCTGTATTTTCACGGGTGATACTCCCGAAGCATTGGATATGGCACTGGCGGGCTCGGCTACGGACTGCCTTAAACGCTGTTTTCGCCAACTTGGCAGCCAGTTTGGCAATGACCTGTATGACAAGGAAATTGCCCAGACTGCGGGCATGGAAACGTCTCGGGATGGTGGCTCGAACACACCTGTTGCAGCGCAAAGCACTCATTCGCCGGCCGCATCACAGGCCAGTACAAATGCGAATGGACGTAAGTATGGCGATGGTACCAGCGTCAATGGCAACGTGAGCGAACAGGAAGCCTACGACACCTACAAGAAAGCTACTGGTAGCGCGCCGGACTCGAAGGACTCGTTGCGCTTCTGGATAGCATCGCAGCGGACCAGCACCGTCGCTGCATAACAAACCGTTTTTCAAACAAAGGAGAATGATATGTATCAAACACTGATTCTAGTGGGCAATCTCGGCAAAGAGCCGGAGATGCGTTACACCCCCACCGAACAGCCAGTAACCACCCTTTCCGTCGCCGCCAACCGCCGGCACACAAGCAACGGCGGTCAGCCGGTGAAAGAAACCACCTGGTTCCGCGTGACGGTGTGGGGAAAGCAGGCGGAAACCTGCAACCAGTTCCTGCACAAGGGCAGCAAGGTGCTCATCGAAGGCCGGCTTACCCCGGATCCCGATACCGGCGGTCCGCGCGTGTGGGAAAGCAATGGCAAGCACGGCGCTTCCTACGAGGTTGCCGCCTCAATTGTGCGTTTCCTTTCCGGGCGCGAAGATGGCGAGGAAGGCGAAACTGTCGGCAACTTTGATAACGATATCGCTTTTTAGCATTCTAAACAACTGAATCAACACAGGCGGATCAAAGGGTATGTGCAAGGAGGCATACCCTTTGATTTTTTAACTCACAGGAGGATCAGATGATCGTTGGCAAAATTACGGTCAGTACTTGCTATGGCGATGCAATCATTGCCGTGGAGATTTTGGGTAAAGGTCCCCGGCCGGGTACGGCCTGGGTGAAGGCGTTGGACGGCCTTGAGCCGTTCACGAAGATGAGTCATGGCGGTCCTTATCAGGATGATACCGCAGTTTGGTCTACCCATCACCTCCGCAACGTGCATATCGAGAATATTGAGGCGCAGCCGGTTGAAATGCAACCAGAAACAGAGGTACAGCCTGAGCCTGCGCCGGATTGGTTTCTGGAGATGGCGTACACGCTGTGCACCCCGCGCCCCGGAGGGCGCAAGGTGTGAAGACAGGACTTATATCGAGTGACGCAAAAGCGGGCGAGCGGCGCTGGAACCACCAGACTGCTTCTCGGAACCGCGTGCTGGAAGCGCCGCCAGTCAACCTGGTTGGCTGCTACCCGCAGGTATCCATCCAGGGCTTTCAATACCTGGTGGATTTCGGCGCGGGCGAGACGATCCGTTACCACCGCGTCAATAAGGATAAAACCTGCTCTTGCGATACGCCTTTCTGTGAAGCGGTCGAGGTTGTCCGGCAGTACCTACAAGCCGGCGGTCAACGCGCGCCTGAGCCGGCCATCATACCAACCTGCCCGATCTGCGGCGCAAAGACCTATCCGGACCGGAATTGGGACGGCAAGTACACAAAATCTCCGGGCTGGCGCTGCGAAAAGGGCGGGCTGCGGCACTTCCTTGAAGCAAAATGCGAGCGAATCAAAAAGCAGCTTGCGGAAAATCCCTGGTTGATCCCACCCGCGCCCGGTTACCCCGGCGTGAAGCGAGATGAGGTGATGACCTGGGAAGAGTGCGAGGCAATCAACCGTAAAACCTTTTTGGAAACGGGGTATGACCCCACAGCCTGAAAAATCACAACCCTACGAGGGGACAACGCCCCCGATGGGGGATGTCTGTCCCCTCGCCAACTGGAGATAGACATGAACGAGCAACAACCGTACCTCTTACAAGAATCCACACCCCAAACCTATACCCTGCCTCGGTTGAAACACCTGCCCGTATGCGAGCAGCCTGGCTACCGCGTGGCGAAAGACTCGGATGCGTGCAGCCTGGCGGAACTCCTGGCGGTCATCATCGGCGGTTCTACTCAAATTGAAATCGCCGAACGCCTGCTGGCGCAGTATGGAACGGTTCAGAAGATCGCCCATGCGCACGTGATGGAGATTGCCAAAGTGCAGGGCGTAGGAAACCAGACCGCACTGAGGCTCAAGGCGTCTCTAGCGTTAGGACGCAAGCTGCTGCAGCCAGAAGATGAGCGTCCGGCGATTCACTCGCCTGGTGACGCTGCCCAAATCCTGATGCCCATGCTGGCGCACCGCGAGCAGGAGTACATGATCGTAATGCCACTCGACACGCGCAATCGGATGCTGGATGTGGTGGAAATCTATCACGGCAGCCTGAATTCATCGATGGTGCGCATTGGCGAGTTGTTCAAACCAGCGCTGCAGCGCAATGCCGCCGGAATCATCATCGCCCACAATCATCCCTCAACCGATCCAACGCCCAGTCCGGAAGATGTGAGCGTCACCCGCGCCATCGTGCAGGCCGGCAAACTCCTGGATGTGCCCGTGTTGGACCACCTGGTGATCGGCCTTTCACGTTGGGTATCGCTCAAGGAAAAAGGATTGGGCTTTTCATAAATCACAAGGAGAACCAGATGATCGAATCTGTAGAACTGAGTTTTGAAATCGCCAAGCTGCTAGCCCACAACGGCTACCCATCGGACGCGCCTGCTTTCACGGTGACCTGGGGACAGATCGCCGAAGCTGTCGCGCAGACGGTTCTGGCGCACAACCTGCCCACTGGCCAACTCACGGAAGAAACCGTATTGATCCTGGCGGATAAGATCCAGCGCGATCTGAAAGAGCTGGATCCGCTGAACTCGCGGGGAATCGTTCTGGACCGGGTGATGCCCCCCCTCTGTAGTTCGAGGGAGGTGACCAGCCGGGAAATCAACCCTGCGCTATGGGAGCCGGAGTTCGAGCCGGACGAAGGCCCGCTGGCCGAAATGTACGAGAATGCCACCCGCCTGGGCGACGACGAAGCCTATTGGGTGGATGCCGGCGCATCAGCCGGTTTTGACGACTTCTAGAGAGACGGTGAAACGCAGGGAGCAAGCGCCTGCGTTTCACGCTTCTTTCTGGCTTGCAGACAATGCTGGCGCAAGCGTGTAGATCAACCGCTCCGGTTGGTCTATAGACAGCGTGCAACATTGCTGTCAACGTGAGCAATGCATATACCGGTAGTTCTAACGTGAGTTGTTCCCTTTTTCGATCTGAATTTCATAGGAGAAGCGATATGGATTTTCAAATGTCTCGTTTGCGTATTCCTGTACCCCCTGCGTCGATTCTCGAACGCGCGGTTGGGTATCAAAACCACCACACACCAAAGGTGGGCAGAAGCCATGCCCGCTACCTGGCATTATGGTGGGAGCCCTGCGGTGATGAGGTGATGGTTTCAGATGGGATCGTTTCCTTTACCGGCCATTGGCCGGGTTACCTCACCTACATTCAGCACCCGCTTGTTGCTCCCGCTCTATTCAACTACAACCTCGGTTCTTCGGAAGATTTTGCCACATACCACCTCTTGATTGACCTGGACACTCACCAGGCCTTTGTGGTTCTGGTGCCTGAAGCCGAGCGGATTCTTTCCTTGCAGTGGGAGCAGCAGCCGCGCAACCCACTGGTGACGCTTTTCATGGAAGACCTGGAGCCGCTGCTGCGTGAATGGGCCAGGAACCTACAAGCCGATGTATCCATGGAAGCGGTGATGAGCCGCATGGCCGAGGATCAGAAAGCCGTTGATACGCTGCGCGCCTGGATGGACGCGCAGATTCCGTAATTACTTGACAGGAAAAACACAAGGAGGATCAGAATCATGGCAAGCAAAGTGACGGTTCAGAAGAATACCTTCGCCGAAAGCCTGGCGATTGTCGGGCGGGCGATTGCATCTCACACGCACCTGCCCGTTCTCGGAAACATCTTGATCAGCAAGGAGGAGAGCCAGCTGCGCCTTTCAGCCACGGATCTGACCATAGGCGTTAGCGTGTGGATGGATGCCAAGATGGATGGCGATGTCGGGCTGACCCTGCCGGCGAAAACGCTCACCGACGTGGTTAATTCGTTCACCGAACCGGAAGTGACCTTCTCCGTGAACGGGAAGCCGGAGGCTGCGTTGAAGTGCGGCACCTACAAAGGCGTGGTCAAGGGGATGGAAGCAGAGGAATTTCCCAAAATGCCGGAGTTTGATACTTCTGGCGGCATTCCGATCGACGCAGCGACTCTCAAGGAGATGATCCGCGCGGTAGCATTTGCCGCTTCGGTGGATGAAAGCCGTCCGGTGCTGACCGGGGTTCTGCTCCAGATGGAGGGAAAGACGATTTCGTTGGCGGCAACAGATGGTTTTCGCCTGGCACTGCACAAAACGGAAGTCGCGCTTTCACTTGAGAAAAAGCAGTTGATCATTCCGGCCTCTGTGCTGAAAGAAGTTCTGCGTATCCTAAGCGCGACAAAAGCCAGCACGGTCACGCTGTACCTGCCCTCTGCCGGCAGCCAGGTGGTGCTGCGCCTGGACGACAGCCGTCGCGTGCAGATCGTTTCCCAACTGATCGACGGAAAGTTCCCCGATTACCAGGTGATCATCCCCAAAGGTTACAAGACCCGCACGATTGTGGATGCGGGCGAGCTGCTGAAAGCCTGCAAGCAGGCCGGGATCATCGCCAGGGAAGGGAGCAACGTGGTTCGCTTCCACCTGCAGCCGGGCACGGATCAGAGCGGCAAGGTCAAACTGCTGGCTGCTTCAGCGGAAACCGGCGAGAGCGAAATCGAGCTAGATGCAACCGTGGAAGGACAGGAGTTGGAAATCGCGTTCAACGTGAAGTTCTTGCAAGACGCCTTAGAAGCGATTTCCACGAAACGCGTGGTGATCGAGACGAACGCGCACAACACGCCGGCGATGATCCGCCCTGCTGGTTGCGTAGCATCCCCGACAGGGGAAGAGCAGGACGCGTACCGGTATGTGTTGATGCCAATGCACATTGACTCATAATAACATTCGGTAATAAATTGGGGGTCTCCACACCAGTCGTTGGTGTGGAGACTTCCCTAAACATATGACAACTGCATTAATTTGTATAACGTGAAGAGAGTTGATCTTAATTTGTTCAGAGAGAAATATCTAAATCATTATTGGTGTTTTGAGCTCATACGTTCAAATAGGGTCGTAAGAAGCTTCCCACCCTTTAAAAGGTCTATGCTAAACCCAAAAACTCCCGGTTTCACTTCAAATATCGCTGCAACATCAGAGAGAGGGACCTCATTGAGGATTTTATTAGCCTCCTGGAAGATGTCTTTTTCTGTATTATTTGCTGACTCGGCCAGTTTATTCAAAATGTGATCAATCCATATTCGCGGAACTGATGGTTCCTCCTGTTGTACTCTTTCTCCTAAGTTTATATAAATCCATGGATGTTCTCTTGGGTCAAAAACAACAAAGTCAACATTTATCAATAGCAAGCCAGGTGTTTTTCTAATTTCGTGCAATTCTCTTTCAGTCCAACTTTTCCTCAAAACTTCAGCTTTGGTAGCTTCTATATCACCTACAAAAGGCTTTACTACAGCGCCAGAATGACCAAGGTTCCTGGCAAATCGTTCTAGAGATAGATCTAATCTATGCACGAACTCGGTTTGTGCGTCAATATAATCTTCTAGAAGTAAAAAAAAATAGACACCTATATGAACCGAGTGTTTCACCTAAAAAACTATGGGTGATGTGCATATTTTCTCCTCTGATGAGTGATTTTAATTTTATGAAATTTTGCTGTTATGTCAAATATAAATGGTGACTCTGGCAAAAATTTTCAATATCAGCTTTCTTTTATATAGCTTATCTTCCAAAAAAGCAAATGGAAGCTGATCAATTGGATTGATCTGCTTCTGTTTGCTGTTCTGATCACGCTTGTGAGCGGAACTGCGAGAACGTGAGCAGTGTTTTCTAGAGTTCTTCAACGTAAGCTATTTCACTTTTCAGGAGGAGCAGATGAACGTGTATGAGGACAAGTATTTGAGAGACAAGATCAGCCGGATTATTGCCCGGCAGAAGGAGGGTAAAGTTGTCATTGCTGCCTACAAAGATGGCAGCGGGCTTCCGACGAGAGAGGATCTGGGGCAGTGGCTGGCACGCGCGGCATATCCATACGATTATGCCGTTGGCAGCGCCGGTTTCCTGAACTACGATTCGGAGCTTGGAGCCTATCTCTACACTGCAAAACCAGGCGTCAAACAGCCAGAGGTGATCTCCCACTACCAGCCCTTGTCGTTGGCAGAAGCCGAACTGATCGTGCAGCAGCGCATGGCGCGCATTCACGCCGGCGATACGGCGGTCACCTTCTCAGGCGTACATACCTGGAAGGGGATGTATGAAATCCTGCGCGAGATCAACGAAGAACTGGCGCGAGTCAATGCCGGAATTGTGGTCTGGAAAATCACCCCAAGAGAAGGAAGCGGTCAAGAACCGGCGAAGCGGTTGTTTACCGGCGCGGTGCCTCGTCTGCGTAACGGGCAGGCGATGGGCCACGTTACCGGCTACGCCTTCGACGACGATCACGCGCTGGCATATATGGGGTTGGTAGGTTACAAAACCAGCCTGGAGTCGCTGCGGATCACGCTGATGACCGGCAAATCGCTGCAAATGATACAAGATGGAGTGGGCGATCACACCCTGATCCCAACCGATAAGTACGAACAGGCCTGGCAGGCCATGCCCGAGTACACCAGTCACCATGCCGCTTTCGTCTCGCGCCTGGCAACGCCGGGCAAGTGGGAGCCGGAGGACCTGGTTGCATATCTTCTCGTTTTTCGCGACGTCTCGGACCCGAGCGCGGAGTTAATCCGCCTGTTCACCGAGCGCCTCAAGGAAGCATTGGAGATACCGATCCTCGATGCATGGGCGAGTGTGCTTTGGGAGCAGGCCAGTGACTGCAAGTATGTCCAAAAGATGAATGTCGGCGGCGATTGCACCCTTGGCGCGAAGATCGATCTACAAGCAGATTGGCAGGAACTGCTTTCGAACCTGCTTGCTGAAAAGGTCATCGCCCTGACCGCCTGACCTGTACTGCAAAATCATCGATCTTTCACCCCGGAGGGGGATGCAAATCAACCCCTCGTGGGGTGAGGCGTATCTCCTTTCGGGGATTTTGTTTTCTCGGAAGGAGACCCAAATGCGTCCACCAGCAATTGAACGGATGGGGTATTACCCCACGGATGAGCCGGTTGTCGAGATCATCCGCACCTATGTAGTGCCGCCCACCGAAAAAGGGCGGTTATTTGATCCCTGCGCGGGCGAAGGAAAAGCTGCGGCCGCCTTGGGAACCGCGCTCAACTGCGAGACCTGGGGGGTAGAACTTTCCCCGGACCGCGCGGAAAAAGCGCAGCGTGTTCTGGACAAGGTTTACCAGGCACCCTGGCAGGCCTGCGTGCTCAGCGATGAGAGCGTTTCGTGGCTTTACCTTAATCCCCCTTACGCCCCTTCGGGCGTCCCCCAGGGGGACGAATTTGATCGATTTGAAAACCACCCCGCAGAAATCAGTGGGGCAAGTAAGCGGTTGGAGTGGGACTTCCTCAAAACCACCACGGCGAAGCTGGTTCGCGGCGGCCTGCTCACCTACATCGTCCCGCAGAAGATCCTCGGGGTGCTGGAAGTGGCGCGGCTGCTGGTTAGCCAGTACGAGGCGATCACCATTGCCCGTTTTCCGGATGGTCTGTACGAGAAGTTCAAACAGGTGGTGGTGCTGGCGTATAAGCGCAAGGTGTTCCAGCCGGCGACTGAGGAAGCTGTGCACGCCCTGCAAGCGCAGGCGGCGATGGAACTGGAGCCAATCCAGGCAGCCCATGAGCCGGTCTACCACCTGCTGCCAGCGCCGGTTCGTGGCGCAAACGGCAAGCCGGTGGTGTTTAAGCGCACAGATTGGGAGCCGGAAGAGGTGGTGGAAGCAACCACAGCGGCCGGCGTTCAGCAGACAAGCGAATGGCTTGATCTGATCCATCCGAACCGCAGCGCCGTGCAACTGTCGCTGCCGGTGATGCCGCTCAAGAAAGGACATATCGCCATGTTGATGGCTTCCGGCATGATGGGCACGGTGCGTCTGGCCGATGAAGCCGGCAAACCGATGCTGATCAAAGGGCGCGTGGTAAAGGTTGTGGAGAAGACTGAACAGCCCGACGCAAAAGAAGCGGATACCGTGGTGGAGACCTACAAGGATCGTTTCGTCACCACGGTGGCGGTGCTGCGGCAAGACGGCATTGAAGTGATCAAGGACGTGAGTGGTTTGTCGAACTTCATGAAGGCGTACGGCGAGCAGATCGCCGCGCACGTGCTGGAAACCTACCGCCCGCTCTACAACCTGAACCCCACTGAGAAGGAAATCGCTGTTTTGGACGCCCTCGGCACGCAGCGCAAGAAGCTTCCGGGCCAGGAACGAGCCGGGTTACTACCGGCGCAGCGGCACGCAGCTGCTGCCATGGCGCGCTCAATTCGCCGGCATGGGGTAGGCAATATGCAAGGAGAAATGGGAACCGGCAAGTCGAGCGTGGGAGCAGCAGTTACAGAACTGCTCGATGCTTACCCGGCGCTCGTCCTCTGCCCGCCGCACCTGGTGCCCAAGTGGATCCGCGAGATCGAGGAAGTGATCCCGGGTGCGCGCGCGAGAGAGCTGCGCCGGATCGGGCGAAACAGTGGCGAGATCGCGGACACCAATGACGTGCGCGATTTCCTGAACCAGTATGAACAGGCTTGTGAGACAGCCAAAAGATCAGGAGGTGCAAAACCAAAATGGGTGGCCGTTGTGGCGCATACCTCGGCAAAGTACGGCGCCGGATGGCAACCGGCGGTGATCTACAAAAAAGCTATCGATCCATTGACCGGCAAACTCGTGGATGCCTGTGCCTGCCCGGCCTGCGGCCAGGTGGTGATGGACAATCAGGATGGTATGGCAGTTCCGGTAACGGACGCCGCTGTCCTGACCGAGAAACGGCGGTTCTGCCGCCAGCGTATTCCCGGTTGGGAACTAGACCCGGATGGCCGGCGCAAGCTGGACACAAACGGTGAATCGGTGTGGGGGTTACGCCCCTGCAACACGCCGCTCTTTACCTTCAACGGCGCGCGCCGCTACAGCATCGCCGAGTACGTGGCGAAACACGCTCGCGGCCGCTTTAAGCTGCTTATCGCGGACGAGGCCCACGAGTTCAAGTCCAAGTCCAGCGATCGGGGCGTGGCGTTCCACCAACTGGTGACTGCTGCTAAACAAACGCTGACCCTCACCGGTACGTTCTTCGGCGGAAAAAGTACCAGTATCTTTTGGCTGTTGCACCGGCTCAACGCCGGCGTCCGGCGCGACTTCGCCTTCCATGATGAAAAGCGCTGGGCGCGGTTGTATGGAGTGCTAGAATCCACCCGCCGGCGCAGGCGCAATAATGACGCGGATGAAGATGGCGTGTACACGGGCAACCGGCGCTATCGCAACCAGGCCAAAGAACAACCGGGCGTGAGCCCGGCCATCGTGAGCCGACTGCTGGACACGACAATCTTCCTCAGCCTGAAAGATCTGAACCTGGCGCTGCCGGCCTACAAAGAGGAGGTGGTTGCCCTGGATATGCTCGATGACCAGGCGCAGCAGTACCAAAGCATGGACAGCAGTCTCAAGCAGCTGGCGCTGCAATCGAGTCGTTACCTTTCTACATGGCTGCAATGGAGCCTGGCGCGGCCAAACTCCGCGTTCCGGGATGAAGTTGTGCTAGTGGATGAGGTGGAAGATGCGGACGGCAAGAGCCTGCGCAAAGTGCCGCTGATGGAGCTGCCGGCAATCAATCCCAACGGCCACAAGTGGCTGCCAAAGGAAAACTGGCTGGCCGACTTCTGCAAGGCCGAAAAGCAACAGGGTCGCAAGGTGCTGGTGTATGTGCGTCAAACCGGAACGAGGGATATTCAAGACCGCGTGCAGATGCCCCTTCAGGCGAACGGACTGCGGGTGACCATCCTGGGCAGCAACGTGGATCCGCGCAAGCGGGAAGACTGGATTGCCAAGCGTGTGAACGGGATCGACGTGCTGATCTGCAATCCCCGCCTGGTGGCCACCGGGTTGGACCTGATCCAATTCTCATCCGTAGTGTTCTTTGAAATTGAATGGAGCCTCTACACCTTATGGCAGAGCGTTCGAAGAGTATGGAGGTTGGGCCAGACGCAGCCGGTCAAGGCGATCTTCACAGTCTACAACTCGGCGATGGAAGCCAAGGGACTGACCCTGATGGGTCGCAAGATGAAGGCCGCGCAGTTAGTCTACGGCGATGAGGTGGGCGGCGCGATCGTACCGGAAGAGGAGGGCGATTTTTTGACGCAGCTTGCACGCGATGTGCTGGATGGCGCAAAGCTCTCGGACCTGCAAACCCTGTTCGCCGATGACCTGCAAGTGAGTCACAACCCGATGGGCAGCCTGACCACGCCGAGTGCAGTGATCCTGTCAGGTCCGAAGGTGCTGAATTGGGATGAGTGGGTGACGCAGAAGATGGTGATTGTGAGGAAATCGAGAAGAAAGGAGGTGGTACCGGAGGGGCAGATGGGGTTGGGAATATAACCAACAAAAAGGCTCGGTCATCCCGAGCCTTTTTGTTGGTTATCGGAATAATAGATCGTCTATAAATCTCTACTTGTCCAAATGTCATATTCTGTTAAAGGTTCCGTTACAGTACGTAGAAAAGCATTAGCCTGACGTTTTCCTTCGCTTGCTGACCCCGCATTAACGATCTTGGTAATTTTCCAGCCACTGTTTTGAATACTTTTAGTAATTAAGTCGATGGGGCTTGTGCGTCTATCAGATATTCCCCCAAAACGAATTACCATTGTTGCGTCATTGGCACACACTAGAGAAGTATTTTTCCACACCTTCTTCAAATCATCAGAAAATTTTTCTGCTCCTGAATGGGCTAATTGATTTTCGTTTGTGTAATCAACTATATCAGGCCCACCTACAAACCAATTTCGAAGCCATTGATCGGGAATGTAAGTACGCATACCATAATAGGGTGGTGAAGTTATTACCCATCTAAACAAAGATCCTTTTTCGAGTGGTTCCAATGATCCTCGGTTGCGGCTATCTGCCAGTTTTACATAGCCGGAAACGCCTGGGAGAGGTTTGTAGTATCTTTTTGCCCGTCGCTCAATAACGCCCATTACATCTATAGGCTCAGGGTACAAACCTCGTTCTTTCCAAAACCGAATTGAATAAGCCGGTTTTGGGGCATATGTTCGCGGACATTGGTTTGAAAAATAACTAGGGAACGTTTTTTGTTTCGGCCCGTGTAAAGCTCCGAGAATAATTCCCCGTAATGCAATCCGCGCAGGGGAGGTGCAATTGTTTAAAAAAGCTGCGCGAAAGTGGCACAAGGCTCGTAATACATCTGAATGATACGCCCAATTCCAAAAATCTCCTTCAGGTATGGAAAAGGTGTATTGAGTGTTTATTATCACTCGAGCTTCTGCTAATATATCTTCAGGGCTTACCGTCACTAATTTCGCAGCTGAGATAGCAACAGCTACAGGACTCGAATCTACACCTAATGAATCAAGGCCAAGAAGACGGGCCGCGAAGTTCGTTGTTCCGCGTCCGCAGAAAGGGTCGAGCACAGTATCCCCCCTGTGAGCCATCGTTCCAAGGATTTCGAGCGGAAACTCCAATGGGAACATTGTGAAATATGGGCAAAGAGCATTCAGCGTTGTTTCCACAACTTATATTCTTTCCCTTTTAATGCCATCTAACCACTATCTGACGATCTGTTCCGTTAGTCGTAGGTATAGTAGCTTGTTGGGTTTGACGGCAAAACTCTGAAACGTATGATTTTACTGCCTTTGAAGTTTCGAGAGTCTCTCTGTCTGATGGTAGGTGATAAGCAAGATTATCAGATATAACAAGTATACACTTCGCTCGAGCTCGAGATATAGCAACATTGGTCCGCTCAAGTTGAAGTAAAAATTCCTCCTCATTTGAAATGAGGTCAGGGTCACCAACACCAAACGAGATAATTATGGTATCCCGTTGACCACCTTGAAAACGCTCAACTGTGTCTACGGCAGAATCGATATCCGTAGGGGAATGGGTAGGAAAGATTTGCCTCAATCGCCGAACAATTAATGCGCGTTGCGCGCGATGAGGCGTCACAATGCCTATTCCCCGATTCCAGAAGGAAACAGGATCATAAGCAATATGATTAGGTAATCTTGGATTCCCGTTTTGATCCAATTCGTTATCCAGTCCTTGTGACATTGATAGAAACAGCTCTTGGATAATTCCGCACACCAAATCAGCTTCAAAATCGTTTGCTTGGCCTGCTCTGCCGTCTTGATATGTAATACAAGTTAAGTGGCGGTTGGGCTCAGTTATTTGTGTGAGATCAGAGAACCAGGGAACAATGCCATTCCAAGTCTGCGGTTGAGCAAGAAATGATACTTGCCGATGAAGACGAACATTTGGCGAATGGGCAGAAAGGTTATGTGGATATCCTATGCGGTGACCGTATTCAACAAATGGTAACGCTGATCGGTAATTGACAAGAAGTGTTTGTAAAGAGCAATGATGCCGCTCAATTAGGTATGTTTGAATACTGCCTACTAACCATTCTGCCCCACGAGGCGGTTGTGTCGCCACCACTGGTGGCATTTGTAAGTGGTCTCCAAAAAATATGATGTCTGAATTTGGTGCCATAAGGCACAGCGGGAATAACGCTTTACCAACATCGAGTTGTGAACTCTCATCAATTACAGTAAAGTCAAAGTAAGGATACTGAGCCGTATTTTTAGAAATATCCGCTATTCGATAACATTGATGAGCAACAGTTCCGACTAGGGTGATGCCTCCGGGTGCATCTAATTCTTGGATCATTGAGTTAAAGTTTGGATCCAATGAATTAGAAACTGTGTCGAAGACAGGTAAAGTGGTGGGAGGAAGAGGAGCATGTACAGGATGATAGGAAGAATAAACTCGGTAGCACTGAATATTTTGAGCCTGGAAATTCCCAAGGAGGTTTAAGACATCATTGAATAGATTTTCCCAAGCGGTGTAAGTTGGCCCGGTTATTAGTAAGCGTAAAGTTTCTCCAGTTGCTTGGGCTATTAATATCCGTGCAACAATAAGAGCAGCTGCGGTAGTTGTTTTACCTGTTCCAGGAGGCCCCCAGACAATGGATAACTTGTGTCCAAGACAGTGCGTAAGGGTTGCCTGTTGTGAACTATTTACTGGCCAACCTGAGTTTGTTATTGAACTCAATGCGCCTTGAATGAGGCTGGTTGTGATATTTGTACTTTGACCAGATAGCGATACTGCATCCCATAATACTCTAGCTGCTGGAGTGATTGCGTCATTGCGAGGCAAATTAGTTCCCGGTCGATGACCAAGCGCGTTATATGTGGGTGTTGCCGCTGCTGCGATAGGTGGACGGCCAATAGAGAGGAGACATTGCCGAATACGCTCAGTTATAGAAACCCCTGTTCCCCTAACAAGGCTTGCAGATGTTGAGACGTTAACTAGATTATGATTGAAAAGTAATTGGCGAAGAGCGCTAGTACTACCGTAATTCGTTAATCTGACTTGTGCTTGGAGTGTGTTCCGATCGTATGAAACGAGTGTAGCTTTAAAAATATCATGCATTCTCCGGTTCTGGTCTTCATGGGGCAATTGACTATATATGTTTTGAGGCACAATATCTCGTATTCTCAAATCAAGAAAACCAGGCATATTTTCATCTTGCAATGCAAGAAACTCTTCGCCATCACGGAACTTACAATCCTGCGAACTGGATCTAACACTGAAAATAAAATCGTTATTGTTTACCGATAAGAGAGTAGAAAACCGAAGAATATCGTAACTTGCTTCGAGCTGCTCTGGTTCAGCCGACCAAATATGCTCAAGCTCAATAGCGTTAACAGCCTCTTCAAGACGTGCCCAGCCATACCAAAGGCGACCATCTTCGCTCATTTGTTGGAAGTTAAATGGAATACCTATACTTAGAGAAGGTGCATTCAAATTTATACGATTCGCCATGTCAGAACGGAATTTCCACACAATGTTCCTTATGGCTTTTACTTGGCTTTCCACAGTGTTACCGTAAGAAACAATACACTGGGACCTGGTCACTTGGGTGTTACCTAATTGGATAAGTGGTTCTCCTGACCAAATTTCATATATTCTCTCTCTAGGAATCATATCGGAGAAAGGGTCATAATAGAAACTTCCAGGATTTTGTGCTGGGTATTGCTGGTTATGATATACACGTTCTACATTAAATATTGTGAGGCAATGGGGAACAGGCAAACGTAAGTTGGCTTGAACTACATTTTTCATGAATGTGATAGGGTTTGCCCTTGTTATTTCGTTGTTTTGTAAAGTTTGTTCTGGTGGGAAAAGCCAAATTAATCCTTGTAGTACTCGGTTATTTGTTGACGAGACAATGTAGTCTAAATGGCGGCCGATTGCCTTTGTTAATTCTTCAAACTGCCTTCGGTCCCAAAAGTATAGTTGTGTTCGAGTGTTAGCGGCATTTGGTCCTCCTCTTTGAGGATCTGGGTCATATGCGAATGCAAAGATATCTGCTAACCTGGACAAAAATGAGAAAACTGTGGTTCGTTCTTCTGTTAAAGTGGCAGTTAGTAGCGTTTGTGAAACAGCTGGCCATGTCCGCTGAACAGGTATTTGTTGTCCACCATTTGTTCTTTGCCTAAAACGGGCTTCTGAACCAATCGCGGTTAGCAACCCTGTACCAGAATCAAAGTTAACAGATATAAATATTTCAAGATCCACCCATCGAGGAAAATCAACCGTTGTGGTATTTGGCGCAAGAGAGGGAGCCCCACTTGTAAGCGCAACCGCGCGATGCGGTAGATGATTTCGGTCAGCTTTTAGCGCATTATGCTGATCAAATACCTGTGAGGATGCAGGTAGATTTGCTACAGAGGGAATATCTGTAATGCCTGACATCTGCAGGGTTAAACGCCCACCACGAGTTATGGTAGCAACTCGACTTAAATGCGCGCAATCTTCAGCAGCTGTGACGCAGTAATGGTTGCGATGGTTAGCGAGTATAGTTCTATCTGCTGCGGACAACCATCTATCATATCCAAGGAAATCACAGTTTGAACAACGAGAATCGACATGCCAGTCTAATGAATTCCAGTTAGGAGCAGAAAGAACGCGAGCAAGATCAGTTTTGAAAAAATGATCTATTGTCTGGAAGAAAATTGGATAATCTACTCCTTCAAGATCGTCCATGTAGGCCTGCAATTTTTCAGTAATTGAAGCCGTTGTAGTTGTTGCAATCAAATGAGCTAAGCTGGATATTTCTTTTGCACGTGTCCATAAGCTTATTTGATCTGACACGTAATAATCGTGATCAAGATTCATTAATTCCAGCCAATTAGAAAGCAGGACTGCATAAAGGGTAACTTCCGAGCTGTAACTAGAATTTGCTTCCCCGGCATGCTTAATATCGGTGATCAAAAGTCCTTGTCTAGTATCGTTTGGTTGAATCGGCTGAGTATCACCATTTGAGAGAACTTCCAAATCATTTACGCGTGATGATTGGGCCAAAATTATATCAGGCCTGAATGAGGTGAATTGAGGGATCAATGAAATCACACTAGAAGGAACACCAATGTTTTGCAAGAACCTTGTTCGCAAATCCACATGTGTGAATTCGGGCTGTAAAACAAAGATTGGCAAAATTGTGTGCTGCTGAAGAGCATCAATTAAATTCTGGTTCCCGAACCTGCCATTTGCTTTGTTTGCGAACAAATATCCATTAATACCTGAATAATTCGGAGACGAAAAACTTCCGAATGCATTTTCCAAATCAGACATTTTCGCTTGTTCCCATTCAACTCCAACATCGCGAAGGATTTGAACAGCAGGTCTGGCTGTGAGTGGCACAGGCCAATTTAAATGATTTAACTCTTGAGGGTTATAAAGTGAAAGAAGCAATTGCTTGTCGCATTGCGTGCGAAGAAATTGTGAAAGTACATTTTTACCAAAGCGAGTCATTTTTTTACCCTACGTTAAATAAACCAGTCTACTGAGATCCGCCTTTTACATCCTCGATTTTCACCCCGCTCACACGCTGACGAAGTTCCGTCAGGTTCATGTTGACTGAATGATCATTTACATCGCCCTTAAGCTCGAGCCTTAGATCGATCGTAATCGTCGCTTCACCCAATTTACTAAGCGCGTTGGTCGCCTTGATCACATGGGCCAGGTCCACGGCCGATACTACACCCGAGAACCTTAAATGCCGCACGTCCGGTGGCAGAACTTTTGGCTTGCCAATGAACCCGGCCAGGGTAAGCGCCTTTGCATCATACTGCGCAATCCCTGTTGCTTCTTCCGTTACGCCGAAGCGCTGCTCTTTGATGCAGCGCTGCAAGGCGTTGAGCAAGCCCTGCTCGGTAACGCGCTCGCTGCCATAGGTGCTAACCGCTTTCTGGTAGATCTCCTGGACAGAGACCAGACCATCATCAGGCACTAATGCAGCGACTTCATCCGCCGATACTGGCAGCGGTACGTCTTCTCCAATCAGGTATCCGGAGAAACCAATATCGGAAAGCGCGAGTTCCGTCTCCGCGCCACGCTGAATGGTGGCGTTGCTGGAAGTAGCATACCCAAACAGACCTGCTTTCACCCCATCCAAAATTGCAGTGAAGAAAGAGGCGGGGTCGGCCCTGCCGGTGACCATGGGCGAATTGCGGGCTGCGTGGAAAACGGCCTGAACCGGGCTGCGAGGGGAGGTGACCAGCATGGCCACTTCCTCTTTAGTGATGGGTTTGAACAGAGCATTGACCTGGTCAATCCGCATTAGCACCGTGCGATGGCTGATTTCCAGCATCCCTAAATCGTTCGCGTCAAAAGCTCCCAGGTGGATGCGCCCATGCTCATAGGATCCCTTTTTGAGCATGTCCTCATTGGTATCGGTCAGCACCCCAAAGCCAAATATGCCGCGTTCGACGCCTTTCTTGACCATGTTGCGCAGCACGTCAACGCCGGTCAGGATCGGGGCGTCGCTGCGCCGGGAAAACTTCTCCCATAACGTCTGTGTGGTGATGACCGTTGCCGTTTTCGGCCAGAGCGATTCCCAACGCCCATCCAACAAGGACGGATTGAACTCCTGGTGGATCTTCCCATTCGTGATCAGGTCTTCATATGCCTGTTGGATGACGGTTCGATTCAAAGGCGCGTAGCCCAACTCGACCACTTCGTACTTGCTGGCTTCGCCGTTAGGAAGAATCACTGTCCGGTAGGCTTTCTTGATAAATTCCTTTGCATCGCCACGCGCGGAGCTGAGTTTCTCGCGAATGTAATCCTGCTGGCCCTCCGAGAAGCGCGCCATTAGCCCGGAATCGTTCAAGACGTTCTCGGCGGCGATCCAGTCCATCGTCCGACCAATTGCCTGGCCGATGCTGCCAGCGTCCGGTACCATGAACATGACCATATTCCGGTTCATGCGGTGGCGCGCGCCATAATTTTCTGAGATGTTGCTAAGGAAGGTGGTTAATTTGCCGTCCAGTTTTCCCTGGTGCAAAGGCTGTCCGGGCGGCAGGATCACCATTTGCAGCGCCCCTTCATCAGGAACATTGGCTGGTTCTTTGACCAATCCATTATGGAAACCATAGAGACTGATATTGAATAGGTTGGATTTCCCTAAAATGTCCTCAATGAGACTTTCAACTTTTCGCCGGGCCTCATCCGTTTCCACATTCGACCGCTCATCCGCCAGCACCTTGTTTGGGTTGGGTTCGGTCTTGAAGATCAGCCCGCCCTCTTCTTTATAGTAGAAGTACAGGCGCTGGGCGCAGTCGTCCATTGCCTGGTGCAAATCGGGCAGGGGGATGTCGGGATGAATGACCGCCAGGCGGATATCCGGCTCCGGGGTGGGGCGGGTCATCATGCCGCCGTGGGTGAACATGAGCACGCTGGTCGCAACGCCCTGTGTGAGTTTATATCGTTTATACAGTCCGCCGCGCTCGTGATCGATCTTCTGCGAGATGGATTCTTTACCTTCCCAGATCGATTCACTGCCCTCCCATGTAGCGATATCGGTGCCAATCACGGCTTCCCAGACGCTCCCGGCCACCTTGAGCGTTTCGCCGCGGAGATCGTCATCACTTAAATCAATATCGGACAGGTGAATCACCGGTCCTTGTGCCAGGTGGGCGGATTCAGGCTTCCAGAGGTGCGCCAGAAAGTGCGAGAGGAAGCGCAGCGTGCCACGAGTGAGTTGGAACTGCGGGCGGCTGCCCCAGCGCTCATACAGCACATCGATAATCGATGGGTGGAATGGGTAAGCCCGATCAAGCAGCCCTTCGTACGCCGTATCCCGGCACTTAGCCGGCAGCACATCGCGCCAGGGATCGGTGCGGTACATCTGGCTGTAACACTGGGCTGCCTGTGTGGATAAATTCGTGGAGACGTGCTCGAACAGGCGCAGGCGGGCTATTTCGTAGATTTCAGAGGACTCAATCGGGGTGCGGACATCTTCCAGGCGGCGCAGCACATCCTCTAACTGAGACAGTGTGAACATTGCCTGATCCTGCGTTAGCACCTGAATGCCTTCCATGTCGCTGGCAGTGAGGGAAGCAACCAGAACGCTGTGATCCACCTGGTCTACGGCTTCGGACAGCTCGCGTAAAAAAGCTACGGTCTGGGTTCCGAGGTTGGAGTCAGCCACCGGAATACCGGCTGCTTTGTCTACGTAGTGCAGCAGCTCGTCGATCAGAATCAGGTTCGGACCGGCCTGCACCAGCACGTTGCGTAAATCATCCACGCCGGGCGAGGTGCGGTGCTGGTCATTCTCGCGGATCAAGTTATACAGCTCAACACCACCCAAGCGATAGGCGATTTCACCCCACAGGGTGAGAATTTTCAGCCCGCCTTCCACCTGCCGTCCCTGGGCGTTGAGATCGGCGCAGGGAAGGGCGGCGACCGAAGCCTTCGGGATTTCGGTGATGCCATTCATCGCCAGGAAATCGGCCAGGTGGGTGACTTCCAGCGCTTGCTGCGGAGAGGTCAGCAAGTGATAAAGAGCCAGCTCCGCGTGGGATTTGCCGCCCCCAAAGTTCGTTTGCAGGTGCAGGACACTGTTGGAGACTGGCTGCCTGCGCAGAATATTGACTACATCGAGAATCAGGCTTTGCAGGGTACGCGTCAGGTAAGTGCGCTCGAAGAACAGCTTTGGCTCGCGATACTCGCTGGCTCCCTTGTTGTTGATTGCCCGGCTAAGATTGACCGCGAACAGGGTTTCATTGACTTTGTTTTCACGAATATCTTCGTGTGGAAGAACACCTTTACGCCAATTCTGCAATGCCTGACTCATACGCTCACTCCTGGTTATTCTTCTTCAAAAAAACTGAGCTGCTTCGGTTTTTGCTCGGGTGCAGGGTGTTTGCTCACCCAGGTTTGCGCCCGCGACTCAAGATCGCCTCGGCTGCTCAACATGCTCATCAGTGCTTTTTTCTCAAAATTATCTGGGGAAAGTAATTCGGCCATCGCTTGCGCCACCGGCCACAACTCTCCGCCACGCGCCGCTACTAATGCCGATAGTTCCTCCTGTTGATCGTTTTGCCACAACAGGCAGGCTTTGTGCATAACATCTACCAGTGGAACAGCACCGCCAGCCACAACTCGCTCAGTTAATCGTTCTAACTTTTCTTTTCGGTCTTGCGGTCCAAGCAGGCGGAGCTTGCCTTTCATATCAACGATCAGTCCAAACCGGTCCATTAGGATTTTATAGTCAATTCCAACGGCTGTACTGAGCAGTAAAACTTCCCCGCTTGGGACATCCCAATCGTTATAACCCCACCGCCAAAGCACATAGAACTGAGTGGCCTGATCCAGTCTGTCGTTGAAGCCCTCCTGACCAATGATGCGCTCAATTGCGAAAGTAGCAACCTCATGACGGACGATATCAATAAAATCGCTCACTGTAACTTGAGTTCCGTCATAACGCTCGACTCGTTTATACCGGCTGAAGACGGATAGACCTGGACCGATAGCGCTCATAAAGAAATCTGCCCCGCCTATTCTTGCATCCCAGAAACTTTCCAGGTATCGGCGAATTGTCTTGCGGAGATCACCTTGTATATCTTCAAGATATCCTGTACCAATAGAAACATCACGCTTTCGGCAAACAAGATAAACGGCTGATGCGAGCGCTACTGCTCGGTAAGATTGAAGACGTCGCCCTTCTGTGTTGAGGGGCCAACTTGCAGTAACCTGGAATCCTGCTCGAACAAGCGCTCCAACTAATGTCTCCCAGGCACTTGAATTTTTGTGCGCGAACATGATTACAGCGATGCCATCTTTGCGAAGCACACGCTGCATTTCCATGAATGCCTGTGCCATGCCATCTTCGTAATATTTTTTTGCTAGGGCCGTTGACTCGCCATGATAAATTTCTTCCTGAACCAATTCTTCGTCTTTAGGCGTAATCTCAGTAACAAATGCTTCCGGGTAATCATCTCCGATGATACGTTTATGCCAAGGGTAGAAGTAATCGGTTAGATCGGCATAGGTAACACTATCGTAGTAAGGGGGATCGCAGACCACGGCATCGAACTTGCCCGACCAATCTTCTGGCAGAGATACAGCGGACCCTAACCTAACCTCAGCAACCCCGCTATCAACAGAAACAACATTATTCAGAGATACAAGCAAAGCATTTGTTTGACTAGCCCAGCTAGAGGCCAACCCACTAAAGGGATTCGCTTCTGCATAATCCCAAGTCATTGGGATATCATGACGAGCAAAAATTGAACTTATTTTGTTTGTTCCGGAATCCCAGATAGTGGCATTTGAATTTCTCGTAATTAAACGAGCCAGGATAATTGAAAGATAGAGTGCTATTGCCTTCGCATATTCGGGGTCTTCCGAGTTTAAAGTATCTCTAACAATTCGTATCTGTTGTCCAATTGTCAGAAGTGCAACCTTTTGACGATCATTAAACATTTGCCCCCAGGTTTCAACGCCATAAAGTCGTATGCTTACACTTCTTGACCTGCTTGGTGGCGTTGGTTCATCTGGTACAACAGACAGCAAGCGTTCTAGCCCCCAAAAATCATAGCCTTCTTGTTCAATAGTTGGGAGCTTAGCCAAGGCCAAATTAAAAGCATCGAGGTCTTTTTGATTTGGAGAACGGAAATCTCTCCCAGTTGTATCATCTCGGCTGATAACTACAGCCATTAAGTGTTGTCCCATCTGCCCCTTTTGCGCTTTCTCCACGATCCTTTCTCTCTCAAGGGGTGTGTTGCAGTAGATGCAGGTTAGGGTTGCACCACGCATCGTTCCTTGTTCGGGCTTGTCATCAATAGCTTCTTGTCCCCGAATTATCTCAATATCATAAGATTTGTTTTCGGGATTTACATTTAAGCGATAGGCAACAGGCTCGTCTCCTCGCCCGTTTTGTAGCCAGCGGCGTTTTAGCAGTGGTATTTCACCTTGGCAATGAGGACAGGGAATTGTTTTTGCCCATAAATATGCTACGGAAGTTGCCCCATCGGGATCGCATGGATAACAATCCCCAATTTGCGTTTCCGCCTGGCTCAATACCCATTCAGACCAGTAGCGCACATCTTCGACCAATTGGCTTTGTGAGGGCTTTTTCTTACTTGTCGCTATGTCATTGAAAAGTTCGACCGAAATTTCCTCGGTAGGAGTATTTTCATCCTCGTCAAACCACGCAGGGCCTTTTTCGGCTATTCGTTTAGAGACTTCTCGCCATGATGACCCAACTTCATAGCGTTTCTTCCCAAATTTTTGAGGGTAGACTAGGGAACCAGTCAAGGCTAAATAAGCGACTGGGTTAAGGTCCAGGGCAGTCGAATTACAGCCCAGGCGTAAGGACTCAAAGGGCATTGAGCCACCGCCCGCGAAGGGGTCCAGTACATTAGGCGACTGCCCCCCGTGTGCTTTTCGGATCAGCTCGCGAGCCTTTTCTAAAAGATCTGGTCGTTCAGGCCATTCATCTTTACTGAGTTCGACCAGAATTTTCTCCAGTTCTTTGCGTTCTTGCTCATTCTTGGGCGCGTCCACTAAAGCAGCCAGGGTCATCGCGCGCGAGGCGGTCAGCGGGCGGCGCGCGAAATATGGGTGCATGACATTCAATGATCCAATGCCGCCTCCCACCTGGGCGTATTTGTTCAGCTCATTTAAGGGCAAAATATCTTCAATGTATCGTTTTGGCATAATCCGGTAAAACGCTTTCGCTTACTCGGGATAATTTTGGTTCTATCGCGAAAGAATCATTATACTTTACTTCCCAGGCGGCCCGTCCTGACTGGCCACTTCGGCCGCTTCATCAATGGAAACCACCCATCGTTTCATTTCCTTCGGGTGCAGCTTCACATAGGGGTTTTGAATCATCCACTTCATCCCATCTTCCAGCCGGACGATATACAGCCAGTGCTGGTCGCCCAGGCGGCGTGCAGCCTCCCATTCCGGTTCGGTCAGCCAAACCTCTTCCGCCTCGCCTGGTCCGCGTCCTTTAACTTCAATATAGCGGGCTACTTTCCCGGCTGCATCACACGACTCGATATCCCAGGATTTTCCTTTACTGACATCTTTGGGATAGCGGCCCTGCTCCTCTTCCAAATCCATCACCACTTTCATGGCCGCTTTTTCAACTTCTGGGTTGCGGCGCATCGAAACGGAGGATCCATGCTTGACCTGCGGCGTCTCTTCCGGCGCTATGACGATGGGGGCTGGGAGAACGAGCGCCACGCCCAGCACTTCGGGCTCTAACATGGCTAGGTGACCGGCGTTGGTCATATCGATTTGCAGCTTATCCATGCGCTGACGGGTGCTGTTCATCTGTTCAGTAATCCAGTCGCCCTCCTCGCTGTTATCTGAGGTGTATGCTTCGAGCAACGCATCGTTGAGGTAATCGACCAGGTGGTTGAGGCCATCCGTGAGAAACCGGCAGTCTTTCGCGACCGTTTCCTCATGCTGCTTGCGCCGTTCCATCAGGTCTGGCAAGAAGACAGATTGGACGCATTGGTCAACGACCTCGCGCTGACCAGCCAGCATCGGCCGCACGCGCTGCACGCCTTCGGTCATCTCATGCCCAGAGCCAAAATCGAACCCATTCAGCACTTCAGATGGCAGGCGTTCCACTTTCTCCTGGTCTGCCCGGTGGCGGAGCGCGGTCAGAAATTCACCGGATGGGTGATCCAGGCCATCGCGGAGGAAGGTGTGGATGAACCAGACCAGGTAAGGTGAGCTGCTGTCGGGATGAATATCGAAATAGGTTGCACCACGGGCAAGGTCCTCGCGGCATATTAACAAGACTTTCTCTACCAGCTGGTCAAACAGGGTGCTGCCGGGGGAGATAAACAGAACGGCCTCTGGATCAGTGTCATCATCAGAGCATGCTTCCGGCCAGAAACACAGCTTGCGGCGGCGGACCTTTCCCCGTCCTAAATCCAGTGGCAGGATGACTTCAAAAGCGAGCCGGTTCCCGTTTTTAGAAGGAACGGTGAACTCGCGCAGCGTGCCGCCCACAAAAGGAACGGCCGCGCGTAAAAATTCCTCTGCATCTTCCGGGCTGAGCCGGTAGGCCTTGAACTGCGCCTGATTCTGCTGGAAAGCGGCGATATCTAAGGGCTCGCTGGTTGCAGCAATTTCCCGCTCCGTGTCGATCGCCGCTCGCAAAGGCTGCTCGGCTGATTCAATAGCTTGGCGGGCGTGTTCTACAGCAGTAATATCGCCCAGGGCAACCCGTTCCAGAATAGAGCGCAGCTCCTCACCCCACAACACGGCTCCAACAACATCAAAGACCTTGTCGCCCAGGTCTTTCCGCATTTCCTTCAACTTGGTCAGCAGCGTTTCTTTTACCTGGTCTTCCATTGAATTGCGGGCCAGCAGGTTGAAGATAAACACCTGCGGCTCTTTCTGCCCATAACGGTGGATGCGGCCCATGCGCTGCTCAAGCCGGGTCGGGTTCCAAGGCAGGTCGAAGTTGATCATCACGTTGCAGCATTGCAGGTTGATGCCTTCGCCTGCGGCTTCGGTAGCCACCAGCACCTGGGCTTTTCCCTGCCAGAAGACCTTTTCGGCTACCCGCCGGTCCTCCATCGCCATCCCGCCGTGGATCTGGGTGGTGGTATAGCCCCAATCCTTGAGATGCCTGTCCAAATCATCCAGGGTATCTTTGAACTCGGTAAAGATAATCAGCTGCTTTTTGCGCTCGCCCACCCACAAATCGACCGCTTTCCGCAGCTCAACAATTTTCTGGCTGCCTTTTTTAGCGAGCGCTTCGGTTTTGGTGATCAGGGTCTCCAGCTGCTTTAGATCCACCATTTGAGCGGCCTGCGCTTCCGCGTCTTGCTCGCGCTTGCCGCGGTCTTCATCACTAAGTTCATCCCAGTCTTCCAGGTCGAAGGTGTCGTTATTGGATGCTTCTCCGGACGCAAGCTGGGCATTGCCAGCTTCCGCCTTGGCCTTGATCCGTTGCAAAGAGCACAACAGCGAGGATGGACTGGATGCCAACCGGCGGCTGAGGGTCATCAACGCGAACGCGGCGCTCTGCTTGTTTGATGACTTGGCCTTTTCAAAGCGCTTGCGGATGAACTTGTAAACC
The DNA here is from genome assembly GCF_001306115.1 of Ornatilinea apprima. GTDB lineage: Bacteria > Chloroflexota > Anaerolineae > Anaerolineales > Anaerolineaceae > Ornatilinea > Ornatilinea apprima. The sequence goes on along the minus strand of NZ_LGCL01000027.1, from coordinate 52,716 downwards.
TGCTCGAGCAGCTCGCCTTCGTCGTGTGAAAGACTGTAGGGCAGCGTCTCAACAATGCGCTCTGGATACAGCGGCCTGCCATCCGCTGTGCGCATCTCCTCTTTGGTGCGGCGCAGCATCATCGGGTTGCTGCCCGGTGCATATGCAGCGGCGTCGCCCCATTCGGGATCGATCAAGCGGATCAGTAGGCGGTAGTTCTCCGGATCGCCTTTGTGAGGCGTCGCGGTCATTAACAGGAAATGCTTGGCGCGCCGCGAGAGAATTTTACCCAACTCATACGCCTGTGTTTTCTCGATGGATCCAGAGGATTTGCGGTACGCAGCCAGTTTGTGTGCCTCGTCCACGATGACCAAGTCCCATTCGACCGTTTCGAGCGCGCGGCACATCTCGCGCTGGCGGGCAAAGGCCACGGAGGTAATCGCCAGGTCCGTCTTTCGCCAAACGTCCAACCGGTCCAGGCGCGTTTCGTCCATGTACTCTCGGGAGATGATCGAGAAATCTTCCCCAAACTTGGTCAGCAACTCGCGCTTCCATTGGATCGTCAGCCCAGCCGGGCAAACAATCATCACACGCTTAATATCCTGACGACGTTTCAATTCCTTAATTAGTAGCCCAGCAATGATTGTCTTGCCTGCACCGGCATCGTGAGCCAGCAAATTGCGCACCACTGGTCGGGCAAGTAGGTGCTGGTAAACCGCTTCAAACTGGTGGGGAAGAGGATCTATGCGGCTGGAATTGAGACCGGCGTAGGGGTCAATCGCGTGAGCTAATTTCAGACGCTGTGCCTGGATCGCTAGACGGAAGCGGGCCGGGTCTCCATCAAAGGAGAGGTCTATACGGCTTGCTCTGGCGATAGGTTTCACCTGCTGCCAGTCATCTTTTGTCAGAATGTACGGGCGGGATAGATCGTGGGCGCGGCTGTAAACGGTCACCACATCATAGCCGGTTTGCGTCTGTATGTGGATGATTTGAACCGTATCCTGCCAATAAGGGCCTTCGATCCAATCCCCCGGTTTGAGCTCCATCGTAGATAAACCCTTGTGTATGTTATTCAACGGCTTTGTGTTACTTTGGTCTGTATTTGATCATTAACCCAACGGTCGATAAACTCTCGCCGAAAACGCCAATGCCGGCCCACTTTTGACGCCGGTATCTTCCCTTGCTGTGCCAGCTTATAAAGAGAAGAGAGCGGTACACGTAAGTATTCGGATACTTCTTCAATCGTCAAGAATTCCGGCGGTTTTCTTTCCACAGCCACAACCTGACAGGGAGATAAAACTATTATAGCGCCATACCTGATCAATGATGATCACAACAGCCGTTTTTCGCCTTAGAAATAGCAAACAAAAAACCGCAGACAATTACTGTGAGTTGATCTACCTTATTCAATTCTTCTTTTCGAAGTTGCCCTGATAATGAAACCCCCATCGTTCAAATGCCTCAATAAAAACCTGCTTGGCCTCGTCCGATTCTGTGGAAATGTTCCGGCCCTTTACGGTTTCTTCCGCTTCATAAATGGCGTGGGCCATGCGCATCCGGAAATCTGTGGGCATCGTACCAAGCGATGAGAAAACTTCGATCACCCCTTCTTCCGGCCGATCCTTTTCAAGAACATCATACACTTCCAAGCCTTCTTTTGCAGCAATAGCCATAAGATCGCCGGTATTAGGAAGCGCCTTGCCTAACATAATATTAACCAAAACCTTCGCATCTACGCACAGGTAGGTCGCATACTTTGCATAAGTCTGCGTTGAACCCTGCGTATTTTCCCAGGAGGTATATTTTTCAGTGAGCCAATCCGAGAAGCGGGGCATAATACTCGACACTCTAAGGGTAGGATAGTCGAACGTCGTTGCCAGGAGACAACAATTTGTTGTCAGGAGGAGACAGGTTAATCATAAACGAATTAAAGGTTTCTGACAACGAAAGTTGACCGAAACCTTTTTGCTCCCCATTATCAATTTTCGGTGATCAAATCGCTCGATAAAGCTACCTATTCTGATCGAACTTTGGTCTGTAAAGCCCTAACGCGACTGCTCTAGCCACCGTATTGATTGATGTATCGGCATTTAGCTTCTTCTTCAAAGCGGCTACATAACTTCTTACGGTTAAAGGGCTAATGGAAAGTCGCTGGCTTATTTCCTTATACCCTAATCCATCAGCAAGCGATTCTAGAACCTCATTTTCTCGAGCCGTTAAACTGGGAACCGGCACTTCCGGTCCTTCATCCGAGAAACCTGGTGGTGTGATAAGTATTATATTTCCAATTTTATGCACCACTATGGGCTTATCCGCCCAGGGCAACTGCACGTCTGATGACCAGGTCCTGTTAACAATCTTTCCTTTCAACTCCTGAGATGAGCTTGGATCCTCTTTCAGGAAGAACGTCCCATTCTCATCGAAGAAGAAAACGCGGGTCATCAACGAAGGACCTCCTGGCAGGATGGACAGCAGAAAATCGAAAAACCCCTCGGCGTGCTTTCCGCAGAAGGGGACCAACCTAATTTCGCAAAATCGGGGAAATTTCTGTATTCGATTGCCCAGGACGTTGTCAGACGATAAAAGGCTTGGATGCGCAAGGGAGGTACCTTCTGCTAAGAGAGGTGCTAAAATATAGAACTTATGTACTAATTATAGGCGATCATTTATTGGAACGCAAGATACCCGACATAAAGTTTGAGTTAAAAATTCTGTCATTTTGTCAACCTGTCTAAATAGACATATTCTTTAGGCTAAATATGTCCATTTAGACAGGTAGTTTTTGATGGTTACAAATGCTAAATTCTTGTCAAGAACATACGTTCTGAATACTTTTATCAGGAGCAACGGTTATGCACAAGAATCACCAATCTCATTCAAAAGGTATGTATCACGAGCTGGGCAATCTGCGAGAAGAAATCCGCAAGTTTGCGGACACGCTTCAATTGTTTGAAAGTGATATTGAATTTCCTGGCGCGGAAGAAACGATTGAAACGCTGCGAGGAATCAGCATGGGCGCATTTAGCTGCGCGGAACTGCTGGCGCTGGCGCTAAAGCAATCCGGACAGAGTTGCCAGGCAGTTTCTCCTCGGCGAATAACCCTCCAGGATCAGGTCAAAGAGAATGTTGAAAAGACATTGCATTGCTGCGCCAAGCTGTCCACGTCACTCCGCTCGCTCAAGCAAATCCTGCGTACCATACCTGTTGCAGAACTGGGTGGCATGGAGCAGGCAAGCCAGCGTGTGCAGGCTGCGCTTAGCAATATTGCCACGGAGTGGGAGGATCTGTAAACATGGGAGAACCGAAAAACTTCTCAGTTGAAGACCCAGCCACCCAGGAAAAAATCCGTCAATTCTGCTATGAACTGGCGCTGGTGTTGCGCAGGATTACCGGGCGCATAGTGAGCGATGCGGAATTATGCCTTCCAGAAGATCTCGGAATTAGCGAACAGGCGAAAACAACGGACACTCAGAACAAGTGAAATGTTACCAGGATGCTGGTGTCACCGGCATCTTTTTACGAGGTGAGTAATGGATATTTTTCCAAATAGCATTGACGACTTGAATAAAAAAATCCAGGGGTTTGTACGCGATGTTAGCAGGCCAGAAAGCGAGGAAAAGGCAGCCATCTACACGCGTGTTTCCCGAATCGATCCACGGCACCACGGATATTCGATGGACATTCAACCGGACAAAGCTGAAGAATATGCGCGATCAAAGGGTTGGGATATCTATGCAATTTATGCCGATCCGGCCAAGACAGGCAGGAACAGCCGGCGCACATCTTTGCAGAAGATGATTGGAGATATCCGGGCTGGTAGAGTCACGGTGGTAGTCGTTCATCGCCTGGATCGCCTTTACCGCAATCTCGAATCATTATTGAAGTTCATCCGGATGATCAAAACATATAAAGTGCGCCTGGTATCCGTCACTGAGCAGATTGACACTGACAATTGGTGGGGCCGTTTGGTTCTTTATGTTCTGGGCGCTTTGGCCGAAATGTATATCTGGCAATCAAGCGCCCGGACACGCGAGGCTAAATTGGAGCGTGTAATGAATGGCCTGTCCAATGCTTCCTTCCGGTTTGGCTACTGCAAAGGTTTGTGTTCTACCTGCAAAGATCCGAACGGAAAGGATTATTGCCCGCTATATGGCAGTGTTGACCGGGTTGAAAGTCAGCGCGGACGAATACCCGTTCCCCATCCCATTGAGATGCATGCCGTCAGCCTCGCTGCGCAGTTGTACAGCAGAGGCAAAAGCGATCTGGAAATCGCCAGCGATCTCAATAGCCACACGTTCCGTTTGCCAGATAACTCAGAGGTGGCATTTCGAACGAAGGGTTTACCTGGCCAGACGCTGCCTGGGCCATTCAGCCGGGATAATGTACGCGATATTATCCGCAGCCCGTTTTATGTGGGATTGGTTGCTCATTATCCTACCCGGCCTTTGGATATGGATGACGATGTGGAAAATCCGAAGCGAAAAGGAACCCAGCAGCCGTTACAAAACAAACGACAACCGCAGATTTTGCAAAAGGGTCTGCATCAAGCAATTTATCCTTATGAACTATGGGAGCAAAATATGCAGCTGCGCCAATCCAAAGGGATTTCTCCAGTGACAAGGAATCGTCCAAAGCGTGATTACCTGTTGACTGGTGTGGGTAGGTGTTGGGTCTGCATGGAGCAGGCCGGCGCGCAGGCTAGTCTACGCGGATCTACAGGAAATACCGGAACACAGTATTACCGCTGCGCAACAATTCACGATAAAGGAAAGAAAGGTGGGATGCAAAGTGCGCCATTGGAAATCGCCAACGAAGCAGGGGTTGCAAGCAGCCAACCCAATACCTGGAACAAGCTAATTGAGAGCCATTCCTCCACATTGCGGGCAGATAAACTCGAAGCACAGATCCATGATTCAATTGCCAACCTGGTCATACCGCCAGCCTGGTATGAGATGATCATGGCCTATTTTCTGAGTAACCATGGTATAGAGGAGTTTGAGCGCGAGAACTACAACCTGCGCCAGGAACTGAAGAGATTACAGGAAATGTATACCAGCGGCTTTTTGACACAAGCCCAATTCAAGGATCGGGCAACAACCATCACCAGCGAGCTGCAAAAAATGCAGCCTTCCGCAAAGGCGGAGGTGCGCGAGATTTTACCCTTCCTTAAAGACTTCTCGACGACATGGAGAAAGATGACTTCTAGGGAACAAAGGACCTTACTGAAAGTTATGGTTGAAGCGATTTACTTCGATCAACGGGGAGTTGTGCGGCAAATGCTGGTAAATGCTCCTTTTGACATATTATTAGGCATTGCCGGATGATCTCTATTACTCAAAATACTTTTGCAGCAGCGTAATCACTGCGGTGGCTAACTGCTTTCGAACTCCTGGGTCTGGAACACGACTCAATACCAGGGCAACATCAACAGCCTCAGGGGGAAGACGATCTGTTTCTAAGCCGCGAACATCAAACACTTTCAGAGTTGGCCAACCAGCCAACTCTAAAAATTCATTCGGATTCACGCCATAATGATCGGCTAATAATATACAGTTCACCATCGCCGGGCGCTGACCAGATAAGATTCGCCGGATCGCTTGATGATCCAGACCGGCGCTCATCCCCGCTTCCCGATAACTCTCATTATGCTTTTCCATTAACTCGGTGAGTCTGGCAATAAAAGGGCCGAGATCAATGGTCTTGTTTTTTGCTTCTCGCTGTGCTTGTGCGATCGGTTTTTCCATGATTTTTCACCTGGGCATTCGCGGCGTATAAATATTGTTAGGTTGACGGTTCGTTTCGTCTAAGAAATAAATCTATCCCAATATTATTATAGCATTAGGAGGAGTCATGGAAAAACCGAGGTTGAGAGCAGTGGGGTATCGCCGCGTATCCATGCGAGAGCAGATCGATGGGCACAGCCTTGATGCGCAAGAGAAGAACATTCGCGATTATGCCACTTCACAAGGTTGGGATTTAATCGAGATCTATACTGACGCTGGAATCTCGGCTAAAAAAGATAGCCATCGGCCTGATTTGGAACGTTTGATGGGTGACGCGGAAGCCAGGAAGTTCGATGTAATTGTGGTTGATAAAATTGACCGGTTCTATCGCCACCTGGCAGGCCTGCTCACGGCTTTAGATCAACTCCGGTCAATGGATATTTCCTTTGCATCTGTCCAAGAGCGATTGGACTTTACCTCGCCCTGGGGGAAGCTGATGCTCACAGTATTAGGTATCCTCGCCGAAATCTATTTGGATAATCTCCGCCAAGAGACTATTAAAGGAAAACAACAAAGAGCCAGAGAGGGATTATGGAACGGCCTCCCACCTTATGGATATTGCAAAGGATTGTGTTCTGCTTGTGAAGATTCCAATGGAAAAGGCTACTGCCCAGACTTTGGAAAGCCGAACAAATCAGATGGCAAGTGTTTGGTATTGCATCCAGTAGATAGTGAGGTCGTCAAGCTGGTATTCAGTTGGTACTTAAGTGGAAATCAATCGGATGCAAGCATCGCGGAAAAACTAAATTCCTACCAATTGACCTTTCCAGATGGCTTTACCATCCAGGTGCGCCAAAAGGGTCATCCTGGCGTATCGGTTGCCGGACCGTTCAAAAAGGATTTGGTTCGCGATATGCTCAATCGGGTCTTTTATACTGGGAAACTTCCGTACAAAGCCTCCAGCGAGATTGGTGCACGAAAAACAAAGCGCAGCGAATTGGATGAAGTGACTTTGTACGAAGGGAAACATCCTCCCTTAATCAGCGAGGAGGATTTCCAAAAAGTGAAGGAGATGCGGCTGATGTTGGGCAGCAACTGGCGGGCTGAAAAGCCGACAGCGCAAATCTACCCACTGACCGGCATTTTGCGCTGCGGTTACTGCGGCAAAGCGATGAGAGGTGTGTCTAGTTCTGGAAGGCGGTACTATCGGGATGCATCGCGGATCGAGCGGTCCACGAATTGCCAACAGGACACCCTTAGGGCAGAGGTAGTTGAACGTCAAATTGCAGATGTTCTACTAGACACTTTGAAAGACTGGACTGCAGATCAGGGTTTGGAGCGATCAAAGGCAGTAGTTGCGGAAGCCGAAGCGCGCTATGAGCGAGCGAAAGAGTTGTATCTTTTAGGAGAACTTGATCGCGACGAGTTCAAAAAAGAATCGGACCGATACGAGCATATCCAAAGCACCTTGTCTTATTCAAATCCCAATGCTATAATAACATTAGTTAACTCTATCCGGCCTGCGCTGGAAAATTGGGACCGCACATTACCAATCGAAAAGAAAAAGCTGCTCCGGATGGCAGTCCAAGCAGCTTTTGTCCGAGGCAACGTAATCGTGGCCGTTCAGCTAACCGATTCGTTTATGCCCCTGGTGACGCAAAAAAGTTGTAGTTGCGGGGAGGGCGGGATTCGAACCCGCGGCTGAGTTAACCCCAGCACTCACTTAGCAGGCGAGCCCAATCGGCCACTCTGGCACCTCCCCATTTTCTTTTGTTAAGGCAAGAACCTCAGGCGGAGGGAGAGGGATTCGAACCCCCGGTGAGTTGCCCCACACTTGTTTTCAAGACAAGCGCCATAGTCCACTCGGCCATCCCTCCGAGGCCCTTAAACCCTACGCGTTCCAAATTCTATCATAGTTCCCCCGCACCGGCAAGAGACCGCGAACCGCGCGCTCAGGGCGCCGGCGCGGTGTTGGTTGGCCACGGGGTGAGGGTCGCCCCCCCGCCAGGGAGGGTTGCCCCCCCGTCAGGGAGAGTCGCCCCCCCGGATGGGAGGGTTTCTCCCCCGGATGGGAGAGTCGCCCCGGCTTCGGGGGTAACGCCCGCGGGCGGGGTGGTTTCATCCAGCGGGGCGGGGTTGGTGGGCAGCGGTTGGGGGGTTACGTCGCTTTCAAAGATCTCCGGTTGAACAGACGCCTCGGGGGTAGCGATCAGCCCCGGCGTGGGGGTGGGCTGCCGGCTGCCGCGCAGGGCGTTCCAGCCCCACACTGCCCCGGCCACCATCAGCGCCAGCAGAACCAGCCCCAGGCAGGTGAGCCCCAGCACCGGGCTGCCTTTTCGCGCGGGCTGCTCTTCGCTGTAGGCCTGCCCGTTGGCCTGAAACGTGATCAGGGTGATGTTGTCGTGCCCGCCGCGCGTGTTGGCTAGCTCTACCAGCGCGTCGGCAGCGGCTTCCAGCGGATGCTGGCTGCAAATATCCAGAATTTCGCTGTTCGATACCAGGTCGGTCAGGCCGTCGCTGCACAGCACCAGTTGATCGCCCGGCTGCAGGTGCATGCCCTGGTTCGAAAGCGACTGGCGGTCATTCTCGCGCCCGCTCAGGCGCAGGCGAAAATCCACCTCCGGCGGGTGCGGCGCGCCTAAAAAGCGCCGGATGACGTGCGCGTTGGGGTGCCCCACCGCCTGTTCGGGGTCCAGCAGGCCCAGGTCCAGCGCCTCCTGAATCCAGGTATGATCGTTGCTGATTTGCTGAATGCGCCCCTCGCGCAGCAGGTAAATGCGCGAGTCGCCCACCGAGGCGGCGTAGAGCTGGCTGCCGATCACCAACGCCACGGCGCAGGTGGCGCCCATGCCTTTGCGTTCGGAATCGCCCTCGGCGGTAACAAAAATCTCCTGGCTGGCCCGGTGAATGGCTTCTTCCAGCAGGGCAACCGGGTTCTGCCCGCTGCTGTCGGCCACGGTTTGGGTAATGCGGTTCACGGCGATCTCGGCCGCCACTTCACCGGCGCGGTGGCCGCCAATGCCGTCGGCCAGCACGGCCAGCAGCACCGGCGTGGACTTCTCTTTGCCCAGCGTAAAGGCCGTCACGGCAAAACGGTCTTCGTTGTTCTTGCCCGACATGCCCGCGTGCGACCGGGCGGCCACAGGGTAATGTGATTTTTCGACTCGGATCATATTACTCTTCATTGTACGGCAGAACCACCGCTTTGAGTACTTTGCGTGGATTTTTCAGCTCAAAGCGAAAGGACGCGCGCCCAAAGTGGATCAGGTCGCCGTGCTGAAGCTGCACGCCGGCGCTGGATACGGGCGCGTAGTTCACCCAGGTGCCGGCCACCGAACCGGCGTCGGCCAGCACGTATTTTCCTTCACTGCTCTGGTATATGCGCGCGTGCAGGCTGCTCACCGAGGGGTCGTTCAGCGCGCAAACCGCCTGGTTGGGGTCGCTGCCAAAGGTGGTCTCAATTTTGGAAAGCTCAATCACCTCGCCCGGCAGGGGGCTGCCCTGCTCCGACAGGCGCAGCAAAAAGGCCTGCGCCGCGCCGTTGGGGTTAGCCATGCCCACCGCTGGCGCGCCGGCCGGTACGGTGGTTTGCGCGGCCGATGAGGCCAGTTTGCGCGGTTTCTCTTGCGGTATGTTCACCCGCTGGGTGAGCGGATCTTCTCTCCAGCCGCGGCGCTGGTGGGTTTGGGCGCGCTTGCGGCGCGTGCGGCGGATGAGCAGGATGAGCGCCGCCAGCGGCAGCAGCACCGCCGCCAGTTGCAGCAAAAAGCGCCCGTTGGTAAACATCTCCAGCAGCACGTCGCGCGGGGCGGGCTGCACGGCCACCTCTACGCTGTGGGTGATGCTGCGCCGCGAGAGGCCCAGGCTGTCTTGCACCTCAATCTGCAGTTCGCGCCGCCCGGTCTCGGTAATGCTCTCCAGCGGCCAGTCGAACTGGTCAAACGGCTCTTCGGTGCGCTCCTGCGCCAGCTCGCCGTCTACATACAGGCGGCTGAAGGCCAGGGCGCGCGGGTGGCCGTCGGGGAACTCGATCAGAATGCGGATGGGGTAGCTTTTCGGCTCCAGATTTTCGGGCTGGCCTTCCAGCTCCGCTTCCACCCAGCCACGCTGCACCTGGTCAGGCGGCGAGAGGAAGATCGGATTGGGGGGCTGCACGTTCACATTAAACGATTGGGCGGCCGAGGTAACCATTTCTCCGCCGCGTTCCAGCCGCACTTGCAGCTCGTGATCGCCGCTCTGGTTCACGCGCGAGGTGTAGCTGGCCAGATAGCGGTAGCGCAGCGGCTGCAGGTATTCTTCCAGGCCGGGCAGCGCCTCTACGCCGGTATAGTGGAAGAATTGTCCGCCGGTTTGCTCAGCCATCTGGCGCAGCGGTTCGGCGCCGGGGAAGTTGGCGTGGCTGGCCGGGCCCACCATCCACACAAAGACACGCGCGTTCAACTGGCGCGCCCGCTCGGTGAGGCCGGGGATGGCGCCCTGCAAAGCGCCGGTGGGCAGCGGGGTAATGTAGAGGATTACGCGCTTCATCCGCGGGTCGCTGCCCGGCTCAATTAACTGGTCTAAAGCCTGCGTGAAGCTGATGGTAGAAGGCTGGCTGGCCAGCAGGTTGGGCTGGTAGGCCTGCAGCGCCTCCAGCCAGTCTTCGGGGTATTCTTCTGCCGCCGAGAGCACGCCCTCGCTGGTGGCCAGGGTCAGGCGGTCGCTGCCGGGGTTGGGGCGGGTTTGCGCCCATTCGGCCAGCGCCTGGCGGATCGAGTCGAAGTGCGAGACGCCCGCCACGCGGTTAGCCAAGATGGGGGCGGCATTGATCGACACCAGAAACTGCATGCCCGGCTCGTAGCGTTCCAGCTCATCCAGGTCAATCTCAGCGCCGTCTTCCAGCACGGTGATATCGGCGCGGTTGAGGTTGGAGAGGAAGTTCCCCTGCTCGTCCTGCGCTTCCACCTCAAAGGTGATGGTGGGGAAGGCGCTCAGGTCGGGCGGGTAGGCGGTCACCGCGGGCGGGTTCGCTTGCGCGCGCGCGGGCAGAACCGCCGTCAGCAACAGCGCCGCCGTCAGCAGAAGAGCCCGTTGGGTGCGAAATCGATTCATCATACCGTACTCATTTTAAGGCAACTTGCCAAATTTTGCTTGATGTTTTCCCAACGCTCATCTGGCATTCATCTTCGCGGGCGCAAAAACAGGCCGCCTTGCGCCTGCCCGGCCATTGTGAGATACAATAATAAGGAAATTTCTTCTTCCAAGAGGTGACGCATGTCGCAACCCATTCCCATGCCGGTCTTTGGCAGCCAGCAAGCCGGCCTCACCTACCAGCCGCGCCTGGGCGCGTATGGCATAATTGCCAACGCGCTGGGCAAGGTGGCCGTGCTCGATTTGCCGGAGGGCTGCTTTTTGCCCGGCGGCGCGCTGCGCGGCGGCGAAACCCACAGCGAGGCGCTGCTGCGCGAAACCCGCGATCAACTGGCCCAAACCGTCGAAATCCGCGACCTGATCGCCCAGGCCGACGAATACTTCACCAGCCAGCCCGCGGGCGAGCCGGTCTATTTGCAGTGCAATCTCTACCTGCTCGAACTGCCCGCCGGCGGCGACCCGCCCGCCAGCCAGGTGAGCTGGCTGCCACCCGCCGAGGCCATCCGGCGCCTCAGCCTGGCCTGCCACGCCTGGGCCGTGCGCGAGGTATATGAGTAGCGGGTAGTTTGCGCGAGGGTATTCAGACGTAAGGGCTGCATCATAGCATCGTAGGGGCTGCATTGTAGCGGCTATATTTGTAGGGGCTGTATTTGTAGGGGCTGCATAGTATGCAGCCCGCTACACAGACAATGGACACAGGCGAAGCAATACAAGGAAAGGATGGGGAAATGAAAAAACCTGATGAACAGTCCAGCCCGGAATTTAAGGGCAAAAAAGAAGATCAGACTGAAAAACCGGTCTTTCATGTTTTTGACCGGGGCATGTCGGATGATGAATTTGTTGATGCCATCGAGAAAATTGTTTACAGAATGAAGGAAGAAAAACGAAAAAAGGAAGATGCAGGAAAATCGGACGGGGTAGGGGCTGCATCGTAGCGGCTGCATCGTAGGGGCTGTATCGTAGGGGCTGTATCGTAGGGGCTACTTTTTCCATCCTCGCATTGTATCAATTTCTTGATTTAGTTGGAACAGTTGCATCGTAGCGGGCTGCATAGTATGCAGCCCGTACACACCACCCCTGGCCTCGCCGGGGGTATTTTTCTGCCAGGTGATATAATCTCCCCATTCGAATCAGGAGGTAAGCATGCCTTTCACCAACGGATGGGAAGCGTTCACCACGGCGCTGAAAAGCGAAAAAATTCAATTTGTCTTCTCGCCGCCAACCCTGGCGGGCGGTTTGCGCGCCGCTTTGGGCCAGGAACCCGCCCTGCGCCTGGTCGCAGCCGCCCAACCGGCGCAGATGGCGCTGGGCTGCGCCCTGGCCAGCGGCGAACCGGCGGTGTGCCTGGGGTCGCTGCCCGATTTGCTGCCCGCTCTAGCGCAGGCGCGCGAGAGCTGCGCCCCGCTGCTGGCGGTCTGCCTGGATGATCCCACCGGCGCGGACGCGGGCGGCGCGGCAAAATGGACGGACCGCGTATCGTCCCCGCAGCAGATCCCCTGGAGCCTGCGGCGCGCTTTTTCGCTGGCGGCCAACGGCCAGCCGGGGCCTGTGCTGCTGCACCTCCCCCCAACCGTTGCCGGTGTGCAAGCCGAAATTTCTGCCTACCAGCCCGCGCAGCGCGGCATCCGCTCCTCAGGCGACCTGGCGCGCGTCATCGCGGCGGCCTTTTTGCTGGTAGAGGCAAAGAACCCCGTGCTGCTGGCCGGGGTTGGCGCGCTGCGCTCAAACGCGGGCGATGACGCGCGCGCGCTGGCCGAGCTGCTCGGCATGCCGGTGCTCACCACCTCCGGCGGGCGCGGCATCCTCCCCGAAGACCATCCCCTTTCGCTGGGCTGGGCTTCGGCTGCCGCCCAAAACGCCCTGCAGGCCGCCGACCTGGTGCTGACGGTTGGCGCGCGTGAGGTAGAGCACCGCCCCGGCCCGCGCTGGATTCAGATTGACATTGACTCCTTTGAATTGGGCCGCGACTGGCTGCCCGATCTGCCCATTCTCGGCGACGCCAAGCTGGTGCTGGCCGATATTCTTTCCGCCATCCTTTCAGAAGTGCAGCCCAAACCGGAGTGGCAAATCCGCGGCGCGCACTGGGCCAGGGTCAAGCTGCAGTCCGAAGCTGCCGCCCTGGCCGCCGACCCGCCCGGCGCGCTCACCCCGGCTGCCGCCCTCAGCGCGCTGCGCCAGGCAATGGGGCGCGAGACCACCCTGCTGTACGAGACTGGCAGCCCCTATCTCTCTGCGCTGGCCGCCCCGCACTACCCGGTAGACGAACCGGCAGGCGTGCTGCCCCTGGCGCGGCTGGACTGGGCCGCCATGCAGGGCGCGCAGGCCGCCCGCCCCACCTGGCAGATGGTCGCCGTGCATCACACCCTGCCTGTCGGTGAGCCAGGCCCGGCCTCCCTGCCCGCCGCGGGCGGTCTGCTGTGGGTGGCGTTGTGCCAGCCCGGCGGCGCCGCCAGCCCGCAGGCCCTCGCCCGACTGCAAGCGGCCGGCCTGACCGTCGAGCGCGTTTCCCGCGCCGAAGACCTGCCCGCGGCCCTGGCCGCCCTGCGCGGCAAAGCCGCCCTGCTGGAGATCACCCTGAAGGAGTAGCCAAAGCCCCCATGCCGTACTGGCATGGGGGTTCTGTTCAAAAACCGGGTTAACGATCTTTCTGAAGGGTCCTCACCGCCCCGCATTGAAAATCTACTGCGCCCTGGGTTTCCTGCCCGGCCAATCGGCGCGGATGAACTTGCCGCAGCGCGTAAAACCAGGCGCGGCCCTGGCGAACGCGCCCAGTTGCAGAAATTTCAACTCTCCACGGGTGGCCAGGGTTACCAGCGCGCGATTGGCGCAGCGATTGTGAGGGTCTGCTTTCAGCAAATCCAACAGCAAACCAAAACCCACCTCACACTCCCCCCTCTCAATCAGACGCATGGCTTCTTGCGTGTGCTGGTGGGCGACCAAAGGATGAACGCTCATGGCTCTCTCCTTGCCCACAAGGGAGTGTCCCTGTGACTCTCATTGTAACCCGCCTGAAAAAAAAGTCCATAGGGCAGGCTTGCCAGACGCAGAAGTTCGCGCTATAATCGGATATATAGGTAATATTTATCTATATTATCTAATTTACCGGCTTGAAAAAAGGAGTGTTTTATGGCAAAAATCGGACTTTTCTACGGCTCCACCACCGGCAACACCGAGCAAGACGCGCAGCTCATCCAGAAAGAATTTGATAAGCACCAGCCCGGCCTGGTGGATCTCTTCAATGTGGCCGGCGATCCCCTGACCAAAATGAACGACTATTCCCTGCTCATCTGGGGCTGCTCCTCGTGGGGCGCGGGTGAAATGCAGGATGATTGGGACAGCGCCTGGAAGACCCTGAAAACCCTCAGTTTCGCGGGCAAAAAAGTGGCGCTCTTTGGGCTGGGCGATTCGGTCGGCTTTTCGGATACGTTTCAAGACGCGCTGGCGCTGCTGGCCGAAGCGGCGCGCAAGCAGGGCGCCGAACTGGTGGGTATGTGGCCCACGGACGACTATTCGTTTGACGCCTCGGCCGCGGTGGAAGGCGACATGTTTGTCGGCCTGGCGCTCGACGATGATAACGAAGCCGGCAAAACACCCCAGCGTGTGGCTGCCTGGGTGCAGCAGCTCATCGCCGAGTTCGGGCTTTAACCAGAATCATTGCGTTGTTAACCAGCTATAATCAAAGCAAGGAGGCGAGATGGCTGCCTTGCAAGAAGTGATAGACCAGCTCACCGCCCCCGGTGAGCTTTTTACTCGCGAAGAAGACCAGCGCGTGCGCTGCACCGCCTGCGCGCACCGCTGCCTGCTCAAACCCGGCCAGCGCGGCATCTGCCGGGTGCGCTATAACCAGGATGGCGAGCTGCGCGTGCCCTTTGGCTATGTGCTCTCCGCGCAGGTGGACCCGATTGAGAAAAAGCCTTTCGCGCACCTGCTACCCGGCTCAGACGCGCTGACCTTTGGCATGGTGGGCTGCAACTTCCACTGCGATTTCTGCCAGAACTGGGTTTCGGCCCAGGCCCTGCGCGAGCCTTCCGCGCGCATCGGCGCCGAGCATCTGCAGCGCGTTACGCCGCGGCAGTTGGTCAATTTTGCCCTGCGCAGCGGCGCGCAAGCGGTGGTATCTTCTTATAACGAGCCGCTCATCACCAGCGAGTGGGCGGCGGCCATCTTCAAAGAAGCCCACCAGGCCGGGCTGAAAACCGCCTATGTATCCAACGGCTTCGCCACACCAGAGGTGCTGGCTTACCTTCAACCCCACCTGGACGCCTATAAAATTGACTTGAAGTGCATGCGCGAAGACGGCTACCGCGAGCTGGGCGGCCATCTGCAAGACGTGCTCGACACCATCCGCGGCGCGCTGGACCTGGGCCTGTGGGTGGAGGTGGTAACCCTGGTCATTCCCGGCTTCAACGACAGCTCGGAAGAGCTGTGGGAGCTGTCGCGCTTTCTGGTTTCGGTGTCTAAAGACATTCCCTGGCATGTAACCGCCTTTCACCCCGATTACCAGCGTCTGGAGACGGAATCGACCCCGGCAGCCACCCTGCAGCGCGCCGCCGAAATTGGCGAAGAAGCCGGCCTGCGCTATGTGTATGCCGGAAATTTACCCGGCCGCGTTGGCCCGCTGGAGAATACCTACTGCCCGCACTGCCGCGCGCGCCTGATCACCCGCCGGGGGTATACCGTGCAGGAATACCACATCACCGCTGCCGGCACCTGCCCGCAGTGCGGCGCGCCCATCCCCGGCGTATGGACGGATAAACCGGAGCAAGTGCGCCTGGGCGGCTGGGGCCTGCCGCGCCGCGCGCAGTTCTAACCCCCTCTTTCCCCGCTTTGCTGGTTGGCCGGCGGCGATCACCCCGCGTGGGGGGCAGTTTTTGTTGCCAGCCGCGAAATTTTCCCACAAAACGCGATAGATTATACAAATTTTATACAAAACGATACAGTATTTTGCCTCGTTGTTCTTTATGGCTATAATCATATTTAACTGAAATTAATCTATGGGAAAGTGAGGAACGAAATGCCCGAGGACAAGAAAAAGAATATTTTTGAAAAAGCCGTAGACGCATTATCATCGCGTGACGAAAAAGAAGCCAAAGCCGAGGCCGAAAAAGCGGCTGAAGAAGCCCGCCAGGTTGCTGCCAAGGCCGCCAAAGAAAAAGCGGTGGCAGAAATTCAGGCCAACCAGGCCAAACGCCAGGCCGAAGAAGCCCAGAAGAAAATGGAAGAAATGAAGAAGCAGCAGGAAGAGGCCAAGGCCAAGGAAGCGATTGAAGCCCGCAAGGAGCAGTTTGCCGAACAACTGGCCGCCATGAAAGCCGCCAAACCCGAAGTGAAAGTCATCGCTGAGCATACCGTCAAAGCCGGTGAAACGCTCAGCCATATCGCCCTCAAATACTACGGTTCCGCCGTGCGCGACAACTGGATGCACATTTACGAATTCAACAAAGACGTGATCGGCGACAACCCCAATTTTGTGCGCGAAGGGGTTACCCTGAAAATCCCCGAACTCCCCGCGGAAAAGTAGGCGCGCCCTATGGCATCCAACGAAATTGATCTGGCCCAGGTATTTCAGGCCGTAACCCAAACGCTGGCCAGCAACCAGGGCGCGCTCAACCAGGCCGATGATTATAATCACAATCACGGCGACAACATGGTTGAGATTTTCAACCTGGTGACCCAGGCGGTGCAGAAGAAAGGCAAAAAGCCAGCCGCCGACCAACTGGCTTACGCCAGCAAAATGCTGAGCAAGCAGGCGCAAAGCGGTTCGGCCCAGGCGTATGCGCAGGGACTATCGCGCGCGGCCCAGCAGTTCAAAGGCCGCGACCTGCAACCCGAAAACGCCCTGGAGCTGATCGAGCTGCTGATGGGCAACCCGGCTGCTTCGCAAGCCCAGGCGCAGCCAGCCGTCGACCCCAACGCGGAACTGCTCAACAGCCTGTTGGGCAGCCTGAGTGGTGAAACGCAGTCTGGCCAGCAAGGCCAGGAAGGCCTGGATATGGCTGACCTGCTGGCGGGCGGGCTGGCCTTTCTGCAGTCGCGCCAGCGCGGCGAATCCACCATGGAAGCGCTGCTCGACGCGGTGATGGCCGGCAGCCAGATGGGCCAGTCTGCTCACCGCGCGCAGTCCGGCAAGCTGGTCAGCGGCACGCTGCTGCAAATGCTGGCGCAGGGGCTGGGAGGCCGCTAAGCGCAGGGATGCTTAACCAATAGAAAAACGCCCGCAGGTAAAAACCATGCGGGCGTTTTCGTTTTTGTGATGCACCTGGCGCGCTGATTACGTCGGCGCGAAGGGATCTTCCGGCTCAGGCGTCGGGCCGGGGGTGAGGGTAGGCAGAGGCGTGGCGGTTGGGCCGGGGGTGGGCGTTGGCTCGCCCGGCGCGGCGAACACGTCCAGCGGCTCGGTGGAGGTAACCTCTTCCACATAGCGGATGGCGCCCAGGCACGGCTCTTGCAAGTGGCTGGAAACATGCTCCCAGTCCAGCGGCTCGCCGGCGCGCCAGGCGGTGGTAACCGCATAGCCCAAGCAGCCCGCCCCGGCGTTGTAATTCACCAGGGTGAAGCGCCACAGGTCCTCGTAGCTGCTCAACTGGCCGGGAGTGCGTTTGGTGGTGTTGTAGATGATCTGCCCGGTCTGCTCACAGTTAGCCAGCAGCGTCTGCGCGAAGACCCCCACGCTGAAATCCGCCTGGGTCATGTCAATGCCCAGCGGGCAGTCCACACAGGTGGCGTTGACCTTTTGCACCAGCGCGCCGCGCAGCAGGTTCTGGTTATAGGCGTCCAGCTCGTTCCAGCCGTACTGGCAGGCGCCTTCGCTCAGCACCAGCGGGCAAAACTGCTCAAAGAACACCGGATTCCACAGCAGAATCGTATCCGCGCCGTTGGAAGTCATCTGCCCCAAGCCGGCCTCGCGGTAGTTTTTGTAAATGCCCGGCCAGAACTGGCTCTCGCGGCTGAAGATATTCTTAAGCAGTTGGGCGGGCACGCCCGTGTCTTCGGCCACGCGCAGAATTTCGGCGTCGAAGCTGTTCTGCCACTCATGCACCTGTTCCAGCGCGGCCTGCACGCCGCACACATTGGCGGTCAGTTCGCCTTCCAGTCCGCCCATCGGGCAGCCGCTGGCATCCACCGCGCCGTTGCGGATCAGCATCCCGGCCAGATAATAGTAAGAAAGGGTTGATTCAAGCTCTTCGGGGCTTTCGGGCGAACGCAGCCATTCCGCCGGGCCGCCCAGGGTGGGGAAGACCTGCCAGATCTCCGCCGCCGAGGCCATGGGCTTTCCGCGCCACTGGCTGCTGAGCACATCCACATACCACGATTGATCTTCCTGGGTTTTGCCTTCGGGGGCCATAAAGTCGCCCCAGGGGATGACGCGCACCAGGCCGGTGTAATGCTCAGACGAGTCGCCGTAGCTCGAGTCAGCCCAGAACTCCACCTGGCTGCCCTGCAAGCCGGTGGGCTGGAGGGGAATGCTGCACGAGCCGCCTTCACAAGAGAAGGGTTCGCCGTTGATCAGGCCGTTGATGCGGATGATCAGCTCATTGGGCAGCGGTTCTTCGGCGCCGAACAGCAGGCGGGGCGGGGTGTCGCAGCGGTTTTCGGGCGGCTGGGGGTCGCAGCCCTCCAGCGAGATCCACACTTCGGCGGGGGGCAGGTCGACCAGCACTTTCTTCTCACGCGCTTCCGAGCCGGCCGGGTGTAAATACACGCCCCTGCATTGGCTCACGTCCGTTTGGCTGCAGGCGCTGGTTTCAAACCAGTCTTCGTGCAGGTCTTTGCCGCAGGCGTAATAGATTTCCTTTCCGGTGGGCAGGCCTTCGTGCTCCACAAACACTTCGCAGACCAGTTCGTTGGTTGCCCAGCGCGACATCCACCAGCGGTAATAGGTGGTGTCGATGGTCAGTTCGGCACGGCGCTTGGGGCCGGTGCTCTCTTCCTGCGCGCGGGCGTGGCTGAAGGCCGCGCCTAACCCCAGGGCGGTGATCAGCAGAATCAGGAAAAGAGAAATGGATTTACGCAGCGTATACCTGCCTCAAATACCGGGTCATTTCCAGGCGCGCAGTGGAACGTCGATGATGAAAGCGGCATCCCCCTTGTTCCAGTCTGCGCCTCCCAATGGCATCCAAAACCTGTGTGTGCAAAAATATGAATTGGGGGGAACAGGTATAGACTATTTTAGCATCGCGCGGGGCGCATTTCCAGTAGTTTGCAATTTTGATTTTTGCCTTCGGCAGGGCGGTTTCTTTACATCCGTAGGGGCAAATACACTCATTGGTGGGTTTCAGGCGGATCAATTCACCGGTTTACCTTTGAATCTGCTTTTCCGCCTTTCACCCACCCTACCGATGACATGCAGGGCGATTAAACCATGCCCATTCAACCGATCCTTTGGTATCGCCCGAAACCCACCGTTGATGAGCACATTGGTGGGTTTCAGGCGGATCAATTCACCGGTTTACTTTGAATCTGCTTTTCCGCCTTTCACCCACCCTACCGATGGCTTACAATCGGTGCGTTGGCTGCGCGCCATTTGATCACCGGCAATCTGTTTACGCCAGCGCCGGCTCGATCCGCAGCCAACGACACCCTACAGGAAACCAGAATGGCCATCCGCCCGAAAAAAGACATTGGGCATAAAAAGCGGGGGCGCAGCATTGCACCCCCGCTTCTTCATTCTCTTTCGCCATCAGGCAAAATATTTCACCAGGCTTTCCAACCCGGTGCGAAACACGCCGTGCACCGTTTCCACGGTGCCGGCCTCTGCGCTGGGGTCGGTTACGTCAAAATAAGCGAACCACTCCGCGAAGGTCTGTTTTGTCGCCGTGATCTCATACAGCCGCAAGGTGGCTACATAATCTTTGAGCGGCATTGGGGATTCCAGAATCGCGTACACGCACGCGCAGTCCAGGTCCGAAAGCGCCAGCAGTTTCTCGCGCAGTTCGGCCCCGTCTTGCAAAAAGAAATGGCGCACGCAGCCCACGCATTCGCCCCCTTCCAGCTCGCTTTTGGCGATGGCCGGGTGCCAGACGGGCAGGGCGTTAAAATCGCGAACCCGCTCCCACACTTTTTCTCTGGGCGCCGCTATCACCGCGCTTTCATACACTCGTGGTTTCCCATCCATAGCAATCTCCTTCCGTCAAACCGATTCACGCTTTTTTGTCTCAGCGCAGTTGGATACTCTTGAAAGCCTCCACCTGGCCCTGAATGCCGCGCTCGGTGGGCAGGCGCTCAATCGAAGACGCGCCAAAGAAGCCTTGAATGCTGGGCATCATCGCCAGGGCCTTGGCCACGTTTTCCGGCTCGTCAAACGGGCCGCCGTGACAGATCACCAGAATGTCTTTGCGCACTTTGCGCCCGGCTTCGGCGATCTTCAGCACTTTCTCCACCGCTTCTTCCAGGGTAAAGGCCACCGCCGCGCCAATGCTGCCGGCCGTGGTGAGGCCCACATGCGCCACCAGCTGGTCTGCCCCGGCTTCGGCCATCGCTTTGGCGTCGTCCTCATCGAAGACATACGGCGAGGTGAACATATCCAGTTCGTGCGCCAGGCGGATCATCTCCACTTCCTTGCCATAGCCCATGCCGGTGCCTTCCAGATTGGCGCGGAAGTTGCCATCGATCAGGCCAACGGTGGGGAAGTTCTGCACGCCGGAGAAGCCGATCTCCTTCAATTGTTTCAGAAAGACGGGCATCAGGCGGAAGGGATCGGTGCCGCACACACCCGCCAGCACGGGGGTGTCTTTGACCACCGGCAGCACTTCGGAGGCCATTTCCACCACAATGCCGTTAGCGTCGCCGTAGGGCATCAAGCCCGCCAGAGAACCGCGCCCGGCCATGCGGTAACGGCCTGAATTGTAGATGATAATCAGGTCCGCGCCGCCGCGCTCGGCGAACTTGGCCGAAATACCCGTGCCCGCGCCGCAGCCCACAATCGGTTTCCCGGCTGCCACCTGGGCGTGCAATCGTTTTAACATTTCCTGTCTGGTCAGTGCCATCATTCTCTCCTTTTTTACGCTATCTCACACAAGATCCAACTTATTTCTTCAACAGATCCAACAGCGTTTGCGCCACTTTGGATGAAAATTCAGGATCGTTGATATTGTTGTCCACCTCAATCACCGGAATGCCGGGTTTGAGATTCTGCTTGATGGTGTCAAAGCAGGCCTGGTCCGCTTCGGGGTCCCAGAACCGCCCGCCCTCGCTATCGAGCATGGAGACGCCCTTGAGCGGCAGGATCACCACCACCGGCGCGGTCGAGGCGTTGGCGGCGCGGGCGATCATTTTGCCCATCGTAATATTTTCTTCCACGTTGGTGCGCAGCAGGGTCACGTTGGGGTTCCACTCATACAGATTGCGGCCCTTGTACTTCTCTGGCACGGTGCCGATGCCCCAGAAGTTGGCCATATCCACGCAGCCAGGCACCAGCACAGTGGGAATGCCAGCCTTGGCGGCTGCCATGCAGCGCTCCGGCCCGGCGCTGAGCACGCCCCCGCACACCTCGTCGGCCAGCTCGGTGGTGGTGATATCCAGCGAGGCGGCGATATAGCCGTCCGCGATCAGGCTTTCCATCGTCTTGCCGCCTGTGCCGGTGGCATGGAAGACCAGCACCTCGTAGCCTTCTTTTTCAATGATCTCGCGCGCTGCGTTGACGCAGGTGGTGGTGTTGCCAAACATCGAGGCGGTGATCAATGGCTTCACCGCGCCAGCCTCACCGGCTTCGGCCAGCACCATCCCGGCAATCGCGCCGGCAGCGTTGGCGTAGATGCGGCGGCTGATGCTGTTGATCCCGGCCACGTCCACCACCGAGGGCATGAAGGTGATATCCTTGGTGCCGGCGTAGGCGCTCACGTCACCGCCGCCCAGGGTGGAGACCATCAGTTTGGGCACGCCCACGGGCAACTCGCGCATGGCAGTGGTAGCGATGGAAGTGTTGCCGCTGCCGCCCATGCCCAGAATACCGTCCAACTTGCCCTCGGCGTAGAGCTTTTTCACCACCGCGGCCAGGCCTTTCGTCATCACTTTCATCGCATCGTCTTTATGCGAGCCAGAAGCCAGCTTGGCCAGGTCGCCGCCGCCCGCGGAGGCCACATCTTCGCGTTTAACATCCGGTTCAAAGAATGGTTTACCCATCACGCCAAAATCGATCACCAGGGTTTTCACCCCGGCCTGCTCGATGATTTTTTTCGCGAAGGCAAATTCTTCTCCCTTGGTGTCAAGCGATCCAACCATCACAACCGTTTTACTCATTTGGTTCCCTCCCACAAGATAACTCGAATGAAGAGACGTTGTATATGTATTATATACACGCTCATCAACGCCGAAATTGAGTTTTGACTATGAAGGGGAAGTTAAATAAAAAAACCCGCAAAGCGCGGGTTGTAAGCGTGCTTTTGCTCTACTGCACCAGGTAATAAAACACCATGTGGGCCAGATGAATCGTTCCAAATCCCTGGAAGCCGGCCTCATGCGCCATCCGGCACACGTCTTCCACATGCAGACGGTGCGAAAGCGGCGGTCCAAGCGGTTCGTCACGGTAGGGCCATTCCAGCACCACCACCCCGCGCCGCGCAATGCGCCGCGCCTCGCTCAGCGCGCGCACCGGGTCATCGGTCTCGTGCAGCACATGGCCCATAAACACCAGATCAAAGGAATTATTGGATTCAGGGATGGCCTCGGCAGCCGCTTGGATGAAACGCGCCTGGGGCACATGCTCACGCGCCGCTTCAACCATCTCCAGGTTCGCGTCCACCCCGGTAACCTGCATACCCAGGCGCGTGAAGGCTTCAGCAAAAATGCCAGTTCCGGTGCCCACATCCAGCACCGATTCGGGGTGAAATTTTTCCAGCGCCAGCTGCGCCACGCGCTGCACATCCAGCATCACCAGGCGGGCCGGCGAGCGCAGATCTTCCAATTTTTTATCGTAGCGTTTCTCGTGCATTTGGTCTCAATTCTAAAGAAATCTCTCGGTTACCGTTTCAGATGGAATTGGGACCCGGAAAGTTACATTTCTCAAGCGTTCGACGCGGGCGTCCAATCGCGGGAGGGTAAAGCGTAGTGCAGCGTGTCCCACCAGCGGCCTTTGAAATACTGGTCGGCCTGGCTGCGCTGGGTGAGCTGCATACCCATGCGTTCCAGCACGCGCTGTGAGCGCTGATTTTCGGCGATCACCTCGGCGGTAACGGTGAGAATGCCCAGAGTGGTAAAGGCAAAATCGAGCATGGCGTGGGCGGCCTCACTGGCATACCCCATGCCCCAATACTGCGGATCGAGTTCATAGCCCAGGTCTGCTTCACGGCTTTCGGCGGTCATCTGGCGAATACCCACGTTGCCGATCAGCTTGCCGCTCTGGCGCAGCGTAATCGCCAGCTGGAATTTACTGCGCGGCGTCTCAGCCTGCCAGTCTAAAAACAGGTTGATGAATTCCTGAACTTCCTGCGGAGTGCGGCTCTCCCACTCGTAGAACTTCAGGTATTCCGGGTCATTTTGGTAGCGCAAAACCGCGGGCGCGTCTGAGGCCAGAAATTCCCGCAAGCGCAAGCGTGCCGTTGAAATTTCCATATCTTTATTGTACTGATATGAGGTGATGTTGCAAACAGGGGTTTAACAGGTTGTGACAAAAAAGGTGCGGCGTCAATTTATGGTAGAGTGGCGTGGAGGGCGGACGATCTGCTTCGCGCCAAAACCTTTTCATCACCGCCCGCAACCCACCATTGGCTTTTGTTGGTGGGATTCGGGCGGGTGTCCACGCCGGTTTCCCTTTGAATGGGTTAATCCGCCCTGCTCCCACCCTACCGCGGATTGGGGTCTCTTGTAGGGTGGCGTTGAGGGCGGACAATTTACTTTGCGCCAAAACTATTTTGTCGCCGCCCGCAACCCACCACTGGCTTTTGTTGGTGGGATTCGGGCGGATCATTGCGTCGATTTACCTTTGAATGAGCTGACCCGCCCTGCTCCCACCCTGCCGCGGATTGGATTCTTCCGTAGGGTGGCGTGGAGGGCGGACAATTTGCTTTGCGCCAAAACCATTTTGTCGCCACCCGCAACCCACCGTTATCTTATGGTGGGATTCGGGCGGATCATTACGCCGATTTCCCTTTGAATGAGTTAGCCGCCCTGCTCCCACCCTACCACGGATTGGATTCTTCCGTAGGGTGGCGTGGAGGGCGGACAATTTGCTTTGCGCCAAAACCTTTTCATCACCGCCCGCAACCCACCATTGGCTTTTGTTGGTGGGATTCGGGCGGGTGTCCACGCCGGTTTACCATTGAATCGGCTGACCCGCCCTGCTCCCACCCTACCGCGGATTGGATTCTTCCGTAGGGTGGTGTGGAGGGCGGACAATTTACTTTGCGCCAAAATCATTTTATCGCCGCCTGCAACCCACCATTGGCTTTTGTTGGTGGGATTCGGGCGGATCATTACGCCGGTTTCCCTTTGAATGGGTTAGCCGCCCTGCTCCCACCCTACCGCGGATTGGGGTCTCTTGTAGGGTGGCGTGGAGGGCGGACAATTTACTTTGCGTCAAACCTTTTTTGTCGCCACCCGCAACCCACCATTGGCTTTTGTTGGTGGGATTCGGGCGGATCATTACGCCGGTTTCCCTTTGAATGGGTTAGCCGCCCTGCTCCCACCCTACCGCGGATTGGATTCTTCCGTAGGGTGGCGTGGAGGGCGGACGATCTGCTTCGCGCCAAAACCTTTTCATCACCGCCCGCAACCCACCATTGGCTTTTGTTGGTGGGATTCGGGCGGATCATTACGCCGGTTTACCTTTGAATGGGTTAGCCGCCCTGCTCCCACCCTACCGCGGATTGGATTCTTCCGTAGGGTGGCGTGGAGGGCGGACGATCTGCTTCGCGCCAAAACCTTTTCATCACCGCCCGCAACCCACCATTGGCTTTTGTTGGTGGGATTCGGGCGGGTGTCCACGCCGGTTTCCCTTTGAATGGGTTAATCCGCCCTGCTCCCACCCTGCCGCGGATTGGGTTCTTTTGTGCGGTCACTCTGCTCTGCGCCATAACCATTTTGTCGCTGCCCGCAACCCACCATTGGTTAACAGCGGGGCTTGAACAGAACACTCAACCCCCAGACAAAAAAGGTGCGGCAGCGCCGCACCCTGTTGTTCTTTACCGCATCTCAATCCCTATAAGTCACTTCCACCACACCGCGGTCGATCTCTGCCTGCAGGGCGGCGATCTCCGCGCGCAGGCGCTCTTCCAGGCCCTCCAACGGGAGGATGGTTTTGTCTTTGTCGGCGCGGCGTTTGAATTCCACCCCGCCCGCCTCCAGCGAGCGCTGGCTCACCGTCACGCGCAGGGGGATGCCGATCAGGTCGGCGTCATTAAACTTGACCCCCGGGCGCTCGTTGCGGTCATCGTACAGCACCTCAATTCCGGCGGCGGTCAGGCGCTGGTAGACCGCGTCGGCATCGGCGTCGTTGCCAAAAATCGACACCAGATGCACCTGGTACGGCGCGATGGAGATTGGCCAGATCAGGCCGTATTCATCGTGATGCTCTTCAGCGGCGCAGGCCATCAGCCGCCCCACGCCAATGCCGTAAGAACCCATAATCACCGGGCGTTCTTTGCCTTCCGCGTCGGTATACACACAGCCCAGCGCGTCCGAATAGCGCGTGCCCAGCTTAAAGATGTTGCCCACTTCCACTCCGCGCGAGGCGCGCAGCGGCGCGCCGCAGTCCGGGCAGGCGTAGCCCTCTTCGGCCACGGCAATATCGGTGACGATGTCCGCGCTGAAATCGCGCCCGTAGTTGACGTTCCCCAAATGGAAGCCCTCTTCGTTGGCGCCCGCCACCAGGTTGGGTGAGCTGGCAACGCTGTCGTCAACCACAATCAGCGCGCCCTTCAAGCCAATCGGCGAGGCATAGCCCGGCTCGGCGCCAATGGCGCGAATTTCTTCGTCGCGCGCCGGGCGCAAGTCTTTGGCTTTCACCGCGTTGGTCAGCTTGGTCTCGTTCACGTCCATATCCCCGCGCACCACGGCGAACACCAGCACATCGCGGTCTTGATCCGCTTCACTAATGGTTGCCACCATAAACACCGCTTTGGCGGTTTTTGCCTCGGGGATGTTGAGCAAAGCGGCCAGGTCGCGGATGGTTTTGGTGCCGGGTGTGGCGATCTTCTCCAACGGGCGGGGCTCTTCGGGCGCGGCAGCCGCTTTGCGGAAGCTGGCAATCTGCCGGTTGGCAATATAGCCGCAGCCTTCGCAGTGGATCAGCGTGTCTTCGCCAATGGGCGCCAGGTACATAAACTCATGTGCCAGCTTGCCGCCCATCATACCCGTGTCCGATTTCACCGCCACCACCGGCAGGCCGCAGCGGTGAAAGATATTGAAATAGCTCTGGTAATGGGCGCGGTACTGGCGCTCTAAGCCCTCATAATCCGCGTCCAGGCTGTAGCTGTCTTTCATCGTAAATTCGCGCACGCGGATCAGCCCGGCGCGCGGGCGCGGGTCGTCGCGCCACTTGGTCTGAATGTGGTAAACCAGGCGCGGCAGGTGCTTGTATGACTGCACCAGCGCGCGCGTGAGGTAAGCGGTGGCCTCTTCATGCGTCATGGCCAGCACCATGTCGCTGTCTTTGCGGTCCTTAAAGCGGCTCATCTCCGCGCCGATCTGATAATAGCGGCCGGTCTGCTTCCACACGTCGGCCGGCTGCACCACCGGCATGCTGATCTCCTGCCCGCCGATGGCATCCATCTCGTCGCGCAGGATCTTTTCGATCTTGGTTTGAACGCGCTTGCCCAGGTGCAGGGTGTTGAAAATGCCCGCGCCCAACTGCACCATATATCCGGCGCGCAGCAGTAATTGGTGACTGGCAATCTCCGCGTCGGAGGGCACTTCGCGCAGGGTGTGACCAAACAATTGACTCATTCGCATACAGGTTTTCTCCTTAACTTGCGCCGTCCGCGCAAGAGATTTTCTCTATGATTCACGAAAGGGGCTACTCCAGCGATTCTTCGCGCAGGGCAAAATAAATTCCCACCAGACCGCCCATAATCATTGCCATGCCGATAAAAAGAAAATAAGGCTGCAGCTGCAGCGGCATGGCCACCGAAAGATAGCTCAAATCATCGCCCTGAAAAATTGGCCGCAGGCTGAACTGACCGGTGCGCACCGCGTAGCGGATGATGCGGAAAATGTTCAGCGCGGGCACAAAACTCAGCAGCCCACCGCCGACCACAATCCCCGCGCCAATCACCGTCAGGCTGGTCTTGTTCCAGCGGCGAATGTGATGCCCGTGCTCGGCTTGCACGCGTGCCACCACGGCTTCGGCCTCGCGCCAGGGCATGTTCTTGGCCACGCACAAATCCGAAGCGACATCGTTAGGGTCTACGCCTCCGCTGAGCTGGCGCACCATCACCGCGATTTCACGCTCGCTGAGCGGAATGGTCTCTTGCTCTGCTTCGCTCATACGCCCCCCATTGTACTCGATTTTGCTTCCAACACCCGGCGCAGCCAGGCCAGGCTGGCCGGCAGGGCGGTTTTCTCAAACGGCTTCAGCACAAAGCGCGCCTGCGCCGGGGCGTAACGCGCCGCCATCTGCACCTGTTCCGCGCTTAACAATCCCTCTCCGGGGGGCAGGTGCTCATCCACCTGTCCGTGATTGGAATGCACATACACGGTGGAAAGGAAAGGCGCGGTCTGCCGCAGCCAGTCTTCCAGCCCAATGCGCGCGTAAACCAGAAAATGCCCCAGGTCCAGCGCCAGGCGGAAGTTGGGGCGGTTCACCTGCCCGGCCACCCACACCAGCCAGCGCGGATCAAATTCAAACGTGTTGCATAAGCTGATGGTGACCCCGCCTGGTACTTCATCCAGAAACGCCGACCAGAAATCCGCGCTGCGGCGCGCCCAATCGGCTTCATAAAATTCCAGGTAAATAATGGGAATGAACGTAGAGCAGAAGATGATCTCGCGCGCCCCCAATTGCTTCGCCCAATCCAGCGCCTGGCGAAATCGCTGCCGGCAGGCCTCTTGCACCAGCGCGTCGGGGCTGGCCGGGTTCAGATCAATGTAAGGCCCGCTGAGCAGCAGCTCTCCGGGGTAATCGCGCAGCGCGGCGCGCGCCTCTGCCAGGCGCGGCTCCAGGCGGTCAAATTCCGCTGGATTGAGAAAGTCTTCCAGCTCCAGCGCGTCTGTCTGGCAGGTCAGCGCTGCCAGGTCTGCGATTTGCTGACTGCCGAGTCCCATTCCAATTTTGGACATTCGGCCTCCTTCTCCACAACCCTGCCGTCCGGCAAAGAGGCTTTCAGGTTAACCAGCGGTTCCAGTTGGGTAATCGAAGTTTCCACAAAATCCCAACCGCTCACATGCAGGGTGATCGCCCCGGTCGGGCAAACCTCCACACAGCGCCCGCAGCCGCGGCACTCCTCGCCAATCACCGCCCGGCCGTTTTCCAACCGTATGGCGCGGACGAAGCACACCCCCTGCGCGCACTTTCCACAGCCCACGCAGGCATCACCCACGCTCACGCTTACGCCGGGCATCTTTTGAATCCGCGAGCTGACCGTCTCGTGCATATCGGGCAGCATTTTGTACAGGCAGCAGCACTCGCAGCAGTTGCAAATCGTCATCAGCTTATTGCCGGGGCCGACCCCCATCCAGACCGTATCCAGGTGATTGCGCCCGATCATCTGCACCAGCCCGGCCTGCTGCGCGCGCTTCAGGTGAGCCAGCGCCTCGGCCTTGCTCACCCGGCGGCCCAATTCGGGGTGAATGCCTTTCACCGCCTCACCCAAAAACAGGCAGCCCAGGTCTACCGGGTAATGCTGGCAGCCGGCCGCCTCACGGCAGATGCAGCGATTCATGATAAAGTGGTCGTCTGCTTTTTCAATGAAGTGCTCCACAATTTGCGAGGGCAGCACCGTGCTGACCGGCGGCTGCACCGCTTCGTGCACTTGAATCACGTTATCTTTGGGCAGGTAGAGGATATGGTCGCCAGGGAAAAGCACGCGGTCAAAGAACCGGCGCACAACAAAGCTGTGTTTGGATAATCGCGCAACCGCGAAGCGCTGGGAAAAGAACCGCTGCAATAGTCGGACAAACCAAATGGGACTGGCCATGGCGCAACCTCAATACAGGCATCATTCAGCGCCCGTTTGGCGCGCCGAAGAATTGCCCCGATTATAACGCTTTTTTCAGCGTTCTTCGCTGACCAGTGCCAGTTTGATCGCCTCGCGGATCGAGCGTGCTTCCAGAATTTCAATGCCGGGCGGCCAGGGCTCGCTGCGCCGCACGCGGCGCGGCACCACCGCCGCCTTAAAGCCCAGTTTGGCGGCTTCGTTCAGGCGCGCGCTCATCTGGCTCACCCAGCGCAGCTCGCCAGAGAGGCCCACTTCTCCAATCAGCACCGTATCGGCGCGCACCGGCACGTCACGCATGGAAGAGGCAATCGCCGCCGCCACGGCCAGGTCGGCGGCCGGTTCGCTCACCTTCAGCCCGCCCACCACATTCACAAACACGTCCTGCTCGCCCAGCTTCAGGCCCACGCGGCGGGTCAGCACCGCGGTGGTCAGCAGCAGGCGGTTAAAATCCACGCCGTTGGGCGTGCGGCGCGGATTTCCGTAACTGGTGGCGCTGGTAAGGCCCTGCACTTCCACCAGCAGCGGGCGCGTGCCTTCCATCGTCACCGCGATGGCCGAACCCGGCGCGTTGACCAGCCGCTCGGCCAGAAACGCCTCTGAGGGGTTGGGCACTTCCACCATGCCGCGTTCGCGCATCTCGAACACCCCCACCTCCGAAGTCGCGCCAAAGCGGTTTTTCACCGAGCGTAGCAAACGGAAGAACTGGAAGCGCTCGCCTTCCAAATACAGCACCGTGTCCACAATATGCTCCAGCACGCGCGGCCCGGCAATCACGCCCTCTTTGGTTACATGGCCGATGAGAAACATGGCTATCCCTGAAGATTTGGCCAGCTCGCGCAGGCGCGAGGCGCACTCGCGCACCTGGCTCACCGAACCGGCGGTCGAGTCCATCTCCGGCAGGTAAACGGTCTGAATCGAATCGATGATCACCAGGCCGGGGTTCACCGCGGCGATATGCTCCAGAATGGTATTGAGATTGGTTTCAGTCACCAGCAGCTGCGTCTCTGGCAGCGGGCGCAGGTTGCCCTCTTCATCGCGCTCCAGGCGCAGGGCGCGCATTTTAATCTGCTTTTCAGACTCTTCGCCGGAGACGTACAACACCTTGCCCTGCCCGGCCATCAGCAGCGCCATCTGCAGGGTGAGGGTCGATTTGCCAATGCCAGGGTCGCCGCCCACCAGCACAATCGAGCCGGGCACAATCCCGCCGCCCAGCACGCGTGAGAACTCGCCCATCGGCAGCGGCAGGCGGTCTTCGCTGTCGCCTTCAATTTCACCGATGGGGCGCGGGGTAGAGCGCAGCAGGCTGGAGCCGCCGGGGTGATCTTTTTTGGCGGAAGGGGCAGTGATGATCTCTTCCACCAGCGAGTCCCACGCGCCGCAGCCGGGGCAGCGGCCCATCGCGCGGGCGGAGACGCGCCCGCATTCCTGGCAAACATAGCGTGTCTGGGTTTTAGCCATGCGCTTCATCCTTTCAAGATCAATCAGGGGGCAGCCCCCTTCGCTCTATTTTATCAGAAAATTCGTTCTATCACTGAGGGTTGACGGTTTCCGCTTTTACGGTCGGGGAGCGAAATAGCCGCGGTAATACGACTCTTTAACAAACACCAGGCCGTACTCGTCGCGATAAACCAGGTTAAAGCCCCGCAGGCGGTCTGCGTCCGCGTCTGCGTAAAAGGTGCGGCTCTGGGCAAATTGCTCTTCATCAATGCCCACCGCGTTGGGATTGGTGTAATCGGCAATGCGCTGCTGCATTAATAACAGGACATCATAATCGCGGTCTTCCACAAACTGATAACTAAGGGTCTCAAAAGCAGCTTCGGTAACCCACCCTGAGGTGCGTGGAGCATAGATGCGCACATCGTGGTAGACAGAGTAAGCGTCTTCGTCCGGCAGAGGGGCCAGGGCTTTTACCGCCTGCTCATAGAATAAAATGGAAGGATTCGACTCCGCGCGGTGCAGGTCGTCAACGTAGCGGTTAACGTTCTGCACGCTGAACGCGCCAAATTGTGCCAGCAGTATCAGCGCCGCCGCCCCTTGCAGCCAGGCCGCGGCGCGCGCCGGGGCGCCAGCCTGACCTCTCAGGCGTGCGCGCCAGCCTGCGCCGGGTAAAGCCTCGACCAGACAAGAGAAAAGGGGCAGGGCCACCGGCATCCAGTATTGAAACTTGAAATGGATCAGGCTGAATACCATCACCGAGGTGGGAATCACCCAGGTAAGGATGAGAATGTGCAACAGACGTTTTTCACCGCGCGCCACGCCCCACAGGCAAGCGCTCAAGCCCGCCAGCAAAAAGATCGCCGAGCCAAAATGCTTGGTCAGGTCGCGCCAGGCTGAGGCCAGCCCCTTCTCATAGTAAATCTCATACCCACTGAACAGCAGGCGCGACTGTTCGCTCATCACATGAAAGTAATCGCGCCGCACGCTGGCGTAGATCAGTATCGGGTTGGCCAGCAGGTAAGCGGCCGCCATGGCCAGCAAGAAACCGGCCGCGGCCAAAACCACGCGCCGCAGTTCAACTTTCTTCCAAAAAAGGGCCATCAGCAGGGTAACGGCGATGGTGAGAAAGAAATAGAATCCAATCCCCTTGGTTCCAGCCGAGAAGCCGCACATCGCCCCGGCCAGGGTAAAGTTCCACCCCAGGCGCAGGTTGTCGCGGTAGAGGAAGAAAATGACCAGCATGGCCAGCAAAATGGCCAGGGCGTCGGGGTGCCACCACAGGTTGTTCTGCATCACCGCCGGCAGGCTGACCAGCAGCAAAAACAAAGCCACCGCTTTATAGCTGCGAAAACCGGTTTGCAGATATACCAGCAGCAGAATGGACAGCAGCATGGGCAGCACACTGACTACCTGGCGCAGAGCAGCCATGACCAGCGGCGTGTTCTCCAACTGGCCCAGCCACTGCAGCGGCAGCAGGGTGAGCGCCGAAACAGCGAAGTACGGGAATCCGTAAAAGTAGTATTCATAAAACGCGAACTGGATCAGCGCCTGCTTGACGGTTTCGGTGGGTTTAATCATGTCAAAGACATACGGCAGCGGCACGCTTTCATCCGGCTCAAACACTGCCACCATCTGAATGTTTTCCGAGCCGGCGGCATTGGGAAAATAAAACAGCAAGAACAATCCCGCGCTGAGCAGGATGAGGATGAGAAGAATAGTTTTAGGGGATGAATCCATAACGGGTAAATGGAAAGAGGTGAAAAATAGGCCTGGTAAGGTAATGAGCCGGTTGAACGATTGGAAAATTCGCCTGGGGTGTCTGGGCTACCCCCATTATACAGGATGTTTGCCGCGGAGACGAAAAGAGCGCGTTCCTTTCGAACCGCGCTCAGAATGGCAAACCGGCGGATTATTTCCCGCGGCGGCGGATGGTTACGTCAAAGGTCACCGCGGCGGCCAGCATCGTCCGGGTGGTTACAGAGTGATCAATCGCCGCCACCATTATCAGCGAGTCCCACGCGCCGCAGCCGGGGCAGCGGCCCATCGCGCGGGCGGAGACGCGCCCGCATTCCTGGCAAACATGACATGTCTGGGTTTTAGCCATGCGCTTCATCCTTTCGGATAATCGTATTTTTTCACTGCTCGTTTTAGCAGAAAATACGTTCTAAAGACAAATTACTAACCCATCAGTCATCCATTTTTCCACAAAGCCTTGATCCATTAATTTTGTAACTAATATATTAGTATTAATTCATATTTTTATTCTATTAAAATAGTTGTATGATAGTAGAAAATTAATCAGGGAGGGCTTTTTTATGATTCAAACAGATGTGCTTGTTTTAGGTGGTCTTTCCGGTATTACCGCGGGTTTAAGCTGCCGGCGGCATTATCCAGACAAGAAGGTTGTGCTGGTTCGTAAAGAAGGGACAGTGCTGATCCCTTGTGGTATTCCATATATTTATGGGACTGTTGGCGGGCCCCAGAACAATGTGATTCCAGACGGACTACTCGAAACCAACAACATCGAGCTCGTCAAGGGTGAGGCAGTATCCGTTGATCGTGAACACAAATTGGTAACTTTGAAAGATGGGGAAACCATTCTCTATGACAAGCTCGTTTTCGCCACAGGTTCCCTCCCATTGGTTCCGCCCATCCCCGGTGTAGACAAGAAAAACATCTACGCCATCAAGAAGGATTTCAACTACCTCGATTCCGTCCTTGATGAAATGAAATCGGTCAAGGATCTGGTGATTGTGGGCGGTGGTTTTATTGGCGTTGAGTTTGCCGACGAATGCCGAAAAGGAAGAGACATCAACGTAACGGTTATCGAAGCGCTTTCGCATTGCCTGCAGATGGCTCTGGATGATGAATTTTGCGCTGAAGCCGAAGCAAAATTGTTGGAAACCGGCGTGAAAATTATGACTGGCGTTAAGGTAGAAGCGTTTGTGGGTGACGAGGCTGTGAGCGGCGTTAAACTCGCCGATGGCACTGTGATTAAGGCGGATATGGTTATCCTTGGTATTGGCGCTACGCCAAATACAGAACTGGCCCAAAAAGCGGGGCTTGAACTTGGCTTCAGAAACGCCATTAAAGTCGACCGCTATATGCAGACCTACACCGATCCGAATGTTTTTGCCTGCGGCGATTGTGCCGAGAAACAATCGTTCTTCACTGGCCGCCCAACAGGCGTTATGCTGGCTTCTATCGCCACATCGGAAGCGCGCATTGCCGGCGCGAATCTGTACTCAACGGTCCACCAGAACTGCGGCGCCATCAGCGTGTTTTCCACCATCGTCAACGGCCGCGCATTTGCGGTTGCAGGTCTCACCGAACGGCAAGCAAGGCAATACGGGATGAACATCGTGATTGGAAAGGCAGAAGCACCCGATACGCATCCCGGCGGAATGCCCAATTCCACTCTCATTAAAGTGAAACTGGTGTTTGCCAAGGAAACCGGCGTGCTGATTGGCGGATCCATCTCTGGCGGCAAGTCGATTGGCGAAATGGTGAATGTGTTGAGTGCGTGTATTATGCACAGGATGACCGCAGACGATATTGTGAAGTTCCAGATGGGCACCCACCCGGCCTTAACCTCATCACCGATAGCCTATCCCATTGTCAACGCCGCCTGTAAGGCTGTGTTGCCCATTCGGCAATAATCAGAAAACCGATTTCGCCGCACTGTTCCCTCGCCGCGCCCATGTTTAATCAACACCCCCATTTCATGCTGACAAGAAATGGGGGTGGCTTTTTCTCCTGTCTGCTCATCTATTCAGCGCTGCTGCGGACAGCCCTGGTTCCCCCACCACCTCTTGATTCGCTATTATCACTCCAAATAAAAAAGCGCGGCCCTTGCGAACCGCGCTCTTGAATGGCAAACCGGCGGATTACTTTCCGCGGCTGCGGGTGGTGACGTCAAAGATCACCGCGGCGGCCAGCACCGCGCCGCGCACAATGTACTGCACCGAGATATCGATGCTCATCAGGTTCATACCACTGGTCAGCGAGGTCATCACCAACGCGCCGATGATAGAGCCGGTTACTTTACCCACACCGCCTGCCGCCGAAACGCCGCCCACATAAGCCGCGGCAATGGCATCCATCTCGAACAGGGTGCCAGCCGTGGTGGTAGCCGACTGCAAGCGTGAGGAGAAGAGAATGCCAGATAAGGCGGACAGCATGCCCATCGAGCCGAACACCACATAGATGAGTTTCTTCACGCTCACACCGCTCAGCTCTGCCGCTTCGGGGTTACCGCCGATGGCGTAAATGTGACGGCCTAGCACGGTTTGGGTGGTGATAAAGTGATAAATGGCCACCACCACCAGCATCACCACTACCGTCCAAGACAGGCCGTTGTAACCCGCCAGAATCCAGGTAATCGCGCCAATCAGTGCGGAGACGAAAACCAGCTTGAACACAAACATATCCATGGTGAGAACTTCGAAATTGTAGCTTTGTTTCTTCTGCCGGTCACTGATCTCGCTGACAATGAAGAGAATAATGGCGGCAACACCTAACAACAGGGTAAGATTGTGCACGCCAGGAATGACCTTGATATCCGGAATATACCCATTGCCAATCGCATTGAAGATTTTATCGGGAATAATAATGGTGCCCGTCCCGGCGGTTACCAGCAGGATCGCCCCACGGTAGATCAGCCAGCCCGCCAGCGAAGCCACAAAGGAAGGGATTTTTAATTGAGCGACCAGGAAACCGGTGATCATACCGGCCACCACACCCAATGCCAGCACCAGGGGAATGACCACAATGGTGGGCAGCTTCCAGAAGACGAGGGCAATGGCTGCCACGGCGCCCAGAAAACCGGCCAGAAACCCAACCGAAAGATCAATGTGGCGGATGACGATTACCAGGGTCATGCCCACCGCCAGCACAGCGATGTAACCGGTCTGGTTAAGCAGATTGCTGATGTTACGGGACGAGACAAATACCCCTTTGGTGGTGACCGTGAAGATGGCCATGATCACGAAAAGGGCGATATACATACCGTATTCGCGAATATTTTCGCGCAGTACTTTTTGGGCGTTTTGGAAAAGCGACATCTGGACCTCCTCAATTAATACTCTGTTGCCAGTTCCATAATTTTTTCTTGGGTTGCTTCGTGAACCGGCATTTCGCCGGCGATCTTGCCGGAGGATACAACGTAAATGCGATCGCTCATCCCGAGAATTTCGGGCAGCTCTGACGAAATCATGATGATGCTCATTCCCTGGCGCACCAGTTGCGTCATGATGGTATAAATTTCGTACTTCGCACCCACGTCAATGCCGCGCGTCGGCTCATCCAAAATCAATACGTCCGGCTTTACAAACAGCCATTTTCCCAGGCAAACCTTTTGCTGGTTGCCGCCGCTCAAGTTTTGAACTTTTTGCGCAACAGTCGGCGTTTTAATGTTGAGCGAGTTCTTATACTCATTGGCGACCACAATTTCCGCGTTTTTATCAACCACACCGCGTTTGGCAATTTCGGCCAGGTTGGAAAGGCTGATGTTCTCTTTGACGTCTTGAATCAAGACCAGACCCTTGGCTTTGCGGTCTTCACTCAGGTAGGCAATGCCGGCATTGATGGCCTGCTGCGGGTGGGTGAAGTGCTGCTTTTTGCCCTTCAAGTACACTTCGCCTTCCACATGGTAACCTTCTGGGTTGCCGAAAAGGCTCAAGGCCAATTCAGTGCGCCCAGAACCCATCAGCCCGGCAAAACCAACAATTTCTCCCTTCTTGACCTTGAAGTTTGCATTTTTCACCACTTTACGGCCCAGAACGGGGTTATAAGCGTTCCAGTTTCGCGCTTCAAAAACAACCTCATCAAAGACCTGGTGCTCTTTAGGCGGGTAGATGTTCTCAATTTCGCGCCCGACCATGTGTTTGATCAGCACGTTTTCGTTAACTTCACCCTTGTGCGCGTCCAGCGTACAGATGGTCTTTCCATCCCGCAGCACGGTCACAGTATCCGCGATCTGGATGACTTCTTTGAGCTTATGCGAGATCATAATACAGGTAACGCCCTGTTCTTTCAAATCACGCAGAAGCTGCAGCAGATTTTGGCTGTCATCTTCATTCAGGGCGGATGTCGGCTCATCCAGGATCAGCAATTTCACTTCGCGGCTGAGCGCCTTGGCAATTTCCACCAACTGCTGCTGCCCAACCCCCAGGTCTTTAACTTTGACGGCGGGGTTGATATCCAGCTTGACTTTCTTCAGCATTTCGGTGGCGCGCTTGATGGTCTCGTTCCAGTCCACCATCATGCCTTTGCGAATTTCGTTGCCCAGAAAGATGTTCTCATAAACCGTCAACTCGGGGATCAACGCCAGTTCCTGGTAAATAATGGCAATGCCCACTTTTTCACTGTCGTTGATTCTTGAGAACTTCTGCACCTGGCCGTTGAAGGTAATTTCACCGGAGTATTCTCCATGCGGGTAAACCCCACTTAACACCTTCATCAGGGTCGATTTTCCTGCCCCGTTCTCCCCGACCAGGCAGTGAATTTCCCCTTCGGTTACCGCAAAGCTCACATCGCTCAGGGCTTTCACACCGGGAAATTCTTTTGTAATATTCTTCATCTCTAAAATGGGAGGTTTCATAGAAGCTCCGGTTGTAAAAAAAGCATGGGATGGATCGTGATGGCCGGAGCCATCACGATCCAGATTGGACTACATTAAGTTTACTCTAAGCCAGTGAAGTCTGCTGCGCTGTAGTAGCCAGAGTCGATCAATTCGGCTTTGACGTTGGCTTTGTCCACCGTCACCACAGGCGACTGAATGGCGGGAACATCTTTGACGCCGTTGTTGTAAGAGCCTTTGGCGGCCGGTTCGGTACCCTCGAGCAGAGCCACAGCGGCGGCGATGGCGTCATTCACCAGAGTGCGCACGTCTTTGAAGACGGTCATCGACTGTTTGCCATCGATGATGTACTGCACCGAGGCTTTTTCAGCGTCCTGACCGGAAACAAAGTACTCGGTCACGTCGGGGTCAGCCAGGAAGGCGTCGGCGATGGCGCGGGCGGTGCCGTCATTCGGGGCCAGGATGAAGACCTTGCCCTTGTCGGCGGCGGTGGCAACCGTCAGGTTGGCTTCGGCCAGGTTCTTGGCGGTGTTGAAGTCCCAGTTGGTGGTGATTTGGCCAATGATCTTGGCCTGTTCGTCGCGGGTCAGTTCCAGTTTGTCTTGCAGAGCAACAGCCTCGCTGGAGTTCTTGATCACGAACGTGCCGTCAGCAATCTTGGGCTGCAGCACTTCCCACGCGCCCTGGAAGAAAATGAAGGCGTTGTTGTCCGACGCGGCGCCAGCATACAGGTACAGCGGGTTGCCGGTGCCGGTGGCGTTGTCCACCAGGTACTGCGCCTGCTGCGCGCCCACAGCCAGGCTGTCGAAGGTCACATAGTAGTCCACCGCGGCGGTGTCGCGGATCAGGCGGTCGTAAGAGATCACTTTCACGCCAGCTTCGCCAGCGGCTTCAGCGGCGGCAGCGGCTGCGGTTCCGTCCTGCGGGCAGATGATGAGAACTTTGACGCCCTTGGTGATCAAGGCTTCTACGTTCTCTTTCTCTTTGGCCGAAGAACCCTGGCTGAACAGAATTTCTACATCGTAGCCAGCGGCATCCAGAGCTTCCTTGAAGCGGGTTTCGTCCTGAATCCAGCGCGGCTCGTCTTTGGTCGGCAGCACAATACCGACAGCCAGCTTGCCACCCTCAACGGGGGCCGCGGCGCCTTCTTCAAGGCCAGTGAAGTCTGCTGCGCTGTAGTAACCAGAGTCGATCAATTCGGCTTTGACGTTGGCTTTGTCCACCGTCACCACAGGCGACTGAATGGCGGGAACGTCTTTGGCGCCGTTGTTGTAAGAGCCTTTGGCGGCCGGTTCTTTGCCCTCGAGCAGCGCCACAGCGGCGGCGATGGCGTCATTCACCAGAGTGCGCACGTCTTTGAAGACGGTCATCGACTGCTTGCCATCGATGATGTACTGCACCGAGGCTTTTTCGGCGTCCTGACCAGAAACGAAGTACTCGGTCACGTCGGGATCGGCTCCGAACACATCCGCGATGGCGCGGGCGGTGCCGTCATTCGGGGCCAGGATGAAGACCTTGCCCTTGTCGGCGGCGGTGGCGGTGGTCAGGTTGGCTTCGGCCAGGTTCTTGGCGGTGTTGAAGTCCCAGTTGGTGGTGATTTGGCCGATGATCTTGGCCTGTTCGTCGCGGGTCAGTTCCAGTTTGTCTTGCAGAGCAACAGCCTCGCTGGAGTTCTTGATCACGAACGTGCCGTCAGCAATCTTGGGCTGCAGCACTTCCCACGCGCCCTGGAAGAAAATGAAGGCGTTGTTGTCCGACGCGGCGCCAGCATACAGGTACAGCGGGTTGCCGGTGCCGGTGGCGTTGTCCACCAGGTACTGCGCCTGCTGCGCGCCCACAGCCAGGCTGTCGAAGGTCACATAGTAGTCCACCGCGGCGGTGTCGCGGATCAGGCGGTCGTAAGAGATCACTTTCACGCCAGCTTCGCCAGCGGCTTCAGCAGCGGCAGCGGCTGCGGTTCCGTCCTGCGGGCAGATGATGAGAACTTTGACACCCTTGGTGATCAAGGCTTCTACGTTCTCTTTCTCTTTGGCCGAAGAACCCTGGCTGAACAGAATCTCAACATCATAGCCAGCGGCGTTAAGAGCTTCCTTGAAGCGGGTTTCATCCTGAATCCAGCGCGGCTCGTCTTTGGTCGGCAGCACAATACCGACAGCCAGTTTTTCACCTTCTTGTGGCTGGGCAGCCTCGGGAGCCGGGGCCGGCTGGCAGGCCGCGAGAACAGTGGCGGCAATCATCATGATAGCCATCACAACAAACAACGATCTCTTCTTAAACATGTTCAATCCTCCTGAGAATTTTTTGAAACACATTGAGTCAAATCTTGACGACAACCGGTTTCTGCTTTTCTGATACCATGCGGACCACTCTGCTTTCCATCAACGAGGGGAACACTCCAGGTGTGCTTGCTGCCCGTGGTGATATGAGAAGCGCTAGTGTTGCCTACGGGGTCTCCTCAAATCCTGGAACGGGTTTGGAAAAAAGCCGTGGTCAGCCAACCTCCTTTCTTTACCAGACAAGAAGCATACACTATAATTTAAATGAAACCATATCGCGGATGGCTAAACAACCCTTGCCTCCCTAAATTAACAACAGGTTAATCCCTTAATTTTTTTTAGGGGATTCCCCCTAATTTTTAATCATCTCTTAATGGACCCATGCAAACCTACCGAATCTTACTCGCTGATGACCATGTCTTAATCCGGGCCGGATTGCGCGACGCGCTGACAGGCCTCTCTAACCTTGAAATTGTAGGTGAAGTGGGCAGCGGCCGGGAGTTAATGCAGGCGATTAAAACGCTGACCCCCGATCTGCTGGTGATGGATGTCAACATGCCGGACTTTGAACCGGTCGAGGCCGTGGAGCGCATCCGCCTGCTTTACCCCGACCTGAAAATTCTGGTGGTCAGCGCCTATGACGACCAGTCGTATGTGATTGGCCTGCTCTCGGCAGGGGTGAACGGTTACCATCTGAAGGACCAGCCCCTCTCTGACCTGCTGCTGGCCGTCCAGCGCGTCCTCGACGGCGGGCGCTGGATTTCTGACCCGCTGGTCAACCGCCTGGTTAACCACCAGACCATGATCAACGATTCTCCCGCGCCCAGCCTCACCCGCCGCCAGCGCGAGCTGCTTTACCTGCTCACCCTGGGGTACAACAATCACAAGATCGCCCATGTGATGGAGTTGAGTGTTAAAACGGTGGAGAATCATCTCACCGCGTTGTACCGCGCTCTGGGGGTTGAAAGCCGCCTGGAAGCCAACAATTACGCCAGCCACCACCCCGAGCTGCTGGCCATTCCCGCGCAGGAAAAAACCGCCGTGGGCGAAGAAATCGCTCCTTCGGAAGATCTGACTGTGCTGGTGGTTGACGACAATCCGCGCTACCGCGCCCAAATGAGCCGCATGCTCAAGAAAACTCACCCCTCGGCCAGCCTGTATGAAGCTGAAGACACCACCGAGGCCTTGCGCCTGGCGCGCCAGATCGCTCCCCGGCTGGCGTTTGTAGATGTGGTGTTGCGCGAAGACGATGGCATTCGCTGTGTGCGCAAGCTCAAGCAGGTTTCGCCAACCACGCGCATCATTCTAATCAGCGCCTACCCCGACCGCGAATTTCGGCGCATTGGGCTGGATGCCGGCGCGATTGCCTTTCTGGACAAGAAAGACCTCGACGCAGCTACCTTTCGGCAGCTCATTGAAGACTCGCTGGAAATTAATTGTTGATGGAAGGATAAGGGCTGGGAATTTCGATATACAGCTCCAGGCCACCGTTGGACTGGGTGTTGACCTTCATGGTGCCGCTCAGCAGCGAAACGCGCTCGCTGATGCCCACCAGACCAAAATGTTTTTCCTCTGAAAACGTGGCCAGGTTGATCGGCTTGGAAATGCCCTGCCCGTTATCTGAAAGCTGCACCACCAGGCTGGCGGTGGGCGTGCGCCGCAGCGAGAGCTTTACCTGGGTGGCGTTGGCATGCTTGCGCACATTGTTTAACCCCTCTTGCAAAATGCGAAAAACCGAAAGCTCAATCGGCTCGGGCAGGCGCCCCAGCGCCGGGTCAATTTTCAAATGCACCTCAATGCCGGTCTGCACGCTCCATTGGTGCGCCAGCGAGCGAATGGCCGCGGATAAGCCGTGGCTGTCGATGGTGGGCGGGCGCAGATTGCTGCACACATCGCGCAGACTGCTGACCACCTGGCGAATGCCGTCGCGGATCTTCACCAGCTCTTCACGCTGCGGGGTTTCGGCTGTCTCATTTTCCAGTTCTTCCAACTGGTAGTTGTAACTGAGCAGGTCTTGAATCACCTGATCGTGCAGATCGCGCGCCAGAGCCTTGCGCTCGGCCTCGCGTTCGGTGATCAGGCGGCGGTTGGCCTCTTGCAGCGCGCGCGCCAGCCGGTCGGCGGCTTCCACCTGATCGTGCAGTTTTTCAATCAACTGGCGGTTGAGCGAATCTTGCTCCTCCAGATTCTGGCGCAGTGTATTCTGCGCCAGGCGCAACTCTTCGGCCTGCTGCTGGGCGATGTGATAGTTCTCAAAGGCCCAAATCACCGGCGTAACCTGCGCCTGGCGGTTAGAGCCAACAATCAATTCCACAATTTCGCGCGGGGTAGTCTCTGATGTGCGGCAGAACTTCACCGGCGTGCCTTTATACAACACCAGAATGCGGTCGGTCACGGCGAAAATATGGT
This sequence comes from Ornatilinea apprima, assembly GCF_001306115.1. Taxonomy (GTDB): domain Bacteria; phylum Chloroflexota; class Anaerolineae; order Anaerolineales; family Anaerolineaceae; genus Ornatilinea; species Ornatilinea apprima. The sequence goes on along the minus strand of NZ_LGCL01000027.1, from coordinate 11,093 downwards.
TTAGATCATCGCTGCTGAGCACCACGGAAATATTCTTGTCAGAGAAATCACGGATGCACTCCAGCAGCTTAAGCTGGCGCTCGTAACTCAGCACCGGCAGCGGATCATCCAGCAGCAGCACGCGCCCCGGGCGGATCATTGCCCTGGCCAGGGCCACAATCTGGCGCTGCTCGTCTGAGAGATTCGCCGAGCGCGCGTAGATCAAGTCGTCCTCAGCGCCCAGCGCGTTGAACAGCTCTCGCGCCTCTTCCAACATTTCTGCAATGTTGGGCAGCACTTGAACCGCCTTCGGCTTGCTGATCTCGCGCCCCAGAAAAACATTCTCCAGCACGCTCAGGTTTTCAGCGATCTCAGGCAGTTGGTGAACCGTTTCAATCCCCAGGCTTTGCGCCTCGGCAGGCGTTCTGAGCATAACCGGGCTGCCCGCCAGCCAGATCTCGCCGTGCGTGGGCATTTCCACCCCGCTCAGCAGGCGAAAAAGGGTGGATTTGCCCGAACCACGCTGCCCCACCACCCCCAACACTTCTCCCGGCTGCAGCGTGAAGCTCAGGTTAGCCAGCGCCGCCAGGCTTCCGTACACCCTGGTTAGATTGGATACTTTTAACAGCGTGTTTGCTTTGGGCATAGTTTTATTATACTAGAATCACCAGCCGGCCAAGGAGGGAAGTGAAGAGGGAAGGAGTGAGCGCCAAAAGGAATGCTGGCGTCCGGCACACAGCTCGTTTTTATCCCTGCAATGTTGGTATTGAGGAAAGAACCAGAGACGAAAGCGAACTGCATTTCAACTTCATCCGCGCCGCCGGCTCAAATCGCCCAAGAATTACATGATCAAAACCCAACCGAATTATTGAGAGCATTTTTTTGCTGTTAATTTTGATTCACAAGAATACTCAATAATAACTCTTTACATATGCTCTAAAATTCTCCTTGAACCCTTCCAGCCAGGCTTCGATGAAAGACCGCTGTTCAAATAAAGGCAGCAAATCCTCCGCCAGGTCCGAGAGCTTCATTTCAGCAACCTTTTCGCCCAGTAATTCCATTGCGGATGGAATGGTGTAGGACTGGCGGCCGTCTTTGGCCAGCTTTTCCTCCAGTGGCATGATTTTCTGCTGCATGAACCACAGCAGGTCGTAAAAATCGCGGCCTTTGATCGCAGATCCTTCGCCCTTCTGAAAGTTACGCTCCAGGCAGGCCAGCATCTTCCCGGCCATCATCGTTTCCAGCGAAAAATGGGCAGCCACAAAACTTCTGCCAAATAACAGTACCGGCGTTTTGCGAATGATCGATATTTGCCTGTGCTGGCTGACCTCTACTTTTAGATGCAGTGGTTCGTTGGCATGCGAAGTTAAGCCCAGAGCATAGAGAATCGGGAGCTTCAAGGTAGTGCGCCGCACGCCCCACTCCCCAATCTGGGTTTTGGCGGTCACATCGGCATACCCAATGGTAGAGCGGTAGAATGTCAGCAGGTCGTTTTCAAGCACACTGAGATCAATTCCACTGCTGTTATCCAGGTCAATATCTTCCGAAAGCCGGTTCAGGTTGTAGATCACATGCAAACAGGTGCCGCCATAAAAATTGAGCTTGCGGTAGACCGGGTGATTGTAGAGAAAATCGAGGGTATAGGCCTGCAGAAACTCCTTGAGGATTACCCGTTTGGTTTCATTGGGCAGTAACGGGTCTTTTTTTGACAGGACGTTTTGCATTAACTGGATTAAGGTTGCCATACGGTTTTCCTCAGTGCTTTCAATATCTGCTCCATCTTTTTGCTTTTGCTGATCTCCACAAAGGATTCAAATTCAACCTGGTCATTTTCTGAGAAGTCGTCAAGGTTAAGACGCAAATCTTCTGCCAGGTCATAACCGGCCAGCCGCCGGCTGCTCTTCCAGGGGCGGAAATAGAGAAAATCAAAAAGAGCCTTGGCCACTGTTGCCTGGGCGATTGGAATCCCCATGTATTCGGAAAAAAGAAAGCCCCGATAGAGGTCTGCTTTGATATTACGGTAAGCAAAAGTCCCCAGTGTGTTTTCGAACACACGGGTCTGCTTGAGGGTGACCGCCGTGACCGGATACGTCATTTCGGTTAATATGCCATTTCGCTGCAAAATATATTCCAGAGATAGATAGGACTGGGGGATCAAAATCGCACTGACCATGGGCGCAAAATCAACGATCGCGCGGTGCTGTTCGAAAAAGCGGCGCGTCATGTAAACGCCTTTTTTCAACTGGATGATTTGTCCAGCTTTCATCCAGCGATACAGCGCGGTTTGAATGGTTCCGGCGGCAACGGATTCAACGCCGAGAAGCTGTTTCACCGCTTCCATGGTGAAGTAGGGCAAGGAATCAAAAGAAGAAAGAATGATTGATTTCATATAACATAATAGACGCTTTGAGTCTATTATCCTATATAATTCATCCAATATCAACCCTGATTGGATACCATTCGCTGACTGACTGCGTCCTTCAAGTCAAGCTTTGATGATAAGAAATTCAATTATTGATATACTTAGCCTATGCTGCCCATCACCCCCACCCTCGCCATTGACGAAAGCGAACTGCATTTCGACTTCATTCGCGCCGCCGGGCCGGGAGGCCAGAATGTGAACAAGGTCTCCAGCGCGGTGCAATTGCGCTTTAACATCCAAGAATCGCCCTCCCTGCCCGAAGACGTGCGCCAGCGCCTGCTGAAGCTGGCCGGGCGGCGCGTCAACCAGGCCGGCGAGCTGGTGATCCGCGCGGCGCAGTACCGTACCCAGGAGCAGAACCGCTTCGACGCTCTGGATCGGCTGGCGGAATTGCTGCGCCAGGCCGCCGAAAAGCCGCGCGCGCGCAAGGCCACCCGTCCCACCGTCACCGCCAAAGCGCGGCGGCTGGCAAGCAAAAAACAGCACGGCGAAATTAAACGCCTGCGCCGCTATCGTCCGGACGATTGGGAATAAGAGGGTTGGTTAGGCCAGATTACGCGCGGTTACCTGGTTGAGCGTTTGGCTCAGCAGATCGCGAAGGGAATACTGGTCCAGCAATTCGTGGGAAATTTGCTGTTCCAGCAGCAGCATGGTAAAGCCGTGCACCAGGCTCCAGATGCTGAGCGCCAGCGTGTCCTGTGGGCCTTCGCGCAGCAGCCCGGTTTCCTGACATCGCGTTACAGTGGCCGAGAGCAACGCGACATTTTTGCGCGAGATTTCCAACAATTCGGGGAAGGCTTTTTCCTGTTCCAAAATTCCAGAAAACATTAACTTAAAACAAGCGGGGGATTCCAAAGCGAACTGCACATAGGCGTAGGCCACTTCTTTTAACAGGCTGTCGGGCTGATCGAAATGGGTCTTGTGGGCCTGCTCCAGAACTTCGTACAGTTGGCGAAATCCTTCGGTCGAAATGGTGGCGAGCAGCTCCAGCTTATCTTTGAAGTGAGCGTAGGGGGCCGAATGGCTGACGCCCGCTTTGCCGGCCACCCGGCGCAGTGAAAGGGCTTCAATCCCTTCCGTGGAGAGAATCTCAATCCCGGCTTTGATCAGCGCGTTTTTTAAGTCTCCGTGGTGATACGCTTTGGCAGGCATGAATTCATTTTAAGTCTGCATCTTGACACTGTCAAGATTCGATTCTATAATCTTTACAGTGTCAAGATAATAAGGAGGACCTGCCTTATGTCGCCTTTTGAGGAAGTCAAAAGCAAGGTGGTTGCCGCTGTGCGCCAGCTCACTCACGACGGATATCTGAGCACCACCGGGGGCAACCTTTCGGTGCGCGTTCCCGGCCAGAACGCCCTGGCCATTACCCCTTCCAATTTCGATTATTTGAAAATGACCCCCGCCGATATTTGCGTGCTGCAGTTTGACCTCAACCCGCTGGAAGAGCCGCACAAGCCCTCGGTGGAAAGCGCCATGCACGCTGCCATTTACCAGGCGCGCGGCGATGTGAACGCCGTCATCCACACCCACCAGGTATACCCCAGCACGCTGGCGATCATCAACGCGCCCATCCCCGCGCTCTTCGATGAGCAGGTGCGCTTTTTGGGCCGCAGTGTGGAGATCATTCCCTACGCCCCATCGGGCACCCCCATGCTGAAAAATAACATCGCCCGCCATGTAAAAAACCACCACAACGCCTTTATGATGGCCAACCACGGCGCGCTGCTGTTGGGCCACAACCTGGAGCGCGCCATGCACAATGTGGCCCTGCTGGAAAAATGCGCCCTGGCCTACTTGCTTTCCCTGTGCGCAGAAAAGAAAGCCAGCAAAGTACCTCTGTGGGTGCGTGAGGTGGCCTTTGCCAAACTGCGCAAAGACCAGCAAAAGGTCGAGCGTGGAGACTTTGAAACCGGCGGAGAATAACCAGCCCCTGATGGAGGAAGTATGTCAGACACCCAATCCTACGCGATTTTGCAGTACCCAGATGTAGATCAAGTTTACCGCCAGCTTAACCGGCTCGTCAGCCAGCCGCTGCGCCCGGTGAGACGCGACCGCATGCAAGCCTACCTGCAATACTTTGACACCCGCTGCGCGCGCTCCAAAGCGCTGATCGATGAGGCCAAAAAGGTCATCCCCGGCGGTGTTCAGCATAACCTGGCGTTTAACTACCCCTTTCCCATTGCCATTGAGCGCGCCGACGAAGCCCACCTGTGGGACGTGGACGGCAACCGCTACATCGACTTTTTACAGGCCGGCGGCCCCACCATATTGGGCAGCAATTACCTGCCGGTGCGCGAGAAGGTGATCGAAATGCTGCAATCCTGCGGGCCGGTTACCGGTTTGTTTCATGAATATGAATTAAAACTTGCCCAATTGATCCAGAAATTCATGCCCTCCATTGAGATGTTCCGCATGCTGGGTTCCGGCACCGAAGGGGTGATGGCCGCCATCCGCGCGGCGCGCGCCTTCACCGGGCGGCGCAAGGTGATCAAGGTCGGCGGCGCGTATCACGGCTGGTCCGATTCAATGGTCTACGGCCTGCACATCCCCGGCACCGGCCGCCTGGAAGCCAAAGGCATTCCGGCGGGGGCCAGCGCCAATACGCAGGAGTTTTTCCCCAACGCGCTGGGCGCGCTGCGCCGGCGCTTATTCCTGAATCAATTGACCGGCGGCACCGCCGCGGTGATCGTGGAACCGCTCGGCCCTGAAAGCGGCACCCGGCCTGTGCCGTTTGATTTCAACCAGAAGGTGCGCGAGCTGTGCGATGAGTTTGGCGCGCTGCTGATCTTTGACGAGGTGGTAACCGGCTTTCGGGTGGGGCTGGGCGGCGCGCAGGGTTATTTCGGCGTAAAACCCGACCTGACCGTCTTCGGCAAATGCCTCACGGGCGGCTACCCCATGGCAGGCGGTGTTGGCGGGCGGGCGGAAGTTATTCAGCGCTTTGCCGCGGGCATTGGCGGTACGGGCGAGCGCGCTTATATCGGCGGCACGTTGTCAGCCAACCCCATCTCTTGCGTGGCGGGCTATCACGCCCTGCTGGAGATGGAGCGCACCAACGCGGCGGTGATCGCCGGGCGCGCCGGTGACCGCCTGACCAAAGGCCTGCAAGCCATCATTGACAAATATAACCTGCCGTTTGTGGTCTTCAACCAGGGTTCGATTGTGCATCTGGAAACCTCGGGTGTGATGCTGCTGGATTTGCGCAACCCGGTGCGTCTGGCGCGCGAATTAAAGACGCGCAAACACATGATGGAAGAAATGGGCGCGGCCTATATGGCTAACGGCCTGATCACCCTGGCGGGCAGCCGCATGTACACCAGCATGGCCGATACCGACGAAGTGATCGATGACGCCCTGGCGCGTTTTGAACAGGTGCTTTCCAGTGTTGAGGGCGTGCAGTAAGCCGCCCTTTTCGATACAATCCACATACACAAGGAGCCGTGCCCTTGAAACAGCCCTCTGAGCGCGTTTTTCTGGCGGTTGATTTTGGTACTTCAAGCATGAAAGTGGCCCTGATCACCCTTGGCGGGCAGGTGCTGGGCTGGGAAAGCGTCCCCGTTCAACTCTACCTCACCCCTGATGGCGGGGTGGAGCAGTCGCCGGTGGAATGGTGGCAGGCCTTTCTGACAGCCGCCAAACGGCTCATGAGCCGCGGGCTGGCCTCGGCAGACAATGTGCAAGCCATTTGCTGTTCCACCCAGGGCGAAGGCACCGTGCCGGTCGATCAAAATGGCAACGCGCTGATGAACTGCGTGCTGTGGATGGATATGCGCGGGGCCGCCTCGCTGAAAAAGCAGTTCAAAGGGCTGGTGAACCCGACCGGCGCGGGCCTGCTGAACACCATCCGCTGGATCTACCTGACCGGCGGGATGCCCTCGATGACGGGCAAAGACCCCGCCGCCCACATGCTCCTGATTTGCGACCGCTACCCCCACATTTACGAACGCACCTATAAATTCCTGAACGTGCTCGACTATTTGAATCTGCGCCTGACCGGGCGCTTTACCGCCACCTTCGATTCGATCATGACATCGTGGGTTACCGACAACCGCCGCCCCGATCAGATCCATTATCACCCCGCTTTAGTGCGCCGCTGCGGGGTGGAGGCCGAAAAACTGCCCGAAATTGTGCCTTGCACCACCGTGCTGGGGCCGCTGCTGCCGGCGGTGGCCGCCGAGTTGGGGCTTTCGTCGCGGGTGCAGGTGGTGGCCGGCGCCATCGACACCACCGCCGCGGCAATTGGCTCTGGCGCGGTGGAAGATGGCGTTCCACACCTTTATCTGGGCACTTCATCATGGATCGCGGCGCATGTGCCCTACAAAAAAACCGACGTGGTCGCCTCACTCGCTTCGCTGCCCTGCGCCGTGCCAGGGCGATACCTGCTCACCGCGCTGCAGGCCACCGCTGGCGGCAACCTCACCTTCCTGCGCGACAAAATCATCTACAACAAAGACGAGCTCCTGCAAGAAGAGAACATCCCGGATATTTTCAAATACCTCGATAAAATCGCCGCGCGCGTGCCGGCCGGGGCCAACGGTGTGCTGTACACCCCCTGGATTTGGGGCGAGCGCGCCCCGGTGGAGGATAAAAACCTGCGCGCCGGTCTTTTCAACCTGTCTTTGCACAATAACCGCGAAGACATCATCCGTGCCTTTTTAGAGGGCGTCGCGTTCAACACACGCTGGTTAATGGCCCCCGTGGAAAAATTCATCGGCCATCCCATCCCCGCCATTCACATCGTAGGGGGTGGGGCGCAGTCAGACATCTGGTGCCAGATCATCAGCGATGTGCTGGGCCTGCAAATCAAGCAGGTGGCCGATCCCATCTACGCCAACGCTGTCGGCGCGGCGTGGATCGGCGCAGCGGGCCTGGGAGAAATCACCTTCCGGGATGTGCCTTCTCTGATGCGCTTCAAGCAAGTCTATGAACCTGACCCAGCCAACCACGCGCTTTACAATCAGCGCTTTGAAATTTTTACCCGCACCTACCGCCAGATGAAAAGCATTTATCAGCAGCTCAATGGGTGAACCAATGGATAAACCTGCAGACCAATCGTTCCGCCTGTATCCTTACCGCTGGGTTGTACTGGCGGTGTTCATGTTCATCAATCTCACCATTCAGGTATTGTGGATTGGGTACGCGCCGATCACCGGCATTGCCGCGCAATTCTACGGGGTAACCGATCTGCAAATCGGCTTTCTGGCGATGAGTTTCATGATCGCCTTTATTCCCCTTTCCATTCCCGTCTCGTGGGCCATAGACACGTACGGCTTTCGCCTGACGGTGAGCATTGGCGCGGTGCTGATGGGAGTTTTTGGCATTTTGCGCGGGCTGGCAGGCGCCAATTACAGCCTGGTGTTATGGTCCACGGTTGGTATCGCCGCCGCCCAGCCCTTCCTGCTCAACGCCTGGACCAAGGTCCCCGCGCAGTGGTTCAGCATCGAAGAGCGCGCCACGGCGGTTGGGCTGGTCACGCTGGCCAACCTGGTAGGCACCGCCCTGGGCATGGTGCTGACCCCGATATTGAGCGAAACCATCAGCATTCCCAACGTTCAACTGATTTACGGCGGCATTGCCGCTTTCTCTGCCGTGCTGTTTGTTCTCTTCGCCCGTGAAAAACCGGCGACCCCGCCCTGCCCGGCCGGGCTGGAGACTCGCGCCTTAATGCTGGACGGGCTGAAACACGCCCTGAAGGTGAAGAACTTCTGGCTGTATTTGTTTGTCTCTTTCATCGGCCTGGGCATCTTCAACGGCGTTACCACCTGGGTCGAGAATATCATCCGCCCGCGCGGCTTTACTCCCAACGACGCGGGCATTTTAGGCGCGCTAATGCTGGTGGGCGGTGTGCTGGGCGCGGTCATCATTCCCCCCTTCTCAGACCGCCAGCACAAGCGCCAGCCTTACATTCTGCTGGGGTTCGCGCTGTCCATCCCCTTCCTGCTGGGAATCACCTTCGCCGCTGACCGCTGGTTGCTGTTCGCCTGCGCTTTTGCCTTCGGGTTCTTCCTGGTCAGCGCCAATCCCATCGGCATGCAGTACGCCGCGGAGATCACTCACCCCACCCCTGAGGGCACCTCAAACGGCCTGATTCAGTTGTTTGGCCAGGCTTCGGTGGTCTTTGTCTATATTATGGAAATGCTCAAAACCGAAAATGGCGCGTTCACCCCGGCGCTGTTGCTGGCCGCCGCTTTGCTGCTCATCAGTCTGTTTTTGATCTCGCAGATGAAAGACTGCCGGCCGGCCGGGTAGTTCCACCGTGCCAACAGACCGGTGAGCTGGTGATCCGCGCAGCGCAGTACCGCACCCAGGAGCAGAACCACTTCGACCCCTGCATCGGCTGGCTAAATTGCTGGGCCAGGCCGCCAAAAAACCGCGCGCGCAAGGCCACCCATCCCACCATCATTGCCAAAGCGCGGCGGCTGGCAAGCAAAAAACAGCACGGCGAAATCAAACACCTGCGCCACTATCATTCGGACGATTGGGAATAGGAAGTGTACGTCCTTAAGCTTTGGTATTTTTTACTTTCAGGCAAAAAGGCATTCGCCTAAATTCGTTGGGACATAATCCGGTTCGCTTTGTTCTCCTTCATGATATTCCCCCTCATTCTTCGTTCGGCGCTTCATGGTAAATGCGAACAAGAAGGATATTCATTTCTTGATCTGTTTCTTGAACATTGAATAGAAAGAAGAATCCTGGCCAAACCCGGTGGATGTAAATTGGGTTGAAGTTTTCAACATATTTACCGATAATAATGAAAATGCCTGTACATAGGTGAAAATGTCTTTATCGGATGAATACCAAGTTCTCGAACGGAAGATTGACCAGGCGACAGAAATTCCCGACAAAGTCAGGCTGGCTTTAGACCTGGCCGATCGCTTGCAAGACTCTCATCCCAAAGTGAGCAACCAGTGGGTTGAGCAGGCGTTGGCGTGGATCGCGAACGACCCTCAATTGATCTTTGAAACCGGGCGCGGGCTGATGCTGCAGGGCAATATCCTGCTGCGGCAGGGCCTTTTTGCAGAAGCACAGGAGAAATACCTCACTTCACTTGAAATTGCCCGCCAACTGGATCACTCCTGGCTGCTTTCGCACGCCCTGTGCGGGTTGGGCGGCGCCTATATCTGCCAGGACCAATACGGCCTGGCGATGGAAACCCTGATTCACGCTCAAAACCTGGCCATTCAGCTCGACGATGCTGACTTGCAAGGCTATATCCTCATTAATCTGGGGGGGTTATACCTGTACCTGAAAGAGCATGAAGAAGCCACCCGTTTTTTCAAAAGCAGCGCCGCGGTGTTTGAACGAACACAAAATACATTGTGGTATGGAATGTCGTTCATGAATTTAGTCCAAACCGCATTAGATATTGAAGATTACCCTTTGGCGCTCGAATATCTGGCCCAATTCCAGCAGGTGAGCCACACACAGCTCGCGCCCATCATGGAATTGCACAGCCATTTAGCCAATGGAGCGTGTGAAGCCAGGCAGTCAAATCATACCGCCGCGATAGACCATTATGATATTGGCTTGCGCATTGCCGAGGCCGAGGGCTTGCAGGACGAAAAAGTGGAATTGTTGCAGTTGAAGTCGCGCTCTTTGCTGGCTATTGGCCAGGTACAGGCTGCCTTGCAGTGCGTGAAAGAAGCCTACACGTTAATCAAAGATACGCAGTACAAGATGCATTTACGGATACTGCACGACCTGTTCTCGCAGATTTACGATCAAATGCAGCAATATCAGCTGGCGCTCGAACATCACCGCCAGTTTCACCGGTTGGATGCCGAAATCACTGCCGAAATCACTGCTCACCGCCTGCGCACGAATGAAGCCTTGTTTCGAGCCCAGAACGCGCGAAAAGAAGCGGAAATTGTGCAATTCAAGAATCTACAGTTGGAACGCGAGATAATCGAGCGCCGTAGAGTGGAAGACGCGCTGCGCAAAAGCGAAGATCTCTATCGCCGCCAGGCACAGCTCGATCCGCTGACCGGGATCACGAACCGGCGTTTCTTTTACGAGATAGCCCAGATAGAAATTGATAATGCGCGCGCGCAGCAACTGCCCATCTCGGTGATTCTGTTCGACCTCGATCATTTCAAGCAAATCAACGACACCTACGGGCACTTGGTGGGCGACCAGGTGCTCAAGCTATGCGCGGCGAGGGTGGCCGAAGCAGTGCGCGAGATGGATGTGGTCTGCCGCTTTGGCGGCGAAGAATTCATCATTTTGCTGCCTGGCGCCACCCCTGCGCAAACATCCGCCATTGCCCAGCGCCTTTTCGAGCGCGTCTCAAAACACCCTTTCCAGATTGACCGCCAGTTTATCGAGATTAATCTTAGCGTTGGGCTGGCGAGCCGGCAAGCAGAGGACGATCTGGAGCAATTGATCGAACACGCCGACCAGGCCATGTATGCCGCTAAACGCGCCGGGCGCAATTGCATTATGGAATGGAACCTGGGATTTTTTACACTGGTTCAATTTTAATTTTCCCCTTTATTTATTACCATCCATTTTTGCCTGCCAACCCATTTGGGCTGGTAAAATAATATCTCTTATGGCGTTGATTAGAAGCTATCTCAAAAATGGTAAACTCAGGCTCAAATCCTCACGAGGAACGAGCCGATGGACCTTACAGACGAACAATGGAAAGTAATCAAACCGCTTATACCAGAACCACCGAAACGAGCCGATG
>NZ_LGCL01000031.1 GCF_001306115.1 Ornatilinea apprima | reverse complement strand
CAAGCACTTTTTCCTCAATTTCCTTGGTCACACCTTCCACTTTTATGGTTATACTGATATGGACAGCTTCGTCTGTCATCGAGAGTTCCTTTCTTTGTTGTTTGTGCCAACTTCAATATTGACTGGAACTCTCTCTTTTTTCAACCCCTTCTATGGATTTTTGTGACTGTAACCGCGAAAAAAGTCTCACTTGACCCGGTCATAAAAAGTCGCTATCATACGTCTAATAACTCGTAACCAAAGATCCTCCGGCCCCTTCAGAAGAGCGTCCCTCAGACCAGGCAAAAATGCGCAGCCTGCGTTCAAAACGTTCCGAAACCAGGAAAATCTCTTGTAACCCGGAGGTCACGTTAGTACCCTTTAGGGTAGTGGTTCGAATCCACTCCCCGCTATCTAGAGCAAACCGGAGACCAACAATCTCCGGTTTTTTATTAGCCCGGTGGATTTCGATTATAAAATTTTCTTTTTTGGAGGATTTTGTAATAAACCGAAAACCTTCAGGTTCGTCAATGAAACTATCAATTGCTATTGAAGGATTTTTGAACATCAAAGAAGCAGAAGGATTAACTGCTCGTACTGTGGAATAATGCTATAGGCAGTTAGAAATGTGGATTGAATTTGCACCACTGGATTTTGATACTGCGGCGCTTGGCTAACCATCCAAAAGTCCATTCGATGACCCACCGGCGGGCCGGGAAACTCTTTTCGCTTGGAATTGGACACTCCTCAAGTTTCGGCTCATTCCTCCGACGACGATGCTTGATGTGGCGTGATTTTGACTATATGTGGATGGTGGGCCTGCCCGTCGAACTTGCCTGTGATGGTTTTAGTTGCTTTACCGTGCCAGCGAATCTTTGGCAGTGTTCGATTGTGACGGCTAAGATACCTGGGGCGCTGGTCTCTTCGGAGATTTATGCTTCATGGAGTGGCTCCCGGCTTCGGGCTACCGGCACGCCCTGAACTTCAGGGATGTAAGTGGGGCTGTCTCTACAGAGTGGACAGCCCCAGGAAATTTAGCGTCTACAAGAACGCCTTAAACTGCATTCCCCGCAATCCAAGAATTGCGGGGAAGGAGAGAAAGGGAAAAAAAGTTTAAGCTTTACCCTTCTTGAAAGCAACGTCTAACAGTACAGCCAGCACCAGCACAACACCCTTGACCATGTATTGCACGTACGGCTGCACGTTGAGCATTTGCAGACCAGTGGTCAGGCTGGACATGATCAACGCGCCGATCAACGCGCCAAAGATCGTGCCGGAACCGCCCGTCGGAGAGGTGCCGCCCAGGATGGCACTGGCGATCGCATCCAACTCGTAGCCTTCACCCGCTGCAATCGTGCCATAGCCCACATAAGAAGCCAACACCACGCCGCCCACGCCAACCAGCAACCCCATCACCGTATAGACCATGAAGAGGGTTTTCTTAATGTTAATGCCCGAGAGGCGCGCCGCCTCACGGTTGCCGCCGATCGCATAAGTGTAGCGCCCAAAGCGAGTGTTATTGGCCACATAAGACATGAGCACCGAAGCCACTGCCAACAGCGCTACCGGCACCTGCACGCCCTTGTATTGGTTGACCATGAACACATAAACCAACACCAGCGCGGAGAAGAAGCCCGTCAACAGGATATCATAAGCGAAGTTCGGCACATGCACGCCGTATTGGCGTTTGCGTTTTCGCCCGGTGACCATACTAAAGAACAAGAAAGCCACCACCAGCGCGGCGATAATCCACCCAACCAGGTCGGGTAAATAGCCCTGGGCAATATAGTCAAAGCCCACCTGGTTGGCCGGGATGGTCTTGCCTTCCGTGCGCCACAGGATTAACCCGCGGGCAATAAAAAGGCCGCCCAGGGTCACAATGAAGGGCGGAACACGCAGGTACGCAATAATCGAGCCTTGCAGCGCTCCAAAGATAACCCCAATGATGATGCCGATAATCACAGACAAAATCGCCATCACAATCGGGTTTGCAATCGGGATGGTTTGCACCCAAAAACGTGCCTGCAGGAAAGCCACCATCACCGAGACAAACCCGGCTGCCTTACCCACCGAAAGGTCGATACCGGCAGTGACAATAACCAGCACCATGCCAATGGCAAGAAACGATGTCACCGTCATCTGGCGGAACAGGTTTGAAAAGTTCTGCGCCGACAGGAATGAGCCCTTGGTCAACACTGCAAAGAACACCCAGATGCCGATCAACGCCAGGATGATCGTATAGGTTTGCATATTTTGCCGGAACCGCTTGGATAACTCTCCCAGCAGACCCAGTTCTTCATCAGGCTTTTTTATTTCAGGCGTAACAGCCATACTTCCTCCTTAGAATTTTCAACCCACCCAGCAAGGTCGATCAGGCAACCCCGGTAGCCAGTTTCATAATATATTCTCGAGTTGCTTCTTCAAGCTCCAGCGTCGGGCTTGAACGCCCTCCACACATCACCATGATCCGATCGCTCATCCCCAGCACCTCCTCCAGGTCGCTGGAAATCATGATGATGGACACGCCTTTCTCGGCCAGATCGTTCATCAACTTATAAATTTCAAACTTTGCCCCAACATCAATTCCCCGAGTAGGATCATCCATGATCAATACCTTGGGATTGGATAGCAGCCACTTGGCAATGACCACTTTCTGCTGGTTGCCGCCCGATAAGGTCTCGGCCTCAACATCCAGGTTTGGCGCTTTAATCGCCAGGTTCTTAGCCTGCTGGCTGGCGGCAGAATACTCGGCGTCACTGTTAATTCGGAAGAATGCCGCAAATTTATCCAGGTTAGGCAGTGATACATTCTTTAGGATGGTCTGGATCAGCACCAGCCCCTGACGCTTGCGGTCTTCGGGAACCAGGCTGATCCCCTGCAACATGGCTTCATGCGCGCTGTTGATTTTTAACTCTTTGCCTTCCAACACAATGGAACCCTCGGTGATCTTTGCATATTCACCAAAGATGGTCGTCACCAGTTCGGTGCGCCCCGAGCCCATCAAGCCCGCTATTCCCAGGATTTCGCCCTTGCGTAGTTCGAAGTTGACCCCTTTCAGCACCTTGCGGCCCGAGTCTAATGGGTCGGTGGCGTGTAGATTCTTGACCTCAAAAATTACCTCTCCGGGGCGACTTTCTCGCTTGGGGAAGCGCTCTTTCATTTCTCGCCCTACCATGTAGCGCACCAGGTCTTCCTGGGTCAGCTCGCTGGTCGGCTTAGAAATGATTGTTTTTCCATCACGCAGCACGGTTATCGAATCGGTGATGCGGAAGAATTCGTTTAATTTATGGGAAATATAGATGCAGGTCACGCCGTGACTCTTCAGCGTTTCCAGTATCTCCATCAACTTTTCGATTTCGGCTTCGTTCAAAGCACTGGTGGGTTCGTCCAGGATAAGAATTTTTGCGTTTTCAGAGAGCGCCTTGGCAATCTCCACCATCTGCATCTTACCCACGCCGAGCTCTTTCACCGGCACCTGGGGAACCACGTCCAGCTTATACTTGGTCAAAATTTCCCGAGTGTCGGAATACACCTTATTCCAGTTGATCAGACCAGCCTCGGTTGGCTCTTTGCCCAAAAAGACATTCTCGCCCACGGTCATGTTCGGCACCAGGGTCAGTTCCTGGTACACGATGGCGATACCATCTTTCATCGCCTGCTGAATCGCCCCTTCTCCCAGCTTTAACTCCCGGCCGTCATACAGGATCGTCCCCTCGTATGTACCATAGGGGTAGACCCCCGACAAAATTTTCATCAGGGTCGACTTTCCCGCGCCGTTTTCACCACACAAGCCGTGAATCTCCCCACGCTTTATCTGCATCGACACATCATTCAGCGCGACCACGCCAGGAAACGTCTTTGTTACATTGCGAATATCCAGAATAATATCATCGCTCACGGAATGCTCCTTCATCAGCCAGGCTTTCTACTGACCGAAGTGCTAGAAGTTTCCATTCATCCATAATGACTCAGGTGAAAGAACCGAGTAAACAATCGATTAATTATTATATAGGATTGTATCTTATATAAGGTACAACTATTTTTAGAGAGTTTGCAAAAGGGGGTCTACGAGAGCCGCAGACCCCCTTTTGACTTAGTCGTTCGACTTCTTAGCGTCTAAAGCCGAACTCGGGGGATTGCCTTTCAGCTAAAACCCTAGGGTTTTGGCGGCTTCTGATCATCTGGGATGTCGCGATAGACATCGTCGTAGGGCTGGAAGCCGCTCTTGACCACCAGGTCGTACAGGTTGTCTTTGTTGACCTGCTGAACCTCTAGGAACAAGCAAGGAACCTCACCCTGGTAGGCGGGATCGTTGGTCAGCTCGGCCATGGTGTAGTTGGCCATACCAGGAACCGTGCCGCCCTTGAGCAGAGTGTCGAGGGTTTCGACAGCCAGCGGGGACAGGTTGCGGATGTCTTTGAGGATCGAGACGGTCAATTCGCCGCGCACGATGCTGTTCGAGCCATCGGCCGTGGCGTCCTGGCCCGAGATCGGCACGACACCAGCCAGACCCTGGGCTTTCATCGCCTGCAAGGCGCCCAGAGCAGTTCCGTCATTCGAAGCCACCACCGCGTCGATGTCATTGCCGGCAGCCGTGAGGATGTTCTCCATCAGCTTCAGAGCATTGGCAGCATCCCAGTTGTCAACCCACTGGTCGGCAACCACTTCGATCTTGTCTTCGTACTTGGCGAGGATTTCGTCCTGGCCCTTGCGGAACAGGATCGCGTTGTTGTCGGTCGGGGAGCCGCCCAACTTCACCAGGCGGACCTTGCCGTTCGCGGCCACGTCCCAGTTCTCGATGTCGATGGCCTTCATCACGCCGTCCGCCTGCTGGCGGCCAACTTCCACGTTGTTGAAGGACAGATATGCAGCAATCTTGGGGGTCTTGATCAGGCGGTCATAAGCGATCACTTTCACGCCTGCATCGGCGGCTTTTTCCACCGAGGTCACAACCGCGTCGCCATCTTCCGCGACCACGATCAGGCCTTTCACGCCCTGGCTGACCATGTTGTCGATCTGATCGTTCTGCGCCTTCACGTCGTGATTGGCTTCCTGGGACAGAACTTCGTATCCAAGATCTTCCAACAAACCACGCAGCAGAACCTCTTCGTTCTTCCAGCGTTCGGTCGCGAAGTCAGAGAAGGACAAACCGACCTTAATCTTCTCTCCCGCGGCAGGAGCTGCGGTCGTATCCTCAGCGGCAGGCGCCTGCGTCGCAGGTACACAGCCGAAGAGCATACTTGCAATCACCAGCAACCCTACCAGGGTCATAATCGTACGATTGAACTTGCCTTTCATAATTTTCCCTCCAAATAGAAACCATCAGATTATTGAATACGGCGTAGACAGAACAGCTTCTCCTTTTCTCCTGATCACCTCCTGTTTTCTTCTCATAGACTCCAGCGCTACCAGAGACTGTTCAACGGAGAATCTCGCCCTGGCCAAAATTCTCCGAACCAGGCTGGGGGTTAACCCAGGGGTTCGCGCAGAATATCGTCCAGAACGAGAGCTATCGCCCCTAATAAACAAGCGTCTTCTCCCCGGGCAGAGACTTCGATACGCGTTATGTTGCGCAAAGGGGGCATGACGTTTTGCTGCATAGAAGCGTTAATAGCCGGCACCAACCATTGGCCGGCTCCACTCAATGTACCACCTAAGATGACCAGTTCGGGATTAAAAATATTGATAAGGTTGCAAATTCCGAACGCCAGATGCCTGGCATAATCTTCTAATACGGAGAGAACGACCGCGTCCCCTTGCTGCGCCGCCTCGATGACTTCGTCCATCGTGATCTTGTACAAATCACCACCAACTAGATCGGCAATCATGCTCTTGTTGCCGTCCTTTAGCCGCAGGATAATATCCCTGTACAGATTGGACGGCCGCACATAGGTCTCCCAACAGCCATGCCGTCCGCAAGCGCACAATTCCCCGCCTTTATACAGGGCCATATGCCCAATCTCCCCGCCGTAGCCGTTGGCGCCACGGAAGAGCTTGCCGTCGATCATCACCCCACCCCCCAAACCAACGCCGGTCTTCAAGAAAATAAAATTTTCAATGTTGCGGGCATTGCCATAAAAATACTCGCCCAGACAGGCGCAGTTGGCCTCGTTTTCCACAAAAACCGGCAGGCCAAAGCGACGCGTCCAAATCAGGCGCAGAGGCACGTCCATCCAGTGCAGGTTGGGCGCAAACACCAGTTTGCCCTGTTCCGCATCTACCAAACCTGGCACCCCCACGCCAATGCCCAGCGGGCGCAATCCAAGACTTTTGCCTGCTTCCAGTGCCTCGGCAATCACTTGTTCAACTTGCTCCAGCTTGGCAATTTGATGTTGACTCTCTGGCGTTGCCTGAGTTCGGCGCCAAAGAATTTCGCCCACAAAATTTGTAACGATGACCGCCAGGAAATCCACGCCGACTTCCAATCCTACAGCAAACCCGGCGTTCGGGTTCACTTCCAACAGGGTGCCTGGACGGCCAACCTTCGAGCCCTGGCGATGGATTTCGCGCACAAAGCTGTGTCCAATCAACTCGTCCACAATCAATGAAATGGTGCTGCGCATCAATCCCGTCCGGGCAGCCAGATCGGCCCGTGATAGGGGCGCGTACAAACGGATGCAATCCATGACAATGGACGCATTCATCTCGCGAACAAGCGTTTGGTTGGCAGTTTTTGGTTTAGCCATAACATCCTAGGGGGAAATTTGTTTGTTTGACGATCAAACTTAAGGATCATTGTATACTTTTCCGATCGAAAGTCAAGTACGAAATCTTAGGGCAGGCGTTGAAAATCTTTTTTTAGGCACACTCCTTGTGTCGGCTCGGCCAGCCTGTGCGCGCGGCCTTCCTGAGACTCCTTCAAACCTCCTTACAGCGACCTGCAATTCTCGATGGTTGGTCACCCATCTTCCTCGGCAGACCCACCAGCAGCGCCAGCGGGCCCAGCAGCAGCAACCACATGGCTGCATACAGGCCAAAATTCTGCGCTGCCAACCCCAACCCCAGCGGGATCAACCTGCCCATGAGTGCAACCGCGTTATCCAGAACCAGGATCGCCGCGCTCTGCTTGCCCAGGTCACTATACAAATTGCCTTGATGATCAAGTACCAGCCCGAGTTGAATATCCCCAGCCATCCCAATAGAACCAGTTACAGCCACAAAGGCTCGACCAGCAGGAAGGCCGGGTAAAGAATCAATTCCAGCGCCACGCTCACCCGCAGGTAATCCAGCCCCTTCACCCGCTCCAGCAACGGAATGAGCAAAAAATCGCCCGCCAGGCCCACCACCGTCCACACGCTGATGGCCATCGCCGCCCCTCCGGGGTCCATATTGACCATATCCACAAAATATAGCGCCAGGAAGCTGTAGAGCACATCCAGCATCAGGTCGGAAAACTCCAACAGTGCCCACCACGCCTCTACAATGCAAGCGCACCGAAGTGGGTTTTATATTTTCACCAAACCTAAACGTCAACAAGTGATGTCCTTTGAATTGCACGGCTTAACTTGTGATCAGGTGGTAAGTGTTAAATACAAAGGGGAATAAAATTCTCATAATTTATAGGGACAAAAAGGATGCCCACCTGTTAGCCCATCTTCACATGTTCAGGCAAAATAAATTAAGGATTCCTTTCGATGATGAAATCTCATAATAAGCTGATAACAGTTTTGCTGACCATAATCCTTGCAGCCTGTAGCACACCCCCTGTGACAACGCCCCCATCAACCCCGGTTGCGGAAGTCACGACGACCTCGTCTCTCGTTGCGACGCCGGTGCCCGTCATCGTAACATTGGTTGATCCGGTGCTGGATGCAATGGTACGTGGCTCAATGGGCAAAATAGAAGGCGACATTACCCTGGCTGAGGCACAGGCGGTGACGAGGATGAATTTCAGCAATGAATTACAAAGCTACATTTCAGCAGAGGCACCGATCAAGGATCTCAACGGACTGGAGAACTTCACCAATCTTGAAATCCTCGACCTGTCCAATCATGTTGTCACCGATATTTCGCCGCTGGCGGGGCTGACCAAACTGACCACCTTGTCGCTGGCTGGTAACCCCGTCGCGGATGTTACGCCACTCGCAGGGCTGACGGACCTCCAGTTCCTGATCCTTTCCGGCAGCCAGGCTCAAGAGTACAGCGCGCTATCGAACCTGATCAATTTACAAGTCCTCATGCTCGATCATTCGACCATATCTGACCTCACTCCCCTGGCCGGGCTGACCAACCTGCGCCAGCTCTATCTGGCAAACTCCTCCATTGAGGATCTGTCCCCCCTCGAGACCATTTACCCAAACCTCGAAGAGAAGGATTTCATCATTGCCACAACCCTGGCTGAACTCGGATTCAACCTGGACTTCAACAGTCACCAGGCGTTCTTTGACGGCGAGGATGTTTCTTTCACCATCCACCATGTCGCCTGGGGTTCTCCTCCAGAAGGTTGGTTCACCAACACCATCCGCACCTCAATGTATACCGAGAGCGGTTATAAGGTGTTACTGGGCTACTATGGCGATCTCGACGCATACGTCTTCATGTTCCATAAGGACGGCGAACAACTCGTGAACTACGTCTACGACGCCCCCAGCGGTGACATCAACATCAGTGAAGAAGACCGCGCGAATATCGAACAGGTGGTGCGGGCGGCATTTGAGGTCATGGAAGGCGAGGATCCGCTGCTCGCGCCCATGCGCATTTTTCACGATACTGTCAAAGATACCTTCGGCATGACACCTGCCAAGTTGTATGCGCTGCCGTATGCGCCGCCAAATCTCAAGAACCTGGGCTTCTACGCGGATGAGCCCAACGCGGTCTATCTATATGAATATCGCGGCGAAAGCATTTTGGACGACGTAAACATGGAAGTCCATCGCCCTGAATGGGGAGAGAAGGAGTTTGACGTTCGCTTTTTCACTCCCATCAGTAATGAATATCGCATCGTGATCACCTGGCACGCGGCCGACAGAAAGTTCATCGCCAGCGTGGACGATAACAGCCAGGGCGGCGGGAGTTTTGAATACTTCATCGATACCGGCGAGCATCAAGATATCTGGTGCAGCTACAAAGACAAGACCGTGGAAGAATACTTCACCAAGGCCTACAACGATCCCGCGATCGAGGATGTTTACCAGCATTCCGTGGATTTAATGGTGCAATACATCCGTGATACCTTTGGAATGACGATAGAGGAGCTGTATTCTCTGCCGACAGGTGAATAAGGATTATAGGGTGTTATCGAGACCAGTTGGGTAGGATGCCACAAGATCAAGTGCAAGCAGGTAATGGTAACAGTTTGCCTGCCTACGAAGAAAACGAACAAACAAATACCTTAAAAAAACTCTATCAAAGGTTTTGATGAGCGATCTGTTTCTATTGAACCAATCGATCTATATAATGCGTGGGGAACGTTTCTATTCTTTCTCGGATGCCTGCAAGCGTAGTTCCAATTCCCCAATCCCGCAAATGAATTCGCTAAAGTCTCAGAAATATCACTTTTCTCACCCAGCATAAATCCGTCCCTTGATATTCCCATAGATGAAAGCCCATCGATGAGAAAATCTTTAACCTTAAAAAATCCTTGTATTTTTTTTTGATGTATGCCATAATACCGGTAACGATACCGGTAACGATACCGGCATCGTTACCGAAAGAGGCTTCCCTTCATGGATCAAGAAAAACAATCGGTTACCATTCAAGATGTTGCCAGGACGGCTGGCGTTTCCGTTTCCACGGTCTCTCGCGCGTTAAACGGCAAATCTGACGTAGCCAAAGAAACCCGAGGCCGCATCCTTTCAATTATAGAAGAAATGGGCTTCACCACCAACCTGGCCGCCCGCAGCATGAGAAGCCAGAAGAAAAACTTGATCGGCTTAATCATGCCAGATATTGCGTATCCCTTTGCCATCGAAGTCATGAAGGGTGTGAACCGGGCAATCGCGGAATCAGAGTTTGACCTTCTGGTTTACACCACGGGTAACGTGCGCAAAAGCGGCCGCGCGCACCATGAAAGAAAATATGTTTCGCTCTTAACTAAATCCATAACGGATGGAGTCATCATTGTTGCGCCTGTAGTGGGTGAATTCAATACCGATGAACCCATTGTCTCCATCGATCCAGTCATGAGCAACCCGACAAACCCTGCTGTTCACGCCACCAATTATCAGGGCTCAATGGAAGCAATGGAATATCTGATCGGATTGGGACACAAACGGATTGGATATATCGGCGGGCGTGTCGAACTGGAGAGTTCAAACCGCCGCT
Organism: Ornatilinea apprima; assembly: GCF_001306115.1. Taxonomy (GTDB): domain Bacteria; phylum Chloroflexota; class Anaerolineae; order Anaerolineales; family Anaerolineaceae; genus Ornatilinea; species Ornatilinea apprima. The sequence goes on along the minus strand of NZ_LGCL01000031.1, from coordinate 80,779 downwards.
TGCTTGGCTACCGAGATTCCCTAAAGAAAGCCAACATTCCTATTGACGAAAAATTAATCGCCTCAGGCGATTTCACCACCGAGACGGGTATCAGTTGTTCTCGAATGTTACTTTCATTGCCAAACCGCCCTACGGCAATCTTTGCGTCGAATGACCAGATGGCTTTGGGAGTTTTTCAAGTGGCGGAAGAGATGGGGCTGCGCATCCCAGAAGATCTCTCTCTGGTTGGTTTTGACAATATTCCCGAATCAAAATACCTGGGACTAACCACAGTGGATCAATTTATCTCTGAAATGGGATATATGGGCACGCAAATGCTGATCAAGATTATCAATGGAATACCTCTTGATGAGCAAACCTATCGAATGCAGACACGATTGGTGATTCGAAATTCCTGTCGAGCGATAGACGCCAGGGATTAAGATCAATGCCCAAATTAATGCTCGAATATTTTGGGCAGCCTATTTGCACAGAAAAAGGAGGTGAGAGGGAATCAAGACAATTGTAAAAAACAGCAGGTCTTCTCTTTGACCCTGGTGAGCTAAAAGGAGACCTGCCAAATCGTGTGGAGGACTTCTCCGCACGTTAAGATTATACCATTTCCGTAACCCGATAAGGAGAAGAATCATGGCTCGTAAGTTGTACACTCTACTCAGCTTTGTGTTCATCGCAGCTTTCATGCTGTCTGCCTGTGCCGCTCCTACCGAAGCCCCGGCCGCTGCTGCTGACGCCCCGGCCGCTGCCACTGAAGCTCCGGCCGCTGCTACTGAAGCTCCGGCTGCTGCCGCTGAAGCCCCGGCCGCTGCCGCTGAACCAGTGACCATCACCTGGTGGCACATTTCTACCAAGGACCCTGCTCTTTCTGATTGGCAGAAGATGGCTGATGATTATATGGCCGCCCACCCCAATGTGAAAATTGAGATCACCGTCCTTGAGAACGAATCTTTTAAAACCAAACTGACCACCGTGATGCAATCTGGTGAAGTTCCGGATATCTTCCAATCTTGGGGTCAGGGTGGCATGATCGAGCAGGTTAATGCCGGTTTATTGAAAGACATCACCGCTGATCTTGACGCCAATGGCGGCGAATGGCGCAACAGCCTCGGTGCCTTGGATGCCTTCGCTGTGGATGGCAAGAACTACGGCGTTCCCTGGGATATGGGCGCAGTTACCTTCTGGTATAACAAAGACCTCTTCGCCCAGGCTGGAATCGACACAGTTCCCACCACGTGGAGCGAATTCCTTGCCACGTGCGAAAAATTAAAAGCTGCCGGCATCACCCCAATCTCCGTGGGTGAGGGCGACAAATGGCCTGGCATGCACATTTGGGCTTACCTCGTATCCCGTATTGGCGGCGCCGAGGCGTTTGCCGCAGCAGCTGCCACTGGCGATGCCCGTACCGGCTCGTTTGAAGACGAGGCGTTTGTTCAGGCTGGTTATGAGCTGAAGAAACTCGTTGATGGCGGTTACTTCCAGGAAGGTTTCTTGGGCGCGACCCACGATGAAATGAACGCTACGTTTGGCAATGGCAAAGCCGCTATGGAACTTGGCGGGCAATGGTCACCTTCCGTTCAGGCTGCCAACAGCGCCGATCTGGCCGGTGTTAAGAATCTCGGCATGTTCTCCTTCCCGGCAGTTGAGGGTGGCGCGGGGCTTGTAACCGATATCATTGGTGGCGGTAATGGCTTTGCCATCGGCGTCAACGCTGAGCCCGAAGCCATCGACTTCGTCAAATACCTGACCTCGGTTGAGAATCAAAAAGTCATCGCTGCCTCCAATACCGGCATCCCGGTAGCCAAGGGTGCTGGCGAAGCTCTGACCGATCCCAACATGGTGATGGTTGCCGAAGCAGTTGCCAATTCCACTTACTATCAACTGTATTTTGACCAGGTTTTGCCCTCCGCAATGGGTGGCATCATCAATGACGCTGTGCAGAAGCTCTTCGCTGGTGTAGCAACGCCAGAAGAAGTCTGCGCCGAAATCGAAGCCGGTTTCCTGTCTCAATAACCAGCAGTGATAGATCTGACAGGTGCGTGGAGGAGATCTTTACCGACACGCACCTGTCAAAACCTTGAATTTTCCGTTCCTCAGGTGTCTTCAGCAAAATAAAACGGGGCAGCAAACGCGTTCTGCGGGGCTGTATTGGGTAAAGCCGATTTTGCCCGGACCCCTGATTAGATCAAAATGCAGAGAAAGACCATAATGCAATCCAATTCTACCACTCGCAATTTTGTCTTGCCTAAGAAAGGTTCCCGCAACTCGCGTCATGCGAATGATCGGTTGGTTATTGTCCTTTTTCTGTTACCCGCTCTCGTTATTTTCCTGCTGTTTGTCATTTATCCCATATTCCGTTCAGTCTACTACAGCACTTTTGACTGGAAAGGTCTGGGAGCCGCGGTCAATAACGTAGGTTTGGGAAACTATAAGAAAGTCCTTGATGATGTCGTATTCTTAAAATCTGTAAAAAACGTCTTGATAATCATTGTGCTCTCGTTGGCGGTGCAGCTTCCTGCGGCGATCGTGTTGGCGACGATGGTCGGGCGTGATCTGCCGGGTAGAGCTTTGTTCAGGACGACGTTCTTTCTACCTTACGTGCTTTCTGAGGTCAATACGGGCATCATGTGGATGTTGCTCTACAATCCAGATCCAGAACGCGGTTTTATTAACGGCATTTTGGTTCAATTGGGTTTATCCCCAGTCAATTGGCTCGCCGATATGAACGTGGTTCTTATCGCTGTCTTTATTGCTCTAACGTGGAAATACTTCGGTTTTCATTTGCTTTTGTATCTCACCGGGCTTCAAAACATTCCATTGGAAATTGAAGAAGCTGCTCGCATGGATGGCGCGAATTCTATTCAAAATTTCTTCTTCATCACCTTACCATTGCTGGGCAGCACGATAAAAACTTCCGTTTATATGTCAGTTTTAGGATCCATTCAGCAATTTATTCTAGTTTGGGTAATGACAAGGGGTGGACCAGTAAACGCCAGTGAGACGATGGCGACCTACATGTACCGATTTGGATTTGTCAGATTTCAATTCGGATATGGATCGGCTGTCGCGATCATCATGTTTATCATCTGTGTGATCTTCTCACTCGTTTACCTGCAGTTAACCCGTAAACCTGATTATCTCACCGGTTTATAGAAAGGGACCATTCATGCGCAAACCCATCCCCACCCCTCGCTGGATGCAAAAAAATGTTCCAAGGATGATCCAATATATCATCCTTACGGTCACGTCAACGATGGTTTTCATTCCCATTGTGATTCTGCTCTTTGGCAGTGTGAAAACCACAGGACAGATGTATTCCAATCCATACTCGATTCCTAATCCGCCTAACTGGGACAATATCATCAACATCTTATCTACGTCCAGTTTTTGGCGATTGATGAAAAACAGCTTGATCGTCATGCTATCTACCACGGCGATTACTGTTCTTGTGTGCTCGTTGGTGGCTTTTATTTTCGCGCGCATGGAATTCCGCGGCAAAAATTTCTTTTTCAATCTTTTCACCCTTGGGCTAATGTTTCCCATCAACGTGGCCATCTTGCCAGTCTACTTCGTCTTAAGGCAGATGACACAATTCGGAATCAATATGATCGACAGCCTGGCGGGTGTCATACTGGTGCAAACCGCGTTCCAGTTGTCGGGCAACATTATGATTCTCCGTGGATTCTTCACGGCAGTTCCCCAAGATTTGCAGGATGCCGCCTATATTGACGGCTGCACCAATTTTGATTTCTTCTGGCGCGTCATGATTCCTTTGGTCAAGCCGTCCCTGGCGGCGGTGGCGGCGTTGGTCATGATTGCCAGTTGGAATGATCTGCTGGTACCACTTGTGGTTCTCAATAGCGACTCCTTATGGACTTTGCCATTAGGAGTCATGCAATTCCAGGGTCAATACGGTCAGGATTTAGCATTGATCTCAGCATTTGTGGCGTTGTCATCCATCCCGACGATTATTTTTTACTTCTTTGCCGAAAAACAGATCGTATCGGGTTTAACGGCTGGGGCAGTCAAAGGGTAATCGTTTTGACACGAAAAATACAACCCCTGTCACCAATCGGTTTGTGATCATCGCCATGCCATTGGTTATGTGTACAAAAGGGAAAACATTGACAGTCTTTATTCTAAGGAGCATTTAATGACCAATATTCCTACACCAGAGAAACCAATTTATCTGGATACATCGGCATCAATCTCTGAACGGGTCAAGGATCTTATCGAACGTCTGACACTCGAAGAAAAAGTGGGGTTGATGAGCCATGAATCAACAGGTGTGCCAAGGCTCAATATTCCCCGATATAACTATTGGAGCGAAGCCCTGCACGGGGTTGCCCGAAATGGAAAGGCAACGGTTTTTCCACAGGCAATTGGCATGGCCGCAACCTGGGATAAGAAATTAATTCACGAAGTTGCCTCTGCCATCGGTGACGAAGCCCGGGCGAAATATCATGCAGCCTTGCGCCGTAACGGCTACACAGATCAATACCAGGGATTGAACATGTGGTCCCCAAACGTGAATATTTTTCGTGATCCGCGCTGGGGGCGCGGACAGGAAACCTGGGGAGAGGATCCATACTTAACCGGCGAAATGGCAGCCGAGTTTGTTCGCGGACTGCAGGGTGATCATCCAAAATACCTCAAAACCGCCGCATGTGCCAAACACTTTGCGGTACATTCCGGACCAGAAAAAGACCGCCATACCTTTAACGCCATTGTTACCAAACGTGAACTTTTTGACACATACCTGCCTGCCTTTAAGAAGCTGGTCAACGAAGCCAACGTCGAGGCCGTAATGGGCGCATATAATCGAACGCTGGATGAGGTATGCTGCGCCAGCCAATTCCTGCTCGAAGACCTTCTGCGCGACCAGTGGGGGTTTAAGAACCATGTGGTCTCTGACTGTATGGCGCTCTCCGATTTTCATCAAAGCCACAAGGTAACTAATGATGCGGCAGAATCCGCTGCGCTGGCGTTGAAACATGGTTGCGATTTGGGCTGCGATCACGTTTTCAACGAGATTCCTGAAGCTATTGCCAGGGGATTGATCACAGAAGCGGATGTTGACCGGGCGCTCGAGCGTTCCCTTGCCACCCGCTTCAAGTTGGGCATGTTCGATCCGCCTGAAGAAGTTCCTTACACCTCCCTCAGTACCGATGTGGTGGGCTGCGAAGCTCACCGGCAGCTGGCATATAAAGTGGCTACCGAAGCGGTAGTGCTGCTGAAAAACAAGAACAACATTCTGCCGATCAAACCTTCTACCAAAAAAATATTTGTTACCGGGCCTACGGCAACCAGTATTGAAGTCCTGTTGGGTAATTACTATGGATTTAACAATCAAATGGTGACCCTGCTTGAAGGGATCACCGGCCGGATACCTGAAGGAATGGGCATGGAATATACCTCAGGCGCCATGCTGAAACATCCCAGGGAGATCAAGAAAACCTGGGCACCAGAAATGGGGCAAACTTCAGATCTGGCAATCGTTTGCGCAGGGTTATCTTCGTTTCTCGAAGGCGAAGAAGGTGAGTCTCTGCTCTCTCCGCAAAATGGCGATCGAGATAGCATTTCCTTACCAGCCAGTCAGGTTGACTACATTAAAGAGCTTGCCATCCATGGTGTGAAGATTGTGCTTGTCTTGACTGGAGGCAGTCCCATTGCCCTGGGAGAAGTCGAAGACATGGTGGACGCTGTGGTGTTCATCTGGTATCCGGGAATGGAAGGAGGAAGAGCAGTGGCTGATGTTCTGTTTGGTGATGTTTCTCCTTCAGGCAAATTGCCGCTGACGTTCCCCAAATCACTGGATCAACTGCCAGCTTTTGATGATTACAGCATGGACAGGCGTACTTACCGATACGCCACTGAAGAACCGCTCTATCCTTTTGGTTTTGGCCTGAGCTACAGCCGGTTTGCGTATTCAGACTTGCATCTGAACAGCAAGTCGGTAAAAGCCGGCGAAGTTTTGCCCGTCAACGTTACCATCCACAACCAGGGCGATCGAAGGGCCGCGGAAGTTGTGCAGTTTTATTTGAGCGATCTCGAAGCATCAACGATTGTGCCAATTCATCACCTCATCGGTTTCGAGAAAGTCACGCTTGATGCTGGCGAGAGCCGGGTCATCAGTTTTTCTGTGACGCCAGAGATGATGTCGTTGTATAATGATGATGGCAAACTAACGCTTGAACCCGGGGAATTCAAACTGGAAGTTGGCGGGTGTTCACCAGGTAAACGCGGCCAAGAATTGGGCGCCCCATCACCTGTAATCGCATATTTCGAAGTCAGATAAATAGGAGGAATTTATGGCAGCTTATCAACCCACTCCCGAGGATAAATTTACCTTTGGATTATGGACCGTCGGGAATCGCGGAAGCGATCCGTTTGGAGGTGAGGTACGCGGAGCGAAAACCCCCGCGGAGATTGTTTACATGTTGGCAGAAGTTGGAGCCTATGGGGTTAATTTTCACGATAATGATCTAATTCCGATCGATGCAACCCCTGCCGAAGCGGAAGCAATCAAAAGGGATTTCCGAAAAGCATTAGACGAAACAGGGTTGGTTGTTCCCATGGCAACCACCAACCTGTTCTACGATCCGATCTTCAAGGATGGGGCTTTTACTTCAAACGATCCAAAAGTTCGGGCTTACGCAATTCAAAAAACCATGAAAGCAATCGACCTCGGTGTAGAATTCGGTGCCGGGATCTATGTTTTCTGGGGAGGCCGCGAAGGTACCGAAACAGATGCCAGTAAAAACCCGGTCGATGCCATCAAACGCAACCGTGATGCCATCAATTTTCTGTGCGAGTACGCTCTCGAAAAAAAGTATGATTTGAAGTTCGCCCTCGAAGCCAAGCCCAACGAGCCGCGCGCGGATATCTATAACCCCACCACAGGTCATATGCTGGCTTTTATTGCCACGCTCGATCATCCCGAAATGGTCGGCGTAAACCCCGAGGTGGCTCACGAACATATGGCCGGTCTCAATTTCATGCACAGTGTGGCGCAGGCCTGGGAAGCCGGGAAACTCTTCCATATCGACCTGAACGATCAGTACCCCGGCCGCTATGACCAGGATCTGCGTTTCGGATCGCGAGATCTCAAGGCTGCCTTCTTTTTAGTCAAGTTCCTCGAGGATATCGGCTATGCCGGCTCGCGCCACTTTGATGCCCATGCCTATCGCACCGAGGACTATGAAGGCGTCAAAGACTTTGCCCGCGGCTGCATGCGCACCTACCTAATTCTGAAAGAGAAGGCAAAGCAGTGGAATGAAGACAAAGAGATTCAATCTCTCGTCGCAGAGATTAACGCGGATGACGGAGCGATGAGCTCATACCTCGGAAAATACTCGGCGGAGAAGGCAGCGGCTCTCAAAGCGCAGCCCTTTGACCGCGCTGCAATCGCTTCCCGCGGATTGAAATATGAGCGGCTGGACCAACTCACCATCGATCTGCTGCTGGGTAGTCGGTAAATTTCCGGAAGGGAGAGGGGTTAATCCTCTCTCCCTTTTGCATACCCTATGGTGAAAATGGCCAACTTAAACGATCTTGAATGCGTTGTGCTGGAAAATGATCTCTTGCGGATCCTGGTGCCGAAAGCACTGGGACCGCGTATTCTTTCCCTTTGCTTCCGCGGAGGTGAGAACCTGTTGGCAGTACTGCCGGATGTTACCACGGAACGCCCGGATGGCAAGCAATATCACTTTTTCGGCGGGCACCGCCTGTGGCTGGCGCCGGAAGACCCGCTGCTCAGTTACGCTTTCGATGACCAGGCGGTGGAGATCACCTCATCCGAAGCCGGGCTGCTAATCCGCAAAGAAGCGGAATCGGAGACAGGCATAGAAAAGTCCATCCTGGTGAATCTCGATCCGCAGCAGGCGAAACTGACCCTGACGCACCGTCTCACGAATCGGTCAAGCAGGCCGGTGGAATACGCTCCCTGGACGATCACCCAGTTCCGGACAGGCGGGTTGGCTATCCTGCCCCAGTCTGGTGCGCAAACCGGGCTTTTGCCAAATCGGACACTTTCCTTGTGGCCGTACACGGATATTACGTCTCCGTGCCTGAAACTGGGGAACCAGTTTATTCTCTTGCATGCCAACATGCAGACTCCGTTCAAGGTCGGTTTCCCCAATCCGCGCGGTTGGATGGCGTACTGGCTGGATGGCGTGCTGTTCGTCAAAAAGGCAGCCTTCGATCCGCAAGGGCGCTACCCTGATAACGGCAGTTCCAGTGAATGCTATTGCAACCAGTCCTTCCTGGAACTGGAGACCTTGGCGCCCTTAGCATTGATTGAGCCCGATGCCTCCGCAACGCATACAGAAACCTGGGAACTGCATTCAGACATTCCTATGCCAAACGATGAATCTGCGATACAGGCAATCCTGCAAAAAATCAGATTGGAGTAAATAATATGCCCTACTTTCTTGGTATAGATGTTTCCACTACGGCCACCAAAGCCCTGCTGATCGATTCCTCAGGGAAAGTGATTGCAGTCCATTCCACCACCTATGGCTTCGAGACACCGCACCCATTATGGAGCGAGCAGGATCCAGAATTATGGTGGAACGGCACCCAACAGAGCATCAGATCTGTTCTGGAGGAATCAGCGGTTGATCCTTCTGAGATATTCGGTGTAGGCCTGACCGGCCAGATGCATGGTTTGGTGCTGCTGGATGCGGCTCAGAATGTCCTGCGGCCAGCGATCCTCTGGAATGACCAGCGCACTCAAGCCCAGTGCGATGAAATCCACCAGCGGATTGGCAGAGAGCGGTTCATCCAAATCTCCGGTAACGTTGCCCTAACTGGTTTTACCGCCCCAAAGATTCTCTGGGTCAGGGAGAAAGAACCGGAAGTATACGCCAGGGTAACGAATGTGCTCCTGCCAAAGGACTTTATCCGGCACAGGTTGACCGGCGAGTTCGCCATGGACATGGCGGATGGTTCGGGCACCGTGCTCATGGACCTGAAGCAGCGGAATTGGTCGGAGGAAATTTTGGACGGATTGGAGATTCCCCGCTCCTGGATGCCTCGACTCTACGAAGGGCAAGAGATCACCGGACGGATCACCCCGGAAGCAGCGCAGGCAACCGGCTTGAAACCCGGCACACCGGTTATGGCCGGTGGCGGCGACCAGGCAGCTCAGGCTGTTGGCGTAGGAGCTGTTGAGCCAGGCATCATCGGCCTGACCGTGGGAACCAGCGGTGTGGTCTTTGCCACCACGCCTTCCGCATTGATCGAGCCGCAAGGCCGGTTGCACGCTTTCTGCCACGCGGTACCGGGTAGATGGCACTTCATGGGCGTCATGCTTTCCGCCGCGGGCAGCCTGCAATGGTACCACGACACACTTGCCCCAGAGATGTCCATCGCTGACCTGGTCAGGGAATCGGAAGATATTCCGGCAGGAAGTGATGGGCTGCAGTTCCTGCCCTACCTGAGCGGCGAGCGCACCCCGTATCCAGATCCATTGGCTCGCGGGGCTTTCATTGGCTTGACCGTTCGTCACAAACGCGCTCACATGACCCGCGCCGTATTGGAAGGTGTGGCTTACGGGCTGAAAGACAGTTTTCAATTAATCCAGAATTCGGGATTAGGCCAGATCAATCAGGTGCGCGCCTCTGGTGGAGGAACAAAAAGCCGCTTATGGCGCCAGATATTAGCATCCGTTCTGGAAGCTGAACTTGTTACGGTCAACACAACGGAAGGGGCAGCGTACGGGGCTGCTCTGCTGGCCGGGGTTGGCGCAGGCTATTGGAAGGATGTTGATGAGGCATGCAAGGCAGCGATCAAGCTCACCGGAAAAGAAGAGCCTCAAAGTGCTGAGATGGAACAATATCGAAAGGGATATGAAGTTTATCAGAAGCTTTACCCAGCCCTTAAAGATACATTTAAGCTGATGGGTGATTAAATGGGTCGATTCCCGATTCAACATACCAGCTTTTGAGAAGGATACTGCCTCAACCACATAAAGCATGCGCCCTTTGCAGTGTGCTTCTCGAAGCGTAATTGTTTGAATCCACTCCCCGCTACAGAGAGAGTCCCCAAAGGGGTGCAGAGCGAGGGCCTGAGGGTTGATGGTCGCGAAAAATTACTTTCACCGAAGATGCATCGGACAAGAGGATTTTTCAGTGAACCGGAATCCCTCAGGCCTGTCGTTTTCACTTTGTAATAACAAATCCATCAAACACAAAACTGCCCTAGCGTTAAGTAATCAGAGGTTGAATTTTATGAATGGGTGGTGCGGTAGTGGTTTGTACATATAATTTGGCCGATTTTTTTATATTGAAACAACTTTGTATAGTATGATTGGAAAAGTACAACTCCGTAGGCGAAAAGGCAAAAAGGTATATGAATTCTTTAGAAGGAAAAACAGCGGTAATTACCGGTTCAAGCAGAGGATTGGGATTTGCGATTGCAAAAGCCCTTGCCAAACAGGGAGCTAACGTGATTTTGGCTGCCCGGACAGCAGAAACGCTTCAATCAGCTGTTCATGAATTAAAAAAAGAGGGATACAAAGCGGAAGGTTTCCCATGTGATACTTCAAAACTTGAAGATGTAGAGAGATTGGCACAGCAGGCCGTTGCTACCTTTGGCCGTCTTGATATTTGGATCAACAATGCTGGCATTAGCGCCCCTTACGGATTAACCATGTCCATCGCGCCAGAGCGATTTAAGAAAGTAGTCGATACCAATATCATGGGTGTCTATTACGGTTCTTATGTCGCAATGCAGCACTTCTCTACTCAAGGCTCCGGAAAACTCATTAACCTGCTTGGCCGCGGAGAATCTGGTCCAGTGCCTTATCAGAATGCGTACGCATCCAGTAAAGCCTGGGTGAAAAATTTTACCAAAGCGCTTGCCAGGGAATATGCCGGAACAGGTGTGGAAGTGATGGCCTTTAATCCGGGGTTGGTGATCACAGAAATGCTTACCCAGGTAGATGCTATTCCCGGATTCGAAGAGAAAGTTCTGCCGCTGAATACGGTCATTCGCTTCTGGGGAAATATGCCTGAAGAACCCGCCCAAAAAGTAGCCTGGATGGCGTCATCCGCTACCGACCACAGAAATGGGCTGATGGTAAATTTCCTGTCTTTCGATCGGATGATGGCCGGCATTGGCAAGGAATTCTGGCGTTGGGTCACCCACGCTCCGATGACAAAACCCACAATTCAGGTTCGAGTAACGAGGATGTAATTGACCCCTTCATTCATCTCTTGATGAATCTTGACAAATCAAAAACGTGAAAGGGCCATAAAGTCTGAATTTGTGGATGTTCATTAAATATTACGTGGCCATTGTCCTCCAGGTGTCGTAATCAAAATGCATACGACAAGAAACTCGTAATCAAAGATCCTCCGGCCTCATCAGGAGAGCGTCCCTCAGGTCAGGTAAATTGCGGAGTTTGCTCAAAAAACCTCTCATTGTCTGAAACGAACGGGTAATGTAAACAGCATGGCCTTCTCTCCAGACGATGAGATTTTTGCAAGGGGTTCTAAGCACATACCATCCAGCTATGGTGTGCGCTGGAAAACACCACCTGGCAATCTGACAAGGCAGCGGTCTGCCCTTATCGCATCCATATCCAGGCTAAATCCCTGAGCGTTTGGTGCAATCCGCAAGCGGCGATTTCATAGGAGAAGATTCAACATGATCAATCCAGAGCTACTCATTCGGCCCATCCGCGATGGAGAGAAGGCTGAGGCGCAAAGAGTGATGCGCCGGGCGTTTTCTCCGCCTACCTGGCTGTTTCAGACGTGGAGTAAGGATGTGCTGGTAGCAGAGCACGCGGGCCGCATTGTGGGTGGCGTGGTACTCAAGGTTTTCACTGCGAGTAAGCGGAAGGTGGGTTTTGTCTCATGGCTCTTTACCGACCCAGAAGCGCGCGGGCTGGGCGCAGGGCAGGCGTTGATTGAGGGGGCGCTGGCATTCTTTGAAGCACAGGGCTGCACAGAATTCTCGGCGTGCGTGGAGGGGTACAACACCAGCTCCAGCAAGGTCTTTTCCACGCGCGGTTTTACGATTCTCTCGCTGGGGGAGCAGTTACGCCGTTATGGATTTGGCATCCTCCCCTATTGGTGGCATTCCTTTCACTTCATCGATGTGGGGCATTTTCTGTGGGTCAAACCCGGCGAAGAACAACCCGACAGCCCCTTGCTACAGTGGCTGGGAACATGGCTCATCAATGCGTTGTTGCTCCTGGTCGCGGTGTGGCGAGTGGGGACTCTGAGTGTCAATGATTTGTGGACGATTCCAACCGCCATCCTGGCGCTCTTCGGTCTCCGGTCGCTGGCAATGTGGGGAGCGGCAAAAGCGCAGGGCTTTGCTGTGCGTTTCCGCGCGTGGGAATCCAGCACAACGTTAGTAGCGATCATCGCGCTGCTCTTTGGCGGCTTCTTTCCGTTCCCTGGCAGCTTCTATCCCGTGGGGAATGAATGGCGCTATCGCGACGTGTTGCCCAAAATTGGACCAATGGCGCTGGCGGGAACGCTCGCGACGTTGGTGGTCGCCTGGGGAAGTTGGGCAGCGCTGCGCTGGAATCTGGCGCCGGGGTTGGGTCCGGTGCTGTTCCCCCTGCAACAGCTCAGCCGAATGTTGGCGATTTTGGAATCCATTGTTGCCTTCTTCCCGCTGATCAGCTATAACGGGCGGCGTCTGTGGGACTGGAACCGCGTCATCTGGGCGCTGGTCAGTCTGGCAGCGGTAGCGCTGGTGTTTCTTGCGAGGCTATAATTGCTTAAGACTGTCTTTCTTTTTTCCCAAAAGGCGAAATTTCTTCGCCTGATACGTGATTTCACCTATACGAATGATCATGATTCAGAAATGGCTTCTTCCATGATCGTGTATTGAGCCTGCCTGTGATCTAGGAGTCATCATAATACCTGCTGAGTGGTCAGTTCATGCCAATCCATTGAAAAGAGCCAACATGCATCGTCACATCATGATCGTGCCTTCCCTGGCCTGCCCGGCGAGCTGCTCTTATTGCTTTGGCCCACACTTCGGCAGTGCAAAAATGGATAAGAACACGCTTTTCTGAACCACCTTTGCGTGATCATCCACCCGGCCAATCACAGTTTTTGTGCCTTGGTGTACCCGGCCCGCATGAAGCGACTACCATCGGGAATGTGCTGCTGCAGATGGTGGCACAGGGAAAGTGAAGTTGCTGAATGAGGCACGCGAACTGGCGCGCAATTCGTTTCCAACGGCGTTATTGCTCCCCGCGTACGCACAAACCTGGGATGATCAATACGTGAAGTGCTTGCGCCAAACCGGGTTGGGCAATTTCCGCTAAACTACTCAGGTTGATGCGTAAAATTGGAATGGAATTCCCAAAATTTGACATTTGTCATTGACAAATGATAACATAGCAAATTATAATACCATCTTCTGATCACACCCCTATTCTATCAACATATTTCACTGGTTTCGCGCACAACCGTGAACAAAGATATTGAGGGTTATTCCCACTTACAGAAAGACTTATCGAAGTAGAACACCATAAAGAAAGGCTTTTTCATGGCAAACATCCCCGAACAAATTGTAGCCATCGCCCGCACCATGTTCGAGCGGCGTCTGACAGACATGGCCGGCGGCAACTTGAGCGCTCGGGACGGCGAAACGGTGTATATCACCCCCCGCTTCAGCGGATCGAAACGCCACTGGCAGCTTAACCCCGAAGATATTTTGAGCGGCCCCTTGCAAGGTGATGAGCTGTTAAATCATCCCTTATTCTCGCGAGAAGGCAAAGCCCACCTGGCAATCTACCGCAATTTTCCAAACTGCAAAGCGGTGATCCACGCGCACGCATTCCACATTCAGCCCTTCGTGGTGGCAGAAAAACCGATTCCGGCAGTGATGGAAGCCACCGAAAAATTTGGAACCGTGAATGTGGTCAAATACGCGCCCGCGCACAGCGCCGACCTGGCGCAATACATTGTGGAAGGCCTGCGCGGACAGGACGAGCGCATTCAGGTACAGGCTGCGGCCGTGCTGATGCCCCGCCATGGAATCATGGTAGCCGGTAAAGACCTGTACGCAGCGGTCGATGCGCTGGAACGGATCGATACCAACTGCTGGTGCATTATGGCGCAGCGTCTGATTGGGGAATGAAGAGCATGATCCTGACGGTTACCGCGAACGCAGCCCTTGACCGCGTGCTGTTTATTGACCATTTTGAGCCGACCAGCGTGATGCGTGCGGAGCGCATGGTAGACAGCGTGGGCGGCAAAGGACTGGACGCCTCTGTGGTGCTGCAGGTGCTGGGCGCGCCTAACATTGCGGTCAGTTTTATGGCCGGGAATACCGGCCAGGCGTTGGCCGCCATCCTGGATAGTTACGGCATTCAGCACGACTTGGTGTGGGTGCATGGCGACACGCGCACAGCCAATGTGCTGATTGAGCAAGACTATCACCGCTTGAGCCACATTATGACCGTAGGGTATGAAGTCAATGAGGAAGAGTGGCGGGAGTTTTTGCGGAAGATCGAACAGCACGCCCCGCATGCGGATTGGGTGATTATGGGCGGCTCTTTGCCCAAAGGCTGCCCAGATGACCTGTTCGGCCAGGTGACTCACATCGCGCACCAGCACGGCGCGAAATGCCTAATCGACTCGCCAGGCAAACCCATGCTGGCCGCCCTACCCCACAAGCCAGACATTCTCAAATTGAACCGCTCAGAATTCAAAGCCACGTTTGGGCTGGAAGCCGCCGCTCTCAAAGACCTGATAACCCCTGTGCGAGAGTTGATGCGTGTAATAGGAGTGGACTGCGTGGTGATCACTGCCGGTGAAGATGGCATCCTGCTAGTGTTGCCGAATACGGCTTACCGGGCAAAAGCCCCGCAGCAGGTGGCGGTGAACGCGGCCGGCGCAGGAGACTCGGTTTCAGCAGCGCTCACCCACGCGCTGACACAGCAGATGAGCTGGGAAGAGTCGCTGCGCCTATCGGCTGCCACCAGTGCCGCGGTAGTACTGACGGAGGGAACTGCGGACTGCCGGATGGAAGACATTCAAAGGCTTTACCCGCTGGTCTCAGTCGAGTGTTTCAACGAATGACCCTTGAAAATCAGGAGTAATCATAAGGAGACTTATGTTTACAAAACCGAGTCGCGGTGTGGATTAATCCCATGTTGTGATTCCTAGGCAGAAAGAATACAGGCTGGATATATCGATACCCACACGAATACTGGCTAGCTGCAGTTTGCGCGATACCAGGCGTCCATACTGGAGTGGCACATCATCAATGCACTCCATTCCGTTCGGCAAAGCCGATGTTAAACGGGTTGGCCAAAATGTAACCGCGATTGCCACACTGGTTATGACTCACTGCGCGTTGGCTGCCGCCAATGATCTGGATAATCAGGGGATTGAAGTGGAGGTGATCGACCTCCGCACCTTCGCGCCGCCAGATATGGATACGATCTCTACATCCATTCGCAAGACGCATAAAGTGGTAATTTAGTCAGAAGATATTACGCGTGTGGCTGCGGGCGCAATAGGTGTGTGGAGACTTTCGTGGCCGGAAATAGCGCGGGGCGGGCAAGCGGCTTACAAGGCGGGCCAAAGCCCGGCGCTCGCGCGCCTGGTGAAAAAATCGGAAGGTAACCACCCGCCAGGTGTTTCAAGCCAAGGGCGACCCGCCCAGCCGCCCAGGGAATTCTCACCCTGACAATCTGGCTGATAGTGATTAACATAAGCAGAGTTGTCGAGTTGCTCGATCTGGATTTGATTGTCATAAGAGGCAGCGTCAATGATGGTCTTCAGAATTCATCGACCGGATTAACCGCTGCGTTCAAGTTTTTTTGATGGCAGAAGAAACCTGACGCGATTTGCAGGTGGTAGGCGAAGCTTCTTTTCAATTCAGCATTGGTTGGGGTCGCGGCGGATGCCTTGTTGAGAAAGAATATCCTTTCACGAAGACGGCGGTGACAGATGAGCAGTGATCGAAACAATTCGATGGGAACCCTAATCCAAATTGCCACACTCTATTACCTGGAAGACCGTTCCCAGCAAGAGATTGCGGATGAATTGGGGGTATCGCGGTCCCTGGTTGCTTTATATCTCAAGAAAGCGCGAGATCAGGGCATCATCCGGTTTTCTATTATCAATCCCCAAGACAATCTGGAAGACCTGGCCTGCGGCATTCAAGAGCTGGCCGGGCTGCATCATGTTGTGGTGGTTCCCAGTTCACATAATTCCAGTACGCTCACCCGCCGCTCGCTGGCGGGTGTGGTTGCGCGACACCTGGAAGATTCGCTCAAAGACGGTGATGTGATTGGTTTGGGGTGGGGCAGAACCGTGGCAGAAGTAATCAACTTGCTGGCCCCCAGCAGACCGCGCCTGGTCGATGTAGTGCCTTTGCTTGGTGAAAGCAGCAGCGGCATCAGCGGGTCGTTTTCGCAGATCAATCAAATGGTGATGAACACTGCGCACGCTTTCAATGGCCGCGCTCATTTTCTGCTGGTGCCCTTGCTGGTAAGCTCAAACACGCTGCGCACCAGTCTTTATGAGGATGAGGCGGTGAAAGGCGTTTCTTCGCTGTGGGATCGTTTGGATTATGCTATCATGGGTGTCGGTTCGATCGTTCCACAGGACGGTGAGGTCGTCTACATTGGGCCGG
The DNA here is from genome assembly GCF_001306115.1 of Ornatilinea apprima. Taxonomy (GTDB): domain Bacteria; phylum Chloroflexota; class Anaerolineae; order Anaerolineales; family Anaerolineaceae; genus Ornatilinea; species Ornatilinea apprima. The sequence continues at coordinate 64,165 of NZ_LGCL01000031.1, read as the reverse complement.
AAAACCTATCCATGTTTGAACAGCAGGGCGCGGTGGGAGATGTGGTTGTGCGCTATTTTAACATCCAGGGAAGCTACATCCAAACCGATTTCCACGACCGCTTGATTGGGATTGACCTTCCACAGTTAACGCGCGCAAAGCACCGCATCGCCCTGGCCTCAGGAATTGAGAAAGCGAGAGCCACTGTGGGTGTGCTGCGAAGCGGTGTTTGCACCGATTTATTTGTCGATGAAATCCTGGCGCGAGCAGTTTTGGAAGAACTGAGTTCAGCAGAAAAAGGATAGAAACCTTATTCGTATCACCGGACAGGTCTCAATTGTAACCAATGCCTGTCCGGAAATGGGCCTGGGGATCAGCAAGGCAGTGGGCAGGTCGGTCACACAGGTGGCTACGTCTGCCAGAGACACCGCCCGCTTGAATGAAGTATCCATCGGTCTGGAAGTCACCTGCCTATACTGACTGTCTCTGAATGATGTTCTGACCAGTCAAGGTTACCCAGTGTCAGTGATCAACCCGTTTGCAAATCTCCGCTTACCAGAAAAGCGGGGGGCGAAAAGTAAAAAATTATCGTTCAGCCCCCCTGCTGCAAGCAACTTTTTCCCATTTGCTGCCTTTAGGCGCTCAAAAAAACGATACGACCGAAAATCATCACCGCAGAATGACCGTATAATTAATGGAAGCATAGCATTGAGCACACAGAACCAGCTTCTCGGGAGGCGTGTTGAATCCATATCTCAAGGAATATCAATGGTCGAATATCTTTGCAATGATCAAGAATCTGAATCTGGACCCCAAAGTTTGCACCGATGAGTTCCAGCATCGGTTGGTGGTCATTACGGGAGCCACTTCAGGCATTGGCTATGTCACTGCAAAAAAATATGCTGCTCATGGGGCAGATTTATTGTTGGTCAACCGCAGCCAAAAGAAATCAGAAGAATTGTGTGCGGAGTTGCGCGGCGAATTCAATACAAACTGCTCCTATATCATCTCAGATTTTTCAAAACTGTCAGACGTGCATTCGGCAGCCAGGCAATTAGCCGCCTTGCAAAGAAATATCGACGTACTCATCCACAATGCCGGTGTGTACCTGACGAAAAAAAAGCTGACGGAGGATCATCTCGAAGCAGTCTTTCAGACCAATTATCTCAGCACCTTCATTCTGAATTATTACCTCCTGGAAAAGTTGAAATCGCAAAACAGCGGACGGATCCTGTTTGTCAATTCTGAAGCCTATCGATTTGCCGTTTCAGGATTACATTTCGATGATTTATTCTGGAACCAACATCGTTATTCCGGATTAAAGAGTTATGGCGCGGCTAAACTGGCGCAATTGCTATTGATGATAAAATTGAATAATTATTATCAAGGAACCGGGGTCACCGTGAACGCGATGCACCCCGGTAATGTCAAAACCAACAGCGGGCAAGACAATGGTTGGCTTTATAAAAAGTTCAAGAGCATATTCATTGATCGATCTGCGCGGCCGCTGGAGGTTGCCGCAGAAGCCCTCTACTATTTAGGAGTCTCCTCAGAACTGGATCATGTTTCCGGCAAATTCTTTAACCTTACCACAATAGAAGAACCCGCCCCTCCGGCACTGGATATAAATGCTGCGGAAAAACTATGGAAAATAAGTATCGATTTGAGTGACCTATATGAAAAGTCAAAATAAGAAAATCGTGATTGTAGGCGCAGGAATGGCAGGGCTAACAGCTGCCGCGTATTTAGCCCGCGAGAAATACAACGTTCTGGTAGTCGACAAAAACGATAAAGTCGGGGGGTTGGTCAGCACCTTTGAGAACGACGGTTTTTTCTTCGACTCCGGCCCAAGGGCGTTTGTCAATTCCGGAATCGTCAAACCGATGTTGAAGGATTTGGGGATTGAATGGGATTTCTATCCAAATGGCATCTCCATCGGGATTGAAGATCAACTGTTCAGAATCAATTCGATGGAGGATTTACAGGAATACAAACGGATACTGGTGCATCTGTACCCTGAAAGCAGAGCGGAAATTGACCAGATCATCGCCATCATGGGGCAGCTTTCGGAATATACACAGGTATTATACGAATTTGACAACCCCAATTTTGTTGACTTCAAGAGCGATACAAAATTCATCTTCCGAAAGCTGATCCCCTGGACCTTCAAGTTTTTGCACGCGCTCAGAAAATTCGACCAGTACAACAAACCAATGGAAGATTTTCTTCAGAGCCACCTATCCAATCGATCATTGATGGACATCTTGATTCAGCACTTCTTTCGAAAGACGCCCACCTACTTTGCGCTGGGGTATTTTTATGTTTACCTGGATTACTTTTATCCCAGGCGCGGCACAGGGGCTTTAAGCAGCCTCTTGAAAGAAAAAGTACTCGCTTTGGGCGGGGTAATCAAACTGAACACACACATCACAGAAATCGTTCCCTCCGCATCAAAAGTGATTGACTCAAACGGGATTGAATATCCCTATGATTATTTGATCTGGGCGGCAGACCTGAAAACCATGTATCGCAGCCTGAATCCGGCCGGATTAGACGAGAAAATAACCGCCAAAATCGAACCTGAGTCGCAGCGCATTCAATCTTCCAAAGGGGCCGAGTCGACCTTCATTTTGCACCTGGGGGTCAACCGACCGCCTTCATACTTCCGGCAAAATGGTGGTGAGCATTTATTCTACACGCCCTCCAAACAAGGCTTGGGAGAGACAAACCAGTCAGAAAGGCTGAGCCTGATTGAAGATTTCGATCAAAAATCAAAAATCGAAATCCTCGCCTGGCTGGAAAAATATCTCAAATTAAACACCTACGAAATATCCGTGCCCGCCTTGCGTGATTCCACCCTCGCACCTGAAGGGCAGACGGGATTAATGGTGAGCTGTCTTTTTGATTATCAATTGATCAAGAAAGTCGAAAAAGCGGGTTGGTACGAGGAATTCAAAGAAGCCGTTGAAAACCGGGTGATCCGCATTCTTTCGGAATCCATTTATAAAAACATCGATAAAGACATCCTCTTTAAGTTTTCTTCCACGCCGCTGACCATCCAAAAATCATCCGGCAGCTCCGAAGGAGCCATTACCGGCTGGTCGTTTGAAACGCCCCCGCCGGTGATCAACCAATTGAAAGATATTCCAAAATCTGTCTTAACCCCCGTCTCCAATATTTACCAGGCAGGCCAATGGGCATATTCCCCGGCCGGCGTGCCCATCGCGATGCTGACAGGCTGGTATGCAACCCAAAGCATCCTCAAGCATTCAAAGAAAAAACAAGCCTGATCGGCGAGTGGGTCTGGCCATATGCGTGAGGAGATCAAACCATGATTGCAAAAATCGTGATTATCTCGTTCATCATTCTGGAGACTTCCAATGTGTTGGCGCTATATTTCGCCCCCGGCTCAAAAAGAGCCAACGCGGTGGGCGTATTTTCTGCCTGGGAAGAATCCAAACAATACCCTGAAATTCACGACTTCATTCAATACCTGGTTAATTGGGTAGCCGGAGCAAAATTAATCTTTCTTTTGCTCCTGGGGGTGATCGCCCTGTTTGGAGATTTGAACCTGCAGCGATTAAGCCTGCTGGCGCTTGCCGCCGCGACCCTGTCCTTTTATGGGCGACTGTTCCCACTCATTAGAAAAATGGACCGGAATGGGCAAGTTGACCCTAAGAATTACTCCACGGTATTAGGGGTGATGATTTTTATTTTGATTGTGGTATTCTTGCTGGCAGCTTTGGTCTAATCAATTAGTTTCCAGAAACCATCTTCCTTCCTAAATTTTACAAATCTGCCAGCTGCCAGTTAATCGGCGGCAGCCCGGCCGACTGGAGAGCCAGATTGGCTTTGGAGAAATGCCGGCAGCCGAAGAACCCGCGCGAGGCGGAAAGGGGTGAAGGGTGCGGCGCCTTCAGCACGGTGTGCCGGTTGCTGTCAATCCATTCGGCCTTGCGTTGGGCATAGCTTCCCCACAACAGAAAGACCACCCGGCTTTCTCTGGCGTTGATTGCGCGCAGCACAGCATCGGTGAAACTCTCCCAACCCTTTCCCTGATGCGAATTGGCTTGGTGAGCGCGCACCGTCAGCACAGCATTCAGCAGCAGCACCCCCTGTTCAGCCCAGGGTATCAGGCAGCCGTGGTTGGGGATGCGAAATTGAACATCATCCCGCAGCTCTTTATAAATATTCAATAGCGAAGGGGGAACAGCCACCCCCGGGCGCACGGAAAAGGCCAATCCATGCGCCTGGTTTTCATCATGGTATGGGTCCTGTCCAATGATCACCACGCGCACGCGCTCAAATGGTGTGTAGCGCAGGGCGTTGAACACATCTTCCGCTGGCGGATAGACTCGATATTTTCGGCGTTCCTCACTCACAAACCGGTAAAGCTGCTCGTAGTAGGGCTGGGTGGTCTCACCGACCAAAGCGGGAAGCCAGCTATCGGGGATCGGCATAACGCGGCTCCTTTTCCTTAATATGGTGGAATTTCAATTCGCGGTCGGGTCAGAAACAACATTTCTCATGCCAGTATACAAGCAAACGCTCAAATCCGCCGTAGAGAAAATCATCTATAATTAAGCAAAATCTCTTTGGGGTAAAAATAGACTGGAATCCGTCCTTCCAACATCCACAATCCGGGGGAGGTTTGAATGCAAAGCAAACGTCTTGCAGCCATGATTCTCGCTACCTTAATTGTTCTCCTTTTTGTATTATCGGCTTGCAGCAGCCCGGCAGTCGAAGCATCCAGCCGCCAAATGGTTGCCCTCACCCGCAGCGGGCAGCCTGAGATATTAAGAAATGGGGAAGCAAACTGGCAGATTCTGGAACATAAAACTATCATCCAACCGGGCGATATCATCCGCACGGGTGAAGATACCTGGGTGTATCTGGAAATCAACGACGGCTCATTGGTGGGCATCACCCCCAATACTCAGGCTTCGCTGGTCACTTTTTCCACGTCCCTCCAAGACCCGATCACGTTGTTTGATCTTGCAGATGGGCTGATATATGTTCGCGTCACCAAAGAATTGGGGGGCGGCAGCTTCAAAGTGCATACCCCGGTCATGACCGGCAGTATCGTTGGCTCAAAAATGGCGGTTCAATATATTTCGTCCTTGAACACCGCAGACATCACCTGCTTTGAAGGGAACGTGAATGCCGAAATTGATTACAACCCGCAAGAATCTCCGCTTAGCTGCCATTTAATTTCCGGGGTAAAAATATCAACTAGCACAAAGGATGAATGGACAGTGAAGAAATGTCAGAATCCCGCGCCAGTTCAACGTTATGAGCTGGACGCATATTCCGACTGGGAAGAAATGTATATCGATCTTGAATTCATGCGCCAAACGGAAGCTGCCCGCAATCAAACCTTGACCAAAGTGGCCAGATACACAAAAACGCCCACTCCCACAGAGGCTGTTGAACCCAACCAAACACCGCTGCCCTCCTCAACCCCAACCATTACTGCCACCCCGGCGCCGGTATTGCGCCCCACCATCACCGTAGATCCAGACGCGCCGTTAAGCAGCGCCGAACAGGCGAACAGCGGCACGCATAACTACACTTACACAGCGAGCTATTCGGGCAATTGCAGCGGACCGGCCTCCGGTGAAATCAACCAGATGCAAATCCGCTTTGAAGGGAACCAGGTCATTCTTGCCAGCGGAAACCAGCAGAGCCAGTTCGCCAAAGTAGACGAAAATACCTACCAGGCCAGTGATGGCGTTGATATTGTTACCATGACGTTTACCGAAGACGGCTTCACCGGTGAGAGCCAGTGCGTCTTCTGGACGTATACGCGCCGGTAAAAATTTACAGAAACGGAAAACTGATTCGACTGGCGTGCAGAAAAAAATGATGGTCTACATTACGTGATTGCTGTTTGACGAAAACAGTCTGGCCGATTTGCCAGGAATCTTAATCACCATAAACTTGGAGGAAGAGTATAATTGCTTTTTAATTTCCATAAAGCACAGCAGTGTGGTTCTCACAATTAAATAGGAATAGATTCAACAGGGCGCGCGAATGAATGGCCCTTATGAATCTTCAAAGCCCACCACAACAGCAGGTTCCAATGAAACAATCACCCCAGCGCGCAACCCAAATTGAATCTGTTTCCCTTGATCATCCATTTCCTCCCCTTGTTTTCAACCTGGCCGTTGCTGGCAGTTTTTCCACTTCCTTCAATCATGAAGAAGTGATCAAGCATATCACCAGCATCTTTGCGCAGGTCAAAAACCTGGTTCTGCCCTATAACCAGAATTGCCTCGGTTTTGACGAAAAAACCCTCGACCTGAAAATCCTCTATTCACCCTTGCTGGGGGATTTTCCACTTCAGACCGCGGTCGGTTTGGGTTATTCCCCCTATTGCATTTCCCCGTCCCCCTCAACCACCCAGCAATACCAGAAAATCGATCCATTCCTGCTGGATTCATATCCCCTGGTCGAATTTGATATGCCCCCCACTCTGACGGCGAAAAGCCTGCGCGAAATGAGTCATTGGATGGTGGCTCAGTGCGACCTGGTGATCGCTCTGTGGGACGGAAGCGAATTGTATGGCGAGGGAAGTCTCTGGGAGATCATCCGCACAGCCGCGGAAAATCATATCCCCGTCGTATGGCTCGATCCGCTTCATCCACAGCAGGTTTATTGGTGTCAAGATAGCTATAGCGCGCCTTTCAAAACCGAGCAGCTCGTGGATTATCTCGATGGAACGCTGGGACTGGGGTCAAAATCGGAAAGACAGGCCGCCGCTAAAGACCTGGCAGCCCTCTTCCAGCCCGGCGTGAAACACACGCCTTTTTGGGCGAGCTTTTACCCTCACTTTATTCGTTTATTTCCAGTTTCGTCTGCTCAACCAACTTCGGACCCCAACCTGTCGAACAGCACAGCTCTGCCAAAAGCCCTGCAAGCCAGCCAAAAACAGGTTGATTATTTGCAGCAATCGTTCCAACAGGCAGACACGGCAGCTATCTCCTTCAACAACGCATACCGCTCCACATTGCTTCTCAGGGCCATCCTGCCTTTACTGGCCAACCTTGCCCTGGCTCTCGGCTTTTACGCAAAAAGCGTGGGCGGGTATCTCTTTTTCAACCTTCCGCTGAATTGGGTGTGGCTGGCCGCAGCCGGGTTTGGCATGCAAGCCTTTTTCAATCTCTCCATCAACTGGTTAAGCAACCAGACTGACTATCGTGGGTGGCATAAGAACTTCGTCAATCAGCGCTATCTTGCCGAAACCCTGCGTATGGCTGTGCATTTCTCTCCTTATAATATCCCCATTATCAATACAACCATCGCTGGCTTCGAGAAAAAGCTGCCCAAAAGCTCCCCCGTCCGCCACCGGATCAGGAGCATCGTGCGAGCAGCCAGTATTCATCCCATTCACTTTGAGCAGCCTGAAATTAAAGAAGCTTTTTTTACCCAGTTCTTAACACTGCTGGACCATCAGATCCATTATCACAAGCTGGTTGCTTCCCGTTACAGAAAGATTTCAAACATACTGACCAAAACGGCTTGGGGGCTGTTCTGGCTGGGAATCGGTACGGTCATTGCGCGGGCTGTTTTTCAGGCAGTCGAACCATCGTTGGGTTTGAACCAATGGATTGCGAAACACGAATTCTATACCGGCGCGGTCAAAGTTGCCGTGGACGGGAAAACCTTTTTGGCTTCTTTTGCCAACATGCTGGCCATGCTTTTGCCTGGTTTCGCGGTTACTTTCTTCTCCATTCACAACCTGATTGGGTTCAAAGATTTATCGCAGCGCAGCCAGCAAATGGTCAATGACCTCCAACAAATCAAAACACGCGTTATTCTTGAGCAATCCCGGCCCGAGTCTTCTTTCGAGGACTTTAGCTGGCTTGCTCATCAGGCAATTTCTCTCATGGTTAGCGATACCACCGATTGGTATACGCTGATTTCATCGAAGAAGATTACAAAGAACTAGACTGGCAAGGCACAAAGGCGCGCAAAATGGCACACGATGTTTTCATTAGCTATTCATCCAAAGACCATCAGGCTGCGGAGACCGTATATAACGTTCTGCAATCTCAAGGTATTTCCTGCTGGATGGCCTCTCAAGAGCTTATCCCCGGTATCCCCGACTGGGCGGCTGCTATTGCCAACGCCATTCAATCGGCCCGGGTTTTTGTGCTGATCTACTCTGCGCAGTCCAACAGTTCTCCGCAGGTGCTGAACGAAATCCACAACGCGGACGCCAACGGGTTGATCATCCTCCCCTTCCTTATCGAGAATGTGCCCTATTCCTCTGGTTTGGAGTATTTTCTCAAGCGCCGCCAATGGCTGGATGCCACCATTCCGCCCATCGAGCAGCATGCCGCCCGGCTGGCAAAAACAATTCCCAGCCTTCTGGCCGGTGACGTGAACATTGCCAATCGCGTGTTGCGCGAAACACCCGCCTCTCTCCAACCACCCGAGCCAGGTGATTGCCCCTACAAAGGCTTGAACTATTTTGACGAAGCAGACGCGGGACTCTTCTTCGGGCGCGAAATGCTCATCGCCCGGCTGGTTGGCAACCTGCGCGATCACCGCTTCCTGGCCGTGGTTGTTGGCGCGTCGGGCAGCGGCAAATCTTCCATTGTTCGCGCGGGAATGGTCCCGGCTTTGCGCAAGGGTTCTCCTTTAGCAGACAAGACCTATCCGCCACAGGGCTCCAGCCAATGGCCGATTCACATCATCACACCCGGCGCCCACCCTTTGGATTCTCTCGCCTTGAGCCTGACCAAAGAATCCGCTTCCGTTACCGCCGCCGACACGCTCATTCAAGATTTCAAACAAACACCCCGCGCCTTGCATCTCTTCATGGGCAAAACGCTTCCAGGGTCAAATCCGCAGGCATTGCTGGTCGTTGATCAATTCGAAGAATTGTTCACGCAGTGCCAGGACCTATCCGAGCGCAAGGCCTTCATTGATAATCTCATCACTGCCGCCGCGCTGGAAACGGGTGGTCTGATGCGGGTGGTGATCACATTGCGCGCCGACTTCTATGCGCACTGCGCTGATTACCCCAACCTGCGTGAGGCTGTAACCCAAAACCAGCAATTCATCGGACCGATGACCACGGAAGAACTGCGCAAAGCCATTGAAGAGCCTGCCAGACAGGGGAATTGGCAACTTGAAGCCGGTTTGGTCGATTTGCTCCTACGCGAGGTCGTCGGTGAACCGGGTGCACTCCCATTGCTTTCGCACGCCCTGTTAGAGACATGGGAGCGGCGCGAAGGTCGCTGGATGACCGTGCGGGGATACATTGATTCCGGCGGCGTGCGCGGCGCTATCGCCCACACCGCCGAGACGGTGTTCAGCCAATTATCCGAATCGGAACAACATCAAGCCCGGCGCATCTTTTTGCAGCTCACTGAACTGGGTGAAGGCACCCAGGATACCCGCAGGCGTGTCCTCCTGGCAGAAATTGATGCAAAAGCAAATGACCTTCCCTCCAGCCGTAAGCTGCTGAAAAAGCTGGTCGACGCGCGCCTGATCACCACCACAGAAACCACCGCCGAGGTCGCCCACGAAGCGCTCATTCGAGAATGGCCGCGCCTGCGCGATTGGCTGAGTGAAGACCGGGCTAACCTGCGCCTGCAGCGCAGGATATCTGCCTCCGCCCAGGAATGGCAGCAGATGCAGCAGGATGAGGGCCTCCTTTACCGCGGCGCGCGCCTTGCCGAAGCGCTCGAATTTAGCCAAACAAACCCCGATGAGCTGGACGAACTGGATCAAGAATTTATTGCCGCATCTCGGGCGCTGGTTCAACGTGAAGCCGACCTTCGCGAGGCGCAGCGCCAAAAAGAATTGGAAACCGCCCGCCAGCTTGCCGAAGCGGAGAAGCAGCGCGCCGCCGAACAAGCGCAAAACGTTTCGCGCCTGCGCGCCCGCAACCGGGTCATCGCTATTGTGGGATTGGTGGCAGTGATCGCCGCCCTGCTGGCCGCCGGATTTGGTGTGTTCGCCGGCATTCAAAAAGAAGAAGCAAAGCAGCAGGCAAACCTGGCGTTGACCCGCCAAAAAGAAGCTGAGCAATTAAAAGCTCTTGCCGATTCAAAAGCCAAAGAAGCCCAACACCAGGCCAATATCGCTCTTTCCAGGCAGCTGGCGGCTCAGGCCGAGGGATTGCCCTTTGACCAGGCCGCCCTGCTGGGCCAGCAGGCGCTGACCGTTGAGGATACTGTTGAAGCTCACCTGGCGATTCGTAAAGCATTGATTGAAGCGCCCATTCACGCCTATTTGCGCGGTCACTTAAGCTCAGTGACGGCCGTGGCCTATAGCCCGGATGGCGCCATCATCGCTTCGGGAGATGAAGACGGAACGATCATTTTATGGGACGCGAAGACAAACCAGGCCATCGGAGACCCCATTCTTGCGCATGCAAATGATGTGCGTCAACTGGCTTTCAGTCCCAATTCGCATCTTCTTGCCTCGCTGGCAAGCGATTCCAGGGTGTATGTATGGAACCTTACCCAACCTGAACCGGTCCGATACAGGCTGAGCGAATCGGCGATTGCCCTGGGTGTTTCGTTCAGTAGTGATGGAAATATAATTGCTGTCGCCAACCTGTCGGAAGATGAAAGCGGGTATATTAGCTTCTTCGATGCGGCAACTCTCCAAAAGAAAGGAGAAACCACTCGAATTCCAGACACCACTATCTTTTTAGCAAGCCCCGCATTTAGCCCGGATGGAAAGACTCTGGCCTCTTATGGGGAAAACAACACCATCATCCTGTGGGATACGGAAACACTCCAACCCATTGGAGAGCCGATGGAAGAAAACAGCCATATTACGGCTCTGGCAATCAGCCCGGATGGAAGTCTGCTGGCTTCCGCAAGTTGGGACGACACCATTAAATTATGGGATATTGCCACCCAGCAACAGGTGGGGGCTCCGCTGCGGGGGCATATCGCATCCATCTACAGCATCGCCTTCAATTCGGATGGAAGCCTGATGGCTTCTGCCGGATTTGACCAATCCATTCGTATTTGGAATCCCAAAACACATGAACAAATTGGGGAAGCCCTGAAAGCGCATACCGAGACCATCAATGGCATCGCCTTCAGCTCAGATGGGAAGAGTCTGGTATCCGCGAGCAGTGATGAAACCATCATCAATTGGAATATTTCCAAATTCAGCATCAACAATCAACCCCTTTTGGGGCACACAGACAGCATTTTTGGCACCGTCTTCACCCCGGATGGAAAAACGCTGATCTCTTGCGATGGTGATAATGCTATTATTTTCTGGGATGCTGTTACCCGCCAACCGATAGGCGCGCCGCTGGTGGAGCACACCGACTTTATCCGCGGTCTCGCCATCAGCCCGGATGGAAGCATGCTGGCCTCGGCCAGCGGCGACAAATCCGTCATTTTGTGGGACACGGCTACCCGCCAGCCCATCGGCGCGCCCCTGCTCGGGCATACCGCGGAAGTGATGAGTGTGGCCTTCAGTCCGGATGGCCGCCTGCTGGCGTCTGCCGGGCGTGATCAAACCGTGCGCTTATGGGATACCCAAACCCATCAACAAATCGCGGATCCGTTGATCGTTGATTCGCATGTTGGCATCGCCGCGGTTTTTAGCCCGGACGGCAAAACGCTGGTTTCAGCCGGACTTTTGAGCAACAAACTCATTTTTTGGGATGTGGCCAAACGAGAGCAAATTGGCCAGCCCGTTCCATTGTATTCACCCAACGCCAACAGTCTGGTTTTCAGCCCCGATGGCAGCATTCTGGCCGTGGGCAGCGAATCTTCAATCATTCTTCTGGATGCCGCCACACACCAGCAAATTGGCATGCCGCTGACTGGTCACTCTGATGATGTCTTCGCCATTGCGTTCAGCCCGGATGGTAAAACACTGGCGTCGGCCAGTTTTGACCGTTCCATCATTCTCTGGGACGTTTCCAGCCATAAGCGTATTGGCCAGCCGCTGCTGGGGCATCAAGACGCCATCTACGCGCTCGCCTTCAACACGGAAGGCAGCCAATTGGTCTCTGGCAGCGGAGATAAAACCATCCGTTTTTGGGATGTGAGCTATCTCTCGCAAAATATTGATGTGTGCCAGATGGTTAATCGCAATCTGAGCTATATAGAATGGAAGCAGTATATTCCAGAAGTCCCTTATCAACAGACCTGCCCCAACTTGCCGGCGTCGACATCCTCCCTGGATCAAATGATCACCCTGGCTCACGACGCCCAAACGGACAAGGATATTCCAACAGCCCAATGGGCTTATGCAGAATCGCTGCGGCAATCGGAGTTGATTGATGAATATTCATTAAACAATCGCTTGTGTTGGTTGGGCAGCATTGATGGGTACGCCCAGCAGGTACTCCCGACGTGTGAGCGGGCCATTTCCCTGGCAAACCAATCGCAGCCAGAAATCGTTCCGATGATTCACGACTCTCGCGGACTGGCGCGCGCGCTTTCCGGCGATTATCAAGGTGCGGTGGAAGACTTCAAAGTTTTTGTGGAATTCACCAAAGAAATCGACGCTTATGAGGAGTATGGCCAGAAACGAGATGCCTGGATAGAAGCATTGGAAGCCGGCCAAAATCCATTTGATGAAGGCACGCTCCTCGAGCTACAAAACGAGTGATCCGGCTTTCACCAAACCATCTGTGCTTCTACATTGCAGAACCTGCATTACAATGGAAACAATCACCGAATTAAGGCCGGTGGTATTCGCCGGCCTTCCTTTATTCAATATGATGCCGATCTTACAGACCAACACTCGCAAAATTCTTCGTATAGGAATCTCTGGCCACCGCTTTTTAAGTGACCCGGAGCGATTAACCGCTGCCCTGGAGAATGTTTGTCAAACACTCCACTTTCGTTTCCCCCAAATTGGTTGGCAAATATGCTCTCCCCTGGCAGAAGGCGCTGACCGCCTGGCCGCCAGTGTTTTCTTAAAGCATCAGTCTGATCTTATCGCGATTCTACCGTTACCACCAGAAGAGTACCTGCTCAGCTTCTCCACGGCAGATTCTCGCGAGGAGTTTACCCAATATCTCTACAAAGCCCAAGAAGTTATCCAACTGCCTGCCCAACCGGACGTTGACCAAGCCTATGCAGCCTTGGGTTTGTTCCTGCTGGAGAATTGTGATATTCTACTGGTGATCTGGGATGGTTCTGCTTCGCAAGGAAAAGGCGGAACAGGTGAAATCGCATTGGAAGCGCGCCGGCGGAAAATTCCGATGATCTGGATTCACGCCGGCAATCGCATTTCTGGCACGCAAACGGCAACCAGTCTTGGAGATGAACAGGGAAGAGTCGATTACGAGAATTTTTGAACGCCAATGACAGGGTAAAGAGACCATTATGAATCTGCTTTCAGACCGCCGCGATCGTCAGTGGGCTATCCTCATCCTGCTGTGGGTGCTGGGTTTTTCATCGGGTGTGGTTGGCTTTGCTCAATACGCCGCCTGGCACGGTCTCTCCTACACCCTGTGGGATAAGCTCTACCTTACTTTTCAGCTCATTTCCATGGAGTCTGGCAGCCCCGAACCTCCCGTGCCCTTCTTGCTCAATTTCGCACGGTTTTTTATTCTCTTTCTAAGCGCAGTTACTGCCATCAAAGCCTTCTGGGAATTGTTTCACGACTGGATTTTCACCTCTGGGTTATGGCGGATTTCGGATCACACCATCATTTGTGGGTTAAGCCGCAAAGGCTTTCTCCTGGCGAATTCCTTCCGCGATGACCAAAAGAGGGTTGTCATTATTGAAAAAAATGAAAACCACCCCTGGATTCAAAATTGCCGTGACCGTGGGGCATTTATCATCATTGGAGACGCGAGTGACCCATCCACACTTCACCGGGCGGGTATCGGGCGGGCAGGTTCGCTTTTTGCTGTGTGCGATAACGATGGCACTAACGTAACCATTGCGTTGCAGGCGGAAAAATGCCTTTCCGGGGATGCAAGCGGCAAGTTAAAATGCATGGTCCATATTCACGATCCGCGTTTGTGCGCCTTGTTGAAAAATCAGATGGTGAAATTTCAACTCAACGCCTTTCAGATGGAATTGTTTAATGTTTTCGAGCGTGGAGCCGTGCGCATGCTGCAAACATACCCGGCCTGGCAGAACCCGGCTGAACCGCCAGCGAATATCATTCTGGTTGGTGTGGGAAAGTTCGGGCAAAACCTGCTGGTACACATGGCCCGCTCCTGGTGGAATGTTCGACAAAATCCAAACTGGAAACTGCCTGTAACCATTATTGATCTACAGGCCAGCCAGGTGATGGAAACTTTGCATGCGCGTTACCCAAAATTGAAAGAAGCCATCGCTGACCGCCCGTTCGACATGAACATCCATTCTGCTCAGTTTGAACTGGCAAAATTTCTGCCTCAAGAGACCATCGGTTGCATCTACATTTGCGTGGACCAGGACGCCCTCGCCCTGGAGGCGGGCTTGGACTTGCAAACCGCAACTCACGCCAAAGTACCGGTCGTCTTGCGCATGGCCGATCGCGAAGGTCTGGCTCGAATTCTGAATGGGCAAAGCACAACGAAATTGCTCAAACTCATCCCCTTCCTCCTTCTGGAAAGCACCTGCACGCCAGAATTACTTAAATTGTTACCCAGAGACCTTCTGGCAGAAGCCTTGCACAATGAGTATTTACGCACCCAAAGCCTATCCGCGGCATCATCCTCACCTGCCTCCCTGCAGAGCTGGGAAACCTTAAGCCCTGAATTGCGCCAGCAGAATTACGATTTGGTTGACCACCAGTTAAAAATATTGTCACAATTTGGCTACGACATTCAAGCCTTAAGTGATTGGGCAGCGCCCTCATCCCAATTTTCTGAAGAGACGCTTGACGCGATGGCAAAAGTAGAGCACCAAATATGGATGCAAAAGAAAATTAACGAAGGTTGGAAATATCACCCCGGCCCCAAAAATAAAACCGCCAAAACCAATCCGACTTTAATTCCTTGGGAAGAACTTCCCGAAACAGAGAAAGAAAAAAACCGGGCGTTCTTCCGGTCTTTACCCGCACTTTTAGGTCAGGTTGGGTTGCAGGTTATACCAGCAGATACCACATCCACCTAACGCAAGTTTCCCTATCTCCCCAAAAACAAAATCATGGGTTGACAAGATCAATGGTTTTGAATAAAATAATGAATGAATATTTTTATATTCATTCATTATTGATCATACAACAGAAATGGATGGCAGGCAGACATGGATAAAAAAGCGGAAATCTTGAGGTGCGGCAAAGAGCTCTTCAGCACCCACGGCTTCAAATCTACGGGGATCGCCGATATTACCAAAATGGCCGGCATCGCGGCAGGAACGTTCTATCTTTACTTCTCTTCCAAAGAAAAGCTCTTCATGGAACTCTTCCTGGAAGAAAATGTGAAGCTCAAACGAGAAATTCTCGCCGCGATTGATCCGAACGGAGACCCCCTCGCCGTCATCCAGGAAATGATGAAGCGAAACATGGAAGGCATGGCGTCGAACCCAATCTTGCGCGAATGGTACAACAAAGAGGTTTTTGCCAAAATCGAAGAAAAATATCGGGAAGAGCATGGCCTTGATTATGTGGATTTCATGTATACCAGCTTCATTGAAATTGTGAAGAACTGGCAGGCAGAAGGCAAATTGAGGCAGGATATCGATAGCGAGATGATCATGGCCATCTTTTCCACAGTCATTATCATCGACGAGCACAAAGAGGATATCGGCCTACAGTTCTTCCCCAAAATTCAGGAGTATCTGACTGAATTTATCATCAAAGGGCTCACCGGCACAATGGACCTTCCCGCCGGGCGGCAGGAAAGCGTGGAGTAAAAATGCTGATAGGAAAAATCCAGGGGGCGCAGACCACCCACTCTGCGATGGGCACGGTGATGACCCACAAAGTGTTTGGCACGCATCAGGCCGCGGCTCTTCCCGCGATTGTTCAAGAGATCGGACGGATCGAAGCGCTGCTCAGCCGGTTTATCCCCACCAGCGAGATCAGTACGATCAATGCCCGCGCCGGCATGGAAAGCGTGCCTGTGAGCTTTGAAACCTTTGAGGTGTTAAGCAAATCGCTTGAGCTTTCGCGCGCCTGTCCTGGCTGCTTCGCGGTGACCATCCGTCCGCTGGTAGCCTTGTGGAAAATCGGCGCAGCCAGATTCTCCGTGCCGGATACGCGCAGCATTCAGCAAGCCCTTTCGTTGGCCAACGATCAGGACTTAGCGCTGGATCAGCTGAATATGACCGCCGGCCTCAGGCGCACCGGGCAGTCCATTGACCTGGGCGGTGTTGGCAAAGGCTACGCCGCTGACCGGGTTGCAGAAATCCTGAGAGATTTTGAGATCACTTCAGCTTTTTCTAACCTGGGCGGGAACGTAATGACCCTCGGCGCGAAGCCTGATGGCTCACCCTGGCGCGTGGGGATTCAACACCCCCGCAACAAAGACCTTCTCATCGGATCGGTATCGGCAGCCAATCAGTCGGTGGTAACCTCTGGCGACTACCAGCGTTACGCGGCCAACAGGCAAGGAGAGCGGTTTCATCACATTCTGAATCCCACCACGGGTTACCCATCCCAATCCGGCCTGGTTAGCGTAACAATTATTTCTGAAAGCTCGCAGACCGCCGATATTTTATCCACCATGTTGTTTGTCGCAGGCATCGAGAAAGGGCTCGAATGCCTGAAGAAATTCCCGGAAACAGAAGCGATCCTGATCGATCAGCATATCCGGGTCTGTGTTACATCTGGCCTGAAATACCGCTTTCAACCGGCCGAAGGCGTGGATGTTTCGTTTGTTCATTGAAATTGAGGAGATATCAAAATGTTAGGTTGGATCATTGCAATGGTTATCGTGGCCGCGTTGGGCATTGCCGGACGTATTGGCTGGTCGCACCTGGAAAAAGAACACCACGAAGCCAGAAACCTGCCGCTCAAGGTCATCGATTTCAGCACCCTGGCAGAAGGCACATACCAGGGCGCTTATGAAGGCGGCATGTACAAATGGCGCGCCAATCAATGCCAAGTTACCGTATCTGCCGGAAAGGTAGCGGATATTCAACTCACCGGCAGCATGGACCCCGATAAAGAGAGAGCCGGCGCCCAAATGTTGTACGACCGCGTCATTCAGGCGCAGTCGCTGCAGGTAGACACCATCAGCGGCGCTACCCTCACCTCAAAAGCCTACCTCAAGGGGATTGAGAACGCCCTTGTTCAGGCACAAAACGGGTAGAAATATAAAAAGGAAATGTTGGAATGAACGCGAAGGACAAAAAGAAACGCAAAGGCACCGGCTGCTTGATTGGATTTTTTGCGCTGGTGGTCTTGGTCGCGGTTGGTGGAGGGGTAGGCTGGTCACTCATCTCCAAAGAGCACCGGGAAGCCGCCAACCTTTCCCTCGACGCAGTTAACTTCAACCAGCTGGATGATGGCACATACCATGGCGTGTATCCCGGCGGAATGTACCGCTGGCGCGCCAATGAATGTGATGTTACCGTAACCAACGGAAAGGTCACCAGCATCCAATTGGCCGCCAGCACAGACCCCGGCAGCGAGAATACCGACGCTCAAATGCTGTATGACCGCGTCATCCAGGCGCAGTCACTGCAGGTGGACACCATCAGCGGGGCCACCCTCACCTCTAAAGCCTACCTCAAAGCTGTAGAGAATGCCCTGCTCCAGGCGCAGCAGAACTGACGCGCGCCTCCCTCCCACAGCGACAAGCACCCTGTTCAACAATGTCACCCTGGCCAGCCCGATACAATTGTGAGCTGGCCAGGGTTATTGGTTCAAACACTCGACTGAGACCATTTGGTAAAGCCTTTGAATGTCTTCCAACCGGCTTTCCGGTCAATACCACCAGAATGCCGTCTTCTACCGCCGTGATCACTGCGCAGCCAGAGGCGGGGAATGCTCCCCGGCGACAAGGATTGAATTACGAACACCCAATCCAAACATCCAATAAAAATTTGTGGATGCTTGCCAGCATAGTTGCGAATGACAAAAGCCAAATTTCAAAAACACATTCAGGCCAACAATGCAAAAGTGGTTTATGATTAGGGGCAAGTTTATCAATATTGAAGGATCAGGAGCAAACGCATGAAAATAGCTATCGGGTGCGATCACAAAGCGGTTGATTTGAAGGAAATTGTCAAAAAAGTGCTGACAGACCTGGGCATGGAGGTGGTTGACCTGGGTACCCAGGGCCCGGAGCGCGTGGATTATCCCGACTACGGGCGGGCGGTCGCGGAAATGGTCGCGGCTGGCGGCGCTGACCGCGGGATTGCCATTTGCGCGTCTGGGGTGGGCATGAGCATCACCGCCAACAAGGTCAAGGGCATCCGTGCCGTCTTGTGCCAGGACTCGTACGTTGCCCGCCTTTCGCGACAGCACAATAACACCAACGTGCTTTGCATGGGCGCGCTGGTGATTGGCCCGGCTGTAGCGGAAGAGATTGTACGCATCTGGCTTTCCACCGATTATGAGGGCGGACGCCACCAACAGCGTCTGGATAAAATTCACCAATTGGAAAATTGAGCAGGACCGAAAATCATTAAGAATGTGTCCCCATCACCATCTCGTTTCTGGGTGAGTTCCAATCGCCACCTGTCCACTTGACCAGTTTCACCCTCACCTTTGAAGTTCATCCTCCTCAAACGTCAACTTATGTAGTTATAATTGCCTGTATAGTTCACGATGAGTGAAGCAATAGGAGATCAAAAAATGAAACAACAAACCCAAAAGATTCTTCAGCTGGCATTGCTGGCATCTATGCTTGTGCTGGCAGGCTGCGCGCAGGCCACCCCCACCCCCGAGCCCACCGTAGACTCGGCAGCCATCGCCAGCACGGTATCGGTCATCCAGACCGAAGCGGTAATGGCGGCCATGCAGACCATGACTCAAGAGGCGTTCCTCAATCCGTCGGCCACTCCCACTACGCCGCCCACCAACACCCCAGAGCCAACCGCTACCGCCACGAATACCCCCGTGCCAACCGCTATTCCGGTTCTGCCCACCAGCACCGTCGCACTGCCCACCCTCACTCCCACCCAATCTGAGTGGCAGTGTTCCATTACCTCCCTGGACCCGGCGAGCGGCCGGGAAATGAACAGCGGCGAAGATTTTGATTTGAAAGTCACGCTAAAGAACACCGGTACCAAAACCTGGGAAAGCAGCAATACTGACTTTCTCTATCAGAGCGGCGCCAAGTTCCAGAAACGTGTAGATATTCTCGACCTGGAAAGTAACGTTGAGCCGGGTAAATCGGTTACCTTCATCGTCGATATGGTTGCCAATACCGGCACCGGTTCCCAGTCAGCCCAGTGGGTGCTGAAAGGGAGCGGGGTTGTCTACTGCACAGTCAACATCAATGTGAAAGTCAAGTAGTCCAATTCTGTTTGTGTCTAGCCAGCCGTGGTTTTCTTGATCACGGCTGATTCTTTTTAACAGGCCGCTCCGTTCCACCAGCAGTTTTCATCACCCTCTAAACGCTGGCTATAAAGAGGGAGACCTCCCCTCATGTAACAGCCTTACAACCCGGCAATCAGCCGCAAAGCCGATTACGTCGTAGTTGAGCAAAACGGTCAGTGCGAAGAAATCCCCGCCCGCGGCACGTGATCGACGCCATCGCCGAAGCCAGCGAAGTGGTCAGAGCCATCTAAGTGGGTCTGGTAAACCTGAAAAACTATCCGGGTTTTTACGGCCAGGTGAACCTTCATCGCAAAAGCCCTTTCTCAAGCCAGGCATTGGTTTCCCTAGCGTCACCCTCAAAAAACGCGCTGTTAAGGACGAGTTTTTTCATTCGAGTCTTGAATCGGCATGAAGTATGCAACAAAGAAAAGGCGTTTTTACGCGTTTTTTATGCAAATTTTATGAAAGGAGGGGGCAATTTTCAAGAGCGTTTTGCCACGCATACCAACCATTCAATCCCATTGAAAGCCAACATACTGAGCTGCCAGGGGGTCCGGCAGCCCAACTGTGCCACCCCGGCATTCACGCGAGCCGGGCGTCTAGTTGATCAAAGGAGAATTCATGCTGTCCAAACGGGTTTTCAAAACACTGCTCATTGTTCTGGTTGCCCTGGCGCTGTCAGGGTTCACCTACGCTTTCGCGGCGGCCAACACTGTGCCAGGTACCCGCGCCGGTGATGGAACCGGCGTCATCAGCGGCTACACAGTTTCCAACATTGTTTACAACTTAAACGCCGCCAACCCTGGCATCATCGATTCGGTTTCATTCAGCCTCAATGAAGCCGCTACCACCGTCAAAGCCAGCGTCAACGGCACCACGTTTGCAGACTGCACCCTGTCTGCCAGCACCTGGACGTGCACACTTCCCGCTGCCACCACCGTTGAAGCAGCCGTCAGCCTGCGCGTCATCGCGGCCAATTAAAGCCGCCGCCAACGTCAGGCATTCATCAGCGCCGGCTCTTCCTGCCACTCGCCGAAACCAGCCGGCGCGCTGACCACCAACATCAGGCCTGCTCCCCGCTTCGAAGCTTCCTCATCAAAGCAGGCCTGATTCAAAAAAAGGCAAAACCGCGCACAATGAACGTCTATCGCGCATGGATGATCAACTTCCTTTCCGGCTCGGCCCTAATCCTGGCTTTGCTGGCCTGGGTGTTTTTCGCGCCATCCGCCGCCGGGGGGCAAACCGATTATGTGATCATCCAGGGCTCCAGCATGGAACCCGGATTTCACACCGGCGATCTGGTCATTGTCCGCCGCTCAACAGGCTATCAGGTCGGAGATGCCGCCGCCTATCGCGACCCTAACCTGGGCCGCTTTGTGTTTCACCGCATCACCGCTCAAAACCTGGACCGCTTCATCTTCAAAGGCGACAACAACGATTGGAACGATTCTTATCAACCCAACACAAAAGAAATCACCGGCAAATTATGGATTCACATCCCCCGCGCTGGCAACGTCGTGGAGGGAATTCGCCGTCCTGCCGTAATGGCGCTGATCGTAGGGGGAATTGGAGGACTTTTCATGGCTTCTGAGCTGAATCAAAGCAACCACAAATCAAAGAATTTCAAGAGCTCGCTCGCCGGGGCGCTAAAAGACATTCAAGTCAGTTTTGCGCCCCATAACGGGTCAGCGGGCGCCCGGAATTTGAGTTTTAATGCCCTGCGGCAAAAAATATCCGGCCGGTTTCGATTTCAGAGCAAACCGCCCACCCAACCAGATACCGACCAGCATGCCCGGCGCCTCAGTGGAATCATTGAAGGCTCCATATTTGTTTTGGGCATGCTCTTCTTCACCGCGCTGGTGATTGGCTTCTTTGCCTTTTCCCATCCACGGCTGCGCACAGTCCAGGAGAATGTCTTCTTCCAGCACGCGGGGATTTTTTCTTACGCCGCGGATGCTCCCATCGGAGTTTACGACACTGCGTCTGTCAAATCGGGCGAACCGCTCTTCCCCCGCCTGTCTTGTCAGGTCAATCTTCAATTTAGCTACCACATCTTAAGCGACCAGGCGCAAAACCTGTCAGGCACGCACCAGCTCACCGCTCAAATCATTGACCCTGCCAGCGGCTGGCAGCGGACAATGACCCTCGAGCCGCCCACGCCATTCAGCGGCAACTCCTACACCAGCACCGCGAACCTGGATATTTGCCAGGTGGTGGCAATGACCGACAGCTATGAAACCCTCACCGAAGTCCGTCCGTATACCTACCTGTTGAAAATTGTCCCGCTTGTGGATATCCACGGCAACCTGGCCGGGGCCAGCCTGGCTGACCAGTTTCAACCGCAACTGGTTTTTCAGTTCGATAAACTTCACTTCTATCTGCTTCAGGACCCTTCCAACCCCACGCCGCTCTATCCGATTCAAGCCGGAATGCTCCAAAAACCGCGCGTTGAACCCAACACGCTGCAGTTTTTGGGCTTATCGGCACAGGTCTTACCGCTGCGGGTCATTTCAGCGACCGGATTTTTTCTTTCTGTGATCGGATTGCTCTCGCTCGCGTGGATTCTTTCCAACCTCGCGCGCCAGAGCCAGGCCGCCCTGATTCGCGTCAAATACGATTCCCTTCTGGTTGACGCGGATGAACCCACTCTCAATCTCCCCATGCCCGAGGTGAACCTGGCTGCCATGGATGACCTCGCCAAACTCGCCGCCCGCGAAAACACCTTCATCATCCACACAGCGCGCAATTTCGGCCATGAGTACCTTGTGCAATCCGGGCAGGTCCTCTACCGCTATTCCACTCGTGAGGAAGAGACAGAGCCTTTCTTCCATTCACCCATTCAAAAAAGAAGAGAATTGCTCAAAGCGTTTGAACGCAATGAGTTTAAGGTCTATTATCAGCCCATCGTCTCGCTAACAGATCGCAAGATCACCGCGGTAGAAGCGCTCTTACGCTGGCAGCATCCCAACAACGGACTGGTCTCAGCGAAGGAATTCATTCGCGCCGCCGAGAAAACCGGCCTGATCGACATGCTCGGTGAATGGATGCTTCAAGAAGCCTGCCACCAGATTAAAATCTGGCAGGAAGCCGGCGTGCCGCTCAAACTGGCTGTCAATCTCTCGCAGCGCCAGTTGGAACAAGCCCCCAACCGTCTCATCATCCACGCCCTTCAACTCGCCGGTCTGGACCCGTGCGCCCTGCAGGTGGAAGTGCCAGAAGCCAGCGCCCTGGCGCACCCCGAAAAAGTGATCCGTAATTTGCAGGAACTGAACAGGCTGGGCATCCAGATCGCGGTTGACGATTATTCGGGGCATTTCCCCATTCCTCAATCCGATCAATTGCCTGTCAGCACGCTTAAAATTGACCGCTCCATCTTGGAGCAGGTCAACAATCCACACCAGGCCGAAACCATCCACCGCATGATCTCAGCGGCTCTCAACCAGGGGATCAACGTCATCGCCGAGGGAGTGGAGACCGAAGAACAACTCAGCTTCTTGAGCACCAACCTTTGCCCGCAAGCCCAGGGCTACCTGCTGGGACGGCCCGCCCCCGCTGAAGAGCTCTCGCTACTTTTTAAAGAGCAGGACACGGCGGCAGCAGTGATCTAAATAAAGAAAGTAACCACCAAGAACAGCCTATGATCCGCAAATTACTTTTATTTCTGGCATTCTTTCATCTAATGGGGCTGGTTTTCACATCGATGTCCACCGCCTCGGCCGCGGCAAACTACATTCCCCCATCTCACCTCACCAGCCAATCTTTCGGCGTGAATGCCAACGCATTAAAGCCACCCCAATGCGCCAGCATAAACCTGACCACTATTCTGGTTGGTTCAGGCAGGATCAAAGGCAAAAATCGCGACGAGCTCATATTGGGCAGCCCTCTGGACGACATGATCACCAGCGGCAAAAAAGGAGACGATTGCATATTGGGCGGCGCGGGGAACGATGACATCACTGGCAATGGCAGCTCTTCCATCTGCATTGGCGGCCCCGGTAACGACACGTTTCACGACTGCTCGGTAACCATTCAATAACCAGCGATGCAAATTGCCGGAAATTTATCCCTCAACGCTCGAAGCACTACGTTGCAAGAAATCAAAAATGACCGGCTTCACTTCGCCATAGTTCGACCGGTGCGGATAATGACCGCCAGCGACCCGCGCGGTTTGACAATTAGGCATTTTCCTGGACGCCCGCTCAAACCACGAAACCTTCAAGGTCATATCCTTCACCCCCCACAACAGCAGCACCGGCATTTGAATCTGCGGGTAGGGAATTGCCTCGTCCCAGACCGAAAGGGGAAGATACACAACCTGCGGCGAGCAGCGGTGATAATCCAGCAGCATGCTTTCAAAATCCGCTTTGGTCAAAGAAGAGTGCAAAAAACGTCCGTTCTCTAAACTTCCCAGCCACACAAAACAGCGAATGAGAAACGCGGGCACGCGCGAATAGAGCGCCGCCGCGAACAATGGAAAGCGAAAAACCAACCGGTTCACCAACGTCATCTGGTCAAAAGACAGGAACGGGTTGATCAGCACCAACCGCTCAACCCGATCCGGGTGTTCAGCCGCATAGCGCAGCGCCAAATGTCCCCCAAAAGAGTGGCCCACAAGGGTAACAGGGCCAGCCAGTTTCTGCGAATCCATCCAATGGCAGAAGAACGCGTTAAAATTCTCCACCGTGTAGCACCGCGCGGATACAGGCCGGTGCGAACGGCCGTGCCCCAGCAGATCCATCGCCATCGGCTTATAACCCGCGCCGCTCAAGTCGTCGAAGAAATCATTCCACTCGTCCAGCGAAGACGGCAGCCCGTGAATCAAAATAACGGGTTTTCCATCGCCATCAGAGACCCTGGCGTAGGCTTCCCCGGCCAGGCATGCGGTCTGTTCCGGGTTCATCAGCGCGGGCGCATCTCCAGCGCGCCATGCGGGCACACTGAAACGCACAGGCCGCACGCCGCGCACTTCGATACATCCACCTTGGCGATCTCTTTGAGTGGCGCTTTCAGCGCGTCAAACTGGCACACTTTTTCGCACAGCGAGCAGGCCTTGCAGCGGCTTTCATTCACCCAGGCTGTCTCTTCCAGCGTGGTAACCACCGCCTGCCCTGCGCGCATCGCCTCCAGGTACAGGCCTTTCACCTCATCCACGCTCTGATAGCCGTGGGCTTCCAGCCAGGCATCCACCTCCGCGGCGATCTTGCCATACGCGCTTGGGCCTTTGAGAATGGCCGCCGTGCAAACCCCCACCATTGCCGCCCCGGCCATCAAGAATTCAATCACATCCTCACCCCGCGAGACACCCCCCACCCCGATAATCGGTTTTTGGCTCACCCGCGCCACCTCAAACACCGAGCGCATGGCCAGCGGTTTGAGCGCCGCCCCCGACAGCCACCCGTAACCAAACCGCGAGCCTAAAAAGGGCGCGCGGTTTTCAATATCAATCGCCAGGGTAGGACCAAAGCTGTTGATGCAGGCAAACCCGTCCACATACGGGTCGATCAGCCGGGCAATTTCACCCAGGTCGCCGGCATGCGGGCTAAGTTTGGCAATAATCGGAATGGAAACCGCTTTGCGCAAAGCGCTGGCAGTGCGAGTGAGCTGTTCCGAATCCAGGTAATGAATGGAGAACTCTATCAGATCCACCCCTTTTTCTTCCAGGCGCGGACCCAGGTCTACCAGGTCCTCCGCCGAATAGCCAATGCTGGCGATCAGGGGCAGGTTGTGTGAGCGCGCGGCGGCCAGCGCGATGTCATATTCTCGTTCAAACCAGTCCTCCGGAGATAACTCGCTCCACAGCTCGGTGTTGAGCAGGCTGTCTCTGCCTATGCGCACCATGTTGGGGTGCGGCACTTCAGCCGCAACGCGAGAAATCGTTTTGGTCAAAACACCGCCCGCCCCGCCTTCCGCCGCGAGCGCGGCCATCCTTCCGCTGCCCACATTGGGGCCCGCCGCAGGAATCACGGGGTTTTTGAAGACATGCCCCCACAGGTTAGTTTGAAGTTCTGCCATAATCGATGCCTCCTGTTCGCGAAGATGTAATGCACTCGAAAATCAATCAACGACGATGAACTCTCTCTCGTGGACAAATCAAAACATGGAGTTTCAATTTCGCCTAAGATGAGCACGATTCTTGACGGAAAATTGATCCTCATTGACAAAGAACGACAACTTAAAAATTATAGCACGCGCCAATCAATCCAAACCACCTGTTTTTGTCATCCAAATTGGCTGAAAATTAGCCTCGGTAGTTTTCGGATTTTCATTTCTTTTTTCGGTTTTTTCCTCTATTTTCGAAATTTAACCAATTGTTAATGAGTATAATTGGTTTGGCGTTACTTACCGTCCCAACAAGCTGATAGGGATTGACAATGATCATCGCAGATTCCTGGATTTTAACCACCCTCATGGAGAATACGGCGGACAGTATTTACATTAAAGACCGCCAATGCCGTTTGTGGCGGGTCAGCCGCAAAATGGCTTTAGACTTGGGTTTCTCCAATCCAGAAGAAATATATGGAAAAACCGATATCGAGCTTTTTGGTGAGGAATTCGGTCAAATAACTTTGCAGGATGACCTGCAGGTGATGGAAACAGGCCAGCCGATGATGGGGGTTATCGAAAGCCGCAAAAGTTCCACAGGCGCGACTAATTGGACCTCAGCCACAAAACTTCCCTTGCGCAATGACCAGGGCGAAATCATTGGGCTGCTGGGCATTACCCGCGAGATCAATGAATTAAAAGGGTCTGAAATGGAATTTCACTGGCTGGCCACCCACGACCCGCTCACTTCGCTGGCCAACCGCTACCTGCTTCTCGATCGCATTGAACAAGCCATTTTACGCGCCAGGCGGGATGATGGTCTTTTTGCGCTGCTCTTCATCGACTTGAATGGTTTCAAACAGGTCAACGATCTGGCCGGTCACGACCAGGGAGACCGCTACCTGAAATTAATCGCCCGCCTGCTGCCGGAGCAGGTCCGCACTACCGATACGGTGGCGCGCTTTGGAGGAGATGAATTCGTTGTGCTCCTCAATGGGATTAACCAGGTGAAAGACGCTACCCTCATCGCCGAAAAACTGGCTCAGGTCATCCACGATCAAGTGGACCCGCTGACCCATTGTGTTACCGCGGCAATCGGGATCAGCATTTTCCCGCGCAACGGACAGGACGCCGATTCACTGCTCAAAGCGGCTGACCAGGCCATGTACCTTGCCAAGAAAAGCGCCATTCACTTCACCCTGGCCTGAAGCCAACAGACCCGGCACAGTAGAAATCCTCTATCACTCACAAACAGAGTCCTTTCGCTACTCTATAGGAACTTGACCCCTTCAAAGTTTCTATAATTGCTTCCCATTACAGATTTAACCAGCAATCTTTCCAGACACCCCAAAGCGGTATCTACCTGCAATTTGTCTATCAACACATTCTATCCCTCCAGAATCACCTATACAAGAAATAAACCCCCTCATTCCTTTTCCAGCCTACAATCAAGGAAATCACGCTCCCTGAAGGGTTTGCAACCTTACCCTGACCGCATGGGCGAACACTCTCGCCTGAATCAATTAAAATGGAGATCACCATGAAAAAAAGTCTTTACACAATACTTATCGGGTTAATCATTCTTTCCCTTGCGGCCTGCTCACCGGCAGCGGCCGCGTTAACCACAACTACAACTACCGTGGAAAGCGGGGAAGCCGCGAGCGCGCAAGCCAGCACAACAGATCCAGCCAGCCCTGCGGCTTCAGCGGAAGCCGCGCAGCAAGTCACCCTGGCTGAAACTCACGACGATCCCGCTGACACCATCTGGGACAGCACCGATGTCATACAGGTATTCCTCAACGGCAGCGGCATAGACACCGATGCAGCCGGTGTGGAGGTGAACGGCAGCACCCTTACCATCCGCGCCGCCGGAACCTATCGCCTCAGCGGCACGCTCGATGACGGCCAGGTGATTGTAAACACAGACGATGAAGAAACCGTGCGCCTGATTTTGGATAACGCCAGCCTGCACAGTTCCACCAGCGCGCCGCTCTACATTCAAAACGCGCAAAAAACCGTCATCATCCTGGCGGAGAACAGCCAGAACACCATCAGCGATGGCAGCGAGTACGTCTTTGAAAGCGCCGAGGAAGACGAACCCAATGCCGCCCTCTTCAGCAAAGCCGACCTGACCATCGCTGGCAGCGGCAGCCTGACGGTTACTGCCTCTTACAATGACGGAATCGCCAGCAAAGACGGTCTCATTCTGGAGAGCGGCACCATCACCGTCCAGGCTGTGGATGACGGCATTCGCGGCAAAGATTACCTGGTGATCAAAGACGCCAATATCACCATCAGCGCCCAGGGAGACGGGCTGAAGGCCGACAATGAAGAAGATGCCTCAAAAGGCTATATTCTTATTCAAGATGGCGCTTTCAAAATTACGTCCAACGGCGATGCCGTCACGGCCCAGTCCAGCCTGCGCATCCTGGGCGGCGACTTCAACATCACCACCAGCCAGCTAGCTGAAGCCGCTCTGTCCGCGGAAGAAACGCCATCCACCAAAGGTCTCAAATCTGCCGCGGATCTGACGATTGAGGACGGCACTTTCTACCTGCAAACCAGCGACGACGCCCTGCACAGCAACGCCAACCTGGTGGTTAACGGTGGCGTCTTTGCCATCGCCGCCGGTGACGACGCCATGCACGCCGATACGACCCTCACCATCAACGCGGGCGAGATCAACGTAACCGAATCGTATGAGGGTCTGGAAAGCGCGGTCATCACCATCAACGACGGCACAATTCAAATTACCGCCAGCGATGACGGCATCAATGTGGCTGGCGGCATGGACGGTTCGGGCATGACCCCCGGCGCGAATCCCGGCCGCCCCCAGCGGCCTGCTGGCGGGCCAGGCGCTCTGCCTGCGGACGGGCAGCAACCCGCACAGGGCCAGGTTTTTGCCGATACTTTCAATTATTCCGGCAGCTACTACCTCTACATCCACGGCGGAACGATCACTGTTGACGCGCAAGGCGATGGCCTGGACGCCAACGGCGCGATTGAGATGACCGGCGGGCTGGTTATCGTCAACGGCCCCACCGAACAGATGAACGGCGCTCTCGATTACGATGGTGAGTTCAATATCACCGGCGGGCAGTTGGTGGCTGCCGGCAGCGCCGGCATGGTGCAGGCCCCTAGCGCTTCTTCCAGCCTGAACTCCGTGCTGATTTTTTTCGACACCACTCTCCCAGCGGGCACATTGATCCACATTCAAGACAGCACAGGTCAGTCCGTGCTGGACTTTACACCCACGAAGCAGCTTCAATCGCTTGTCTTCACCTCGCCCGCCCTGGCACAGGGTGAAACCTATACCCTTTTCAGCGGTGGAAGCGTAAGCGGCGAGACCGCAAACGGTATTACCCAGGGCGGAACGTATACACCCGGTGAAGAGGTTGCCAGTTTTTCCATCGCCAGCGCCGTCACCACCGTGGGCAGCGTCGAGAACCGTCCCATGCGCTAATTCCAGTCCGCTTAACACCAGCGAGGAGCGCGATACCAACGCTCCTCGTTTTCTTTAACCTCCGATTGTGCAGTGCATCTCTCATTTATACAAAAAATAAACCACTTCTCTCCCGGCGGGAAGTATCATCAGGTCAACTCAGGCGCTCAGACGCCGTATGGAGGCAAACAATGAACCACAACTTATGGACAACCAACCCCACCCAAACGCAGACACAGGATCGCCAACTCCTGCAGCCCTGGGCGCTGCCAGGCGCTTCTCTGCAAACCTACACATCGACTCAATGGCTTAACCAGGTGTTGAATGCCTACTCCCCGATCACCCTGAAAGAAATGGACTCGGTCGCCCTGCTCAACCGCATTGATACCAAATTCGTTTTTTCGATGGGCCGGCTCTACAGCCTGCTGGCCGCGCTGCGCCCTCTCTACCGCGTTTTATCCGTGCAAGGCCAGCGTCTGAACCACTACCGTACCCTCTATTTCGACACCCCCGCTTTTGATCTCTATCGCCTGCATGTCAACGGGCGCGCGGACAGGTTCAAGGTCCGCAGCCGTGAGTACGTTGATTCTCAGCTCTCCTTCCTGGAGGTCAAGCACAAAACGCGCAAGGATCGCACCATCAAAGACCGCATTTCCACCCCCGCTCCCCTCGACGACCTGACCCCAGAATCAGAACAATGGCTGGATTCGGTGCTTCCGTTCGACAGCCGCTCTCTGCAGCCCAAAGTGTGGAACACGTTCACGCGCGTTACCCTGGTGAGCAACACCGGCTGCGAGCGGGTTACCCTCGATACCAATCTCGTCTTTTCAAACGCATTCAACGAAATCCGGCTGGACGGCATCGTGATTGCCGAGGTCAAACTGGACAGCCGGAGCACGCGCTCGCCCTTTTTGACACGCATGCAAGACGAAAGAATACATCCGCAGGGTTTCAGCAAATATGTGATCGGCGCTTCTCTTCTCTACGATCATTTGAAGAAAAACGCTCTCAAATCGAAATTAATCTTATTAAATAGAATGACACAAGGATTTTAAGCATGGAAAACTTCACAAATTTTTTACTTGGTTTTGGTTTCAATTTTATCGTCGCGTTGATGTTGGTGCGCTTCATTTATTACCCCTCCACGCACAATAAACGCTACGTTTTCACGTTTCTGGCCTTCAACACGGTGATTTTCTTCGTGTTAAGTTTTATGACCAGTATCGAAATCGGTGTGGGGGTTGGCTTCGGCCTCTTCGCCATTTTCTCCATCTT
This sequence comes from Ornatilinea apprima, assembly GCF_001306115.1. GTDB lineage: Bacteria > Chloroflexota > Anaerolineae > Anaerolineales > Anaerolineaceae > Ornatilinea > Ornatilinea apprima. The sequence continues at coordinate 34,053 of NZ_LGCL01000031.1, read as the reverse complement.
GCGCTACCGCACCGATCCCATCCCCGTGCGCGAGATGACCTACCTCTTTATCATTGCCGCCCTACCGGTGATGAACTTTGCCAGCGCCAACGCCAATGTGTGGCCGCAGCTTATCACCGCCAATCTGGCTATCCTCGCCATCATGTTCGTTTTAGAAAAGGAATGGGGCTTTAATTACGAAACCTCTCGGCGCGTAGTCTACGAGAAAATTGAGCTGATCCGCCCCGACCGTCACGCTGAATTGAAAGCCGACCTGGAAGCCCGTACCGGTTTAGCCATCAAGCGTATCAACATCGGAAAAATTAACTTCCTGCGTGACACCGTAGAGCTTACCATCTACTACGATGAGCGCGGGCATGAAACCTGGGCCAACCAGGATGAGCCAGTTCTGGCGCTCTATGCCAGCGATGACAGCGACGCATAATTCATCTCTCCTCCCCTAAACGGCGGGGCGGCGAATAACAGCGCCCCGCCCGGAGCAAAAAATCTTCAGGAATGGCTATAATCTTCTTATGACGCGAAAAATCTTAGTGGTAGACGATACCCGCAACGTGCAGGTCATGATCAGTGATTTTCTCACCGGTCAAGACTTCACCCTTCTCACCGCTTCAGACGGCCGGGAAGCCCTGCAGGTCGTCCATGAGGCCAGCCCCGATTTGATCTTGCTGGACATCATGATGCCCAATATGGATGGTTACCAGTTCATCAGTCAGCTCCGCCGCGAGTCCAGCATTCCGGTCATCATGATCACCGCCAAACAGCAGGAAGCCGATATCATCCACGGATTTGATTTGGGCGCAGACGACTATATTACCAAGCCTTTTCGCCTGCGCGAGCTGCTGGTACGCATGCGCGCCGTGCTGCGCCGCGCTGCCCCATGTGAAGAGAGCAAACCGCTGCTTTCCTGCGGCGACATCACCCTCGACCCCGGCAAGCACGAAGTGAGAAAGCAAGGTCGTGTCATCGAATTGACCCCGCTGGAGTTCAATATCCTTGAAATCCTCCTGCACTCTTCCGGCCAGGTTGTCCGCCGCGCGGATCTCTCCATGCGCCTGATGGAGAGCGGATTCACCGGTTCTGAGGCCACACTGAAGATTCATATCCGCAATTTGCGCCTGAAGCTGGAAGATGACCTCGAACAGCCGCGTTACATCGAAACTATTTTTGGCATTGGCTATCGCTTTGTGGAGGCCGCCGAATGAACCGATCATTAAAGGTAAAGCTGATTCTTTCCTATTTAGCTGTGGCTTTAAGTACCGTGCTGGTGGTTTCCGCAGTGATCCGCCTCACTTCGGGGCAATCATTGATGAACCTGGTGGTTGAGCAGCAAACTGCCCTGCTGCAAGAAGCTGTTCAGAATTATTACTCAGCCAACGGCACACTGCAGGGATTCGTAACAGATTATATGGAAACGAACCTCCCCCAGCCTTATCCCCCCCAACCTGACGATCAGGACAAGCCCCCCGAACCGCGCGACATTCGCGGCGTGCACGGCCTGATCGATGCGAATTACACCGCCATTATCCCCACCTTTGGCTATGAAGCCGGGCAAACCGTTCCCGCCGAACAGGTCAAGCAGTCCATTCCGATCAAGGTTGACGGGCAGACCATCGCTTATATTTTGCCCGACACCAAATTTCAATTCAAACTCAGCGCCGAAGAAGAAGTGTTTCTTCAGCGCACCAACCTGGCCATTGGGCTGGCCGCCCTGGCAGGCATTCTGGTGGCGGTACTGGCTGGGTACGCGCTGGCCGGCGGGCTGCTCAAACCCATCCGCCGCCTCACCCAGGCCTCTCGCGCTCTGGCGAGCGGAGACCTGCAGCAGCAGGTACCGGTAACCTCGCAAGATGAACTAGGAGAATTAACTGCCACCTTTAACAAAATGAGCGCCGATCTCGACCAGGCCGACCAGCAGCGCAAACGCATGACCGCCGACATTACCCACGACCTCAGCACCCCGCTGCAGATCATCTCAGGTTATATCGAAATGCTGGAAGAAGGCGAAGTTACTCTCACCCCACCGCGCATTGAGATCATTAAAACCGAAGTTAACCACCTGCGCCGATTGGTCAGCGACCTCACCACCCTTGCCCAGGTGGAAGCCGGTGGAGTGGATATGCAGGCTGTTTCCGTCCAACCGGCGACCATCCTGGAACGGGTTTTCCAAGCCTACCAGCCCATCGCCGCGCATCAAGGAATTGACCTGACCCTCGACGCGCCTCTTAGTCTGCCGGCCATCCTCGCCGATGAGGGGCGCCTGCTCCAGGTGCTTAAGAACCTGCTGGAAAACGCCTTGCGCTACACTCCTGAAGGAGGGGCTATTCACCTCTCTGGGCGCGCCGGAAGCAAGGTGGAATTGATCGTCAGCGACAGCGGCTCAGGCATCGACCCCGAAGACCTGCCTTACGTTTTTGACCGTTTCTACCGCGCCGACAAAGCCCGCAGCGCACAGGCTGGCAAAATGGGGCTTGGCCTGGCCATTTGCAAAGCCCTGGTCAGCGCCCAGGGAGGAACCATCAGCGCTGAATCGGGCGGGGCCGGCCAGGGGACCCGCATGATCATCGTCTTCGATCCATACCAGCCCGAAAACCTTTCATAGTCCCTGTAGAACGCAGATCTTTCGCAGGGAAGACCCCCTCCGTGCATCATAGCACGCTGATCTCAGGTGATTTTCTTAATGCTTCCGTGGTTTGGTTGAGCTTAGCGATCCCTTTACCGCTTTAGTAAGCCCGCGCCAACCGCCACCTCTTTGCATATCGCGCGTAACCATCTGCAGACCTGGCTTAGTCATCATCCTGCAGCGGTGCGCGCCCTTCAACCAGCTCTATGCCCCATTCATCAATGATTGCCCTTGATATGGTTTTGTTCAATGAGCTCCATTTGGGCATCCACCGCTTTGCACTCCGCCCCAATAGAGCAAACCACCTTGTTACCTAAGATTTGATTGCCAAATGGGTCGCCATCGAGAGCAACGCCAGACTGCTCCACCCGGCTGATTTTATTAGCCAGAACCTGATTGAAATCTGCTTCTCCGCTCAACAAAATCCCTTGCCAGCCTGCCGCGATGCGATTTTCCACCACCTGATTCCAATCGGAACCTTGTACCGCAATTCCAATGCTGACCGCATCAATCTGGTTGTGCGACACTTTAAGGGCGGATGAGGATTCATCAAGTCTCACACCCACTTTACCGGTGATCTTGTTATCTGCGATGGTCGCGTTGTTCAGACTTCCCAAATCCAGGCCAATGCCCTGAACGTAAATCTCATTCTTCACAATGCGAATACCCGCATTAGGATAATCCGAAGACGAAATACCATCTCCACTGCATAAAAACCGAATCCCTTCGATGGTGACATTCGAGGCCGGTAATGCATCAAAGTTGATTGCCCCTTCGCAGTTCTTAATCACCGCCCCATTTTTACTGATCAGGGTTAAGTTCGGCACAAATATGTTGATCGTTTTGTCATCCGTTGAGAATACAAAATCTCCCTGGCTGTTGTCGAGCACCACTCTGCCGGGCAAGGTTCCATCGGCTGTGGCCTGTCTAATCGCGAACTCAATATCCTCCGCGCCGTCTACATCCGCGGCGGTCAGGGAAACCGAATTCAAGCCTTTCATCCCGCTGGTGAGCAGGAAAACCGCGATCATCAAGAAAACAGCTTGCTTTTTCATTTCACCCTCCCAAAAAACCAAAACCACCAGAAAGTGCTGATGGTTAGTTTTCCTGCGGTGAAGCATATTTGATTGTACAACTGTACAATTCTCTTCCATCCCGATTATAGGATCATCTCCCCCGTGATTCAACTGGCAGTTTGTATCGCGCTACCGTCGATAAAGTAGCCACAATGGGGCAAGCAATCAGAACACATGACAGTCTATTGTAAAGCCAGCCAGGCTGCCTGTTACCGTTTCAACAAGCCCGCGACCAGCGGCGGCAGACTCCAGCAGCACGGTTTTAGTCTGGCAGACCACCACCGGTTCTGTTGTGCTCATTAATCACCAGCGCGGATCGGTCTCTATGATCGGCAGCGCCCTTTCTTCCTCTTCCTCATTCAGACGATACAGCCGGGTTTCCATAGCAGTGGAATCAGAGGTCGCCTGTTTCCACCGTCCAGACCGTTATAGACCACATTCCCCTGGCTGAATCGCATCGCCTCATAATCCCCTAACCAGTCCTGGCTCAACTTCACCGCTAGCGCATAAGACAATAGGGAAGCTCTTCAAACCGTCCATAAGGCCAGCCCCGATTTGACCTTGTTGGCCATCATGATGCCCAATATGCATCGGTGCCTGTTCATCAGCCAGCTCCGCCGCGAGTCCAGCATTCCGGTCGTCATGATCTCCGCCAAACAGCAGGAAGCCGATATCGTCCGCGGATTTGATTCGGGTACCGACGGCTGGCTTTATGAATTCAGATTTCGGCCGCGCTTAAGCAACTGGCGGCTCATTCATGCACATTCTTCCAATCTCACCCGCCGCCGCCTCTTCCGCCACGGCCACCAGCACATCGCCAGCCTGCAGGCAGGTTTCACCGTGCGGCACAAAAGCCTCAGATCCGCGTTGAATACTGGCAATAATGGAACCCTGTGGAAAGGCGATCTCGCTCAGCTTTTTTCCCACCACGCACGAGAGCGGCTCAACTATAATCTCATTCACAGCCATGCGCGGCGGCGTCAGAGAATCCAAGCGTGCCGCCTGCTTGCGGTGGCGCTGCAGGGTCCTTTGAGTCATCGCCACCGAATAGGCGTGGATCACGTCCACCCGGCGCAAAATACCCACCAACTTGCGGGGGTTAGCACTATCTACCACCGGCAGCCGTCCCAGATCTCGTCGGCTCATTTTTTGCATCGCCAGAGACAGCGATTCTTCAGGCATGACGTAAACCACATCGCGGGTGCAAATATCCCCCACGGTTAAGTTCTGCCGCCCGGTTTCATTAGCCGCGTCGATATCCCGCAAGGTAAGCACACCGGCCAGCTCACCAGACGCGCTCACCACTGGCAAGCCGTGCCGCCGTGTGCGCGCGAAGATGCCAGCCGCCTCCTCCAAAGAAATGCCTTCCTGCAGCACATGCGGATCGGTTTCCATCACCTCGCCCACCGTCAGCGATGAGAGCACCTCAATATCCCGCCCCCGATCCAGTCGAATCCCGTGCCGCGCCAGTCCCATGGCATAGACCGAATCGCGCTGTAGGTGTTGAGAGACGAGCAGGCTCACCGCCACAGCCAGCATCAGCGGCAGAATGATGCGGTAGTCTCCTGTCATCTCAAACAACAAAATTGCCGCGGTCAGCGGGGCATGCACGGCCCCGGCCAGAACGGCAGCCATCCCCACCAGCGCGAAGGCCGCCGATTCAATCCCCAAGTTAGGCAGCAGAATTTTCCCAATTTCGCCGACCGCCCCACCGAGCGCCGCCCCAATAAACAACGAGGGCGCAAACACCCCTCCATAAAACCCACCACCAATGCTGACCGGGGTCAAAACCAGCTTGGCCGCCATCAACACCAGCAGCATCACAATCGAAAAGTCAGCCCGATTGAGAATTTCTCCAATGGTCTCATAGCCCACCCCCAACACCTGCGGCAGCGCCAGGCCAACCGCGCCCACCACCGCGCCAGCGAGAACCGGCTTTAGCCAGGCTGGCAGTCTGATCTTGCCGAACAGGTCTTTCATTTGATACAGCAGGCGCACATACCCTGCCGAAACCGGCCCGGCTGCCAGCCCCAGCAGCAGGTACAGCGGCAGCTCACCAATCGAGTGAAAAGAATAAGCCGGAATTTGAAAAGCCGGCTGGCTGCCCGACAATGCCTGAATCAACACCGACGAGGAAACCGAGGCAATCAAGATCATGCCCAACGATTGCCCACCAATCTCGCCCAAAATGATTTCCAACGCGAAAAAGACCCCCGCGATGGGCGCGTTGAAGGCCGCCGCGATCGAAGAAGCCGCCCCGGCAGCCACCAGCGTGCGCAAGCGCTCTTCTGATACGCGCAGTTTCTGCCCGATCATCGAAGCGATGTTGGCCCCAATTTGCACCGACGGGTCTTCCGGCCCAACCGAAGCCCCCGCCCCAATCGAAAGCGCCGCGGTCAGCGTTTTAACGGGCGATTTTTGATAACCCAACCGCCCGCCCGTAATGGCGACCGACTGCATGATCGCGGCGGTGCCATGCAGTTTCTCTTCACCTATCCAATGCTGCGCCACCAGGCCCACCACGGCACCCCCCGCCACCGGAAGCAAAGCTCCCAGCCAGGGCAGGCCAGTGATCATTGGGAGCTGGAGGTTGTAGCCCCACAGGGTCTCAAACAGGCTCTTAAATACCCACACTCCTGCGCTGCTCAATACCCCAATCAACATGGATAATCCTCCCATGCGAATTGTCTGGGAAGAAAAGAAACGCTTCATGATAACCTCAAACACCTTAGGTAATTGTTTTTCTTTTTCAATCAGATTGATGGGGCGAATTATACTCTCATTACGAATAGACTCGGTTTTCCAATCAATTGACAACCAGCAGTGAGTCTGATAAAATCACTCCGTTCATTGGCCCCCATCGTCTAGCGGCCCAGGACGTGGCCCTCTCAAGGCCAAAACGGGGATTCGAATTCCCCTGGGGGCACCTGACAGAAGCCAGCTCACACCAGTTGGCTTTTTTGTTTCAAAACGGTGATCCCCGCAGGAGGGATGTTATTCGAATTCCCCTGGGGGCACCTGACAGAAGCCAGCTCACACCAGTTGGCTTTTTTGTTTCAAAACGGTGATCCCCGCAGGAGGGATGTTATTCGAATTCCCCTGGGGGCACCTGATAGAAGCCAGCTCACACCAGTTGGCTTTTTTATTTCAAAACGGTGATCCCCGCAGGAGGGATGTTATTCGAATTCCCCTGGGGGCACCTGACAGAAGCCAGCTCACACCAGTTGGCTTTTTTGTTTCAAAACGGTGATCCCCGCAGGAGGGATGTTATTCGAATTCCCCTGGGGGCACGTCAATCAGCCATTACTTCTCTTTGGATACATATATGGTAAAATTAGGTATATTACTCCGATATCCATAAAGGAACCCGACTATGCCTGAAACAAATAAATGCCTCTACTGCGAAATTACCAGCCTGGAAGTTCCCCTCATTAAACTGGACTTCAAAGGCCAGGAGTTGTTTGTCTGCCCTCAGCACATTCCCTTGCTCATCCACGAACCCCAAAAACTGATTGGCAAACTCCCCGGCGCTGAACGCATGGTTCCTTACCAGCAAGATTAGCCCGATTCGAGATTAATCATAGAAGCCGGATTCGGCGCAGCGCCGAATCCGGCTTCCATTGAATTCACAATCTTCATCAACCCGCTTTCTGCCGGTAGATTTGTTGAATCTCCTCCATCTCCTGTTCCAGAGTGCGCACCGGTTGGATGTTGCGGCTCATTCCGTCCAGTTTTTCTGGATGTTGTGCCAGCATCGATAAAATATCCGCCAGTGCGTCTTCATTCCCCACTTCAAACAGCAAGCCGTTGATTCCATCCTGAATTTCATAGGACATATTGGGAATATTGCTGGCAATCACTGGAACCTTGGAGCGCAGCGCTTCAAACATTACCAGTGGACCAATCTCATTCCACAAAGAAGGAATCACCACCACATCCAATTTTGAGAGGATTTCAGGAATTTCGCTGATCGAATACCCACCACGCAATTCAATCCGGTCATCTTGCCGGGCCAACAATTCTATCTTGTGCTGGTAATCCTGGTTGGAAGAGGAAGAACCGAACAAAGACAACCGCATATCCTGCGCAGAAGCTGCTTTGAGAAAAGCTTCAATTAATAAATGTACTCCCTTATGATGTTCAACTTGGCCCAGGTATCCCACCCGGATAGGTGGCTGGGTTAAACTTGCTCTTTGCACTTCTCCTATGGTGTGAATCCCATGCGGAATATAGACCATTTTTTCCGGTGTCACACCACGCGTCTTGCAGACACTCAGTAAATAGCGCGAGGGGAAAATCAACGAATCGGCACTATCCAGAACACCCATGAGCGTGATATACCGCTGCTCTACCTGTTCAGCCAGGTCATCCACAACCTTCTGCGACACCAGGCGATGTTCAATCCATTGCCGTAGCTCTGAAACCCCAGGCGAAGAAAACAGAGAGTATACCAACTGGAAACGCCGCTTCTCGGCCAGCAGGCAGCGCGCGCAGGTCTCGGGGTTGAATTCGTCCTTATTTGATATGCTGCCGTCCGACTTGAGCATGTTGATGCGCGGGCAAATGAACCAGAAATCAGTCAACGTGATCGTCACCGGAATACCCAGAGACTTCGCAGCCCTTACCGCCCCCGCCCCCAGCAGATAACCGCTGACCATGTGAAATACATCCGGTTGAAACGCCTCAAGATATTTCCTCAAGTTCTCTTCGATCAAAGGATTATCATAAAGGGAAACAAAACGCAATTTATCGTTACTGGGCAGCACCAGCGTTAAGCGGCGCACGGGGATTCCCTGGTACTCTTCATCAGACCAGCGGATACCGCTTTGCTCGTCTTTTTCAAGATTCCGCACAGTTACAACCCGAACTTCGTGCCCCATTTGCATCAGCCACATGGCCATGTCAAATGCGCGCAGTTCCGCGCCGCCTATTCGATCTGGTGGAAAATGGTGGACCGAAATGACGATCTTCATATCAGTGAATTCCCCTCTTGACCGCTTTGCCGTAGAATTGGTCGATCATTTGCTGTGGATCAAGTTGAAAAACGTGCTCCACAGTGCGCATTCCACGGGTAGCCCACAGTCCCGAAATCTTACCACGAATATTACTCCACTCCACCTGAAGATTAATCTCCGGTTCTGCCACGGCGTACGCGTCTGCCCGATTCATCCATCTCTTCACCCGCCGCACACCCATCGAAAGCAGGTAACGCGGCAAAGCCATCACCTGCCGGAAGATTTGCCGCATCTGATAACCGGGCGTGCGCGGGTACCCCGGCGCTTCCCGATACAGGGTGTCAACCAGAATCTCTCCAAACCCATATTGCCGGTACTGCCGCGTGAGGGCTTTCATGGTGCTGCGGTGATGGTGATAAATCACCGCCCGATCAGCGTAGCCGATGCGCACTCCGCCGGCTATCTGCACCCGCCAGGATAAATCCACATCTTCCGCGGTCAGCAGATTAGCGTTAAACCCCCCCACCCGTTCAAAGACATCCCGCCGGTAGGCGGCATTGGCCGTGTATAAGTGAGGAAGATATTCATGTACTCCACTGATGTAATTAGTCAAGGTGTTCCGTTTCTGGCAGAAAAATTCTGCAAAGGTGGAATTTGCATCCAAGGCAGCCTCTATCCGCCCGCCGCACCCGCCGATTTCCTCATCGGAGAAAGGCTGTATCAGTTCTTCTAACCAATCAGGGTCTGCCACACAGTCCGCGTCGGTAAACGCCAGAATATCGGCTTGGGTATGCCTGGCCCCCACATTACGCGCGTATGCCGGTCCTTTCCGCTCGCATTGAATTACACGAACCGGGTATGTCTGGACAATCGCTTGCGTCCGGTCGGTCGAACCATTCTCAACAACGATGATTTCAAACGGACCCGCGTTGAATTGTTGTTGTAGCAGGCTCTCCAGGCATGCTGCAATCGTCTTCTCCCCATTATAAACGGGGACAATTACGCATACAGATAACGGTTGTATTGTCATAAACCCTGAGTTCCGAATGGAAACCAAATCGCCCACTTATCAAATACACATTGATTATACAGAAGAAAACATACAAGAGCAAAAAAGAACAATCGATAAGCAATCCAATATCGTTCATCTCTGTCAATCGCCACCCCCATCCTTTATCATTCATTCCAAAAATCAAAAACTCGCCACGCGAATTGACCTTTTCCTGTATACTGGAAAGAATTAGAAAGGCAAGATCACGCTCACAACCACGCATCCATGATAAGTTCAACCCCCAACCCTTCCTCTGCTCAAAGCGCAAAAGAAACCATTCACTATCTTAATCAGCAAGCTCTAGGCCTGATTGATGATGACCCCAAAGCGGGTTTAATGCTTGCCCGGCAGGCCCTGGAGCTTGCCCTCTGGCATCAGGACGCCCAAGGGGGATTTGAAACCCACATTGCTCAAAGCTATTTGGGCGTGGGCCGCTTTCAGATGCAGTTGAGCTGTTATCCTGAAGCCCTCGAGGCTTTCGAGCTTGCCCATTCTCAATACGAACTGATAAATCACCCTCGCCAGGCAGCACTTTGCCTTTCTTATGTTGGCACCGCCCTGGCTTACCTGGGTGATTACCCGCAAGCGCAGGCCTATTTTTACAACGCCATCGAACAGGCCCAGCAAGCCGGTGACTCCCAATTAGAAGCCGAAGTTCTCAATGACCTCGGCTACAGTTTTGTGGTGATGGGGCGCTTCACGGATGCCCTGCCATTGCTCACGCGCAGCCTGGCCTTTTTTCGAGAGAGCGGCAGCAAAATTCCATTGTGCTGGGTACTGGATAGCCTCTGCAGCGCCTATCTGGGCCTGAACGATTTTCCCCAGGCGCGCGCTTACCAGATCGAGTTGATCCGGCTATGCCGCGAAACCCATCAATGGAAGACCTTCTGCGAGCATCTCATTCACTGGGGTCAAGCTTTCAACCGCCTCAACCAACCTCAAAAAGCGGCTCACACCATTCGCCTCGCGCTGCGAAAAGCCCGCCTTTATGGCTACCGAAACGCAGAAGCACTCGCACTGCACGCTCTGGGCAGCATTCAAAACACACCCCTATCCTTCTCCGAATCTGAATCCTTGCTGATACAGGGGCTGGCCATTGCCCAGGAAATTGGCAGCCGGCCCATTGAATTGGATAGCTATTACGCTCTGGCTGAATTGTACAAAACGCACGCCAATTTTGAACAAGCCGTCCTTTATTTTGAACGTTTCCACCAATGCAAAGAACAACTCTACAGCGAGCAAACCGATACCCAGTTAAAAAACCTTCATGCTGCGTTTCAGCTTCGCCAGGCGCGCCAGGAAGCCGAAATCCTGCAATTGCGCAATCACGAACTCTATGAAGAGATCTCCCGGCGCACCCGCGCCCAACAGTTATTGGAAGAAGTAGCCAGCACAGACACGCTGACGGGTTTGCTCACCCGCCGCAGCTGGCTTTCTCAGGCGCACAGCATCCTCCTTCGTGAAGCACAGCAGGAAAACTGGTCTTCCATTGTCCTTCTCGATTTGGACTTCTTCAAAAGAATTAATGATGAATACGGCCATTCAGCCGGGGATGATCTATTGGTTGCCTTTTCCAGCCGCCTGATATTGAGCCTGCGTCCTCAAGACCTGGCTGGGCGATTCGGCGGCGAAGAAATCATCATCCTCTTTCCCAACACCCGGCCCGCCGAAGCCGAGCGTTTGCTCAACCGCCTGCGCGACATGCTTTCCACTTCAACCCTCATCGCCGAGCTGCCTGAGATTCACGTTACCTTCAGCGCCGGTATCACCTCCCTGCCCCCTGGAGACTCCTTTGCGTTGCCGGTATTGCTCAATCAGGCCGACCAGGCTCTCTATGCGGCCAAACGCGCCGGGCGCAACCGCAATCAAATCTTCGGCGCGCCAGAGAGCTTTCCCTCCCCGCAAAAGTAACTTGCTCGCCTCGCCTGGGCGCAAAAGCACACGCTCTCTGAGAATGGGAGCGTGTGCCATTTTTTCTAAACCACCGAAAATTTCTCAAGTCGTCTCGCCGATCACCAGCCTCCCGCCAACATGGATACTCCGCGCGGTGTCGTCTGCGCCTTCTTTTAACCACTCCACCAAGCAGGTGGCGGCCGCCTTGCCCACAGCGGTTGGGTCCGGGTCAAAAGTCGTCAGAGCCGGCGCGGTTTCGCCGCAAGAACCAAACCCGGCTACTGCCACATCTCCTGGCACGCGACAGCCCAGCGCCTCCAGCCGCCAGATGACCTTCATCGCCAGCGCGCCATTAGCGCAAAACACGGCGGTTGGCTTCTCTGCCCCTTGGAAGAGCGCTTCCAGGTGCGCCGCCAGATCTTCCTCCGAAAGCATGCCGGCCAACGCGGTCTGACCCAACTCGCGCAGGCTGTTCAGAAAAGCCTGCCTGATTCTGCGCGTTTCTTCATCTTTCTCGGCGCCACCCGCGAAGGCTACCTTGCGATGCCCGTGTGAAAGCAGGTGCGCTATCATCTGCCTCACCCCCTCTTCCTCATCCCAGACTACCTGGCACACTCCTTCCGTCTTGCCGCCAGCCCCCAACACCACCACCTTCACCCCCGCATCTCTCAACCGGCTTATCGTTTCCTCCGCCAACCCCTGCGCCGGCACAATCGCGCCATCCACTTTTCTTCGCAGCATGCGTTCGCTGGCCGCGTTCAGATCACCGGCGACCGGGCTTACCTCCGCAACAATCAGGTCATACCCCGCCTCCGCGGCAGCTCTCTGAATCCCCCTGAACACTTGCGCGTAAAACGCCTTTGTCAAATCTGGCAGAGCAACCCCCAAAAGCCAGGTTTTCTGCTGGCTTAACCCCTGAGCAGCCACATCGGGCAGATAGTTCAGTTCGCGCACAGCGTCCAATACACGCTGCCGCGTCTCTGCGCAGATCCGGATATTTCCGCCAACACGGTTGTTAATTATATAGGAGACAGTCGCGCACGAAACCCCTGCTCGAACGGCTACATCTTTTTGAGTCGGTCGTCTGGCCATATTTCACCGTGATGGAATAAAGGCACAATACCGGGTTTCTCTTTATATTTTTGATAAAGCGCTTAAATTGATCATAAGAATTATCAACCGGACTGTCAAGTAATTTTGTGCTATTCAGGCCGGAGACTCTCATCCTTTCCGCCGGGTATTGTTTACCAGGAACAGATAAACCGTTCACGCCTTTCCAGGTTGTCGCTCCACACATCCTCGCGGACACTTAAGCCGCTCGACGGGCTGTAGAATTTTGTCTAGAGTGGCACATTCTCATTTCAGTGCGAATATAGTTGTATACTTGACATAATTAAAGATATAATCCTACCAATATTGAAAATATTTTCATTCTCGCATTCAACGGATGAAGATTGGTAATCCCTATGCCCAGACTCGACCCCAAACAAGAACTGCGCTTAATGGCCAAGGTGAGCCGCCTGTATTACAACGAAGGCCTCACCCAGGACACCATTGTTGAAAAACTGAACCTCTCGCGCGCCAAAATTTCCCGCCTGCTCCAGCAGGCGCGCGATGTTGGCATTGTAACCATTACTGTCAATGCCCCGGCGGGAACCTACTCTGACCTTGAAGAGCAAATTGAAGCCCGCTACGGGCTGCGCGAGGTCATCGTTGTGGATGTTGCCGACCCCGATTCTCAAGTGGTGGTCAACCAGGAGCTGGGCATTGCGGCAGCCAATTACCTGAACCGCATTATTAAAAACGGTGATTCGATTGGCTTTTCCTGGGGCACCACCCTCAACCAGGTCGTCTCATACATTCAAGCACAGTCCCTGCCCGACGCCCAGGTTGTGCAGATTATCGGCGGGCTGGGCCCCCCCGAATCCGAATTCCACGCCACCGACCTCTGCCGCCGCGCCGCCCAACACCTGGGCTGCCGTTTGACCCTGCTGCCCGCCCCCGGCATTGTGGATAACCAGCAGGTCAAAGAAGTCATCCTCTCCGACAGCCATGTTCAGAAAGCGTTTCATGAATTCTGCAGCCTGAACATCGCCTTTGTTGGCATTGGCGCGCCCACGCCCTCGTCGGTGGTGATGCGGGATGGAAGCATCCTCAACCAGCAAGACCTGGAAAGACTGCAGTCGCAAGGCGCGGTGGGAGATATCGCTCTGCGCTTCTTTGACTCAAGCGGAACCCCCATCTATTCTGACCTCGACACCCGCGTGATCGGCATCAGCCTCGAGCAGCTTAGCTGCATCGAACGCGTGGTGGGCATATCCGGCGGTGTCAGTAAAACCGCCGCCATCCAGGGCGCCCTGGCCGGCAAGCTGGTAGACGTGCTCATCACCGACCAGCTCACCGCCCGGCGGCTGGCGAACCCGCACGCCTGATCACAATCCATGATTAACCCGGCGCAGCGGCTCTTTCACCGCTGCCCTCAAAAACCCTCATCTTAATCTAACCATTTTTCTCCATTTTTATATGATATAATCGCAGGAGAAAATCCAGATACTAATACCATTCCGCTGGATAACTATGGAGACCCTTATGAATGAATCTGCAGTTGTAGTGGCCAACGATATGGTCGTCACTCTCGATTACACCCTCACCGTCGACGGAGAAATCGTTGACACCGGTTCCCTCGATTACCTGCAAGGTCATCAGAATATTGTCCCTGGATTGGAAAACCGCTTATTAGGGATGGCCGAAGGTGAAGTGAAGGAAGTGCTGGTGCCGGCTGCCGAAGGGTACGGAGAAATTGATCCCGAAGCCTTCGCTACCGTTGAAAAAGATAAGTTCCCGGCCGACTTCCCCTTTGAGCTTGGCCGCGAGCTGCGCGTTGCCAATACCTACGGTCAGGTAATGCTCGCCCGCATCTGCGAAATCGCCGAAGACAGCGTCCGTTTAGACCTCAATCACCCCCTCGCCGGTAAAGATCTGCTCTTCTATGCCAAAATCGCTGGTCTTCGTGTGGCGACCGATGAGGAAATGGCAAACGGCCGCCTGGGCGGCGGTTGCTCCAGCTGCTCCGGCGGAAGCTGCTCCTCCGGCTGCGGTTAACCTCCCTTCATTTTTCACAGAGATCCAAAAGAAGGCCATTCCGGCCTTCTTTTTTTGTAACTTTTCAATTGCTTTGACATCAAATTAACAATTGGTTAATTTGGACAAATATTACTTGCATTGTTTGATTAATTTTTGTATAATCTTTGTAACTATTACGAATAACGATGATCTTCGCCCTAAGCATGAAACACAGTCCAAGGAGGTTGGCATGTCTTCAATCGTAGAATTACCCGATGACCCCAAATATCGGATTAAAGCTGTCTCCAGCAAAACCGGCATCCGCCCGGTAACCCTGCGCGCCTGGGAGCGCCGCCACGAGATTCTCGAACCCCACCGGGCAGACAACCAGTATCGGCTGTATTCCGACCGCGACATTGCTATTCTGCGCTGGATTAAGAGCCGCGTGGATCGGGGAATTCCAATCAGCAGCGCGGTCGCAGAGCTGAAATCCATGCAGAGGATTGGCAGTTGGCCCGATGCGCTGCCCCAATCGCCGCTGATTCAGCGTCAGAAAGATAATTCTGTTCCCCCCGAATTTTATTCCACTCATCTCTTCGACGCCCTGATCAACCATGAGGAAGAACGTGTCAATGAGCTGTTTGATGAGATGATCAAAAGTTTTGACCTCAATTCACTGCTGCACGAGATTATCTGCCCCACCCTGGTTCAAATCGGTGAAGCCTGGTATCACGGCCGCATCCGCATTTCAACCGAGCATTACGCCAGCAACATCATTCAGGGAAAACTGCTCAACCTGATGGACACCTTCCCCACCAATCGCAGCGCGCCGCTGATTTTGGTCGGCTCAGGCCCCGATGAACGTCACGAGATTGGCAGCTTGATGCTCGGCTTGCTGCTGCGCCAGTCGGGCTTCCGCGTGGAATACCTGGGTGCGGACCTTCCACTGGAAGACCTGGCCGAATACGCCGCCTACGAAAAACCGCGCATGATCATCCTCTCGGCCACCCTCAAAGAGACCGCTATCCGGTTAAAACCCATGCAGGCTCTACTCAAAAAGATTCGCCCCAAGGTGTATTTCGGCTACGGTGGAAGCGCGTTCAATGAGCACCCCGAACTGCAGCAGGAAGTCCCCGGCATCTTCCTGGGAAACTCAATGCAGCTGGCCGTGGAGAATGTGCTCAAGCTCTTCGACATCAAGGTAAAAGAGGCCCAGCCTGCTTAATCCTGGCATACGCACAGCATCAAACCCTGCTCCCGCAGGGTTTGATGCCTTAATGGTACAATTTCAACTATACAAACTTTATACAAATAGTGGATATTGAAGATCAATCAGCTTATGATGTCCATAACTGAAAAAGAAAAGAGTGCGCTATGAAAGATTCCGAAGACAGCATGCTTGATCCGATCTATAACATTAAAGCGGTGGCCCGCATGACCGGTCTTCCGCCAGTAACCATTCGAGCCTGGGAAAGAAGATATGGCATTCCCAATCCAGAGCGCGGAAACCAGGGTTACCGGCTTTATTCCGAAGAAGATTTACAAGTTCTACAGTGGCTTAAAGAACGCGTTGATACTGGCATGAGCATCAGCCGCGCGGTTCAACTGCTGACAGATTTACGCGCGAAAGGCAAAGACCCGCTTACCGCCCACCCTACCATCGCGCAGGAACAGCCCACCTCCCTGCAGCAGGTTCGCTCTGCCCTGCAAGCGGCCCTCATCCAGTTCCAGGACCAGCGCGCCACCGACTTGCTGCGCCACTCATTGGCCATTTATCCAATCGACCAGGTGATTGAAGAAGTTATTGAGCCGGTGCAGCGCGCCATTGGTGAAGCCTGGCATCGCGGAGAGATGAATATTGCCTCCGAGCACTTCGTCACCAATTTTTTCACCCAGCACCTCATGGGAATCATCAGTTCCTCACCGCCGCCGGTGCGGCCGGGAATCATCCTGGCCGCCTGCGCCCCCAACGAAATGCACCAGGTAGGCCTGCTCTCGCTGGTGGTGATGCTGCGCTGGCGCGGCTGGGACGTAAAATACCTGGGGGCTGATTTGAGCCTCGAGCGTCTGGATGAATCGATCAAAACGCTCCGCCCGTGGATGCTCTTATTCTCAGCCACCTTGCCGCAATCTCTTAACTTTATCTCTGAGCTGCCCGCTTTCTTGCAAAAGCTTCCCCACCCGCACCCGCTGGTGGTGGTTGGGGGGCAAGCCTTTTCAGCGCTTCCCGACCTGCCGGAAGGCGTTCACCTGGTCCAGGCAGCCGGGCTTCAGGCTTCCACCCAGAAAATTGAGAGCCTCATGCAGGCCAACCGCTCCACCCCTTATGCCAGTTAACCAACCCTTCACGCCAATTAGCGTGTAAAAAATAAAAAATGGATACACTATCCATAATCAAAAAATATAAATTTTGAGGTGAACATGAAGAAAAGAAAAGTCATTGTCATTGGCAGCGGATTTGGCGGTCTTGCTACGGCCTGCCGCCTGGCCGCCCGCGGCTACGAAGTAGAAATTTTTGAAAAAAGAGACAAATTGGGCGGGCGCGGTTATGTATATGAAATGAACGGTTTCAAGTTTGACGGTGGCCCGACCGTCATCACTGCCCCCTTCATGTTTGATGATATCTTCCAGGCCGCCGGAAGAAACCGCGCCGACTATGTGGAATTTGTGCCCGTCAATCCTTTCTACCGCATTTTCGATCATCAGGGAAAAGAATTTAATTACAATAACGATCCTGAATATATCCTCAGCGAGATTGACCGCTGGAGCCCCGAAGATAAAAAAGGCTACCAGGAATTTATTGCCACCACCAAGCCCATCTTTGAGAAAGGCTTTTTGGAACTGGCCGATCAGCCATTTTTGCATGTAACCGATATGCTTAAAGTGGCCCCAGACTTAATTCGCCTTCAATCCTACAAGAGTGTTTATCAATACGTTTCACAGTTCGTGAGCAACGATTTTCTGCGCATGGTGTTTTCTTTTCATCCCCTGTTGGTGGGCGGCAACCCCTTTGAAACCACCAGCATTTATGCCATGATCCACTACCTGGAACGCGAATGGGGCGTCTTCTTCGCTAAAGGCGGCACCGGCGCGATTGTAGACGCGATGGAAAAATTATTCAAAGAACTGGGCGGCAAAGTGCATCTCAAGGCCGAAATTCAAGAAATTCTGGTGGAAGACAAAAAAGTGAGCGGCGTGCGCCTGGCCGATGGCAGCATTCACCGCGCCGACGCGATTGTTTCCAATGCCGACCCGGCCTTCACCTACACCCGCCTGATCCAGCCGCATTATCGCCGCGTCAACACTAACGCGCGCTACCAGCGCATGCGCTACAGCATGTCGCTGTTTGTCATCTACTTTGGCACCAACCGCCGCTACACCGACTCGCGCCTGGCGCACCACAACATTATCCTTGGGCCGCGCTACAAAGGACTGCTGGACGACATCTTCAAGAAAAAGACGCTGGCCGATGACTTCTCGCTCTATTTACACATGCCGACCATCACCGATCCCTCCCTCGCCCCCGAGGGGCATGAAGCATTCTACGTCCTTTCACCGGTGCCCCACCTTGGCTCCGGCGTGGATTGGAAAACCATGGCACGCCCCTACCGCGACCGCATCATGCAGTTCCTGGAAGACAACTACCTGCCCGGCCTGCAATCCAGCATCGTTGCCGAGCATTATATCGATCCGCTGCACTTTCAAAACACCCTCAATAGTTACCAGGGCGCGGCATTCTCGGTGGAACCCATCCTGACCCAGTCCGCGTGGTTCCGCCCACACAACCGCTCTGAAGATTTCTCCAACCTCTACCTGGTTGGGGCGGGTACCCACCCCGGTGCCGGGCTGCCTGGAGTTCTCTCTTCGGCGGTGATTGCCGAGAACCTGATCAGCGAGGATCTGCAGTAGAAAGCGATTGACCGGTTTTTATTGATGAGGAGAAAACGGATGAGCGCCATCCAACAATCGCAGGTGATCAACCTGCAGCAAGCTCAAAGCAGCACCGAAGAAATCATCCGCCAGCATTCGCGCACGTTCTTTTTTGCCACGGCGCTCCTGCCGCGCGCCAAACGCTCTGCGATTCGCGCTCTATACGCGTTTTGCCGCACCACCGACGACCTGGTAGACCGCGAGTCAGCCACCCTTGATGAGTTGGAGGCATGGCGGTCTCAAAATACGCTTTCTTTTGAAGAGCAAACCGACCCGGTTCTGTATTACTGGGGCAAAATCCGCTCTCAATATCAGGTGGATTCGCGCTACGAGAACGAGTTGATCGACGGCGTGCGCAAAGACCTGGAGAAAACCCGTTATCAGACCTGGGCCGACCTGCAGCAGTACTGCTACCTGGTAGCCTCGACGGTGGGGCTGCTCTCCATGCCCATCATCGGACTG
The DNA here is from genome assembly GCF_001306115.1 of Ornatilinea apprima. Lineage (GTDB taxonomy): Bacteria > Chloroflexota > Anaerolineae > Anaerolineales > Anaerolineaceae > Ornatilinea > Ornatilinea apprima. The sequence continues at coordinate 15,003 of NZ_LGCL01000031.1, read as the reverse complement.
GCGCACCGCGCCACCCCAGAACAAGCCGCGCCCTATGCGGTAACGCTGGGCATCGCCCTGCAGCTCACCAATATTCTTCGCGACATTAAGGAAGATAAAGACCGCGGGCGCATCTACTTGCCCGAAGAAGATCTGCGCCAATTTGGCCTGACCAGCGACGATATCCTTCGAGAAGTCTACGACCATCGCTTCATCAGTTTGATGAAGTTTCAAATCCAGCGCGCCCGCCAGCTTTACCGCCAGGCTTTGCCGGGTATTCTGCTCCTGCATCCCTCGGTGCGCCTGGCTGTGGGCGCGTCAGCCATTTTATACCGCGCCATTCTGGATGAAATTGAGGCCATTCAATACAACGTCTTCCAGCAGCGCGCTCACACGTCCGCGCTCAAAAAAATCGCCATGCTCCCGTCCATCCTGCTTACGATCAACTTTCTCAAAAGGCCAAAGCTTGACCCCACCAAATCCTGATCGTGCTCAAGCCAATGCAAAGCACACACCCCGCCAACCAACTGCGCGGGGTGTGTTATTTTGATTAATCTTCTGCCTGCCCGGCCAGCGCCTTGAGCCGATTGCGCTCGGTGCGGTAGGTCAAAATTCCATAATCTCCGCTCATCATCTTTTCACCCATGTGCAGGCTGGTTTTCACCGGCACCTGGCGGCTGACCACGCGCTTATCCTGGTTGGCAATCACCCGGCTGCCAATGACCCCCGAAAGGTTAAAGAGCTGCGCCGCCAGCGGAAACCGCACCGCTTTCTGGTAGAACCGCCCCATCATGATTGTGTTTTCATCGTCAACCGGCACAAACGCGATCACAATGCGAATATCTTCAGCAATCCAGTTATGCCACAAATTAGGGAAGCGAAACTGCAAAAATGGCCGCCGGTCAGGGCGGGAAACTTCTTTGGGTTTCTTCACCGGGCTGCCGTCGTCCAGGCGGTTCATCACCCACACATTCATCAAGCCCTCATCCAATTCAATATACGGCCCGTCCACCACGCTGCGGTTGCCGCGCCCAATCGTATTGTGGTGAACAAAGGGCAGATGCATCACATCCAACTGGTTTTCGGCCATGCGCGAATAATGCACCGGCCAGTGATCGCGAAAGCGCCCAAAAACAAAGCGCTCATTTTCCAGCGATTCAAAGAAACGCGGCGGCTGCAAGTCTTTGGGGACGTTCTCTCCCCACCAGATCCAGATCAAACCGTGGGCTTCGTGGACGGGATAGGCCTTTACCCGCAGCGCTTTGGGGATTTTCCCCTGGCTGCCGTAAGCGGGCAGCACCACACATTGGCCGCTGGTGTCGTATTCAAACCCGTGAAACGGGCAGGCAATATGCCCGTCTTTGACTTTTCCCAGGCTCAAGGGCGCGCCAAGATGCGGGCATACATCCACCATGCAGCTCGCTTTCCCCTGGCCGTCCCGCCAGAAGACCATTTTTTCGCCCAAGCGGGTTACACCCACCGGCATCCCTGTTTTCACCTCATCCGATTCGAGCACAACGTACCATTGGTTTCGGATCATATTCACCTGCCCTGTTTGATGGTTATACTAATAAGTATACACGGCCATCCTTATCCAGGCAAGTCTGTTTCTGGTTGCTCGCCTGCCTGGCGCTGCTCCCACCGCAGCCGCGAAGCGCGAAAAGCTTCCAGGGTTCGCTCGCGCGCCGCGCTGTGATCCACCAGCGGCGCGGGGTAATCTCTCCCCACCCGACAGCCGGCCGCGCTTTGCTCCTGTAAGTTCATTAACCACGGCTCATGGATATACTTCTCCGGCACCCTGCCCAGTTCCGGCACCCATGCGCGCACAAAATCACCGCGCGGATCAAACTTCTTTCCCTGCAAAACCGGGTTAAACACGCGGAAATACGGCGCGGCATCGGTGCCCACCCCGGCCGTCCACTGCCAGCCGCCGTTATTGGATGCCGGGTCGCCGTCGATCAGGCTGTGCATGAACCATGTTTCCCCCTCCTGCCAATTGATCAGCAAATCCTTCACCAAAAAAGAAGCGGCGATCATCCGCCCGCGGTTATGCATCCAGCCGGTGGCGGCCAACTGCCGCATACTGGCATCCACTACCGGGTAACCAGTCAGCCCCGCCTTCCAGGCTGCCAGATCGGCGGGCGCGTCTCTCCACGCGATCTCGCGCAGCGCCGGGTTAAAGGCCTGTTTCAATACCCCCGGAAAGTGATAGAGAATCGCCTGGTAAAACTCGCGCCAGATCAGCTCGTTTAACCACGTTTCAGCGCCTTTGCTTGCCGCTTTTCGTGCGCTTTCGCTCATCTTCGCCGCCGCCAGTCTGGCCGAAAGCATGCCAAACCGAAAATATGGCGACAGTCTGGAAGTACCCTCTTCGTCCAGTTGGTTTCGTCCGTCGTGATAATCACGCACTTTTTGCGCCAGGAACTGCTCCAACCGCCGCCGCGCTTCCTCTTCTCCCGCCGGGAAACCAGGCACCTCCGCGCCCGCCGCGATGGGTTCCGAGAACAGCCCTTGCGGGGTATGAATGCGTGTGTTTGCCAATAAGCCCGCTGGACTGGACTGGGGCAGCGCTTTCCACGCTTTGCTGAAAGGGGTAAACACTGTGTAAGGCGCGCCGTCGTTCTTCACCACCGCCACCGGGTGTTGCGCTGTCAGCCCCACGCTCAGGCGCAGCGGAAGCGTGTCTCCTACCTTAAGATCGCGCGCCCGCGCGTAAGGGCTGTAATCCTCCTCCGCGAAAACTGCCTGCGCTCCGCTCTCCGCCAGCACCGCCGGCAGAACCTCTTCCGGCCGCCCGCTGCGGACGATCAGCCGGCTGCCGCGCTTGCGCAGCTCTCCGTCCAGAGCGCGCAGCCCATTCCACAAAAACGCGATCCGTTTCGGCGCGTCGAGGCGCATCGATCCCTCATCCGCGATAAACAGCGGAACCACTTCAGCGGATACTTCCAGCGCGGCCTTCAGGGCCGGGTTGTCTTCCACCCGCAGATCGCGTCTCACCCACCAGATGGCTGTTTTCATCGTTTCTCCTCCATAATCTGATTCTATCCCCCCTCACAACCAAATGTTTGCATACTGTAAAAGCTTTTCTTCCTCAAAGCAATCTCTCTGGCTATAATCAAATCTAGAGGAAAAGAATCGGAGGGAAAATTGAAACGATTAGCGATCTTAACTGGCGGTGGAGACGCCCCGGGGCTGAATGCCGTCATCCGCGCCGCGGTGAAAACGGTTTACCACCAATGCGATTGTGAAATTCTAGGGGTCAAAGATGGGTTCGACGGCTTCCTGGAAACCGGCGGCGTCAACCCGCTCACCCAGGCCGACGTGCGCGGAATTTTACCCCGTGGCGGCACCATTCTGGGCACCGCCAACCGCGGCAACCCTTTTGCCCGCGAGGTGATACACAACGGCCAGGTGGTGATTGAAGACCTGTCCGGTCAGATCATTGACGCCATTCACGCCCTTAACCTCGATGTTCTGATCGTGGTCGGCGGTGACGGCACCCTGCGCATCGCCAACGAGCTTTTTCAGAAAGGCGTGCCGGTGGTAGGCGTTCCCAAGACCATTGATAACGATATCTACGGCACCGATTTCTCCTTCGGGTTCGACACAGCCGTCAACATCGCCTCCGAGGCCATAGACCGCCTGCACACCACCGCCGAATCGCACCACCGCGTGATGGTGCTGGAACTGATGGGGCGAGACGCCGGTTTCATCGCCCTGCACGCCGGTATGGCGGGCGGCGCGGATGTCATTCTTATCCCCGAAATTCCCTTCCACCTGGATGCCATCTGCTACAAAATTCAAGAGCGTGTGCGCAGCGGATCGCACTTCTCCATTGTCGCCGTGGCAGAAGGCGCGCGGCCTTTTGGAAAAGAGCAAGTTTTTGCCATCCCAGGCAGCGAGACCTATGCCGCCCGCTTGGGCGGTGTGGGCAACCTTGTAGGGAAATATATCAATGACCTGTGCGGCATCGAGACCCGCGTCATTGTGCTGGGACACTTGCAGCGCGGCGGCAGCCCCACCGCCTTTGACCGCCAGCTGGCCACCCGCCTCGGCTCCGCGGCTGTGCGCCTGGCCTTGAACAACGGTTTTGGCCGCATGGTGGCTCTGCAGGGCCAGCGCATCACCGACATCTCGCTCGACGAGGCGTTATCCGTCCCCAAGCGAGTCGACATCCACGGCGACACCCTGCAAACTGCCCGCGCGCTGGGCATTGCCTTTGGTGATGAGACGCTGCCCGAAGAAGTGTATACCCATTAAAGCGAGAGACGCCCTAACGGGCGTCTCTCATTTTTGGCTGCGGCATCTATCACTTATCGAACGATAAGGAGGGATGCCGCAGCGCTACGCAAACTCGTACTATCTGACATGGACATCACCTCCTTGTTCAAAGAATGGCGGTGAATGTGTTGCCCCCCAACGGTTTTAGTATGGCATAAATTCAATCGTCCGTCAATACAATGTACACGATTCAAATCTGATTCTCATCATTACGGCATGCGCAAAACAAAGCGCCAACCCGCCTCTTCCACGACCGACTGCTGCGTGCTCTCACCCATCAGCTCGAACCAGGTGCGCCCCGGCTTCAGCGGAAAAGCCTTTCCGTTATCCAACATCAGCCGGAGCGGCATTTCCTGGTCGGCTCGCTCCCAGCGCGCCGCGTAGATCTGCCCGTCGCGCGCCACAAACGCCGGCCCGTTGCCCTGCAAGGGAATATCGTACACCTCCGCGCCGTTTAACTGATAATAACGCGTCAGAATGATCACCACATTTTCCATCGCAACCTGCTGCCCCGAAGCCGCGTCCATCAACGGCGCGTAGACTTCTTCAACGTTATTGACATCGTTTTGCGCATCGGCAAATCGCAAATAAGTTCCACTCTGCGGATCGTAGTCCCAGCGGTTATACACCGCCCCAGAAAACCGCGCGTAGACGCGGCTGGCGGGCTGCCCGCCCTGGGGTGCCACCGGGTTAAAGGCCAGGCCCTGCAGCGGTTGGCGGCTGTTATCCATGCCGTAGGTGGCATAAACCTCTTCCAATAAACCCAGGTTTACCATCAGCTCGTTGTTCTGGTCCGGCTCAAAGCGAAACAGCGCCGGAGACGTATTGGGGCCTTCGCGAATGATCCGGTCACCGTAATCAGCCTGAACCATTTCATCGTACAGTTCCGGGTAGGCTCCGCCAAACACAAAAAACGAGCGGTACATCTGGATAAGCTGCTTATCCACATGCCGCGCTGAACGGATCGGCCCCACCTGTTCGGGCTGCTGCCCATAATACACCACTGAAAAGCGTGTGTCGCCATATTCAATGTAATATTCAAACACCAGGTCTGCCTGCGGCAGCCCCCACTGCGGGCGGCTGCGCTCGCGCGGCATGTTTTCTACTTTCACAATCACCGGCCGCCGGTTGAGCAGCGACGCCTGGGCGGGCGGCAGGCCTGTCAGCGGGTTGATACCCTGCGGATAGCTCTCTGGCCCAACGCCCTCCGGCGGGTAGGTGAACGTGGTTTCTTCTTCTTCCGCGCTGGCCGGCGGCACCGCCACCACAAACGGCGTGTTTTCCACCGCCGCGGGCGCTTCCGCGCTGGCAAACAAATCCTGGCTCAAACCGGTCTGCCCCGCATCCACGGCACTGTTGGGGCCGGTCGTGCAGCCGGCAGCGATCAATAAAACGCAAAAGAAGATCAATGGTTTGATCTTATTGTTGTTCATGCTTCTTCCTTTTCGGAACATTGCTCTGATTCTGCCTTCCAGTGTACCAGAAAAATTATTATACTTGCGTGTGCATGTTTTCCTCAATATAATGAGGAAAGATGAAACCATCCCTCCACAGCAGCCATTTATGGGTTAAAAGCATTCCTGCCGTTTTGGCGTTAATCGTCATCGTCATCTGGGGGGTGGAAACACCGCCTGGTTTGCTGGGCAAAACCGACGCGGTAGGGTACGCCGTCTGCCACCGGATTACGGAGCGCAGTTTCTTAATCGGCGACCGGCCGATTTCGCTGTGCGCGCGCTGCACCGGCATGTACATGGGAGCATTGCTGGGGTTGATTTATCAGGTTCGGTATGGGAAAAAAGGCGGCCTTCCAAGCCGCCCGGTTCTGGCAGTGCTGGCGGTTTTCCTGGCTGCTTTTGGTGTGGATGGGGTCAATTCCTATCTGCATTTCTTTCCTTCTTTACCGTCCCTGTACGAGCCTAACAACACCCTGCGGCTGATCACCGGCACGGGAGTGGGCATCGGAATGGCGGCCATGATCTACCCCATTTTCATCCAGACCCTCTTTGTGGACTGGACTGAGGAGCGGGTTTTGGCCAACGGACGGCAGATCCTGGCACTGAGCCTGCTGGCGGCGGGCCTTATCGGGATCATTCTGCTGCAGGTTTCGTTCATCCTTTACCCCGTGGCCATCCTGTCCAGCTTCACCGTGGTGATCTTGCTGGCCTTGATTTACACAATTATTTGGAGTATGTTGTTAAAACAAGAAAACCGCTTTACCCGCCTGCGCGATGCCTGGTGGCTGCTGGCGGCGGGTTTTGGCACCGCGATGCTGCAAATCGCACTGATGGACTTCGCCCGTTACCAGCTCACCGGAAGTTGGGCTGGTTTCTCCCTTTAGGGTTTTGGAGGAACCCTTTCATGGAACTATTTGGTGTTTTTTCTGCGTTTGGCCTTTCTGCCAGCGCCGGCCTGAATGCCTATATTCCCCTGTTGGTGGTAGCGTTTCTGGCCAAATTCACGAACCTGATCACCCTGAAAACGCCCTGGGACGCGCTGACCAGTTGGTGGGTGATTGGTTTATTAATTGTCCTTTCATTGGTCGAGTTCTTTGCCGATAAATTCCCCGCCGTCAACCATATCAACGACCTTATTCAGACCTTTGTTCGCCCCACCGCCGGCGCGGTGGCTTTCGCGGCCAGCGCCAACGTCATCACCGAAATTCATCCGGTGCTTTCTCTGGGTCTGGGTTTGTTGATTGCCGGAGGCGTGCACGCTACCAAAACCCTCGCTGTTCGCCCGGCCGTTACCGCCACCACCGGCGGAGCAGGCAACATTCCGGTCAGCATTCTTGAAGATGTCGTTTCCACCCTGCTGTCCATCCTGTCTGTAGTCGTGCCGGTTGTCATCGCCTGCGTTCTGGTGATCGTCACCAGTTGGATTATTTTCCGTCTATTGCGCCACAGCCGCAGCCACACCGCCGCGGCCTGACGCCGCCATTAAGGAGGTCTCATGTCACAATCCTATCAAGCCCCTCCGCCGGTTGCCCAAACCAGCACGCCTGCAATCATCAGCCTGATTAGCGGCATCCTCAGCTGGGTGGGCGTCTTTGGCCTGGGAGGCATCCTCGCCGTAATTTTCGGGCACATCGCGAAAAAAGAAATTCGCAAAAGCGGGGGTTACCTTACCGGCGATGGCATGGCCACAGCTGGTCTGGTGCTGGGCTACGCCAACATCGCCCTCTCTCTCGTCGGCCTTTGTTTCTTTGTGCTGATGATGACTGGCGCCATTGCCGCGCCGCTCGTTTGCATTCCATTCGGCAACCAATTCAACACTAATTTCTCTCTGATCCCTTAACCCCTACCAGGAGGACATGATGACCGAGTTTAATTCTTTCCCCGATCCGTTTGAATCGTCCGACGCGCCGCAGCAGCCCGCGGAACCAGCCCCAACCAGCAACGAAATGCCCATCCCCCCCGGCCCGGTTGCCAGCGAACCGCCCGCGCCTGCCACCGAACCCGAAATTCCCTACACCCCCGGCGAGGTGATCCCGCCCATGCAGGAAGCCTACACCCCCCCGGCCGCCCCCCCCGCCAAGAAGAGCAACAAGACCATCTGGATCATTTTGGCAGTTGTCTTGATTCTCATCTGCCTGTGCTGCGTCATTTTGGCAATCGTCGCGGCATCAAATTATGAAAACATCATGAAAGACTTTAATTTAACCTTGCTGACCCATTTATTGGTTGCTTAACGCCTGGTTTGCGCCTTCATCGCAAAAAAACGCCTTAACCACAGGCGCAAAATTTATAACTATTGAGGTTATCCATGAAAGCAAAAAGAAAGATTCTGATCGCGCTCTCTATCCTAATCCTGACCGCCCTTGCTTGCGGTCTGCCGAACTTTGGCTCCAATGATGAACCGGGCCAAAGCAGCGTGGTGGAACAAGGTCCCACCGTTTTGTACCAGGACGATTTCTCATCCACCTCCAGTGGATGGGACGTTTATTCTGACGCGGACATGACCACCGACTATTTTGACGGCGGCTATCACATCCTGGTTACCGCCACCCAATACTACTCGTGGGCCAACCCCGGCAAAACCTTCACCGACACCCACACAGAGGTCAATGCCAAATTCCTGGCCGGCGCGCAAGACGCCGAGCTAGGCCTGATTTGCCGCTACCAGGATAACAGCAATTTCTATTTCGGGATTGTGGGCGCGGACGGCTATTACGGCATCTTTAAGACGCTGGATGGTGAGTTCAATCTGATTGGTATGGACAGTATGTCCACCAGCCCCAAAATCAACCAGGGCCTTTCGTCCAACAAAGTTCGTCTGGACTGTGTGGGCGACACCCTCACCCTCTACGCCAACGGTGAGATTCTGGCGCAGGTGAAAGACTCGCAGTTCACATCAGGGGATGTTGGTCTCATCGCCGGCACCTACGATGTCGCCGGCACGGATGCCTGGTTTGATGATCTGGTAGTATACCAGCCCTAATCAAGCGCGATTCACACGACAGTTGATCAGAATATGCCAGCCGCCAGGCTGGCGTATTCTTTTTCAATTCGAAACTGCTGAGCATCCGCGAAAATATCCCACAGCTCCTGCAGCGCAGAGCGCGCCTGCTGCCGGGTTTCTACGTCCAGGTTCAACGCGGAAAATTCATCCTCATCCAGCACCATGCGGGTGCCATCGGGGAACACCAGCAAATCCAGCGCCAGGTCAACATACTCGATGCGGCCGTCCACAAACTGCGCCGGACGAGTCACATTGCAGTACCAGCACTTCAGCGCCTGGTCGTCGCGGTCATAAATCTGGAAAATATTGAACCACCGCTCCCGGAAGTAGGCCTCCACAAAGCGGTCTCCTTCTTTCAGCACAATTCCGTGGAATGGCAGATCAGACCGGTTGAAGAACGCCTCAATCAGCAGGGCCTTCTCATCCCGCTCCACAACCATCCCATCATACCGCCAGGTTTCTTCACCAGCCGTGTTTTGCTTGATGACAACGCATTTTTCCATTCGTTCTTCACCCCTGCAGGCAGATCACTCCGTCTTCCGGCAGGCAAAGTGTTACCCGCTCGCCCACCCGCAGACTCTGCCGAACATGAAATTGAAAGACCAGGCCGGGCTGGCAGCGCAGCAAGATAGATTGAAACTCTCCCCGGAAGACCGAATCCATCACTTCGCCTTGCACACAGTTCGCCCCTTGCTCGCCCTTACCCGCCACTCGCGCCGTTGGTTTAATCAGCACTTCCACCACTCCCCCAACCCGCGGTTCGCCGCAGTCGGGCGCGGAAGAGACCAGACGGCCTAATTCTGTTTGCACCACCAGCGGTTGAGTGGCTTCCACCACTCCGCTTAAAATATTGGTCAGCCCCAAAAAACGCGCCACCCACCCGCTGGCTGGCCGCGCGTAAATCTCTTCAGGCGTGCCGGCTTGCACCACCATTCCATCCGAAATCAACACCAGCCGGTCACCCAGCGTGAAGGCTTCTTCTTGATCGTGGGTAACATAAATCGCCGGGATTTGCGTCTGGTGCAGCAGTTCGCGCAGCTCTCCCACCAGCCTCTCGCGCAGCGTCCGGTCCAGCGCCCCCAGCGGTTCGTCCAGCATCAACAGGCGCGGCCGGGGAGCCAAGGCGCGCGCCAGGGCCACCCGCTGCTGTTCTCCCCCTGATAGGTCTGTTACGCGGCGGCTGGCAAACGCCTGCATATTCACCTGCGCCAGCGCCTCAGACACACGCTGGGCGGTTTCTTCCTCCGAAATTTTCTGCATTTTCAATCCAAACGCCACATTCTGCGCCACACTGCGGTGTGGAAAGAGCGCGTAATCTTGAAACATCAGTCCAAACTGGCGCTCATGAACCGGAACGCGCGAGATATCTTCACCGTCCCAGCGAATCTCACCCGATTTGGCGTCTTCCAGGCCAGCAATTATTCTCAACAGCGTGCTTTTCCCGCTGCCCGACGCGCCCAGCAGGCACAGGGTCTCTCCGCGCCGCACCGAGAAGGACACCCCGCGCAGCAGCGGTTGTCCGTCATAATCTTTGGTGATCTGATCAATCTCGAGCATCCTTCATCCTTTCGGGCAAGCAGATCAGGAAAACAGCCCTCGCGGTGAGGGCTGTTTAGGGTAAGCGCATGGGGTTAGTTCAGCTTCCTGCGGTGGCGGCGGGTTTCCACCTCAACCGGAATGCGAACCGCCGAGCGTTTAAGGGCTTCTGAGCGCATCCCATACCCGTAAAGCAGAACTAACAATAAAATGGATGCCGCCAAGAATTCAATCATCATAGGCTCCTTTCGCTACATAAGGCAGCAACGATATTGACTTGTATTGTAAGGGTTTTCTTCACCAGGGCAAAGCGCCTGTCTAACCCTGTTAAAAAGACCTTTTGACCGTTTCCTATTTCCTTGATTATAACTATAATTTCTAATAGTCTTATTAACACCCAGGGGTTTTTATGATCGAAATTCGCCCAGAATGTTCGTCAGATGTTACAGCAATCCATTTGGTAAACGCGGCCGCCTTCCAACAAGAAAATGAAGCCCGGCTGGTTGACCAATTGCGCGATCAAGGTGGCCTGACGCTTTCGATGGTTTGCATTCAAGACGATCAAATCATTGGCCACATCGCCTACAGCCCGGTGGTGGTCGAGTTTGACGATGGTGGCAGCCTGCAGGCGCTCGCCCTCGCCCCGGTAGCCATCCTTCCCGAACATCAAAACAGCGGGGTTGGCACACATCTCATACAAGTCAGTCTGGACATTCTCAAAGCCCAGGGGCATCACCTGGTCATCGTCCTGGGCCACCCCGATTACTACCCCCGCTTTGGCTTCAAGCCCGCTTCCGGCTTCAACATTCGCAGTCCCTATCCAGTTCCAAATGAAGCCTTCATGCTGCTCGAATTGACAGCCGGAACTCTGGAAAACCGCCCCGGCGTTGTGCGCTACCGGCCGGAATTTGACGGGGTTTAGCCTAGAACGCCCGCGTCTCGGTAATTTGCATTTTCTCAACCACCCAGATACCCAGCGCGCACACCACCATTAAGATCGTGGCCATCGCCAGCGCTTGACCGTAATTCAACGCGCCTGGCTTCGAGAGGAACGCGAAAATTGCCACCGGCATGGTGGGATATTCCGGTCGGCTCAAAAAGGTGGTTGCCCCAAACTCCCCCAGTGAAATGGTAAACGCGAAAACGCAGCCCACCACCACCGCCCGCGAGAGAATCGGCAGGTCTACTTCCAGCCACACCCGCAGGGGAGAAGCGCCCATCACTGCTGCCGCCTGGCGGTAGCTTTTGGGAATCGACTCAAGCGCCGGCTGCAAGGTCCTCACCATAAACGGAAGCGCCACCAGGCTGTGTGCCACCGGCACCATCCATGGCAGGTTCATTTTTCCCAGGTAAGGGTCATGAAACGCCAGGATAAAACCCAGCCCCAGGGTAACCGCCGAGGTGCCCAACGGCAGCATCAGCAAAGCGTCCATCGCGCGATTGGCCCGCGTGCGCGCCTTCAGGGCATACGCGATGCAGAATCCCAATAAAACTGTAATCCCCACCGTGCTGCCCGCGTACACCAACGAATTGCGGATCGCCTCGATGGGCGGCACATAAAAAATGGACTGGCGCGGGTTTTCAAATAAGGAGCGGTAATACACCAGCGTCAGCTCATTGACCGCCTGGCTGCCTCGCCCGCCTTCCAGGCCAATTACAGAGCGCAGCGCCAGCGCCACCAGCGGAGCCACCAGCAAGACCGCCAACACCGCTACGCTCAACCCCACAAACGCTTTTTCCGCCCCGCTTTTGGGTTTGCGCTTGCCTTCACCCCGCACGCGCGGGGCCAGTGGAATAGGCTTTTCGCGGTTGAGCCGCGCCTGCGCAAAAGTGAGCAGCAAGGTGATGCCCAACTGAATCGCCGAAAGCAAACCTGCCAGCGGCAGGTTTAACATGTGCAGCGTTTGAATGTAAATTTCCACTTCCAGCGTGGAAAAACGCGGACCGCCCAGCAGCAGCACCACCCCAAAACTGGTGAAATCAAACAAGAATACCAGCAGCGCCGCAGAAAGAATCGCCGGGCGCAGCAGCGGCAGGGTAACTTCGCGCAAAGCCCGCAGCGGAGATGCTCCCAGCACCCGCGCTGCCTGTTCCAACCGCGGGTCAAGCTGCTCCCACGCGCTGCCCACCACCCGGATCACCACCGAGGTATTGTAAAACACATGCGCGATCACAATTGCCCCCAGGCTGTTCACCAGGCGAACCGGCGCGCTTTCCAAAGCAAAAAGTGCCATCAAGAACTGATTTAGCCAGCCGCGCGGCCCCAGCAGAGCGTTAAAACTGGCTGCCACCACCACCGTTGGCAGAATAAAGGGCAGCGTGCTGAGCACCCGCAAAAACGCCTTTCCTCTGAAGTCGAAGCGCGCGAAAAGATAGGCCGCCGGCAGACCAATCATCAGCGTGGCCGCCGCAGAAAGTCCCGCCTGCCACAGGGTAAACCCCAACGGGCGCACAACCTTCGGCCAGAAGTTGACCGTCAGGCCTTCCAGCAGCGCCGTTCTCGCGGCCAGCTCTAAAATAGAACCAACCGGTAGGAAGTAAAACAGGCCCAGAAAAACGGCCGGAGCTGCCCACAACAACAGGGTTGCGGGCAGTCTCCGGTTCATCGCGCGACGTTTGCTGCTGCCTTGCGCCTCGCTCACTTCAGCACGACCTCATCCCACGCATCAATCCATTTCTCGCGGTTATCCGCGATCAACTGCGGGTCCAATGCTGCCGGGACTTGCGGCATTTGCGCGTATTTCACAAACACATCCGGCAGGCTCGCTTCCGCAAGCACAGGGAATACAAACATTTGCAGGGGCATATCCTCCTGGAAGCGCTTTGAAAGCATAAAATCAACAAATTTACGGGCCGCCTCAGGGTTTTTCGCACCTTTCAACACACCCACAAACTCCACCTGGCGGAAACACATATTGTCTCCCACCAGCGAGGCGGTTGGCGCGTCATCCAAGGGCTGCTCAGCGTAGACCACCTCCACAGGCGGGCTTGAACCGTAAGACACTACCATCGGCTGTTCGCCCTTACCCGTAGACGCGCTGAAATTGGTGTAGTAAGCGGTTTCCCAATCGTTCACCACAACCACACCATTCGCGCGCAGCGCCGCCCAAAAATCGAGGTAGCCGTCTTCGCCATATTCGGCCACGGTTGCCAGTAGAAAGGCCAGCCCCGGCGATGACGTGGCCGGGTTCTGGACCACCAGCAAGCCCTTGTATTCAGGTTTGAGCAAATCATCCAGCGACTGCGGCAACGCCAGGCCTTTTTCGGCAAAATAGGCCTTATCGTAATTGATGCACACGTCACCATAATCAACAGGCGTTAACCGATTTTGGGGGTCCAAGCGAAATTCTGCCGCCACTCCTTCACTTCCAGCAGATTCGTAGGCTTCAAAAATGTCTGCCTCCAGGGCGCGCGAGAGAAAGGTGTTATCCACGCCGTAGAGCACGTCTGCCAGCGGAGCGTCTTTGGAAAGGATCGCCCGGTTCAACACCGAGCCAGTATCACCGCTCTTCAAGAAGACCACTTTCACCTGGTTCGCTGCTTCAAATTCAGCGATCACCTCTTCGCTCACCGCGAAAGAATCGTGAGTCATCACCGTTAATTCCAGCGGCGCGGCTGCAGGCGTTTCCGCTGCTTGGGGGGCGGCGCACGCGCTCAGAACCAGCGCCAACGCCGCCAGAGCCCAAACAATATTCCATTTCTGTTTCATTTCTCACCTCCAGAAGAATCTTGCGGGGAACCCAAACGGCTGTGAATGCACCACAACAACCCACTCTCTATCCACACCTTTGCCTGTTCGGCCAGCATCACATTACTGATCCCGCGCGTGCGCTCCCGGTAGAGCGTCTCATCCCGCAGGGGATACGCCAGGCCTTCCGTGCGCACGCCGGTTACAATTTCGCTGACCGGCAGCAGGGAGACCCTGTCCCGCGACTTACCCGTGATCTCAACGGATTGGCGCACGACGAAGACTTCGTCCACGCCGTCATCCAGGCGCACCTGGCAGCCTTCCAGCGCTGGCTGGGTGAGCAGATACAGATTGCCCAGCGTGTGATCCAGCCGCCCGCCCAAACCACCAGCGATGCACAGTGTTGTGCAGCCTTCCTGCAGTGCGTAAGCTAGCGCCAGTTCCAGATCGGTTTCGTCTTTATGCGGCGGGTAGCGCAGCACGCTGCAGCCTGCCTCGCGGGCGCGTTCCTCTGCGTCCGCGTCCACCGAATCCAGGTCGCCAATCAATACCTGCGGGCGCAGTCCCAGGGCGGAGAGGTGGCGCAGCCCCCCATCAACAACGATAAACAGGTCGCCCGGCTGGATTTGTGCCAGGAGCGGCCCGGCATCGCGGATTTCTCCGTTGACAAACAGGAATGCGCGGGGTTCAGCCATAAAAAATACCCTCCGCCTGGGAGGGTAATTAATTCGAATAAATTCGTATTTTCCCTCCGCCGGCATAATCCGGATCAGGTAATGCGGGTCGAGAGCCTTTGCTCTCCTCTCAGCCTGTTGTCAGTCTCCCCGATGTTGAATTATTTGAAGTATAACACTCAGAGTGGTTTTGTCAAGCCGCCGAATAACCCGAGTTACAGTCACAAAAATCCATAGAAGGGGTTGAAAAAAGAGAGAGTTCCAGTCAATATTGAAGTTGGCACAAACAACAAAGAAAGGAACTCTCGATGACAGACGAAGCTGTCCATATCAGTATAACCATAAAAGTGGAAGGTGTGACCAAGGAAATTGAGGAAAAAGTGCTTG
>NZ_LGCL01000004.1 GCF_001306115.1 Ornatilinea apprima | reverse complement strand
AGTATTCGTCCATCATCCAGCCCATCATCTGCGGGGTGGTGCCCACGTCGGGGGCGGGCACGTCTTGGCGCGGGCCGATGTTCTTCCACATTTGCTGCACCCAGCCGCGCACCAGGCGCTCTTTCTCGCCGAGCGAGAGGGTGGCCGGGTCAACGATCACGCCGCCCTTGCCGCCGCCGAGGGGAATATCGACCACGGCGCATTTCCAGGTCATCCACATGGCCAGGGCGCGCACGGTGTCGGCGGTTTCGGCGGGGTGGAAGCGGATGCCGCCCTTGTTGGGGCCGCGCGAGTCGTTGTGCTGCACGCGGAAGCCCTCAAACAAGCGAATGCTGCCGTCATCCATGCGCACGGGGATGCGAAAGTGGTATTCGCGCAGCGGCCAGCGCAGAAATTCGCGCACCTGCGGGTCTAGGGCCAGCAGCTCGGCCACATGGTCAAATTGTGCTTGAGCCATTTCAAACGCATTCGTTACAGAAGCCGTCATCGAGTAGGTCTCCTATTCACGATTTCCAAAGGTTTGATCGACTGCATTTCCGGTTGAAGGCGCGCTCCTCAGGCACAGGCGATAAATAAGCGGACACACCGGTTGTGTCCGCTTGGAAATCACCTTATGTTTCCTGAAATATAGCAAAGGATCAGCACAGCTCCTCCACCACGTTAATCTGCCTTAAGAGTAGCAAAATCGGGCGGGGGCGTCAAGATGACAGAATTCTCTTATTCTGGTGATATGTATCAATGTCTGACAAATAAAAATACCGCTGCGCGGATGCATTGTCACGCGCAGATCGTGAAGAAGATCACGTATGTCCCACTATCGCTGAGATTTGCGTTCCTGTAGCTGTTTTTCAAGCTCTTCGCGCACCACCTGGGGGTTGGCCTTGCCGCGCGCGGAGCGCATCACCTGGCCAAAGAACCACTGCGCAAGGGTCTCTTTGCCGTTGAAGTACGATTCCAGCTCTTTGGGGTTGGTTTCCAGGGTCTGGCGCACCAGGCGCGCAATGGTCTGCGCGTCCGAGATCTGCTCAAGACCCTGATTGCGGATGATGTCGTCTGCCTGGCGGCCGCTGCGCAGCATTTCAACCAGCACGCTTTTGGCAGTGTTGGCGTTCACGCGCGCGTTTTTCACGTCTTGCAGCAGGGCGGCCAGCCCGGCCGGGGTAACCTTAATGGTCTGGATGGTTTCACCGCTCTGGTTAAGCCAGCCAAACAGCTCGCCGGTGATCCATACACCCACCGTCTGGGGGTCCAGATCGGGGTTGGCGCGCAGCACCTCTTCAAAATAGTTGGCCACCGCCTGCTCAGAAATCAACTGCTCGGCAATGGCTTCGGCCACACCGTAAGAGCGGATAAAGCGATGGGCCTTGGCGCGCGGCAGCTCGGGCAGGGTAGAGGCGATAGCTTCGATCCAGGCCGCGTCCACCACCAGGGGCGGCAGGTCAGGCTCGGGGAAGTAGCGGTAATCGTGGGCTTCTTCTTTGCTGCGCTGCGAGAAGGTAACCTCATTGGTCTCGTCCCAGCCCAGAGTTTCCAGGCGCACCGGCTCGCCGCGCTCCATCATGGCGATCTGCTGCTCAATCTGGTAGGCGGTGGCGCGCTCTAAAGCGCGGAAGGAGTTAAGGTTCTTGATCTCAACGCGGGTGTTGAGTTCCTGGCTGCCTTCCGGTCGCACCGAGACATTGGCCTCAAAACGGATGACGCCCTTTTCCATGTCGCCGGTGTTGACCCCCAGGTAGCGCAAAATGGCGCGCAGTTCCTGGGCGTAGGCGCGCACTTCTTCCACGCTGCGCAGGTCGGGTTCAGTAACAATCTCCAGCAGGGGCACGCCGGCGCGGTTGAGATCGATCAGGGAATAGGCCCCGTCTTCCTGTTCCACATGGGTGAGCTTGCCGGTGTCTTCTTCCAGGTGAGCGCGGGTGATGCGAATGACCTTTTCACCCTGCGAGGTGTAAATCGTCAGGCGGCCGTCTTTGCAGATGGGATATTCGTACTGGCTGATCTGATAGCCCTTGGGCAGATCGGGGTAGAAGTAATTCTTGCGCGCGAAGAGACTCATCGGCGCGATTTCACATTCCAGCGCCAGGCCAACCCGCACAGCGTATTCCACGGCTTTTTCGTTGACCACAGGCAGCACGCCCGGCAGCCCGCAGCAGACCGGGCAAACCGCGGTGTTGGGGGCGGCGCGGGTGGGGTCTACCACCGGGCAGGAGCAGAACATTTTTGAGTTGGTGGCCAGTTCGGCATGCACTTCCAGGCCAATGACGGCTTCGTATTTCATTCAGTTCACTTTTCCGGGAGGTTCAGCGGTGGGATCAAGGTGAGATTAAAATTTCGTCCATTTTACCACAAGCGGTTGGGGGCCGCACCCGCTTTTTGGGCGGACAGCCGTCCGCCCCTACAGAAGAGGGCGACTCTATTCCCTTTCTGCCGTTAAATCCAAACGTGATAATGGTGGGTTTCGGGGCGGCTAGCTTGCCGAAGCACCAACATTCTCGCGCCCCTGCACCCACCCTACTTTTCTGCTCTACGCCGGTGCTCTGGTAGGGTGGTGTGGAGGCGGCCGATCCTTTTTGAGTCATGATGATTTCATCACCGCCCGAAACCCACCGTTGAATCCAAACGTGATAATGGTGGGTTTCGGGGCGGCTAGCTTGCCGAAACACCAACATTCTCGCGCCCCTGCACCCACCCTACTTTTCTGCTCTACGCCGGTGCTCTGGTAGGGTGGTGTGGAGGGCGGCCGATCCTTTTTGAGTCATGATGATTTCATCACCGCCCGAAACCCACCGTTGAATCTTCGGGCGGACAGCCGTCCGCCCCTACAGAAGAGGGCGAATCGCACCACCCTTACATAAGGTTACCTGGCGTGTCGCTCAACAAACCGGGCGATGCGTTCCAGGGCCTCTTCAATCTGGTCGTAGGCGGTGGCGTAACAGGCGCGCACAAACCCTTCGCCGCCCGCGCCGAAGGCCGATCCCGGCACCACAGCAACGCGCTCCTCGTGAAGCAGCTTCTCCGAAAATTCTTCGTCGGTCATGCCAGTTACGCTGACCTTCGG
Organism: Ornatilinea apprima; assembly: GCF_001306115.1. Taxonomy (GTDB): domain Bacteria; phylum Chloroflexota; class Anaerolineae; order Anaerolineales; family Anaerolineaceae; genus Ornatilinea; species Ornatilinea apprima. Next base: position 102,262 of record NZ_LGCL01000004.1, on the reverse strand, counting down.
GAAAGTGTAAAACGCGCCTTTCGGCTCAAAGGTGGGCAGCCCCATGGCATTGAATTTTTCCACCATCAGCCGGCGGCGGCGGTCATACTCGCCCACCATTTGCTTTACAAACGGCTCGCCTTCTTGCAGGGCGGTGATGGCGGCCGACTGGGCAGTGGTGGGAGCCGACATGATGGTGTACTGGTGCAGGCGCACCAGGCCTTCAATAATATCCGGCGGGCCGGCGATAAAACCAATGCGCCAGCCGGTCATGGCGTAGTCTTTGGAAAACCCGCCCAGCAGCAGGGTGCGGTGGTACGCGCCCGGCAGGGTGGGAACGCAAACGTGCTGATGATCGCCATAAACCAGACGGTCATAAATTTCATCTGAAACCACAATCAGGTCATGCTCTTCCGCGATCTCGATCACTTCTGTGAGCGCTTCGCGGGGGGCCACCGCGCCGGTCGGGTTATTGGGATAGCCCAGCAGAATGGCGCGCGAGCGCGGGGTCACAGCGGCGCGCACAGCGGCCGGGTCGAGGGCAAAGTTGTTCTCCATCGTACTGGGCACTTCCACCGGCACGCCCCCGGCCATGTGCGCTTCGGCCTGGTAGGCCACAAAGCAAGGCGTGGGGATAATCATCTCATCGCCGGGGTTGAGCAGGCCGGTAGCGGTGAGATACAGCGCCTCAGACCCGCCCACGGTTACAATAATTTCCCGCTGGGGATCATACTCCACACCGTAGAGCTTTTTAAGATGGCTGGCAATGGCGCGACGCAGTTCAATGAGACCGTGATTCGAAGTGTAATGCGTCTCTCCCTTGCGCAGCGAGCGAACACCCGCCTCAAGGATCGGGTCGGGGGTGGTGAAATCAGGCTCGCCAATACCAAGCGAGATGACATTGTCCATGGTGGACACAATATCAAAGAACTTGCGGATGCCAGACGGCTTAAGGCTGGTAACCCGGTTGGAAAGATAGCTCCTCGGGCTGTGGGTGGATGTTTGCGGTTTGCTGGGCGCGGCACTCATCGGATAGGTTTACCTCCTGAACAATCAACTAGACAGGAATAACCAGCCACTCATCGCGGTATTCCTGGTACTGTAACTCATAAATCCGGTCGCCCTGTACGCGAACACGGAAACCTTTTCCGCCGGGAAGGCGGTATTCACGCAAAATTTCCAGCACTTCCAGCCGTTCTTCTCCCACCCGCACAGCCAGCGGCCGCTGCGGATAGGAGGCCCCAGCGTAACACTCTACCGAATCGCTCACCGGGTAATCTGTGAATTATCTCCCACATTCAAGCGATCGGGCTGGCCGGTGAGGATCACACGGTCACCGATCAGGCTGTCAGTCAGAATCATCTGGTCAATGGTGGATTCGTCACCGATGATCGAGTTACGAATCACGGCTTCGCTGACCTTGCAGTTCGCGCCAATTGACACATTTGGGCCAATCACAGCATGGCTGACTTCGGCGCTGGGGTCAATATAGACAGGCGGAACCACTACCAGTCCATCCTGGCCGGCGTAACGCTGGCTGTTGTCGCAGCCGTGATGAAGCAGGTAGCCGTTGGTCTCCAAGGTGGTTTCGGGAATGCCCGCGTCCAGCCAGATTTCCACCGGCACCGTACGGAAGATCTGCCCGCGCTCGAGCAGAATATTGACCGCGTCGGCCAAAAAATACTCGCCCTTCAGGGTGGTGCCGCGGCGCATCTGCTCTTCAATCGCGTCGATCAGGTCTTCGCCGTTCTTGAAGTAATAGAACCCCACAATCACCAGATTGTTGCTGATATCCTGCGGTTTTTCAATCAGGCGGGTTACGCGGCCTTCGGGGGTGACCTGCGCCACACCAAAGCGGCGCGGATCGGGCACGGGTTTAACCCAGGCCAGGCCGTCGGCATTTTCAGCTGCCAAAAAAGACAGGTCGGTTTCGATGAGCGTATCTGAAAAGGCCATCAGCGTGGGGCCTTTGAGGTAATCACGCGCCAGGTAGAGCGCGTCAGACTGCCCGCGCATCACAGCCTGGATGAGGTACTGCACCTTTTTCTCGGGGTGGAACTTCTCCATATGCTTCTGGATGGGCGCTTTGCCCTGCTCGCCGGTGATGAAAATATATTCCACGTCCCAATCCACGGGCAGGCTCTTGAATTGATCCAGGGCATAGTCCAGCACCGTGCGGCCGGCAATCGGCACCAAGGGTTTGGGCTTGCTCCAGGTATGCGGGCGCATCCGGGTTCCAAAACCAGCCATCGGCACAGCGATTTTAATTGTCTTGGTCATGCAATTCTCCCCATTCGAGTATTTGCTGCCATTTATTGTAACATTACTACGCCAGATTCCAACTTGCAAAGTGCTTACCAGATCAGCGAGGCGCAGCGGCTGATTCGGCCGGTATGAGCAAAGAGCCACCATCTGGCAGGCAATCGCGCGATGGTGGCTCTCAATACAGTCTACTTCGCGGTTATCCGATTTGCGTGAGCAGCTTGTCGGTTTGTTCTTCGATCAGGTCCACCGCGCGTTTAAGCGTTTCAGCGTCGAAAGCCAGCCGCGCGCCAGCCGCTTCGTACAATTTGGGCAGGCTGGCCGTGCCGCCCAGGCGCAGCGCCTTGCGGTAATTTTCCAGCGCCGAAGCCTGATCTTTGAGGGCGTTGGCCCACACCTGCACCGCGCCGAGCTGGGCCAGGCCGTACTCAATATAGTAGAAGGGCAGGGTAAAGATGTGGTGCTTGCGGTGCCAGCCGCAGGCCAACACGTCTTCCAACCCGCTCCAATCTTCGGCGGGGATAAAGCGCTGCCATTGTTCTGTCCAGGCGGCGTCGCAATTGGCCGGATCTTTGGCCTTTTCGGGGTTCTCGTAGACCCAATGCTGGAAAGCGTCAATGGTGGCCATATACGGCCAGAAGACCAGGCCATCATCCAGATGCTCCACAATGGCGCGCGCGGCTTCTTGGGGGGTGTAAAAGCCGCCCTGGTCTTTGGTGAGGTAAGGCGTGGCCAGCAGTTCCATGCCCATCGAGGCCACCTCGGCAAACTCCAGCGGGGTTTGCGTCTGCGGCAGGTAGGGCAGATGGAAGGATTCAAAGGCGTGGAAGGCGTGCCCGCTCTCATGCAGAGTGGTCTGTACGTCGTTGTGCGTGCCAATGGCGTTGGCAAAAATAAACGGACGCTTGCTGACGGCGTAGGTGGTGCAGTACGCGCCAGAGGCCTTGTTCTTGCGATTGGCCAGGTCTAAAAAGCCCTCGCGCGCCATGGTGTCGAAATATTCTCCTAACTGCGGATCGACATGATGGAAGACCGCCGAAGCCTTTTCTTTCAGCTCTTCGATGGTGGCAAAGGGTTTGAGGGGCGGTTCAGCAATCGGCAGACGGCCGAGCGGATCACGGGTGATGTCCCAGGGGCGAATGCTCTCCACGCCCATCTTCTGGCGGTGGCGCTCGTACACACGTTTGGAAGCCGGCACAACCACTTCTTCAATCGCCTTGTGAAAACGCTTGCAGTCCGCCGGTGTGTAGTCAAAGCGGTTGAACTGCTGCCAGCGGTAGTCGCGGTAACCGGGCTTGCCGGCATTGGCGGCCATTTGCAGGCGCAGATCAAGCAGTTCCACCCACTTCTGGTTGGTTTTTTCGCGGTCGCGCAGCGCCACTTCGGCGCCCATGCGCCAGGCCTTCTCGCGCACATCGCGCGGGGCGCTTTGGGTTTCGGTGAGCAGCTTGAGCAGGGTTAACTCCTGGCCGTTCCACTCCACCGTCTGCGCGCCGAGGATTTTCTCGTACTCGTTGCACAGCTTTTGCTCTCTGGCCTGCAGCGGCAGGTTCTCTTTGCGGAACAGTTCGGCTTCGGAGCGCATATTGCGCAGCGGAATTTCAAACCCTGCGGGTTCCAGGCCGCTTTGCACCAGCTTTTCTTTGAGCGCCTGCTCGGCCGACATGGCCGGCGGGAAAATGGTATCCATAAAGTGATCAAAACGCGCTTCGGCCTCGTGGTCGGCGGTGTAAGCGGAATGCGCCACATAGAGGCGGTTATACAGCTCGTCAAGGTGCTCGCTGATGCGCGACCAACCGGCCAGCCAGCTTTGCAGGTTCTCGCTGGAGAGTTGGGTTTCGATCAGCGCCTGATAATGCGGGGCAAAATCGCTCCACTCCCATTTCATTAACGCTTCAGTCGATTCAGGAAAAACGCCTGTCATTGATTGTCCTTTCTATCCAAACCTTCTGGGATTTGTAAATGCCAGTCGGTGGCCTGCTGGTAGGCATGCGCCGCGCGCAGCAGCGCGTCTTCGCGGAAGTGCGGCCCCATCAACTGCATGCTGACCGGCAGCCCCTGGCTGTCAAACCCGACCGGGAAGGCAATCCCCGGCACACCGGCCAGGTTGGCCGGCAGGGTGAAAATATCTTCAAGGTACATTTCCAGCGGCGAACCGCTGTGCTGCCCGATGCGGAAGGCGGTGGTGGGCGCCACCGGGGCGGCGATTACATCCACTTCGTTGAAGGCGCTTTCAAAATCATGCTTGATGAGGGTGCGTACCTTCTGTGCCTGGCCGTAGTAGGCGTCGTAATAACCGGCGGAGAGGGCGTAGGTGCCCAGCATGATGCGGCGCTTGACCTCGGCGCCAAAGCGCTTGCCGCGCGTGTTGAAGAACATCTCCCACATGCGCTCGCCTTCCTCGCGCGGGCCAAAACGGATGCCGTCGTAGCGCGCCAGGTTGGCCGAAGCCTCGGCGGGAGCGATGAGGTAATAAACCGGCAAGGCGTAGGCGGTGTTGGGCAGGCTGATCTCAACGATCTGCGCGCCCATCTGGCGGTAGGCCTCAATGGCGGCGCGCACGCCCTGTTCCACTTCGGGTTGAATGCCATCTATAAAATATTCTTTCGGCACGCCCACACGCAGGCCCTGGACGCTGGCCTGGTCCAATCGAACAGAAGGAACGGGCAAATCCATTGAGGTGGCGTCGCGCGGGTCGCGGCCGGCGATGTGCGGCAGAATGAGCGCGGCGTCTTCAGCGCTCTGCGCCAGCACGCCCACCGTATCGAGCGAAGAGCCATAAGCCACCAACCCATAGCGCGAGACGCGCCCATAGGTGGTTTTCAGGCCGGTTACCCCGCAAAAAGCGGCCGGCTGTCGCACGCTGCCGCCGGTATCGGTGCCCAGGGCGGCGGGGACAATGCGCGCGGCCACCGCCGCGGCGCTGCCACCCGAAGATCCGCCGGGGACGCACTCCAGGTTCCAGGGGTTGTGGGTGGGGCCGTAGGCCGAGTTCTCGGTGGACGAGCCCATCGCAAACTCATCGGTGTTGGTTTTGCCCACCGTAACCACGCCCGCCCTCAACAGGCGTTCCACCGAAGTGGCTGTGTAGGGCGGGATAAAATTCTCTAAGATTTTAGAGCCGCAGGTGCAGCGCACCCCCGACTGCGCCAGCACATCCTTAATCGCCATCGGCAGACCCAGCAACGGGGGTAGTTCGATGGAAGGGTCCTGCCGCCAGGCGGCGTATTTGCGGTCGGCCTCATCAGCCTGGCGCAGCGCCAGCTCGGGGGTGGGGGTGAGGAAGGCGTGCAGGCAACCATTCAGGGCCTCCAGTCGCTGGAGACAGGCTTTGGTCAGATCGTAGCTGGTGATGTCCCCCTGGCGCAGAGCGTCGAGGGTGGCGCGGACCGACATAACGTTTTCGGCTTTCATGGGCTACTCCAGCACCGGCGGCACGCGGAATTGGTGATTCTCGGTCTGGGCAGCGTTACGCAAAACGTCGTCCGCGCTCAGTCCCTGCTCGGCAACATCCGGGCGCAGAACGCTGCGCGGAGGCAGCACGCTGGATGTGGGCGGGATTCCGCTGGTATCCACCGACTGCAGGCGGGCGGCATATTCCAGAATATCGGAAAGCTGCTGGCGGAAGGATTCGAGTTCTTCCGCGGTCAGGTCCAATCGGGCCAGCTCGGCAATGTGTTCGACTTCAGATTGGGTCAGGCTCATGAGAATTATTATATCAAGAGTTCCACAGGCTGGGGATGATTTGTTGGTGGGTGCGTTCTTCCGTAAGGTCCGGTTCTTCCGTAGGGTGCAGCGGCACCGCACCGCCTTCGTGAAGGCGGGCTTACAACATCAATCACCATCGCGGGTAGGGTGGGTGGAAGGCGGGAAAACTGCTTCAAAGGTAAACCGGCGTACTGGCCCGCCTGAAACCCACCAATGGGTTTATCACCGGCGGGTTTCGGGCGGGGACAAAATGACTCTGCCTCAAGAAAGACCGTCCGCCCTCAACACCGCCCTACAAGAGAATCGCAATCTTCGGTAGGGTGGGAGCAGGGCGGGTCGAACTGATCAATGGTAAACCCGCATAGCTACCCGCCCGAATCCCACCAACAAAAGCCAATGGCGGGTTTCGGGCGGGGACAAAATGGTTTTGACACAAAACAGACATTCCGCCCTCAACGCCGCCCTACAAGAGAAATGTTCTTTCGTAGAATACAACAACCCTGCCGGGGTTGGGTCAGGCCGTCTTTTCGACCACCCAGAAATGCGACAGCCCCAGATGTTTGAGGGGTGTCTTTTCCAGAAACTGCAGCACGGCGCGCAGGGCTTTGCCCAACGCGGGGCGGCGGGCGATGATGTTGTCGTACGCACCAAAGATCACCGTGCGCTGTACCACCTTCACCGGCAGGCCGGCAAACAGGGCTTGCAGGTCGCGCGTGGTGTAGACGTTGACATGCGGGGCCAGCCGGTCGCGCCAGGCGCGCGGTAGATAATTGACCAGGGGAATGTTCCCAAAATGGTAACGCCCGCGCCAGTAGATACCGTGCGTCTCAAAGGGATAGCCTCGGTTGGGGCAAAAGAGCGTGAGCCGCCCGCCAGGCTTGAGCACGCGCACAATTTCGCGGATCACCTGCCGGTCGTCGTTGACATGCTCAATCACTTCATGGCTGAGCACCAGGTCAAATTCTTCGGCGGCGAAGGGCAGCGTCTCACCAACGGCGCACAGCGTGTTCAGCCCCAGGGCGCGCGCTTCCTTCGCGCGCTCAAACTCCACTTCCAGGCCGGCGGCCAGGCTGGCGCGCTCGGCGAGGCGCCTGAGGTACGCGCCCACACCGCAGCCGTTTTCCAGCACGCGGCCCTGAGCGCGCTCACCGGCGGCGTCGAGAATCATCGTCAGGCGGCGTTCCTGCCCGGCGCGCCACACATAAGAAGGCTCGCCGCGCAGAGCGGCTTTTTGAGAATGTTGTTCGCCCATGAATTTGGTCAGCTTTCGTTGGAATGCGGCACCCAGGCCAGCACAGTGGTGCCTTCACCCGGCTCTGAGGAAATGTCCACGTCGCCGCCCACGTTGCGCGCGCGGGTCTGCATGTTGGGCAGACCGTGGCCCAGCGCCAGGCGCACTTCGTCGGGTTCAAAACCGCGCCCGTCGTCGCGCACTTCCAGCAGGGCGCGGTCAACGGTGCGCCACAGGTTAACATAAACGTGGTGGGCGCGGGCGTGCTTGGCCGCGTTGGCCAGCGACTCCTGACAGATATGGAAAAGCGCCAGCGCCGGGGCGTCCGGCAGATCGGCCAGGCCGTCGGCGGGGCCCTGCAACGAGACTTCCACCAGGGTGTTGGCGCGGAATTCGCTCACCAGGCGGCGGATGCCCTGCAGCAGGTTTTCATCGTGCAGTTGGTGCGGGCGCAGGTCTAAAATGTAGGCGCGAATGTCGCGAATAGTGCTGTTCAGGGAGTCGATTGCCTGCACAATGCGGTTGTAGGCTTTGTCGGGGTCTTCACGCATCAACAGGCGGGCATGCTCCAGAATTAATCCCACGGCATAAATAGACTGAATCACACCGTCGTGCAAGTCCATGCCGATGCGCTCGCGCTCTTCAAGCACGGCCAGGCGGCGCTGCTGCAGGCTGAGGTGCACATTTTCGAGCGCGGTGCCCACCCAGGAAGAGATGGCTTCAATGAACTGCTTTTCAGTCTCATCGATGGGGCGCGGGCGTTGGGTTCCCACACACAGCACGCCCTGCACGCCCTGGCGTCCGTTGAGCGGGAAGCAGACAATCTGAGTGAGGTGATGCTCGGTCACCGAGTAATCGAGCTTGCGCGTGTCGCTGCCGGGGATGTGAATATGCATCGGCGCGCCGCTTTCGGCGGCCTGGCCCACCGCTCCCTCGCCCATGCGGAACTGCGGCTGCGACCAGAGCTTGCGCACCGGGCTGCCCTGGTGGTGCACCAGGCTGAGGCGCTTGCTGTCGCCCTGGATGAGATAAACCTCGCCCACTTCGAGTTGCAGGCTTTCAAGCACCTGATGAATGGAACGCTCCAGAATTTGATCAATATCGGTGGAAGAAGCCAGCGCCGCGGCCAGGTCGTTGATTAACGCCAGGTTGCGGTTCTTCTGGGTAAGATCGGCTTCGTTTTCCATCAGTTTGGCATAGAGTTTGGCGTTGCGGATGGCGGTGGCGGCGTAGGCGGCAAAGGTCTGGATGATCTGCTCGTCGGCTTCGGTAAACTCGCCGCCGTCAATTTTGTTGGTGATGTAAATCTGCCCCAGGTGCTCGCCGCCGTAAAGGATGGGCACACCCAGAAAGCTGTTCATTTGCGGATGATGTTTCGGGAAACCGGCGCTGCGCGGGTCGCTGCCGATGTCCGGCAGGCGCATGGGCTCGTCGGCACGCATCAACTCACCGATCAGGCCGAGACCGCGCGGGGGGTGGGGCATTTTCGCGATGTCTTCCGGCAGCATGCCCACCGGCACAAACTGTTCCAGCTCGCCATTCTCGCCCAGCACACCCACAGCGGCATAACGCGCGCGCGCCTGGCGGCAGGCCTCTTCGGCAATGCGCTTCAACAATGCGTCAAGAGAGCTCTCCTTGACCAGGTCCACGCTGGCGCGGTGCAAGGAGGCCATTCGCTCTTCAAGTTGCTCGCAGGATAAAGTATCCATAGGGTTATCCATTGAATTTTACCCGATGTCGCCGGTAACCGTCAATTTTGGTCAAAACAAGCTCGTTACCAGAATCAAACCAGGTTTATTTGGATATTTTATCACATTTTTGTCCGATTTAGAAGCATGCCCCGGGGTTCGCCCTCAACCCTCTACAGGCTTTTTACCCCGCCCGGCAGGCTGGTATAATCGAAACAGGAGGACCGCAGACAATGGACGGAATTTTTCGACGAAAAGAAGAAGAAAAACGTATGGGCGCCGAAGGCCGCCTGCCCCCCGGACAGGCGCTGACCAACAAGTTCCCGGTGCTTCATTATGGAACAATCCCCACCGTTGACCTGACGACCTGGACCTTAAGGATATGGGGGGCTGTAGAGCAGCCCTTTGAACTGAGTTGGGAGGAATTTAACCGCCTGCCGCGCACCACACTGCACATGGACATTCACTGTGTAACGCAGTGGAGCAAGTTCGACACCACCTGGGAAGGCGTTGCGCTGCGCACACTGATCGACGAGGGGCTGCTGCGCCTGAAACCTGAAGCGAAGCACGTGCTGCAGCACGCCGATCACGGTTACACCACCAACCTGCCGCTGGATGTGATGCTGCAGGATAATTTTCTGCTGGCCACGCACTTCAACGGCGAGCCGATCACGCCCGAACACGGTTATCCGCTGCGCGGGGTGGTGGGGGCCATCCCCGGGCGGGCCGACCTGAAAACGCCCTATTTCTGGAAAGGGGCCAAATGGCTGCGCGGGTTGGAATTTCTGACCCAGGACCAGTTGGGCTTCTGGGAGAAGGCGGGCTATCACAATGACGCCGATATCTGGAAGGAACAGCGTTACGCCAGCCAGGGTTGAGGCGGTTTTATATTCGGAAGAAGAAATTGATTGGGTCAACGGGAGCCGAGCGGCTCCCGTTTTGCTTTCCGTCCGGGCGAATCCAACCATTGGGGACTGGCCATCTGGCTATTGACAGGCAGACAAAAGCTGATTAAAATCCGATACAATTATACAATGATACAATAAGACAATTTTACGGGTAAGCAGACAGGAATCGAAATGGAAATGCAAAAAGACACCGCGCTGGACAAAATCTACATCGACTTTCAATCGGGCGTGCCGATTTACGTGCAGTTGATGGAGCAAATTGAGAATCTGGTGATGGGCGGGCAACTCAAACCCGGCGATCAGATGCCCACGGTGCGCCAGCTGGCGGCCGAGCTGGGCGTCAACTTTAACACCGTGGCGCGCGCCTACCGTCTGATGGACGAAGCCGGGATCATCTCCACCCAGCAGGGGCGCGGCACGTATATCCTCGCGCCGGAAAAACTGGAAGAAACCCAACTGCTGAAAATGGAAGTGCTGGACTGGCTGACGCAGCGCTTCTTTGCCGACGCGGCTTACAAAGGCTTCAGCCTGGAAGAAATTCGCGCCGCCTTTGAAAAAGAATGGAGCGACTGGATGAGCCGCCGTGATTTGGCGGCTGGCGCTGACGCCCCGCAAGATACCTCCAGCGCCTGATGGGAGCCAGGTCTGCCTTGAGAACGGATTGAGCAACAACCGCAGCCTTCGCCCGCCAGGAAACAACCGGCAAAGGCTGCGAATTTTTTATCCAATATCAAATTGAAGAAAACCATGAAAACAAAAACAACCCTTATCATATCTCTGCTGATCATCGCGCTGGTGTTCGTCTCCGGCTGGCTGGTTTACAGCCAGATGCCGGGACCGGTGATCACCCACTGGAATGCCCAGGGGCAGCCAGACGGATACTCGTCCAAAACCACGGCCATGGTTCTGATGCCGCTGATGATGCTGTTTACCAGCGCGCTGCTGTTTGGCGTTCCGCTGATTGACCCGCTGCGCAAGAATGTTGAATCTTTCCGCGGCATTTACAACCAGACCATTCTGGTAGTGAACGGGTTCTTATTGGTGGTGCACGTTGTGAGCCTGGCCTGGAACATGGGCTGGCGTATTAACATCAACGTAGTCATGCTGGTGGCGGTGGGGCTGATGTTGTTCCTGCTGGGACGCCTGATGTCGCACGCGCGGCGCAATTACTTCTTTGGCATCCGCACCCCGTGGACGTTATCCTCGGACCTGGTGTGGGAGAAAACGCACCGCTTTGGCGGAAAGGTGTTTCAGGTAGCCTGCGGCGCGCTGCTGCTGGGCGCGCTGATCCCCGACGCGGCCTTCGCGGTGATAATGCTGGTGGTCTTGGGTTCCGCGCTGGTGCCGGTCGTGTATTCCTATGTAGTTTGGCGGCAGATCGAACAACAGGTCGGGCAGTAATCATTAAATGTTTCACGTGAAACATACGCTTGAAAAAAAAACAAAATGTTTCACGTGAAACTTTAACACAAAGGATAACGAACATGATAGAACCAGTCATTGAAGTAACCCAATTGACTCACCAGTATAACGGGCACGCCGCCCTGGACCAGTTGAGCTTTAGCGCCCAAAAAGGGACGGTGGTGGGGCTGCTGGGGCCAAATGGGGCCGGTAAAACCACCACGGTGCGCCTGCTGAACGGTCTTTTCCCGCCGACCAGCGGGCAAATGCGCGTGCTGGGCTTTGACCCCGCCCGGCAGGGCGGAGAGCTGCGCCGCCGCACCGGCGTGCTGACCGAAACCCCCGCGCTCTACGAACGCCTGACCGCCCGCCAGAATCTGGCCTTTTTCGGCACATTGTGCGGGTTGAGCGCGGCAGAAGTTTCGGCGCGCGCGCAGGAACTTCTGGATTTCTTCGAGCTGCGCGAACGCGCCAATGACCGCGTGCAGACCTATTCCAAAGGCATGAAGCAGCGCCTGGCCATCGCCCGCGCGCTGCTCAACCGCCCGCAGATCCTGTTTTTGGATGAGCCTACCTCCGGCCTGGACCCGGAAGCCTCTCAGCAAGTGCACGAACTGATCGCCAATATCCGTGATCAGGACGGCCAGACCGTAATTTTGTGCACCCACAATCTGTTTGAGGCCGAGCGATTGTGTGACAAGATGGGCATTCTCAACCGCGGACGCCTGCTGGACTTTGGCAGCCTGACAGAACTGCGCCAGCGCCACGCCCCCGGTCTGTGGCTGCAGGTGCGCTTTTACCAGTCTGCGCCAGCCGCCATTCCCTCGATCAGCGGCCTGATGGAAGCTGTGATGGAAAACGAGCTGACCTGGCGCTTGAAGGTCAGCGAAGAGGCGGTGGTTCCCGCTCTGGTGAGCCAGATGGCCGCCAGCGGCGCGCAGATACTTTCACTGCAGCCGCAGTCGTTGTCATTGGAAGATGTCTATTTCAAATTGCAGAACGCACAGAAAGAAGGTGTGCAATGAACCCACGCATTTTACTTGCCATCGCAAAAAAAGACCTGCTGGAAGTGCGCCAGAATAAAGCGGCCTGGATGCCCATGATCATTGTGCCGCTGGTCTTCATCATCGTATTCCCGCTGATTATCCTGGTTTTGCCGCAGCTCTCCGGCCAGGCCGCCGAGCAGATGATCAACGACCCCGACATGGCAATGATGTTTGAGCGCCTGCCGGGCATCATCGCTGACAAAATCGCTGGCATGAACCCGATGCAGTCGATTGTGGTGATGATGCTGGGCTATTTCTTCGCGCCCATGTTCCTCATCTTCCCGCTGATGTTCTCCACCACCGTGGCCGCCGAATCCTTCGCCGGGGAGCGCGAGCGCAAAACTATGGAAGCCCTGCTTTACACGCCGGTTTCGGATACGGAATTGTTCTTCGGCAAAATGCTGGCCGGGCTTATCCCTGGCATCTTCATCTCATGGGCCAGCTTTTTGTTGTACAGCGTGGTGCTCAACGCCGCCGGATGGCCGCTGTTTGGCGAGCTGTGGTTCCCCCTGGCCACCTGGTACCCGCTGATCTTCTGGGTTACGCCCGCTCTGGCCGTGATGGGCGTGGGGCTGACGGTGCTGATCTCGTCCAAAGTGCAGACCTTTATGGGCGCGTACCAGGCCAGCGCCTCGCTGGTGATTTTAGTGGTCGGGTTGATGCTGGGGCAGTTCGCCGGGGTGGTTTACCTGAGCGTGGGGGTGGGCATGCTGATCGGTCTGCTGGCCTGGATCATCGCCGGGGTGATGGTGTTTGTGTCGTTCCAGAACTTTAACCGCGCCAAACTGCTGGTCAGCGGCAGTTAAACACAGAAGGATACCAACATGCTGGAATTCACATTTCTTCTGGCAATCCTGATCGAATGGGCGGTGCCCTTTGTGCTGGCCTTTCTCATCGCGCGCCGCTACCGGGCTGCCTGGGGATTATTCTGGGTGGGGGCGCTGGCTTTTGCCGCTTCGCAGATCGTGCACATCCCGCTCAATCTGGGCATCTCGGCTCTGTTCCGCAATGGGCTGATCCCCGCCCCGACGCCCGAAGCGGCCATCGCGGTGAACGCGGTGCTGGCCGGCACCACCGCCGCGTTGTGCGAAACCCCGGCGCGCCTGATCGCCCTGCGCCTGCTCAAAGAGCGCGGCCGCGATTGGGGTTCGGCGCTGATGGTGGGCGCCGGGCACGGCGGGATTGAATTCTCTTTGTGGGGCTGCCAGTGATGATGAATTTCGCCATCATGCTGCTGGCGCGTGAGCAGGGCGCGGCTGCCTTTGGCCTGCAAGACGCGCAGGTGCAGCAGTATTGGAGCGCGCCCTGGCACCTGCCCCTGGCCGGGGCAGTGGAGCGCATCACCACCATCGTGCTGCATGTTCTGTTGACCAGCCTGGTTTGGCTGGCCGTGCGTACGCGCAACTACTTATGGTTTGGCACCGCGCTGCTGTGGCACGCTCTGACCGATTCACTGGTGGTGCTGCTCGCGTCGGTAGAAGTCTCCATCTGGACGATTGAAGCGGTGCTGGCGGGGATCATGATCATCAACCTGGTAGGGCTGTTTCTGCTCCAGCGGCGCTACGGCGCGCTGCCAGCCGAAACATAAATAGAATACTTGTTCTACTATAATCAAAAAACTCTAACAAAACTCTTAACGAACTTCTGGCACAAAAGAACAAAATGTGATAAACTATTCAACGGCAGACGCCTGGGTGCCCCCCTCACCCTGGCGTTTGTCCTTTAACGGGCTTTTCCTGATCAACGCTCTTCTGTGGAAGAGCGTTTTGCGTTAAAAACCAACTTCCCCATACACCCGACCACCTCCCGGCCATCTTTCCTTTGATTTTTCATCCCCAGGCGTGTACACTAATAATCAGCTTATTCATCTTCTTCACCTTTATTCGAGGATTAATCAATGAGTCAAAAAATATCTTTCCCCTGGGGCAGCAAAAGTATTGACCTGGAACTGCCCGAAACCTGGACCTTGATGGGCAATATGGAGCCCGCCTCGCGCGTGGGGATCGACGACCCGCACGCCGAAACCGAAGCGGCGCTGCGCGCGCCGATTGGGTCACCACGCCTGGCAGAGCTGGCCGCGCACGGCATGAAGATTGCCCTGGTGATCGATGACGACAGCCGCCCAACCCCGGTGAAGGATATTCTGCCGGCGGTAGCGCGCGAGCTGCAAGAATCGGGGGCCGCGCTCAGCCAGGTAACGGTCGTACCGGCATTGGGCGTGCACCGCCCGATGACCGAAGAAGAAATCGCCCGGCGGCTGGGCCAGGGCTGGCTGGAACAGATGAACTGGGTGCAGCACGACTGCGACGACCCCGAGAAACTGGTCTACCTGGGCGATACCTCGCGCGGCACGCCAGTGTGGTTCAACAAAACCGTGGCCGAAGCCGACCTGATCATCTCGATTGGCTGCATCGAGCCGCACATCATTGCCAGCTTTGGCGGCGGCTACAAGAATCTGCTGCCGGGGGTGGCCGCGCGCCAGTCCATCGCCCACAACCACGCCATTAACTGCCAGCCAGAGACCTTCAACATGGTCGGCCAGCCGATTGAAAACAACCCCATGCGACTCGATCTGGAAGAAGCCGGGGGCATGCTGAAAGCGCCCGTGTTTGTGATCAACGCCGTGCTGAACAGCGCCATGCAGGTGGTGCGCATTGTGGCCGGCGACCCGATTCAAGCCCACCGCGAGGGCGCGCGCACCAGCGCCGAGATCTTTGGCTGCCCGCTGCCGCGCCTAGCGGACGTGGTCATCACCGCCTCGCGGCCCATGGACCAGGACCTGCGCCAGGGGGTAAAAGCCCTGGCCAACACCATCCGCGCCCTCAAACCGGGCGGGGTGATGATCACCCTGATCCGCGCCGAAGAAGGTGTGGGCGTGTTTGGGCTGGCCAACCGTAAGCTGCCGGTAGGAAAAACAATGCTGCGCCTGCTGGCTCCGCTGCTGCTGCCGCGTATTGGCAAATTGAATCTGAAAGGCATGGGCGAAGAAGATCGCTTCTTCCTGTACTTCGCCTTGCAGGCCATGCTGCACGGCAAGCTGCTGCTCTATGCGCCTACCATCCCCGCCGAGATCCATGAGCGCATGCCCTTTGTGGAGTTCGTCGGCAGCCCGCAAGAGGCGCTACAGATGGCCATGAAGAAATACCCGGCCAAAGCGGATGTGGTGGTCTTCCCCTATGGGGGCAGCAGCTACCCGATTTTGCCGGAATAATTTTTTCTAGAATAAATGATTTCACAGGGCAGGCCTCGGCCTGCCCTGTGTTTTCATATTAATTTTCTCTTGTAGGGCGGCGTTGAGGGCGGACGATTTTCTTTGCGCCAAAACCATTTTGTCCCCGCCCGAAACCCGCCGTTGGCTTTTGTTGGTGGGATTCGGGCGGGTAGCTGCGCCGGTTTACCATTGATCAGGCTGAGCCGCCCTGCTCCCACCCTACGGAAGATTGCGATTCTCTTGTAGGGCGGCGTTGAGGGCGGACGATTTTTTTTGCGCCAAAACCATTTTGTCCCCGCCCGAAACCCGCCGGTATCTTATTGGTGGGATTCGGGCGGGTTGCTGCGCCGGTTTACCATTGATCAGGCTGAGCCGCCCTGCTCCCACCCTACCGCAGATTTGGTTCTCTTGTAGTATTGAATGCCCGCTGCCGGTGCGGCGGCGCCGCACCCTACGACTCCACGACGGACTCTTTCTCTCCCCCAAAATCCGCGCTTCATGGATTTTGGGGGAGCCGGAGGGGGGCTCCGCCCGAAACCCGCCGTTTTCTAGATTGGAAAAAATCGCAATTAACCGCCATTCTTATGTAGGGATGCGTCACCGTCTTAAAAAAACAAAATCCGCACCCATCCGCTCATTTTTTCAGTTTTCTTTTATTACCAGCGTGGTATCATAAAAGTAAAGGAGGATGGTCGTGAATCCCTATGCGCTGTGGATGGGTATGGGAGCCTCATTTGGGCTGTGGAACCTGGCGCGTAACGCGCAGCCAGGGCAGGCCATGTCGCGCCTCAACAGCGGATTGATCATCCTGGCTTGCAGTTTGTGGGGCGCGCGCTTTTCCTACGTCTTGCTCAGCCTTCCTTATTACCTTCAGCACCCGCTGGAAATCTTGCAACTCTGGCAGGGCGGATTCACCTGGCCGGGAGCTGTGCTGGCCGCTTTGCTGTCCATCTACTTGATCGCGCGCAAGCGCGGCCAACCCTTTGGACGAATTGCCGACCAGCACGTCAGTATTCTGCCGCCGCTGGTCATTTTATCCTGGCTGGGCTGCTGGCAGACGGGCACCGCCTACGGCATGCGCATGCCCACCGATATTTTCTGGGCCTTTCCCTCATTAGACGAAACCGGCGAGCTGGCCCCGCGCTTCCCGGTGCAGTTAATCGCCGCCGTGCTTTCGCTGGACCTGTTCTGGCGGGTGGAATCATCGCATTTGCGTCCTGACCAGCCGGGGCGGCGCGCCAGCCTGGCCGGACTGGCCCTCTTCAGCGTGTATTTCTTTGTCTCTCTGCTGCGCGCAGACCCCGCTCCCAAACTGCTCGGCCTGCGCTACGATGCCTACCTCTCTGGCGTGCTGCTGCTTATCAGTCTGGGCGCCTTTCTGAAAACTACCCACCGTTTTGAAAAGTTATCCCCCGCCAGCTAGTCATCCCGGATTGCTGAGCGGTCTCTGCCGCTGGCGATGTTGGTAGTAAAATAAGACAGCAAAAACCTGCTGATCGATTCGTATTGAGACAACCATGAAAATCAATCTCGCGCTCGCCCAAATCAACACCCGTCTGGGTAAGGTTGAAGACAACCTGGAAAAACACCTGGCCTATATTCAGGAGGCAACCTCCAACGGTGCGGACCTGGTGGTATTTCCGGAACTTTCACTCACCGGCTATGTGCTGCAAGACCTGGCCTCGGCTGTGGCGCACAAACCGGTCAGCACCGACCCCGTCTTTCGCCCGCTGCTGGAAGCCAGCCAGAAGGTGGATTTGATGGTGGGGTTTGTAGAAGAAGACGCCCGCAGCCGCTTCTACATCTCGGCCGCCTACCTTTCGCGCGGCGAGGTGCTGCACGTGCATCACAAAGTGTACCTGCCCACCTACGGTCTGTTTGACGAGAGCCGCTTTTTCGCCTGGGGCGATTCGTTGGAGGCCTTCGACACGCCCTTCGGCCGCCTGGGCATGCTCATCTGCGAAGACTTCTGGCACGCTTCGCCGCCCTACTTGCTGTGGCTCGACGGCGCGGACATTCTGCTCTTCCAATCCGCTTCGCCCGGTCGCGGCTTAACCTACGAAAGTGAGCTGAACACCGCCCACTGGGTCGATCACATCAACCGCGCCTACGCCAGCCTGTTCACCTCCTTTGTGGTGCACTGCAACCGTGTGGGTTTTGAAGACGGGCTGAACTTTTGGGGCGGCGCTTCGGTCTATGATCCCAACGGGCAGGTGCTGCTGCACGCATCGCAATTTGAAGAGACCCTGGCGATGTGCGAAATTGACCTGAACGAGCTGCACCGCAGCCGCGCGCGCCTGCCGCTGCTGCGCGACGAGCGCACCGCCCTGGTGCAGCGCGAGCTGAACCGCATTCTCACCAGCCGCCAGAGCAATTGCGGGAGATAAAAAAGCCTGATGAAAAAACTTCCCATCACCATCACCCGACCCAAAAAGAAAACCATCTCCAACCTGGAGATTAACGCAGAACTGGCACGCCAGATCCTCACCGGCTTCGTCCGCTCAGAGATCACCCGCACCGGCTTTACCCGCGCCGTGCTGGGCCTCTCCGGCGGCATCGACTCGGCACTCTCCTGCTTTCTGGCAGCCGAGGCCCTGGGGCCGGAAAACGTGCTGGCGGTGCGCATGCCCTACCGCGCCTCTTCAGCCGACAGCCTGGAAGACGCCCAGCGCGTGATCGATGCCACCGGCGTGCAGTCCATGACAGTGGAGATCACCGAAATGGTCGACCCGCTCTTCGCCAAATTTCCCGACATCACCAACCAGCGCAAGGGCAATATCATGGCGCGTGAGCGCATGATCATCCTCTACGACCAGTCCGAGGCCTTCAAAGGTCTGGTGGTGGGCACCGGCAACAAAACCGAAATTCTGCTGGGCTATTCCACCCTCTTTGGCGATTCGGCCTGCGCCCTGAACCCAATTGGCGACCTGTATAAAACCCAGGTGCGCCAGCTTTCACGCCATCTGGGCATTCCCAGCTCGGTGATAGACAAAGCCCCCTCGGCTGACCTGTGGGCAGGGCAAACCGACGAAGGCGAGCTAGGCTACACCTACGCCGAGGTAGACCAGCTGCTCTACCTGCTGATTGACGAGCGCTACACCCCGCAGGAATGCGTGGAAGCTGGCTTTGCTGAGGGATTTGTGCGCTCGGTGGTCGAGCGCGTGCGCCGCAACCAGTTCAAGCGCGTGCTGCCGCCCATCGCCAAACTCAGCAACCGCACCATCGGTTACGACTTTCTATACCTACGCGATTGGGGGACCTGATCCCGTTGCACCGTCCCTTGTTGCATCTGCCCCCCGCCCTGCGCCATCGCAAGTTTGCCCTGCTGTGGGCCAGCCTGCTCATTTCCTACGCCGGTTCCAACATGCAGTTGTGGACGCTCTATTGGCATTTAAGAGACCTGTCCGACCAGCCGGTGGTGGTGAGCGGCATTGGACTGGCGCGCTTCATTCCCATGCTGGCGTTTGCCCTCTTCGGCGGGCTGGTGGCCGACCTGTTCAACCGCCGCCATATTATGTTTGTCTCTCAATTGACCATGATGGCCATCGCAACTGCCCTGGGGGCGCTCACCCACAGCGGAATGATCCAGATCTGGCATATTTTTGCCCTCACCGCCGTGCAGGCCGTGGCAGCCGCCTTTGATATTCCCGCCCGCCAGTCCATCATCCCCAACCTGGTCTCCAAAGAAGACCTGCCCAACGCCTTCAGCATGAGTTCCATTGCCATCAATGTCGGCGCGATCATCGGTCCGGGGCTGAGCGGTCTGGTGATCAGCCGCATGGGGCTGGACGCGGTTTACTGGATCAACGCCGTCAGCTACATTGCCGTGTTGGTTGCCGTATTGGTGATGGGCAAAGTGCAGCAAGAGACCGCTGCCGCCCCCGGCAGCCGGCGCAAGGCCTTCTCGTTGGAATCGATCCGCGAGGGCATCCAGTTCATCCTGCACCAACCGATGATTCTTTCCACCATGCTGCTGGACTTCTTTGCCACCTTCTTCTCCACCGCCGACACGCTGCTGCCCTTTGTGGCGCGCGACATTCTGCGCGTGGATGAAATCCGCTACGGCTGGCTGGCAGCCGCGCCCTCGTTGGGCGCGATGAGCGTGGGCCTGGTGGTTTCGCAACTGCGCGGCATTCAAAACCAGGGGCGGCTGCTGCTTTCGGCGGTAACCATTTACGGCGCGGCGACCATCCTGTTTGGCATCTCGCAGCAGTTCCTGCTGGCCATGGTGGCCCTGTTCTTGATTGGCGCGGGAGACTCGCTGAGCGCCATTATCCGCAACACCATTCGCCAGATTCACACCCCCGACCGTCTGCGCGGGCGCGCTATCAGCGTCAACCAAATCTTCTTCCTGGGCGGCCCTCAGTTGGGAGACATCGAAGCCGGTCTGCTGGCGCAGGCCTTCGGCACGCCCATCGCGATTATCACCGGCGGCATTGGCTGCATTCTGGCGGTGATCGGCATCGCCCAGCGCTGGCCGCAGCTACGCAGTTATAACGGCGACGAACCCCGCCCGGCCACCAGCCCGGAAGCCGCCTGATCCACTGCGCGCGGGGGGTGCAATCGCGCGCGCGGCATGCTATAAACAATATATTCCTCAAACCATAAGCACAGCGGAGCGAACAACCCCATGCGCGAATCCACGTTGCCTTTCAAGACCAAGCTGCTCTACGGTTTTGGCGATATTGGTTTCAGCCTGACCACCACTATCCTGGGCGCGTTTTTTGCCATCTTTCTCACCGATGTGGTGGGGCTGGCGCCGGGGGTGGCGGCGATTGCCATTTTTGTCGGGCGCAGTTGGGACTACATCAACGATCCGCTGATTGGCCACCTGACCGACCGCACGCGCACGCGCTGGGGGCGGCGACGTCCGTTTCTGCTCTTCGGCGCGCTGCCCTTTGGTCTGGCCTTCTGTCTGCTGTGGCTGCGCCCGCCCTTTGAGAGCCAGGTGGCGCTGGCGGTATATTACGCGCTGGCTTACCTGCTCTTCGACATGGCCGCCACCTTTGTCTACATGCCCTACTACGCCCTCACCCCCGAACTGACCTCCGATTATGATGAGCGCACCTCGCTGACCAGCTTCCGCATGTTCTTCTCGATTGTGGGCAGCCTGGTGGCGTTTACCGTGCCGATCATGCTGGTGGGCGGTTTCAACCCCGAAAATTTAGAGCGGGTGGCCGTGATGGGCGCGGTTTTTGGCGCGGCCAGTGTGCTGCCGCTGCTGAGCGTCTTTTTTGGCACGCGCGAGCGCGAAGAGTACATGCACCAGGAACAGCCCAGCCTGCGCGACTCGTTCAAAGCCGCCCTGCAAAACCGACCCTTCATCTTTGGCGCGGTGATCTTTTTACTCACCTGGGTGAGCGTGGATATTCTGCAGGCCACTTTGCTGTATTTTGTCAAATACATTCTGGGTCGTGAGGCGCAGTCCGACCTGATTATGGCGGTTATTTTTGTAACGGCGATGATCTCGCTGCCGTTGTGGAATTACGCCGCCCATCACTGGGACAAGCGCACCGCCTACATTTCAGGCATTTCCTTCTGGGCGGTGGTGCAGGTGGTGCTGATCACCACCGGGGCAGCCACACCCCTGCCGCTGGTCATCTTTTTATGCGTGCTGGCCGGCATTGGCGTGGGCGCGGCGCACGTGCTGCCCTGGTCGATCCTGCCGGACGCGATTGAGTGGGACGAGTGGAAGACCGGCACGCGCCACGAAGGGATGTTCTACAGCCTGATCACCCTGATGCAGAAGGTGGCCTCCTCGCTGGCCGTGCCGCTGATTTTGCTGCTGCTGGAGATGACCGGTTACCTGCCCAATTCGGCCGTGCAGCCTGCGCGCGCCTTGTGGGGCATTCGCTTCGCCGTGGGTCCCATTCCGGCGCTGCTGCTGTGCGGCGGCCTGCTGTTTGCCGCCCTTTACCCGCTCAAACGCCAGGAATATCGCGACCTGGTGCAAGACCTGGAAGCGCGGCGCGCCTCGGCCGCCCCGGAATAAGAGACCGCCATGCCAACCATAACCATCAAACCCGCGCAAACCGCCCGCGAGCGGCGTATCTTCCTCACCTTGCCGTGGAAAATTTATCGCCGCGACCCGCTGTGGGTGCCGCCCCTGCTGCCAGACCGGCGCAAAGCCATCGACCCGCGCCGGGGGGTGTTCTTCCGGCGCGGCGGTGAAGCCGAATTCTTCATCGCCTGGCGCGGCGGCCAGCCGGTGGGGACGATCTGCTGCGCGGTGGACCACCCGTCCAACCGTGAGACCGGCCTGCAAGAGAGCGTTTTTGGCTTCTTTGAATGTATTGACGATGGGGATGTGGCGCGCGCCCTGTTTGATCACGCCACCGCCTGGGCGCGCCAGCGCGGGCTGAGCTCAATCACCGGGCCGTTTCACCTGGATTATGAGGACAGCTACGGCGTGCTGATCGAAGGCCGTGACCGCCCGCCGGCGATTCTGTGCGGGCACACTCCCGCCTATTACCAGACTTTTTTTGAATCGTACGGTTTTACGCCCTCGCGCGGCGACAATATCGCCTTCGCCCTGGATCTCAATAAGCCATCCCCGGCGCTGGATCGCCTGGCGCAGGGCGCGCAGCGGGCGCGCGAGCAGGGGCGTTTCACCGTCCGCGCGGCGCGTTTTGCCGAATGGGAAGCCGAAATTGACCGCGTGCACCCGCTGATCAACGCCGCCCTGGCGCACCTGCCGGACCACCGCCCGTGGCCGCGCGAGGCGCTGCAAGAGTCCTTCGCGCCCTTCAAGCAAATTGCCGACCCTGAGCTGATTCTATTTGTGGAAGAGCAGGGCAAAGTGGTGGGGTTTTTCCCCGGTGTGCCTAACCTGAATGAGGCGCTGATCCATGCCAACGGACTGCGCTACCCGTGGAACTATCTGCAGCTCGCCTGGTGGATGCGCCAGCCGGTGCGCTGTTTGGCGGTGAAGAGCGTGCTGGTCTACCCTGAATATTGGAGCAGCGGCGCGTCGCTGCTGCTGTTCGATGAGATGCTGAGCCGCGCCCGCGCGCGCGGGTACTGGTGGGCCGATTTATCGCTGACGTCAACAGATAATCCCAAAACGCCCATGCTGGCCGAGCGGCTGGGAGCGAAGATCTATAAGCGCTACCGGGTATACCGTCTGGAAGTGTAAAAAAGGCGCGCTTGTTCGGGCGGACGGCCATCCGCCCCTACGGAAGAACGTTTCTCTTGTAGGGCTGTGGTGAGGGCGGTCCGTCTGTTTTGAGGTCGAGCAGTCTCAAACCGCCCGAAACCCGCCGTTTGTTGGTTGGTCAATCACAATTGACCGCCTCTTGTGTAGGGGCGCAAGGCCTTGCGCCCGTTTTTTGGGTGCCTGCACCCATGTTTTTCGCCCACTGGGATGCCTGCGCCCGGCGGTTTATTGCGGGGGCGCGATCTGCGCGGCGTACCAGGCCATGTATTCCGGCATGTGCGCGGCCCAGTATTCATTATTGTGCGCGCCATCCGCTTGCAGCCAGAGATGGTCAATCTCATATTCTTCCAACAAACGCACAAACCGCTGCGCGCCGCTGAAATAACGGTCGCTTGTGCCAGTATCGACATATACCCGCGGAACCTGACCTTCGGGCGTGAGACCGAGCAAATAAAACAGGCGGTAATCGCTGAACGGTGGGTTGGGAATGCTGTGCGCGCCCACGGCCGAAACCGTGCCGGGGTTCTCAAACGCCAGCAGCGCCGCCCAGCCCGCCCCGCGCGAGATGCCGCCGATGGCGCGGCAGCGTGCCTCTCCGCAGGCGTTTGCTTCCGCGCTGAGCCAGGGCAGCAGCCCCTGAATGAGCGCGCTGCCATATTTCGAATCGAGATAATCTTGCAGGTAATATTCCTCGCGCGGCATGGCCAC
This sequence comes from Ornatilinea apprima, assembly GCF_001306115.1. Classification (GTDB taxonomy): domain Bacteria; phylum Chloroflexota; class Anaerolineae; order Anaerolineales; family Anaerolineaceae; genus Ornatilinea; species Ornatilinea apprima. The sequence continues at coordinate 78,964 of NZ_LGCL01000004.1, read as the reverse complement.
GATAAAGGGCGCGGCCTGTTTGCTGGTGATGAGATGGTCGGCGGCTTGCGGCAGGTTCAAATCCAACCACTGTTCGTGAGTATACGACTGGCCGTGCAAGAGAATCACCAGCGGGTAGGGCGTCTCCGCGGTGGGGTCGTAACAGGGCGGGAGATACAGATTCACCGTGATCGGCTTGGGGAAAAGCTCCGTCTCAAAGACGCGCGTCTCCACCCGCCCATTCGGCTCCTGGCAGCCAACTGGGGTGGGCGTGGCCGGGATGGGGCTGGGGGTGGCGGTTGGCGGCACAGGGGTCGCGGTGTCTACGGGAAGGGTCGCCGAGGCCGTCTGCGTCAAGACAGCCGGCCGCGCGAATATTACCCTGGGGGCAAAAGGCGGGCGACAGGCGCTGAGCAGAGACACGGCGGCCAGACTGACCAGAAAGAGAGCAATGTTTCTTCGGGTGAATGGCTTCCTTGACGTTTGGCGCATATTCGGATTATACTCTAACGCGCCGGGGTGTAGCGCAGTTGGCAGCGCACCGTGTTTGGGACGCGGGGGTCGGCGGTTCGAGTCCGCCCACCCCGACAGGCACCGCCAGACGCCGAAATGCGCGAGGCGGTTGTTTCTTAAGGTTCTATAGGGACAAATTGCATTGGATAAGCCGTTTCTGTCAATCATCATACCCGCTCACAATGAAGAGAACCGTCTTCCTCAAACCCTGGAGGAAATCGACCGGTTTATTCAATCCCAAGCCTATGCAGTGGAAGTGCTGGTAATCGAAAACGGCAGCCGCGACCGCACCTTTGAACTGGCGCGAGAATACGCGGCGCGCATGCCCTTTCTGCATGTGTTTCAAGAAACGGCGCGCGGCAAAGGGCTGGCCGTGAAGCGTGGCATGCTGGAAGCGCGCGGCGACTACCGCTTCATCTGCGACGCGGACCTGTCCATGCCCATCGCCGAAGTTAACCGCTTTTTGCCCCCCCAACTGCAAGACCCGCATGTGGTTATTGGCTCGCGTGAAGCGCCAGGCGCAGTGCGCTACAACGAACCGGCCTACCGCCATTTCATCGGGCGCATCTTCAACATGATGGTGCGCGTTCTGGCCTTACCCGGTCTGCAAGACACGCAGTGCGGGTTTAAGCTGTTCAGCGCCGAGGTGGCCGAAAAAGTGTTTCCTTTGCAAACGCTGGCTGGCATGTCGTTCGATGTGGAAGTGCTCTACATCGCGCGCATGATGGGCTACCCGATTGTTGAAGTGGCCATTCCCTGGTATTTCAGCGCTGAAAGCCGCGTGCGCCTGTTTGAAGACTCGATGCGCATGGCCGGAGACCTGCTGACCATCCGGCGCAACGCCCGCCAGGGAGTATATTCTCCCGTCCCCCGCTAACATGAAAGCCGAAATTCCCCCACAAACCCGCTACCCAGACCTGGAACAGGAAAAGCAGCTCTGGCAGCGTGGAGTTGTGCGCGCCGCCGGCCTGGACGAAGCCGGGCGTGGAGCGTGGGCCGGGCCGGTCTGCGCGGCAGCGGTGATTCTGCCCGCTGAGGAGAGCGTACTGGAAACGTTGAGCGGGGTGCGCGACTCCAAGCTGATGACCGCCCGCCAGCGCGCGGAATGGGCGCCGCGCGTTCAAAACGCGGCGGCTGCCTGGGGCGTTGGCTGGGCCTCCAACGATGAAATTGACGCGCAGGGCATCCTGCCGGCCACCCGCCTGGCCATGCGCCGCGCGATCGAGGCGCTGGGGCTGCCCCCCGAACACCTGCTGATCGACGCCGTCAGGCTGCGCGATCTACCCCTGCCGCAAACGGTCTTAATCAAAGGCGACTGGCGCTGCCTGAGCATTGCCGCGGCGGCCGTGCTGGCCAAAACCGCCCGCGACGCGCTGATGGCCGGGTTGGATTCGCAGTACCCCGGCTACGGTTTTGCCCAGCACAAGGGCTACGGCACGCGCCGGCACCAGTCTGCGTTGGACGCGTTGGGGGCCTGCGCGCTTCACCGCCGGTCGTACGCGCCCCTGCGCGCCCGTCTGCTGCCCGCGGACGAATCCTTGAATTGACCCCCTATGGCAAAGAAATGAAAAGACGCGCCAGCGAACCGGCGCGTCTTTTGGTTTTGGTTAAGCGTCTGCCTAGGCGTTGCTGTAGTTGCGGCGCAGGAAGACTTTGGTAATTTCAGCCACAACCGAGGGCACGAACAGCAGCGGAATGGCTTCGGCCAGCTCGAGCGGGTTGAGCGGCACGGTGTCGAACACACCCTGCAAGAAGGGAACGTAGACGACCATGATCACCAGCACAAAGGAAACCAGGAACGCGTAGTTCATCCACTTGTTGGAGAAGATGCCGATCTTGAAGAGCGGGTAGTACTCCGAGCGGGCGGTGTAGGCGCGCAGCAGCTCCGAAAGACTGAGGGTTACAAAGGCCATCGTTTCGGCCAGGCGGCGGTCGCCGGGGCTCATGCTCAGACCCAGATAGAAGGCCGTGAGGGTTACCGCGGTGATGGCTATAGTCTGGATGACGATGCCGATCCACATGGGTTTATTTATAATGTTCTCATCGGTCGGGCGCGGATTCTGCTTCATAATATCCGGGTCGCCCTTTTCCATGGCCAGCGCCAGCGCCGGAGCGCCGTCTGTAAGCAGGTTGAGCCACAGCAGCTGGATGGCAGCCAGGGGTGAGAAACCGCTCACCATAGTCGCGATGAAGATGGTGGCAATTTCGGCCAGGTTACAAGAAAGCAGGAAGTAGACAAACTTGCGGATGTTCGAGTAGATGATGCGGCCTTGCTCAATCGCCGAAACGATACTGGCATAGTTGTCATCGGTCAGCACCATATCGGCAGTTTCTTTGGCCACATCGGTGCCGGTGATGCCCATCGACACGCCAATATCGGCGCGCTTGATGGCCGGGGCGTCGTTGACGCCGTCGCCGGTCATAGCCACCACTTCGCCGTTCCCACGCAGCGCGTCTACAATGCGCATCTTATGCTCGGGCGAAACGCGGGCGAACACGTCGGTTACTTTGACACGCTCGCGCAGGGTGGCATCATCCATTTCGTTCAGTTCGTTTCCGGTCAGCACCTGGCGACCGGGCTGCAGCAGGCCGATATTCTCCGCAATCGCTTTTGCAGTGTTGGGGTAATCGCCGGTGATCATGATGGTGCGAATGCCAGCGCCGCGCGCTTCCAGCAGGGCGGGTTTCACTTCGGCACGCGCCGGGTCAATCATACCAACCATACCCGCGAAGATCAGGTCTTTTTCCAGTTCTTCGCTCTTGACCTCTTCGGGCATCACGTCCACAATGCGGTACGCCAGACCCAGCACGCGCAGGGCGTCTTTGGTCATATTATCGTTGGCGGCGAGGATCATCTGGCGGGCTTCATCATCCAGCGGTTTGGACTCACTCTCGCCCACCGCGTAGCGGTTACACAGGCCCAGCACTACATCGGGCGCGCCTTTGACCGCGATGGTATACAGGCGGCGTTCTTCTTCCTTGCCGTGGAAGGGGGAAATATCGTCGTGCGCCGGTTCTTTTACGGCGTGAATGGTTACCATGCGTTTGCGGGATGAATCAAAGGGGATCTCCTGCTCGCGCGGGTAAGCCTGGTTCATCTTCGAGGCAAACGCGCCCGCCTTGGCTGCCGCCACCAGAATACTACCTTCAGTGGGGTCGCCAATCATGCGGTAATTATTGTTGCCGTCCTCACCGGTTACCTGTTCCAACTCAGCGTCGTTGTTGAGCACGCCCAGCCAGAGGGTGTTGGTGTGGGCCGGGTAATCATCCACTTTGATCGTTTGGCCGTTCACCAGGAAATCGCCGTGCACGCTGTAGCCCGAGCCGGTTACTTCCATAAAATCGCCGTTGGCCCAAATGCGGGTAACGGTCATTTCGTTTTGGGTCAGGGTGCCGGTTTTATCGGTGCAGATTACCGTGGCGGAACCGAGGGTTTCCACCGAGGCCAGGCGGCGAATGAGGGCGTGGCGGCGAACCATCTCACGCATACCCAGCGCCAGGCTGATGGTTACCACAGCCGGCAGTCCTTCGGGCACGGCGGCAATCGCCAGGCTGACGGCCACCATGAACATCTCGCGTACTACGTCCCAGCTAAACTCTCCGGCGCGCAGCACACCAGCCACAAACACCAGGGCGCAAACCGCCAGCGCGCCGTAACCCAACAGCTTGCCCAGGTCTTCCAGGCGCTGCTGCAGGGGGGTCTGCTCTTCGTCCACGCTTTGCAGCATGTCAGCAATCATACCCAGTTGGGTGTTCATGCCAATCGAGGTTACCAGACCGCGGCCGCGGCCATAGGTAACCGTGGTGCCCATGAAAGCAGTGTTTTTCCGGTCGCCCAGGGGAATATCTTTTTCAAGATGCAGGGTGGCGTTCTTCTCCACCGGCACCGATTCGCCGGTCAGCGCGGCTTCGTCGATGCGCATGTTGACCGCCTCAATCAGGCGCAGGTCGGCGGGGATGAAGTTGCCCGCTTCGAGGAAGACAATGTCGCCCGGAACCAGCTCGTGCGCCGGCACGGTAACACGCTTGCCGTCACGCAGTACCTGCGCTTCGGGCGCGGCCATGCGCTTGAGGGCTGCCAGAGCTTCTTCGGCGCGGCTTTCTTGAACCACGCCCAGAATGGCGTTCAACAACACAATCGCCATAATGGCAACGGCTTCCACCACGTCTCCCAATGCCAGCGAGATCACCGCCGAGACGATCAGCAGAATAATGATGAAATTATTCAACTGTGCAAAAATCATTTGCAAGAAGGTGGGGCGCGGTTTTTCTTTAAGCTGGTTGGCGCCGTAAATTTCCTGACGTTTGGCAACTTCTTCCGAGGTCAGGCCGTGGCTGATCGGCGACTCGAGTTTCTCAAGTGCTTGATCAGCAGTCAACGCATGCCAGGATATTTCCAGATCCTCTGGCACCCGTTTCAATATGGATACCTCTTTTTCCGACATATTGGGTTGCTCTCCTAAAACAATGATAATCAACAGCAAAAAGCTGATACCACACTAAACCTGCGGGGAAATCCGCGTTCCTTCTGGAATTTCGGTGTTTTTGGGGATGACCACAATTCCATCGCGCACAACATACAACTCGTCATCCAGGTCTTCCACATCCGTAAATGGCTCGATGACCACGTTGTTGCCGATGCGCACATTCTTGTCCAAAATCGCACCGCTGATCTGGCAGTTCTCGCCAATTCCCAGCGGGAGGGTGCTTTCACGGTAGTCTTCTGCTGAATCGCCGTAATAATCCGCGCCCATCATGATGGTGTCGCGCAGCACGGAACCTTTGCGAATCTGACTGCGTAAGCCGATCACCGAGTGAATCACCTCGGCGCTTTCAATGCAGCAGCCCTCAGAGACAAAAGCCTTATCCAGGCGGGTGTTCTGGATGTTGGAACCGGGCAAAAAGCGCGCGTGCGTGTAAATGGGGTTGACCGGGTCAAAGAAATTGAAGGGCGGGTTTGGGTCACACATACGCAGATTGGTGTCGTAAAACGAGCGAATGGTTCCAATATCTTCCCAGTAGCCGTCAAAATCGTAGCCGAAAACGGTGTGGGTCTTGATCGCCAGGGGAATGATATCGCCGCCAAAATCGTCGAGGTGCGAATACTTCTGCAGCAGCTTGACCAGCACGTCGGTCTTGAACAGATAAATACCCATCGAACCCAGGAAAGGTCTCTCAGGGTCGTCGCGGCTGACCAGGTCGGCCAGCACATCGGGGTCTTTGGGTTTTTCGGCAAATCGGGTAATGTGATAATCGGGATCGCGCTTGAGAATGCCAAAACGCCCGGCATCGTCTTTGCGAATGGGCTGCACCGCGATGGTGATATCGGCGTTGTTCTTTTCGTGGAAATCATACATGGCGGCGTAATCCATACGGTAGAGGTGGTCGCCGGCCAGAATCAAAACATTTTCGGTGTGAGAGGAAAGAATTTCAAAAATTTGCTTGCGCACCGCGTCTGCCGTGCCCTGGTACCAGCCTGCGTTCTGCATGGTCTGCTCGGCGGCCCAAATTTGCACCCAACCGGTATGAAAAACATCAAAATTATAGGTATGCACAATGTGGCGGTGAAGGGAAACGGAATTGAACTGCGTGAGAATGGCAACTTTGTAAATACCGGAATTAATACAATTGCTGATGGGAATATCAATCAAGCGGTATTTTCCACCAATCGGAACCGCCGGTTTCGAACGGTTTTTGGTCAGCGGGTATAAACGGCTTCCGCGGCCGCCACCCAAGATCACAGCTAATACTTTTGTTGATTGTGGCATTTTCCTTCTCCCTGGATGCTTCCCAACAAAATATATTGATCGATCCATCTTCTCCCATGATAAAGAATAACCGAGAACCCTCTGGAAGTCAAATCCAACCGAGGGGGGATTCTGAATCTGTTTCACTTGCCGCGACTGTTAAAAAAACAGCGCGGGGAACGATCATTCTCACGCGCTGCAACGAGATCGGAGTGGTAATGGGAGAATGCCGGTGGCGTTATTCTTCCAGCAGACCAGAACCGGTTTCCTGAAAAGCTTCCACATCTTTGAGAGTTGGTTCGTAGGCACCAATTTGCGCCAGCACCTCAAAGGGCACGGTGAGATGGGTTATGCCAGCCATGCGCACAGCGTAAATCTCTTCAAGCGATTTGATGCTGGCGGCAATAATCTGCGTGGACGTGCCCGCCAGGGCGCGCACCAATTCCGCGGCCAGTTGGTGTCCATCTTCCAGGCGGCGCAGCGCGCGGTCGTGGTAGAAGATGAGATACTGCGCCCCGGCCGCGTTGGCCGCCAGCGCCTGGGCGGTGTGATAGACAGTGGTAACCGCCACCGGCTGGTGCGGAGAAAGGCGCGCGCAGGCCGCCAGTCCGGCGGTTGTCGCCGGAATTTTCAGCACCAAGCGCTCTTGCAGCAGCTGGCGCGCGCGGTCGGCTTCGCGCAGCATGTTATCCAGATCGGGCGCGGTGAGCTGGTAAAAAACGGGCACGCCGGGCATGGCGGCCGCCAGGTTGAGCAGGGTGGTTTCGGGGGGATATTCGCTGCGGGTCAGCAGGCTGGGGTTGGTGGTGATCCCTTTCACCCAGCCCCATTCAGCCACCTTTTTTGCCTGCTCCACATTGGCAGAATCGAGATAAAAGGCTTTCATACCGTCCTTGCGATTATGTTGCGGTGGATTCTAATTTGCCTGTAAGGTTGATTTGATTGTATCAGTTTTTATCGGCGGAGGCTACCAGGGCAGGCTGGCTTTCAAGGCGATTGCTGCTTTTTTCACCTTTCCCTCCCTGAGACGGGCCGAGGGTAGAACCGATTTGCAAGCGCGCCGCTCAACAAAGTACATACGCTTGACAATGGTTTGACATAAAAATAAGATTTAATTGACCTTATTTATAGTTCTACGAACAGGAGGCCTGTGTGAATACCTCTAAAACCCTTTGGATTGCTATTTATTTTCTCAGTCCGCTGCTGCCGATTGGGCTGATCCTGGCGGCGCAGCCATACGCGCTGAACAGCACGCCCCTCCTGCTCTCGATGGTGTTGGGCGCGTCCGCTTACACCTTTCTCTCCTGGCAGTTTGTGCTCAGCGCGCGCCCGCCGTTCGTAGAGAAACTCTTTGGGCAAGACAAGCTGTACCGCTTTCACGCGGTGATGGCAGTGGTCAGTTTTGTGTTGGGCTTTGCCCACCGCCAGATTAAAGTGCTGGTGTTTAACCGGCAGGTGTTAATTTCGACCATTGCGCTGATCCTGCTGGCGGCGGTGATTGTGGCCAGCCCCCTCTTCTTGATCGATTTGAAACCCAAACCGGTGGCCGCGATCAAGCGCTTCTCGGCGCGCGTCTTCCGTCTTAAACGCCGCACGGTCAAGCGCATTCACAACCTCACCCTGCTGATCAGCGGCCTGCTGCTGGTGCATGTTTTGGACAGCACCAGCGCGGAACAGTCGGTTGCGGCACGGGCGGTGTATATCGCCTATTTCGCGGTGGGAATGGGCTTTTACCTGTATCACCAGGTGCTGCGGCGCTGGCTGTTGAAGAGCCGCGCCTGGCGAGTGGAAGAAGTTACCGAGAGCGCGCCGAATATCCACACCATCAAAGTTGCTCCTCAGCGGGGCAAGCGCTTTGACTACCAGCCGGGGCAGTTCGCCTTTTTGCGGGTGTTCAGCCCGCGCATCGAGAGCGAAGAACACCCCTTCACCATCTCTTCCAGCCCCACCCAGCCGGGATACCTGACCTTCACCGTTAAAACCTCAGGAGACTACACCAGCCAGGTCGGGCAGATTCAGCCCGGTGACGCGGTAGCGGTGGACGGCCCGTATGGCGTGTTCTCGTACCTGCGCCACAAACCACAAGGCAAAATTGTGATGATCGCCGGGGGAATTGGCGTTACCCCCCTGTTAAGCATGCTGCGCTACATGCGCGACGCCGACCCCAATCACAACGTGCAGTTGATCTGGGGCGTGCAGCGCGAAGATGAACTGGTCTATCGCGAAGAGGTGGAAGGACTGAAAAGCACGCTGGCACAGTTTGAATGGGTGCCGGTCATGTCAAACCAGCCAGATTGGCCGGGCGAGAAAGGTTTTATCACCCGCGAGCTGGTCGAAAAATATGCTGTGAAAGCGGGCGAAGACCCGCGCGCGATGGACTTCTACGTCTGCGGGCCGCCGGTGATGATGGAGAAAGTGATTCCCATGCTGCAAGGCATGGGCGTGCCGAACAGCCGCCTTCACTTTGAGCGCTTCGGGTTCTAAACGTCCAGCACGCGCAGCAGCACCGAGCGCGCTTGGGGATGATTGCGGTGCTCAAACAGGTAGATGCCCTGCCAGGTGCCCAGGCTGAGCGCGCCGTCATCGATGGGAATGGTGAGGCTGGGCTGGGTAAGCATGGCGCGAATGTGCGACGGAGAATCATCCGCGCCTTCCAGAGTGTGCCGGAACCAGGTCTGGTTTTCGGGCACCAGGCGTTCCATAAAGGTTTCCAGATCCATTTTGGCGGTGGGATCGTAATTCTCACTGATCACCAGCGAAGCGGAGGTGTGCTGCACATAGAGGCAGCACAACCCTTCGCGCGCGCCCCAGCGGCGCAGGCGCTCGGTTACCAGAGGGGTAAATGGATAGAGTCCCTTGCCGTGGGTGCGGATGGTGAGGGTGTCTTTATACCAGTTCATCTCCACCTTCTTCAGGGAAAATCAGGCGGTCTCATCGGCCAGGGTGCTCCAGCGGGAGAGTTTGGCGTCCATGTCGTGCTGCACCTGCTGGTACTCCGCGCCGAGCTGGTGCGCCTGGTCGGGGGTGAGGCCAGCGTTTTCAAACAGGCGGGTGATCTCGGCCAGGCGGTTTTCCAACCCGGCGATCTCATCTTCCAGCTTTTCCATCTGGCGGGCGCGCTCGCGCTCGCGGTTGTTGGAGCGCTGCCCGGTTGGTTTGGGGCGCGCGGCAACAGGAACTTTTTCGGGGACGGCTTTTTCTGGCAGCTGCGCCTCGGTCTCGGCCTGGCGGGCGGCGCGGTACTGGCTGTAGGTGCCGTTGAAGACGTGCAGGGTCTCTTCTTTGGGATCCACTTCCCACACCTGAGTGGCCAGCTTGTCGATCAAATAGCGGTCGTGCGAGACGAGCAGAATGGTGCCCTGGAATTCGGCCATCACATTCTGCAGCACCTCCTGCGAGGGCAAGTCGAGGTGGTTGGTAGGCTCGTCCAGCAGCAGCAGGTTGGCATTCTGCAGGGCCAGCACGGCCAGGGCTAAACGCCCGCGCTCGCCGCCGGAGAGCATTTTTACCACCTTAAACACATCATCTCCGGTGAAGAGGAACTTGGCCAGATAGTCGCGTATGCTGGCGGGCAGCAGGTGCGGCGCGGCACGCTCAATCTCTTCCATCAAGGTGTGCTCAGGGTTCAGCCCTTCATGCGCCTGGGCAAAGTATCCGATGTGCAGGTTGGCGCCCATCAGCACCTCGCCGGCGTAACAGGGCAATTTACCCAGCAGGGTCTTCAGGAAGGTGGTTTTGCCCGCGCCGTTGGGACCGATGATGGCGGCGCACTCGCCGCGTTTGAGCAGCAGGTCGGGCACCTGAAAGAGCGGGCGGCCTTCGTCGGCATAGCCAATGCTAAGGTTTTCACTGCGCAGCACCAGATCGCCGGAGCGGGCGGCGGCGGCGAGATTCAAATACAGCGAGCGCGCCTGGGTGGGCGGGGCGATCTGCGCTTCTTCCAGCAGACGTTCCAGCCGCTTGCGGCGGCCCTGCGCCTGGCGAGTGTTCTGGCCGGCGATGTTGCGGCGGATGTATTCTTCTTCTTTTTCAATAAAGGCTTGCTGCGACTGGTATTCCGCCAGCAGGCGCTGGTAGCGCTCTTCACGCTGGTCGAGGTAGGCGCTGTAATTGCCGCGGTAGACTTCAAGGGCGGGTGTCAGCTCCCAGATGTGGTTCACCACCTGATCGAGGAAGTAGCGGTCGTGTGAGACGATCAGCACCGCGCCAGGGAAGTCGCGCAGGTACGATTCCAGCCACTCAATCGCGGCAATATCCAGATGATTGGTGGGTTCGTCCAGCAGCAGCAGATCGGGGTCAGAAAGCAGCAAGCGCGCCAGCAGAGCGCGGGTGCGCTCGCCGCCAGAAAACTGCTCCATCGGGCGGTGATAATCGCCGGGAACAAAGCCCAGACCGGTGAGGGTCATGCGTATGCGCGTCTCGTAGGTGTAGCCGCCGCGCAGTTCAAAGGTCTCTTGCAGGCGGCCGTACTCGGCCAGCAGAGCGTCGTGATCCTGAGATGGGTCGCTCATGGCGTTTTCCAGCTCATGCAGGCGGCGCTGCAGGGTAATCAGGTCATCGAAAATGGTAAGGCATTCCTGCCACAGGCTGTGCGAGGTCTCAAAGCGCGCTTCCTGGGGCAAATAGCCCATCTTGAGGCCGCGCGAGCGGGTGAGGCTGCCGGCGCTGGGCTCTTCCAAACCGATCATCACGCGCAGCAGCGTGGTTTTGCCCACGCCGTTGGCCCCCACCATGCCTATGCGCGCGCGGTGAGGGATGCTGAAACTGAGGTCCGAGAAAATATCATCTGGACCGTAGGCTTTGCTGAGTCCGTTGGCGGTAAGGAGAGCCATGCGTGAAAAAACTCCAGGCGAAAATATCCGCGTGAAGTATAACATAGCCTGCCGTTTGGTTGATCATTGACGGCGGCGGGGGCGTGATATAATGCGATAAATACCGCTTCCATTTTTCCCTGCAAACCAAGAGGCAAGGCATGAAAAAATTTATCGCGATCGCCGGAAACATCGGCGTGGGAAAATCTACCCTGGCACGGCTGCTCAGCCAGCGGCTGGAATGGCAACCTTTCTACGAGCCGGTTACCGAAAACCCGTACCTGTCAGATTTCTACAAAGACATGCGCGCCTGGGGCTTTCACTCGCAGATCTTTTTCCTCTCCCACCGTTTGCAAATCCACCTGGACCTGGTCAATTACCCCGGTTCGGTAATTCAAGACCGCAGCATTTACGAAGACGCTGAGATTTTCGCGCAGAATTTGTTTTTGCAGGGGCACCTTTCGGAACGAGATTGGAAAACCTACTGGACGCTATACCAGTCGATGACCGAGTTCTTGCCCCCACCCGATCTGGTGATCTATCTGCGCGCTTCCGAAAAAACGCTGCTGGAGCGCATCTCGCACCGCAACCGCGATTATGAAAAGAAAATTCAGCCTGAATACCTGAAAGAACTGAACCAGTTGTATGAAAACTGGATCCACGGTTTTACACTGTGCCCGGTGCTCACCGTGCCAGCCGACGACCTGGATTACGTGGCGCATTCCAGGCACCTAGATTTAATTTTGACCAAAGTACAGGAGAAATTAATCGGCAAAGAAGTGGTGGTTTTCAATGCCGATGAAGTAAAAGCCAACAAGAATTAGCGTAAAAGCAACAGCCCGGCCAACAACCGGGCTTTTTATTGGGTTGCTTTTAACGCGGTTCTATGATGAGCTTGATCGCCGTGCGTACCTTCCCATCAATGTCCACGTCCACAAATTCCGGCATGCAAATGATCGGAATTCCGTCTTCTGCAAGGTAGCCCTTGGCCAGAACCAGTGCCTTTATCGCCTGATTCACCGCCCCCGCCCCAATTGCCTGAACCTCTGCATACTTGTGTTCTCTCATTACGCCCGCAATGGCCCCGGCCACTGCTGCAGTGCGAGAGTTGGCTTTTACTTTGATGACGTCCATTTTAACTCTCCCTTCAATCCTCGTTGACATAGTAGGTGAAAACGAATCACTTAACGCAAAGGGGCTATACCATTATGGACTATTAATACGGTATTTGTTAAAAAATTGTACAAGATTTAACCGATGGATTCAAGTGCCGGGCGCGGTTGCTGGTCTGGACAACAATAAATGCTCCGGCTTTTTGATGAATTAACACATTAAGACGAAATGAGAGAAATTTTATTACACGTTTTGTGGATCGGGTTTTATCCACGGTAAGTTATCCTTATTCCCTTTAATCTTTAATGGATTAACAGGTAGTTGTCGCCGTAGAGGTGTGGATAATGTGGATAACCGCCCGCTCTACCCATCAACACCCCATATCTGGGGGAAAACCTAAGGTCACCTTCTCTATTTTGCGAAATTTGAGCGGCGCGTTTGTACACAATCGCCTGTGGATAACCGGGAAAAGATTTCACATCTTTTTTCTTGGGCAAGAACAGCTTGGGGAGCAAATCCAGATATTGGGCGTGGTCAATCTATACCCCTATATCTGGGGGGTGTAAGTTTTAAGTTTATTCACAGATTAACTGGCTGCACAGAAAATTTCTCCACAGTTAACACCAGTTATCCACAGTTATGGACTGTTTATCCACAGATATACGCATAAAATTGGGGAAAAGTGGAAACTCAGGCGCGCTCAATGCCGTTTTTGGCAGCCCAGGTATCAAGGGTCTCTTCAACCCCATCCAGGTAGGCGTCCAGGGCGGCCAGGGATGCGTCCATATCTGCCGGGTTGAGCCCCAAATCTGCCAGGGAGGTTTGCCAGGTCTGCTGGGCGGCGGCGGGTTCCGCCAGGCTGCACACGGCGCGCGTCCAGACGCGCAGCAAAATCCAGGCCGCGGCGGCAGGCTGCTCGTTCCACAGCGCGTCAACGGCGTTGAGGTAATATACGCGGCGCTGTGGCAGCAGAACAGCCGGGCAGTCGGGCTGGCGGCCCAATTGCTCGAGGGCTGATTGACAGGCCGAGAGCAGAGTCTCGCGGCGATCCGCGGGCAGGGGGGCGGGCATGAACAAGTCAGTCAGACCCGAAGCCAGGCCGGGCCGCTGAAGCGCCTGGGCGCGGGCGGGAAATTCGAGCATGAAGCGCCGCTCGGTGAGCGGCAGGCCGGCCAGAATCGACACCGCGTTGGCGGCTTTTTCCAGGGCGCGCAGGTACTGCCAAAAGGTGAACGCCGGGTTCTCAAAACGCCCGGCGTGCAGATCAAACCAGATGGTGCGCGCCGCTTCGGCCATGGGCCAGGCGCGGCTCATCACATTTTCCGGCGCGTTATACTGTGAGCAGACGCTGGCCTGGGTAAATTCAAACCAGTGTTGTTGATCGTGCAGCACCAGCGGGCTAGCGCACATAAAGCCGCCCACCCAGGCGTCTTTGCGCAGCTTGCGCGGCTGGTTGAAGTAGGCTTGGGACAGGTGGCACAGGTCGATATGCACTTCGTTGGTGGCCTGAATGACCTCACGCGGGGCTTCTGGCGTGCTGCTGTGCACCAGCACCATATCGATATCCGCCGCGCCGCCCAACAGGGGTTCCTCTTTCAGCATAGACCCGGTGAGATAGACGCAGATAATATCGCGGCTGCGGTAGACCCGTTCGGCCACCGCGTTGCGCGCCAGCTTCATGAGCGTGTCTCGCGTGATTCGCATAGAATGGTTTCCCCTCCTGGTCAGTTACCGCCGGCTGATGTAAATTCAGGTCAGCTCGCGTCGCCCACCAGGGGCAGTTCGGGCTGGAAGGGCGGCAGGTGCAGCACCTGGCGAATGCGGTTCTCAATCGCGCTTAAATCTTCCGGGTTGCGCACAAAGTCGATATCGTTGGTATCGATGGCAAGCACCGGTATTGATAACTTCTCGGCCTGGTGAACGAAATAATCTTCGTAGGCCTGGTTGAGATCGGCAATGTAGTCGCGTTCCATCTGCCGCTCGTAGGGGCGGTCACGCAGGGCGATGCGCTGCATGAGCGTGCGGGTGGAGGCGCGCAGGTAAACCACCAGGTCGGGCGGGGTGATCTTCTCGCCCAGGGCTTCGTGGACACGGTAATACATTTCCAGCTCATCGCCGTGCAGGTTGATGCGCGCGAAGAGCGAATCTTTATCAAAGGTATAGTCACCGATGATGTGACGGCCTTGTTCCATCAGCGCCGGAACCCCTTTGTTCTGCTGGTGATAGCGGCTGAGCAGAAAGAAGATTTGCGTTTGGAACGCGTAACGGGCGCGGTCGCTGTAAAAATCATTCAAGAAGGGATTCTCTTCGAAGACTTCCAGCAGCAGGTTGGCCTCAAACGAGGGCTGAAGCAAGCGCGCCAGGGTGGTTTTCCCGACGCCAATGACACCTTCTATAACGAAATACATGACTTCTCCATCGATTATCCCCGCAGGCTCTGCGGGGAAGATTGGTTTGGTGCGAATAATATACCACACATTGCGCGGCGAGATTTCTAAAAAATCAACAATTCAACGATCATCGGGTGGGCGGCGAACGGGCGCAAATGATGAATCAAAAACCGGTCCCCGCATGGGAACCGGCCTGGTTGGAGCAAGAAAAAGGTTATTGGGGCATCGGCAGGGCTTCGAGCTGGGCGATCATGTCGCTGACCACGTCGAAACCGCCCTGCCAGAAAGCGGCCTGGCGCACGTCCACGCCGGCTTTGTCCAGCACGTCCATCGGCGCGGCCGAACCGCCCGCCGCCAGCAGGTCTATGTAGCGCGGTTTGAAGGCTTCGCCCTCAGCCTTGAACTGGCTGTAGAGCGAGAGCACCAGCAGCTGCCCGAAGGTATAGGCGTAGACATAGAACGGGGTGTGGTAAATGTGCGGGATGGAAACCCACTCCCAGCGGAACTCGTCGTTGATCTCTACCGCGTCGCCAAACTGCTCGCGCAGGTTCTTGAGGTAGGCGTCGGCCAGTTCATCCACCGAGGCGCCGTTCTTGATCATCTCGTGCGCTTTGCGCTCGAAGAGGGCAAAGTAAGCCTGGCGCAGAATGGTGGCGTAGTTGTCGTCCACCTGGGCAAAGAGCAGATCGCGGCGCACGGCCTCGTCGGTCTCTTCGGCCAGCAGGCGGTCAACCAGCATCATCTCGCCGAAGGTTGAGGCGGTCTCGGCCAGGGGCAGGCAGGCGTGGGCGGTGAAAATGCTGTGGTGCGCCGAGAGCATGTTGTGAATGGCATGCCCCAGCTCATGTGCCAGGGTGGAAACATCGTCGGTGCGCCCCTGATAGTTGACCAGCACGTAGGGGGTCATCTCGGGTACCACATAGGCGCAGAACGCGCCGCTGCGCTTGCCTTTTTGAATGGTGCTGTGCAGGTGCTTGTCGGCAAAGACGCGCTCAGCCAGCGAACCAAACCGGGGGTGGAACTCGTTGAAGGACGACAGCACCATATCGGCGGCCTGCTCAAACCCATAATGCTTATCCGAGACGGCTACCGGGGCGTAGACGTCGTAGCGACGCAGGCGCTCCACGCCCAGCCAACGCGCTTTGAGCTTGAAAAAGCGCTGGAAGACCGGGGCGTTCTTCTGGCAGACATCCAGCAGGGTGTTCACTACCTCATCGGGGATGTCGTTGGCCAGGTTGCGGGTGGCCATTGGGTTGGCAAAACCGCGCAGATCCACATTCTCGTTGCGCCAGTCGCGCACCAGGTTCTGGTAGATCTGGCCGAGAATGGGCGCGTCTTCACCGTAGACGCGGTACAACTCCTGGTAGGCGCGCGCGCGCAGATCGGGGTCGTGGTGGCGGGCGTAAACCATCAGCTCGCCGCGCGAAAGCTCTTTCACCTCGCCGTCCACTTCCAGCTTGAAGGTATAGCGGTTGGTGATGGTGGAGTAGATCATGTTCAGCGCGCTGGCGCCGGTTACGTCTTTAATGTTGATGATCTTTTCTTCCGGCTCGGTGAGGGTGAAGGGTTTGAATGAACGCATCTGCACCAGCCAGTAGCGGTAGTCGCCGCTGGCATCCAGCAGGCGCTGGGCATTCGCGTCGTCCAGATCTTTCCACCACAGGCTGAAGAAGAGCATGCGGTTGCTCAGCCCGGCCAGGAACTGGTCCACTTTGGCTTCCAAAGACTGGGCTGCCTGGTTTTGTGTGTCTTCCGAGTACCACAGCCCGCTGAAGCTGCCCAGGCGCGCGGCCAGGCGGTTGATCTCTTCCATCTTCTTGATGGTGGATAAGAACATCTCAGCCGAAATTTCGGGAACGAACTGCTCGCGGATTTTCTCAAATTCGGCGGTCAGGCTGTCGAGTTGGGTAAAGGCGGCTTCCAATTCGGGGCTGCCGGCCGCGGGGAACAGGTCGGCCAGGCTCCATTCGGTTTGAGGGTAAGCTTGGATTTTGCTCATGGGGTCTCCAAATCAATCCTTATGCGTTACGAATAAACTGTCTCAGGTGGTCAATCGGGCGGCGCTGGCCGGTGTGGGGGTCTTCATAAAACCAGCACAGCCAGCCATTGCGCGGGCCAGGTTGGATGGCGCGGGCGATCTGATGGATCGAGCCGCGCTGACCATTATATTCTAAACTGGCGTCGGCGGAAATTTGGGCCGAGCGGCTGCCTTCCGCGCCGAAGTATAAGGTTTGGCCGGGCCGCAGCAGACCGGCCTCCAGCAGCGTGCCGAAAGCAATGCGCGGCTGGCGGCGCGGGTTGGGGGTGGCGCGCAGGGCGGTTTCGTCGGGGGCGGCAGGCAGGCTGGCGATGCGCTGGCGGGCGATTTCCACATACTGAGGGTCGCGCTCAATGCCAATCCACTGGCGGCCAAGCTGCTGGGCCACCGCTCCGCTGGTACCGGTGCCGAAGAAGGGGTCCAGAATCACATCGCCGGGGTTGCTGGCGGCCAGCAGCACGCGGTAGAGCAGCGATTCAGGCTTTTGGGTGGAATGGGCTTTTTCGCCGTTCACGCGCAGGCGCTTGCGCCCGGTGCAGATGGGCAGGTGCCAGTCCGAGCGCATTTGCAGCCCGTCGTTGAGTGACTTCATGGCGTGGTAGTTAAAGGTGTATTTCGCGCGGCGGTCTTTTACCGCCCAGATGAGCGTCTCGTGCGCATTGGTGAAGCGCACCCCGCGGAAGTTGGGCATGGGGTTGGTTTTGACCCAAACGATGTCGTTGAGAATCCAGAAGCCCAGGTTTTGCAGAATGCCGCCCACGCGGTAGATGTTGTGGTAGGTGCCGATGACCCACAGCGTGCCGCCGGGTTTGAGCACTCTGCGGCAGGCAGAAAGCCACTCCTCGGTGAACTGATCGTAGGTGTCAAAGCCTTCAAACTGGTCCCACTCGTCATCCACCCGATCCACGCGCGAGAGGTCAGGACGGTGCAGCTCACCGCGCAGTTGCAGGTTATAGGGCGGGTCAGCAAAGATCAGGTCAACCGAATTTTTGGGCAGGGTGGCAAGCACCTGGCGGCAATCCCCCAGGATGACCTGGTTGAGTGGCAGCGCGCTGGAGGGTGGTTGTTCGGACATGATGGTTTGAGCCTGAGGAGTAAGAGTTGGGTTAATTGTATCATTGATAGGAATCGGGGGATAATGAAGAAATTTGCCTCTCCAGCCCGGCGGCTGCCTATTTTGGACCCCACCCCAAGCCCTCCCCAAAATGCTGGAAAACGCATTTTAGGGAGGGTGGTTTGTTTTGCCCATCCAACGGGATTCTCCCGTAGGGCGGGTGAAGGGCGGAATATCTGTTTTGAGGTAAATCAATCTCAAACCGACCGAAACCCGCCGTTAGCTTAATGGTGGGATTCGGGCGGGTGGTTACGCCGGTTTACCTTTGAATGGGCTGCCCCGCCCTGCTCCCACCCTACCGCTGCTCAATGCCGGTAATTTTCGGGCGGACGGCCGTCCGCCCCTACCGAAGAATGAGGTTTCTCTTGTAGGGCGGGTCAATTGGCATTAAGGCAAAACCATCTCACTATTGAGCTCCAACTTGCGTCAGGGTGAAGGCAGATACCGCCCCAAATTTACCCGAATTTCGTGAGGAATTTACCCAAAATTAATATTGAAATAAACCAATAAAATATATAGTGTTAAACATGGCGCGCCAGTGGCTCCTTATTATAAATTGATTGAATTCTCAACGCGGCTGATCCTATTATCATGCACGATCTGCTCAAGAAAACCCGCTTATTAACCCTTCTGTTCTTTATTGGGGTCGTTTTGCTGACCATTCTGGTGGTCTTCTTGCCGTTGGAGATGCAGTTGGAAGACACGCTGGTCTCCAATTGGGTGCTGACCGCCCAATCCCGCTCACTATCGTTTCACCTGTTTCTGGAAAAAAACACGGAAGGCGCGCAGAGTGTATCCAGCCGCTCGGTGATTCGCGACCAGCTGGCCGAATATCACCAGCAGGAACTTTCCTGGGAAGATCTGCAAGCATCCACCCAGCCCAAATATGTTGAAGGCGTGCGCGTATTGGAAAACCTGGCATACGCCTACCGGGTGGTGGAGGGAAAAATTCTGGCAGCGTATCGCGCAGCCGATGCCAGCCCAACGGTGGATGATGAATTTGTTTTTCTGGATGATATTCCGGAATTTGCGGTATTGAACCAGGCCGGTCAGCATTACGTGGTGGTATCGTCGGAAGTCAAGAAAGAAAACCAGTGCCTTGGCAAAGATGTGCTGATCTATTCCCTTGATCCCATTCTTGAGCAGCTTAATAACGCTGAAATTCAGGTTTCGATCATTTCTGAAGCGGATTTATCGCCCTTCTTGAATCTACCGGTGCTGCGCAGTGGAAAAGATTACCGCGTGGTCAAAGAGGAGGGCAATCTTTACTACCTTGAATGTCTGCCAGATTCCCAACATTATCTGAGCGTCCAAACGCCTTTGAAACAGATCGTCGGCCCCACCCGCCAGGGAATCGGTTTCTTTTTGGTGATCTATTTGCTGGGTCAGATGCTGCTGTTTCTGCTTGCCCGGCGAGGGATTCTTCAGTACGCCAATTTGATGATCAACCAGGTAGAAAAGAGCAAGGAAGAGTTCCGTGCTTTTGCCTACCACGATACGCTCACCGGCAGCTATTCGCGGCTCTCACTGGAGCACTGGCTGGAAAGACAGGCAAAGACGGGCTATAAAAAGGCTTTGACCGTGGTATTGCTGGATATTGATATGTTCAAAGATATCAATGATACCTACGGGCATAAAACCGGCGATGAAGTTCTGATTACCCTGTCCAAAACGGTGCATCGCTGCATTCGCAAAGATGATCTGCTGGTGCGCTATGGCGGCGATGAGTTCTTGATTATTTTCCAGGATATTGATCGCACCTGGGTCAAGGACATTATGTCGCGGATTGAGCAGCAGCTTGCGCAAGACCATTCCTTCGAGTTTCCAATTGAAATCTCCTACGGAATGGTTGAGATTAAAGATATTAACCATTTTTATGACGGCCTGAAGCAGGCGGATAAGCAGATGTATGCCCAGAAGAATGGAAAAAAGTAGTCACAAGCCTTAATTGATTTGAAATGCGAAACCTGCAGGGGTAGAGAACATTGAAGCGTTTCAGCAGGCGGAAAAGTAAAAAATGTCTCTGAAGATCGTTGATGATCAATGGTGGGCTACGGGCGGGCTTGTAAATTTGCGGAAACCATATCGTTGAATCGCTCTGCACCCACTCTACTAATCGGCAATGAATTCGATCGAAGGTAGGGTGGGTGAAGGGCGGCCTTAAGGTATGCTTTCATTACTGCTTCAAACCGCCCGAAACCCACCAATCGGAGCATTGAAACGTTTCATCAGGCAGAAAACCAAAGAACGTCACTTAAGATCGTTGATGA
Organism: Ornatilinea apprima; assembly: GCF_001306115.1. GTDB lineage: Bacteria > Chloroflexota > Anaerolineae > Anaerolineales > Anaerolineaceae > Ornatilinea > Ornatilinea apprima. The sequence goes on along the minus strand of NZ_LGCL01000004.1, from coordinate 58,989 downwards.
TCAACGGTGGGTTATGGGCGAGCTTGCCAATTTGCGGAAACCATATCGTTGGATCGCCCTGCTCCCACCCTGCGCGTGGCTTTCCACCTATGATTTCGGGTGAGTGAATTTGCGCCCCGGCGCGCGAACCCATTTCTATTCACGCGAGAATCTTGCTTTCATTTGGTTTATAATAATGTGGTAATCAGGAATATTCCGGTATATACTGGTTTAACAAAAAAAGTTCAGGAAGAGGGCCGCGAATCATGAAAGTATCTGTCTCACAACAACAACTGGCACACGGTCTGAGTGTGGTATCTCGCGCTGTTTCGCCGCGCAGCACTTTACCTGTGCTTTCCAATATTCTGGTCGCTACCGACGAAGGGCGATTACGCCTGTCTGCCACCAATCTGGAATTGGGTATCTCTTGCTGGATTGGCGCGCAGATCAGCGAAGAGGGCGCCGTTACAGTTCCCTCGCGCACCTTCAGCGACCTGATCAACACCCTGCCCAACGAGACGGTTCTGCTCGACCTGAATGAAAAGACCCAAACGCTCAACGTTCGCTGCGCTTCATCCAACACCGATATCAAGGGCATTGACGCGCAGGAATTCCCGCCCATGCCGGTTCCCGATTTGAGCGCGGGCACAGAGCTAAACGTGGCCGACTTCAAAGAGATGATCCAGCAGGTGGTGTTTGCCGCCTCCACCGATGAAGCCCGCCCGGTGCTGCAGGGCGTGAACCTGACCGTCTCTGACCATGAGATCTCGATGGCCGCCACCGATGGCTTCCGCATTTCGGTGCGCAAGGCGCGCCTTTCCACCCCCAGCGAACGGCCGGTCTCGGCCATCATCCCGGCGCGCGCGCTCAGCGAGCTGGCGCGCATCGCCAGCGACACCGATGAAAAGGTAACCATGGTGGTGCCGCCCGGACGCGGGCAGGTGCTCTTCCATTTTGACGATATTGAACTGGTCTCGCAGTTGATTGAAGGCAACTTCCCCGACTACAAGGCCATCATTCCGCGCTCGTCCAAAACCTCCACTATCATGGCCACCGCCGCCTTCCAGAAGGCCTGCAAGCAGGCCGAGATTATCGCCCGCGAGGGCAACTATGTGGTGCGCCTCAACATCCAGAACGGCGAAGAAGGCCCCGGCAGCGTGGAAGTTTCCGCGCAGTCGGAAGAGACCGGCAACAGCGAGGTAATGGTGGATGCCAACATCACCGGCGGCGGGCTGGTGATCGCCTTCAACGTGCGCTATCTGCGCGAGGTGCTGGACGTGATCAAATCGCCCAGCGTGGCGCTGGAGACCAACGCCAACAACACCCCCGGCGTGATCAAAGCGGTAGGCAGCGAAGACTTTACCCATGTGATCATGCCCATGCACCTGGGCTAACCCGCACGCGAGGGCGAAAAACGGTGGAATTACTGGTGTCCAATTGGAAAAATGGTTAGAAGATTTGATTGAAGCTCCCTTCCCAAGGACAGGGAGCTTTTTAACACCGGAGGCGCTGTGACCCTGCCCCCCACATCCTCATCCGATTTTTTGCTCAGCATTCACCTGGGCCTGTCGCAGTACCCCATCCTGAGCAGCCGCATCCGCTCGCGCATGCGCAAGCGGTTAATTGAGCGCGGTATTATTGACCGGGTTACCTTCGAGGCGCGCGCGCGCAAAATGGCCATCCGCTCGCAAAAACGCGAGGGCCTGCTCGACCCGCTGTATGAGGAACCCGCGCCGGTGTGGGATCAGCGCCTGGCCAAAGTGCGCGATTACCTCACCGATTTGCTCTTCAGCCAGCGACTGACCTTTGAAGAGTTCAGCGACATTGTCAACCAGGTGCTGCTAGAGCGCGGTGTGGCCGAAAAAGATAGCCTGCTGTCCATAAACCCCGAGCTGTCTCCCATTGAAAAGGTCTTTGAGCAGGCCATGACGATTGAGCGCCTGCCCTATGAAGAACGCTCCAAAATGGAGGCGCGCTTGCTGGAATGCAAGGTGGTGCTGATCCGCTCACTGATCAGCGACCAACTGCGTTATATCAACATTGCCAAAGAGTGGTTCACCATTGAAGACTTGGCCGAGATCTACAAGCGCAAGATCGGCGGTGGAAAGATCGGCGGCAAGGCGGCCGGCATGCTGCTGGCCATTCGCATTCTGCGCGAGCTGGCGGATGAAGAGTTGTTGGACTGTTTGAACGCGGCGGAATCGTATTATGTGGGTTCCGACGTGATGTATTCCTTCATGAACATCAACAATCTCTTCCACTGGAACGACCAGAAGTACAAAACTGAAGAAGAGATGCGCGTGGATTACCCGCACATCATCGAAGATTTTGAGTCGGGTGAGTTTCCGCCAGACGTGCTGGAACGCCTGCAGGGCCTGCTGGCCTCGGTGGGAAAAAGCCCGCTGATTGTGCGCTCTTCCAGCCTGCTGGAAGATAACTTTGGCACGGCCTTCGCGGGCAAGTATGAAAGCGTGTTCCTGCCCAACCAGGCTACCCAGCAAGAGAACCTGCGCGCGCTCACGCGCGCCATCGGGCGCATTTTTGGCTCCACGCTCAACCCCAACGCGCTGGTCTACCGCGCCAGCAAAGGCCTGGCCGACTACGACGAGCGTATGGCCGTGCTGATTCAGGTGGTGCAGGGCGAGCAGTTTGGACGCTACTACCTGCCGCACGCCGCCGGGGTGGCCTTCAGCCGCAACCTGTACCGCTGGTCGCCGCAGATCAACCGCGAAGACGGTTTTGTGCGCATGGTGTGGGGCATGGGCACGCGCGCCGTGGACCGCGTGGGTAACGATTACCCGCGCCTGGTGGCGCTCAGCCACCCCACGCTGCGGCCTTCCACCAATGTTAAGGCTATCAGCCAGTATTCGCAGCGCTACGTTGATCTGATTGACCTGCAGGAAAACCGCTTTCACACCCTGCCCATTCACGACGTGCTCACCACGCGCTACCCGCCGGTGCGCTACCTGGCTCAGGTGGAAGAAGACGGTTACTTTTTGCCCTTGCGCTCGGCATTAATGAGCGACCCCAAACGCCTGGTGCTGACCTTTGACGAACTGCTCAAGCGCACATCCTTCGCGCGCCACATGCGCACCATTCTACGCACGTTGGAGACCCAGTACCGCGCCCCGGTGGATTTGGAGTTCACCCTGGGGGTGAGCGACAACAGCGAGTCGGCCCAACCCGACCTGTGCATTACCGTGCTGCAGTGCCGCCCGCAAAGCCACCTGATCGGCACCGCCCAGCGGCCTTTCCCCGAGCAGGTTAACCCCGAGCAGGTGATCTTCCGCACCCACTTTATGGTGCCCGAAGGCTTTGTGGATGGGGTGGACTATGTGCTGTTTGTGCCCCCGCAGGGCTATTTTGCCCTGCCCACCCTCAACGCGCGCCACGAGTTAAGCCACGCCATTGGGCGGGTGAACCGCGCCCTGGAAGGCAAGCGCTACATCAGCGTGGGGCCGGGGCGCTGGGGCAGTTCCAACTCCGATTTGGGCGTGCCGATTGGTTACGGCGACATCTACAACACGCGCGCCCTGGTGGAACTGGCCGGAAAAGATGTGGGCCCCGAACCGGAGCCTTCACTGGGCACGCACTTCTTCCAGGATTTACTGGAAGCGCAAATTTACCCGCTGGCCGTGCTGCTGGACGATGAAAAAGCGCAGTTCAACCGCGCCTTTTTCTACGAGGCGCCCAACTGCGTGGACGAGTTTGTTGACGTGGATGAAAAATTATGCGGCGCGCTGCGCCTGATCCGCGTGGCCGATTTCGCGCCCGGCGCTCACCTGACGATTGTGATGAGCGACGAGAAAAACCAGGCGCTGGCGTACCTCAATACCAACGCGCTCTAAAGGGCGTGATTGCGGTTGGTAATAATTTCATTACTTTTGGACAATTTATGTCAAATTAACGCATTTCTTTTTCATTCTTCCATACAATGGAGAGAGTGCAAAAAGGTGAAGTGCGCCGGGGCTGGACGTTAACTTGCACTCTGCTGGCTGGCTTTTTTGCCCGGATAGTTTTTTCCCTCAATTCGTAAATTTTTCTTATCGTTGGAGGAGCCGATGCACCGATCGTTTCACTGCCTGCTCACAGCTTGCCTGCTCATTGGATTGTTCAGCCCGTTCGCGGCTGCGCCGGTTTTGGCGCAAACGCCATCCGCAGATGTATCCGTCGCGGTGGAATTTTCGCCCAGCACGATCGCGCTGAAGAGTGTCTCGCGTTTGACGTTTACCGTCACCAATGCGAACGCGACCCACGACCTGACCGGCCTGGCTTTCAGCAACACCTTCCCCGCCGGGTTATCTTTGGCCGATCCGGTCAACCTGGCGCAAACCGGCTGTGGTGGAGCAAGCATCACGGCCAATCCCGGCGAGTCCAGCATCAGCCTGAGCAGCGGGGTTGTAGCGTCCGGCGGCAGCTGCGCGGTCACGGTCAGCGTGCAGCCGTCTACATCCGGCAATAAAACAGTCACCGTGGCCGCCGAAGATGTGACCGGTTATATCGACGGGAGTAATGTATCCAACGAAGCTGCCGCGAGTGACGAACTCTCGGTGGCCACATTTGACTACAACGCCGAGATCAACAAGCAGTTCAACCCCATCTCCATCTCGCCCGGGGATATTTCCCGCCTCAGCGTTTCCATCTACAACGCGAATTCATTTGACCTGACCACCGCCTCCTGGACGGACAACCTGGAGGGCGTGCAGCCCGGTTTATACATTGCCAACCCTCCGAACGTCAGCACATCCAACTGCGGAACCGCCCCGGAAGTGACCGCGGTGGCCGGCAGCAGCACGCTCACTCTGGCCAACGCCACCGTGCCGGCCAAAGTGGGTGAAATCAACGGCGTGTGCACCGTGGAAGTGGATGTTTCTTCCATCACGCCCGGTAACTTAATCAACACCATCGCGGGGGGCAACCTGTCTGCCACCGGCAACCTGGGCACGGTCAGCAACACCGACCCGGCCAGCGCCACCATCAATGTGGATACCATTCAAGCCCCTTCGGTAACCAAGGCGTTCGCGCCCAACACTATCTGGGTGGGGCAGACCAGCCGTCTGACGATCACCATTCGCAACAACGATTCCTCGCACAATCTCACCGAAGTATCCCTTGCTGATGTGTTGAACGACCCCGAACCGCACAACGTGGTGCTGGCCAGCACAGTCAGCCCTTCGCTCAGCAACTGCGGAGGATCCGCCGTGCTGACCGCGGTTGCCGGAACGGACAACCTGTCCATCGCTAACGCGCAAATCAGCCCCAATACCACCTGTTCAATCGCCGTCAATGTAACCTCGTTCACGCAGGGCGAATATACCAACACCATTCCGGCCAGCGCGGTGCAAACCCGCCAGGGGGTCACCAACGCCACACCGGCCCAGGCCAACCTGAATGTTCAGGCTGTTGGCCTGGTAAAGTCGTTTTCGCCCACCACCATACTGGCGGGGGAAATCAGCACTCTCACCATCACGCTGCGTAACCCCACCGGAACGCCATACACGGGCGTGGCGCTGGATGATGTGATGCCCGGCGCGGCTTTGTACGTTACCGGAACGCCCACCACCACCTGCGTGGGTGGATCGGTATCCATCGCCACCACCAGCCGCACGGATGATACCGTGCGCCTGACCGGCGCAACGGTGCCTTCCGGCACGGTGTCTTCTCCCGGAACCTGCACCATTACCGCTCAGATCACCACCCCCGACACGATCTTAACCAGTTCCCATCTCAACGAGATTCCCGCCGGGTCTTTAAGTTCAGATGTGCCCGGCTTTACCAACGTGCTGCCGGCCAGCGCGACCTTGAACGTGCAGCCCTTAAGCATTGGGGTGGTTAAAACCTTCTCGCCAACTTCTTTCGAGCAGGGCGGGCAGTCTACGCTGATTGTCACGCTCCAAAACAGCACCAGTTCGCCGCTGCATGTAACCCAGTTAGTTGATAACCTGCCCTCTGGCCTGGTGCCCGACCCGGCCACGGTGGCCACCACCTGCGCCAACGGACAGGCGGTTGCCGTGGTGGGCAGCCCTTCCACGCTGACCCTTTCCGGCCTGGATGCCAGCGGAGCGGCGATTCCCTCCGGAACCGTCTCTGTGCCGGGCACATGCACCTTCTCGGTCAAGGTGACGGCGCCAGCCAATGCCAGCTATACCAATACGATTAATGCCAACTCCATCACCACGGTGGAAGGCCTGACCAACCTGAGCAGCGCTTCGCGGTCGGTAACGGTCTATCCCACCGGTCAGGGGATGACCGGCAGCTCGAAAACCTTTTCTCCCGATATTATCAGCGCGGGTGGTAACTCGCGCCTGAGAATCTACCTCACCGCCCCGGCCGACGAGGCCATCACCGGCTTGACTGTAACCGATGTGCTGCCCACCAACATCACCATCAGCAACTCCACCGCGGCGTCCAATTCCTGCGGCGGCACGCTCACTGCCAACACCGGGGAAGGCACCATCACCCTGACGGGCGGCAGCATTGCTATGGGCGGTAACTGTACCATCGATGTGTATGTAACCAGCAGCGTTTCCGGGCTGTATTCCAACACCATCAACGCCGCCACCCAGATCAGCAATGACCAGGGCCAGCGTCCGCCCAATAACTTAATCGATGACCTCACCGTCAGCAACATGACGATCAGCAAGGCCTTTTATCCCAGCCAGGTCGCGCCGGGCGGGCGGTCTACCCTCACCATTACCCTGCGCAACACCAATACCGCCCCCCTGATCAATGTCGCCATCACCCAGGACAACCTCAATACCATGGGCGGCACCAGTTTTACCGTCGCCAACCCATCCAATAAGTCCACTACTTGCGGCGGCACGGTGACGGCTGACTCTGGCTCGCAAATTATCTCCCTGAGCGGAGGCAGCGTCCCGGCCCAGGTGGGCGGCATCGCCGGAATCTGTACCGTCAGTGTGGATGTGGTATCCTCCCCTTCCACCACGCCTGGCGACAAGACCAATACCCTCTACCGCACCAACGTCTCTGGCACCATCCAGGGCGCGGGCACGGTGATCAGACCCGTGGCGAACGCCACCGCGCAGCTCACCGTCAGCAGCCTTACCCTGGGGGTGGTCAAAGGCTTTGACCCGCTGACCGTGTTTGGCGGCTCGTCTTCAACCATGAGCGTGCAGTTGATCAACCCCAACAACACCCCCCTGACCGGCATCGCCTTTACCGACAGCATGCCAACCGGCATGTACGTGGCTAACCCGGCGGATGTCTCCACCGGCACCTGCGGCGGCACGCTGACGGCTGTGCCAGGCGCGGGCAGCTTTAGCTTCAGCGGGGGCAGCCTGGCGGCCAACAAGCGCTGCACTCTGACCCTCAGCGTGACGATGAACGTCAACGGCAACCGCACCAACACCATCCCCGCTGAGGGCGTAACCTCGTTTAACGGCGCCAAGAACAGCCAACCGGCTCAGGCTTCCTTAACCAACCTGCCGGGCGTGAGCATTTCCAAATACTTCGCCCCCACCAGCATGATTCTGGGCGAGACATCACTGTTAACCATCCAGATTAAGAACACCGGCAATATCGCCCTCTCGAATTTGGGCATGGTCGATACGCTGCCCGCCGGCCTCACCATCGCCAGTTCACCGTCGCCCACCAACGCCTGTAATGGCCTGCTCACCGCCGCGCCCGGCACCAATACCATTTCCCTGGGCGCGGGCAGTATTGCCCCCGGCCCCAATACCACCTGCAACATTACCGTTCCGGTTACGGCCAGCGCGGCGGGAACCTATAACAACACGATTGGCAAGAATACGGTTACCACCGCGGAAGGCGCCACCAATACAGAACCGGCCACTGACACGTTGACCGTCAACGCCGCCCCCACCATGCAGATGGTAAAGACTTTCGATGTGGCGGGTTCCAGCGAAGCCCCCTACACCGACGGTGACACCCTGGCGTATACCCTGACGGCTACCAACACCGGCGATGTGCCGCTCACCGGCGTGGAAATCAGCGACCCCGGCGTGGTTTTGGGAACCTGCACCCCGCCCCAACCGGCCAGCCTGGCCCCCGGTGAATCTCTCACCTGCCCGGCTACCCACATTGTAACCGCGGACGAAGCCGCGGCAGGATCATACACCAACACGGCCTCCGCCGACAGCGACCAGATCGGGCCGGTAACCGACTCCGTTACGGTGCCCACAGATCAAACGAATATTCTGGGAATCAGTAAAGTCATCACCACTGCTGGTCCCTATGAGTTGGGCGACACACTCAATTACACCATCACCGTGACCAATATTGGTTCGGGTACGCTCAACAATGTGGGTGTGGCCGACCCCGGCATGGTCTTGGGCGCCTGCACCCCGCCTCAACCCGCCACGCTGACCAGCGGACAGTCGATGAGCTGCCCGGCCAGCCATGTGGTCACCCAGGCCGATGTGGATGCGGGCACCTTTACCAACACCGCCACCGGCGACAGCAGCGAAACGGACCCGGTGACGGACTCGGTAACCGTGGAGATTAAAGACAACGCCCGCCTGGAAGTGTACAAGCAGGTTACGTCCAACGGCCCATATAACACAGTCGGCAAAACCATCACCTACGATATTTCCGCCATCAACACCGGCGACCAGACCCTCACCGGGGTAACCATCACCGACCCCGGTACGGGCGTAACCCTGGGCGCCTGCACGCCTGCCCAGCCAGCCACCCTGACCACCGGACAGATTCTCTCCTGTGCGGCATCCCACGACGTCACCGCGGATGACATCACCGCGGGCGGCTTCAGCAACACAGCCTATGCCGACAGCGACCAGACCAGCCCGGTGAGCAGCACCGCCGAAGTGATCACTCAGACGCCCAAAATTGACCTGGCCAAGACCGGCACGCTCAACCTGGGCGCCAACGGCCGCGCCGACGCCGGGGATACCATCACCTACGCCTTCACCGTCACCAATACGGGCGAAGTGACCCTCAACAACATCACCCTGATCGACATTGTGGGCGGGGTGAGCATCAGCGGCGGGCCGATTGCCAGCCTGGCACCCCTCGCCAGCGACAGCACCACCTTCACCGGCAGCTACACCCTCACCCAGGCGGACGTGAACGCGGGTAACTTTACCAACACCGCCTCGGTGACCGGTGCGCCGCCGGTGGGCAACATCGTCAGCGACACCGACAACGACACCCAAACCCTGACGCCCGCGGCATCGATTGACCTGCAAAAAACCGGCACGCTCAACCTGAACGCCTCGGCTCCCAATGGCATTGCCAACCCCGGCGACACCATCAGCTACGCCTTTACGGTCACCAATACCGGCAACGTAACCCTCACTAACATTACCCTGGCCGATACGGTGGGCGGCATATCCATCAGCGGCGGTCCGATTGCCAGCCTGGCCCCCGGCGCGAGCAACAGCAGCACCTTTACCGGCAGCTACACGCTCAATCAGACGAATGTGGACGCAGGGACGTTCACCAACACCGCCACGGTCACCGGCACCCCGCCCAGCGGGCCCAATGTAACCGATGCGGACGATGACACCCAGACGATCATCCCGGTACCTTCTATTGAACTGGTCAAAACTGGCACGCTCAACCTGGGCGCCAACAGCCGCGCCGACGCAGGCGATACGATTACTTATGCCTTTACGGTGACCAATACCGGCAATGTAACCCTCAGCGGCGTCACGCTCAGTGATCCAAAAATCACTGAGAGCGGCGGACCGATCACCCTGGCCCCCGGCGCCAGCAACAGCACCGCCTTTACCGGCACCTATACCCTCACCCAGGCGGATGTGAACGCGGGAACGTTTACCAACACGGCCACCGTCACCGGCACCACGCCGGGCGGCCCAACCGTCAATGACAGCGATGGCGATACCCAAACCCTTGACCCCGCCCCCTCGGTTGCGCTGCAAAAAACCGGCACGTTGAACGACGGCCCGGATGGAGAGCCGGACGAGGGTGAAATCATTACCTATGTCTTTGCCGTCACCAACACCGGCAATGTAACCCTCACCAACCTGACGGTAACGGAAACGGTGGGCGGCATTACCCTCACCGGCAGCCCGATTGCCAGCCTGGAGCCTGGGGCAAGCAACAATACCAACTACACCGGCAGCTACACACTTACCCAGGAGGTTATCGATTCGGGCACCTTTACCAACACTGCCCAGGTCAGCGGCACCCCGCCGAGCGGCAGCCCGGTTACGGACAGCGACGATGACACCCAACTGCTCACGGATGTGCCCGCGATCACGCTGGAAAAAACCGGCACGCTGAATATGGACGTGGTTGCCCCGGATGACCGCGCCGATGTGGGCGACACGATCCGTTATGCGTTCACGGTGAGCAATACCGGCAATGTAACCCTCACGGATATTACCCTGGCCGACACAGTGGGCGGCATCACCCTCGCTGGCGGGCCCATCACCAGCCTGGATCCGGACGACAGCGACAGCGACACCTTCACCGGCGTCTACACCCTCACCCAGGCGGATATCGACGCGGGTACGTTCACCAACACCGCCGAAGTGACTGCCACCCCGCCGGAGGGGGATGATGTAACCGGCAGCGACGACGACACGCAAACCCTGGCAGAAACCGCGCGGATCGGAGTCGCCAAACGCGTGACAGGTTCGCCCGCAGAGATAACCCCCGGCGTGTGGGATGTTACTTTTGAAATTCTGGTACGAAATTATGGCAATGTAACCCTCAGTTCTATCCAGGTTACTGACGATCTCTCGGCGGTATTTCCGCCTGAGTCGCCCTTTGCGGTGCAATCGCTCACCAGTGACGATTTCACCGTCAATTCCGCCTATGATGGACGGACCGATGCGAACTTGTTGGACGGAACAGACAGCCTGGCGTTTGGAGAACAGGGAAGCATTACCCTGGTGGTGCGCGTAACCCCCGCGGACGGCGGTCCGTTCAACAACACGGCCGCCGCCAGCGCGATTTCACCGTCTGAAAGCCCGGTGAGCGATACCTCTCACAACGGCGCCAACCCCGACCCCGACTACGATGGCGACCCCACCGATAACAACGATCCCACCCCGGTGGACTTTGGCGCGGACCTGTTTGACCCGCCGTACGGCATCAAGACCTACGATTCTTTTGGCATGCCGCTCCTGCAGTGGACGATGGTGTGGATCAACAATTCCAATATCGTCAACGTCGGCGCGCGCGTTTCAGACCCCATCCCCTCTGGCGCGGTGTATGAGGCTTCCGGGCTGCCCAGCGGCACCGGTATTCCCGATGGCGCGCCGGCTGGCTCGACCGATGTGGGTGTGGTTTGTAACCCTCTGGGAATCATAGACCCTAAAGAGATCAGCCCCACAATCAGTCTCAGCGCGACTTTCACCACCTGGTGCTACTACGAAGGCCCAACACTTACCTATCCGCGCGGGCGCATTGTGTGGGAGGGCGCCCTGGGGCCAGACCTGGGGATCACCGACCCGGCGCTGGCAGAAAACGAGCTGACCATTACCTTCAATTTGCGCGTGCTGGAAGGCGAGCATGAGATCAACAATCGCGCCACTATCGATGTAGACCGCAACGGCAATGGCTTGATCGAAGGAGAAACGGAAGTCGAGGCGGCCAGCGCCACCGAAACCTGGTCGAACTGGCCCGAAGCGCTGCCGCTGACCGGCTTTGCCCCTGGTAAAATCACCGATTTGAGCGGGCGGCCGTGGGTGGAATACGACCAGAGCCAGGACCTGCTGCTGGAAATTCCGGCCTTGAACGTGAAGGTGCCCATTCTGGGCGTGCCGATTGTGCATGGTGAATGGAATCTGGACTGGCTGGGCGGCAACGCCGGTTACCTGGAGAATACCGCCTTCCCCACTCACGCCGGCAATACCGGCATCACCGCGCACGTCTACGACGCCTTTGGCAAACCGGGTCCATTCCTCAACCTGACCTCGCTGAAATGGGGCGATGAGATCATCATCCACTACGGCGGGCTGCGCTATGTGTATGAAGTGCGCGAGGTGCAGCGCTTCTTAAGCGCGGATAACTTCTCGGTGCTACAATCCGAAGACTTTCCCTGGGTAACGCTGATCACCTGCCAGGGCTACGATGAAAAGACCGATACCTACCACTGGCGCAGCGCGGTGCGCGCTGTGCAGACGCGCATCGAAGAATAACGCGAAACTGTTGGTACAATGAATCACAATGCCCCCGGATCAAGCGACCGGGGGCATTCTTTTTGTTTATTCTTTCCAGAATTCCACAAATTCCACCTGGGCGTCCGTCTCAGGTGAGGCATACCCGCCGGGGACCGCCAGCCGCAGGGATTGAATACGCTTCAGTGCGGCCTGGCCGCTCAGTCCGTGGCGCACCAGCCAGCAGCCCACCACGGTACCGGTGCGGCCGATGCCGCCCCAGCAGTGCAGGTAGACGGACTGGCCGCTGGCAAGGGCTTCGTCCAGCGCGTTGAGAATCTCTTTCATCTGCGCGCGGGTAGGCAGGCCGTAATTTTGAATGGGAAAATGGTGCGTGTTCACTTCCACGCCGCGCCAACCAGCCTGTTCTTGCAGAATTTTCTCGTAGGGGGGCAGCTCGCCGTCTTCGGTCAGGTTAATAAAACAGGTGATGCCCGCGTCGAGCAGGCTGCCGAGGGTGGTGCGAGTTTGCTCGTCAAAATAGCGCGAGGCGGGGTATTCGCCGGCCAGGAAGCGGCCTGGTTCGACCCAATAGGACGCGGGCAGCGGTACCGGAGGCGGAAAGTCAGACATGCGCTTACTCCTGGGTGTAGACGCGCCCGATGTCGTCGCGTTCCGGGCGCTTGAGCAGGGTGGTGCGGCCTTCCACAATCTCATGCACGGCAGACGGGCCGGGGTGCACGCGCCCGATGGCGGCGCATTGAATGCCTTCGGCCTGCAGGGCGCTAATGATGGCTGAGGCGTCCGCTTCGGGGGCGGTGAGCAGCAGCGCGCCTGAGGCGATAGTGGCCAGCGGGTCGAGTTTGAAGAATTGGCAAATGCGCGCGCCCAGCGGCAGAATATGCACCGCCTCACGCTCAATCACCAGGCTGGTGGCGCTGGCGTCGGCCAGCTCCCACAGGGCGGCGGCCAGACCGCCTTCGGTGGGGTCGTGCATGGCGTGCACCCGCCCGGCCTGCATGGCGATGCGCGCGTCACGGGTGATGCCGATGCCGGGGTTGGTGAGGTAGCCGGCGGCGGTCTGGATTTCTTCTTCGCTCAATATCGCCCGCAGCGGCGCGGCAAATTCGCGCGCCAGAATGGACACGGCCTCTACCGGCACGCCCTTGGTGAGCAGTACCACGTCGCCGGGCTGCGCGCCGCGCGGGGTAACCAGGCGCTCTTTTTCCACCTCGCCGATCAGGGTGCCCAGCACCAGCGGGCGGTCGAGGTTGTAGGTGATTTCGGTGTGCCCGCCCACCACCGAGATGCCCAAATCGCGGCAGGCCTGGTTGATCTGGCGGCTGATTTCGAGCACATCCGCGGGGGTGGTTTTGCCTTCGGGCAGCAGCAGGGTGCAGGAGAACCATTTTGGCTCTGCGCCGGTGGTGGCGATGTCGTTGGCGTTGATCTGCACCGCGTACCAACCGATCTGGTCGCTGGCAAAGGTGATGGGGTCGGATTTAATCACCAGGCAGCGGCTGCCCAGGTCGATCACGGCGCAGTCCATACCGATGCCCGGCCCCAGCAGGATGCGCTCATCCAGTTGGGGGGCTTCTTTAATCACCTGCTGGAGCAGGGAGATGGGTAATTTTCCAACGGGTAAAATGGGTAGGCTCATTGTTCTCCGATTCTCGAATCGCTGGCGTTATTGTACCATCCCGCGCGGGGGTCAGAGGGGCAACAGATCAAACCCGGCCTCGGCCAGGGCGGCCAGCGCCAGCGCAAACTGCGCCTCGCGCACCAGCAGGTAGTCAGTGTCGTAGGTGGAGATGGCGAAAATGCTCACCCCGGCGGCGGCCAGGGGGTTGGCCAGCGAGGCCAGCACGCCCACCAGCGAAAAATCCAGCGGTCCCAGCACCTTCAGTATGCGCCAGCCGGTCTCGGCGGTGACGCGGCCGGGCAGGGCCTGCTCGTCGACGACGATGGAGAGTTCGTCGCTGGTGCGAGTGATGGAAAGGAAGCCCTCGCGTGGCAGCCAGGCGGGTATGTCTGCGGCGGGGTCAAGGCGCGCCACAGCCAGGCGTTGGGGCATGATTTGCAGTCGCGGAAGGGGCATGGTCATCCGTCCAGGGGTGGGATGATGGTGATTATACAGGCAGTTGGGCGCGCCGGCAACCGCATTTCAGGCGGCCATCCGCCCTTACCGGAGACCGGAAATTTCTTGTAGGGCGGGTAGAGGGCGGACAATCTGCTGTGAATCAAAACCATTTGTCCCCGCCCGAAACCCGCCGGTAAAAAACACATTGGTGGGTTTCAGGCGGGCATGACGTTGGTTTACCTTTGAAGCGGTGTTTCCGCTTTTCACCCACCCTACCCATGAAGGTGATTGGCAGCCCCAATCCCGGTAGTGGTGCGAGGCCTTGCGCCCGTTCTTTTTTTGGGCGCGTGGCCTAGTTGATAGTACAATTAGACTACAGAAGCACAAAGAGAGGGTTTCCATGTCTACCTTAAAATCCATTCTGCAATTCAACCCGCTGACGGCCGTGCGGCGCAATCACGCGTTGGAGCACGCCACGCTGCGGATTCTCAGCCTTAAACAACCGCGCCTCAACCTGGCCGGCTACTCCGATTTTCGCGGTTTCTGGGTTTTCGGCGCGTTGTCCACCGACGCGCTGCAAGAAGCCGTCGATGAGGCCCTCAGCCGTCTGAAAGCGGGCGAGTACAGCCTGGCGGTGCACCCCACCTGCGGGACGAATTTTGTTGTCTCCGGGTTGGCGGCGGGCAGCGCGGCCTGGTTGGGAATGCTGGGCACGCGCAATGTGAAAAGCAGCCTGGAGCGCTGGCCGCTGGTGGTGGGGCTTTCCACCCTGGCGCTGCTGCTCGCTCACCCGCTGGGACCGAAAATGCAGCGCGCCGTTACCACCGAACCGCGCCTGGGCGACCTGCGCGTGTTTGAGATTGTGCGCCTGCAGCGCAACGGCACTCCCGTTCACCGCGTGGTCACGCAGCAAGCCCAATCATCGCGGAAAGGGCAAGCCTGATGGCGCAGCAGTCCCAACCGGTGGTATGCATTCTGCACGGCGACGATACCTACGCCATGGCGCAAAAAGTGAATGAGGCCGCCCAGTCGTTGGGCGACCCCGGTATGGCGGACCTGAATACGGCGCGCCTCGACGGGCGCAGCGTCAGTGAAGATGAAATCCACATGGCGGCCAGCTCGCTGCCCTTTTTGGCCGAGCGCCGCCTGGTGATTCTCACCCATCCCCTGGCGCGCCTCACCTCACCGGCAGCCCGCGAGCGCTTTACCCGCCTGCTGGACAGCCTGCCGCCCACCACGGCATTCTATTTGCTGATCGAAGATACGTACCGCAACAAGAAAGTGGGCGGCGAGTGGACGGTGGTATGGGATGTGCTCAAAGACAGTCACTGGCTGATGAAGTGGGTTGCTTCCACAGCGCAGTCGGTGGCGGTGAGCGAGTTCCGCCTGCCCACCGGCGCGGGCATGCGCGCCTGGGTGCAGCAAAAAGCGGTGGAACTGGGCGGGACGTTTCACCCGGCGGCGGCTCAGGCCCTGGCCGACCAGATTGGTAACGACACGCGGGTGGCCACCCTTGAAATTGAGAAGCTGCTGACCTATGTCGATTTCGCGCGCGCGGTGGAGGAAGACGATGTGCTGCTGCTCACCTCCGCGGCGCACCAGGCCAGCGTGTTTGATCTGGTGGACGCGCTGGGCCAGGGTGACGAGCGCGCCGCGATGCGCCTCCTGCAAACCTTGCTGGAGCAGGAAGACCCCTTCTCTGTATTTGGCATGATTGTGCGCCAGTTTCGCCTGCTGCTGCAAGCCAGAGAGGTGATGGATGAGGGCGGCGGGCTGGACCTGATTCAAAAAGAGCTGGGCGCGGCCCGTTTTGTGGCTGAGAAAATGGCATCCCAGGCACGGCGCTTCTCCATGAAGCGGTTGGAGAGCGTGTATCACCGCCTGCTGGACGTGGACGAAGCGGTGAAAACCAGCCAGATGGATTTTGACCTGGCGCTGGATCTGTTGGTCAGCGAGGTCAACCGCCAGGGCTGATTCTTCGAATATTTTTTCCACTTAAATTACCAGTTATCCACAGATAATCGCCAGTTTATCCACAGGCTGGCGGTGTTTTTTCCACGAGTTGTGGATGGTTTTCCACCTCGCGCGCTGTGTTTTCCACGGGCGAGGGCAGGTTTAGCCATCGAAAGGTCAGTTTTCCACAAGATTCTGAGGTGGTTATCCACCAGATTCGCAGAAGTTATCCACAGTTTTGGCGGGTTTTTCCACAAATGGCAGGCGCGTGGGGAATCGCTGTTTTCCCAAGTTTCCCCCAGATATGGGGGGTAAAAAATTGCAATGTCCGCATATATGCGGATATTTCCCGCGCTGCGCGGCAGAGTTTCCACATGCGCAGTGAGGTTATCCACAATTTTGACATAGTTATCCACAGCTGCCGGATAAAAAAAAGCGGGTTTTGCAGAGGCCAGGGCTGGCCGGGAAACTGCTTTTTTACCGTGGCGCAAACATGAAATAACCAACAGCGGGTCGGCAAACGAACCGCGCGCGGGCCGCAAAGGCGCAAAAAAAGGCGCGCGGGTTATCCACCGCGCGCGCCGCTCTATCCACGATTTATCCGCAATTCATTCCCCGAATCTGGCCGGGTTTTACACAATTTCTGGCCGGTTATCCACAGAATGAAAGAAGTTATCCACAGTCTCAATCCTGGTCAGGGCGCACCCCGGCCATCATCAATCCCAACTGTTCGGGGGTGGAGGTGGGCCCGTCAACGATGCCCACAATTTCGCCGGCAAAGATGACCGCGATGCGGTCAGACAGGGCGCGAATCTCATCCAGGTCTTCAGAGATAAGCAGGGTGGCCGTGCCAGAGTGGCGCTGGTCCAGAATTTCCTGCTGAATAAATTCGCGGTCGCTCAGCACGCGCTTGTTTTCCTGGTTAACAGTGCCTTCGCGCTGGTCGAGCAGGCGGTGGTGGATGTATTCAGTCGCGCCAATATCCACGCCGCGGGTGGGCTGTGAGGCGATCAGCACTTTGGGGGAGCGGCTCAGCTCGCGCGCCAAAATCAGCTTTTGAATGTTGCCTCCCGAAAGGCTCTTCAGCGGGGTCTGGATGGTAGGGGTTTTAACGTTGTACTCCTCCACTTTGGTGCGGGTTTCGCGCTCGATGGCGTTGAAATCGAGGAAAATGCCGCGCGAAAACGGTTGCTTGCCGTGGTCTTCGAGAATATAGTTGTCGGCCACGCTGAAGTCTTTAATCGCGCCTTCGCGCATGCGCTCTTCGGGAATGTAGGATTGGCCGGCCAGAATGCGCTGGGCGGGCGAAGCGTGGGTAAGTTCTTTCCCGTCGATGAGAATCTGCCCGCTCTTCACCGGGCGCAGTCCCGCCAGGGCTTCGGCCAGCTCACGCTGCCCGTTGCCCGAGACACCCGCCAGTCCCACAATTTCACCCGCGTGCACCTCCAGCGACACACCTTTCAGGGCGTCGGTGCCGCGGTCTCCACCCACAACCAGGTCTTTGATTTGCAAAGCGGTCTGGCCACGCTGTATCGGTGCGCGGTCATACTGCAAGATCACCGGGCGTCCCACCATCATCTCGGCCAGGTCGGTTTTCGAGACACCATCGGGGCAGCACTGGTTGACAACTTTGCCGTCGCGCAGCACGGTGATGCGGTGGCTGATAGCCAGCACCTCGTGCAGTTTATGGGAAATAAAAATCAGCGCGTGCCCGTCTTTGGCCATCTGGCGCAGGGTGACGAAGAATTCATCCACTTCCTGCGGGGTCAGCACGGCGGTCGGCTCATCGAGGATCAGCAGGGCCGCGCCGCGGTAGAGCGCTTTGAGAATCTCGACGCGCTGCTGCTCGCCCACGGCCAGCTGCCACACATAGGCTTGCGGATCTACATGCAGACCGTACTGCTCTTCCAGCTGCATCAGGCGTTTTTCCACCACGTCCAGGTCGAGCATGAATCCGCGCGAAGATTTCAACCCCAGAGCCACGTTTTCCAGCACGGTTAGCTCTGGCACCAGCATGAAGTGCTGGTGGATCATGCCGATGCCGGCATTAATCGCGTCTTGCGGGGAGCGGAACTGGTGTTCGACGCCGTTAATGATGATCTGGCCTTCGTCCGGGCGGTACAGGCCGTAGAGCTGCTTCATCAGGGTGCTTTTCCCCGCGCCGTTTTCGCCCAGCAGGGTGTGGATCTCTCCAGCTCTGACATCAAAGTTAACGTGATCATTGGCCAACACGCCGGGGAAGCGTTTAACAATATTCACCATTTCAAGATGTTCAATGCGTTCCTGGCCGGTAGGCAGCAAATTGGTCATGGCTTTCTATCCTCTTCCAATATTGAAAGGTATCCGTTCCCGCGGCTGCCGTGCGGCTCGGCACCGCAGCCCTGAGAACGGCCGGTCAGCCGAAGCTGACCGGCGCGTGCGCAGCAAAAGAAATTACTCGGCAACCGCCAGCGGATCGATGGTGCCGTCCATAATGCCCTGGATGGCAGCGTCGGCCGCGGCTTTGATCTCGGCGGGAACTTCAATCGCCGGGTTGTAGGCGATCACCAGACCGCCGTTCTTGAAGGTGAGGGTGTAGGCTTTACCGCCCATCACACCGGCGTTGTGGCTTTCGATCATGTCTTTGATGATACCGGTCCAGTCATACACCTGGCTGGCTACGACGGTATCGGGGGCCAGAGCGGTCTGATCCCACTGGGTGCCGAACCACTTGCCGCCGTTGTCTTTGGCAATGCCAATCGCGCCCACCACCGACTGCGAAGAGCCGGTGAGCATGTCGGCACCGGCGCTCATGTGGGTTTCGGCGGCGGTGGCCATCAGCGAAACATCCGAGAAGGAGCCCGTGTAAGAGATCTGCACATTCACGTTCGGGTTGGCAGATTTCGCGCCAGCGGCGAAGCCGTCCACATACAGTTTGGCGTCGCCGGCTTCCACCGGTCCGCTCACGCCCAGCACGCCGCTTTCCGACATCAGGGCGGCGATGGTGCCCAGAACGTAGCCGCCTTCCTGGGCTTCAGCCTGGTAAGCAAACACGTTCTCAATGCCCTGGGCCTGGAAGGTGTCAATCGAAGTACCCCAGGCAAAGCTGGTGTCGGGGAAGTCGGGGGCCACTTGCGACAGCGAGGTGCCGTACTGCGAACCGTGGGCAACCACCAGGTCGTAACCCTCTGAGGCGTAGTCGCGCAGGGCCGCGGCGGCATCCGGCACGTTGAACATGCCTTCCGAGTAGGCAATTTCCATTGCCTGGGGGCCGCCCATCTCTTCTTGCACTTTCAGCAGGCCCTCATAGAAGGACTGGCTGAAGGCCATGTCGGTGATCGAGCTGGGCATCACCACAGCGACACGGAAGGTCTCTTTCACTTCGGGGGCTGGCGTAGCGGTTACCACCACTTCTTCCACTACTTTTTCGCCTTCCACTACACGGGTAACCTCTTTTTCGATTACTTCGGGTGTGGGGGCCGCGCAGCCGGCTACCATCACAGCCAGCAAGACCATCAATACAACGCCAACAAACAATTTGGACTTCATACGATTTTCTTCCTCCTGATTAGGGTTGAGCAAATAACAGTTGGGTAAGAGAAAGCAAACGACATTTTTTCTTCGGGTTCCCTCCTTTTGATCGATGGCTAGCCATCAGCTTTCGCCGCGCTGGAACGGTTTGGTCAGCGCCGCGGGTTTGCTGGTGCGATTAACCGATACCGCGAGCGCGAAAATCGTCAGCAGGTAAGGCATCATCACCGCAATATCGGACGGCAGCGGAATGCCCAGCACCTGCACCCACAACTGCAGGGCGTTGACAAAGCTGAAGAGCAGCGCGCCGCCCAGCACACCCAACGGACGCCAGCTGCCAAAATAGACCAGCGCCACGGCAATGAACCCCATGCCGTTGGTCATGTTCTCTTGAAAGAGGTTAATCAGAGCGATTGAAAGCGACGCCCCGGCAATACCGGCCAGGGTACCCCCAATCATCACTGTGGTATAGCGAATACGGGTGACATTAACACCCAGGGTGTCGGCGGCTTGCGGGTTCTGCCCCACTGCGCGGACTTTGAGGCCAAACGTGGTTTTATTAAGGATGAAAGCGGCCACCGGCACCAGCAGGAACGCGCCGTAGACCAGCAGATTGTGCCTGAAAAGCACATCGCCCACATAGGGCAGGTCGCCCAACAGTGGAATTTTAATGGGCTGGAAGCCGGTAATCGATTCAACCCCGCCCAACGTTTTCTTGTAAAGCAGAGTAGAGAGGCCTAACCCAAATAACTGCAAGCCAATGCCGCTGATGCCCTGTTCAGCCTGCAAAGTAACGCTGACAACGGCCATCATCAATCCCATCAACAGGCCGGTGGCCGCCGCGGCCAGCAGCCCCAGCCACAGATTGCCGCTTTTTTGCGCCACCAGAAAGCCGGTATACGCGCCCATCAGCATGATGCCTTCAACACCCAGGTTGAGCACCCCCGAGCGCTGCGCGAAGGTTTCGCCAATGGCGGCGTAGAGATATGGGGTTGCCAGACGGATTCCCGAATACAGAATGCCTAACAGGACGGGTAAGGTAAAGAGATTACTCATGCATTTCCCTCCTGCGGGCGCGCACGCGCGCCCAGATGTTGGCACTCACCACAAATAGAACCATTAATCCCAACATGGCGGTGATGAGCGAGGAAGGCACCTGCACCGCTCGCTGCATTTTATTGCCGCCCACAATTAAGCCGCCAAACAGCACCGAGGCCGGGATGGTTCCCAGCGGGTGCAGTTGGCCGAAGAGGGCGGCCACAATGCCAGAGAAGCCGTAGCCGCCCGAAAGGCCTTCGAGCATGCGGTGCTGCACGCCCATCACTTCCACCGCGCCGGCCAGCCCGGCGAACAGGCCGCCCAGGGTGAGGGAGATGGCCTGATAGAAGGGCACGTTGATGCCGGCGTAGCGGCTGGCGTGCGGGTTAAGCCCCACGGCGCGGATGCGGTAGCCGATGGTGGTGCGCCACAGGAAGACGTACACCGCCACGGCCAAAATCACCGCCAGAATAGCGCCGCTGTGCAGCAGGGTTTTGGGAACCAGGCGGGTAAGCCAGGCCGCTTCGGGCAGCAGCGCCGATTGGGCGATGCGCGTGCCGGCTTCGATCTCGGCCGGGTCAATCATGGGGCCGCGCAGCAGAAAGTTGGAGAACTGCAGGGCAATGGCGTTCATCATCACCGTGCTCAAGATCTCGTTCACTTCCATGCGAGACTTAAGCAAGCCGGGGATGCCACCCCATAACGCACCCGCTGCCGCCCCCACAATCAGGCAGGACGGCAGCAGGATGATACGCGGCAGGTGGTTGAAGCCAATCGCCAGGGCGGTGGCAGCCAGGGCGCCCACAATCAGCTGCCCTTCGCCACCGATGTTGATCACACCCCCACGATAGGAGATAACCACGCCCAGGCCAACCAGCAGCAGCGGGGTGGCTTTGACCAGTGTTTGGGTGATGCTGGATGTGCCACCGACTGCGCCGTCGATGAGCGCACTGTATGCAACCAGTGGGTTGACTTCCAGCGCGAGCAGCATTCCGGCGCCAATCAACAGGGCCAGCAGCAAGCCAACCAGGGGGAGCAGGGCTTCTATCGTGCGGTTAAGGATACGTTTAAGGTCCGGTTTTTCCGGCATGTTGACTAGACCCCTTTCGCGTAAGGTGGTTTACAGGTTGTTCTTATCTTGTGGAAAAATGGCGGGTAGAGAAGGCCAGGAGATAAACAGCTCATTCAGGCGTCTTTCTGACGAAAGGTAACGGATACAGTAAGAGCGTTCCACCATTAAAGGCGACCCAGCTATTCAGATAAGCCAATAATTCGTGATGTGAAAATATTATACAGAGACTGAATTAAAAAAACAAACGTTTTTGATCAAATTGTCAGGCAAACAGATGGTTTTTTTCCTCACGCGCGGGGCGGATTGGCTTCGGCAGGATGCGGACCCCACCCCAAGCCCATCCCAACATGCTGGAAAAGGCATTTCAGGGAGGGGGTTTGGTTTCATGGGGCGGACGGCCGTCCGCCCCCACGAAAGAAGCCGGGCCTCAACCCCAAGGCACCTTCCCTGGCTTGCCGGGGAAGGCCGGGATGGGGTCTACGTATTGCCAACCTTGCTTATCAATTACGGAATCGTCGGCTTTCGCGCGGCGATCATGCCATTCACCTTCACCAATCCCCCCGCCGCTCAAGCCGACCTACAAGTATGTTTTTGGGTCGGATGACCTGGATTGCGTTAAAACCATTTTGTCCCCGCCCGAAACCCGCCGTTGAATCCAGATATGCTGATTGGTGGGTTTCGGGGCTGCCAACTTGCCAAAGTGCCAACATCCTCGCGCCCCTGCACCCACCCTACCTGTCCTTGAAAATCATAGCGAAAAAAGACTTAAAAACCGGTCTCCCTTCAATAAGGGGAGACCGGTTTTCTCAATTCACTCGGGTTAATCGTCCCAATGCAAAATGCTGTTGCGCAGCTCGCCCCATTTGAGCGCGTCTGCAATGCACTGCTCAATGCTGAGCTGCGGCTCCCAGCCCAACAGGGCCTTGGCGCGGTCGCGGTTGGCGTAAGCGCCGGCCACGTCGCCGGGGCGCGGGGGCGCTTCGCGCTTGTTGATCTCCTGCCCGTAGACGCGTTCAAAGGCGCTGAGCAGCTCTTTGACCGTCACTCCGTTGCCGGTGCCCAGGTTGATTACCAGGTAGTTGTCGGTCGGGTTTCCGGCGCGCTCGAACACCGCGTCGAAGTCGGTGATGGCTTTCACATGTGCTTGCGCCAGATCCCAGACGTGCACATAATCGCGGATGCCCGTGCCATCTCGCGTGGGCCAACCGGTGCCGGTGATGAGAAACTCGTCCAGCTCACCCAGGGCGGTCTGTACCAGCTTGCCAATCACCAGCGAGGGGTAGCGGATCTGCAGGCCGGTGCGCATTTTCGGGTCGGCGCCGATGGGGTTGAAGTAGCGCAGGGCGATGCCTTTCATGTTATAGGCGGCGCAGAAGTCTTTCAGCACCATTTCCATCATGTACTTGGTGCGCGCGTAGGGGCTGCCGGGGCGCAGCGGTGAATCTTCCACCACCATATAACCCGGCACGGTGTCGTAGAGCGAAGCAGAAGAGCTGAAGACCACCTTGCCGTAGCCCAGGTCGGAGAGGGTTTTGAACAGCTCCACTGATTTGGACACGTTCTCACGGTAATATTCGTAGGGCATGGCGGTCGACTCGGGCACGATGATCAGCGCGGCGCAGTGCACGGTGGCTTGAATATCGGGGTGCTCTTTGAAAATACGCTCAATCAGCGCCCGGTCGGCAATGTCGCCCTGGTAGAAGATGCGGTCGCGGGTAAACTCAACCCGCCCGCGGACCAGCGAATCGAGAATGACGGGGGTGTGGCCGCTGTCGATCAGCGCCGAAGCGATGGTGCTGCCAATATACCCGGCCCCGCCGGTGATGAGAAATTTCATAACGTCCCTCCTGAATTCAGATTACTGGCTCGCGCCGCAGCCCAGCTCGCCCAGCGCGGTTGTCAGGGCGGTGTCTTTTTCGGGTGACGCGGGCGTCTGGTTGTCAATACGCTGCCACAGACGGCAGAGCGGTTCCTGCATAAAGGGGGTAATCGCCTGGGATTCACGGCTGAGTTCCAGGGCGCGCTCCCAACTGCCGGTGTGGGCGTAGCCTTCAATGAATGGCAGGCGTTCCATCGGGTCGTTGGGGTAATCACCCAGGGCAAAGGCCTCGTCTCCCAGGGCGGCTACCTGCGGCCAATCCCCCAACTGGCGCGCCAGGTCGGCCTTTTGATAATAATAACACCAATTGTGCGCCGGTTCGCTGCCGAAAATGGCGGCGGGCGGGCGGGCGGACTGGTCTGCGGGAACGGCGTTGATGCGCGCCGTGTCGGTCAGCTCGGCGGAGACGCGCATCAGCTCGGGGATCATCTTGTTGAGTGGCTCAATTTCAGGGTCCAGCACGCGCAGGCAGGCCGGGGGCGCGTACTGCACCGCCACCACGTCCGACGTGCTGCCGCTGAAGGTGGAGGCCAGGTAATTCTGCTCAATGGGCAGGCCGGGGCGCAGGTCTTTGAGGCCCAGCTCGAGGCGCACGGTGGGGAAGTAGAGCATGTACGACATCTGCGCGCTGTTGTTATCGGGGGCGAACAGCCAATTGAGCGGCGAGGTGAGCGAGTTGTCGCTGCAAAACTCGGTGGGCAGGTCGTTGGTCAGCAGGGTGGTGCCGGGCTCCAGGGCGGGCATGCGCCAGGCGAGCTGCCAGAAGAGGCCGCGCTGAACGTCCCACGAGCGGCGAAACTCATTGGCCGACTGAAAGTGCACGCCGATGGCCAGCGCGGCGAAAACGCCTACCAGCCCGGCTTTGTACCAGCGCGGACCCGGCAGCCAGTTGAGCAGCGCCGCCAGCGCCAGGCTGCTGCCCAGCATGAAGGGCAGAGTGAAGCGGTTGGAGGGGTAGATCAGCGAAGGAGTGAGGTTGGTCATCCAGAAAGGCGCGCCGGCGAAGAGCATCGCCAGCAGGCCAAAAGCCAGCATGGCCAGCGACTCGCGCCGCTTGTGGTCGTCCGCGTCTTCGGGTTTGGTTTTCAGCAGATACACCAGCAGCCCCACCAGGCTGGCGGCCACCAGCAGCGCCAGCACCTGTGTGGTGCGGCGGCCTAGTTCAACGGTGTTGGGCAGCCAGAAGACGCGTCCCCAGGCGGCCAGGGCGGTGGTGAAAAAATCGCGCAGCACGGCCAGCGCCAGCCCGGCGATAGCCTGAAGGGGTTGCGCGCGCAGTTGCGCCAGCAGCACGTTTTCGTAGTTCTGGTTCTGATATTCGAACAGAAAGGTGCGCCAGACGAAAGCCGCCACAAAGACCAGCAGATAGGGAATCCACCCCAGGGCGGCGCGGCGCAGGCGCTTCTGCTTCTCGACGGGCAGCGCCAGCCAGATCACCAGCGGGCGCAGCAATTCGAGCATGAAGAAATATTCCATCATAAACAGGTTGGCCGCTGCCAGAACCAGCGCCAGCGGGGTGTACAGCCAGGCGCGTTGTGGATTTTTGACGGCCAGCACAGTCAGGCAGAAGGAGATCAGCAGCGCGCTGAGCACCACAAAGAAGTGCCCGTAGGTGATGGCAATATGCTGCTGGGTAAAGCCGGGGTAAAGCACAAACAGCAGGCTGGCCCACAGGGCGGCGTCTTTGCGGCGCGGCCACAATAGATTCACCAGCCACCACACGCCCATGCCGGTGAGCCAGCGGAAGACCAGCGCGAAGGTCTGCCAGTGCCAGGGCTGCTCGCCCAGCAGCGGGGTGGTGAGCTGGTAGAGCCAGCCCCACACCGGACGGTTGGTGGAAAAATAGCGCGTCAGGCCGGGCGCGCCCAGCTTTTGCGAGATCCACACAAAGGCCCAGTCATCCCAGTAAAATCCCAGCCAGGGGATGAGAATGCCGTAGCTTAACACGCAGGCCGCCAGCAAAGCCAGCGGAACGCTCCAGGTTGGAAATTGAAAATTACGCAGACGGGTCAAGAGGGTTTTCATCATGGGGAGGTTTCTGGGAGATCGCTTTGCGGATGAGGTATATGGGGCGCTGTTTGACTTCCTGGAAGATATAGCCGATATAAATGCCGATCAGCCCCAGGGTAACCATCAGGCTGCCGCCAATGATCAACAGCATGAACATTAACGAGCTCCAACCGGGGGCCAGTTGCGCGGTGTTGCCGGTGACCCAAAAACTGAGCACATACACGGCTTCGATGAGGGCCAGCACCAGAAACAGCGCACCAATGCTGACGGCGGCGTACAGGGGCATAAGGGAGAAGGAGAAGATGGCGTTCATCCCCAGGCGCAGCATTTTTCGCAGTGAATACTTCGAGGCGCCGGCCAGGCGCTGGGGCGGGGTGAAAGGCAGAATGATGGTTTTGAAGCCCATCCAGGCCACCATGCCGCGCAAAAAGCGGTGATATTCGCGCATGCCGCGCAGCTTTTCAACTACCACGCGTGACATCAGACGAAAATCGGCACCGCCGGGCAGAATTTGGGTTTCGCCCAGGCGGTTGATGACCCGGTAAAAGAGGGCCGAGGTGAGGCGTTTGAAGGGCGTAAGGCCCTGCTCTTCCACGCGCTGGGTGAGCACGATGTCGTAACCCTGTTCGGCCAGGGCCAGCATTTCGGAGATGAGCGCCGGGGGGTGCTGGCCGTCACCGTCGAGGGTGATGGTGTAGTCGCCGCAGGCACGATCTAACCCGGCGGTGAGGGCGGCCTGGTGCCCAAAGTTGCGGCTGAGTTCGATCACGCGCACGCGCGCGTCGGCCTGGACAAGCTGCTCCAGCACGGCCTGGGTCTGGTCGCGCGAGCCGTCGTTGACGTATAAGATATTGAAGGTGTAAGGCAGCCCGGCGATGGCCTCGCTCAACTGCTGGTGAAAGAGGGCCGCGGCGGCTTCCTCATTGAACATGGGAATCACCAGGTCCACCGTGGGAGGGCAGAGAGGGCAGAGAGAAGGGTTCAAAACGCCTCAAAGGTTACAAGGAATCAAAGGCAAAACTGCCTGTCAGGGTTATTATAATGGAGAATCAAGCGCAAGCGGCGGACGAAACGCGCCGGATAATATTTTCACGAAAAAACAAAAACTACACGAAATTAATGTTCTACGTTGTGAATGTTAAAGAAAGCGGCTTTTGGGCCGGGCGGGGG
This sequence comes from Ornatilinea apprima, assembly GCF_001306115.1. Taxonomy (GTDB): domain Bacteria; phylum Chloroflexota; class Anaerolineae; order Anaerolineales; family Anaerolineaceae; genus Ornatilinea; species Ornatilinea apprima. The sequence continues at coordinate 32,230 of NZ_LGCL01000004.1, read as the reverse complement.
CGGCGGACTGGCGCGCTGGCCCGACTCATATTCGAGCCGTCTGAGGCGCATTCCTTGCCCAGGCCGCGCGTCTGGGCTAGAATGGTCTCATGCCGCTCGCCGGTTGCCGCGCCGCTGGAACAGCGCGCCTGACCTGCGTTCAACCCGGTTGGAAGCGTAAAAAATCTTTTTTGGAAGAAAAAAATATTTTCGATGCCTTACAAGCGATTAAGCACCAAAAAAATTGCCGACATTGTGGGGGTTCACCCCAACACCGTGCGCCTGTATGAGAGCGTGGGCTTTCTGCCGCCCATTCCGCGCGCGGCCAACGGCTATCGGCAGTACACCGAGGCGCACATCGACCAGATGCGCCTGGCGCGCAAAGTGATGGGCTCGCCCTGGCTGGGCCGGCCCATCCGCCGCATGGGTGTGGAACTGGTGCTGACCGCCGCCAAAGGCGATCTCTCCGAAGCGCAGTGGCTGGCCTACCAGCACTTGAAACTGGTGGAGACGGAACTGGCGCAGGCCGAGCAGGCCGCCGAGGTGCTGGCACGCTGGGCCGCGGGAGAGCGCACGCAGGAGGACGGCCAGCCCGCTTTGCAGATTAAAGAGGCGGCGCGCGCCCTGAATCTGACGGTGGACGTGCTGCGCAACTGGGAGCGCAACGGGCTGATTGAGGTGCCGCGCAACCCGCGCAACCGCTACCGGCAGTACGGCGCGCCGCAAATGGAGCACCTGCGCGTGCTGCGTATTCTACTGCGCTCAGGCTACAGCACCATGGCTGTGCTGCGTGCCATGCTGCGCATGCAGGGCGAGGGGGGCAGCAGCGGCGATGTTCTGCGCCAGGTGCTGGATACCCCGCGCGAAGATGAAGACGTGCTCACCGCTGCCGACCGCTGGATCACTTCGCTGCGCAGCCAGCAGCAGCGCGCGCTGGAGATCATTGAGCTGGTGGAAGAGATGCTCAAGAAGCTGTAGGCGGAGCGTTAAACCATCCACATAAAACGAATGTTTAAGGGCATAATACCTGTTTATGAAAAAGCCGACCCCCGCCCGAAACCCGCCTGTATTTTGTATGACCTTGGAAGAACCAGAATCGCCATTCTTATGTAGGGGCTCGAGGCTGAACACCCGTTTTTTTGGGTGTCAAGCCCGGTTTTTTGGGGCGGATGGCCATCCGCCCCTACCGAAGAAGGGGATTCTCTCCGAAACCCGCCGGTGTTGGAAAGCGTTGTGACGGCGCCACAGCCGGGGATGGGGTATCCACTCAACCCCAAGGCACCTTCCCTGGCTTGCCGGGAAAGGGCGGGAAGGGGCCGATAACGGGCTAACCTCGCTCATCAATTACGGAACCGTCGGCTTTCGCGCGGCGATTCCGTAAATCACATTCACCAATCATTCCCCCGCCGCTCAAGCCGACCTACAATATTGTTATTCGGGCGGATGGCCATCTGCCCCTACCGAAGAAGGGGATTCTCTTGTAGGGCGGTGTTGAGGGCGGAACGTCTGTTTTGAGGTAGATCTATCTGAAACCGCCCGAAACCCGCCGTTATTCTACTACGGGGCGGAGCAGCCGCAATATCTGCCGCCCATCAACCCTGCTGGCGCAGAAGTTTGCGGTACTGGAAGGAAAAACGCAGGCTGAAGAAAACGAACAGCAGCACAATCAACAGCGGCAGCAGGCCGCCTGCCACGCGCAGCACCACAAAGGGGGTCTCGAACAGGAAGCGCAGCCAGAACTGCATGCCTTGCATCTGCCACAGACCGGGGGTGAGGTAGCCCAACTCCTGAATCTTGATCGCGCCATTGGCATACAGCGCCGTGTAGATGGGCAGGAAGGGGATGAAAGACAGCAAACTGTACTGCGCGTAACGCAGATAGCGCTGCGCCCGCGAGGCCTGGTCGGAAAAGATATCGGTTTGCTCGCCCTCTTTGCGGGTGGTGTAGAAATAGTAGTTGTAGCTGCCCTTTTGGGGCGACACACAGCGCCATCCGCTGTCTTCAAACAGCGACACATACTCGTCCATCTCTTCCTGGCGCTTGAAAAACCGGAAATCAATCTTATAGACGCGCTCTTCGGGTTGGCCCTGCTCAAAGACATACTTCCATCCACTGCTGACGTTCACCAGATGCCAGCCCTGCCGGGACTGCGCTTCGAGCCAGGCTTCTTCTTTTTCAAACGATAAAAACAACTGATATTCGGTTCGTTGGGTGTTCATTGGTTGGTGTCTCCTTCAAGAACGGCCGCGCTGATCGCGACCAGATGTTGCAAGCGTTGGTATTCCAGTTCCATTACCTGGCGGCCCAGATTGGTGAGGGTGTAGACTTTGCGGCGGCTGTCGCCTTCGTCTTCCAGCAGCTCAATCAGTTTTTGCTTTTTCAAATTGTCCAGCGCGCCATACAGCGTGCCGGGGGCCAGGTTGACCCGCTCATTGCTGAGCGATTTTACATTTTGCATAATGCCGTAGCCATGCAGCGGCTGCGTCAGGCTGAGCAGAATATAATAGGTGGCTTCCGTCAGCGGGAGGTGTTGATTCAAGTTCATGAAATCTCCATTGATATCGACTTTCTTTATACCGGTCATCGTTGCATCGTTATACGATATATCGTTAAGCGATATAATATCTCGGTTTCGCCGGGTTGTCAAGGGTGAAAAGGAGAGTTTCGAAAAAAATGATTGACCACGACTTCTGAATTTACTCTTGACAAGGCAAAAAGGTCATGATAAATTTTGAAAGTTGTAAATATTCTGACTAGAAAGGGCGCGAAAATTTTTTGTTCAACTCAGCATCGGTGCTTGTCTTCCATAGAACCGCATGAGCGCGCCTGTTCACTTATCGTCAGACGATTAATTTTGATTTCCAATTGAGTTGACCAGCCACGGGACGCGTTTGTGCCCCGTGGCTTTTGTTTTAACCTGGGTTAAAACCAGCTCGGGTGCTTTCTTCCAGCGCCGATCTGCCCCATCGCCAGATGGATTTCCCATATTTACCGTTCACCAGCCACGGGATTTTACCGTGGCTGGTGATTGTTTAAGCGATGGTAACAAGGTATTTTTCACAATGAAGAACAAGAATAACAACATCCACGACGGCGTCGTGATCAAGAAGAACAACGGACAATACTGGGTATGGAGCAATGGGCGGGAACTGCGCTGCGGGTTGAACCTGCATTCCAACCCTGCCAATGGCAAAGGCAAAAATAAACCTACCCGCGCCGCCAGCCCGGAGATTGTGGTTGGCGAGCAGGTGGGCGTAACCATGAACGCCGACGGCTGCGCGCAGATTTGCGAAGTCTATGAGCGCAGCAATCGTTTGGCGCGGCGCGCCGCGCAGTCCATGCCGGGGTCGCGCGCCAGTGAGCAGGTGATCGCCGCCAACATCGACCAGATTGTGGCGGTCATGTCGCTCAGCCAGCCCGCTCCGCGCTGGAACCTGCTCGACCGCTATCTGGCCTCGGCCGAATCGCTGGAGATCGAAGCGCTGATCTGCCTGACCAAGGCGGACGCCGCCCGCGGCGACAGCGGCGAGCTGGACGAAGCTGCCCGGGCCGAGATCGAAACCTACCGGCAGATTGGCTACCGCGTGCTGCTCACCAGCGCGGTCAGCGGTGAAGGTCTGCCCGAACTCAAGCAGGCCCTCGGCGGGCGGGTCTCGGTGCTGCTGGGCAAAAGCGGCGCGGGCAAAAGCTCGCTGCTCAATGCCCTGCTGCCCGGCCTGAATCTGCGCGTGGGCGAGATCAACGCGGTGACTGGCAAAGGCCGCCACACCACCACCGGCGCGGAAATGCACGCCTGCGACTACGGCGGCTGGCTGGTGGACACCCCCGGAACGCGCGAGTTCGGCCTGTGGGACGTGGACAGCGACGACCTGGCCTGGTTTTTCCCGGAGATGCGCCCCTGGCTGGGGCAGTGCCGCTTTGGCCTGGACTGCCAGCACGACGAAGAGCCGGGCTGCGCGCTGCGCCAGGCGGTGATGAGCGGGCACATCAGCCCGCGCCGCTATTTCAGCATGATGAAGTTGAAGGAAGAAGGGTACTTCCAATGGTAGATGAGTTTTATGAATGGATGATTGAAGAATCGCGCCTGCGCGGCAAGCGCATGTCGAAAGACCGGCACCGTTCCGGCGCGCGGGTGGAGACTGAGGGTTTCCGCTGCGCGCGCTGCGGGGCGTTTGTAGTAAGAGATGCGCTCTTTTCCGGGGTAATCAACCGCAATCACTGCCCCTACTGCTTATGGTCGCGGCATGTGGACTGGCAGCGCGCCGGTGACCGCATGTCGGCATGCAAGGGCAAAATGCGCCCGGTGGGGCTGGCGCTCAAACGTGAGCGCAATCAATACGCTGCCGATTCAGGCGAGTTGATGCTGATCCACGCCTGTGAGGAGTGCGGCCAGGTCTCGGTCAACCGCATCGCCGCCGACGACTGCGCCGAAGAAATACTGGCCTTGTTTGAGAACACCGCACTGCTCACGCCGCGGGTGCGCCAGGCGCTGCAATCGGCGCAAATCGAGTGGCTGGGGCAGGAGAAAAGGCGGGTCGTTCGCCGCCGCCTGTTTGGCGTGGAGGAGGTGGATTGCGCCATGGCGCCCTAGACTTTTTTGGTGTGTCTTCCTTGACAATTTGGGGGGCTAGTGTTTATAATACCAAACACGTTCCACGATAGCTCAATCGGCAGAGCAAGCGGCTGTTAACCGCTCGGTTCCAGGTTCGAGTCCTGGTCGTGGAGCTAGTTTTTTTTAAGAATTTTCTTGTAGGGTGGGTGCAGCGTCAGCGGAACCCACCTTTTTGCTTTAATTTATTCGGTTCCAGTCCCCCATGAGGGGGTAAGTATTCGAGTCCTGGTCGTGGAGCTAGTTTTTTTTAATGCCCCATTCGGTTCCAGGCCCCCATGAGGGGACGATGTTCGAGTCCTGGTCGTGGAGCCTGTTTTTTTAAGAATTTTCTTGTAGGGTGGGTGCAGCGCCAGCGGAACCCACCTTTTTGCTTTAATTTATTCGGTTCCAGTCCCCCATGATGGGACGATATTCGCGCCCTGGTCGTGGAGCCTGTTTTTACCCCCGCTTGTGTTCTCCCCCATTTTCGATACGGCTGAAAATGGGGGAGAATGCGTTATACCTTACCCAACTGTCTCCAAAAACGCGCTGGCGGCGCGGCGGTAAACATCGGGGCGCGACCACATTAAGGGATGGCTGCCCTGATTCACATAAACCACACTGCAATCGGGGATCTGCCGGGCCATGCTTTCCATCTGGCTGGCAAAGCCGGGCAGCGATTCATCCGCCAGGCTGCCGGTGAGCAGCACCGGGCAGGCGATTTGCGCCAGCCGCCCGCGGAACGGGTCGCCGCCGGTTTGGGCGAAGCGCCGCAGCATATCGCTGTCGGCCTGCACCACCTGCTGCCAGTCGGGGCCGTGCGCCTTTTCCCAGAACTGCGCGGCGCCCGGATTCTCCAGGTCGCGCCCGTCGGCTTCGCTTTCCAGCTTGCCGGGCGGGAAGATCTCCAGCCCACTGTCGGCGATCACCGCTTTCACCCGCGCGGGGAACAGGATCGCGGTCAGCAGGGCAGTGATGGCCCCGCCGCTGGCGCCGGTGACCACCGCCTGCCCGGCGCCAAGGTGCGCGATCAACGCGCCAGCCGCGCGCGCGCCCTGCTCCCACCAGTCCACCGGCCAGGTCTGCACCCGCTGCGATTGGCCGGTGCCCAAAAAATCCATGCAAACGGCCCGGCGCGTCTGGCTGAAATAATCCACTTCGCCCTGGTGAAAGACGGATGAAGCGGTATTGCCGGGCAGAATCAGCAGCAATTCTCCGCTGCCCTGCTGGCGGTAAAAGATTTGGTTTCCTTCAAAGTTAAAGAATGGCATGGTATCCCTTCCGTATTTGTTTCCAATATCGAATACCTCTCCACATGGAGAGATGGCTGGACCATAGGCAGGGATTGGGGAAAAAATGGAGACGGTAAAAAACCGCTACTGGACCGGAAGATCATCCCTGCTTGCCGATCATCACCGCGCGGAACCCAATAGGGCACTTCCTCCCCGAGAATCAAAAAATGGCGGGGTTGGATGGGTTGGGTTTGGCGGGATGGCTGGTCAAGCAGCTTAGATGATATTCATATTCACCTCAAAATCCGGTCTGGTGTAATTTTAGCAGGAAAATCGCGGGGTGGGGCTGGCCAGGTGGGCGGAAAATCGGCTGACCTTTCGGCTGTTCTCCCCAAAAAAACGTCTTTTCTGGTTTTTGGGGAGCCGCGAAATAACGGTGCGTTGGCTGCACGCCGCTCAACCACCAGCGCCCTTTCCACACGGTCAACAAAAGTTACGCAGCCAACGACACCCTACGGAGTTCCAAATGGAGGGAGCGCCTAAGCCTGGGCGGCAAACCACTCTTCTTCCAGCATGGCGTAGAAATATTCGTCCCACCAGCGCTCGCCGCTGAGATGAAGGCACTTCTGAAAATGACCTTCGCGGCGCATGCCCAATTTTTCCATCACGCGCACCGAGGCGGTGTTCTCCGGCTGGCAGGTGGCGATGACGCGGTGCAGTTTCAGCGTTTCAAAGCCGTATTTCAGCAGGGCGGTGGCTGCCTCGGTGGCGAAGCCGCGGTTGTGATAGCGGGTGTGAAACACCCAGCCGATTTCATAGGTATTCGGACCAAACCAGGGATGGAACATCATGTGGCCAACCAGCGCGTTTTCTTCTTTGAGCATCACGGCAATGGACTCTTCATAGTCACTGGTGCCCTCGGTGACCAGCTCGCGCGCCTGGTCTTCGCTGAACTGGCCGTCCGGCAGATAGGCGGTCACCGCCGGGCTGGACATATACTCGTATACCATTTGCCAGTCTTGCGGCTGGAAGCGGCGCAGAGCAAGACGCTGCGTTTCAAAAGGTTCAAAGTTCATTGGGTTTCCTGTTTAATCTTGCTTGCGCAGGATGTAATTCAGCCCCTCAGCGTCCTGGCCGGTGAAGGTGAAGCCGCATTTGGCCAGCACGCCCTGTGAGGCGGCGTTGTGCGGCAGCACGCCGGTGGCGGTGATCGCCCGGCAGCCCGGTTGGGCAAAGGCCCATTCCACCAGGGCGCGCAGGGCTTCGCTGGTGTAGCCCTGTCTGCGGCAGCGCGGATCAATGCCGTAGCCCACTTCCACCACGCCGTCCGCGTCCGGCTCGCCCTTGAAGCCAATGCTGCCAATCCCGGCGGGCTGGTCTTGGGGAATGATCAAAAAGTAAGTGTACCAGGCGTAGCGCTCTGGCTGGGCCAGGGCCATTTTGTGCAGTTTAATGGAGATGGCGCGCTTCACCGGCGGGTCGCTGATCTCCGGCAGCACCGGCATGCCCAGGTCGGCCTCCAGTTGGGGCAGAGCGTGCAGCGCCCATTCCAACTGGCGCGGGCTGAGCGCGCGCAGGGTCAGGCGCGGGGTCTCGATCACCGGCAGGCGCATGCGTTCCTCCACCCAGGCCAGCGCGCGCCGGTCAAGGTCTTGAATCAGCCCGTGCTTGCCGTCCATGTAGGCTTCGATATCGTGGGGAAATTGGGCCGCCAGGCGCGCTTTGAGCTGGCTGTATTCCTGCGCTTCGGCCGGGTGGGCGGTGAGATAATCGCGAAAGCGCAGATGCCGCCCGATGTGCGGGCTGCCCAGCCCAAACGCGTGCAGGTGATGGCTGCGCCGCTCCTCGCTGCCCTTGATGTAAAAACGCCGCCCGGGGATGCCGTACTCCCCTTTGGGCAGGTAGCCCAGTCCGCGCATGGTCTCGTCATACGCATCCAGGCTTTCGACCTGGCTCACTACCAACAGCATGTCAATCACCGGCTTGGCCTTGATGTCGGGGATGGCGGTGCTGCCGATATGGTGAATGTCCACCACCTGGCCTCCCAATGCAGCGCGCAGGTTTGCCGCTTCTTCCGCGAAGGCGGTTTTCCAGGCCGGATTGGGGTCGGTTACTTCGATAGTGCGCATGGGTCCATCCCTTTGTGGTTGGGCTATTCCTACAATTTTGGCAGAGAGTCGCTGGCTTCCGCAAGAATATGGGTGCAGTTGGTTTGAATGCGGCGCAGATACTCCATCAGCGCGCCGCGCTCGGCTTCCGAGAAGCCCTCCAGAATCTCTTCCTGGCTGCGTTCCACCACGCCCCACAGTTGGGCCAGGGTGGTTTCGCCTTTTTCAGTCAGCCGCAGCCCTTCTTCAGATTGCGCCACCAGCCCTTCGGTTTGCAGCGGGGCGATTAATGCTTGCAATTCTTCCCCAAAGTGAGCGGTATCGCGGGCCACCTGGTCGCTCGTCATGCTGCCATCGCATTTCATCACCATCAGCAAAATCACCTGGGTACTGTTGAGCGGGGTCACTTCGCGCAGGCGCGCGTCCAGGGCCAGCTGCACATGCTTGCCGGTGACGTTTAGCTCACGTCCCAGGGTCGAACGGATTAAGTTGATTAACATAGCCATCACCAATTTCCATTTCAATTCATAAATACTGATGCCAGCCGCCACCCCCACGTTGAGCGACTCGACCTGGCGCGACATAGGGATTTGCACCACCATGTCCGCGTTTTCGACCCACAACGGGTCAATTCCGCGCGTCTCATTACCCACCACCAGCGCCACCGGGCGCGGCTGCAACCGCGCGGCCGATTGCAGACTCGGCGCGTAGGGGCTGGTGGCCACAATCTGATACCCGGCCGCCTTAAGCGCGGCAATTGACTCGCTCACCGAGGCGTAGGGTGTCAGCAACGTGCGGAAAACCGTGCCGCGCGAGGCATCCACCATTTTGCGGTAGAATAAATCCAGTTCGCCGGTGGTGGAAACCACCTCGCGCACACCAAACGCCTGGGCGGTGCGTAAAATGGTGCCGATATTGCCATGGTCGCGCACATCGTCCAGCACCAGCACAAAATCACCCCGCGGGCGGTGGCGGAGGTTCTCCGCCGGGATGCGCGCCACCCCGATCAACGGGATGAGGTAGTTCGTGTCGCTGATTTTCTTAAGAATGCCCTCTGAAGCGTGGCAAACCTGGCAGCCTTTCTGCTGCAGGTCAGACAAGAGGGGCAGGTCTGCCTGGCTGGCGGCGCAGAACACCCGCTCCACCATCCAGCCGCTGTGCAGCGCCCAGGCCAGAGCTTGTTCGCCTTCCAGCAGGCATTTGCCCGCTGCCCTGCGCCCGGCGGCGCTGGCCAGCTCGCGCGCTTCGATCACACGCGGGTCTTTAATCGTATGAATTTCTTCCAATTTGTTCATTGAAGTGATTCCACCTGGCTGGCAGGGTGTTCATCCGCAAGGCCAACCGCCTAATCCATAGTTCCTCTATTTTAACCGTCAACAGGAAATCCAGGGATATGAACGCCCAGAATGGTCAGGCTGTGTGGCCGCTGCTTACGGACCCCACCCCAAGCCCTCCCCAAAATGCGTTTCCCTGCATTTTAGGGAAAGAGGTTGGGAAGAATGGGATTTCTCTTGTAGGGCGTTGTTGAGGGCGGATCAACTGGTATTAAGGCAAAGCCATCTTGTAACCGCCCGAAACCCGCCGTTAGCTTAATGGTGGGTTTCGGGCGGGTGGTTACGCCGGTTTACTTTTGAATGGGCTGTCCTGCCCTGCTCCCACCCTACCGCTGCTCAATGCCGGTAATTTGCGGGCGGATGGCCGACACCGCTCAATAAAAAAAACCGGGGCGGAAACGCCCCGGCTGATGGGTATGATGTGCGCCTTACGCGCTGACCGGCGCTTCAGGCTCTTGCGCGGGCTGTTCCTTGGAGAGGATCACCGCGCCGTCTTCGTTCAGGTCGACCAGAATGCTGTCGCCCGATTCGAATTCATGCGCCAGCAGGGCGTCAGAGAGCGGGTCTTCCACCTTCTGCTGGATCACACGCCGCAGCGGGCGCGCGCCCATATCGGGGTCGTAGCCTTCTTCGGCCAGCAGATCGAGCGCGGCTTCGCTGGCGTGCAGCTTGATCTCGTGCTCTTGCAGGCGGCGGGATACTTTATCCAGCTCAATGTTGACGATCTTGCGGATGTCTTCTTTATTGAGCGAGCGGAAGACCACCACGCCGTCCAGGCGGTTGAGGAACTCCGGCCGGAAGACCTTTTTGAGCGAGTCGAGCAGCTTTTTGCGCATATCGTCGTAGGCGATTTTCTCTTCCACCGATTCGTCGCGCTGCAGCTTGAAGCCGAACATGGTCTGGCGTTTGATATCTTCCGCGCCAATATTGGAGGTCATCACAATGATGGTGTTGCGGAAGTCCACTTTGTGGCCCTTGGCGTCCGAGAGCTGGCCTTCTTCCATGATTTGCAGCAGCATGTTGTGCGCCTCGGGGTGGGCTTTTTCAATTTCGTCAAAGACCACAATCGAGTACGGGCGGCGGCGGATAGCCTCGGTGAGCTGCCCGGCGTCTTCGTAGCCAACGTATCCGGGAGGTGCGCCCACCAGGCGGCTGACGCTGTGGCGTTCCATGAACTCCGACATATCCAGTTGGATGACCGACTCTTCGCTGCCGAAGAGGAAGCCCGCCAACGCTTTGGTCAGTTCGGTTTTGCCCACGCCGGTAGGTCCGAGGAAGATGAAGGAACCAATCGGGCGGTGCGGGTCTTTGAGACCCGAACGTCCGCGGCGCACGGCCTTGGAGATGACCTGTATGGCTTCTTCCTGGCCAATGATGTGATTGTGCAGTTCCTCTTCCATCTTGAGCAGGCGCGCTGATTCTTCTTGCGCCATCTGCATCACCGGCACGCCGGTCCACATTGAAACCACTTCGGCGATGTCTTCGGCGGTTACCAGCGGGCTGTTGTCGCGGTCCCACTGGCTGCGAATGCGGTCGATTTGCTCTTCGAGCATTTCAATGCGTTCCTGCAGCACCTCAGTCTCTTCTGAGTTGGTGTTTTCTTCGGCGGCGGCGCGGCGCTGGCGCAGTTCGCGCAGCTCAGCGACCATTTTCTTGCTTTCCTGAGCGGCCGGGCTTTTGTACATGCGCACGCGCGAAGAGGCCTCGTCCACCAGGTCGATGGCTTTGTCGGGCAGGAAGCGGTCAGTCACATAGCGCGAGGAAAGCCGCGCAGCCGATTCGAGGGCTTCGTCTGAGATATTGAGATGATGATGCTCTTCGTACGCGCTGCGGATGCCGCGCAGAATTTCAATGGTTTCGTCCACCGAGGGTTCTTCCACGATGATGGGCTGGAAGCGACGCTCAAGGGCCGCGTCGCTTTCGATGTGCTTGCGGTATTCGTCCATAGTGGTGGCGCCGATCACCTGCAGCTCGCCGCGCGAGAGGGCAGGCTTGAGAATATTGGCAGCGTCAACCGAGGAACCGGCCGCGCCCGCGCCCACCAGCATGTGCACTTCGTCAATAAACAGAATCGCGCCCGAGGCTTTCAGCTCGTCGATGACGCGTTTGAGTCGCTCTTCAAACTGGCCGCGGTACATGGTGCCGGCGATCAGCGATCCTACGTCGAGCTGCAGTACCTGCTTGTCGAGCAGCAGAGCGGGCACATCGCCGTCGATAATGCGCTGGGTAAGCCCTTCCACAATGGCAGTTTTGCCCACGCCCGGCTGCCCGATGAGGGCCGGGTTGTTTTTGGTGCGGCGCGCCAGAATTTGAATGACGCGCTCAATTTCCATCTGCCGCCCAATTACCGGGTCGAGTTTGCCTTCTTCCGCTTTGGCGGTCAGGTCGGTTGCCAGCTGGTCGATGAGCGGGGTTTTGGCTTTATCTTTTTCTTTCTCCTTGCGCGGCTGGCGCGGGGTAGAGCCGCTGGTCGCCGGTGTGGATGAGCTGCTCTCTTGCAGCACGCGCCGGGTCTGCCGGCGAATTTGCTCGGGTGTAACGCCCAGCTTGCGCAGGGTGTTCATCGCCTGGCCGTCTTCAGAGCGGATCAGGCCCAACAGCAGATGCTCGGTGCCGATGTAGTGATGCCCCATGCGGCGGGCCTCGTCAATGGCGAATTCCAGCACCTGCTGAACGCCGGCTGAAAGGTCAATTTTGCCGCCGCGGTACTCGCCCTGTGGGCTGAGGCGCTCAACCATTTCGCGCACGCGATCCATTTCCAGGCCCAATTCTCGTAGAACCCGCCCGGCAACGCCCCCTTCTTCTTGAATCAACCCGAGCAGGAGATGTTCGGTGTCGATGCGCTCCTGGCGCATCCGCTCAGCTTCCTGGTGAGCCAGGCTGAGAACGCGCCGCGCGCGTTGTGTGAATCTTTCCATTCCTGCCATGATATTTACCTCCGATTGCACCAGTCCCAGGTTTTATACTGCCCAGGAATCAACAATAAATCAAATTGTAAGGAACGCCGGGCGCATGCCAGGCTTCGTCACCTGTTATTCTGGTGTCTCTACTTTGATTCTACCAGAGTTTAGCGCGCTTCGAGCAAAGGATTAACTTGTTTGTACAGCGATTTGAATAAGAAATACATTAACCTTTTCCCCCTCGGGCTTCGCGCCGCGCCATGACCAGCAAGAAGATCAGGGTCAGCAGCGAAAGCGCCGCGCCAACCGCCACCATGGTGATATAAGGCGGGTCGGGTCGGTTGGCTACAATCTTGATATCCAGATCCACAGGTGTAACGTCAAATGGCAGGTAGGCGTTATCCACCTGCCATACCTTGAGATGCTGCCATAAATCGTGGGCGATCATCAGCAACCCGCCCAACAGCCCCAACCGTTCCAGCCAGCCCGGGCGGCGCTGGTTGAGCCAGTGCTGCATTTCCAGAGCGGCCAATACCATCAGCAGCGCCGCCGGCACAATGAGCATGCGGATGCTGGCGCGCTCGCCAGAGAGCAGGGGAATGGGAATGTAGCGCACCACGCGGTAGATGCGTCCCAGCGAGAAGAGCGTCAGCACCACAATGGGCAGCCAAAAAGCCGGGTAGCCGTGCTGGCTGTCGCGCCGGCGCGCCCACAAGTAGAGGCCAAAAACGCCCACCCATAGCGCCCCCGCCAGGCCAATGTACAGGTTATATTCCCACCAGGCCAGGTCGCTGAGCATGCTTTGCACCGTGAAGGATTCGGCCGGAAATTTGAAACTGACCATCGACATGAGCATGTCCCAGGCGGTGGGGTAGCCGCCCAGGTAGTCCTGATCAAATTTACCCAGCAGCAGAACGGGCGGCAAAATGCGCACCAGGCTGAGCAGGCAAGAGAACACCAGGGCCTTCAGGGCGGGAATAAAGCACTCGCGGGCGGTAAGCCCCAGCAGGCCAAGAAGCATCAGCGACCAGACGAACTGGTGAAACGAGCCCTGCAAATACATCAAGAGCAGCAGCCCGGCGGTTTTGGCCACCCACTTCCAGGAGTAGTCGCCTTCTAAAAACTGGAAGGCCAGCAGAAACAACCAGGGGAAGAGCAGGTAGCCGCCCCAGGTGATGTGCCCCACGCTGTAGTGCGCTAAAATGTGCCCGTTGAAGTTAAAAAGCAGGAACAGGCCGGTAAAGGCCGCCAGCGAGAGGTTAAACTTCTTGCGCAGCGCCAGCAGGCCCAGCGCGCCCAGGGTATACAAAATGAGGGTGTGCACCAGGAAGAAAGGCCCCACCTCCATGAAGCGCAGCAGCAGAATATCGGGCGAGAGCAGCACGTCGGGCAAGCACATGAAACGGTCGGTTACCTCGCGCAGGGCAGAGGCATCCGGCATGTGCAGGGGCAGTACACCCAACATCATGGCGTCTTTGAGGAATGCGGTGCGCGGGGCGTTGATTTCGGCCCAGTCCAGCCAATCGAAGGGGATTTTCCCCCAGTTGAGAAAGCGCCCCCAGGCGTACACGCCCAGGGCATATAAGCCGGCCAGCCACACCCCTCCCAGCCAGGCGTGTTTTTTCTCGGTTTCCCGGTAAAACAACGCGGCCAACAGGTCATCCAGCAGGCGCAGCAGTTGGGATATTTTTTCGTTCATGGGCGTGGGCTATTCCGCGAGCAGGTAGGCTAAAACCCAGCGGGTGGTATCGGCCAGGGCGTCTGTGTGGGTGCGCTCGTAGTGATGCGAAGCGTCTACCCCCGGGCCAATCAGCGCCACGGCCAGGTCGTGCCCGGCGCGCCAGGCAGCCGAGCCGTCCGAGGCGTAGTAGGGGTAAATGTCCGGGCGGATATCGATGCCGTGCTGCTGCGCGATCTGGCGCAGGCGGCTGCTGAGACCGTGGTGATACGGGCCGCTCGAATCTTTCAGGCACAGGGTGGCGTGGTACTCGTCGGAATTCTGGCCTTCGCCGATGGCGGCCATGTCGATCACCACCAGCTCGGCGGTGTCGGCGGGCAGCCCGGCGGAACCGCCGTGCCCCACCTCTTCAAAGTTGGAGAATAGCAGATAGGTGGTTTGGCGCGGTTGAAGATTGGCCGCGACCAGGGCTTTCACGGCGGCCACCATGCAGGCCACGCCCGATTTATCGTCTAAAAAGCGGGAACGGATGAAGCCGTTATGCTGCGACACCCGCGGGTCGAAGGCCACAAAGTCGCCCACCTGAATGCCCAGGGCGGCGGTTTCTTCGCGGCTCTGGGTGCGCGCGTCCAGGCGCATTTCCATGCTGTGCGGCCCGCGCTCGGTGGTGGTAACCTCGCTGCCGTAGACGTGCGCCGCGGCTTTAACCGGCACCAGCGAGCCGGGAATTTGCGCCCCCGACTGGGTGAAAACCGTGCAGTCCTCGGCTTCCACGCCGTTCCAGCTCAACCCGCCCACGTTGGTCAGCTCCAGCCGCCCGCTGGCTTTGATCTCTTTAACCATCGCGCCCAGGGTGTCTACATGCGCGCTGAGGGCGCGCGGAGCGTCTGCGCGCTCGCCGGGCAGGGTTACCAGCAGGCTGCCTTTGCGGGTGAGGCGGGCTTGCACGCCGGGCAGCGGCGCCAACTCAGCGCGCACGCGCTCAATGCCCAGGTGGGCAAAGCCAGTAGGGCTGGGGGTGCGCAGCAGGTCGGTCAGAAAGGCGAGCAGGTCATCCAGGTTGATGGTCGGCAGGGGCATGGGAATCTCCTTGGTGTGAGCGCTTTTCTCAGGACAGGGTCTGTCCTTCGTAGTCCAGAATGGCCTGCCGCCAGCTTTCCTTAATCGGCATGCTCTGGCGGGTGTGATAGTTGTAAGCCACCATTACCGTCTCGGCGCGGGCCAACTCTTCGCCGGTATCGCTGTCGGCGATCAGGTAGTCGAAGCGCAGGCTTTTGTTGCCCAGTTTACCCGTGCGCATGCGCACTTCAATCGTCTGCGTCAGGTGAATGGGCGCCAGGTAGGCCACGTGGATATCGGCGACGATGAAGGGCACTTCAAAGAAGTCTTTTCCGTCAAAAATGCCCAGCTCTACCAGGTAAGCAAAACGCGCCTGTTCAATGAAGGTGAGAAAACGCGCGTTGTTGACATGCCATTGGGGGTCCAGATCCCCGTAGCGAACTTGCAGAGGGTAAACGAATTTGTATTCTTCCATAGCCAGGATTCTACCACAGGCGGGGGGCTGGCAAGATGCTTAACTCTAATTCGGACAAAGCAGCTTGAATTTGGTTAAATTTGGAAGTATAATTTAGTCAAATTGGATAGGAATTGCATATTCAGGGCGATTCATCAGTATTGCGGGGTGATCTCTATCACTTGTGGTATTTTTCTGGTAAGTTTAGACTAATATCCAGAGAAAAATTACCCACTTTACAGAAGTAATCACAAATTTATCCATCACGAGGTATAAGGAAATGCAAATCACAAGACAGGCCGACTATGCCTTGCGGGCCATGCTGTATCTTTCTGAGCTTGAGCCCAATCAACGTGCGGCAACCAGCCAAATAGCCGAAAATAAGAATATTCCGCCCAGTTTCCTGGCCAAGATTATATCTCAGCTTTCAATTGCTGGTTTGATTCACACTTCGCGCGGCGCGCGCGGCGGTGTCTCTCTGGCGCGCCCGGCTGCGGAAATCTCCGTTCTGGAAGTGGTGGAAGCCATTGATGGCCCGCTGTCGCTCAACGAGTGCACGCTGAATAAAGGCGCCTGCCCCTTCGGCTCGAAGTGCCCCATGCGGCCAGTCTGGTGCGATGCTCAGGAAGAATTGGTTCATCGCCTGTCTCAGACCACATTTGCCCAGGTGATCAACCTTTAACCGGCAGCTCTCATCCGCCGGTATCATCAGAGAATAAGGGGGTGTGAATGTCTCACGGCTTGTCTATCGACCGCCAGTGGGTATTGGTTTTGTCGGGCGGTGAGATTGTGGTGGATTGGGGGGATGACCGCTTTCAGGATGTGCGCGAAGGAGGCTTTCTGGAGAGGCATGCGGTGGCGGGCGCGGTGGTTGCGCCAGACGCGCAGCTGGAATCCTTAAAACAGGCGGGCATCGTTTCGGCGTACAATCAACGCCAGGTCTACTTCACCTACCTGCCGTAGCAACCGCGCGGCCGCTAAAAATTGCTTTTTGCGATAACCTTCCCTTTCCGGGGAGGTTATTTTTTTGTCATTCTCGCCAGGCTTTGTTCCATAGAAAGTCCGTCTGCAAGTTGCTCTGATGAAGAGAACCAGTTGATTTGCGCGCGCCAATTCAAGGTACAATCAGTAGAAATCTTTTCCCCTCTCAACACAGTGGTATTGCTGTATGAGTCACTCCCCTTTTGATCCTGTTTCCGCTTCGTCAATCACCGCGCGCCGTCCGGTCAGCCTGGCCGGTCAGGTAACCCTGTTTGGGCTCAGCCGTTTTGTGTTCAACATCAGCCTGCGCATGGTGTACCCATTCCTTGCGTTCTTCGCGCGCGGCCTGGGAGTAGACCTGTACGCCATCTCTTCGGTGATCACCTACCGCTCGCTGGGCGGCATTCTGACGCCGTTCATCACCCCCATTGCTGACCGTTACGGGCGTAAAACCGGTATGCTGCTGGGGGTTGGCCTGTTTGTGCTGGGCTCGCTGGCGATTCTGATTTGGCCGGTGTACCCGGTGTTTGTGCTGACGCTGTGCCTGCACTCGCTGGGTGTTTTCATCTTCGCTCCGTCCATCCAGGCCTATATCTCCGATCACGTCCCCTACTTTCAGCGCGGGCGCGTGCTGGCGCTGGTCGAGATCAGTTGGGCAGCCAGCTTTTTCGCTGGTATTCCGCTGGTGGGGCTGCTGTTCGAAACCTACGGCTGGTTTGCCGTCTTTCCCATTCTGGCGGTGTTAAGCATCATCGTCTTTGTGGTGGTGCTCTCGGTGGTGCCAGCCGACGCGCCGGATGGCGCGCGCGGGCAGGCAGCCAGTCTGCTGGATGGGGCGCGCCAGATTGTGGCGTCGAAAGCGGCTGTGGCGGCGCTATTGATGGGTCTCTTGTACAATATCGCCAACGACGTGTTTGGCGTGGTGTTTGGTGTGTGGCTGGAGGATTCCTTTGGCTTGAAAATTGCCGCGCTGGGGGCGGCTTCGGCGGTGATTGGGATTGCCGAACTGGGCGGCGAGTCGCTGACTGCCGGTTGGGTAGACCGGATTGGCAAGCAGCGCGCCATTTTCATTGGCCTGACGGCCAACTGCCTGGTCTCGCTGGCACTGCCCTTCTTGGGGCGTTCACTGCCGGGCGCGCTGGTGGGTCTGTTTCTCTTCTACATCAGCTACGAGATTACGGTTGTCAGCAGCATGCCCATTGTGACCGAAATTGTGCCGGGCGCGCGCGCCACCATGCTGGGGTTGAACGTGGCCGCGCTCTCCGCCGGGCGCGGGGTGGGCGCGTTCCTTTCGGCGCGTCTGTTTACTTCGTTTGGCATTTGGGCCAATTTGCTGGCCGCTCTGCTCTTTGATGTGCTGGCCATCGCGGCCCTTTCTCAAATTCGAATGGACGCTCACGGACAGCAAACCGGCGAGAAACCCGTGTAAGGAGGTGTGAAATGCTCATCCATTCCGCATCACAGTTGGTTACGCTGGCCGGCGGCCCGCGCCGCGGAGCCGATATGAACCGCCTGGAAATTATCGCCGATGGAGCCATGTTAATGGAAGCGGGTCGCATCGCCGCTGTGGGCGAAAGCGCCGCGCTGCTGGCGCGCTACCCGCGCGCCGAGCGCCTGGACGCGCGCGGGCGGGTGGTGATGCCCGGCCTGGTAGACCCGCACACCCACCTGGTGTGGGCCGGCGACCGCGCGGCCGAATTTGAAATGCGCCTGCAGGGCAAGTCTTATATGGAAATTATGGCCGCCGGAGGCGGGATCGCCGCCACGGTGCGCGCCACGCGCCAGGCCAGCCGCGATGAATTACTGGCGCAAACCCGCCAGCGGGCCCGGCGCATGCTGGCCCACGGTACCACCACCGTTGAAGCCAAAACCGGCTACGGCCTGGACCTGGCCTCGGAGCTGGCGCAGTTGGAAGTGCTGTTGGCGCTGGATGAGGAGGGTCCGCTGGAGATTGCGCCTACCTTTATGGGCGCGCACGCCGTGGCGCCGGAGTTCAACGGCGACGCGCAGGCCTTCACCGACCACATCTGCGCGGTGATGCTGCCTGCTGTGCGCGATTGGTGGCAGCAAAATGCCGCCGCGCGCGCCCTGCCCTTTGTGGACGTGTTCAGCGAGAAGGGTGTGTTTGACCTGGAGCAGACGCGCCAGATTCTGCTGGCGGCGCGCGCGCTGGGTTTTCCGCTTAAGCTGCATGTGGACGAGTTTGAAAACATCGGCGCGGCCAGCCTGGCGGCTGAGCTGGGCGCGGTCTCGGCCGATCACCTGGTGAAAACCTCGCCGCGCGATATCGAAGCCCTGGCGCGCTCTGATACGGTGGCGGTGTCGCTGCCCTGTACGCCGTTTGGCCTGGGACAGCATGAGTACACCCCCGCGCAGCAGATCATCGCTGCTGGCGGGATGTTGGCCCTGGCCACCGACCTGAATCCCGGCCCGGCCTGGTGCGAGAATATGCAGTTTGTGCTCGCCCTGGCCTGCCGCGCTATGCGCTTGACCCCCGCCGAAGCGCTTTGCGCCGCCACCATCAACGCCGCGGCCGCCGTGCGGCGCGATGGGCTGGTTGGCTCGCTGGAAGCAGGCAAACAGGCCGACGCGCTGGTGCTGCAAAGCGGCGATTTTCGCGACCTGGCCTACCGCTTTGGCGTTAACCAGGTGCAAACGGTGATTAAAAAAGGCGAAGTGGTTTACAACGCGCCCATCATTTGATTGGAAGGAAACCAGACAACATGCCCACCCTGGAACAAGCCCGCCAATGGTACCAGAGCGCCGAATCGGTGCATAACTTTGACCATGTGCTGCGCGTTTACCGCACCGCCGAGCGCCTGGCGCAGGCAGAAAATGCCGACCTGGAGATTGTACGCGCCGCGGCCTTGCTGCACGACGTGGCCGACAGCGCGGCCGGCAGCCAGCAGCGCAAAGAGCATCACATTGCCTCAGCCGAATTTGCCGCCGGTGTGCTGGCCGAAGAAGGCTGGCCGCCTGAGCGCATCGCGGCGGTGCAGCACTGCATTCGCGCGCACCGCTTTCGCCATAACGGCGATGAGCCGCAGACGGTGGAAGCTAAAGTGCTCTTCGATGCCGACAAGCTGGATGTGCTGGGCGCGATTGGCGTGGTGCGTGTGGTGGCTTACGCCACCCTGGCCGGGCAGCCCATCTACGCTGAGCCTTCGGCGCGCTTTTTAGCCAGCGGAGAAAAAGAACCCGGCGAGCCGCACAGCGCCTATCATGAGCATCTCTTCAAGCTGGTTAAAATCAAAGAGCGCCTCTTCACCCACGCCGCGAAAAAGCTGGCTGAAGAGCGCGACGCCTATATCCGCGCCTTTTTTGAGCGGCTGATCGCTGAATCAAACGGTGAGTTGTAAAATGCGCGGACTGCTTGCAAAACTGTAAATACACATAGTTGAAATCCGTGTCTCAAAGCGGTTAAAATCAAAGTATGAATGTGCAATTTGGCCCGATCCTGGTGGTGGAAGACACCCCGCACCTGCTTGAACTGCTGGAAGTAACCCTGCGATTTAAGGGCTACCCGGTGATCACCGCGCGGGACGGCGAAGAAGCACTGGCTATCATGGAGAATGAGCACCCCTCGCTGGTGATTACCGATATCCTCATGCCCAAAATGGACGGGTACGCGCTGGCCTTCAATTTACGCAAAGACCCGCGCACCAGCCGCATTCCCATCATTTTCATCTCGGCCACCTACCTTACCCAAGACGATAAAAATTTTGCCCTGCAGTTGGGTGGGGTGCGCTTCATTGAAAAGCCGATTGACACCGAAGATTTTCTGCTCACCGTGGCCGAGATTCTCACCCAGGGGCCAGGCAGCCAACTGGATCCCATGCCGGCGCGTGATTTTTATGTGGGCTACCGCGAGCGGCTGGAGAATAAACTGGCGCACAAGAATACCCAGATCCAGCGCACCGAGCGCTTGCTCAAAACCCTGCCCGATCACCAGCGCCCGGCGTTTGAGGCCCTGCTCAAACAGGTGATTGATGACCGTGATAAAATTCAGTCCGAGTTGGAACGACTGTACCAGACTCTGGAAGAGCTGCGCAGCGCGGGAAAAACTTCACAGCAGAACGATTAGTGTCTCCGCGAATACCGGCACGCACCCGGTCCGCACGCCAGCGGGCCGGTTTTTGTTGCGCGCGGCACGTTGCCAGCCGGTAAATTAATGGAATGAAAGCGAACGAACAGCAAGATGACACAACCACAACTACTCGATTTGAAAATTCTGGCGCGCCAGGCCGGCGCGATTCTGCGCGAGGGCTTTGGCCGCCAGCACCAGGTTGACTATAAAAGCTTGACCGATATTGTTACCGAAATTGACCGGCAGTCGGAAGAATTTTTGACCGGCCAGGTCTTAAGCCGCTTCCCCGGCGACACCATTCAGGGTGAAGAGGGCGGGCTGACCCAGGGCGAAAACGGGCGCGTGTGGCATATCGACCCGCTGGACGGTACGGTGAATTACGCTCACGGTGTGCCGATCTTTTCAGTGTCGCTGGCCTGCGCCTGGGACGGCGCGGTGCAGTTGGGCGTGGTCTACGACCCCATGCGCGACGAGATGTTCAGCGCGCGGCGCGGCCAGGGCGCGTGGCTGAACGACGCGCCCATCCACGTTTCGCAAACGGAGGAACTGGTCAGCGCGCTGCTGGTTACGGGCTTCCCTTACACCATCCGCGAGCAGGAAGCCACCAACCTCGACCACTTTACCCATTTTTGCATGCGCGCGCGCTCGGTGCGCCGCCTGGGGTCGGCGGCCCTGGACCTGTGTTATGTAGCCGCCGGGCGACTGGATGGCTACTGGGAAATCGGCATCCATTCCTGGGACGTGGCCGCCGGCGGCTTGATTGTGGAAGAGGCCGGCGGGCGCGTTACCACCCTGCGCGGTGACGAAGCCTATTTCAAACCGCCCTACGACCTGGCCTGCGCCAACCCGCGCTTGCAGCCGCAGATGCTGGATGTGCTGCGCCTGGGCCTGACCCGCTCGTAAGTGAAGAACCGGCCAACTGGCATTGCGGTTTTTCCAGGCCTGCCTGAACAAACCAGTACGCCTCCACAATCCCATAAGTGCTCCTTATTTTTTGTATCCACAAAAAATGGTTTTGACGCAATTGCTTTGAAACCGCTTTCCACAATGGGATAACTCGCTGTACAATAAATCAACAGCACATTTTTACACATTGTGGGTCTTAATACAGGAGGAACCGTATGCAGTACAAAATTGACGGCACTGTTTTGCAGGCATTGGAAGTGCATCTCACACAGGGCGAAGCCATGTTCACCGAATCGGGCGGCATGTCTTGGATGAGCGACGGCATTGAAATGGCCACCAATACGCGCGGCGGTCTGATGGCTGGTTTGGGACGCGCCCTGGCGGGTGAATCGTTATTTATGACCACTTACACCTGTACCGCGCCGCAGGCTTTTATGGTGTTTACTCCTGAAGCGCCTGGCAAGGTAATCGATATCAAACTTGAGGCTGGCCAGAGTCTGATCGCGCAGAAAGACGCCTTTATGTGCGCGGAAAACACTGTGCAGATGGAAATGCATTTCCGCAAAAAACTGGGCGCCGGCTTTTTCGGCGGCGAGGGCTTCATTCTGCAAAAGGTAACTGGCCCCGGAACCGTGTTCTTTGAAATCCCCGGTGAGGTGAAAGGTTACACCCTCAAAGCCGGCCAGCGCATTAAAGTAGACCCCGGGCATATCGCCATGTTTGAGCCGACCGTGCAGTACGACATCCAGATGGTCAAGGGAATTACCAATATTATGTTCAGCGGTGAAGGCCTCTTCCTGGCCACCCTCACCGGCCCGGGGCGGGTGTGGATGCAAACCATGCCGATTGCCAACCTGGCCAGCAAGATCGCCCGTTACATCCCCAGCAAGGGTTAACCGCTGAATTAACGGAAGAAAAAACAAAATCTAAACGCATTAAATGGCCGCCAGAGAGGAATTCCACCCTCTCTGGCGCTAGTTTTTATTAGGGTGCTGCATCTGGTACAATAGCCAATAATTACCCCTGGCCAAAGTGAGACCGCATGGAAGAAATCCGTTCCGCAGTTCCAGAGAAGACAACCGAAGAATTGTTTCAGGCTGCAAATGTCAGCGCCTTTGCCAGCGCGCACGCCATGCACGACACTTTTCCGGCCTTTTTACCCAGCCTGGCGCCGCTGCTGATCGAAAAGTTCAGTCTCAGCAACACCCAGGTTGGGTTGTTTACTGCCTGCTTGCGTCTGCCTTCCATGCTGCAACCGCTGCTGGGGCATCTTTCAGACCGGCGCGACCTGCGCTGGATCGCCATTCTGACGCCAGCTTTGACTGCCACGGCTATGAGCCTGCTGGGAATCGCCCCTGGTTACACGGCTATTCTGGTGCTGCTGCTGGTGGCAGGGTTAAGTTCGGCAGCTTTTCATTCGGTGGCGCCAGCCATGGCCGGTCAAGTCTCGGGCAGCCAGTTGGGCCGCGGCATGAGCTACTGGATGGTGAGTGGAGAGTTGGGCCGTACGTTGGGTCCATTGATTGCCGTTGGCGCGATAAGCTGGTTGACTCTGCCCGGGTTACCCTTCACCATGCTGATGGGCTGGGCCGCCTCCTTCATCCTATATTTTCGCTTGCGCGCCATCCCAATGAACGCAATGCAAGCTTCAGAAGGGTTGCCGTGGCGCGGCGCGCTGCGCCAAATGAAGCCGGTGCTTCTGCCGTTGATCGGTCTCATGGTGATGCGCTCCATGCTGGAAAACGCGATGGCCATATATTTGCCGGTGTATCTCACGCAGAAGGGCGCTTCGCTGTGGCTGGCAGGGGCTTCTTTAACCATCTATGAGGCCGCCGGTCTGTTTGGCGCGCTGCTGGGCGGGTCGCTCAGTGACCGGCTGGGGCGCAAAAAGATGATTATGTTTTCCATTATGACCGCACCCTTGCTGACCGGCGCGTTTGTGCTGGCGCCATCTGCCGCGCGGCTTCCGCTGCTGCTGTTGATGGGCTTCAGTATTTTGTGTGTCAACCCGCCAATGATGGCCCTCATCCAAGAAAGCGCGCCCCAAAACCGCGCATTTTCTCTGGGTGTTTTTTTGGGTTTTAATTTTTTGATTGGATCTCTGGCTTCCATTGTGGCTGGCGCGTTGGGAGATACCTTTGGCCTGACGGCTGCCTTCGCGAGCAGCGCCGGCCTGTATCTATTGGGAGCGCCAATGGTGCTGTTCTTACCCCGCACCCCGAAACGTTAATCTCTGGCCTTGCAATGCGCGCATGATTCTGGCATGATCAGAAAATCAGAAGACAGAAAGAGCCAGCCATGCCTTCCATTTATTCCATTCTTCATCCCGAAATCTACCACGGCCATACGGCGCAACCCCCGTTCTTTGAGGGCTGGTATTTTAAGCTGGTCAATCGCGAAGAAGACCAACGCTGGGTGGTCATCCCCGGTGTGTTTTTAGGCAAAAACCACGCGGATTCGCATGCCTTTATTCAGGTGCTTGATGGTCAAAGCGGGCGGGTGAATTACCTGCCCTTCCCGCTGGAAGAATTTTCCGCGGCGAAAGACCACTTTGAAGTGCAAATTGGCCCCAACCGCTTTACCAGCCAACAGGTTGAGTTGCAAATCATCCGCGAAGAAATGGAACTGATCGGGCAGGTGCAATTTGAAACCCCGCGCCCCTGGCCGGTGCGCCTGCTCTCACCGGGGGTGATGGGCTAGTACGCCTGGGTGCCGGGGATGGAATGCTATCACGGTGTGTTGAGCTTCTACCATTCCCTGCAGGGCCGCCTGCGCATCAACGCCGAAACGATGGATTTCAGCGGCGGGACGGGCTACATGGAAAAAGACTGGGGGCGGGCGTTTCCCTCGGCCTGGGTGTGGATGCAGACCCATCATTTTGACAGCCCCAACACCTGTCTCACCGCGTCCATTGCCGTCATCCCCTGGCAGCGGCGGTCTTTTGCCGGGATGATCATCGGCCTGGAGCGCGAAGGCCGCCTGCACCGTTTTGCCACCTACACCGGCGCGCGGGTGGAAGTGTTTCGCGCGCTAGAGCATGAACTGCTGTGGGTGGTGCGCGGCGGCGGTCTGCGCCTGGAGATGCGCGCCGAGCGTACTCAGGGCGGGCTGCTGCAGGCCCCCACGCCCGAGGGAATGGGGCGGCGCATCGCCGAAACCCTCACTTCGCGGGTGGAAGTGCGCCTTTCGGGGCCGGGCGGAAAAACATGGTTCCATGAAATCGGGCGCAACGCCGGCCTCGAAGCGGTGGGTGATCTGGACGCCCTGCGCGCGCTCATCGGGCTCACTTAAAGGAAGGTGAATCATTGTCGAACACATTGCGCATGGTCAGCGGCGCAGACCTGGACCCGCGTGCCCTGAACGCGGCGCGGCTGCAGGTCTGGCCGGAGGAAGAAAACAGCGCGGACTGTATTGCCAGCGTGCTGCGTTTGGAGAGCCACCACAGCGCTGCCTTTGTGGAAGACGGGCGGGTGGCCGCCTTTGTGGATGGTTTTCTCACGTACTCCGGCGAGGGCGTGCCGCGCTGGGAGGTGGATTTACTGGGCACCCTGGCCGATTATCGCGGGCAGGGGCTGGCGCGCCGCTTGATTGAAGACAACCTGCGCGCCGGCTGGCAGCGCGGGGCGTCTTTCTCGCGCGCGCTGATTCAACTCGAGAACCACGCCAGCCAGCGCGCCTTCGCGGCCTGTGGGTTTGCCCCGGCTGATGGGGTTGTGCGTTTGTGGGTCTGCTCGCGGCCGCTGAGTGAGCCCGCGCCCCTGCCGCCCGGCCAGCACCTGGTGCCGGTGGAGACCTTTAATTACCGCGGCGTGTGGCTGGAAGGCAAATTGAGCGCGCAGGGGCTGCGCGCCGCGCGCGCCTGGTTGCCGCAAGGCGGCGGGCAAATCTGCGGGGTGCTGATGCCGCGCGAGCGCGAAGACCTGCACCAGGCCGCGCAAAACGAGGGCTACGCGTGGGTGAACGATTACCAATGGTGGCTGCTCAGCCGTTTGGAGCAGGGACGGAAGGAGGAATAAAATGTGGGCTGAACTCAAAAAATTCTTGCTGCGCGGTAACGTGGTCGATTTGGCGGTGGGCGTGATCATCGGCGGTGCGTTTGGCGGAATCGTCAACTCCCTGGTCAACGACGTGATTATGCCGCCCGTGGGCCTGTTGCTGGGCAAAGTGGATTTTAAGGACCTTTACCTGCTGCTGAAAAGCGGCGAGCCGGCCGCTCCCTATGCCACCCTGGCCGACGCCCAGGAAGCCGGGGCAGTAACGCTGAATTACGGGGTGTTTCTCAACAGCGTGATCAGCTTTCTGATTGTGGGGCTGGCTGTTTTTCTGCTGGTGCGGGCGGTGAACCACCTGGTGGAGAAAGAAGAACCCGCCGCCCCGGCCGAACCCAGCGAGAAAACCTGCCCGTTCTGTGCCACCGCCATCCCAGTGGAAGCAGTGCGCTGTCCGCATTGCACTTCGGACCTCTCGGAATAAAGGATTTTTATGAAGCTGGAAGAACTTCGCGAAATTTTTGACCACCAACAGCGCGTGGACGTGGATTACCCCGACATTCAGCGCGAGGACGGTCCGCTAACGGTGCGGCACATCAACCTGCGGCCCGCCGAGCGCGGCTTTGTGATCTACTCACGGTTGGACGAGTCGAATGCGGACGCGGCCATTGAAGCCGAGATCGCCCGCTTTCGCGCCGCCGGGCAGGATTTCACCTGGAAGGTATACGATCACGACACCCCGCCCGACCTGAAAGCGCGCCTCACCACGCGCGGATTTTCCGCCCAGGAGCTGGAAGCGGTGCTGGTGCTGGACATGGACAGCGCCCCGCCCGCGTTTTTCCACCCGCCCGCCCAGACGGCCCGCCGCCTGAGCGACCCTGAGGCTGTTCTGGCGGCTTTTGAAGCGGTGGAAGTGCCGGTGTGGCAAGACGAGGGCATGCGCGAGTTGGGCGCGCTGCTGGTGGATGAGATGCTGGCCAACCCGCAAGAATTGAGTTTTTTTGCCGTGTACGCGCAAGAGCAGCCGGTCAGCCTGGCGTGGATTCGCTACCATCCCGGCACGCAGTTTGCCAGCCTGTGGGGCGGCTCTACCCTGGAGGCGTACCGCGGCCAGGGCGCGTACCAGGCTCTGCTGGCGGCGCGCGCGATCGAGGCGCGCCAGCGCGGGGCGCGCTTTCTGACGGTGGATGCCAGCCCGATGAGCGAGCCGATTCTGCTGCGGCGCGGGTTTCAACCCATCTCGCGCGCCCAGGATTTTGAATACACCTTTGAAGCCGGCCCGGTTTGAAAAGGGTGATTGGCTTCGGGTATAATGCGGGCAGCTTATCGGACGGATTAAAGGAAACCCATTGTGATGAACCGCGTATTTCTGGTGCGGCACGGTGAAAACCCGGCCAATATTACCAAGCAACTCTCCAGCCGCCATGTGGACTATTCGCTGACCGAGAAGGGCCGCGCCCAGGCGCGCCAGACCGGGCAGTACTTTGCCAGTCTGCCTTACCCGATTGACGAAGTCTACGCTTCGCCGCTCAAACGCGCCCATGAAACCGCGCTGTTGATCGCCCAGCCGTTCGGCCTGCCGGTCACGGTGATGGACAACTTCCGCGAGGTGGACGTGGGCCGCCTGGAAGAGCCGCCCACCACCATGGCCAAATGGGAATTTCACAACCAGATTGTCGAGCAGTGGTTCACCGGCCACCCGGAAGCGCGCTTCCCAGGGGGCGACGATTATCACTCGCTGTGGAGGCGTATGCGCGCCGGTTTACTTCAGGTGCTGCGCGGCAAAGACAACCGCGCCATCGTGATTGTGGGCCACGGCGGTATTTTCTCGTTCACCCTGAAAGACCTTTGCCCGGCGGCCGATATGAACGTGGTCTTCTCCATTGGTAACGCCAACTGCTCGGTTTCGGAATTTGAAATGACCGCGCGCGGCGATGACTTGCGCGCCAACCTGGTTCGCTGGGCCGATTATTCACACCTGAACGGCGAAGCGGCGGTGCTGGTCAATCCGCTGCCGGCGGAAGGCGAATTGGAATAACTCCTTGCCGCATGCTTGTTTTCTTTTTAACTGGTTTTAATGCTAGAATGGATTAAGGAAAATAATCAGAAACTGTAACAGTGCGTACTGGTTTCAATCAGAATATTTCGGAGGAAAAAATGGCAAAACTGGAATATGTGGAAGGCATTGGCGAAACCTATGCCGATAAGCTGCGCGCAGCCGGCGTAACGACAACCGATAAATTATTGGAAATGGGCAGCACCCCCAAAGGGCGCGAAGAGATCGCGCAAAAAGCAGGAATCCCTGAGAAATTAATCCTCGAATGGGTCAACGCGGTGGATCTGTTCCGTATCAATGGGGTGGGCCAGGAATACGCTGACCTGCTGGAAGAAGCTGGTGTGGATACGGTTCCCGAGCTGGCGCAGCGCAAGCCCGAGAATCTGTACGCCAAGATGGTGGAAGTCAACACTGCCAAGAAACTGGTGCGCGCCATGCCCACCGAGGCCCAGGTGGCCGACTGGGTGGCGCAGGCCAAACAGCTTCCGCGCATTGTTAAATACTAGGAGACCGGCATGGATGAACTGGTCAAGCTGCTGGTGAAGAAAACGGGCATTTCCGAAGAGATGGCCCGTAAAGTGGTGCCAGTTGTGCTGAACTACCTGAAAGACCGGCTGCCAGCGCCTTTGAGCAGTCAGCTAGACGGTGTGCTCGACGACGGTGAGATCGGTCTGGACGATCTGGCCAAAGGGTTGGGCGGACTGTTAGGAAAAAAGTAAATCCATTCAAGAGCCTGCGTGAGCAGGCTCTTATTTTCTCAACGGAAAAAACCGTTCAAAGCGATCAACAAAAACGCAGGAGGAAACCACCCATAAGGAAAAAAGCAAACAGGAGTGAAGAATGAAACAAGTGAACTGGATTGAAATTACACGCTGGTCGGCGCGCCTGGTGAGTGTGTTGCTGCTGGTTCTGACGCTGGTGATCTTCTTTGGCGAAGGGCTGCCCGCCTTTGCCGCTCTCACCGCGACCGAGATATTGATGATGCTCTTTTTTGGGTTAATGGCGGCCGGGCTGGTGTGGGCCTGGTGGCATCCCATAGCGGGCGGAGCGCTGACCCTGCTGGCTTTCCTCTTTTTTGCCGGGGTGAACCTGGTGAGCAGCGGCAGTCTGCCGGGCGGTTGGGTTTTTCCGCTTTTCCCGTTGAACGGCGCGCTGCATCTGGTCTACGGCTTTCAACTCTACTGCTGCCGGCGTTTTGAGAACCAGCCTTAAAAACAAGTTTTCCTTTGGCAGGTAACCTGCCCGGCATGAGCTGCATCTCTCTTTTATCACTGCATCATTAAATTGCTGGAAGGAGAATCACGATGAAAGCCGTATTCAACGGTACAATTATTGCTGAGAGTGAACAAACCCAGGTGGTGGAAGGCAACCATTATTTTCCGCCCGCGTCGCTGAAGATGGAATACTTTCTCCCCTCTGACCGCCACACTACCTGCCCGTGGAAAGGCGAGGCCAGTTATTACCACATCCGCGTGGGAAACGTGGAAAAGCAAAACGCGGCCTGGAGCTACCCGCAGCCCAAAGAGGCTGCCCGGCAGATCAGTGGATATGTGGCTTTTTATCCCCACCTGGTGCAGGTGGTAGAAGATTAAAGGAAAACCATTAAAAGCAGCATGAATACAGATCCCATTTACCATATTACAACTCGTTCAGATTGGCGCAAGGCGCGCTCTTCCATGCTTTATCACCCCTCCAGCCTGGAGAGCGAGGGCTTTATCCACTGCTCGGCGCTCAACCAGGTGTGCTCGTCGGCGCGCCGTCATTTTTACGGGCAAACCGGGCTGGTGCTGCTGGAAATTGATCCCACTGTGAGCGGGATGAAGGTGCAATGGGAAAACACCACCGGTGGTGAAGAACTCTTCCCGCATCTCTACGGCCCGCTGCCGGTGCGCGCGGTGCTGCGTGTGTACGACTTCCCCCCCAACCCCGATGGCAACTTCTCCCTGCCGGCAGGCCTGCCAGCGCGCGGCGATTAATCCGCCGGTTTTTACGTTATAATCGGATTGGTTTTTCACCCCTAACAGAAGGATTACATGATGAACGCGAAACAATGGAAGACTCCCCCCGCCATGCAAATTGACCCGGCTAAAACCTACCGGGTAACGATGAAGACCAACAAAGGCACGATTGAGCTGGACCTGTACCCGGAGCACGCGCCTAAAACGGTCAACAATTTTGTGTTTTTAGTCAAAGAAGGCTTTTACGACGGTGTAACCTTTCACCGCGTGATCAACAATTTTGTCATTCAGGGCGGCGACCCAACCGGCACCGGCATGGGCGGCCCTGGCTACCGCTTTGAAGACGAACTGGTAGGCAACCCCCTCAAGCATGAGACGGGTGTAATGTCGATGGCCAATGCCGGGCCCAACACCAACGGCAGCCAGTTTTTCATCACCCATTCGCCGCAGCCGCACCTCAACGGCAAGCACACCGTCTTTGGGCGGGTGGTGAATGGCATGGACGTGGTCAATGCCATCAAACAGGGCGACCGCATGCTGGAAGTGACTGCCAGCGAAGTGGAATAGCCCCATCTTTTAGAAACACCGGCCGGCTCGCTTTGGCAGAGCTGGCCTTTTTATGCCTATTGGCGCAACAGGTGACCTTTGAACGCTGATCGCTCAACGAACATTTTGGCACTCATCCCGGCCTACAACGAAGGCGCGGCGGTGCGCGCTGTGGCCGAACAAAGCGCGGCCTGCTTGCCGGTGCTGGTGGTGGACGACGGCTCGAGCGACGATACGCTGCTGCATGCGCGCGCCTCGGGGGTAGAGGTGCTGGAGCAAAACCCCAACCAGGGCAAGGGCGCGGCCCTGCGCGCCGGGTTTCGCCTGGCGCTGGAGCGCGGTTATGAAGCCGTGCTCACCCTGGACGCCGACGGCCAGCACGACCCGCAGGAGATTCCCGCGTTTATGCGGGCTTACACCGATGAAACGCCCGATCTGATCATCGGCGCGCGCGATTTCAGCCAGATGCCCCCCGCGCGGCGGCTGGGCAACAGCCTGGGGCGCGGCTTGTTCTCTTGGGCAGTGGGCGCGCAGATCCCCGATAACCAGTCGGGCTACCGCCTGATCTCGCGGCGGCTGATGGAAAAGCTGCTCAGCAGCCAGCAGCAGGGCTACGAGTTTGAGGTGGAGATGATTGCGGTGTGCGTGCGCGAGGGTATGCGCCTGGCCTGGGTGCCGATTCGCACTATTTACGGCGCGGAGAAGAGCCACATCCAGCCGATCAAACACATCATCCGCTTCTTTGATCTGGTGCTGCGCGTGCGGCGTCAGCGCCGCGCCTGGGAGGCGCTGAAGCGCGCCGCCTGACCCCGGCGCTGGGGTTAAACTCAAACCACCCTCCGAAATTGGAGGGTGGCTTATGTTATAATCAGTGCCGAAGGTGGGAATCGAACCCACATACCCGAAGGTACGCGATTTTGAGTCGCGCGCGTCTGCCAGTTCCGCCACTTCGGCAATTGCACGCTTAGTATATCCAATCTTTGCAGAAGGGTCAAGGTATTTCTTTAACATGCGACTAGGAATTTTTGGACTGCCCCAATCGGGCAAAACCACGTTATTCAACGCCCTGACGGGCAGCTCTACCCCCACGCTGCCGGTTTCCGGCAAGATTGAAGTGCACACTGCCGTGGTGGACGTGCCTGATCCGCGCGTTGACCGGCTTTCGGGCATGTTTAACCCTAAGAAGACCATCTATGCCAAAGTAACCTATGCCGATATCGCCGGTCTGGACGGTTCCGCGGGCCGCTCGGGCATCTCCGGGCAGTTGCTTAACCATCTGACGCAAATGGACGGCTTTATTCATGTGGTGCGCTGCTTTGAAGACGAAAACGTGCCCCACCAGGCGGGCAGCGTGAATCCGCAGCGCGACCTGGAGACGATGGATAGCGAGTTCATCCTCAACGACCTGATCGCCGTGGAACGCAAGCTGGAGCGCCTGACCGATGAGCGGCGCAAGGGCGGCGGGCGCGACAAGGGCCTCATCGAGCGCGACATTGAGCTATTCAACCGCATGCACGCCGCGCTGAGCGAAGAAACCCCGCTGCGCGACATTGAGATCAGCGAGGAAGAGGCTAAAACGCTTTCCGGGTTTGGGCTGCTCAGCCAGAAGCCGGTGTTGGTGGTCTTCAACCTGTCCGAAGGGCAGACCGCGCCGCAGATTGCCTACGAGCACCAGCGCAGCATGGTGGTGGCCTTGCAGGGCAAGTTGGAAATGGACATTGCCCAACTTCCACCCGAAGACCGTGAAATGTTCATGGCCGAGTACAACATCGAAGAACCCAGCCTTAACCGCATGATCCGCCTGTCGTATGACCTGTTGGGCTTGCAGTCTTTCTTCACCGTGGGGCCAGACGAAGTGCGCGCCTGGACGGTGGAGCGCGGCGCGACCGCGCCGGTGGCCGCCGGGGTGATCCACACCGATTTGCAGAAGGGTTTTATCCGCGCCGAGGTGGTAGCCTATGACGACCTGGTAGAGCTGGGCGGGTTGACTGAGTGCAAAGGCAAAGGCAAGCTGCGCCTGGAAGGTAAAGAGTATATTGTCAAAGACGGGGATGTGTTAAACATCCGCTTTAACATCTGACCCTTGCCCCAATCCAATTTCTCAAGCGCGTGGAGCCGTTCTGGTCCACGCGCTTTTGCATGCGGGGTTTTTCCGTAGGGTGCGGACGGCGTTCATTCGACCGAAAATTACGGGGATCTAAATCCCTTCCACCCCTCGGGTGGTCCCCCGGCCTTCCCCGGTAAGTGGAATGGTGCAAAAAAGTGGACACAAAAAATGTCCTGATCGGGTAAAACTAAAGAAATGGAGATCAGGCATGGAAAAGAGAAATTACCGAGAATACCCACCAGAGTTCAAAATGAACGCGCTGGAA